>JAXLRL010000008.1:0-128973 GCA_046331125.1 Acidimicrobiia bacterium
CCCGCCCGACCGCGCCGGCAACGACACCGCGTTCACCGTGTCGATCGACCACGTCACCGCCGGGAGCGGTATCGGCGCCGCCGACCGGGCCACGACCATCCGACGGGTGCTCGACCCGGCCGCCCGGCCCGGCGACTTCTCGCGCCCCGGCCACGTGTTCCCGCTGCGGGCCCGCCCCGGCGGCGTGCTGGAGCGGCGGGGCCACACCGAGGCGTCCGTCGACCTCGCCCGGCTCGCCGGCCTGCCCCCGGTCGCGGTGATCTGCGAGGTCCTCTGCGAGGACGGCTCCCCCGCCCGCTTCCCCTACCTGGAGCGGTTCGCCGCCGAGCACCGCATCGCCATCGTGTCCGTCGACCAGGTCGTCGAGCACCGCCTGACCGTGGAGGACAGGGACGACACCCGGGGCGCCGGCATCCCCCTGCTGCTCTGACCGGGCACGGGTCGCCGGGGTCCGCTTGATCAGGCGTTGATGCCGCCCCGGGCCAGGGCGGGGGCCCGGAGCCCCTACCCTCGCGGGGATGTCCCTCCCCCGGACTCGACGCACCCGCCGGCTCGCTGTCGCGGCCCTCGTGGCCGCGATCGGGCTCGTCGCGGCGGCGTGCGCACCCCCGCCGCCCGAGCCGGTCCCGCCGACCACCGTCGGCGTCACCCACTCCGTCGCCACGTACCAGACCACCTTCACCGACTTCACGCGCGCGACGCCGGCACTCGACGCGTACCCGGGCGCGCCGTACCGCTCGCTGCCCACCAGCGTCTGGTACCCGACCGACCGCCAGAACGGCCCCTACCCGCTCGTGATGTTCGCCCACGGCTACGGCGTCACGCCGCAGACCTACGCCGCGCTGCTCACGCGCATCGCACAGGCGGGATACGTGGTCGTGGCCCCCACCTACCCGATCCTGAGCGGGCAGCCCGCGGGGCCGAGCGACACCGTCGGCTGGGCCGACCTCTGGCCCGACACCTGGTTCGTCACCACGCAGGTGCTCGACCAGTCGGCCGCCGGCACCGGGGTGCTCGGGAACCTCGTCGACCCCCAGCGCATCGCGGTGGCCGGTCACTCCGACGGTGGGTACATCTCGTTCGGCGACGGCTTCCAGCCGTTCCGCCTCGACGCGCGCGTGCGCGCGGTCGTGTCGTACGCGGCGAGCTTCGCCTACGCGGGTTCGTACCAGCCCAACGGCCGGGCGATCCTGCACGTGCACAGCGACATCGACGAGTACAACCCCTTCGACGAGGCCGTCGCCTGGGACGCCGCGAACCTGCAGGAACCGAAGACGGTGATGTCGCTCGTGAACGGCACGCACCTCGCGCCCTACAGCGACCCGAACGACCCGCACTTCTCCACGGTCGTCACGAGGACGATCGTGCTCGACACCTACCTGAAGGCGCACCCTCGAGATGCTGTTCTTCGCGGCCTCGACGTCGCCTGAACCGCTCGATCGCGCAGATGAACTAGCGCTCGTCGTCGCTCGCGAAAACCTGGGCGAGCTGTCGGGCGTGTCGGGCGCCGGGTCGGGCAGGAAGACGAGCGACTTCGACGGGTCGTCGGGGTCGAGCAGCAGCTCCAGGCGACGGGGCTCGCGCACCGGCGGGGTCGGCGCCTCCTGCACGATCGCCACCTCCTCCTTGGTGCGGCCCTCGAGCGCGTCGGCGAGTCCCAGCAGCCCGGCGGCGACCACGGAGCCGACCGCGCCACGGCGGAAGCGGTCGACGGGCCGTTCGAAGCCGGCGGCGTCGGGACCGTCCTCGGACGCTTCGTCCTCTTCGTCGAACCCGGCCTCGAACCCGTCCTCGAACCCGGCCTCCAACCCGTCGCCGGCCGGCGCGGCGTCGTCGTCGGTGCGGTCGTCGTCCACGGTGCCACGGTAGGCCCCCGCCGTTGCCTAGCGTCGCGCGGGTGAGGGACCCCGAGCCGAGCCACGACCCCGCGGGCCAACGCGCCGCCACCGCGGCCGTCGTCGTGGCCGCCGCGGTCGTGGGGATCCTCCTCGTCGCGCTCGGGCCCGACCGCAGCGGCTCCTCCGACGCCACCGTCGTCGTGGCCGCGGCACCCGTCACCACGCTCGCGCCGGTCACGACGACGGCCGCGCCGGCGACGCCCGCCACCGCCGCGACTGCCCCGCCCACCACCGCGGCGAAGAGCACGAAGGACGCCAAGGACACGCCGACCACCACCACCGTCGACCCGGGCACGCTGCCGCAGACCGACGAGAAGCCGACCGCGAGCGGCGCGCAGTTCGACGCCGGCGTGCAGGGTCTGTGGCAGGCGATCGTGAAGGACGACCCGTCGCTCGCGCGTCCCTTCTTCTTCCCGCTCAGCGCCTACCAGCAGGTGAAGGACATCAGCGATCCGGCGGGCGACTACCAGAGCCGCCTCATCGCGAACTACGAGCAGGACATCCACTCGCTCCACGCGCAGCTCGGCGACGCCGCGTCACGCGCGCAGCTCACCGGGATGACGGTGCCGAACGACCAGGCGCAGTGGATCACCCCCGGCGTCGAGTACAACAAGGGCTCGTACTGGCGGGTGTTCGGCTCGACGCTGAACTACACGGTCGACGGGCAGTCGCACTCGTTCCCGGTCACGTCACTGATCTCGTGGCGCGGCCAGTGGTACGTGGTGCACCTCGGCCAGATCCGCTAGCCGGATCCGCTAGTTCGAGACGAACTTGTCGGGGAGGTTGTTCATGACGATCCCCGCGATCATGCAGAGCACCGCGGCGAGCATGATCCACTTCGCCCGCTTCTCGCCCTGACGGTACGCGAGGCCGCCGAGCACGAGTGCCGCGGGACCGAAGAAGAACCACAGGATGAACGGTGTCCACGCGCAGGCGATGATCGCGAGCAGCGCGAGCCCCTGACCGGGTTGCAGCTTCTTGAGGGAGCCCTGCCGCGGCGCGTCGCCGTACTTCGCGCGCACCTCCTGGAGGAGCCGGGTGTGCTCATCGAGCTCCTCGACCGGCGCGGCGTCGTCCGCGGTCGCGTGGGTCTTCGGCGCGTCGGCCGGCGGCGCGTCGGTGGGGGGTTCGACGGGCGGCTGGGTCATGACGACCAGCCTACGGGCCGGGCTCCTCGCCGATCTCACGCAGCGCGTCGCGGATGGCCACCCGCAAGCGGCGGGCCGTGGCGGGCGCAAGGTGCGCAACCAGGCCCAGTCCGGCCCGACCCACCTCCTCGACCGTGAGCACCACCCGGGGCTCGCCCATCCCACACGCGTCGCAGTCGTCGCTCAGGGCGACGGCCCAGTTCACGGGCGGCCGCTCGTCGTCGTCGGCCGGATGGTCGTCGGTCGCGTCGTCGATCGATCGCCGCATGCGGGGCGCTCCTCCCGTGACGCCGGCGCTGTCCGCCTGGCGAAGTGCCTGCACGCTATAACTGCGCGACCCTCCGGGGTCTCCGTTTCCCGCACAGGAGCGCTCGTCACGTCCCCCACCGTCAGGACCCGCTTGCGTCAGGCCGTCGACTGGGTGCGCGCGTTCGTGCTGCGCTTCAACCAGCTCAACGGACGCGCCAACGCCGCCGCGATCACGTTGTACGGGTTCCTCGCACTCTTCGCGATCACGCTGCTCGCGGTCGCGGTGGTCGGGTTCGTGGACGCCGACCGGCAGAACGTCGCGGAGAACATCGTGAGCTTCCTTGGTGTCACCGGCACGGCCGCGAAGACGGTGACCGACGCGGTCGACCGGGCGCGCGACACACGCGAAGTCGCGAGCATCGTGGGACTCGTCGGTCTGATCTGGACGGGGAGCGGGTTCGCGCTCTCGATCGCAACCGCGTACGACGTCGCGTGGCGCGTGCCCCACCGCGCGACGAAGGAGCGGCTGCTCGGTCTCGGCTGGCTCGTCGGCTTCGGCGTGGTCATCGCGGTGAGCGTGTACGTGACGTCGTTCCTCGAACGGTTCCCCATCGCGGTCGCGCCGCTCGTGTTCGTCGCCGGCGTCGCGGTCAACACGAAGTTGTGGATGTGGACGCTGGTCCTGCCCAACCGAGCGTGCCGTGGCGCGTTGCCGCCCGCGGCGATCGCGGGTGGGGTCGTGCTCGAGGTGTTGAAGATCGCGGGCGGGATCGTGGTGCCGCGGCTCGTCGCGAAGTCGTCGGCGCTCTACGGCACGATCGGTGTCGTGTTCGGCCTGTTGTTCGGCTGCTCATCTCGGGCCGGCTCGTGGTGATGATGACCGTGCTCGAGGTGATGGGCTGGGAGAAGCAGCACGGCACCGAGACCGTCGAGTTGCGCGGTCCCGCGCTCCCCGGCCGCGACCAGCGCTAGGGCTGCAGGCGCTCGATCACCCAGTCGTCGCCGGCGCGCGTGTACTGCAGGCGGTCGTGGAGGCGGTCGTCGCGATGCTGCCAGAACTCCACGACCTCGGGCACCACGCGGTAGCCGCCCCAGTCGGGCGGCCGGGGCACGTCCGATCCCTCGAAGCGCGCCTCCGACTCCGCGACCGCGGCCTCCAGCGCGGCGCGGTCGACCACCGGTGCGCTCTGCTGCGACGCCCACGCGCCCACCTGGCTGCCGCGCGGGCGGGTGGCCCAGTACTCGTCGGACTCGGCCTCGCTCACCCGTTCGACGAGCCCCGTCGCCCGCACCTGCCGGCCGACGACCCACCAGTGGAACACGAGCGCGGCGAACGCGTTCCCGTCGAGCTCGCGTGCCTTGCGACTGCCGTAGTTGGTGAAGAAGGTGAAGCCGCGGTCGTCGAGGCCGCGCAGCAGCACCAGGCGCGCCGACGGACGGCCCTGCACGTCGGTGCTCGCCACCGTCATCGCCTCGGGTTGCGGCGCCCCCTGCGTGCGGGCGTCGTCGAACCAGGCGCGGAACTGCACGAACGGATCGGGGTCGACCTCGGCCTCGAGCAGCGGGCGGATCAACGGACGGGGAGCCTCGGCCACCCCCGCAGGCTATGCACCCGGATACGCTCCGCCGCATGGACCTCACGCCCAGCCCCCGGACCGTCGAGCTGCACCGTGCGCTGAGCGAGTTCGTCACCGAACGGGTGATCCCCGCCAACGCGGTGTACCGCGAGCAGGTCGAGGCGGCCGGCGACCCGCACTTCCACCCGCCGGTCATGGAGGAGTTGAAGACCGAGGCCCGCGCACGCGGCCTGTGGAACCTCTTCCTCCCCGACGAGGGTCACGGCCCCCATCACGGCGGCCCGGGCCTGAGCAACGTCGAGTACGCGCCGCTCTGCGAGCTGATGGGGCGCGAGCCCCTCACCCAGGAGGCCACCAACTGCGCGGCGCCCGACACCGGCAACATGGAGATCCTCCTGCAGTTCGGTACGCCGATGCAGCAGGAGCAGTTCCTCCAGCCGCTGCTCGACGGCGAGATCCGTTCGTGCTTCGCGATGACCGAGCCGTGGGTCGCGAGCTCCGACGCCACCAACATCACCAGCCGCATCGAGCGCGACGGCGACCACTACGTGATCAACGCGCACAAGTGGTGGACGAGCGGCGCGGCGTCGAGCCAGTGCAAGTTCGCGATCCTCATGGGCGTGTCCGACCCGAACGCCGACCGTCACCGTCGTCACAGCATGGTGATCATCCCGCTCGACACACCGGGCGCGCGCGTCGTGCGCTCGCTGCCCGTGTTCGGTCACCGCGGGGGCGGAGGGCACTGCGAGACGCTCTTCGAGAACGTGCGCGTCCCCAAGGAGTACCTGCTCGGCGAGGAGGGTGGCGGGTTCGCCATCGCGCAGGCGCGTCTCGGTCCCGGTCGCATCCACCACTGCATGCGCGCCATCGGCATGGCCGAGAAGGCGCTCGAGCTGATGTGCATGCGCGCGCAGGTGCGCGTGGCGTTCGGCAAGCCGCTCGCCGACCAGGGCCTCGTGCAGGCCGCGATCGCGGAGTCGCGCATCGAGATCGAGCAGGCGCGGCTGCTCACCATGAAGGCGGCGTGGCTCATCGACACGGTCGGCAAGAAGGGCGCGCAGACGGAGATCTCCGCGATCAAGGTCGTCGCGGCACGCCTCGCCACCACCGTGATCGACCGCGCCATCCAGGTGTTCGGCGCCGCGGGCGTGTCCGACGACTGGCCGCTCGCCGACATGTACACCCACGCGCGCACGCTGCACTTCGTCGACGGCCCCGACGAGGTGCACCTCCAGCAGATCGCCCGCCGCGAGCTCCGCGGCTACGAGGACCTCCGCGCATGATCGCGAGCGAGACATGAAAGTTCGCATCGGGTACGGGATCGGCACGCAGGGGCTGGCCGATGGCGGCCGGCGATTCGCCGAGCTGATCGACGCGCTGGAGCGCCTCGGCTTCGACTCGATCTGGTGCTCCGAACGCGCCACCGGGCCGATCCCCGACCCGATGGTGTCGCTGTCGTTCGCCGCGGGCCGCACCACGCGCATGAAGCTGGGCACGTCGGTGCAGGTGCTGCCCGGCCGCAACCCGTTGCTCCTCGCCAAGCAGTGGGCCAGCCTCGACCTCCTCTCGGGCGGCCGCGCGCTGCCGGCGTTCGGGCTCGGGGTCGTCGAACCCACCGAGCAGCAGGCCTTCGGGGTCACCCGGGAGGAGCGCTCCCCGTGGTTCGAGGAGGCGCTCCCGCTCATGAAGCGCCTGTGGAGCGAGGAGCGGGTCACCCATCACGGCGAGCGGTTCCACTACGACGACGTCTCCATCGGCACCCTGCCGGTGAACCGCCCGCCCGACGTGTGGCTCGGTGGTCGGGCGCCCGGCGAGCTCAAGCGGGTCGGTCGTCACGCCGACGGCTGGCTCCCCAGCTTCTGCACCCCCGCGCAGGTGGTCGAGGGCCGTGCGATCGTGGAGGAGACCGCCGCCGCGCACGGGCGCACGATCGACCCCGAGCACTTCGGCGCGATGGTGTTCTACGCACGCACCGGGGTGCCCGAGATGTACTCGCGCGGCGTCAGCGAGCGCCTCGGCGTCGACATGTCCGACGTGATCATGGTCGGCAAGGACCGGCTCTCCGAGCGCATCGAGGAGTTCGTCGCCGTCGGCTTCTCCAAGATCGTGCTGGTGCCCACCGAGGAGGCATCGTCGTGGGAGGCCGAGATCGAGGACCTCGCTTCGTTGCTCGACCTGCAGGCGAAGCTCTCCTCGTGAGGCTCCGCGCCGTCGGGGTCGCCGCGTTCGCGTTCGCTCTGGCGCTGAGCGCGTGCTCGTCGGGCGACGGCGACTCCGCGACGAGCACGTCGCGCGCGGCGCGCACCACCACGACGACGAAGGCACCGGTCAGCACCGAGGCGCCGCCCTCGACCGAGGCGCCCGCGGCCGACCCGAAGGACTGGCCCACCTACGACCACGACGACGAACGCACCGGCGTCGCGCCGGAGGGCCCGGCCGCGCCCTCGGGGGTGAAGCAGCGCTGGGCGAGCCCCGTGCTCGACGGCGACCTGTACGCGCAGCCGCTCGTGGTCGGTGACCGCGTGATCGTCGCGACCGCGAACGACACCGTGTACTCGTTGCGACGCGCCGACGGCACGGTCGAGTGGCAGCAGCACCTCGGCGAACCGGTGTCGGCTCGCGACCTCCCGTGCGGCAACGTCGACCCCGTCGGCATCACCAGCACCCCGGTCGTCGACCCCGCGCTCGGCGTCGTGTACGCGGTCGGCATGCAGCAGCCGGGGAAGCACACCTTGTGGGCCCTCGATCTCGCCACCGGCAAGCTCGTGGCCTCCGTGGGCGTCGACGTGCCCGGGAGCGACCCGTCGGTGCAGAACCAGCGCAGCGCCCTCACCCTCGCGAACGGCCGCGTGTACGTGCCGTTCGGCGGCCGCTACGGCGACTGCGGCGACTACCACGGGCGCGTGACGGCCGTCGCGGTCGGCGGCAAGGAGGCCATCGGGACCCCGACCTTCTACACGCTGCCCACGCAGCGCGAAGGCGGGTTCTGGACGCCCCCGGGCGCGTCGGTCGCCGCCGACGGCACCCTGCTGCTCACCAGCGGGAACAGCGACAGCACCACCGACTTCGACTACGGCAACGCGGTCGTGCGGCTCTCCCCCGACCTGCAACTCCTCGACTATTTCGCGCCCGACGACTGGGCCGGCCTCAACGCCGCCGACGTCGACCTGGGCACGACCGGGCCCGTGCTGCTCCCCGACAACCGCGTGTTCCAGGTGGGCAAGGGCGGGGTCGGCTACCTGCTCGACGCCACATCGCTCGGCCACGTGGGCGGCCAGGTCGCGAGCGGCGTGGTGTGCAAGGGCAGCGCGGCGTTCGGTGCGGTCGCGCACGGTGCGCAGCTGTACGTGCTGTGCCTCACGGGCGTGGTGCAGGTCACCGCGCCGACGGGTTCACCGTGGGCTGGACCGCGAAGATGACGAACTCGGCCCGCCCGTGCTCGCGGCGGGCACGCTCTGGACCGTCGCCACCAGCAGTGGTGACCTCGCGGCGATCGATCCCGCGACCGGCGCCGAGCGGGCCCGCATCCACATCGGTTCGGTACCGTCCCGGTTCACGTCGCTCGCCGCCGCGGGTGACGCTGTGTTCGTGGGCGCGGATCGCACGATGTTCGCCTTCGCCGACTCCTAGGAGAACGATGACCTGGCAGCACGGACGGCTCGGCAGCCCCGCCGACGCTCCCGCGCAGGGAGAGACCACGCGCTTCGTCGCCCGCCTCACCGGGGCCACGGTGGAGGAGATCCACTCCGGCGCCCTCGAGGAGGCCACCGAGTACGAGTCGGGCGTCGACGAGTGGGTCGTGGTGCTCGCCGGCGCGGCGACACTCGTCGTCGAGGGCGAACGGCTCGCGCTCACGGCCGGGAGCTGGGTGCTGTTGCCCGCCGGCACTCCGCACACGCTCGTGGAGACCGAGCCCGGCACGCACTGGCTGACGGTGACGGGCACCTGACGTAGGGTCTCGCCGCATGAGCGACGACTTCCTCACCAGCCCTTCCGACATGCTGGATGGTCTCGACGGCCTCGGGCTCGCGGCCGCGATCCGCGCCGGAGACCTCAGCTCGGCCGAGGCCGTCGACGCCGCCATCGCCCGGCTCGACGAGCGCAACCCCGCGCTCAACGTGCTGGTGGCCGAGCGCTTCGACGAGGCGCGCGACGAGGCGCGCGGGCACCTGCCCGACGGCCCGTTCGCCGGGGTCCCGTTCCTCGTCAAGGCGCTGGGCGCGAACGTCGCGGGCCTGCCCACCACGCGCGGATCGCGCCTGTGGGCCGACGACGTGCAGGTCGCCGACAGTGTCGCGGTCGCCCGCTTCCGCGCCGCGGGGCTCGTGGTGCTGGGCATGACCAACACGCCGGAGCTCGGCCGCAACGGCACCACCGAGCCTCTGCTCCACGGTCCCGCGCACAACCCGCGCGGCCTCGGTTACTCCACCGGCGGTTCGAGCGGCGGTTCGGCCGCCGCGGTGGCGTCGGGGATCGTGCCCGTGGCGCACGCCAACGACGGCGGCGGGTCCATCCGCATCCCCGCGTCGGCGAACGGGCTGTTCGGGCTCAAGCCCTCGCGCGGCCGCGTGCCGAACGCACCTTCGGTGGACTCGCTCGCGTATCCCGTCGCGTGCAACCACGCGGTCACCCGCACCGTCCGCGACAGCGCGGCGCTGCTCGACGCGATCTCCGGGCCCACCGTCGGCGACATGTTCGCCGCGCCCACCCCGGCGCGTCCCTTCCTCGACGAGGTCGGTGCGCCCACCGGCCGGTTGCGCGTCGCCTTCACCACCGACACCGCGAAGGGCGACTCCGCCGATCCCGAGCTGTGCGACGCGGTGCGCCGCATGGCCGCACTGTGCGAGGAGCTCGGGCACGACGTCGTCGAAGCCGAGTTCACCTACGACACCGAGCTCCACGGCAACGCGATGAACGCCATCATGGGCGTGAGCGTGGCCGTGCCGGTGAAGCGTCGCCTCGCCGAACTCGGCCGTGACTTGCGCGACGACGACCTCGAACCGTTCACGCGCATCCTGTTCGACATGGCGAACGGCCGCACCGCGGTGGAGTACTACATGGCGTTGCAGGACGCCGAGCGGGTCACCCGCGACATCGCGCCGTTCTTCGAGACCTACGACGTGCTGCTCACGCCCACCATGCAGATGGTGGTGCCGCCGCACGGCCTCGCCGACACCTCGAAGCCCGAGACGATGGTGAACGCCGCCAAGTTCGCGTCGTTCACCGGCATCTTCAACCTCACCGGCCAGCCCGCAGTGTCGATCCCGTTCGGCACCGACGAGCGGGGCCTCCCCATCGGCGTGCAGTTCGCGGCGCGCTACGGCGCGGAGGACCTGCTCATCCGCCTGTCGTCGCAGATCGAGGAAGCGGCGCCCTGGCAGCTCACCGCGCCCTGGCCCCCGCCCGGGAGTTGACGTTCTCCGACCGGATCAGCCGCCGCTGACCGAGAGCAGGTGACCGTCGGGGTCACGGAACCACGCGATCCGGTCGCCACCGGGCGCCGTCCACACACCAAGGTCGTCCTGTTCCATGCCGCCGAAGCGCTCGCACGCCACTCCGGCGGCGGCCAGCGCACGCGCCGCCACCCCGGTGTCGGGCACCTGCCAGCCGAGCACGGTGTACGGCGCGGCGACCACCGCCTCGACCGGAGTGACGCGCACCGTCGTGCCGTGAGCGTCGAGCACGAGCGCGAACGGCGACTCCTCCACCACCGACAGCCCCAAGGTGTCGCAGTAGAACGCGCGCGACCGATCGAGGTCGGTCGTGGCGACGAAGGCGACCAGATCGGCTTGTTCGAGCATGACGGAACCTCACCAGGACGCAGGCGTCGTGTCAACCATCGTCACCGTCCGGATCGCCCCGCGGCGCGGCACGCCGGGAGAATCGGCGTCTCGGCGGTCGCGCGGGCCGCTGTTCCACCCGGAAGCTGCCGTCGAGGTCCCGCACCAGTCGGCGCCCGCCCTCGTGCACGACGACGTGATGTCGACGGCACAACAGCACCAGGTTGTCGAGATCGGTGGGGCCACCGTGCTCCCAGGGCACGAGATGGTGCGTGTCACACCAGGAAGCCGGCGCCCGGCAGCCCGGGTAGCGGCAGTGACGGTCGCGGACAACGACCGCCCGGCGCTGGCCCGGGGTGACGGTGCGTGACTCCCGCCCCATGTCGAGGACCTCACGCTCACCGTTCACGGTGAGCCAGGCGGTGCGGGCGTCGCACACGAGCCGGCTGACGGTGTCGAAGCAAACAGCACCGAAGCCCTCGATCTCACAACGATGGTCTTCGAGCAGCCACGGGTCGTGGTCGGGCGTGAACACGACGGAGACCGTCGGGACCGCATGACCGCCCGCACCGCCACCCGACCGCGTATTGAGGTAGAAGCGCGCGAGCTTCACCAGCCCCTCGCCGCGCCGCTGCGAGAGCGTGCGCGGCGCGTCGGGACCGAGCGCAGGGTCGGGTGGTTCGAGCAGGTCGAGGGCGTCGGCCAGCAACGTGGTGCCCTCCGGATCGAGGAAGCCCGACAGTTCACCACCCAGCAGCGTGGGCGACACGTGCAGGTGCACGCGCTCGTGTGCGTCGTAGGTGTCGTCGGCCGCCGCATCGTCGTCGGCCAACATCCGCCACGTACGCACGGCGGTGGTGAGGTCGCGCACGTCGAGCCGCGACGCCGCGTCGAGCAGGACCTCCTCGTCGCGCTCGTAGAACTCTTCGCGGTGACGTGCCGCCTCGGCCAGCACCTCGACCTTGTCGGCCGTGACCGTGCCCGCCGCAAGTGCGTCACCCGTGGAGGTGAACCGCTGCACGTGGCGCGCCGAACGCAGCAACCGCCCGGCCGCACCGCGCGCCTGACGCGCGTTCGCGGTCAGCCACGATGACGCGGACGCGTAACCGTCGTCGCCCCACGCACCACGCGGGTCCCACAGTCCGGTGAGCCGCACGAGCTCCGCGCCCATCCGCTCGCACTCGGCCGCCAGCGCGAGCATTCGATCCGACAGCGCGGCGTTCGCCCACGACGAACGGTCCTCCGCCTGCAGGCGTTCGCGCCCCTCGCTGATCTGTGCCATCGGGTCGACGTGCATGATCGAACAGACGTTCGATCATGCACCGTGTCACGCGTTGGCCGCCACCGCTTCCTGATCGAGCGAAACGGGGGCCGACCGTCGGGTCGACCACCACACCATCGCCGCGGCGCACAGGAACACGAGCGGCAGCACGAGCACGTGTATCCAGGCAGCCGTGGTGAAGTCGCCCCGGCTCAGTTCGTCGCTACCGACCAGGACGAACTTGACGGTGTCCGGGAGCGCGAGGACACCGCGCGGGACATGGTTGCCCGTGGTGACCGCCCACAACGCCAACTGGTCCCAGGCGAGGCCGGCACCGGTCACCAGGCCGTAGCCCACGCTCCCCACCACGAGGACCGCGCCGCACCAGAAGAGCGCCCGTCGGCGCACGTCGGCTCGCGCCGCCACGAGCACCACGACTGCGGCCACCACCCCGACCACCGCCACCCACGCGGACACCGCGTGGGCCGTCCTTGCCACGCCCACCGTGTCGGACGGCGACGCCGCGTCGGGCAGGTACCGGAACGCGAGGAACACGCCGCTGACGACCAGCACCACGAGATCGAGACCGAGCACCACCGCCAGCGCGACGCCGAGCCGGCGCGGCGCCATCACGCCCTACGCGATGCCGTGGTCGCCGACGGTGCCGACCTTCAGGCCCTCCGAGGAGAAGCGCTCGGCGAGGATCGGCAGCGCCCCGGTGGCGGAGCGCCACGAGCCGGGGTAGGACGTGCAGTCGGAGTCGTGCAGGAGGATCGTGCCGCCGTCGACGTATCGCCGGGTGACGTCGGCGACGACCGTCTCGGGCGTGGCCTCGCGGCGCCAGTCGCGACCCCACGTGGTCCACAGCACGGTGCGCATCCCGAGCGACTGCGCGGCGCGGATCGACCCGTACGACGAGATGCCGAACGGCGGACGGAACCACTGCGGCTCCACTCCGGTGGCCGCGGCGATGGTGTCGTACGCGCGGGTGATGTCGTCGCGGGCACGCTGCGGCGAACGGCGCAGCATGTTGAAGTGCACGTCGCCGTGCACGGCGATCTCGTGCCCGGCGTCGGCGACCTCACGCGCCAGTGTGGGCGCGGCACGCACCATCGATCCGAGCATGAAGAAGGTGGCCGGCCACCCGAGGTCGTCGAGCACCGAGAGGAACTCGGGCGTGGACGCCGGGTCGGGGCCGTCGTCGAAGGTGAGCGCCACATGGCCCGGACGGCCCACGCCGACGAGCTTCGGCGTGAAGCGCACGCCGAACGGCGACACGCCACCGAGCGCCGGGGCCGCATGCACGACACCGGCGGCAACCCCCACGGCACCCGCGGCGCCGACCAACTTGGCGGTGCGGGAGAACCTCAGCGAAGCTCTCCGTACGTCGCGACGTGCAGGCCCTGTCGTTCCGCCTGGCTCACGAGGTCGGCGATGGCGATCTCCATGGCGGTGGCGTCGCGCTGACGGCCGTCGAGGAGGTACACCTTGCCCTCCTGCAGATCGCTGGGGAGGCTCTCGGGCCGCACGGTGTGGTTGGCGACGACGAGCTTCTGCTTGTGCCCGTGCGCGTAGTACTGGTCGAAGGCGTCGACCCGGCGACCGGGCACGAACTCGCGCGGCGCCTGGCCCGCTTCCTTGGCGAGCAGCTGGCCCGCCTTGGCGACGTCGTTGTGGGCCCGGTTCCAGCGGAGGAACGAGCCGTGGCCCATGCCGCCGTTGGCGATGTCGACACCGCTCGCCGCGAGCAGCGCCAGCGAGGTGCTGTGGTGGCGGGCGGAGTCGGCGTCGACGACGACCGAACCGCCGAGCTGGCTCACCTGGTCGAGCAGTTCGGTGTCGCTGAGCTGCTGCTCGTCGAGCCGCACGCCGACGTAGACGGTGTCGTGCACGTTCTTGGGCGCCTTGGCGACACCGACACCCGCGGCCGACACGGCCTGGGCGCCGAGCGTGAGGCCGCCGTAGAGCACGAGCACCGACGCCGCTGCGATCCACGCGGTGCGCCGGCCACGGGGCGCACGCAGCGCGACGGTGCGGCCCTGGCGGTCGGTGAGCTTCTCGACCGACGCGAGCTCCTCGACGTCCTTCGCGGGGTCGTCGACGAAGAGTCGGCGCGCCGTGTCGACGAGCTTGTCGCGCTCCTCGCCCGGCACGGTGACCGCGCGGAGGATCTGGTGCAGCTCCTCCTCGTCGCGGGCGTAGCAGTTGACCCCCGCCTTCGACATGGTCTCGGCGTTGTCCTTGCCGTGACCCGCGATCGGCTTGAACGTGATCACGGGCAGACCGGTGGCGAACGCCTCCATGCACGTGAGACCACCCGCGTTCTCGACCAGCGCGTCGGACGCGGCCATGAGCGCGGGCATCTCGTCGGTCCAGCCGATGACGGTGCCGTAGCCGTGCTCCTCGAGCTGCGCCCGGAGCGCTTCGTCCTTACCGCAGACGGTGATGGGGTGGAACTCGCCGGTGCGGCCGATCGCCTCGACGGTCGCGAGCACGTCGCCCACACCCCACGACCCGGCGACGACGAGCACCGCGCGCTCGTCGGGAGCGAGGCCGAGGTTGGTGCGCACCGCGTCGCGGTCGTACTCGACCTCGCGGAAGCGGTCGCTCACGAGCGGGCCGCGCGCGTAGGCGTCCTTGCCGCCGCGCGACTCGGCCGTCTGCGCGCTGATCTCGCTCACCGCGAGGTGGCGGTCGACGCCCTTGTGCACCCACAGCGAGTGCACGGCGAAGTCGGTGAGGTAGGTGAGCACCGGCACGCGCAGCTGCTTCTTGCGGCGCATGCGCCCGAGCACCAGTGACGCGAGCGGGTACACCGACACGACGGCGTCGGGGCGGAACTCCTTGATGAGCTTCTTGAGCTTCCGCTTGGTGAGCCAGGTGTCGAGCATGATCGCCGGCGCGCGCAGCACGGGCGAGAGCTTGTAGCTCAACTCGTAGGACCACGGGGCGACACGCAGCTGGAACTCGTAGTACCAGCGCAGCAGGGGCCCGATGTGGAGCGCGACCGCGTCGAGGAAGTCGACGACTTCGACCTCGTGTCCCGTCCGTTCGAGACGGCGACGCAGCTCCTTGGCCGCTCCGTCGTGACCCGCCCCCATGGACGCGGAGACGATGAGAATCCTCCGGCGCACGATCGGAAAGACTACCGTCCCGAACGCATGTGGGCCGTGTTGCTGGCGTTCGGGGCGGCAATCGGGTACGCGGCCGCCTCGGTGCTCCAGCACCGGGAGGCCGAGGCCGACACCGACCTCCACGACGGTGGCATCCGGCTCGTGCTCCGGTTGGCCCGCCGTCCCCTCTGGCTGGCGGGCCTGGGCGCCGACGGGCTGGCCTACGCCTGCCAGGCCCTGGCCCTCGGCCTGGGGGCCCTGCTGGTGGTCCAGCCCGTGATCACGAGCGGCATCCTCTTCGCCCTGCCGGTGAGCGCCTGGTGGGCGGGCCGACGCCTGGTGCGCAGCGACTATGCGTGGGCGGCGGTGTTGGCGGTGGGGCTCACGGTGTTCCTGTTGCTGGCGGGCACCGAAGGCGGCAAGGACGACGCCGGCACCACGGCCTGGCTCTGGTGCGCTGCCATCGCCGGGCCGGTGCTCGTGGTCACCTTCGTGGCCGCGACCCGGAGCACCGGCACCCGCCGGGCCGTCCTGTTCGCGTTCACCTGCGGTGCGCTGTTCGGCATCACCGCCGCGCTCACCAAGGCCACGGTCGTCCTCGTGGGCGACCACGGGTTCGGCGCCCTCGCCCACTGGGAGCCCTACGCGCTCGCGGTGATGGGCGGGCTCGGGTTCGTGCTGAACCAGCGGGCGTTCCAGGCCGGTTCGCTGACGGCTTCCTTACCGACCCTCACGGTGGTGGAGCCCCTCGTCGCGGTGCTCGTGGGCGTGACGATGCTCGACGAGACGGTGTCGGCCGAGGGCGTCGCCGCGTGGCTCGCGATCGGCATCGCCGCGGTCGCCATGGTGGTGTCGACGGTGCAGCTGTCGCGCTCGGCCGCCCGCTTCGACGAGATCCACGAGCACGAGCTCGCCGACGTGCTCACACGCGAGGCCCGGGCGCGCAACGAGCGCGGCGAAACGGGCGACGCGCCGGACTAGTTCAGACCGTCGCGCAGCACCGCGACGATGACGCGCATCGCCAGCACGGTCGCGCAGAAGAGGCCGAAGTAGCCGAACACCTGCAGCAACGAGGTCTGGCCCACGAACTCGGGACCACCCTCGATGGCGATGAGGCCCACGGAGAACAGGCCGATGGTGCCGGCGAGGAACGCGAGCACCAGCCGGTTCACCAGCTTCGACACGACGGCTTCGTCGTGGTCGTCGGCGAAGTGGGAGACGCGCACCCGCACGCCTTCGCGTTCGAGCATGTTGAACGCGCGGTCGACGTGGCGCGGGAGACGGCGCAGGATCGGCACCGTGCGCATGATCTCGTCGCGCACGGCCTGCTGCACCGAGCCCGGGTTGATCATCGCCTTCACCCACTGCGAGGCGATGCCCTCGGCCGCGTCGATGACCGAGTAACCCGGCGCGATCGTGGTGAGCGTGCCCTCGAGCACCACCAGGGCCCGGAAGAAGGTGGTCCACTCGGCCGGCAGTGTGATGCCGAACTCGAACATCAGGCGCATCATCGCGTTGAACATCGCGGCGTCGGGCTGCGTGCCCGGCGCGAGGAACTGCGCCATGAAGCGCGCGAGCGCCTTCTCGAAGTCGGCGACGTCGACGCCCCGGCGCAGGTCGGCGACCTCGAGCACGGCCTGCGCGACGGCGTCGGCGTCGCGGCGCGAGATGCCCGCCATCATGTCGCGCAGCGCGGTCTGCTGGAGTGCGTCGATGCGGCCGGTCGCGCCGAAGTCGATGAGGCCCAGGCGACCGTCGGCGAGGAGCATCACGTTCCCCGGGTGCGGGTCGGCGTGGTACACGCCGTCCTGCAGGGTTTGCTGGAAGAACGACGCGAGCAGGGTGTCGGCGAGCTTCACGCGGGTCTCGTCGCGCGCCGCGCCCCAGTCGATGTCGCGGACGCTCACGCCCTCGAGCCACTCCATCACGAGCACCTTCGAGGTGCCCAGGTCCTCGTAGACCACCGGTACGCGGATGGGGCTGTGCTCGGCCGCGAGGTTGGTGGCGAGCAGGCGCGCGTTGCGAGCCTCGACGCGGTAGTCGAGCTCCTCGCGCAGACGGGTGGAGAACTCCTGCACCACGTCGCGCACGTGGTACTCGCGTCCCCAGCTGGTGCGCGACTCGATCACGCGCGACAGCTCGTCGAGCACGGAGAGGTCGACCTCGACCTGCTCGTCGACACCGGGCCGTTGCACCTTCACGACGACGGCGCGGCCGTCGGGCAGCGTGGCGCGGTACACCTGACCGATCGACGCGGCCGCGACCGGCTTCCAGTCGAACGACGAGAACACCTCTTCGAGCGGACGGTCGAGCTCGTTCTCGAGCAGCGCGACGACGTCGGACTCCTTCGCCGGGCGGACGTGGTCCTGCAGGAGCGACAGCTCACGCGCGGCGTCGGGCGACACGAGGTCGGTGCGGGTGGAGAGCACCTGCCCGAGCTTCACGAACATGCCGCCGCACTCCTCGAGCGCCATGCGGAGCCGGCGCACGGGCGGGCGACCGGCCCGGCCGGTGGCGGCGGGTTCGTCGTCCTTGCGGCCGAGACCGAGCGACGGGCCGAGGCCGTTGCGCACCGCGATGCGGGTGATCTCGCCGTAGCGCTGCACCCGCCGGCCGCGGCGCCGCAACGAGCGCAGGGGGTGCGGGATCGACGAGAGACCGGTCTGGGCCCGGGCCACGATGCCGGGCCGGGCCACGAACTCGATCCACACCGCCGCGGCCATGGTGCCGAGCAACGAGAAGAGGAAGAGGTTGCGGGCCCAGTTCTCGGTGGGCGGGTCGGTGTCGCTCGCGACCCACAGCGCGATCAGCGCGCCCGCGATCCAGCCCACGAAGCCGGTGAACGAGCTGATCGAGAACGACCGGTGGATGCCGAGCACTCGCCCGATCAACGCGCCGGCGAGCAGCGCGAAGAACAACGCGGGGACGAGCAGCCAGAGGTCGCGGCCGAGTCCCTGCCACACGGACTCGGCGAGCACGGGACTCACGAGAGCTCGCTCACCTCCAACGCACCGTCGGCGTACTCGGCGCGCAGCACCTTCTTGTCGAACTTGCCGACGCTGGTCTTGGGCACCTCGCTGATGATGCTCCAGCGCTCGGGCACCTGCCACTTCGCGATCTTCGTGGCGAGGAAGTCACGCAGCTCCTCGAGCGACGCGGTCGCGCCCTCCTTCAACACCACACACGCGAGCGGGCGCTCCGTCCACTTCGGGTCGGGCACCGCGATCACCGCGGCCTCGGCCACCGCGGGGTGTGCCATCAGCAGGCCCTCGAGCTCCACCGACGAGATCCACTCCCCGCCCGACTTGATGACATCCTTCGAGCGGTCGGTGATCTTCATGTAGCCGTTGGGGGTGACGCTGGCGATGTCACCGGTGCGCAACCAGCCGTCGTCGAACTTCTCGGGCGACGGGTCGCCGTAGTACGAGCCGGTGATCCACGGGCCGCGACACTCGACCTCACCCACGGCCTCGCCGTCCCATGGGAGCACGGTGCCGTCGTCGTCGACGATGCGCAGCTCCACGCCGGGCAGGACCCGCCCGGTGAGCGCGCGCCAGTCCATGCCCTCCTCGGAGTCGGGGTCGACGCCTTTCGGCGGCAGCGAGAACGACGCGACCGGGCTGGTCTCGGTCATCCCCCACGCCTGGAGGAGGCGGATGCCGAAGCGGTCACGGAACGCCTCCATCAGCGCACGCGGCACCGCCGCGCCGCCGCACGCGATCTGGCGCATCGACGAGAGGTCGACGTCGTTGGTCTCGGAGTAGCGCAGCACCTCGGCCCAGATCGTGGGCACCGCCGCGGAGCACGTGACGCGCTGGTCGGCGACGAGCCGGGTGATCGCCTCGGCCTGCATGAAGCGGCCGGGCATGATCAGGTCGACGCCGGTGAACCAACCCGCGTACGGCATGCCCCAGGCGTTGGCGTGGAACATCGGCACGATCGTGAGCAGGCGGTCGTCCCAGGTGTACGACACACCGCACCCGCTCTGGATGCCGACGGTGTGCAACCACGTGGAACGGTGCGAGTAGACGACACCCTTCGGGTTGCCGGTGGTGCCGCTCGTGTAACACATCGCCGCGGCGGCGCGCTCGTCGACCTCGGGCCACACGAACGTGGAAGGGTCGGCTGCCGCCAGCAGCTCCTCGTAGCGCAGCACCTCCACGCCGGGGAGCGCGTCGGTGAGCGGCGAGATGTCGCCGTCGCCGACCACCACGAACCGCTCGACGGTCGCGAGCTCCGCGGCGACGCGCGCCAGCACGGGGATCAGGTTGTCCTCGACGATGACGATGCGATCGGCGGCGTGGTTGACGATCCACGCGAGCTGGTCGGGGAAGAGCCGGATGTTGAGGGTGTGGAGCACCGCGCCCATCCCGGGCACGGCGAAGTAGGCCTCG
Source organism: Acidimicrobiia bacterium (assembly GCA_046331125.1). Taxonomy (GTDB): domain Bacteria; phylum Actinomycetota; class Acidimicrobiia; order IMCC26256; family DASPTH01; genus CAVRGQ01. The sequence continues at coordinate 19,421 of JAXLRL010000008.1, forward strand.
AGGTGCTCCTGCGTGTTCCACATGAAGGTGCCCACGCGGTCGCCCTCGCGGATACCCAGACCTTCGAGCGCGGCGGCGAGGCGGTCGACGCGGTCGGCCACCTCGGCGAACGTCGCCTCGCGGCAGTGGTCGCCCTCGAACGTGACCACCCGGCTGTCGGCGCCGTGCACCGCGCGGCCGTGTCGGAAGATCATCCCGACGGTCAGCGGAAAGTCCTGCATGGTCGACAGCATCCGGATGCGCTCCCCGTCCTCTGCCCCTTCCGGGGGCGGTGCCGTGGTGCGGGAGCGTACTCGGACGCCTGTCGCGTTGGAATGGCGACGAGCGGCGGAGCCGACGACGGGAAGGGCGGCGACGAGCGCCTATCCCCCGTAGTTCATGCGGGTGTCACCCATCGAGAGCACGGGTGTGTCCTCGTCGACGCCCTCGCGGAAGCCGGCGTCGACCACCTCGCCGACGAACAGGGTGTGGCCACCGAGCTCGATCTGCTGGCGGACCTCGCAGTCGCCCCAGGCCACGGCGATGTCGAGCACGGGCGCGCCCGTGACACCGTCGTGGAAGGCGAATCCGTTGAGGGTCCCGGCCGCGAGGTCGACCTCGACGGGCTTCGTGAACTTGCGCACCGCGGCCCGGTCGTCGACCGAGAGCAGGTTGACGGAGAACACGCCGCCCTCGAGCAGCAGCTCGTGGGTGAAGGCGGTGGCCTCCACCGACACCGCCACCAGCTTGGGCTCGAACGACACCTGTGACACCCAGTTGACGGTCATGCCGTTGCGGCGCTCACCGGCACGGGTGCCGAGCACGTAGAGGCCGCTCGGCATCTTCCACAGCACGCGCCGCCGGAGCTTGTCGTACTCCTCGCGTGCGTCGTCGCCGTCGCCGACGTGCGGCGGGAAGGGGCCGATGATGCCGGTGCCTCCGGGCTTCGCCATCGTTCGAGGCTACTGGTCGGCCGGTCTGCGGATCCCCGGAAGGGGGCGGGACCGCAGCTCTGGGACCTCGCGGTGCTCGGGCCGGTCATGGGCCAGACGGCCGACGTGCTCGCCGTACACGCGGGCGAACGGCCGCGCGCTCAGGCCGTGCGCGACCACGCTCGCGAGGACCGTCAGGCTGATGACCGAGAGCGCCAACTCCGCGTCCTTGCCGGTGAGCGCGTCGGAGATCACCAGCGCGAACACCACCGACGCGAGCCCTCGGGGCCCGAACCAGCCGACGAACGCGATCGTCGACTTGTCGAGCCCCGACCGCACGAGCACGAGCGCGACGGGCAGCATGCGCACGACCGTGAGCGCGAGCGCGGCGAAGAGGAACGACTGCCACGTCACGACGTCGAGCGCCGACACGAGGAACGCGCCGAACGTGAACCACACGATCAGCGACAGGAGCGAGCCCATGCCCGCGTCGAACTGCAACACCGCGTCGCGCTCCTGGCGCACGAAGACGGTGCCGAACGCGAGACCGCCGACGAAGGCGGCGATGAACCCGTTGACCCCGAGCTCGTCGGCACCCGCGAACGCGAGCAGCGCGAACGCGACGACCGTCAACGCCCGGTAGTTGGGATTCGCCCACCCGCGCGCACCCGCCTGCTTCAGCAACCATCCGCCGCCGGCACCCACCGCGATGCCGATGAGTGCGCCGAACAGGAGGTCGCCGAGCGCGCCGAGCACGCTCTGCGCCGGGTGCGCCGTCAGCTCGCTGAGCGCAGCGGCCAGGAAGAAGGTCACGAACGGCGTGGCGATGCCGTCGTTGAGCCCACTCTCGACGTTGAGGATGCGGCGGACCCGCGCGGGCACGTGCGGGTCCTCCACCACCTGGGCGCCGAGTGCCGCGTCGGTCGGCGCGACGGCGGCGGCGATCGCCGCGAGCACCCAGATGTTCTCGCTGGGGAACACCAACTCCGCCACCAACGTGCCGACCAGGATGCTCAGGGGCAGCCCGAGGAACAGCAGGCGCGCGGGCACGCCGACGTCGCGGGCGAGCACGCGCAGGTTGACGCGCGCGGCGTCGGAGAAGAGCAGGAGCGCGAGGGTGAGCTCGGCGAGCGAGTGCAGCGCCTCGCTGCGCGACGACACGTCGACCATGCCGAGCGGGTTGGCGAACAGCAGTCCGAGACCCACGAACACCATGGGTGCGCTGATGTCGAAGCGCTGGAGGCGCGCCGAGAACAGACCCCAGAAGATGATGCTCGCCGCGAGCGCGACGAGGAGTTGCGTGTCGAGTCCCTGCACGATCCGCCCCGATACCGTGTCAGCGCCACACGGCGACGAGATCGTCGACCGCAGTGATCCACGCCACGTAGCGCAACTGATGTTCGAACGCCTGCTCCACGAACTCCGCGGGCACGCCGACCACGCCGTCGCGCGGGATGACGACCCGGTAGCCGAGGTCGACGGCCTCGACGGCCGCCGCGGGGATGCCCACGTTGACCGAGCCGCCGCACAGCACGACGGTGGTGACGTCGAGCGAGCGGAGCAACGAGTCGAGCCCGGTCCCGAGGAACGGACCGAGGCCGTGGTGGCGTGCCTGCCACACGTCGCCGGGTTCGAAGACCTCGTGGGCGGGCTCCGCGCCGGCCGACCCCTCGAGGAGATGGTGGCGGTGACGCAGCGCGCTGGCGAGGATCGGCGCGTTGGGCGGCGACCCCACGCCGTCCTCACGGAAGGCCGAGGTGGTGTGCACCACGGTGATCCCGGCAGCCCGGGCCGCGTGCAGGAGGTGCACCACGTTGTCGACGAGGCCGATCTCCGCGCCGGCGGCCGCGAGTGGCGCGCCGGGGCTCGTGGGCGAGTTGGTCTCGACCATGTCGCCGACGGTGAGGCGCTTCATCTCGCTCAGCACGACGGCGGTGTGACGGGGCGCGGCGAGCGCGGCGAGATCGACAGGCACGGTGGGAGCCTCGCCGATCGGGTGTCAGCCGGGCAAACGGAGCGCCGCCGCGACGTCGGCCTCGCGCGCCAGACCGACCGGCAGGGGAAGGTCGAGCGCGGCCCGGGCCAGCGCCTTCGCGGCGCGCACGGCGGCGGGTGGACGGGCCGCGAGCGCGGCCGCGCGCGTCAGCGCGTGCTCGCGCAGCACGGCACGGGGCACGACCTCGTCGACGAATCCACGCGCGAGCGCGTCGGCGGCCGGGAACCGCGCCCCGGTGAGGACGGCGTGGAGCGCGGCGCCGTTGCCGACGATGCGGGGCAGCGTCTGCGTCGCGCCGCCCACCGGGATCATCCCCACTCGCGCCTCGGGCAACGCGACCGTGCAGTCGTCGGCCGCGATCCGCACGTCGCAGTGGAGCGCGAGCTCGAAGCCGAAGCCCACGCTGTTGCCCTGCATCGCGACGATCATCGGCGCGGGCACCGCCTGCAGCAGGCCCCACACGTCGCGACCCCAGCGTGCGTCGCGCATCGCGAACACGTTCGGTGCGGTGCCGAACTCACGCAGGTCGGCACCGGCGGAGAAGTGGTCACCGGTTGCGGTGAACACGACTGCGCGCAGGGACTCGTCGACGATCAGTGCGCCGAGGATCTCGCACACCTCGTCGCGCATGCGCACGTCGTACATGTTGATCGGCGGGTTGTGGAACGTGAGCTCGACGACGCCGTCGGCATGACTCGTGGGCTGCACGCGCGGCGCGTTCACGCGATCCGCTCCCGGGCCAGGAGGTGGCCGACGGCCTCCTCCAGCGAGAGCCGCGCGTACCCGCCACCCGCGTCGAGCCGCGCGACCGCGTGCAGGGCGCCGAGGCAGCCCGCGACGGGATCGGCCACCGACGAGCGCCCCAACTGCGGCGGATCGGTACGGGCGGCCCAGCCGCCGCGGCACTCGGCCGCGAGCCCGTACCCCGGGCGGTCGCTGTCGGCGAACGCCGCGATCCGCAGCCGCGCGAGGTGCGGGAAGTCGCGCGCGAGCACGTCGTCAGCCAGGCCGGCGTTGGCCAAGACGCGCGGCGTGTAGCCGTCGACGAGCAGGTCGGCGCGGGCGAGGAGCGCCGTCAGCGCGTCGCGGCCCGCGGCGGTCGTGAGGTCGGGTGTGGTCCGTTGCGTCCCCTCGGCGAGGCGGCCCGCGAGCGGGAACGGGTCGTCCCGGCGCGGGTCGTCGACGCGGATCACCTGCGCGCCGAGCAGCGCGAGGAGACGGCCGACGAGCGGCGCGGCCCACGCGGTCCCGAGCACCACGACGCGCGCCGGTGACGTCGGCCCCGTCGGGGCACGGGACAGGTGGCGCCGCCGGTGCCGACCGCACCGGGCTCGCCGGCAGGAGCCAGGCGGCCGCCTCGGCATCGAGCACGTCGACGCACAGCGACGACACGTCGGGGAGATCGCCTTCGACGGCGCGCCCAGTGCCAGTGCCATGGCGGTGAAGTCGTCCTCGCGGTGGGCGGCCCGGGGTGGAACCAGCCGTCGGCCGCGAGCAGGCGCCCGGGCTCCGGCACCTCCCCGCCCTCCTCGAGCGCCACGACGAGGTCGGCGCCGGGAACGCCTCGGCGGCGCGCCGAGCCCCACCGCGACGTGAGCTCCCGTACCGCGGTGCACACGGGATCGCGCACGACCACGTCAGTCACCGGTGAACGTGGGGTCGCGCTTCTCGAGGAACGCGGCGATGCCCTCGGCACGGTCGCTGGTCGTCGAGATGAGCAGGTTGAGGTCGGCCTCGAGCCGCAGCGCGTCGTGCATCGTGAGGTCGCGGCCTCGCTGCACCGCGTCGCGCGCGGCGGCCTGCGACGCGGCGCACCGCGCGCCAACCGATCGGCGAGTGCCACAGCGGCGCCCGCGTCGGCCGCGGGCTCCGCGAGGCCGCAGCGCACGAGATCGTCGGTGCCGAACGTGTCACCGGCGACGAGCAGGCGCAGTGCCGCGGCGATGCCGGCGAGGCGCGGCAGCCGCTGGGTGCCGCCCCAGCACGGCAGCTCGCCGAGACCGACCTCGGGGAAGGCGAGGAGCGCGTCGGGACCCGCGAGGCGCAGGTCGGCGGCGAGCAGGAACTCGGCGCCTGCACCGACCGCGGGACCGTTCCAGTAGACGACGGTGGGGGCGGGGAACGCCGCGAGCACCGCCGCGGGATCGCGCAGGCCCGCCGGCGTGGACGGACGCGGCTCCTCCGCGCCCACACCGGCGGGGCGAGCACCAGGAGCGCGCGGTTCCTCCGCAGCCAACTGGTCGAGCGCGCCGACGAGCTGGTCGGTCGCGAGCGCCGTGACGTCGGCAAGCGCCCGGGAACGAGCTCGATGCGCCGGCGCCGCGGTGTCGCTCATCGCGTCGCGGTCAGCCCTCGGCGCGGATGGCGTCGACCTCGGCGCGCTCGGCGTCGGTGAGGTCCCACGCCACGGTCGCGGCGGCGTTGGCGCGGATCTGCTCGGGCTTCGTCGCTGGCGATCACACTGCCGACGACCGGGTTGCCGCGAGCCACGACAGCGCGAGGCTCGGGCAGCGTGTGCCCGTGCGCCTGCGCGTACTCCTCGAGCCGCTCGACCACCACCATGCGGGCGTCGGACGCGAAGTCGCCGGCCATGTTCCCCCAGGCCGCGAGGCGCGAGCCCTCGGGGTGGTCCTGGCCGCGCTTGTACTTGCCGGTGAGCACACCGCTCGCGAGCGGGAAGTAGGGCATGAAGGTCATCGCGAGGCGATCGACGGCGGGGAGCACCTCGGCCTCGACCTCGCGGTTGAGCAGGCTGTAGTCGTTCTGCGCGTTCACGAACCCGGGCACGCCGAGCTCACGTGCGGTGCGCGCGGCTTCGTCGAGCTGCTCGGCGCTGAAGTTCGAACAGCCGATCTCGATCACCTTGCCCGCGCGCACGAGCTCACCGAACGCCTCGAGCGTCTCGCCGATCGGCGTCTGCGGGTCGGGCTGGTGCAGGAGGTAGAGGTCGATGCGATCGGTGCCGAGCCGCTGCAGGCTGGCGTCGCACTGGGCGAGCACGTAGTCACGACCACCGCCGCGCTCTCCTTCGGGCACACCCATCCCCACCTTGGTGGTGATGACCGCCTCGTCGCGGCGGCTGCCGAGCGCGCGGCCGAGGAACTCCTCCGACTTGCCGCCGCCGTAGATGTTCGCGGTGTCGAAGTGGTTCACCCCGGCGTCGAACGCGGCGTCGACAACGGCCTTCGCCGCCTCCTCGTCGATGCGCATCCCGAAGTTGTTGCAGCCGAGGCCCGCGAGCGAGATGTCGAGCGAACCGGTCTTGCGCGTGGCCATCGTGCCCATCGTGTGACGTCTCCCCCGGGAAGTGGTGTGGATGCACGCTACCCGTCCCGGCCGCGCCCTCACCCGGGCCCACCACCACCCGGGACCGCACCCGACCGGGACAAGTAGCGTCGGAGGATGCGGGAGATCGGCGATGCCTACTGCGCGACCCGGCTCCGGGTGCGCGCCCTGCTCGAGGCCGCGCCGCCCGGCGCCGCCGACCTCGTCGTGCCCGCCTGCCCGTCGTGGACCGTGCACGCCACCGTCGCCCACCTCGCAGGCGTGTCCACCGACCTCGTGGAGGGCCGGCTCGACGGCCTCGCCTCCGACGCGTGGACCGCGGCGCAGGTCGAGCGGGCCCGCGGCGAATCGCTGCCCGAGCTGCTCGACCGGTGGGACGAGCACGGCGCCGTCGTCGACAGCATGGCCGACGGTTTCGGCGCCGCCGGCGGCCAGCTCGTGGCCGACGTCGTGAGCCACGAGCACGACCTCCGCCACGCGCTCGGCGAGCCGGGCGCACGCGACTCCGACGCCGTCGCCATCGGATTCCGCTTCATGAGCGGCGGGGTGCGCAACCGGCGCAACGAGGCGGGAGCACCCCCGCTGCTCGTGCGCCACGAAACCGGCGAGCGACTGCTCGGCAACGGCGAGCCCGGCGCCTGGCTCACGACCACGCGCTTCGAGTTCCTGCGGGCGTCGAGCGGGCGCCGCACCGTCGACGAGATCGACGCGATGGAGTGGTCGGGCGACGCCCGTCCCGACCTGCTCCTGTTCGCCGACCTCTTCACCCCGCGCACCACGTCGCTCGGCGAGTAGGGCACGCCGTTCACCGATGGCGATCACGTCCTCACTCGCTCCGTTCCGCCACCGGCGCTTCGCGCTGCTGTGGACGGGCGCGTTCGTGTCGAACATCGGCACGTGGATGGAGACGGTCGGGGTCGGCATCCTCGTCACGACCAGCACCGGGAAGGCCGGCTGGACCGGCATCGTCGCCGCGGCCGGCTTCGTGCCCCAGGCGGTCCTCGCACCACTCGCGGGTGCGCTCGCCGACCGGGTGCCACGCCGCACCCTGTTGTTGTGCACCACCAGTGCGCAGACCGTGTTCGCGGGACTGCTCGCCTTCCTCGCGAGCGTCGGCAACCCGAGCCCGGGCATCGTCACCCTGATCGTGTTCGGCGCGGGGTGCGCGAGCGCGCTGGGCTTCCCCGCGTACCAGTCGATGCTCCCCGACCTCGTGCCGGTGGAGGAGTTGCCGGGCGCGATCGCGCTGTCGTCGGCGCAGTGGAACCTCGGGCGCGTCGTGGGTCCCGCGCTCGCCGGCATCGTCATCGGGTTCGGGGGCTACGAGCTCGCGTTCACGATCAACACGGTGAGCTTCTTCGCGGTGCTCGGCGTGCTGCTCTCGTTCACGTTGCCCCCGCCGTCGTACCAGGGCGACGCGTCGATCGTGGAAGCGGTGCGCGAAGGCGTGCGCTTCGTTCGGCACGATCCGGCACTGCGCTTCGTCGTGGAGAGCCTCGCCCTCAACTCGCTGCTCGCGGCGCCGTTCATCGCGCTCATCCCGGCCGTCGCACTGAAGGTGTTCCACGAGGAGAAGCTCGGCACGTCGGTGCTCGTCACCGCGCAGGGCGCGGGAGCCGTCTGCATGGCGTTGTCACTCGCACACCTGTTCACCCGCTTCGGCGCGCGGCGCACGTTGCTCGGGCTGCTCGGGCTCCTGCCCCTCGGGTTGCTGGCGTACGCGTTCTCGCCCGTGCTCGCGGTGGCCGCCGTGGCGATCTTCGGTGTGGGCTTCTTCTACATGGGGTGCCTGTCGAGCTTCACGACGATCGCGCAGCTGCGCGCACCCGCCGAGCTGCGCGGGCGCGTCGTGAGCGTGCTGATGATGCTGCTCGGCGCGCTCTACCCGATCGGCGCGATCGCGCAGGGCGCCATCGCCGACCAGATCGGACTGCGGGCCACCACGGCCGGCGCGGCCGCGCTCCTCGGGGGCGCGTTCGCGCTGCGCATGGTGCTGCGACCGCACTCGGCCGACGCGCTCGCCGAGGTCGGTCCGCAGCGGCCGGAGCTTGCGGGCACCGACGACGTGGTCGAACGCGCGGTCAGCGGGCCCGACGAGCCGGCACCGGAACGACCCTGATGGACGAGGAACCGACCGGGCCGATCCCGCGGGCGCGGCGGCGACGGCGACTGTCGCTGGAACTGAAGTACGCGACGTTCGCCGTCGTGGTGGTGGCGGTCATGGTGGTGCTCCACCTGTCGAACGCGTTCTCCGACGTGAACGACACGGTCACCGAGGGGGTCGACCGGCTCGCGCAGCTCGGCAGCGTGGGCTTCTTCCTCATCGCGCTGGTCGCGAACGTGTCGATCCTGATCCAGATCCCGTACACGTTGCCCCTGCTGTCGGCGGCGCTGAGCGGGGCGAGCCTCCAGAGCATGCTCGTACTCGGGCTCGCGTCGGGGCTGGGCGCGGGCATCGGCGCGGTGCTGTCGTACAAGGTTGCCGACGCGCTCGTCGCCCGCACGCCCGGGCTCCCCGAGGGCCGGGTGTTCCGGTGGATCGCCCGCAACGTGGACACCCGGCCCCGCGCCAGCCGGTTCGTGATCTTCCTCGTGGCCGCGTCGCCACTGCCCGACGGCACGGTGGTGGTACCCCTGGCGGTGGTGGGGTACGGGATGCGGCGCCTGGCCGCGCCGCTGTTCCTCGGCAAGCTGGTGCACAACCTACTCCTGGCGCTGCTCTTCTCCTGGGTGGGATCGTGGGCCTCGGAGCACGTGTCGAAGAAGGCGAGCACCGACCTCGCGGTGGCGGTGGCGGTGCTGTTCATGCTCCTCGTCGCCTACCACGCCGAGAAGGCCCGCCACCTGGCCCGGAACCGGACGGGCGACCCAATCGTCGACGAGACCCCCGCCTAGACCCGCCCGACCGACCCGACCCGCCCCGACGATGTGATCCTGGGAGCAACTGCTCCTAGAATGGTCGCTCATGGAAGCGGTGGCCACCACAGGGGCGCCTCCCGACGGGATCCGGGTGGAGGAGCTGGCCCGCCGCGCCGACGTCTCGGTCGACACCATCCGCTTCTACCAGAAGCGCCAGTTGCTCCCGCCGCCGCAGCGCGTCGGGCGCATCGCCTGGTACGGCACCGAGCACGTGGAGCGGCTCGCCCGCATCAAGGACCTCCAGCGGCAGGGCTTCTCGCTCGCGGTGATCCGCCGCCTGGTGGCCGGCGAGCTCGACGCGGCCGACGCCCCGCTGGCCGCCGCGGTCGTGAGCGCGCAGCAGGGCGGCGACGACCTCACCGCCACGCTGCTGTCACTCGACGACCTGTCGGCGCGCGTCGGCGTACCTGCCCCGCTCCTCGACGTCGTGGTCAAGGAGGGGCTCATCGTCCCGCAGCACCGCGACGGCGAGTCCGGATTCACCGAGGCCGACGCCGAGGTGCTGCAGGCGGGCCTCCGGCTCCTCGAGGCCGGGTTCCCCCTCCCCGATCTCCTCTCGCTGGCACGGCAGCACCACGACGCCACGCGCGCGATCGCGACCGACGCGGTCGAGATGTTCGACGAGCACGTCCGTCGCCCGTTGCAGGCGCGCGACATCCCCGATGCCGAGAAGGCCGAGCTCCTCGTCGACGCGTTCCGCACGCTGCTGCCCACGGTCACCACGCTGGTCGCCCACCACTTCCGGTCCGTGCTGCTCGAGGTCGCGCAGGAGCACCTCGAAGCCGTCGGTCACCCCGACGAGCTCGCCGCCGCGAGCAACGAGCCCGGCTGGGAAGCCGGAAAGGCCGCACGATGAGCGGCCAGGTGCTCGGGCAGGGTGGCGCGCTCCCCGAGGGCGAGACCAAGTACCACGCGGTCGAGGGCATGTTCGACCGCCTCGCGCCGCGCTACGACCGCATGAACCGCGTGATCTCGCTCGGCATGGACAAGCGCTGGCGCAAGCACACGGTCGAGGCCCTCGGTCTCGGTGCGGGTGCGCGGGTCGTCGACCTCGCGTGCGGCACCGGCGACCTGTGCAACGACCTCGCCGGTGTCGGCGCGCAGCCCGTCGGCGTCGACTTCTCGGCGGGCATGCTCGCCAACGCCATCACCGCCGCGCCGCTCGTGCGCGCCGACGGTGCGCGCCTCCCGTTCGCGACCGGCGCGCTCGACGGCCTCACCTGTGGCTTCGCCATGCGCAATTTCGTCGACCTCGACACGGTGTTCCGCGAGTGCGCGCGCATCCTGCGCCCCGGTGGTCGCTTCGCCGCGCTCGACGCCACCGTGCCCACCAACTTCGTGATGCGCACCGGCAATGCGGTGTGGTTCCGCGGCGCGGTGCCGCTGCTCGGGCGGATGCTGGCGGGCGACGCCGAGGCCTACTCGTACCTGCCGAAGTCCACCGCCTACCTGCCCGCCGAGCCCGAGCTGAAGGACCGGCTGCGCCTCGCGGGGTTCGCCGACGTCGCGGTGCGCACGTTCACGGGCGGATCGGTGCTGCTCCTCACCGGCACGAGGGTCGAGGCGTGACCAGCACGCCGGCACCCGCCCGCCTGCGCGCGGTGACGCGCGAGGTGTCCGTGTCCGAGGATCTCGACGCGCTCGTCGCGGCATGCGGGCCGCACGACTTCGCGTGGCTCCACCACGACGTGCGCATCGTCGCCACCGGGGTCGCCGCGCGGGTGGGCGCCGACGACGTCGCCGACGCGCTCGCCGCCATCGAGGTCGACGACCCGCTCGGCCTCCCCGGCACGGGCGCCATCGCGGTGGGTGCCCTGCCGTTCGACCCCGAGCAGCCGGGTGAGCTCGTCATCCCCGCCCGGGTGCACGGCGAGTCACAGGGGCGGGCCTGGGTCACGGAGATCGGGCCGTCGGTCGACGACGCGCCGGCCGAGCACGACGGCCCCGCGCGCTTCACGGTGGCGGCCACCCGGTCCCGGGGCGACTACGAGGCCATCGTCGGGCGCGCCATCGACGCGATCGGGCGCGGCGAGGTGGAGAAGGTCGTGCTCGCCCGCGAAGTGGTGGTCGAGGCCGACCAGCCCTTCGACGTGCGTGACGTGATCGCACGGCTCGTGCACCAGCAGCCCGGCTGCTTCGTCTACGCGAGCAGTGGTCTCGTGGGCGCCAGCCCCGAGTTGCTCGTGCGTCGCGGCGGCGCCGTCGTGGAGTCACGCCCGGTTGCGGGTACCGCGGTCGCCGAGGGCGAGGAGTCGTTGCGTCGCCTCGCCGCGTCGGTCAAGGACACCAACGAGCACCGCTTCGTCGTCGACAGCATCGTGGAGGCGCTCACGCCCGTGTGCACCGCGCTCCAAGCGGGCACCCCCGAGGTCGCGGTGTTCGGCCCCATCGCCCACCTCGCCACGCCGGTGCGGGGCGAGTTGAACACCGACGTCGACGCCCTCACGCTGGCGCGGATGCTGCACCCCACGCCGGCCGTCGGCGGTACGCCGCGTCAGGCCGCGCTCGACGCGATCCGCGAGCTCGAGGGCTTCGACCGTGGTCGCTACGCCGGGCCCGTCGGGTGGGTCGACGCCCACGGCGACGGCGAGTGGGCGATCGCACTGCGCGGCGCCGAGCTCGACGGCACGCGCGCCCGGTTGGTTGCCGGGGCGGGCATCGTGGCGGGCAGCGACCCCGCCGCCGAGTGGGCCGAGACCCAGGCCAAGCTCGAGCCCATGCTCCGCGCCCTCGTCCGCCCCTGACACCCCCACCCCCGAACTTGCGTCGCCGATCCCGGTATGACCGGGAATCTCGACGCAAGTTCGGTCAGAGGACGGCGGAGACGGCGGACCAGACCTCGCGGTGGCGGGTGACGTTGGCCGCGCGGTCCGTGCGGACGAGCACCACGCGCACGCCACCGGCCTCGATCGCGTCGACGACGGCCGGGCCGACCTCGTGGGCCGCGGTCACGTGCGTCACGGGGATGTCGTGCACCGCGCACAACGCCGCGAGGTCGACACCCTGCGGGGTGCCGAACACCTCCTCGAAGTGCTCGGGCAGATCGGCCTGCGGGAGGAACGAGAAGATGCCACCGCCGTCGTTGTCGACCACCACGAACGTCGCGTCGATCCCGCGCCCGGCCGCACCGAGGAGGCCGTTGGTGTCGTGTAGGAAGCACAGGTCGCCGGTGAGCGCCACCGTCGCGCCCGTGCTCTCCGGCGCGGCGTGCGCGGCGGCGACACCGAGCACGGTCGACACGAAGCCGTCGATCCCGTTGGCGCCGCGGTTCGAGTGGAACGTCACACCCTCGCGCGGCACGGCGAAGCTCTCCACGTCGCGCACGGGCATGCTCGGCGCGACCACGAGCGCGCTCTCACGCGGCAGCGCGCCACCACATCACGCGCCACCCGACCCTCGAAGGGCTCGTCCCACTGTTCGACCAGCGCGTCGATCGCGTCGCGCGCGCTCGCGTCGGCGCGTGACCACGCGTCCACCCAGTCGGCGTCGACCATCACGTCGATCGCGTCGGCGAGCGCGCCGAGCAGCAACTCGGCGTCGGCCTCCATGCGCCCGCTGACCCCGTGCTGCGGGTCGAGCCACACGCCGTCGGGATCCACGAGGATCTGGTCGACGGTGGGATCGAGCCACTGGGTGAGCACCTTGTTCGTCGTCGGGCCCCCGATGCGGAACACGATGTCGGGCCGGTGCGCGTCGCGGAAGGCCGGGTCGCGCAGCAGCGGGTCGTAGGCACCGATGGTGCCGGGCACCCGGCAGTTCGACAGCGGGTCGGCGAGCACCGGCCAGCCCGCGACCTCGGCGAAGCGCAGCAACGTGCCCGGCAGCACGCCGGCGCCCCACCCCGCGACGATCAGCCCCTTCGGCCGGTCGGCCACGAGGTGCGCGAGTGCGTCGAGCATCCCGACGGAGGGCGCGCGCACACCGGGGGCGGTGGCGGTCCACGGCCGGTCGTCGGACCGACCGGGCGCGTCGACCAACTCGTCGCCCGTGGGTACGAGCGGCTCACGGAACGGGAGGTTGAGGTGCACCGGGCCCGCGGCGCCGGCCGCGCCACCGGTCGACGCCGCGACCGCGCGCGACGCGAGCGCCCGCCACTCGGCACCGGCTCCCTCGCGATCCGTCGGCACGTTGGCCTCGTGGAACCAGCGCACCGCGTCGCCGTAGAGCTTCACCTGGTCGACGGTCTGGCCCGCACCCGTGTCTCGCAGCTCGGGCGGACGGTCGGCGGTGCACACGATCATGAGCACGCGGGCGTGGTGCGCCTCCAGCACCGCGGGCAGGAAGTTCGCCGCCGCGGTGCCCGACGTGCAGAGGAGCGGCGCGGGACGACCCGAGACCCGCGCCAGCCCCAACGCGAAGAACGACGCCGAACGCTCGTCGAGGAACACGTGGAGGCGCACGCGCTCGTCGGCGGCCAGGGCCAGCGCGAGCGGCGCCGACCGCGAACCGGGCGCGAGCACGGCGTCGGTGATCCCGTGGCGGGTCCACTCGTCGACGAGCGTGCGGGCGAAGGCTGTCGTGGCGTCTCGCGTCATGCGACACTCTCCCCGTGGAAACCGAGTGTTGGGTCTTCGTGAGTGGCTTCACCCAGGACGGCAATGCCTGGAACCCGGTGCGCCGGCCGCTCCAGCGGATGCTGGGCTACGACGAGACCGGCCTCGGCGCCGCCCCGCCCGACGCCGACTCGTTCGTCGATGCCGCCGCGCAGCTCGCGGGCCTGCGGGCGTTCCACCGTGATGCGCAACGGCTGTCGCACACCACGTTCGTGGGGTACTCGCAGGGTGGGCGTCTCTGTCTGCAACTGGCGCTCGACCGGCCCGAGGTGACGGACAAGCTCGTGCTGGTGAGTGCGTCGCCCGGCATCGCCGATCCCACCGAGCGGGCGGCCCGGGTCGAGGCCGACGAACGGCTCGCACAGGAGATCGAGCGCGACGGCGTCGACGACTTCATCGAACGCTGGCTCGCGCAGCCGCTCTTCGCGACGCTGCCCCGCGAGCGCTCCGGGATCGACGAGCGCACGCTGCTCAACACGGTGGAGCACCTCACCTACCAGCTCCGGGTGCTCGGCCAGGGCGCGCAGCCGTCGAACTGGGACCGGCTCGGCGACCTGCGCATGCCGGTGCTGCTGCTCGCGGGTGAGCTCGACACCAAGTACGTGGACATCGCCCGCCGCATGGCCGAGCAGATCCCCGACGCGCGCGTCGAGATCGTCCCCGGCGCAGGGCACGCCTGCCACCTCGAGCAACCCGAGCTCGTGGTTCAACTGCTCGCCTCGTTCGAGTCGGACACGCGGTAGCGGTCGAGCAGGTCGGCGTCGGGCACCACCGCGCGCACCGCCAGCACGCCGTCGACCGGCGCCAGCGGCTCGTGCGTGACGTCGGCGGGCAGCGAGCCCAACGTGGCGAGCCCGCACGCGTACGGCAGCTCGGGCAGCGCGGCCGCGAGGGCGACGCCCGCCGCGATGCCCACCGAGGTCTCCATCATCGACGTGACGACCGCGGGCAACCCTGCGGCCTCGTACACCTGCAGGGCGGCGCGCACGCCGCCGAGCGGCTGCTGCTTCAACACGATCACGTCGGCCGCGTCGGCCGCGCGCAACGCACGCGCGTCGGCGAGCGACCGCACACACTCGTCGGCCGCGACGGGCACGTTCACGGCGCGGCGCACGCGCGCGAGGTCGTCGATGCGCGCGACGGGCTGTTCCACGAACTCGACGTCGTAGCGGGCGAGACGCGTGACCATCTCGATCGCGAGGTCGACGTCCCAGGTGCCGTTGGCGTCGGCGCGGATGGGCGTGTGCGGCCCCACCGCGTCGCGCACCGCCGCCACCAGCGCGACGCCGGCCGCATCGCGCACCTTCACCTTCACGGCCGGGTAGCGGCGCACCTCCTGCACGAGGAACGGCCCGTCGACCAGCGCGTTCACCGGGATGGTGTCGCGCACCGGCGCGGGGAACCCGATCGTCGCGGCCTCCTCGGCCGCGGCGCGACACGCCGCCGGGTCGGACGGGTAACCGGGCAGCGGCGAGCACTCGCCCCAGCCCGCCGGTCCCTGCAACAACGTGACGTCGCGGTCGCCGATGCGCAGGCGGTGCTCCGCTAGCTCAGGCACAGCCCCACGCTCACCAGCACTGCGAGCACCAGCTCGAGGCGCGACGTCGCGACGAGCACGGAGATCAACGACGGCGGGTCGTTGCGCGTGAGGATCGTGCGCACGGGCGCGACCGCGAGCGGGAGCGCGAGCAGACCGAGCAGCGCCCACGGTTGCGTGATGCCGATCGCGACGACGGAGAGGAACGAACCCACGTAGCACGCGACGAACAGGCGCTTCGTGGCCGTCGCGCCGACGCGCACCGCGAGCGTGTGCTTGCCGGTGACGGAGTCGGTGCCGATGTCGCGGATGTTGTTGGCGAGCAGGATCGCGCAGGCCAGCAGTCCGACCACGAGCGATCCCCACCACGCCGCGCCCGGCACGTGCTCCACCTGCACGTACGCGGAGCCGACCGTCGCCACGAAGCCGAAGAACACCAGCACCATGATCTCGCCCAGGCCGATGTAGCCGTAGGGCTTGGGTCCGCCCGTGTAGAGCACGGCCGCGGCGATCGCCGCCACCCCCACGAGCAGGAGCCACGGGTTCACGACGATCGAGAGGATCCCGCCGAACACGGCGGCGACGAGGAACGACAGCGCTGCCGCCCGCTTGACCGCGCCGGGTGTGGCGGTGCCGGTGGCGGTGAGCCGCAGCGGGCCCTTGCGCTCCTTGTCGGTGCCGCGCACGCCGTCGGAGTAGTCGTTCGCGTAGTTGACGCCCACCTGGAGCGCGAGGGCGACGACCATCGCGAACGCGAAGCGCCACCAGATCACGCCGCCGTCGGCGAGGCCGGGCGTGTCGGCCACCCCCGCCGCGGTGCCCACGAGCACGGGGGCCACGGCAGCACCGAGCGTGCGCGGCCGCGCCCCCTGCACCCACTCCGACGCCGTCGTCACCCGAACCCTCCTGATCGTGGGAGCGATCACTCCCACGGTTCGGTCAGGCTACCGCGGCCCGTACCGTGGGCACATGCCGAGCCGTGCCGCCGCCGATCCCCGGGAGCTGCGGCCCATGCTCGCCACCCCGGCGAAGGCCCTCCCACCCGACGACGGCACCTGGGCGCACGAGATGAAGTGGGACGGGATGCGGGTGCTCGCCATCGTCCACCGGGGCCGGCTGACCGTGATCTCCCGGGCCGGCAACGACGCCACCGAGCGGTTCCCCGAGCTGGCCGGGCTGCCCGATGCCCTCGGCTGCGACGCGGTCCTCGACGGCGAGGTCGTCGCGCTCGGGCCCGACGGCGCGCCGAGCTTCGAGCTGCTGCAACCCCGCATGCAGGCCCGGGGCGCGACGGCGGTCGCACGCGTCCGGGCCGTGCAGCCCGTCGTGTGCATGTGGTTCGACGTCCTGTCGTACGACGGTCACGACGTCACACCCCTGCCGTACACGGAGCGCCGCGCCCTCCTCGACCGGCTCTCCCTCGCCGGGCCGCACTGGCAGACACCCCCCGTCGCCGAGGGGGCCGGGCAGGTCGCGCTCACGGCGGCGGAGCAACTCGGCCTCGAGGGCGTGGTGTCGAAGCGACGCGACAGTCCCTATCTGCCCGGGCGCCGCAGTGAGGCCTGGCGCAAGGTGAAGGTCAGTGCGGGGCAGGAGCTCGTCGTCGGCGGGTGGCTGCCGGGCAAGGGTCGCCTCGACGGGCGGCTCGGCTCGCTGCTCGTCGGCTACCACGACGCCACGACCGCCCGCGACGAACTGCGGTATGCCGGACGGGTCGGCTCCGGCATCGACGAGCGGCGGCGGGTCGAGCTCGAGGACGCGCTGCGCGACACGGTTCGGCGCGAGTCGCCGTTCCTCGACGCGCCGCGCCTGCCCGGCGCGGTGTGGGTGGAACCGGAGTTGGTGGTGCAGGTGCGCTTCCACGAGTGGACGAGTGCCGGTGTGCTGCGCGCGCCGCGCTTCCAGGGCCTGCGCGACGACAAGGCCGCGTCCGACGTCGTGCGCGAGACCTGACCTGGCGTTACCGTTCGGCCCCATGACGGACGAATTGACCGAGCTCGACGCCCTCGCCTCCGCCGAACTGGTGCGGCTGGGCGAGGTGTCGCCCCGTGAGCTGGTGGACGCGGCGATCGCGCGCATCGAGGCGGTGAACCCGCAGCTCAACGCGGTCATCCACCAACGCTTCGACGCGGCACGCACCGAAGCCGATGCCGACGCCCTGCCCGACGGGCCGCTCCGCGGTGTGCCGATCGTGGTGAAGGACCTCGACGGCGCGCTGGCCGGGGCACCGAACCACCAGGGCAACCGCTTGTTGCGCGACCTCGGCATCACCGCCGACCACGACTCGTACCTGTTCGCCAAGTTGCGCGCCGCCGGCTGCGTGATCGTGGGCAAGACCAACACCCCCGAGCTCGGGCTCCTCCCCACCACCGAGCCGCAGGCCTACGGCGCGACGCACAACCCGTGGGACCTCGCGCGCTCGCCCGGCGGTTCGAGCGGCGGCAGTGCCGCGGCAGTGGCCTCGCGCATGGTGCCCTTCGCGCACGCCGGCGACGGCGGCGGGTCGATCCGCATCCCCGCGAGCGCGTGCGGCCTCTTCGGGCTCAAGCCCTCGCGTGGGCGCATGTCGCTCGGCCCCGAGACCGGCGAGGCGTGGGCCGGGTTCGTGGCGCGCCACGTGGTGAGCCGGTCGGTGCGCGACAGCGCGGCGGTGCTCGACGTGCTCGCGGGTGCGATGCCCGGCGACCCGTACAGCGCACCGCCGCCCGCGCGCGCGTTCGCGACCGAGGTCGGCGCGGATCCCGGCACGCTGCGCATCGGATTCCGCACGACCGCTCCGGCCGGGCTGGCCGAGACCGATCCCGCGTGCGTCGCCGCCGTCGAGGATGCCGCCGCGCTGCTCGAGTCCCTCGGTCACACGGTGGAACCGGCCGCGCCGGAGGCACTCGACGAGATCGAGCTGCTCGTCAACTTCGTCACCGTGCTCGCGGTGTGCACCGCGTACGACCTGGTGAAGCTCGGCCTCGTCGCCGGACGCGACATCACCGCCGACGACGTGGAGCCCGTCACGTGGGCACAGGCCGAGCAGGGCCGCGCGGTGTCGGGGGCCGCGTTCCTCGACGCGTGCGAGTCGCTCCGGGGCTGGACGCGGCGCATGGCGGCATGGTGGGAGCCGCTCGACCCCGGTGCCGCCGCCCACGACCTGCTGCTCACCCCCACGATGGCGCGCCCGCCGGCGCTGCTCGGCGAGATCCGCGGTGACGACGCCGAGGGCGGCATCCTCGCCGCCACGCCCTACGCGGCGTACACGGTGCCCGCCAACGTGACGGGTCAGCCCGCGATGTCGGTGCCGCTCACGTGGACCGCAGCCGACGACGGAGCCGCGGCGCTCCCCGTCGGCGTGCAACTGGTCGCGGCGACCAACCGCGAAGACGTGCTGCTCCGCGTCGCGTCACAACTCGAGACCGCGCGCCCGTGGATCGGGCGCGTCCCGCCCGTCCACGCCTGAGGTCGCTCAGGGGCGCAGCGCGCGGGTCATGTCGGTGGGCCCGGGCTTGTTGTCGCGCATCCAGGTGACGCGCGACTCCGTGGCCGCGATCGCCGCCTCCTCGTGCGGGATCACGTAGAAGCGCGGTTCACGGATCGCGTCGAGCACGTGCTGGGCGACGACTGCCGGTTCGATCCCCGCCTCCGCGAGCGCATTGGCCATCTGCTGGGTGGCCGCGGCGGTGTCGGTCGCGCGCCACTCGTGCAGGTGCTCGGGCGCGTTGCGCGCCGAGTTCCCGATCTGCGTCTGCACGAAGCCCGGGCACAGCACCGACACGCCGACCGCGGTGCCGAGCCCCTTGAGGTCGAACGCGAGCGACTCGCTCAGACCGACGACCGCGAACTTCGTGGTGCAGTACACGCCGAGCCCGGCGACGCCCTGGAGGCCGGCGAGCGACGCGGTGTTCACGATGTGGCCCTCGTCCTGCTCGAGCAGCAACGGCAGGAAGGTGTGCACGCCGTGCACGACCCCGTAGAGGTTCACGTCGATCACCCAGCGCCACAGCGCCATCGGCGCGCCGAGGATCCCGCCGCCCGCGACCCCCGCGTTGTTGCACACCACGTGGACGGCCCCGAACTCGTCGAGTGCCCGGTCGCGCAGCACTTCCACGTCGTCGAGCACCGACACGTCGGTGGGGACGCCAATTACGCGGGCACCCAGCCCGGCGAGGTCGGCGACCGCCGCGGCGAGCGCACCCTCCTCGAGGTCGGCCAGCACGAGCCGCATCCCCCCGGCGGCGAAGCGTTCGGCCATCGCCCGGCCGATCCCACTCGCGCCGCCGGTGACCACGGCGACCTTGTCACGCAGTTCCTCCATCGCCGGAGTCTCGCGCGGCGAGACGACCGGCGATCGTCAGGAGCCCCGCCGACGCGATCGCGAACCGGTGCGGGTCACGTTCGTCGTCGGCACCGGCGGCCTCGGCGTCGGGGGCGGGACGCTCCTCAGCGACCGGCACGGGCCGTAGCGCCTTCCCGCGAGGAGGTCACGCGCCGAGCCCAGCGGCGCCGGGTCGGCCCAGTCGAAGACGTCGAGATCGGTGGTGACGAAGCCGTGGCGGCGCAGGAACCGCTGCTGCGCGGCGAGCAGTCCGAGCCGTTCCCTCGACAGGTCGATGCGCAACCGGTGGTGGACGTCGTGGGTGAGCTGGTCGAAGGGGAAGGCGCCGTCGCAGAGGCGCACGAGCCGGCGGAACTGCTCGCCGTGCGACTCCGACCACGCCGCCGCGTCGAGGGACGCCGCGAGGTACCGGGCCACGACGTCGGGCGCGGCCTCGAGCAGGTCCGTGCGCACCGTGATGGGGAGCGGGCCGAGGTCGTGCACCCGCGCCCGCGCGTCGGGGTACGCGTCGAGGTCGACGAGCACCTGCACGCGGTGGGCGCGGGCGACCTTTGCTGATGGTGCGTGCGCCAGGTGTGCGGCATCGACCTCGCCGGCCGACACCGCGGCGACGACATCACCGTCGACGGGGACGAGCGTGACGTCGCGCAGGCCCAGGCCGGCGAGACCGAGCGCCGACTCGTAGGCCCGCAGCGCGGCGGCCCGGCGGACGCCCGACGGGTCGGCATCTCCGGTCGGGAGGGCCAACCGTGACCCGCGCAGCGCGGGCGGGCCGTGGCGCGTCGACGACCGGCGGCCGATGATCACCGCGCCGCCGTCGACCCAGGCCAGGCCGACGAGACGGGTGCGCACGCCGCGCTCGTGGCGGCGCAGCGTGTCGAGCAGGCCGGTCTCGAACACGAGGGCGTCGTCGCCGCGCTCGACGAAGGAGACCTCGATCCCGTCGCGTGCGAACTCCTCGTCGAAGCGCCCGAGGAGGGCAGCGACGGGGCTGGCGGTCGCCGCGTCGACCCGGGCGACGGTGAGCTCGCGCAGACCACCGGGACGCAGGGCCGGGGCGAGGGCGGGATGGGGGACGGACGTGAGCGTCGGCTCGAAGACGGGTTCGAAGATGGTGGTCACGGGAACTCCCAGGGGCAGCCGCGGTCGACCCTCGTCGGGGACCGGCGGACGGAGGCGGCGGACCGGGTTGGCCGCGCCGTCTGGCTCAGTGGGAGTGACAGAGCTCGTCGAACGTGAGCCGCGACAGCTCGCCCCAGGTGTCGTTCATGGAAGGAGCGGCCGCGGAGGTCACGCCGACGATCGTAGCCCGAAAATATGACCAGTCAAGTCGGATTTACCTGCTGAACGGAGTTTCACGGAGCGTGGCGTTTGATTCACGCTACGTGTTGGATTAGCGTCGATCCGGCATGGCAGAACATGTCGCGGGGGCCACTGCGACAGTCAGAGCGGAGCCGGCGGGAGTCCACGGAGGGCAGGGGTCCACCGCCGGTATCTGGTGCTTCCTCGCCGTCGGCGTGGCGGGGTCGGCGCTGTGCGTCCTGATCCAGGACGCCGAGATGCGCTCGTTCCTGTGGGACTTCTTCGCGGTGATCGCCGCCACCGCCGCGGTGTGGGGTCTGGCCCGCAACCGCCCGGCGGCCAAGGGGGTGTGGCAGCTCCTCGCCGTCGGCATCGTCCTGCTCACCGCCGGTGACATCGTCTACGACGTCGCCGTCCGCAGCTTCGGCGCGGCCGACGGCTACCCGTGGTCCGACATCCTCTACCTGGCCGCCTACCCGCTGTTCGCGGTCGCGCTCTGGAAGCTCGCGAAGGGACACTTCTCGCGCGGCAGCGTGTTCGACGCGGTCGTCGTCGCGCTCGCCGGTACCGCGGTGGTGTGGTCGGTCAGCCTGCAGCACGTGATCGACAGCGCCGACGGCACGCTCGGCGAACGGGCCGTCAGCACGCTCTACCCGGTGGTGGACATCATCGTCCTGGTCGCACTCGTCCTCGCCATCTTCGCGGTGCAGCGCTGGAACGCGTCGGCGTGGCTCCTGTTCGCCGGCTTCGGCGTGATGCTCGTGGCCGACACCGCCTACGCGCGGCTCGTGGCCGACGGTGGGTACCACGACGCGATGTGGACGGACGCACTCTTCCCCATCAGCTACTTCCTGCTCGCCGGTGCGCTGATGCACCCGTCGATGCGCCGGCTCTACGCGCGCATCGAGACCACCAGCGAGCACACGATCCGCCCCCGCATGATCCTCCTCGCGGTGGCGCTGCTCGCGGCCCCCGCGATCATCCTGGCCGACCAGTCGACGTCCGCGACCGCACTGAAGATCGCCGCGATCGTCGGTGCAACCATGGGCCTCATCGCCTGGCGGCTGTCGCGGCTGGTGCAGGAGACCAACGACGCCCGGGTGGTGCTCGCGGAGAGCGAGGCGCGCTTCCGCGCGCTCGTGCAGCACGCGACCGACATCGTGATCGTGCTCTCACCCGACGGGCGCGTCACCTACGTGAGCCCGTCGGTCCGCAGCGTCTTCGGCGAGGACGAGTCCACGCTCGTGGGCACCGGCTTCCTCGACTACCTCGACGAAGAGGGCGTCGAGCAGGGCATCGACCTCTACCGACGGCTGCTCGCGAACCCCGACACCCCGGTGACGACCGAGATCCACGTGCGCAACCCCGCGCAGGACACCTGGCACTGGATCGAGGCCACCTGGACCAACCAGCTCGACGAGCCCGCCGTGCGCGGCATCGTCGGCAACCTCCGCGAGATCACCGACCGCCGGCGCAGCGACGAGGCCACCGAGGCCGAGGCACGCGTGCTCGAGCAGATCCTGTCGGGCGCGCCCATCGCCGACGTCGCCCGCACCCTGCTCGAGGCGGTCGAGCGCTACGTGCCCCGCTCCGGCGCGATCGTGCGCCTGCTCGACCACGAAGAGGGGCGGCTCACCTGCGTGTCGGCGCCGTCACTGCCGAACGACTACGTGCGCGCGATCGAGGAGCACGTCGACCTCCCGCACCTGGAGGAGGTGCTCAGCGCGCACGAGATGTCGATCGTCCCCGACGTCTCCGCGGCCGGCAGCCTCCCCGAGTTGCAGGCGATGTGCCGCGCCGCCGGCCTGCGCACACTGTGGTCGCTGCCGATCCGCTCCCCGGAGGCCGACGAGTTCCTCGGTGTCCTCGGCGTGTACCCCGCGCAGGCGCGCGAGCCCGACCCGCACGAGCGCCAGCTGCTCGAACGCACCCGCGACCTGCTCGCGCTCGCGATCGACCGCGCCGAGCGCACCCGTGAGCTCGGCCACCTCGCGCTGCACGACACGCTGACGGGGCTCCCCAACCGCGCCCTCGCGCAGGATCGCCTGGAGCACGCGCTCGCCCGCCTCGGCGACGCCGACGACGCGGGCATGGTCGCCGTGCTCTTCGTCGACCTCGACCGCTTCAAGCTCGTGAACGACGGGCTCGGCCACGAGACCGGCGACGAGTTGCTCGTCGCGGCGGCGCGACGCCTGTCGAGCGTGGTCCGCCGCGGCGACACCGTCGCACGCTTCGGTGGCGACGAGTTCGTGGTGCTGTGCGAGGACCTCGACGACCAGGAGCAGGCCGTCGAGCTCGCCGAGCGCATCGCGCGTTCCCTGTCGGAGCCGTTCGTGCTCTCCCACGCGGAGGCGACCGTCGCCGCGAGCGTCGGCATCGCGATCACCGACGACCCTGGAAGCCGCGCCGCGAGCCTGCTGCGCGACGCCGACGCAGCCATGTACCGAGCGAAGCGACGCGGTGGGTCGCGCCACGAGCTCTTCGACGAGGCGATGCACACGCAGGCCGTCACCCGCCTCCTCACCGAGCGGGCGTTGCGCCAGGCGCTCGAACGCGAAGAGTTGCGCGTGCTGTTCCAGCCGCAGTTCGACCTGCAGACCGGCGAGCGCGTCGCGGTGGAGGCACTGCTGCGCTGGGAGCATCCCGTGCGCGGTCTCGTGACGCCCGGCGACTTCCTCCGCGTCGCGGAGGAGACGGGTCTCATCGTGCCCATGGGCGAGTGGGTGCTGTCGCAGGCCTGCGAGCACGTGCTGCGCATGCGCAACGAGGATCCCGACGGCGAGGCGCTCACCGTCAGCACCAACGTGTCGGCCCGTCAGCTGCAGCGCCCCGACTTCGCCGCGGTCGTCGCCCGGGTCGTGCGCGAGTACGGGATCGCCCCCGAGCTGCTCGGCCTCGACATCACCGAGAGCACCCTCCTCGACGAGGGCGACATCACCACCGAGAACCTGCAGGCGCTGAAGGAGCTCGGCGTGCGACTCGCCATCGACGACTTCGGCACGGGCAGCTCGTCGCTCACCTACCTGCGGCGCTTCCCGTTCGACGAGCTGAAGATCGACCGGGCCTTCACCAAGGGCCTCGGCGCGAGCGCGGCCGACACCGCGATCGTCGCCGCCACCATCGACATGGCCCACGCGCTCGGCATGGTCGTCACCGCCGAGGGTGTCGAGACCGACGACCAGCTCGCCCGCCTGCGTGACCTCGGCTGCGACCGGGCCCAGGGCTACTTCCTCGGCATGCCCGAGGCGGCACCGTCGCGACGGTTGTCGATCGTGCGCCGCCGCCTCGCCTGATCGCGGGTTTCCCCCGAACCGGGGTTTCCGCGACCCCGCGGCACGGCGCATACTTGTGCTCCCCCACCGACGAGAGGAACCGCGATGTCGCTGCTCGACAAGGCGAAGGAACTGGGCCAGAAGGGTGCCGAGAAGGCCAAGGAGCTCGGTCAGGCCGGTCAGGAAAAGATCGACACGATGAAGACCGAGAAGAAGGTCAAGGACCTGAAGGAAGAGCTCGGCGGCATCGTCTACTCCCAGCACGCGGGCAACGCGGCCGACAACGCGCAGGCCGAGATCGACCGCATCCTCGGTGAGATCGACGAGGCCGAGGCCAGCCTCGCCGAAGCCGCGGCCGCGGCCGAGGCCGCCGGTGAGACCGGCGCCGACGCCAGCCCGGCGAGCGACGCCCCCGCCGCCGAGTAGCGCGACCACGCGCACGAGCGCGTGACGCTCGACCCCCGCACACGGGGGTTTCGTGACACATGTTCAGAGGGGCGGTCCCGCGGGACCGCCCCTCGTCCGCGAAGATGCGGCGGTGGCAGGAGTGGTGCGACGTGATGCTCGCTGGAACTCAACGTCCACTGCCACCGGTACGTGCTCGACGCGATCCCGGCGGGTGCGTCACGCGCGGTCGATGTCGGTTCCGGCGACGGCCTGCTCGCGTTCGATCTCGCCGACCGCGGCCTGCGCGTCATCGGACTCGACGTCGACCTCCCGAGCGTTCGTCGCGCGGCAGACGCTGGATGCAACTCCGCGGTCGTTACTGGGAGCACGGCGCACCGATGTGCTGGCCGCCGCCTCACTCCACCGCCGAGATGCGTGCGGTGATCGGACGCGAGCTGCCCGGCGCGTCGTTCCGACCGATGTGGTCCGGTCGCTACCTCGCGACCTGGACCGCGCCATCGGATCGACGCCACGCCTGACTACGGCTGCCTCATGGGGTTGTCGCGGTCGGCCACGAGGAAGCGGACGAGCACCATGCCGCCGCCGAGCACCGAGTAGATCATCAGGCCGGGACCCGGTGCGGGGCCCCACCACGTGGGGAGGTCGGCCGCCCACCACACGGCTGCCGCCGCGATCCAGAAGAAGACCGCGGCGCGCATGGCGAGCCGCGAGTTCTTCGTGACCAACGCGACCAGCCCGGTGAAGACGCCGTCGAACGGCACCATCGGCGGGAACACCGCGAAGAAGGAACCGGCGGCCGACGCCACACCCTTGCCCCCGCGGAACCCGTTCCACACCGGCCAGCAGTGCCCGGCGATCACCGCCGTGCCCGCGGCGTACGCGCCGGCGTCGCCCATCGCCAGCCCGACGAACCCGGCGACCGCGCCCTTCAGCGTGTCGAGCACGATGACGAGCAGGCCCCACTTCTTGCCGAGCACGCGCGCGGCGTTGAGTCCGCCCGGGTTCCCGGATCCCTCCTGACGCAAGTCGACCTCGCCACGCGTCGCGAGACGCGTGACGAGGTCGGCGTTGGGAATCGTGCCGATCAGGTAGCCGACGACGACGCCGACGAGCACCTGGCCGAGATCCGTCATGCGGGGAACCTAGCCCCGCAGGGAGGCGTCAGCCGCCGCTCACCTCGGAGGGCTTCTGCTTGCCGGCGCCGATCCACGGCATCATCGCCCGCAGCTCGCCACCGACCTCTTCGATCGGGTGCGTGGCGGCCCGGCGCTTCAGCGCGCTGAAGTACGGGCGGCCGGCCTGGTTCTCGAGGATCCACTCCTGCGCGAACTTGCCGGTCTGGATCTCCGAGAGGATCTTCTTCATCTCGTCGCGCGTGTCCTGCGTGACGATGCGCGGGCCGCGCGTCATGTCGCCGTACTCCGCGGTGTCGGAGATCGAGTAGCGCATGTTCGCGATGCCGCCCTCGTAGATGAGGTCGACGATGAGCTTCACCTCGTGCAGCGTCTCGAAGTACGCCGACTCGGGCTGGTAGCCCGCGTTCACCAGCGTCTCGAAGCCCGCGGTGATGAGCTCGACGAGACCACCGCAGAGCACGACCTGCTCACCGAAGAGGTCGGTCTCGGTCTCCTCCTCGAACGTGGTGTTGAGCACACCGGCACGCGTGCCGCCGTTGCCCTTCGCGTACGCGAGCGCGATGTCCTTGGCCTTGCCGGTGGCGTCCTGGTGCACGGCGACGAGCGACGGCACACCGCCGCCCTCCTCGTAGGTGCGGCGCACGAGGTGACCCGGGCCCTTCGGCGCGATCATCCACACGTCGACGCCCGCGGGCGGCGTGATCTGGCCGAAGTGGATGTTGAAGCCGTGCGCGAACGCGAGCGAGTTGCCCGGCTCGAGGTTCGGCTCGATGTCCTCGCGGTACACCCGGGCCTGCTCCGTGTCGGGGAGCAGCACCATGACGATGTCGGCCTCCTTCACCGCCTCGGCGGTGGGGAGCACCTTCAGGCCCGCAGCCTCGGCCTTGGCCTTGGAGGACGAGCCCTCGCGCAGGCCGATGACGACGTCGACCCCCGAGTCGCGCAGGTTCAGCGCGTGGGCGTGGCCCTGCGAGCCGTAGCCGAGCACGGCCACCTTCTTGCCCTGCAGCAGGCCGAGGTCGGCGTCCTTGTCGTAGTAGATGGTCGCGGGCACGAGAGCACTCCAGGTCGTTGCGAACGTTGCGAAATTGTCAGCGGGACAGTCTGTCAGACGGCCCGGTTCTTCACGGCACGCAGCTTCGCCGGGCGCCGGGCCAGCTTGGGCAGGGCGATGCGCCCCGTCCGCTGGAGCTCCACGATCCCGAAGGGCTGGAGCAGGTCGATGAAGGCGTCGAGCTTCTGAGGGGCGCCCGCCACCTGGATGGTGAGGGCGTCGTGGCCGACGTCGTCGATACGGGACTGGAAGATCGAGGCCAGCTCGGTGATCTGGCTGCGGACCTCGGGGGCCGCCTTCACCGTGACCAGCATGAGCTCGCGCTCGACGGCCTCGTCGGGGTGCAGCTCGGCGATCTTGATCACGGGGATCAGCTTGTTGAGCTGCTTGGTGATCTGCTCGAGCGGTGCCGACTCGGCGTCGACCACGATCGTCATGCGGCTGAAGCGCTCGTCCTCGGTGGGGCTCACCGCGAGCGACACGATGTTGAACCCGCGCCGGGCGAAGAGGCCCGCCACGCGCGTGAGCACACCGAACTTGTTCTCGACGAGCACGCTCAGGATGTGGTGCTTGCCGCTCATCTCAGAAGTCGCCATGACTAGTCACGCCCTCCCGGACGGTCGTGCGCGGGGTCGAGGATGACCTCGCTGTTGGTGGTGCCAGCCGCGACCATCGGGTACACCTTCTCGCGGTAGTCGGTGCGGAAGTCGATGACCACGGGGCGGTCGTCGATCTCGTTCGCCTTCTGGATCGTGGTCTCGACGTCGTCGGGGTTGTCGACGCGGAACGCCACGCATCCCATCGCCTCCGCCCACTTCACGTAGTCGGGGAGGTCGGGCGACAGGTACACCTCGCTGTAGCGCTCCTCGTAGAAGAGCTCCTGCCACTGGCGCACCATGCCGAGGTAGGCGTTGTTGAGGATCGCGATCTTCACCGGGATGCGCTCCGCGCTCGCGGTGACGAGCTCCTGCGCGGTCATCTGGAAGCAACCGTCGCCGTCGACCGCCCACACCATGCGGTCGGGACGGCCGACCTTCGCGCCGATGGCCGCGGGCACCGAGAAGCCCATGGTGCCGAGACCACCGGAGTTGATCCACGTGTACGGGTGGTTGAACTGCCAGCGCTGCGCCGCCCACATCTGGTGCTGGCCCACGCCACTGGCGAGGATCGTGTCGTCGGGCGTGTTGTCGCGCAGCGCGTCGATCACGAACTGCGGCTTCAGCGGGCCGTCCTCGACCTGCTCGTAGTGGAGCGGGTAACGCTCCTGCCACTCACGCAGCTGCGCGATCCACGGGTCGAGCGACGGCCACTCCTTCTTGTCACGCTCGGCGCGCACCGCCTTCACCAGCTCCTCGATCACGAGGCGGCAGTCGCCCACGATCGGGACGTCGGGACGGCGCACCTTGCCGAGCTCGGCCGGGTCGATGTCGACGTGGATGATCTTGGCGTCGGGCGCGAAGCCGTCGAGCTTGCCGGTGACGCGGTCGTCGAAGCGCGAGCCCAGCGCGATGAGGAGGTCGCTCTCCTGCATCGCGGTGATCGCGGTGTAGTTGCCGTGCATGCCCGGCATGCCGAGGCACAGCGGGTGGTCGTCGGGGAACGCGCCCCGCGCCATCAGCGTGGTGACCACCGGGATGCCGGTGAGCTCGGCGAGCGCGCGCAGCGCCTCGGCCGCGCGCGCCTTGAGGATCCCGCCGCCCGCGTAGATCACCGGGCGCTTGGCCTCCCCTGGCGAGGCGCGCCGCCCTTGATCTGCTTCGGGTGGCCCTTGGTGTTGGGCTTGAAGCCGGGCAGGTCGACGCTGTCGGGCCAGTGCCACGTCATGGTCTGGTTGGCGACGTCCTTGGGCATGTCGACGAGCACGGGGCCGGGGCGGCCGGTGGTGGCCACGTGGAAGGCCTCGCGGATCACGCGCGGATGTCGTTGGCGTCGGTGATGAGCCAGTTGTGCTTCGTGATCGGCATGGTGATGCCGACGGTGTCGACCTCCTGGAAGGCGTCGGTGCCGATCACCGAGTAGGGCACCTGCCCGGTGATGGCACACGAACGGCACGGAGTCCATGTAGGCGTCGGCGAGGGCGTCACCACGTTGGTGGCCGCCGGACCGCTGGTGACCATGGCCACGCCGGGGCGGCCGGTGGCGTGGGCGTAGCCCTCGGCCATGTGGCCGGCGCCCTGCTCGTGGCGCACGAGGATGTGGCGGATCGACGACTCGATGAGCGGGTCGTAGACCGGGAGGATGGCGCCGCCGGGGAGGCCGAACATGACCTCCGTCTGCTCCATCTCGAGGCTCTTGATCAGTGCCTGGGCTCCGGTGAGCTGCATCGTGGGTCCTTCGGGAGTGTTGGTGGTGCGGGGCTTGCGGGGGCGGATCGGGGGGTGGATCGGGGCAGAAAAAAACCCCCGCTGTGAGCGAGGGTGGAGGCGCACGCCGACTTCCCGGCCGGGGCCGGGGCGGGTGCGCTAGGGAACTACGAGAATCAGGTGCGTTCGCATGGAGCGTCCATTGTTACCGATCACGCCGCAGATTTCAAGTCATTGCCACCCAGCACCGGAGGAAGCCCTCCGCGCCCGCGGCGGCCGCAGCCACGGCCGGCAGGTCGGCGAACGACCGGTACACCACGTGGCGGGGCACCCACCCGGCGCGAACTTGGCGTTGAAGCGCAGCAGCGACTCGATCTGGAACCACGGGCTCAGGCGACGGACGAACCACGCCTGCGCCCGACGAGCCCCGGTCACCGACGCGTCGTCGTCGACGAGTGCCCGGCAGAACGCGAAGTTCAGCGAGATCTGGTCGACGCCGTGCTCACGTGCCCAGGCGATGGTGTCGACGATGAGCTGCTCGTTCACGCCGTTCGGCGCGTCCTGGTCGAGGTCGCGCCGCATGGCGTCGAGCGAGAGTCCGCGGCTGGCCCGGCACGGCACGTATCGCTGGAACGCGAGCGGACCCCGGACGCGCCACGCGATCACGAGCACGCAGTCGGCGTCGCGACCGGCGAGAGCAGGCCGTCGAGGGCCATGGAGAACCCGCCTCGGGCGCCGTCGCGGCCGCGCTCCGCGACGTGCAGGAGCGCGGCGTGCAGCTCGTCGTCGAGGTCGCCCTGCGCGCACCTCCGTGGTGATGCCGGCCTTGATCGTGCGGTTCACCGCCTGGCGCACCTGGCGCATCGTGCGCCCGTCGAGGGTGAATCCGTCGACCGCGACGATCGCCTCGTCACCGAGGTACTTCGGCGCGCAGTCCGGCCGCCTCGTAGATCGGGGAGCCGGTCGTCGCGCACTCCCATGAACGCGGGCCGCCAACCCCGCGCGTCGCAGTGTGCGACGAAGCACCCGACCGCGTCGGCGAAGGACGACGGTTCGCCCACCGGATCACCCGACGCGAGGCCGACCCCGGCCAGGTAGCGGTACGCGACCGCGGCGCTCTGTCGGACGAGCGGACGATGCGCTTGTCGGATCTGCGCGCGAACGGGTCGAGCGTGTCGCCGTCGGCACGGTTCGTGAGGTCGGCCAACGACGGAAGGCCGGCGGAGACGGCGGCTTGCGGACCGTCAGGCAACGGCCCGAGCGCGACGAGGAGCACCGCGGTGGCTGTCGCCAGCCCGACGAGCACCATCGCGACGGGGATCAGGTGGCCGACGCCGTGGAAGTGCGCGACGCCGGTGACCCCGCCGAGCATCTGCACCGCGCCGAACAGCGCGCGCCTGGCTTCACGGGACCGCAACCCGGTCCCGCGCGCCACGAGCACGAGCGCCAGTCCGAGCGCGAGATCGACGACGAGGAACGACACCGCGACGACGAGCACGCGCCGCCACCGGCCCGGCGTGACCTTGACCGTGAACTGCCGTCGGGCGCGCACGAGCAGGACGGCGACGCCGACGGCGAGGATGGTCTCCTCGACGTCGAGTCCCTTCACGAGGTGGGTCACCGCCGACATGCCGAGCAGCCCGAGCGCGGCGAGGTAGGCGCTGTGGTGCCGGCGCGCGATGCCCCGGCCGAGGAGCAGGAGGACGAGCCCGAGCAACGCCGTCGTCCCCGCCGCCAGGTGCACGAACTCGGGGTCGATCATCCCCTCGAGCAGCCCCAGCCGGCGAGGGAGCGAGGGCGTGAGGGCGGACACCATTCCCACCGCGCCGACGAGGGCCACGACCACCCCGAGCACCGGCGGTCGCAGCGTGAGAGCGAGGAGCCGGGTCCGCCACGTCGGTGCGGGCGACGGGCACGTCGTCGGGACGTCGATCTGGCGGGAGGTCCGAGGGCGTCGCCCCGAGCCGCCGGGGAACGCCGTTGCGTGGGAGGGCATCGACTCGGGCACCTCCGCCGGTTCCGGACGACCACCTTCGGACCGTCCCGCCTGCAGCCAGGATGCGCTCCCAGAGGTGAGAGCAACATGAACGCGGGCAGGTCGAGACGCGGGTCCGTGACCGGCCGCGCCGGGTCAGACCGGTGCAGTGGTCACCAGCGGGAACCGCAGCTCCGCGCTGGCACCGCGGTCGTTGGTGAGGACCAACGTGCCCCCGTGCGCTCGGGTGATCGCGTCGACGATCGCCAGGCCGAGCCCCGCGCCACCGTGGTTCGCCGGGTTGTCACCCGGGGTGAAGCGGTCGACGCCGGCGACGAGCAGGTCGGGCGGGAAGCCGGGACCGTCGTCGCGTACCCGCAGGATCGCGTCCCCGTCGTCACGGTGCATCGACACCGCGACCTCCGTGCGCGCGTGACGCAGTGCGTTCTCCACGAGGTTGCGCACCGCGCGCTCCATCGCCTGGGCGTCGCCGCGCGCTTCGAGATCACCCTCGACGCGCACCGCGACCGGGTCGCCCGCGGGGCGTCGCACCGCCAGCGCGTCCTGGACCGCACGGTCGACGGCGTCGCGCAACCCGAAGGCACGGTCGGGCGGCGGACCGGCGGCACGCGTGCGGGCCAGCACCAGGAGACTGGATGCGAGGTGGTCGAGCCGGTCGATCTCCTCCAGCGCGGAGTCCAGCGACGCCGCGGTCTCGCTCTCGTCGGCAGCCTGCATGCGGGCGAGCTCAGCTCGCCCCGCGCGATGCGATCGGCGTGCGCAGTTCATGGCTCGCGTCGTCGAGGAACGCGCGTTCGTGCTCGAAGGCGTTCTCGATGCGCTCCAACATCTGGTTCAGGGTGCTGGCCAGCTCCACCAGCTCGGCGCCCGCATTCGGTGACACGGTGATGCGCCGGCTGAGCCGGCGAGCAGAACGCGCGGAGATGACGTCTGCGTCCTCGATCATCTCCTGCACCGGCCGCAGCGCCGCGCCGGCGACGAACCAGCCGACGAAGGTGTGACCAGCGCGGCGAGCAGCGGCAGGCCGATGCCGAGTGCGAGCTCGAGCCGGCGTTGCGCGCTCGCCACCTCCTCCAGCGCGGTGCCCACCACCACGACGCCGCCGTCCTTCGACGGTCCGGCGAGGAGGCGCACCTGCTCGCCCCGCGGCCCGGTGTCGGCGTCGACGTGGATCCGGTGGCGCAGCGCCTCGCGGAACTGCCCGTCGGTGAGCACGGTCTGGCGGCGGAGCTTCCGCGGCGCGCCGGCGAGGATGTCACCCTGCGCGTCCAGCACCTGGGCGAACGCCTCGGCGTCGGGGATGGCCGGCCGTAGCGTGCTCGCCGACGACGAGTGCTCCACCTGTTGCACCGCCGCGACGAAGCGCGTCGCCAGGCCCTGGTCGACGGCAGAGGTCAGAGCCGATCGGTACTGCACGTCGACGAGCAGCCCGACGAACAGCGCGAGCGCGAGGGTCACGACCGCGAAGAGCAGCGTGAGCCGACCTCGCAACGTGCGCGGGCGCATCCGCATCGGACTCAGGCCGCGCTGCGCAACCGGTACCCGACGCCGCGCACGGTCTCGATCGTCTCACGGCCGAACGGCCGGTCGATCTTCTCGCGCAGGTACCGCACGTACACGTCGACGACGTTCGAGGTGCCGTCGTACGCGAAGTCCCACGCGTGCTCGAGGATGGCGGTCCGGGTGAGGACTTCGTCGGGATGGCGCAGGAACAGTTCGAGTAGCGCGAACTCCTTCGGACTGAGGTCGATCTCGGCGTCGCCCCTGCGCACACGATGTGTCGCAGGGTCGAGGCTGAGGTCTCCCGCCTCGAGGACCGGAGGTCGTGCGGTGACGCCGCGTCGCGTCAACGCACGCAGGCGCGCGGCGAGCTCGGCGAACGAGAACGGCTTCGCGAGGTAGTCGTCGGCGCCCGCGTCGAGGCCGGTGACCCGGTCGTCGACACTGTCCCGAGCGGTCAGTAGCAGCACGGGCGCCCACCGGCCGCGACTGCGCAACTCGCGGCACACCTCGAATCCATTCGGCGCGGGGATCATCACGTCCAGGACCACGGCGTCGTAGTCGTTCTCGGACGCCATCCAGAGGCCGTCCGGGCCGGTGCCGGCGACGTCGACGGCGTAGCCCTCGCGCTCGAGCGCCCGCTTCACCAACGAGGCCATCTTGACCTCGTCCTCCACCACGAGGACACGCACCGGCTGATCGTAGGAGACGGGGCGAGCCGCGCTCAGGCGCGCGCCGCGAGGGTTGCCGGACCCGGGGCCGGCGCGGACAGGGACAGCTGCACGGAGAGCCTCCATTCGACCAGGGCGCCGGTCAGCAGCGCGACCAGGTGTTCGACGTCGGCGACGTTCGCCACGAGCTGGCGGTCGGTGACGAGGTGGGAGCCGAAGAACAGCGCCACCGCAGCGAGCAGTCCGAAGCCGAGCACGCGGCTGCGGCGGGCGATCACGACCGCCAGGCCGCCGGCACAAGCGGCCAGGACGCGAGGCGCCGTAGTCGGGCGCGTGCACCACGCGCGTCGCCACCGTCGAGCCCAGCGCCGCGGCCGGCAGCGCCCAGGCGGCCACGGCGAGCGTCGGCGCGACGTGGCCGGCCAGCCCGGTCAGGAGGGCGCGGCCCGTCCCGGCGCGCCATCGCGTACGGCAGGAACAGCAGCGCGAACATCACGCTCGTCATGCCGATCATCTTCGGGTGCCCGAGCAACAGCACCGACAACGGGAGGGTCCACACCCGGCCGGAGACGAACCGCCCGGGCGAGTAGGCGGCGGCATACCGAGCAGCAGACGAGAACCCCGACGAGTGGGACGCCACCGTCACCCCGAACGCCACACCGAGGACGACGAGCAACCCGCCGACGTGCAACGCGAACCGACACACGCGGTTCGTCACGAGCCGAATCCCGCCACGACACCGACCGCCAGCACCGTGAGGCCGACCAGGGCAAGCGTGAGCAGCGCGACCTCGCGCGACGAGCGCAGCCGCGCCACTGCGTAGCCGAGCGGTAGCGCGACGACGTGCCCCCAGTCGGCCATCTGATGGTGCACCAGGAGACCGCCGATCGCGGCGGCGACGGCGATGCGCGTGATGCGACGGTCACCGACGAACCCCACCAGCGCACCGAGGCCGGCCGCAATCGCCATCGAGCCGCCGTAGTCCACGTTGTCGGCGGCGCGCACCAGCATCCCGACGTGCGTCAACACCAGCGGCGCGAACGCCAGCGCGAGGATCACCGTGCCGGTCACGTGACCCACGAATGCGACCAGGAAGGCGCGTGTGTGACCGGCGCGACGCTCGTAGGGCGCGAGTCCGAGGAACAGGCAGACGGGCATCGTCGTCGCCATGAACCAGTCCCGGGTCATGACGAACGAGGTACCGAGCGTCCACCAGCGCCCGGCGAGCAGGGTCGGCCATCCGGTGCCGGCCCACTCGCCGAGGCGGCGCGGCACCTCCTGGGTGTACGCCCCGGTGACGATCGCGGTGGCCACGACCGCGCCGCCGAGCCCGAGCGCCACCCACGGGACCACCGGCGCCCGGTCCCGTCCGAGCGAGGCGCGGACCGGCGCCCAGAGGTCGCCGAGCCGGTGCTCGACCGTGCGGAGGGTCACCGCAGTCATGTCCGCAGGAGACCACCATGCGGATGAGCGTTGGGTGAGAGCGATCAGTGCTGGTGGACGGGACAGGAAAACGTCGTCCGCCCGCCGATGGTGCGGCGCACGAGCGTGGCGCCGTCGCGGGGGCACGGCAGGCCGGGGCCCCGGGCCGACGTGAGGTCACCGGTGTGGGACCCGCCCCGCCGGCCCAGGACGCGCAGCGTGTCCCGGATCGCCCGGTGCAGCCGCTTCACCTCGTCGTCGGTGAGCGAGGAGGCGATCCGCGCGGGGTCGACCCCCGCCCGCCACAGCGCCTCGTCGCACAGGAGGTTGCCGAGCCCGGCGATGCGCGACTGGTCCATCAGCACCGCCTTCACCGGCGCGCTGCTCTTCGCCAGCACCGTGCGGAGGTGCGCGAGCGTGAGCGCGAACGCGTCGGGGCCGAGCCGGTCCTCGTGCGGGTCGAGCTCCACCGCCCCGAGCCGGCGCGGGTCACGCAGGTAGAGCGACCCGCCGTCGGCGAACGACACACCGAAGCGGTGCCAGGCCGGATCGGCCTTGTTGCTCGCGTACACGAGCGGGTCACCCGCGGCCTCGCCGTCGATGAGCACCCGGCCGCTCATCCCGAGGTGCAGACCGAGGGTCGCGCCGGTGCTCACGTCGACGAGCAGCAACTTGCCGCGACGACGGGCCTCCACGAACGACTGGCCTCACACGCGGCCTTCACCCCGCGGCGTGAGGCCGCCTTGAGGAACCACGCGTCAGGCGCGTGCACGGTCGTGATCTCGCGGTCGAGGGCACGCGCGCCGATCAGCGCACGCGCCGCTTCCGCCTCGAGGATCTCGGGCATTCCTACTGATTGACGACGCCGGCGCCGCGGAGCGGCGAGGTGGCGGTGGCGCGGATGCGCGAGAGCACGCGGGTGTCGACGACCGGCGCCGATGGGTGGATCCCACCGTTCGCGGCAACTGCCGCCTCCCACTTCGCGGTGCGGGCCGCGAGCGTGGCCGCGTCGTCGAGCTCCCTGCAGTCGAGCTTGTCGTCGTTGAGGTCGATGACGATCGTGTCGCCGTCCTCGATCAGCGCGATGGGCCCGCCGAGGAACGCCTCGGGCGACACGTGACCGATCACGAGACCCACCGAGCCGCCGGAGAAGCGACCGTCGGTCATCAACGCGATCGTGATGTCGCGCTGACGGCACAGCGCGGTGATGCGCGACGTGGGGTCGAGCATCTCGGGCATGCCCGGCGCACCGCGCGGACCCTCGTAGCGCACGATCACCATGTCGCCGTCGGCGAACTCGTCGGGCCGGCGCTCGAGCGCCTCGATCAGCGCGCGCTCCCCCTCGAACACCCGGGCGCGCCCGGTGAAGCGGCCGTCGACGATCCCGCCCTCGACGCCCGCGACCTTGAGGATGGCGCCGCCGTCGGGCGCGACGTTGCCCCGCAGCAGGCGCAGGCCGCCGGTGGGCTTGAACGGGTCGGCGACCGTGTGCACGACGTCGCCGTCGGGCGCGGGCGGGTCGAGGCGGGCGATCTGCTCGGCGAGCGTCTCACCGGTGCACGTGAGGGCCGAGCCGTCGATCACCCCGGCCGCGAGCAGCTCCTTGACGACCACCGTGACACCACCGACCGCCTCGACGTCGACCATCGAGTACTTGCCGAAGGGCCGCATGTTCACGAGCACCGGCAGCTCGTGCGACAGGCGGTTGAACTCCTCCTGGCTGATGACGTCTTCCCAGAGGTCGAAGCCCGCCGCCCGCGCCAGCTCGGCGCCGTGCAGCACCACGTTGGTGGAACCGCCCATGGCCATCACGACCACGAAGGCATTGCGCATCGAGGTGGGCGTGACGATGTCGCGCGGCCGGATCCCCGCGTCGGTGATCTTCGCGAGGAGGTCGGCCAGCTCCGCGGGGAACGACTTGGTGCGGCGGGTGTCGTCGGACGCGGGCGCCACCATGTGCAGCGGCTCCATGCCCAGCACGCCAATGAACGTCTGCATGGTGTTGTAGGTGAACATGCCGCCGCAGCTGCCGACGCCCGGGCAGGCGTTGAGCGCGAGCCGCGCCCGCACCTCGGGGTCGGGGTCGGCGGCGAACTGGAACGCGGTGACGAGGTCGATGGCCTCGCACGTGACCGGGTCCTCACCGGGGTGGATCGACCCGTCGGACAGCATGATCGCAGGCACGTTGTGCTCGAGCAGCGCGGCGAGCGTGCCGACCGGCGGCTTGTCGCACGCGACCACGGTGATGACGCCCGCCATGTCGTTGGCCTTGAGGTGCACCTCGGTGCTGTCGTTCACCAGCTCGCGAGTGGTGAGCGAGTAGCGCATGCGGTCGGTGCCGTTGAGCTGTCCGTCGGACACGCCGAGCGTGAACGCCGGCGCGATGAGGCGCATCGGAAGGTCGTCGTCGATGATCTTCTGCGCGAGCGCCTCGTGCACCGCGTCGACCTTCGACCGCACCCCGAGGTAGCACTGGCTGTCGCCGAGCGTGCCGACGACACCCCACACCGGACCGTGCACGT
The DNA here is from genome assembly GCA_046331125.1 of Acidimicrobiia bacterium. GTDB lineage: Bacteria > Actinomycetota > Acidimicrobiia > IMCC26256 > DASPTH01 > CAVRGQ01. The sequence continues at coordinate 56,532 of JAXLRL010000008.1, forward strand.
TCGCGACGTCCTGGCCGAGAAAGCGGGCGGTCCCGACGCGCTGCACGTCGCGGCCCGGGTTCCCCGACACGAATTCGTTCGAAACGTCGCTCACTGTTGCCTCCGACACGCACTTCGACCGCAGGCGAACCCACGGGCACTCGGTTGACGCGGAAGCGTACCCTCGGGTCATGAGCGTGCTCGTGGCGACAACCGACGGCTACCACATCTTCACCTCGAAGGGTCAGCACCTGACCTCGTTGGAGGGCAAGGCGCTCACCGCGTTCGCGCCGGGCCCGGACGGCAATTGGCTCGGGGTGGTCGACTGGCACGGCCTGTGGCAACACGCGCCCGACGGCACGTGGACCGCGCTCGCCACCGCCGACGTCGGCCTCACCTGGCCACTGGCCGTGGGCGACGACGTGCTCGTGGGCACGGCCGACGCCCGGGTGCTGCGCCTCACCGACGGCGAGTTGGTGCCGCTGCCCGGCTTCGACACCGCACCCGGCCGCGACGAGTGGCACCAGGTGGGCAGTCCCCTCTGCGTGCGTTCGATGACGGCCACCGCCGACGGCGGCACGATCCTGGCCAACGTGCACGTCGGCGGCATCCCACGCGCTCCACCGACGGGGGCGTCACCTGGCAGCCCACCATCGCGGTCGACGACGACGTCCACCAGGTGCCGGCGCACCCGACCGATCCCGGCATCGTGGTCGCGGCGGCGTCGGTCGGGTTGTGCCGCAGCACCGACGGCGGCGCCACGTGGCAGGCGTCCGCCGAAGGAATGCACGCGCCGTACGCACGGGCCGTCGTGTTCGTCGGTGACGACGTGCTCGTCAGCGTGTCCGACGGTCCCTTCACCTCGGGCAGCGCGATCTATCGCGGTCGGTCTCGGGCGGCGCCGCCCGCAAGGTGGGCGGCGGGTTGCCCGAGTGGCTCGCCGGCAACGTCGACACCGGGTGCCTGGCGGCCAACGCGGCAGGTCGCCTCGCCGACGGCGACGGCAACGTGTGGGCCTCCCCGTCGACCACGACGAGTGGTCACTCGTCGTGTCGGGCATGCCCGGGGTGCGCGCGGTCGCAGTGGCCTAACCTGCGGACCTCACCGTCGCGGGAGGACGAATGAGCCAGACCACGGCAATCGGCGTCGCCACCGCCAGCTCCGTCGCCGCGCACGTTCGCGTGGAGCGGCGAGGCCACGGGTCGACGCCTGCGCTGGCTCGCCGACGGGTTGCGCACGGTGATGCTCGAGCACGGCTACACCGAGGTCGACGCGCCGGGGCCCGAGGTCGCGGTCGTGCTGCACTTCGTCGACCCCGACGCGGCGCGTCCGTACCGACGCAAGAACGCACCCACCTTCGTGGTGGCGCTGTCGGAGTTCGCGACCACGCCCGTCGACATGTTGCGCACCGGCTACCCGTTGCTCGTGCGCGGGCTCGCGAACCTGTGCGTGATGGTGAGCCCCGACGAGCAGCACCGCGAGCGAGACGGTTCGGTCGCGCAGTTCGTCACGCTCGAGCAGGGCACGTACACGATCGACACCAACGGTGGCGACGACGAGACGTTCTTCAAGGGCGTGTTCGCGCGCATCGAACCGCTCGCGACGTCGCGCCTCGTCATCGGCAACGAGTTCACCGATGACCTCCCCGAGGCGTTGTGGAGCGGCGACGACGTCACGCGCCAGATCACGAGCGCCGGGCAGCAACTCGACGCACTCGACCTGCTCCCGGCCGCGTTCCCGATCGAGGAGATCCTGGCGCCGCGCGACCTGCGGCACGTGAAGCTCCTCTACGGGATCGGCGGCCTGAGCTACGGCAACGTGAGCGCGCGCCGGCCGGGGACGACGAACGACCCCGACCCGCAGTACTGGATGAGCGCGAGCGGTGTCGACAAGTCGGCGCTGCACGAGATCGGGCGCGACATCCTGCTCGTGAACGGTTACGACCCCGCACGCGACGTGATGCGGATGAGCATCCCGCAGGGTGTGGAGCCGCGCCGCGTGTCGGTCGACGCGATCGAGCACTGGATGATCTACAAGGAGCACCCCGAGGTCGGTGCGATCCTGCACGTGCACGGGTGGATCGAGGGCACAGTGGCCACGGAGATCAACTACCCGTGCGGCACGGTGGAGCTCGCGCAGGCCGTGGCCGACCTCGTGCGCGACGCGCCCGACCCGTCGCGTGCGGTGGTGGGCCAGCGCAACCACGGGTTGACCATCACCGGGCACAGTCTCGACGAGATCTTCGAGCGCATCGAGGGCCGCATCGTCCGCAAGGTGCCAATGGACTGAGCAGCCGTGCTGCGAGGGACCTGACCGATGGACTGAGCAGCCGTGCTGCGAAGGACCTGAAGGGCGGTCGGGAGAGCAGCCGTGCTGGAAGACCTGAGGCGGTCGGAGGCGCGACCACTGGGCGGGTGCGCAAGGTCGTGCTCGTCGTCGTGATGGTCGCGTTGGGGGCCTGGACCGCGGCGCTGGTGGTGTGGTCGGCGACCGGCCCCACGCCCGACCTCCCGTACGCCGCTCGGCCGGCGAACGTTCCCGACGACGGCTTCCAGTGGCACACGGTGCGGTTGCCGGGCGGCAACTCGACGCCGGTGGGAGTGATCCGCGCCGCCGACGGTCGCGGCGGCGAGCGTCCCGCGGTGCTCCTCGTGACCGGCACCGAGGGCCTGAACCTCGACTACCCGCAGTTCGCGCAGGAGCTCGCCGCGCAGGGGTTCGACGTCGCGGTCGGCTGTTGGTTCCGCACCGAGGGCCCGACCGGCGCCGGGACTGCGGGCATCGCCTGCCCGCAGGCGCCACCGTTCAAGGGAGTGAGCGGCGCGGCCGTCGCCGATCTCGACGCGTTGGTGCAGGGAGCCGACCGCGCGCTCGGTGGGCCGTCGACGCTCGCGCTCGTGGGCTTCAGCCGCGGTGGCGGCATCGCCATGCTGCGCGCGGACGGTGCGCCGAACCCGGTGGTGTCGGTGAGCGGCATGCTCGAGGGAACGACCGCGTGGGGTCAGCTGCCGAGCGAGGTGAACGTGGTCGAGCGCGTCAGGCGTGCGGGCGCCGGTGCTGCTGCTGCACGGCGACGCCGACCGGTTGGTGCCGGTGCAGCAGTCGAAGCACATGGCCGGCGCGCTGGGCGCCGAGGGTGCGGACGTGCAGACCACTGGTATCCCGACGAGGGTCACGGACTGGCGCAGGTGCCGGAGATCCGCGCCGACATCCTGCGGCGGCTCGCCGAGTGGCTGCCGACGACGCTCAGCCGTTCAGCTTCTCGTCGAGGAGTTGGTTGAGCACCTGCGGGTTCGCCTGGCCCTTGGTGGCCTTCATCAGCTCACCCATGAAGAAGCCGCGCTTCTTCTTGCGCGCCTTGTCGTCGCCCGCCCGGTAGGCGGCGACGTCGTCGGGGTTGGCGGCGATGAGGTCGTCGATGACCCGGCCGAGCTCGCCGGCGTCGCTCACCTGCACGAGGCCGCGTTCCTCGACGACCTGCTTGGGCCGCTTCGGCTCGGTCAGGCACTCACCGAGGACGTCCTTCGCCTGCTTCTTCGAGATGGTGCCGTCGGCGACGATCGCGACCAGTTCGGCGAGCCCGTCGGGCGCGAGCGGCAGCACGGCGGGCGACAGCCCCGTCTCGTTGAGGTGGGCCTGCACCTCGCCCAGGCACCAGTTGACGACGTCCTTCGGCGTGCCGGCATCGCCCGAGGTGCCGAGCGCGGCGACCGCGGCCTCGGCGTAGTCGGCGAGGCCCTCGCTCGCGAGCAGCGTGCGGGCGTCGTGCTCGGTGATCCCCCACTCCGACTGCAGACGCTCGCGACGGGCCGCCGGCAACTCGGGCATCGACGCGCGCACCGCGGCGAGCATCTCGGCCGTGGGGGCCACGGGCACGAGGTCGGGTTCGGGGAAGTAGCGGTAGTCGGACGAACCTTCCTTCGAGCGCATCGAGTGCGTGCGCTGGTCGGCTTCGTCCCAGTGCCGGGTCTCCTGCACCAGCGAGTCGCCCGCCTCGAGCACCGCGATCTGGCGTTCGATCTCGAACTCGATCGCGCGCCCGAGCGAGCGCAGCGAGTTCATGTTCTTGATCTCGACCTTCGTGCCGAGCTCGTCGTCGCCGACGTGACGCACCGACACGTTCGCGTCGACGCGCATGGAGCCTTCCTCCATCTTCACGTCGGAGACACCGATCGCGAGGAGCACGGCGCGCAGTTCGGCGGCGTACGCCCGCGCCTGCTCCGCGTTGCGGATGTCGGGGCGGCTCACGATCTCCATGAGCGGCACGCCCGCGCGGTTGTAGTCGACGAGCGAGTGGCTGGCGTCGTGGATGCGACCGCCGCCACCCATGTGCGTGGACTTCCCGGTGTCCTCCTCGAGGTGCGCGCGCTCGATGCCGATGCGCACACCGTCGACGTCGATCCAGCCGTCGGCGGTGATGGGCTGGTCGTACTGCGAGACCTGGTAGTCCTTCGGCATGTCGGGGTAGAAGTAGTTCTTCCGCGAGAACACCGACTGCTCGGGCACGTCGAGGTTCACGGCCTCCGCGAAGCGCAGCGCGTACTCCACCGCCTTCTCGTTCAGCACGGGCAGCGAGCCGGGCAGGCCGAGGCACACCGGGCACACGTTGGTGTTGGGCTCAGCGCCGAACTCGTTGGGGCACGAGCAGAACATCTTGGTGGCAGTGGAGAGCTCGCAGTGAATCTCCAAGCCGATGACCGACTCCCACTCCTGCTCGGTCGTGACGTCGCTCATCGCGCGGCCTCCTCGATCACGCGGGCGGTGCGGAACATCACGCCCTCGCCGAGCGCCGGTGCGAGCACCTGCACCCCGATCGGCAGGCCGGCCTCGCCGGTGCCGAACGGCACGCTCATCGCCGGGTGCCCCGCCAGGTTCGTGGGGATGGTGCACACGTCGGAGAGGTACATCGCGAGCGGGTCGGCGGCCTTGGCGCCGAGCGGGAACGCGACCGTGGGCGACGTGGGCGACAACAGCACGTCGAACTGCTCGTAGGCGCGGGCGAAGTCGCGGATGATCAGCGTGCGCACCCGCTGCGCCTGGCCGTAGTAGGCGTCGTAGTAGCCGGCCGACAGCGCGTAGGTGCCGAGCATGATGCGCCGCTTGACCTCGGGGCCGAAGCCCGCGTCGCGCGTATTGGCGTTCATGGCGGCGACGTCTTCGCCGTCGACGCGCAGGCCGTAGCGCACGCCGTCGTAGCGGGCGAGGTTCGACGACGCCTCGGCCGGCGCGATCACGTAGTAGGCGGACAACCCGTACTGCGCGCTCGGCACGCTCACGTGGTCGACGGTGGCGCCGGCGGCCTCGAGCGCGGCGGCCGCACCCTGCAGCGACGCGAGCACCTCGGGCTGGAAGCCCTCACCCGACGCGAGCTCGTCGATGATGCCGACGCGCAGTCCCTGCACGCCGCGGTCGATCTGCGGCAGCACCGGCTCGACGGCCTCGCGGATCGACGTGGAGTCGGCGGCGTCGGGGCCGGCGATGACGTCGAGCAGCAGAGCGGCGTCGGCCACGGTGGTGGTGAACGGGCCGATCTGGTCGAGCGACGACGCGAACGCGACCAGGCCGTAGCGCGACACGAGCCCGTAGGTGGGCTTCACGCCGACCACGCCGCAGAGCGCAGCCGGTTGGCGGATCGACCCGCCGGTGTCGGAGCCGAGCGCGAGCGGCGCGTAGCCCGCGGCGACCGCGGCCGCGGAGCCACCGCTCGACCCGCCCGGCACGCGCGACGGGTCGCGCGGGTTGCGGGTGGCGCCGAACGCCGAGTTCTCGGTGGACGATCCCATCGCGAACTCGTCGAGGTTGGTCTTGGCGACCGGCACCGCGCCGGCGGCGAGCACGCGCTCCACCGCAGTGGCCGTGTAGGGCGGGCGCCAGCCCTCGAGGATCTTCGACGAGCAGGTGGTGGGCGTGCCCCGCGTGCAGAGGTTGTCCTTCAGCGCGATGGGCACACCCGCGAGCGGGCCGGGGTCCTCACCGCGGGCCACGGCCGCGTCGACCGCCGCGGCGGCGGCGCGAGCGGTGTCGGCGGTGACGAGGTTGCAGGCGTTGAGCTCGCCGTCGCGCGCGTCGATGACCGCGAGGTGCTCCTCCACGACGGCGGCCGCGGTGGTGTCGCCGCCGCGGATCGCGGCAGCCAGGTCGAGTGCGGATGTGGTCATGGGTTGTCGAGGATCCGGGGGACGCGGAACCGACCGTCCTCGGCCGCGGGCGCCATGGCGAGGACCTCGTCGCGGTCGATGCCGGGGCGGGCGACGTCGGGCCGCAGCACGTTCACCAGCGGGAGCGGGTGGGCGGTGGGCGGGACGTCGGCGGTGTCGAGCGCGGCGATCTGGTCGGCGTGCTCGAGGATCACCGCGAGCTGCTCGGTGAAGTGGTCGAGCTCGTCGTCGGTGAGGGCGAGCCGGGCGAGACGCGCGACGTGCTCCACGTCGGCGCGAGTCAATTGGGACATGGCGGCGAGTCTAGGAGCGGCCCCCACTTGGCTACGATGCCGCTCCGTGGCGACCTACCCGTTCCTGTCCGACGACTGGTTCGACGCGGTGCAGCGCATCGTGGCCGAGAGCAACGTGGAGATCCCGGCGCACGCCGACCTCCTCATGAACCTGATCGTCACCGAGACGCCCTTCGGCGCCGACCGCCTCCTCCACGTGGGCGCGAAGGACGGCAGCCCGGCCTGGGGCCTCGGTCACGCCGACGGCGCCGATCTCGTGCTCACCACCGACTACACGACCGCCCGCGACATCTTCGTGAGCGGCAACCCGGCGGCGGGCATGCAGGCGTTCATGGAGGGCCGGGTGAAGGTCCAGGGTGACCTCACCAAGCTGATGGCCGCGCAGATGTCGGGGACCGGCCCCGGCGCGCCCGGCCTCGCCGAGGCACTCTCCGCCATCACCGAATAGGCATCACCGAAGCGCATCACCGAAGCGCATCACCGAAGCGCATCACCGAAGCGCCGTCACCGGGCGGGGGTGACCGGGCGGGCGATCGGCGCGCCGAGCAGACTCACCTCCCGCACCGCCGACGGACCCGGCCGGGTCGCGAGGCGGCCGAAGCCGTTCGCCGGCCGGCAGATGCCGGGTCGCGTGGTTCCGCCGTGCGGGGGTCGCCGCATCGAGTCCTCCGAGCACCGAAGCGGGAGCGCCCTCTCGCTCCCGTCCCCGGATCTGACGACCGACCGGTGCGCGTGTCACGCGGAAATGCTCAGAAGAACAGCGTGACCTTCGAGCCCTTGGTCAGCTGCGTGCCCGCGGCGGGGTCGGAGGCCCGCACCACGCGCCCGGGCAGGTAGCTCTGCGTGTCCACCTGGAAGCCGAGCCCCTGCAACTGCGCGGTCGCCGCCTCCAGCGTCTTGCCGACCAGCGACGGCACGGCGATCAGCTCGGGGCCCTTGCTCACGTTGATCGTGACCTGCGAGCCCTTCGTCGCGGCGGTGCCGGCGGCAGGATCCGTGCCGACCACCTGGTCCTTGGGGATCGTGTTGTCGAACACGTCGGCGCGCACCACGGTGAATCCGAGACCGGTGAGGGCGGCCGCGGCCTGGTCGTAGGTCTGCTTCGACACGTCGGGCACCCCGACGGGCGCGGGCCCGTTGCTGACCAGCAACTTGACCGTGGAGTCCCGCGGCGTGCCGGTGCCCGCCTTCGGATCTGTGCCGATCACCTGGCCGGCCGGCACCGTCTCGTCGTAGGGGGTCTCCTGGGCGACCAGGAACCCCGCCGCCTGCAGCAAGGCCGTCGCCTCCTCGGGCGACTTGCCGGCGACATCGGGCACGGCCACCGGCGGCGGCCCGCGCGAGGACCACCAGCTCGATCTCGTCGCCGTCGCCCGCGAAGCTGCCCGGCGACGGGTGCTGGGCGATGACGACGTCCTTCGGGTCGTCGGCGTTCACCGACGTGATCTTCAGCGTGAGCCCGCCGCGGCGACGCGGTCGGTGGCGTCCTTGGTGCTGAGACCCACGAGCGAGGGCACGGTGACGTTGCCGCCGCCGCCCGTCCCCGCGACGGCGACGCCCGCGGCCAGCAGCGCGAGCACCACCACGCCGGCGACGACCGCACCGACCCAGCGGAACGACCCGGGCGTGCGTTCGCGGCGGCGGGGCGTGACGACCTCGGGAACGGGCTCGGGTGCGGGCGCGTCCTGGTCGTAGAGGCGCGACGACCGACCGATCTGCGTGGGGTCGGCGGTGGAGATCTCCCCCGACAGGCCCGCGAGGACCAACGGCTGCGGCGGCGGCATCGCCCGACCGGCGTCGGCGAGCGCGGCGCGCATCGTGGCCGCGTCGGGGTAGCGGTCGTCGGGATCGGCGCCGCCGCGCTCGACCACCGGGCCGAGCCGGCCCAACGTGAGCGGCGACGAGGGACGTGGGTGCGTTGCGCGAGTGTGCCGATCGCGGTGTCGGCCATGCCGGGCACCGTGCCGGTGACCGCCTCGACCAGCACGACGGCGAGCGAGTAGAGGTCGGCGCGCCCGTCGAGCGCGCGCCCGGTGGCCTGCTCGGGCGCCGCGTAGCGGGCAGTGCCCACGACGGTGCCGGCCGGTCCGTCCAGCTCGCCTCGGCGAGCGCGCGGCGAGATCGAAGTCGGCGACGCGCACGATCCCGTGCTCGTCGAAGAGCAGGTTGGCGGGCTTGATGTCGCGGTGCACGAGCCCGCGCGTGAAGTACTCGGCGCGCTGGTGACCTGACGGCCGATGCGTACGCCGCGACGGCTCAGGCGCGTGCCGGTGTCGAGCATCGACCGCAGGCTCCCGCCGGTGAGCAGTTCGAGCACCATGAACGGGACGTCGTCCTCGCCCCAGTCGTACACGGCCATCACGTTCGGGTGGTTCAGGCTCGCGGCGACCTGGGCCTCGGCCCGGAACCGACGCAGGAACCCGGCGTCCTCGGCGAGCGCGAGGTGCAGCACCTTGACGGCGACGCGGCGGCGCAGACGCACGTCGTCGGCCACGTAGACCCGACCGGACGCGCCCGCGCCGATCGGGGCGAGCAGGCGGTAGCGACCGGCGAGGACGCGGCCGGTGAGGTCACCGACGCCATTGCTCGCCATCGGGTCCAAGGTACCGGCGCCGCGAGGCGGAAACGCGGCACTCGGCAGGTACCCTCGGACCGTGCCCGACGCGCCCCCACGAACGGCTCGACCGGTTCCGCCACCGCCGCGATCACCGCCGCCACGCCCACCACGCCGCCGAAACGGCGCGTGTTCCAGCACCCGTGGCGCGTCGCGATCGTCATCGGTGCGTGCCTGATCCTCGCCAACATCGGCATCCTGATCCTCGCCAACGCCGACACCAGCGAGTCGAGCCTGTCGCCGCTGCCGAACGACATCGAGTCGATCTCGCCCGAGCGCGGCGAGCTCACCGGCCTCGTCGACACCATCACCGTCGACCTGCAGGACGACATGACCGGCGTGCTCGTCGTCGACGGCGTGGAGATCCCCGAGGACCAACTCGAGCGCGTCGTGGGCCTGCAGCAGGTGATCTTCCGGCCGGGTCCCGACAAGGAGATCCCGCGGTTCCGCGCCGGGGAGAACAGCGTGATCGTGAAGTACTGGCGCGGCCGTCTGCAGGACCGGCCGGCCAACCCCTACAGCTTCGGCTGGACCTTCCGCGCCGGCGCCTGATCGTCGAGCTCGAGCACCGCGGCGCCGCGCACGCGGTCCTGCTGATCGCGAGCAACGCGCCGTTCGCGGCATCGAGGGGTACGTCTCGTACTCGCTCCGGATGTGCGCCTCGGCGCACAGGTCCATGAACTCCCTGCGCGTCGCGGCGCGTCATGTTCGCAACCGATCGCAACGACCGCTCGCGCCACAGCAGCGCGTAGTCGAACGCGGGGATCTCCGTCATGTGGATCCCGGCCAGGCTCACGGTGCCGCCCGGTCGCACCACCTGCAGCGCGACGGGCACCAACTCGCCCGCGGCGCGAACACCACGGCGCGGTCGCACGACGCGGCGGGAGCTCCGCGCGTGGCCGACCCACGCGGCGCCGAGCTGCGCGCCAGCTCGCGGTGACGCTCGCCGCGCGTCAGCACGACGGGTTCGCACCCCCAGTGCCGCAGCACCTGCAACGCGAGGTGCGCCGACGCACCGAATCCCATCAGCGCGACGCGATCGCCCGGCTCCACCTCGGCGCTGCAGCGCGCGGTAGCCGATGACCCCGCGCACAGGAGCGGCGCGGCCTCGAGGTCGTCCACGCCGTCGGGGAGGCGCACCGCGAACGACTCGGGCACGGTGCACGCCTCGGCGTACCCGCCGTCGACCGTCCACCCCGTGAACTGGGCGCGCCGCAGAGGTTCTCCTCACCGCGCCGGCAGAAGGCGCACTCGCCGCAGGTGCGGTGCAACCACGGGATGCCCACCCGGTCACCGAGTGAGAGCGACGTGCACCCGTCGCCCCGCGCGTCGACGCGGCCGACGACCTGGTGACCGGGCACCACGGGGAGGTGCGTCAGCTCGAGATCGCCCTCCACGACGTGGAGATCGGTGCGACAGCACCCGCACGCCGTGACGCGGACGCGAACCTCCCCGGGCCCGGGTGTGGGCTCGGGGAGGTCGACGAGTTGGAGCGGTCCGCTGCTCGCCGGAGCGGGGGACCGGAGTTGCTGGGCGCGCATGCGTCCAGAGTGACAGAAGCGCCCGGGTTACGACACCACGAAGGTGGCGCTGCCCTTGATGGCGGCACCGCCCGACTCGACACGCGTGAGGAGCAGGTCGATGTCGACCTTGCGCTCGCCGCCGTCCTCGTAGCGCTTCACGACCTTGCCGGTGGCGACGAGGTGGTCACCCGGCCACACCTGCTCACGGAACTGCACCGTGAACTTGCGGACGTTGGCCGCACCGAGCCAGTCGGTGGCGTAGGTGCCGAGGATGCCGGCCTGGAGCATGCCCACCGAGAACACGCTCGGGAAGCCCGCGCCCTGCGCGAAGTCCTCGTCGTGGTGGATCGGGTTGAAGTCGCCCGACGCACCCTGGTAGCGCACGATGTCGGTGCGCGTGATGGGCCCGATCTCGAGCGGCTCGCGCTCGGTGCCCTCGCTGAGGTCGTCCCAGCCCGCCATCAGTTCTCCTCCGTGGGCGCCTTGCCCGTGACGATCAGGATGTTCTTCGACTCGGCGACGACCTTGCCGCTCTCGTCGGCGAACTCGGTGGCCATCTCGATGAACGTCATCGTGCCGCCGCGCTTGCCTTCCTTCTCGTAGATGTCCTTCACCACACCGGTGGCGGTGAGCTTGGTGCCGGCCTTCGGCGGCGGGCCGTAGAAGGTGAACTCCTGGCCGCCGTGCAGCAGGCGGGCGAGGTCGATCTTGAGGTTGCCCGTGGGGTTGCCACCGGTGGCCCAGAACGCGCTCGTCATCAGGAACGTGGGCGGCGACACCGCGAACGGGTCGTCGAGGTAGTCGGGGTTGCGCGACATCGTCGCACGGGCGAACTCGCGGATCTTGCCGCGTTCCACCACCATCTCGTAGGGCTCGGACCTCTGTCCGATCGCCGATGTGTCCACCATGGAGGCTCTCCTTCTCGGTCGGGCGTGAGGCTACGTCGTGCGGCCTGGTGCTCGCCTATCCACTGGCGGACGGCCCGTCCTCGAGGAGCCGCTGCAGGCCCTCCTGGTCGAGGACGGTGACACCGAGGGTCTCGGCCTTGGCCAGCTTCGAACCCGCGCTCGCCCCCGCCACCACGTAGCTCGTCTTCTTCGACACGCTGCCCGTGACCTTGCCGCCGCGCGCCTCGATCAGCGCCTGCGCCTCCTCCCGGGTGAGGTCGGGGAGGGTGCCGGTGAGCACGAACGTGAGCCCGGCCACGGTGGCCTCGCCCTCGGCCACCACCGCCTTCTCGGGACCCTGGAAGTTCACGCCGTGGCCGCGCAGCTTCTCGACGAGCGCGCGGTTCCGCGTGTCGGCGAACCACTGCTGCACGCTCTCGGCGATCACGCCCCCCACGCCGGGGACCGCGGCGAGCTCCTCGGTGGTGGCCGACGCGATGGCGTCGAGGCTGCCGAGCTCGCGGGCGAGTGCGATCGACGCGGTGGGGCCTACGTGGCGGATGCCGAGACCCACGAGCAACCGGTTGAGCGGGCGCGTGCGCGCGGCGTCGATCGCGGCGACGAGTTGCTGCGCCGACCTCTGCGCCATGCGCTCGAGCGGCACGAGCTTGTCGACGGTCAACGAGAACACGTCGGCAGCGTCGGCGAGCAGCCCCGCCTCGACGAACTGCACGACGCGCTCCTCGCCGAGCCCCTCGATGTCCATCGCCGACCGTCCGGCGAAGAACACGATCTGCTGCACCTGCCGCGCCGGGCAGTCGACGTTCATGCAGCGCGTGTCGGCCGCACCCTCGGGGCGCACGAACGGCACGCCGCACACCGGGCAGATCTTCGGGAACTGCCACTTGCGAGCGCCCTTCTTGCGCTTCGACAGCACCGGGCCGACGACCTCGGGGATCACGTCGCCCGCCTTGCGCACGATCACGGTGTCGCCGACGCGCACGTCCTTGCGCGCGACGTCGTCCTCGTTGTGGAGCGTGGCCATCGACACCGTGGACCCGCCCACGAACACCGGCTCGAGTTGGGCGAACGGGGTGGCCCGACCGGTGCGGCCGATGCTCACGTGGATGCCGAGGAGGGTGGTGGTCTTCTCCTCGGGCGGGAACTTGAACGCGATCGCCCATCGCGGCGCGCGGCTCGTGAAGCCGAGCTCGTTGCGTTGCGCGAGGTCGTCGACCTTCACGACCGCGCCGTCGATGTCGTAGCCGAACGAGTGACGGTGCTCCATCGTCCGCTCGCAGAACGAGAACACGGCGTCGAGGTCGGCGAGGAGCTCGATGTGGTCGTTGACGGGCAGGGCGAGCTCGCGCAGCCAGTCGAGTGTCTCCGAGTGCGAGCGCAACGTGGGGCCGCCGTCGACCACGCCGAGTTGGTAGGCGTCGAAGGCGAGGTCGCGCGACTCGGTGACGCGCGGGTCCTTCTGCCGCAGGCTCCCGGCCGCCGCGTTGCGGGGGTTGGCGAAGAGCCGGTCGCCCGCCTCCCCCTGCCTGCGGTTGAGCTCCTCGAACGACGAGAGCGGCATGAAGATCTCGCCGCGCACCTCGAGGCGCGCGGGCACGCGCTTGCCGGCGAGCTGCGCGGGGATGGCGGCGATCGTGGCCACGTTGGCGGTGACGTCCTCACCGATCTGGCCGTCGCCCCGGGTGGCGCCGCGCACCAGGCGACCGTTCTCGTAGAGCAGCGAGATGGCGAGCCCGTCGAGCTTGGGCTCGCCGACGAAGGTGACGGGATCGGTGATGGTGCGCTCGATGCGGCCGTACCAGGCGGTGAGCTCGTCGCGGTCGAACGCGTTGTCGAGCGAGAGCATCGGCACCACGTGCTGCACCGGCGCGAACGTGGCCGACGGCGGCGCGCCCACCTCGGTGAGCGCGGTGTCGCCGGCGTCGAGCGACGGGTCGTCGGCGACGAGCGCCTCGAGCTCGCGCACGAGCGCGTCGAACTCGGCGTCGGAGATCTCGGGATCGTCGTGCTGGTAGTAGCGGTCGCGGTGGTGACGGATCTGCGCGCTCAGGTCGGCGGCGCGCTCACGCGGCGAGGGGGCCATCCCCCAACGCTACCGATGCGGTGCGACGACTACCCGGTGGATCAGGTGGTCGGCGGGGCAGCCGTCGTCGACGTCGTCGTGGGGGGCGCGGTCGTCGTGGTGGTCGGCGGCGCCGTGGTGGTCGTCGTGGTCGTCGAGGTGGTGGTGCTGCTCGACGTGGTGGTGGACGACGACGTGGTGGTGGACGACGACGTGGACGTGCTCGACGACGACGTGGTGGTGCCCTTGTTGTCGTTGCCGCCGTCGTCACCCGAGAGCGCGAGCACCGCGATCACCGCGATCAGCACGACCGCGAGCGCGACCAGGCCGCCGATGAGCCACCGCATGCCCGTGGACATGCCGTCGTCGGGCGGCGGGCCCGCGGGACCGCCGGGCTGACCGGGACCACCCGGGCCACCCGGACCGCCGGCGCCACCGGCCGCCGCGCCACCTGCGGCACCGGCCGCCGCGGCCGCCGGCATCGCCATCGTGGACTCGGGGCCCGGCACCGGGCCGGTGGGCGGGTACTCGCCCGTGGCGCCGGGCGCGGCACCCTGCGGACCGGTGGCCGCGACGCCGGCCGCGCCACCGGCACCGGCGGCCTCGACGGGGGCGCCGCAGTTGCCGCAGACGGTGGCTCCGGGCGCGGTGGATCGCCACACACCCCGCAGTAGCGGTACGGCGTCGTGTTCATCAGGCTCCCAGGGTGATCCGGGCGGCGACGGCCTGGTCGTGCACCCGGCCCGCCAGCTCGTGCGCGATGCCGAGCACCCGCTCGGCCTGCGAGGCACCGTAGCCCGCGAGGCCACACGCCGGGGTGACCAGTCCGCGGGTGCGCATCACCACCGGATCGCAGCCGCGTCGCGACAATTCGCACCACACGCCGGCGAGGTGACGCCAGTGCGGGTCGGGCGACTCGCCGACCGGCCGGTCGGTGGGGATCGCACCCCACGCCACCCAGCCCTCACCGTCGAGGAAGCGCGACAGCGGGAGTGCGTGGTCGACGAGGTCGTCGCGCACCTCGACGCCGAGCACCTGCGGCCCGGCTTCGATCGCGAGACCGAGATCGCCGTCGCCGCACACGTGGAGGCCGGTGGCGCCGTCGACGGTGGCCAGCGCGCCGGACAGCACGTCGATGGCGGCGTCGCGATCCAGCGCGGCGTCGCCGCGGCGCCAGCGCACGAGCGCGGGCTCGTCGAGGAACACCAGCACCTCGGTGCCGGGGAGGCGCGACGTCACGAGCTGCTCGAGCGCGGCGATCCACGCGCGGCACAGCACCGCGGCGCGGCGGTAGGCGCGTGCGGTGGGCAGGCCGAGGGACTCCAGCGCGGTCCCCAGCGTGAGGGGTCCGGTGACCTGCACCTTCACCCGCCGCGGTTGGGTGCCCGGCGCCGCCGCGACGTCGAGGAACGCGAGCAGGCCCGTGTGCGCGACCGGGTCGAAGTCGCAGTGAGGTGCCTCGTCGGAATTGCCGAGCAGCGTGCACGTGCCGTCGGCGGCGACCGCCACCTCGGGCAGCGCGCCGAGCCACTGGGCGATCATCCCCTCGCGCGGGTCGCGCTCGGGGAGCTGCGGCGCGGCGGGGAGATCGGGGAGCAGTCGCAGGACGGCCCCGGCTGCCTCGACCGGATCGGTGTGCGGAAGGCTGCCGATCCCCGTCGCGAGGCCCGGCGTCAGCACCGGCGCTCGGAGGATCTGCGTCATGCCGCCGTACTATACGGACGCCTTGTCCGCGTGCCGGAAACGGAGCACGCGCTCACGAACGGAAGTGCTCTGGCCCGTCCCCTGCCCATCTGGTTGCTGCGCGTCGCGTGGGTCACGCTGCCGCTCACGGCCGGTCCCGCCGCCGCTGCCGCAGTGCGCGACTGGTCCGACGCGACCCGTGTCGTGGCCGAGGTGCTCATGTGGATCGCCTGGGCCGCCGGCCTCCTCGCGACGCTCGCGCCGCGCCCCGACACGCTCACCGCGCTGCGCGTGATCGCACCCGCGTTCGTGGTGGTCGCGGTGCTCGCCGCGATCGGCGGCGACGCGTCAACCGTCGCGGCGATCGGTGGCGTGGTCGCGACGCTGGTGTGCGCGCTCGCCTCGGGTCACGACATCGCGATCGCGCCGGCCAACGCGGCGTCGTACGGCGACGAGACGCGCTACCCGTTGCGCACGCCGCCGGCACTGTTCCTGGGGCCACCCCCTCGCGGTTGCTCGTCGCCGCATCGTTCGTGGCCGGTCCGTTGCTCATCGCCGACGGCGACATCGTCCTCGGCATCGTGGCGCTCGTCGTCGCCGTCCCGCTCGTGTACGTGCTCGTACGGTCGCTGCTCGGCGTGTCGAGCCGGTGGGCCGTGCTCGTCCCGGCGGGCTTCGTGGTGGTCGACCCGTTCACGCTCGCCGACCCGCACCTGTTCCTGCGCGAGCACCTGCGGTGGATGGCCCCGGTCACCGCCGGCGCCGCCCCCGAGGGCGCGGTCGACCTCCGGCTCGGCGCCACCAACGGTTCGGTCGCGGTGCACTTCGACTCCACCGCCGACCTCATGCGGTCGACGCCCGGCAAGCGTGGTTCGGAGACGGTGCACGCCGACGAGATCTGCGTCGCGATCGTGCGTCACGCCGAACTGCTGCGCCTCGCCGCCGAGCGCCGGCTCCCCGTCCGCGTCTGACGCAGCGGGCGAGCCCGCCACCGATGAGGCTGCCCTCAGCGGGCGATCCCACCGCCGAGCAGTTCGTCGCCGTCGTAGAGCGCGACGACCTGGCCCGGCGCAACCCGCGGGTGCCGTGACGCGAGCCGCACCACCTCGCCGTCGAGCACGGCGTCGAGGGGACGGCCGTGCGCGCTCACCTGCGCGGTGACTGCACGCGCGCCGGGGTGTCCGTGCACGAAGCACAGGTCACGGAGCGCGATCTCGTCGCGCAGCAGGTCGTCCTTCGTGCCGATCGTGACCGTGGCGGTGGGCGCGTCGACGTCGACGACGTAGCGCCGCTCCCCCGTCGCGACACCGAGGCCGCGCCGCTGGCCGACGGTGAGCATCGCGACGCCCGCGTGCTCGCCGACGGTGGCGCCGCTCGTGTCGACCACCGGACCGGCGCGGAGCTCGGTGCGCGCCGCGAGGAAGTCGCCGCGCCCGCCGCGTGTGATGAAGCAGACGTCCATGCTCTCGGCCTTCGTCGCGGTGCGCAGGCCGAGACGTGTGGCGTGGGCGCGCACCTCCGCCTTCGTGAGATCCCCCACCGGCAGTTGCGTGCGCGCCAGCTCACGCGCGCCGAGCATGTAGAGCACGTACGACTGGTCCTTGGCGCGGTCGTGACCGCGTAGGAGCCGGCGGGTGCCGTCGGCATCGGTCGCCACACGCGCGTGGTGACCCGTGGCGAGCGCGTCGAATCCCAACACCTCCGCGCGCTCCAGCAGCCGGCCGAACTTGATGGCGCGGTTGCACTCCACGCACGGGTTCGGCGTGGTGCCCCGCTCGTAGCCGCGCACGTAGGGATCGACGACGTGCGTGTCGAAGTCGTCGGCGAAGTTGAACACGTAGTGCGGGATGTCGAGCTGCGCGGCCACCCGGCGGGCGTCCTCGACGTCGAGACGCTGCAACAGCCGGAGTCGGACTCGCCGCCCCACAGCTTCAGCGTCACGCCGGTGACGTCGTGCCCCTGCTCGAGCAGCAGTGCGGCCGCGACCGAGGAGTCGACGCCGCCGCTCATCGCGACGAGGACGCGCGCCATGACGTGACGGACGCGACGGGTGGAACGGCCGCGCCGCGCAGGCGGGCGACCGCGGCGGGGATCACCTCGAGCGCGCGGTCGACGTCGGCGGCGGTCGAGGAGAACCCGAGACTGAGCCGCACCGACGCCGCCGCCTCGCGAACGCCAGGCCCATCGCGGTGAGCACGTACGACGGCTCGGTGGCGCCCGACGCGCACGACGAGCCGGCGGCCGCGCAGACCCCCTCGACGTCGAGCGCGACGAGCAGCGCCTCCGACTCGATGCCGTCGAACCGGAGGTGGGCGTTGCCGGCGACCTTGCGGGCCCGGTCGCCGTTCTCCACCGTGCCCGGCACGTCGCGCAGCAGCGTGTCGGCGAGCCGGTCGCGCAGCGCCTGCGTGCGCGACCTCCTCGGCGTTGCGCACGTGACCCGCAACGCCGCCGCCGTGGCCGCGGCGCCCGCGACGTTCGAGGTGCCCGAACGCAGACCGCTTTCCTGGCCACCCCCTCCACGAGGGGTTCGAGCACGACACCGTTGCGCACCACGAGCGCGCCCGAGCCCTTCGGTCCGCCGAACTTGTGCGCGGAGATCGCCACGAGGTCGGCGCACGCGGCGAGGGCGGCGACGTCGACCCACGGCACGGCCTGCACCGCATCGGTGTGGAGCACCGCACGCGCGCGCGCACGCACGAGCGCGGCGATCTCGTCGAGCGGCTGGATCGTGCCCACTTCGTTGTTGACGAGCATCACCGACACGACTGCGGTGCGCTCGTCGAGCGCCTCAGCGAGTGCGTCGAGCGACACCACGCCGTCGGCGCCGATGCCGACCTCGGTGACGCGGAAGCCCTCCGCTTCGAGCCGGTGCGCCGACGCGAGCACTCCCTTGTGCTCGAACGCGGTGGTGACGATGCCGTCACCGATCCCTGCGGCGCGCGGCTCGCGCCGCGCCCTTCACGGCGAGGTTGTCGGCCTCCGTGCCACCGCGGTGAACACGAGTCCTCGACGGTCCGGCGCCCAGGAGCGCGGCGATCTCCTCGCGCGCCTCCTCCAGTGCCGTCTTCGCCGCGCGCGCGATGGCATGGCCCCCCGACGGGTTGCCGAAGGTGCCGGCGAGGAACGGCGCCATCGCCTCGACCGCTTCGGGGCGCATCGGCGTGGTCGCCGCCGTGGTCGAGATAGGTGAGGGCGCGCCATCGGTCCAGTGTACGGGCGGCCTCCGGTGGCAGAACCGGGCGGAATCGGCGGGTCAGCCGGCGGGCAGCTCGCCGCCCACGAGGCGCCCGGCGACCGCGCCGCGGCCTCCGCCTTGGCGCGGTAGAGAGCGCGAGGTCGGCGGCCTGCAGCAACTCGTCGAGGGGCGCACCGTTCGGGGCCGCACCCACGCCGATGCTGAGGGTGACGTGCACGGGACCGGCCGGCGTGTCGACCGCGGTCGCCGCCACGCGCTCGCGCAATCGAGACGCCACGTGGCCACGTCGTCGGGGGTCGCCGACGATGAGTGCGACGAGTTCGTCGCCGCCGGTAGGCGAGCAGGTCGGTCGGACGCACGACCTCGCCGCACCGGCGCGACCTCGCGGATCACCCAGTCGCCCGCGTGGCCGTGGCCGTCGTTGATGTCCTTGAACCGGTCGAGGTCGATCATGAGCGCCGCGGACGGTGCGTGCGGAACGGTCGAGCGTCGCCTGCGCAACCTCGAAGAAGTGGCGACGGTTCGCGAGCTGCGTGAGCGGGTCGGTGTTGGCGAGTCGGCGGTCACCCGCGAGCCGGTCGTTGTCGTGCAGCACCGTGAGCTGGCGGCGCCACCACGAGCACGGTGAGCACCAGGGCCGAGAGGACGAGCATCGCGGTGGTCCCGTCGCCTCCTTCGAGGTGACCCACAGCACGAGCGCCACGCCGAGCACCATCGCGACGTACGGGAGCTTGCTCACACTGGTGTAGGTGCGGTCGCGGCCCGTGAACGGCACCGCGTGCGGTTCGAGCCCGAGCTGCGCGAGCGCGGCGAGCGCCACGAGGAGCAGCGCGACCACCCACAGGCCGTCGGGCAACGCACCCGCCGTGTACTTGTCCGCGAGGTCGAGGCGTGCGTAGAGGATGTCGGCGAGCGCGAACACCGACGCCGCGGCGACGAGGAACCACAGCGCGGCCCGGTTGTCGGACCCGGAGCGGCGGCGGAGGAGGACGCGCGCCGTACCGAGCACGAGCGCCATGTCGAAGAGGGGGTACACGAGCGCGAACGCAGCGTTCATGTCGAGTCCCTCGGGACCGTGGATCGCGGGAGCGCGACCAGGTACCAGACGAACATGAAGCTGACGACGGCGACCGTGGCCAGGTCGAGGCCGAGCGCGACCTTCTCCGCGCCGGCTTCGCGGCGCGCGGGGAGCTTCATCAGCCCCACGAAGACGAGGACGTAGAACCCGACGTAGAAGGCATCGGCCGGCGACGGGAACGGGCTCAGGTGCCGGACCGCCTCCAGGTAGAACCACATCACCTCGGCGATCAACCAGCTGAAGCACCCGAACGATCCAGCGCCACGCCTGACGCCGCCGCAGCGCCGCGCGTGCGTCGTGCGCGGCCCACCAGGACAGCCCGTGCGGCGGCGGCCATCGGGATGGGCAGGAGGTCGCTCACGAAGGTGACGTCGCCCGCTCCCTCGTGGTGCAGCGCCACCCAGACCATCACGGCCAGCGCGTACACGCTGAGGGCGGCGGCGAGGACCGCCAGCGGGACTCGGGGCGCCGGGGCGGTGGTGACCTTGGGCACGATCGGGCCCGGGACGGCGTCTCCGACCGGATGATCGGCGGCCGGGACGGCGAGCGGTACCGCCGCGCCCGGGGGCAGGGCTTCTTCGGACCGTTCGCCGACGGCCCGCCAGGGGGCTTTGCGCACCGGTGTTCTCGTCCTCACGTCGCGCGCCTCCCGTCCCCGGGGCTGCCCACCCTCTTGCCCTATTTCGACTAGTTGGACGGGGCCTGTAGGGCCGTTCGTCACCCCGGGAAATAACTGTCACACCCCCCGGCGATGATCTCCGTGTGACCACGCAACTGCGCCTCGTCGACACCACCCAGCTCGAGACCGCTCCCCGGGCCCCCGCCGGGCCCGGGTGGTCAAGGCCGACGCCCGCACGACGGGCCGGGCCGCCCGCGCCGTGCGCTGGCCCGGCGACCTCCACCTCGACGCCCGCACCCGCAAGGTCGGCCGCGCCGGCGTCGCCGCCGCCCGTGAGGCGCTCGAGCGGGTCGCCGCCGAGCAGGAGCGGGCCCGGTCCGAGCGTGAGGGCCGCAGCCAGAAGGCGAGCTGAGACAACGAAGCGAGCCATCCAGGCAGCGAGCTGAGGCAACGAGCTGCGCCGTCTGAGGGCACCCTCACCCCCAACTTCGCCCGGCTGAGCAGGGGGCCGTACCCTTTGCCGCATGGGTGACCAGCAGCGTCCGACACTTTCCGACTGGCAGGAGCTCGCCACCAAGGAGCTCAAGGGCGACCCGTCGTCCTCACCTGGATGACCCCCGAGGGCATCCCGGTGAAGCCGCTCTACACGGCCGACGACCTCGAGGGCCTCGAGGCGGTGGGCACGCTCCCCGGCATCGAGCCGTTCGCCCGCGGCGTGCGGGCCACCATGCGCGCCAACCGGCCGTGGACGATCCGCCAGTACGCCGGCTTCTCCACCGCGGAGGAGTCGAACGCCTTCTACCGGGCCAACCTCGCCGCCGGGCAGATGGGCCTCTCGGTCGCCTTCGACCTCGCCACCCACCGTGGCTACGACAGCGACCACCCCCGCGTCGTCGGCGACGTCGGCAAGGCGGGCGTGGCGATCGACTCCGTCGAGGACATGAAGGTGCTGTTCGACGGCATCCCCCTCGACAAGATGTCGGTGTCGATGACGATGAACGGCGCGGTGCTGCCGATCCTCGCCGGCTACGTGGTGGCCGCCGAGGAGCAGGGCGTCGACGAGTCGCAGCTGGCCGGGACCATCCAGAACGACATCCTCAAGGAGTTCATGGTCCGCAACACCTACATCTACCCGCCCGAGCCGAGCATGCGGATCGTCTCGGACATCATCGAGTACACGGCCGAGCGGATGCCGAAGTTCAACTCGATCTCGATCTCCGGGTACCACATGCAGGAGGCGGGCGCGACCGCGGTGCAGGAGCTCGCGTTCACGATCGCCGACGGCCTCGAGTACGCCCGCTACGCGATCGACCGCGGTCTCGACGTCGACGCGTTCGCCGGTCGCCTCTCGTTCTTCTTCGCGATCGGCATGAACTTCTTCATGGAGGTCGCGAAGCTGCGTGCGGCCCGTCTGCTCTGGGCGCGCGTGATGACCGACCTCGGCGCGAAGAAGCCCGGGTCGAAGATGCTGCGCACGCACTGCCAGACGTCGGGGGTGTCCCTCACCGAGCAGGACCCGTACAACAACGTGGTGCGCACCACCATCGAGGCGCTCGCGGCCGTGCTCGGTGGCACGCAGAGCCTGCACACCAACTCGTTCGACGAAGCGATCGCGCTGCCCACCGACTTCTCGGCGCGCATCGCCCGCAACACGCAGCTGATCATCGCCGAGGAGTCGGGTGTGACCCACGTGGTCGACCCGCTCGGCGGCAGCTACTACGTCGAGGCGCTCACCAACAGCCTCGCCGCGGAGGCGTGGAAGCTCATCGAGGAGGTCGAGGCACTCGGCGGCATGACCAAGGCGGTCGAGTCGGGCATGCCGAAGCTGCGCATCGAGGAGGCGGCGGCGCGCAAGCAGGCCGCGGTCGACCGCGGCGACGAGGTGATCGTCGGCGTGAACAAGTACCGCCTCGCCGAGGAGCCCGAGGTCGAGGTCCGCGACGTCGACAACGCCTCGGTGCGCGAGGCGCAGCTCGCCCGCCTCGCCGAGATCAAGGCCACCCGCGACGAAGCGCGCTGCCAGGCCGCCCTGCAGGCGCTCGAGGAGGGCGCACGCGGCAACGGCAACCTGCTCGCGCTGTCGATCGAGGCCACGCGTGCGCGTGCCACGATCGGCGAGATCAGCGACGCGATGGAGCGGGTCTTCACCCGCCACCGCGCCACGATCCGTAGCATCGCGGGCGTGTACGGCTCCGCCTACGAGGGCGACGAGGACTTCGCCGCGGTGCAGGCCGCAGTCGACGAGTTCGCGGCCGAGGCCGGTCGCCGACCGCGCATCCTCGTGGCCAAGCTCGGCCAGGACGGCCACGACCGCGGCGCGAAGGTGATCGCCACCGCGTTCGCCGACCTCGGCTTCGACGTCGACGTGGGCCCGCTCTTCCAGACGCCGGAGGAGGCCGCCCGCGACGCGATCGAGAACGACGTGCACGTCGTCGGCGTGTCGAGCCAGGCCGCCGGCCACAAGACGCTCGTGCCCGAGGTGATCGCGCAGCTGCGCAAGCAGGGCGGCGACGACATCCTCGTCGTCGTCGGCGGCGTGATCCCGGCGCAGGACTACGACGAGCTGCGCGAGGCGGGGGTGGCCGCGATCTTCGGTCCCGGCACCAACATCCCCAACGCCGCGCGCGAGATCGTCGGGCTGCTCCGGCGCGGCTGAGCGAACCACCGGCCGGTGTCGGAGCTCGCGCGACAAGTCGTCGACGGCGACCGACGCGCGCTCGCGCGCGCGATCACGCTCGTCGAGTCGACGCGCGCCGACCACCGCGCCGACGCGGAGCAGCTGCTCGCCGAGATCCTCCCGCACAGCGGGAAGGCGGTGCGCGTCGGCATCTCGGGCTCGCCCGGCGCGGGCAAGTCCACGTTCATCGAGGCGTTCGGGATCCACGTCATCGGCGAGGGACATCGCGTCGCGGTGCTGGCGGTCGACCCGTCGAGCGCGCGCACCGGCGGCTCGATCCTCGGCGACAAGACGCGCATGGAGCAGCTCGTCCGCGCGCCGGAGGCGTTCGTGCGCCCGTCACCCACCGCCGGCGCACTCGGTGGGGTGGCCCGCCGCACGCGTGAGGCGATGCTCCTGTGCGAGGCCGCCGGCTTCGACGTGATCCTGGTGGAGACCGTCGGCGTCGGGCAGTCGGAGGTCGACGTCGCCGCGATGGTCGACCTCTTCATGGTGCTCGTGTCCCCCGGCGGCGGCGACGAGCTCCAGGGCATCAAGCGCGGGATCATGGAGCTCGCCGACCTCGTGGTGGTCAACAAGGCCGACGGCGACCTGCTCGCCACCGCCACCGCCACCGCGTCCGACTACGCCGCCGCCCTGCACCTCATCCGGCCCCGGACCCGCGCCTGGTCGCCCCGTGCGCTCACCTGCTCGGCCCTGCAGGGCACCGGGATCGCCGAGGTGTGGGCCGCGGTCACCGACTTCAACCAGGCGCTCGCGGCCGAGATCCCGGCGTTGCGGGCCGACCAGAGCCGGGCGTGGATGTGGTCCGAGGTCACCGGCTCCCTGCTGGAGGCCCTCCACGCCGACACCGAGGTCGCCGGCCTGGCCGAACGCCTGGAGCGGGAGGTCGGCGCCGGTGTGCTCACGCCGGCCGCGGCGGCCCGCATGGTGGTCGAGGCGTTCCTGCACTCCTGACCTCGATCTCTCAAGATTTGGGGTCCGAAACGTCGATGCATGACCCATGGCCGACGTCGGAGCCGTGGTCCTGCTCCTCGCCCTCATCGGGGCGATCGCCGTCGCGCTCCTCTCCATGCGGATCGTCGGCCGGCGGGCGGCCAGCACGGTCGAGCAGGTCAACGACATGCTCCAGCGCAACGAGGCGCGATTCCGGGCCATGGTGCGCGACTCCACCGACATCATGGCGATCGTCGACGGGGGCGGCCGGATCGTCTACGTGAGCCCCGCGACGGAGCGCACGCTGGGCCTCGAGTCGGAGCCGTTGATCGGCACGTCGATGTTCGACCTCATCCATCCCGACGACCGGTCGCGCGCGGTGCAGCGGTTCGAGCTCGCCCGCAAGGGTGCCGACGTCGACCGCCTCGAGGTGCGCCTCGCGCACGCTGACGGTTCGTGGCGGATCATCGAGGCCGTCGGCACCAACCTGCTCGACGACCCGACTGTGCAGGGCATCGTCATCAGCGCGCGCGACCTCACCGAACGTCGGCGCGCGGAGATCGAGCTGCGCGAGGCGCAGGAGCGGTTCCGCAGCGCGTTCGAGCACGCGCCGATCGGCATGTCGCTCGCGGCCGTCGACGGGCGCATGTTCCGCGTGAACCGCGCGCTCGTGCAGATCGTCGGCCGGGGTGAGTCGGAGCTGCTCGCGTCGACGATCCTCGACCTCATCCACGAGGACGACCGCGTGCTGTGCCGTGACGCGGTCGCGCGACTCCTCGCCGGACGCACCGCGAGCTGCCAGCTCGAGCTGCGCTACCTGCACCACGACGGCCACCCGGTGTGGGTGTCGCTCAGCGCGTCGCTCGTGCGCGACGTCGCGGGCGAGCCGATGTACCTCGTGTGCCAGACCGAGGACATCACCGAGCGCCGCGCGAACGGTGAGGCCCTCGCCCACCAGGCCGCGCACGACCCGCTGACCGGGCTGCCGAACCGCACCCGGTTCATGGAGCGCCTCACGCGCGAGCTCAACGTCGCGGCGCGCAGCGACCAGAAGGTCGCGGTGCTGTTCCTCGACCTCGACCGCTTCAAGGTGGTGAACGACAGCCTCGGCCACTCGGCGGGTGACCGTCTGCTCGTGGCCGTGGCCGACCGCCTGGCGAACCTCATGGGCCCCGACGACGTCGTCGGGCGCTTCGGTGGTGACGAGTTCACCATCATGTGCCGCAACGTCGTGAGCGCGGAGACCGTCGAGCTCTTCGCCGAGCGCGTCGCACGAGAGTTGGCGCGCCCGGTGACGCTGCTGGAGGGCGAGGTGTTCGTCACCACGAGCATCGGCATCGCGATGTCGGGCGCGCCGACGGACACACCGGAGACCCTGCTGCGCAACGCCGACGCCGCGATGTACCGGGCGAAGGACATGGGCCGCGACCGCGCGGAGCTGTTCGACACGCACGCGCACCACAGCGCCGTCACGAACCTGCGCGTCGGCAACGAGCTGCACCGCGCGATCGAGCGCGGCGAGATGCGGATGTTCTACCAACCGATGGTGCAGCTCTCGACCGGCCGGCTCGCCGGCTTCGAGGCTCTCATCCGGTGGGAGCACCCCGAGCGCGGCCTCGTGTCGCCGATGGAGTTCGTGCCGCTCGCCGAGGAGACGGGGCTCATCGTGCCGCTCGGTTCGTGGGCGCTCGAGGAGGCGTGCCGCCAGCTCGTGTACTGGCAGCAGGCGTCGCCCGAGAACCGGCACCTCACGATGAGCGTGAACCTGTCGCCGCGTCAGCTGCTCGAACCCGGCCTGCCGGGTGAGGTGGCGCGCGTGCTGCACGACACGGGCGTATCACCCGACTCCGTGTGGCTCGAGATCACGGAGAGCACGCTGATGCGCGACGCCGAGTCGGCCGTCGGCGCGCTCACCGCGCTGCGCGGCCTCGGCGTGCACCTCTCGGTCGACGACTTCGGCTCCGGCTACTCGTCGCTGGCGTACCTGCAGCAGCTGCCGGTGGAGGCGCTGAAGATCGACCGCACGTTCGTGGACAAGGTCGCGTCCGACGACGGCAGCGGCGCCATCGTCGAGGCCGTCGTGAGCCTGGCCCGCGCACTGAAGCTGCGCACCGTCGCCGAGGGCATCGAGACCGGCGAGCAGTTGCGGCGGGTGCGCAGCACCGGCGTCGACCTCGGCCAGGGCTACCTGTTCGGTCGCCCGCAGCCCGCCGACGCGTTCGGCGACCTGCCCGTGCGCGCGGTGGTGCCGAAGAAGCGGCCGGCCGGCGCCGGCACCCGCTCCCGCGCCGGAGCCCACACCGGCGCCCAGAACCTCGCCCCGAGCCGCCACCGTCGCACCCGCGCCGGCCGAGCGCATGCCCGCCCCCGTGCCCGCCCCCGCCGGCGTCGCGAGCGAGGGCATCAGCGAGGACGTGCAGATCCGCGCTTGACGGACGCTGTACCTTTCTCATACACTCTGTCGCATTCTGGCGTGTCCGACGGGACACGCGTGCGCTTCCCCGCCGACGGCCGCTCCACGCGAGCGCGCCCCCGTCCTTCCCGCGGAGGAAGCTCCTACTCGCCACCATCACCATCACGCCCTGGAACGACCCCGTCGTCGACGTGCTCGGTCACGACCCCCGTTCCCGCTACGTCGAGACCTTCTGGCTCCCGGCGCTCGGCCCCACCGCGGTGCTGCTCCTGCGCCACCTCGCCGACCGCTTCGATCGAAGCCCATCGGCGCTCGAGCTCCCCGTCGCCGACACGTCGCAGGCGCTCGGTGTCGGCCTGCGCGACGGCGCGAGCGCGCCGCTCCTGCGCTCGCTGCGCCGGCTCGTGCAGTTCGACCTCGCCTGCGAGGACCCCATGTCGGATCTGATCGCCGTGCGTCGCAACCTGCCGCCGGTGCCGGCCCGACACCTCCGGCGGCTGCCCGCCGACACGCAGGCGCTCCATGCGCAGTGGGCCGAACCCCAGGGCGACGAAGCGCCGCTCGCCGCGGCCCGCAAGCGATCACGACGCGTTGCGTTCACGCTGCTCGAACAGGGCGACGACCCCGACCGCGTGGAGCGCGTCCTGCACGAGATGGGCTTCCACCCCGCGCTCTGCCACGAGAGCGCGCACTGGGCGTACCAGCGCCACTGCGAGGCGTTCGACCACGCCACCGCGCTCGCCGCGTCCTGACCCTCGTCACTCGCACGGTCTGCGGGTGGCGCGTCCTCTCCCCCCGGGACGCGCCACCCGCTTCATCCCCTCCATCCGATCCTCCATCCGACGCGTGTTCGATTGCCGTCGTCGTCCGTGGCGGGTACAACACCGCGCATGGCCGACGAACTCGTGAGTGTGCGGTACCTGGTGAGCGACGTCGCGACGTCGATCGCGTTCTACACGGAGCACTTCGGCTTCGAGGTGCTGACCGACGCGTCACCCGCGTTCTGCGACGTGAAGCGTGGCGCGCTGCGCCTGTTGCTCAGCGGACCGCTCAGCAGCGCGGGACGCGCGATGAGTGACGGCGAGATGCCGTCACCCGGAGGGTGGAACCGCATCCACCTGATCGTCGACGACCTCGACGCCGAGGTCGCGCGTCTCGAGGCCGCGGGCGTGCAGTTCCGCAACGAGATCGTGCGCGGGCCCGGTGGCGCGCAGGTGCTGGCGATCGACCCGTCGGGCAACCTCGTGGAGCTGTTCCAACCCGCGTAGCCTGCTCGGACGTGACCGACGACGCCGACGCCACCCTCGACCTCGACGAGCTCGCCGCGCTCCTCCGCGACGCACGCCAGATCGTGGTGCTCACCGGCGCGGGCATCTCC
Source organism: Acidimicrobiia bacterium (assembly GCA_046331125.1). Classification (GTDB taxonomy): domain Bacteria; phylum Actinomycetota; class Acidimicrobiia; order IMCC26256; family DASPTH01; genus CAVRGQ01. The sequence continues at coordinate 84,052 of JAXLRL010000008.1, forward strand.
ACCGAGTCGGGCATCCCCGACTTCCGCGGGCCGCAGGGGCTCTGGACCAAGGACCCGAAGGCCGAGCGCAAGGCCACACTGCAGCACTACGTCGCCGATCCCGAACACCGCCGCGAGGTGTGGCGCAACCGCGCCGCGGGCGACATGTTCGCCGGGATGGAACCCAACGAGGGTCACGTCGCGCTCGCCGAGCTCGAACGGAAGGCGAACCTGCACACCCTCGTCACCCAGAACGTCGACGGCCTCCACCAGAAGGCGGGCTCGTCGCCCGGGGTGATGATCGAGATCCACGGCACCGTGCACGACGCGAAGTGCCTGCAGTGCGGGTGGCGCGGTCCGATGGAGGAGACCCTCGACCGCGTCCGCGCCGGCGAGGACGACCCCACCTGCCTCGAGTGCGGCGGGATGCTGAAGTCGGCCACGATCTCCTTCGGGGAGAACCTGGTGGCCGCCGATCTCGGCCGGGCCCAGCAGGCCGCCGCCAAGGCCGACGTGTTCCTCGCCATCGGGACCTCGCTGGGCGTCTACCCGGCGGCGGCACTGCCCGAGATCGCCCTGCGGAACGGGGCCACCCTGGTGGTGCTGAACGGGGAGCCCACACCGTTCGACAGTGCCGCCCGATTCGTCTCGCACGAACGGCTCGGGGCCGTCCTCCCCGCCCTCGTCGCCCGCATCTGACGGGAATTTGGAATATCCGACCGCTGCGGTAGGCTTTTCATCCCGCTAGAGGGTCCAGTCACTGCGAGAGGTACGAGATGGCGAGCTACCGCGACCTGCTGCGTCAGGCCAAGGAGCAGATCACCGAGATCGAGCCGGCCGACGCCGAGGGGCGCCTCCACGAGGCCACCTTCCTCGACGTGCGCGAGCAGGACGAGCACGACCAGGGCACCATCCCCGGTTCGGTGTTCATCCCGCGCGGCCACCTCGAGGCGCAGGCGGAGACCCGCCTCGACAAGACCAAGCCCGTCGTCGTGTACTGCGCGGGCGGCAACCGCTCGGCGTTCGCGGCCGAGACGCTGGCGCAGCTCGGCTTCACCGACGTCGTCTCGATGGCCGGCGGGTTCGGTCGGTGGAAGAACGAAGGCCGCCCGTGGATCACACCGCAGGTGCTCACCGCCGAGCAGCGTGACCGCTACGGCCGCCACATCCTCCTCCCCGAGGTGGGCGAGGCCGGCCAGCAGAAGCTGCTCGAGAGCCGGGTGCTGCTCCTCGGCGCCGGTGGCCTCGGCTCCCCCGCGGGCCTCTACCTCGCAGCCGCCGGTGTCGGCACGCTCGGCATCATCGACATGGATGTCGTCGACGCGTCGAACCTGCAGCGCCAGATCCTCCACAACATCGACCGCATCGGCGAGCGCAAGGTCGACTCCGCGAAGAAGACCCTCACGATGCTCAACCCCGACGTCGACGTCGTCACCTACGACGTCCGCCTCGGCGCCGACAACGTGCTCGACGTCATCGACGGCTACGACGTCATTGTCGACGGCACCGACAACTTCCCCACGCGCTACCTGCTCAACGACGCATCGCTGCTGAAGAAGATCCCCGTGGTGCACGGCTCGATCTTCCGCTTCGAGGGTCAGGTCTCGGTGTTCAAGCCCTACGAGGGCCCGTGCTACCGCTGCCTCCTGCCCGAGCCGCCGCCGCCGGAGCTCGCCCCGAGCTGCGCGGAGGCCGGCGTGGTCGGCGTGCTCCCCGGCATTGTGGGTTCGATCCAGGCGCTCGAGGCGATCAAGCTGCTCCTCGACCTCGGCGACCCGCTCATCGGCCGCCTGCTCGCCTACGACGCACTCGAGCAGTCGTTCCGTGCCTTCAAGGTGCGGCGCGACCCGCAGTGCCCGGCGTGCGGCCCCGACGCGGGCGAGATCATCATCGCCGAGTACGACCAGCACTGCCTGCCGCACGCGGTCCTCGCCGACGGCACCAGCACCGGTCACTGACTCAGGTCGTCAGCCGCGTCGCCACCAAGTCGACGCGCTCGCGCAACTCCGCTGGTTCGCGCACGCGCACACTGAAGCGCGCGGCGAGGAAGCTCGTGGCGACGAACAACGAGTCGACCGACGCACCGGTGAGACGCACGCGCACCGTGCCGCGGGCGCGCGGCTCGATCTCGGCGTCACGACGTAGGACGGCGCGCACGGCATCGGCGTCGGCGCGCACGTCGAGCACCGCCTCGTGCGGCTGCGGCATCGAGCGGATCGACTGCGCGACGTAGGCCGCCGCGTCCCCGCCTGGGATGCCGCGTGCACGGAAGCGCGCGCCCGCGAGCTTGGCGTCGGTCATGCGGTCGAGGCGGAAGGTGCGCCAGTCGTCGCGGCGCACGTCGTACGCGACGAGATACCACCGATGGTCGGTGACGACGAGCTGATGGGGTTCCACCAGGCGCGCGGTGGCCTCGCCGTCGCGCGCCTGGTACGCGAAGCGCACCTGTTCGCTGTCGCGGCACGCGAGTGCGAGCACCGCGAGCGTGTCGCCGTCGACCGCGGTGTCGGGCGCCCACCGGAGCGGCGTGACGTTGGCGTGCACCGCGCGCACGCGACGGCGCAACCGATCGGGCAGCACCTGCTCGAGCTTGGCCAGCGCGCGCACGGCCGTCTCCTCCATGCCGTCGATCGACTCGCTCGCCGCCGCGCGCAGGCCCACTGCGATGGCCACGGCTTCGTCGTCGTCGAGGAGGAGCGGCGGCAGGTGCGCGCCCGCAGCGAGGCGGTAGCCACCTGCGGGACCGGGGGTGGCGTCCACCGGGTAGCCCAGCGCGCGCAGGCGGTCGATGTCACGACGCAGGGTGCGCGCACTGACGTCGAGGCGCGTGCAGAGCTCCGTGCCGGGCCAGAAGGTGTGGGTCTGCAGCAGCGACAGCAGCTGCAACGCGCGTTCGGTGGGATGTTCCGGCACGGGCACTCCCGGGAAAATCGGTGGACCGCCGATGAGTCCGCCGACGACCATCCGTCGGTCATCGACGAGGAAAGTCTCCCATGCGGCCAGGATCTGGCCGCATTTCTCGTGAGGATCCCCCCATGCAGACGAACCCCACTCCGAGCCCCGCTGCGGGCGAACCCGCGATCCGGGCCACCGGGCTGCGCCGCACCTTCGGCGATCTGGCCGCGGTCGACGGTCTCGATCTCCGAGATCGGCCGCGGCGAGATCTACGGCCTGCTCGGCCCCAGCGGGGCCGGCAAGTCCACCACCCTGAAGATGCTGTGCACGCTGCTCGCCCCCACGGGCGGGCAGGCCACGGTGGCCGGCTTCGACATCGCCACCCAGGCCCAGCAGGTGCGCCTGCACATCGGCGTGGCGCTGCAGGACGTCGCCCTCGACCCGAAGCAGACCGGTCTCGAGCTCCTCCGGTTGCAGGGCCGCCTCTACGGCCTCACCGGCACCGAGGTCGACCTGCGCCTCGCCGAGCTGCGGTCGCTCGTCGACCTCGGCGACGCGCTCGAGCGGCGCATCGGCACCTACTCGGGTGGCATGCAGCGCCGGCTCGACCTCGCCGCCGCGCTCGTGCACAACCCCGACGTGCTCTTCCTCGACGAGCCCACCACCGGCCTCGACCCGATCAGCCGGGCACGCGTGTGGGACGAGGTGCGTCGCCTCAACGAGGAGCTGGGCATGACCATCCTCCTCACCACGCAGTACCTCGAGGAGGCCGACGAGCTCGCCGACCGCGTCGGCATCGTCGACCGCGGCATCCTCGTCGCCCAGGGCACGCCCACCGAGTTGAAGCGGCGGGTCGGCACCGACCTCGTGATCGTGCGCATCGACGGCGACACCACGGTCGCGCGGCAGGCCATCGACGGTGCGTACGGCGTCAACTCGATCGAGGGGCACGGGCACGAGCTCACGGTGAGTGTGGAAGAGGGATCGGCGAGCGTCGGTCCCATCGCCATCGCCCTGCACGATGCCGGAGTCCGCGTGCTCGACCTCACCCTGCGCACCCCCACGCTCGACGACGTGTTCCTCGAGCTCACCGGCGGTCACCTCGCCGACCAGGACATCGCCCTCGAGGAGGAGTACGCATGACCGCCGAGACCACCATCGACGACACCGGGCGCCGCAACGGTGCGCCCACCCGGATCGGCCCGGTCGTGCGGGCGCGTCCGGCGGGCGCGCTGCGCGACGTCGCCACCATCGCCGGGCGTTCGCTCCGTGCGGTGCCGCGCGACAAGGAAGCGGTCATGCCGCCGGTGTTCATCGCGATCTTCTTCTTCCTCGTCAACGTGGGCACGCTGAAGAACCTGACGCAGCAGAACATCCCGGGCTTCGACTACACGTCGTTCCAGATGGCCACCGCCATCCTGCTCGGCGTCACGGGCGTGTCCCGGGCGCAGGCGCTGGTGATCGACGTGCAGAACGGCTACTTCGACCGGCTGCTGCTCACGCCGGTGCGGCGCAGCGCGATCCTCGTCGGGCACATGGTCGCCGACGTCGCGGTGTCGTCGGTGTTGTGCATCCCGATCCTCGCCCTCGCGTTCGTGCTCGGCATCGATTTCAAGACGGGCGCGCTCGGCGTGCTGGTGTTCGTCGTCATCGCCGCGCTGTGGAGCCTCAGCTTCGCCGGCTTCGGCTACGCGATCGCCCTGAAGACCGGGAACCCCGCGGCGGTGAACTCGAGCTTCCTGCTCTTCTTCCCCTTCCTGTTCCTCACGTCGTCGTACGTGCCCCGCAACCAACTGAGCGGCTGGCTCGACACCGTCGCCGGCTTCAACCCCGTCACCTACCTGCTCGACGGCCTGCGGTCGCTCTCCCTGGTGGGCTGGCAGGGCGACGACCTCGGCAAGGCGTTCCTCGCCCTGCTGGTGGTGTTCCTCATCAGCTTCGGACTGTGCTTCGCCGCCCTGCGGGCCCGGGTGCGCCAACGCTGACACCGTCCTGCCCCCGACGGCACCGAGCCGCAGTCCGCGATTCGGTCGGCGCCGTCGTGCGCACCCGGCCATCCTCAGGGGCCGTACGGCTCATCCCGGTCGGGTGCAGGCGGGTGTTCGCCGCGACCGACGAGCGCCTCGACCGGCACGTCGCCGTGAAGGTCCTGCGCCGACCTCGCCCGCGACCCCGCCCGGCGGATTCCGGCGCAAGCCGGCGGCACTGCGCAGCATCGTCACCGTGTTCGACGTCGCGGGGACGATCCCGCTACCTCGTGAAGCGGTGCTCCGGCACCACCATCTCGAGCAGGCCGGAACTCCTCGAGCGCGTCCACGAGGTGGCCCACGACGTCGCCAACGCTCGACGCGGCCACTCGGCAGGGGTGCTGCACCGCGACGTGAGCCGGCGAACGTGCTCGTGCCCGACGGACGCTGCAAGGTGGCCGACTTCGGGATCGCCAGAACCCGAGGGTGACGAGACCGCGACGTGGGCCACGGATTCGGCACCCGCGTACACCGCACCGAGCGCTTGCGCGGCGAGGCGGCCACTCCGCGAGCGACATGGTCGCTCGGCATCCTGACCACGAGGCCGCCGCCGAGCGCCCCTCGCCGGCGGCCGCCCTCGCGAGCTCCGCCCCGACCTGGGGCCGCGGCTCCCCGACCTGATCGACCGGATGCTGCGCCCCGATCCGACGCGCCCCGCCGACGGCGCGGCCGTGCTCGCGGCGCTGGACGGCCCGCCGGCCACGGCGCGTCGGCCCGTGCCCCTCCGCCACGGGAACACCTCCGCCACGCACCCGGACCCTGGCACGATCACGCCCGGCGGGGCACCCGTGCCAGCGCGCCGGCGCCGCGGACCGTCACGGCTCCTGGCGCCCGCAGGGCTGGTGCTCCTCGTGCTCCTGGTCGTCGCGGCGCTAGCGGCCGTCCGACGGAACGGCGGACGGTGTCGACGACGGAGCCGGCCGCGACCGCCGCGACCCCGCGACCGCCCACCGCCCCAACCCACCGTGACCACGGTGGCGGCGCCCACCACGGTGGCGGCGCCACCGCGGTGGCGGCGCCCCGGTCGCCACGACCCTGCCCAGGCCTCCGACCCGCCGACCCCGAAGCCGGGCAACGGCAGGACAAGGGCAGGACAAGGGCCCGGGCAACGGCAAGGGCCATCCGAAGGGCTGGCGCGCCCGCCCTGCGGCGGGGTCACCGGCCCTCAAGGCGTGCCGGAGCGCCGACCTCACCTTCACGTGTCAGAGGCCACGTGGCAGGAGGTGTGTGGCAAGGGGCAAGGAGGTGGACTCGTGCTGGCCACGAGCGCGGATTTCGAGGCGCGTACGTGGCGCTCGGCGGCGCGGTCGACGGGCCGTTGCGCTACTGGCGTGACGATCTGCTCGACGACCCGGGAGTGCGTGCGGGCACTCGCCAACGGCGGGGCGCGCGTCGTCGCGCTCGGGCCCGGGCTCGACCCGGAGCGGGCCGTGCAGCTCGCGCAGACCTTCGACGAGCAGCGCCCCGACATCAGCGTGCTGATCGTGGCGAAGCCGTCGACCGCGCTGCTGCGGTCGGCGTTGCGTGCCGGCGCGCGACGTGATCTCGCCCGAGACCCCCACCCAGGAACTGCACGAGGCGTTCGCGCGCGTTCACCAGCGCGACCAACGCGGCGTGCTCGACAGCAGCGACGCCGACGACGACCGTCACGTGATCGTGACCCTCTGCCCCAAGGGCGGCGCGGGCAAGACCACGTTGTCGACCAACCTCGCACTCGGTCTCGCCAAGGCCGCGCCGGGCCAGACCGTGATCCTCGACCTCGACCTGCAGTTCGGTGACGTCGCCAGCGCGCTCGGCCTCGTGCCGGAGCTCACGTTCACCGACGCGACGAACGCGCTCGACACCCTCGACGCGACCACGCTGAAGGCCCACCTCACCGCGCACCCCGACGGGCTGTTCGCACTGTGCGCGCCGCTCCTCCCGACCGACGCCGACCGGCTCACGACCGACCACGTCGAACGGGTCGTGCGGCTGCTCTCCGACTCCTTCCGCTACGTGATCGTCGACACGCCGTCGGGCCTCGACGAGAACACCCTCGCGGCGATGGAGTTCGCGACCGACCTGGTGCTGCTCTCGGCCACCGACATCCCGAGCATCCGCAGCACGCGCAAGGAGATCGACGCCCTCAAGGTGATCGGCAAGCCGCAGCAGCAGTGGCACGTGGTGCTCAACCGCGCCGACGCCAAGACCGGCCTCACCATCCCGGTGGTGGAGCAGGCGCTCGGCGTGAAGGTCGACGTCGCCATCCCCAGCTCGCGGGCGGTCCCGCTGTCGCTCAACCAGGGGGAACCCGTGATCTCGGCCGACCCGCGTGCCGCGGTGTCACTCGCGATGCAGCAGATCGTGAGCCGCTTCGCTCCCGTCGCCGCCCCGGCGAACGGCCGCGCCGGCAGCCCGTTCTGGCGGCGGTGACGCGATGAAGCTCAGCGAACGACTCCAGCAGCAGAACGGCGCCCCCAACGGCGAGTCGCCGGTCACCGTCGCCAGCCTCGTGCACGGCGACGCCAACGGCAACGACGCCGAGGACGCGGTCTCCCGACTGAAGCGCAAGGCGGTCGACGCACTCATGGTGCGCGTCGGGCCCGCGCTCTTCGACTCCTCGCTCACCGCGCACCAGCTCGACCGTCTCGTCGTCACCGAGCTCGGCGACGTCATCAAGGAAGAGCGCATCCCGCTCGACGACGCGGAGCGCGACGACCTCGTGGCCGCGATCACCGACCAGGTACTCGGGTACGGGCCGATCGAGCGGTACCTCACCGATCCCGCCGTCACCGAGATCATGGTCAACGGGATGGAGGGCATCTACGTGGAGAAGGCGGGCTGCCTCGAGCTCACCGGCTCCCGGTTCCTCTCCGACGACCACATCCTGCGCGTCATCGACCGCATCGTCGGCCCGCTCGGCCGCCGCATCGACGAGTCGTCGCCGATGGTCGACGCCCGCCTGCCCGACGGCTCGCGCGTGAACGCGATCATCCCGCCGCTCGCGCTCGACGGCCCGGTGCTGACCATCCGGAAGTTCGCGACCCACGCGCTCACCGTGGAGGACCTCATCCGTCTCGGGTCGATGACCCCCGAGGTGGCCACCTTCCTCGGCGCCTGCGTGCGCGGCCGGATGAACATGCTCATCAGCGGCGGTACCGGCACCGGCAAGACCACGCTGCTCAACGTGCTGTCCGGGATGATCCCCGACGGCGAGCGCGTCGTCACCATCGAGGACGCCGCCGAGCTCCGGCTGCACCAGCGCCACGTGATCCGGCTCGAGGGCCGGCCGCCCAACATCGAGGGCCGCGGCGAGGTGCGCGCACGCGACCTCGTGCGCAACGCGCTGCGCATGCGCCCCGACCGCATCGTGGTCGGTGAGGTGCGCGGCGCCGAAGCCGTCGACATGCTGCAGGCGATGAACACCGGCCACGACGGCTCGCTCACCACCCTGCACGCCAACTCGCCCCGCGACGCGCTCGCACGCGTCGAGACGATGGTGCTCATGGCCGGCCTCGACCTGCCGGTGCGCGCCATCCGCGAGCAGTCGGCCTCGGCGCTCGACGTGATGGTGCACATCAGCCGTATGCGTGACGGCTCCCGCCGTCTCACCTCGGTGTGCGCGGTCGAGGGCATGGAGGGCGACGTCGTCACCCTGTCGGAGGTGTTCGGCTACGACTACGACGCGCCCGGCGCGGTCGCGGGCGTGGAGAAGGGCCGACTGGTCGCCACCGGGGTCCGCCCCAAGCTCAGCGAGGAGCTACGCGACCGCGGCATCGAGCTCCCGGCCGACGTCTTCGTCTGACCGGGCAGCTCCGCGACGTGGTCAGTCGCCGGTCGCAGCGGGGACCTCGATCGACGTGGATCGACGGGCGCCGGCGCGCCGCCGGCTTCACCTTGTCGCGCGCCGCGCGGCATGGTGGGCTGCTTCCCCGGCACCGGCGTGGCCTTGTAGCTGCGCCCCTTGGGGTTCCCCGACGCGTCGAGGAACTGCGCGAGGTTGAACGCGCCGACCGACGGATCGGCGGTGGGCGCCCCCTCACACGGGTACACCGCCTCGATGTCGGTCGGTGAGCTCGTGGAGAAGGTGTTGCCCGCGTAGCAGTTGCCGTCCTCCTGCGTGATGAGCAGCGACCCGAGATCCGCGAGACCGGACCGCTCCACCACGTTGTCGGTGACGCGGTTGCCCGTCGCGGGCCAGGCCTTGTCCTGGAGACCGGGGTTGGGACTGATGCCGATGCCGACCTTCTTGCTGTCGACCACCCGGTTCTTCGTGACGACGTCGTTCACGCCGCCGAACACGAGGATGCCGAAGCCGTACGCGGGGTCCCAGGTGGTGCTGTTGGACGACGCGGCCTTCTCGTTGCCGTCGTCGGCCACGAGGTTGCCCGCGATCGTGTTGCCACCCTGCGGCGGCAGCTCCTCGGAGTCGAGGCTGTTCGGCACGATGCCGCTGCGGTTGTGGAGCCACTTCGAGTGCACGATCGAGAGGTCGTTGCTCGAATTGCTGCCGGAGTAGCCGAGGAGGTTGTACTCGGACGTCACGTCGGTGATCACCGCGTGACACGGGTTGCACTGGCCGATGTAGAAGCCGGAGTCGGGGCTTCCCGACGCGTACGAGTGGTCGAACTGGCCGTACTGCGAGTCGTACGCGTAGAGGCCGTAGTCCCCGTTGCGGTACGCGGTGAGATACGAACCGCGGTAGCCGAGCACCGCGTTCCAGAAGAAACCGTTCGTCTTGTAGTTGCGCGCCGTCATGTTCTCGATCGCGACGCCATTCGCGCCGACGACGAAGATGCCGTTGTCGCGTGTGAACTGACCGTCGAGGATCGTGGTGTTGCGGTTGACGCCGCGGATCACGATGCCGTCGGTGGTGACCTTGACCGCCTCGTGGTACACGCCCGGCGCGACGAGCACGAGGTCGCCGGTCTTCGCCTGGTTCACGCCCTGCTGGATCGTCGACGCGTCCTCGGGCACGCGGATGGTGCGGCCCGACGCCTCGAACGAGGGTGCCGTCGCCTCGCTCCCACCCGTGGGTTGCACGGCGTCGGGCGCGTTGCCCTCGCCCACACCGAGCGCGGCGTGCTGCCCGCTCGTGGGCGTGCCGTGCAGCGTGCAGTAGTACGCGTAGCTCCCCGCCTTGGGGAAGGTGCGGGTGAACGACTTGCCCGGCTTCAGCACCCCGCTGTCGAACTGACCGCTCGTGCTCGACGTGACCGTGTGCGGGTTGCGGCCGTCGTTGACCCAGCGCACGGTGGCGCCGGGCGCGATCGTGGCCGCGTCGGGGTCGTAGAAGTTGTCACGGATGTGGATCGTGACGACCTGGTAGGCCCGCGGTGTGGCCGCGCGCGCGGCCGGTGCCGCGGGGACCGCGACCACGACCGTGGCGAGGGCCGCGGCCACCACCACCGCGGCCGCGACGACTGCTCCCCCGAGGCGGCGCATCAGCGGGCGCGCTTGCGGACTGCCACCTTCTTGGCCGGCGCCTTCCGCGCGGCTGCCTTCCGCGCGGGCGCCTTCCGGGCCGCCGCCTTGCGCGGTGCCGCCTTCTTCGCGGGCTTCGCCGGCGCCTCGTAGTTGCTCACCAACTCGAGCAGGGTGCGCACCCCGAACCCGGTGCCGCCCTTCACGAGGTAGCCGTCGTCGCCGTTGGCGCGCGCGGGACCCGCGATGTCGAGGTGCACCCAGGGCGTGTCGGGGGTGACGAACTCCTGGAGGAACAGGCCTGCAGTGAGCGCGCCGCCGTAGCCACCGGTGCTGATGTTCTTGAGGTCGGCGATCTCCGACTCCAGCAGCTTGCGGTACTCCTTCGGCAGCGGGAGCGGCCACACCGGCTCGCCCGCGCGGTCGGCGGCCGCGCGCACCTGGTCGTTCCACGCGTCGTCGTTGCCCATGAGGCCGGCGATCTTGTCGCCCAGTGCCACCATGCACGCGCCGGTGAGCGTGGCGAGGTCGATGATCGCCGACGCACCGTCCTCGCACGCGAGCGACAGCGCGTCGGCCAGGATCAGCCGGCCCTCGGCGTCGGTGTTGAGCACCTCAACCGTCTTGCCGTTGCGGATCTTCAGCACGTCACCCGGACGGATGGCGGTGCCGCTCGGCATGTTCTCCACCAGCGGCACGTAGGCGTTCACCTTCTTGCGCACGCCGAGCCTCGCGAGCGTGCCCATTGCGGCGATCACCGCGGCCCCGCCCGACATGTCGGTCTTCATCGTCTCCATGCCGCTACCGGGCTTGAGCGACAGACCACCGGAGTCGAACACCACACCCTTGCCCACGAGCGCGAGCGCGGGACCGGTGGCACCCGACGGCGCGTACGTCATCTTCAGGAAGCGCGGCGTCTGCTGGGAGCCCTGCCCGACGCCGAGCACACCGCCGAGGCGCTGCGCACGGATCTGCGCGAGGTCGAGCACCTGCGCGCGCACGCCGCTCCCACGGAGGTGACTCTGCGCGGCTGCCGCCATCTGTGCGGGCGACTTCTCCTTCGCCGGCGTGTTCACGAGGTCGCGCGCCCACACCACGGCGTCGCCGACCGCGCTGCCGCGCGCGATGCCGTCCTTCGCCGCGCCGCTGGTCGCGCCGAGCAGCGTGACCTTGCGCAGCTTCGACGGCTTCGCATCGCCCTTGTACTCGAGGTACTGGTAGCCGCCGAGCGCGAAGCCCTCGGTGACCGCCTGCGCGGCCGCACCGGCGTCGAGACCGGCGGTGTCACCCGCCTGGGCGAGCGTGGTCGCCACCGACGCGGCCTTGGTCGCGCGCTTCGCCACCGCCGCCGCGGCGCGGCGGAGCGTGTCGACCGTGACGTCCTCGGCCGCACCGATGCCGACGAGGATGGCCGCCTTGGCCTTCAGCTTCCCCGCAGTCGGCACCGCGAGCGTGGCGCCGAGCGCGCCGTCGAAACCCGTCTCCTCCATGAAGGTGGCGAGGGTGCCGCCGAGCGCGGCGTCGACCACATCAGCAGTCGGGCCGAACACCGCCCCCTTGGCGATGGGCACCGCGAGCAGGTCGACGGCGACGGATGCGGGGCTGGCGCTGGAGGCGCTGAACGAGAGCGGCACGGTGTCTTCTCCGGAGTGAGGGTGACCGGGGGATCAGGGACGGGGACGCACGGGGCGGAAGTGGCCTTCCTGCCAGCGGGCGAGGGTGTAGACGAGATCGGCGAGGCGGTTGAGGTAGGGCACCACCTGGCTGTCGTCGCCGAGCCAGCCGTGGCGGGTGGCGGCGACGGCCTGGCGTTCGGCACGCCGCACCACCGTGCGGGCCATGTCGAGCGCGGCGGCCGCGCGGTTCTCGCCCGGCAGCACGAACTCGGTGGGCGGGTCGTACCGCTCGGTGATGCGGTCGATGACCGGTTCGAGCGCGGCGACCATCTCCGGCGTGGTGAGCGACACCCCGGGCGTGAGCTTGGCGCGGTTCGCGGGGGCGGTGGCCAGCTCGGCACCGACCACGAACAGCTCGCGCTGCAGGTGGATGATCAACTCGTCGAGCTCGGAGCCCCGTTCGGCCTCGGCCCGGGCGACCCCCAGCGCGGAGACCGCTTCGTCGACCGCGCCGTAGGCGTCGGGCCCGGCGGTGTCCTTGCCGACCCGGCCCCCGAAGAGGAGGCCGGTGGTGCCGTCGTCGCCACCACGTGTGTAGATGCGCTGCGTCATGTGGGTCCGGAGTCTACGACGGGGCGTGGGCGAGGCGGCCCGGGAGAGGTCGGGTGGTCGCCTAGCCTGGCCGCGATGTCCGCGGCTCCCGATCCGGCCTCCGAATCGACGTCCGCGCCTGCCCCGCAGTCGTCCACGTTGCGGGCCGTCGTCCGCACCGCCCGCCCCAAGCAGTGGGCGAAGAACGTGCTGGTGTTCGCGGCGCCGGCCGCCGCCGGGGTGCTCGACCAGCGCGACGCCCTCCTGAAGACGCTCGTCGCCTTCGTGGGCTTCTGCCTCGCCGCGAGCGGCACCTACTTCCTCAACGACGCCAACGACGCCGAGGCCGACCGCCTCCACCCCACCAAGCGCAACCGGCCGATCGCGGCCGGCCACCTCTCGCCCGGCAGCGCGCGGATCATCGCCGGGGTGCTCATCGTGCTCTCGCTGCTGATCACCGCGCCGGTGCACGGCGGCGAGCTCACCGCGGTGATCGCCGCCTACGTGGTGATCACGCTCTCGTACACCATGTGGCTGAAGTACGAGCCGGTCATCGACCTCGCCGCGGTCGCGGCCGGGTTCGTGCTGCGCGCGATCGCCGGTGGTGTCGCGACGGGCGTCGAGCTGTCCGACTGGTTCCTGATCGTCGCCGGGGCCGGTTCGTTGTTCATCGTCACCGGCAAGCGCCACGCCGAACAGGTGGAGCTGGGCTCCGACTCGCTCGAGCACCGTCGCACCCTGGGCGAGTACTCCACCGCATTCCTGGGGTACGTGCGGGCCGTCGCGTCGGGCGTGATGATCACCGCGTACTGCCTCTGGGCGTTCGAGAACGCGGCGAGCACCGGTGACACGTTCTGGTTCCGCATCTCCATCGTGCCGTTCGTGATCGCGGTGCTGCGCTACGCGTTGGTCGTCGACCAGGGCGGCGGCGGCGCACCCGAGGAGGTCGTGTTCTCCGACCGCGTGCTGCAGATCGTCGGGTTGCTGTGGGCGATCGCGTTCGCATTGGGTGTCCGTGGCTGAGGCCCGCACGGAGCTCCTCACCGGATGGAGCCGCACCGCGCCCACCGCGGCGACGGTCGTCGCGCCCGCGGTCGAGGCGGAGGTCGACGCCCTGCTCGCCGAGGCCGGGCCGCGCGGTCTGCTCGCCCGCGGACTCGGGCGCAGCTACGGCGACGCCGCCCAGAACGCGGGTGGCACGGTGCTCGACGCCACCGCGCTCGGCGGCATCCACGAACTCGACCTCGAGCGCGGCATCGTGCGCGCCGATCCCGGCGTCAGCCTCGACACGCTGATCCGCGCGCTGCTGCCGTTCGGCTGGTTCGTGCACGTCACGCCGGGCACCCGGCAGGTCACCCTCGGCGGCGCGCTCGCCGCCGACGTGCACGGCAAGAGCCACCACTTCGACGGCAGCTTCGCCAACCACGTCGCGTCGTTCACGTTGCACAGCCCCACCGGCACGCTGGAGGTGACCCCCGAGTCGGATCCCCAGCTGTTCTGGGGGACCGCGGGCGCCATGGGCCTCACCGGCGTGATCGGCGAGGTCACCATGCGCCTGCTGCCGGTGCGCACGTCGATGATTCGCGCCGAGAACGTGCGCTTCCCCGATCTCGACGCGGTCATGGCCGCGATGGCGGGCGAGGACGCCGACATCCGCTACTCGGCGGCGTGGATCGACTGCCTGGCCCAGGGCGCGCTGCTCGGCGCTCGATCCTGTCGCGGGGTGACCACGCCGAGGTCGACGACCTGCCGGTGAAGCTCGGCGCGACCCGTTGCGTTCGGCGGGCCGGCCAAGCTCAGCGCGCCCCCGTGGGTCCCCAACGGTCTGCTCAACCGCGCGTCGATCGCCGCGTTCAACGAGCTCTGGTTCCGCGTGTCCCCCGCGCTGCACGGTGGCCACGGCGTCGAGACCATCTCGTCGTTCTTCCACCCCTCGACGGCGTGCGCGACTGGAACTGTCTCTACGGCAGCCGCGCTTCCCAGTACCAGTACGTCGTGCCCGACACCGAGCACGAGGCGGTGCGGAAGTCGATCGAGATGCTGAGCGAGGCGCGAGCCGCGTCGTTCCTCGCGGTGCTCAAGCGCTTCGGGCCCGGCAACCCCGGGCCACTGTCGTTCCCGCAGCCGGGCTGGACGCTCGCGCTCGACATCCCCGCCACCGTGCCGAGCTCGACGTGCTCCTCGACCGGCTCGACGGTTCGTCGCGGAAGCCGGTGGGCGCATCTACCTCGCGAAGGACTCCGCCTGCGCCCCGAACTGGTGCCGGTCATGTACCCCGACCTCGACCGTTTCGCCGCGCTGCGGCGCGTCGACCCCGAGAACGTGCTGCAGTCCGACCTGCAGCGCCGCCTCTCCCCTCCGTAACCCCGTTCTTGCGCTCCTGAAGGTCGCCAGAGGAGCCTTCAAGAGCGCCGAAATCGAAAGTGACTCGAAGATGCAGGGCGCGCTGGGATCGGTGCAGTCGGTGTTGGTGCTCGGTGGTGGGTCCGACATCGCGATGTCGAAGCTGCGCGAGCTGGTGAAGCGGCGCCCGCGCCATCATGCTCGCGGCGTGACCCGCAGTCGCTCGCCGGTTCGGTCGAGGAGCTGCGGGCGCTCGGCGCACCAACGTGGAAGCCGTCGGCGACGCCCACGACACCACGAAGCACACCGCGTTCGTCGACGACGTGTTCGACCGCGTGGGCGACCTCGACCTCGTGCTCGTCGCGTTCGGCGTGCTCGGCGACCAGGAGCAGGCCGAGCAGGACGCCGCCGCCGCGGTCGACATCGCGACGGTCAACTACGTGGGCGCGATCTCGGTGACCGTGCCGATCGCCAACAAGCTGAAGGCCCAGGGGCACGGCACGATCGTGGCCCTGTCGTCGGTGGCGGGCGAGCGGGCCCGCCGCTCCAACTTCGTGTACGGCTCGTCGAAGGCCGGGATGGACGCCTTCTACCAGGGCCTCGGCGACAGCCTCGTGGGCACCGGCGTGAAGGTGATGATCGTGCGCCCCGGGTTCGTGCACACGAAGATGACCGAGGGTATGGACGCCGCGCCGCTCTCCACCACGCCCGAGGCCGTCGCCCAGGCCATCGTGAAGGGACTCCAGCGGGGTTCCGAGCAGGTGTGGGTGCCGGGCACGATGCGCTTCGTGATGTCGGCGCTGCGCCACGTGCCGCGGCCCGTGTTCCGCAAGCTGCCCATCTGATCCAGGGGCGGCACGCGCCGCTGGCACGCCTGAGTCATTTCGCTCCCGATCCCACAGACGTCGGACGAATCGGACAGATCACGCCTCAAGGCCCCCTCCGCGGCGGACGACAATCCACGTGCAGGAGATCGGAGGGGTGCCATGGCCCAGGCCACGCATCACATCAGGGTCGAAGCCGACCCGGTCCAGTACGACAGGATGTTCGACCGGGAGACGGGGCTGCCGCGCTGGCCGCTGCTGCTCGACCGCACGTCGATCGCGCTCGCCCGCGCCCACCGCGTGAACCGCGTCGTGGCCGTGTTCGTGCTCGACGATCCGCGCACGTTCGACGGCGAGCTCCCCGACTTCCGTGAGCTGGCCCGCCGGCTCGTGGCCCGGGTACGACCCGACGACACCGTCGCCCGCGTCGCCCGCCGCACGTTCGTGGTGGTGTGCAACGACATCCGGCGCGACCAGGACGCCGCCGCGGTCGCCCAGCGGCTGCTGCACAACTCCGAGGTCATCGCCCGGCTCGGCGTCGCCCTCGGCGTGCCCGGCGACACGCCGGAGACCCTGCTCGAGCGGGCGCTCGACCAGGCTGCGATCAACTTCTAACCAATACCCTGCGGGGAATGACCAGCGTCTCCGGCTCTCCTGCACCCGACGCGCCGCGCGTCGTGGCCGCGTTCGACTTCGACGGCACCCTGTCGACCCGCGACAACTTCGTCCCGTTCCTCGCCGAGCTCGTCGGGATCGACGGCACGGTCAAGACCCTCGCCAAGACCGGCTGGGCCTTCGCTCGCGGCGGCCGCATGTGGACGCGCGACGAGCTGAAGGCCGAGGTGGTGGCCAAGGCGCTCCACGGTTCACCGATGCTGAGTCTCGAGCGCTTCGCCGAGGAGTACGCGCGCCGGATCGTCGCCAAGCACATGCGCGCGGAGGCGGTCGACCTCGCGGAGTGGCACCAGCAGCAGGGGCACGAGGTCGTGATCGTCTCGGCATCGTTCGCGGTGTACCTGCGCCCCGTCGCCGAGCACTTCGGTTTCGACGCCGTGCTCGCCACCGAGCTCGAGACCGACGACCTCGGTCGCGTCACCGGTCGTCTGGTCGGCGGCAACGTGCGCGGCCCCGAAAAGGTGCGTCGCCTCGACGACTACCTCGCCTCCACCAAGGGCGGCGCGCCCGCGTTCGTGTTCGCCTACGGCGACAGCTCCGGCGACCGCGACTTGTGGGCCCGCCCCGACCGCGGTGCGGCTCGGTCGCCGCGCGCACCTGGGCACCGCCTGACCTACGAACGGCTGTCGAAGGTCTTCACCTGGTCGCGCCCGACCTGGTAGTCGCGCGCGATCGACACGTTCGCCACGCAACTCCACAGCACGAGCGCGCCGAGCGCGACCGACGCGACGACCACCAGCCCGCGTCCCTCGCGGCGCATGCGCGCCCACGCGACGAACGCGTGGAACCCGGCCAGGCCCGGCAGCACGAGCAGGGGCAGGAAGTCGGCGATGTAGCGCTCGGTGATGTACACGAACACGAGCGTGGGCACGGCTGCACACGCGGCGCCGAGCACCGGCACCGCGAGCGATCGCAGCGTGACGGCGGCGCGTCGGGCGGCGGCGCGGATGATCGCCACCACGCCGCCGAGGGCCAGCACCACCAGCGCCGGCATGGTGGCGGTGACGCTCGACGTGTGGTCGAGCAGGTCGTACTTCAGGTCGCCGAACACGTGCGGTTGCCCCGAGGGCAGGCGCACCCACGGCCACGACCCGCTCAGGCGGAACGCGTCGGGGCGCAGGTACTGCACGAGGTTGGTGGGCAACGCCTTCACGTTCACCAGCGTGCCGTTGTTCGCCGCGAGCACTTCCTTGCGCCCGGCGACGAGCGCGTTCACGCCCTGGTGGTCGTAGGGAACGCTGAACAACGTGCCGAACTTCAGGAGGTTGATCACCGCGTAGATGCCGAGCGGCACCGCGACCGCGAGGGCGAGGAAGCCGACGGTGCGCCGCGACGGCATCGCCCGCGACTCCGAGGTGTGCGGCGAGACCGCCGGGCGCGCGGCCAGACCCGCGCCAGCGCGCACACCAGTGCCAGCAGGGCGAGCGCGGCGGCGGGCCCGATGCCGATGGCCAGGCGGCTGAGCAACGCCAGCATCGTGAAGCGCGCCGGCCAGCAGGATCACCGCGGGCGCAGGTGCTCGATCCACGCCAGGATCGCGGCGAAGGCGGCGAACGACAGGGCGACGCCCCACATGATCGCCTCGTGGTACACGTACGGGCCCACGCCGACGAACACGATCGTGGAGCCGATCCCCAGGGCGAGCGCGGTGACGCCGGCCAACACCTCGCCGGCGCGGTTCACGTCGACATCATCGTCACCGGCGCGGTCGCGTCCGGCACCCACCCAGCGCCGCACCCGCCAGGAGAGCAGGCCGAGCGACACCATCGTCACGACGAACGCGAACGACATCGACGGGACGCCGGTGTGGCCGTCGAAGCGGTCGCTGACCAGCGCGGTCGGCAGGCGGAGCAACGCGGGCGCGGGCCCGAAGTACATGTACCAGTTGCCGTCGTGCTCGTAGCCCTCGATCGACACCACGTCGGGCGGCATCGACAGGTGCCCGTCGAGGATGCGGTGGGCCTGGACGTCGTAGAAGTTGCCGGAGAACGGCACCTCGTGACCGGGGTCGAAGGTGCCGGCCGTGACCATCCAGAAGAAGACGATCCCGGCGACGAACGCGCCGATGGCGAAGCCGCGCGCGTACCGGCGCCCGCCCGTCATCGGCACGCACGCATCAGTGCACGCTCTTCGAGAACCAGTCGCCGAGGAACGGCAGGTCGACGAACAGCAGCAGTGCCATCGCCGCCACCGTGAGCACCAGCACCACCATCAGCCCGCGCTCGCGGTAGAGCTTCTCCGGGTTCTCCACCGGGCTGTCGGGCTTGAACGACAGGTGCAGGTACATCGCCATGATCACCGCGACCAGCGGGAAGGAGAGAATGAGCTCGAGGCGGTAGCGCACGATGAACGCGCCGAAGAACAACATCGCCGACGACGCGTAGAACATGATCGACACGAGGAGTCGCTCACTCGTGTAGTGCGCGAACGAACGGCGGTAGCGCGCGGCGTCGTCGCCGGTGCGCTCGAAGTCGTTGTACTCGGCGAAGCGCTTGGCCGCCATGAAGTAGCAGCCGATCATCCAGTAGCTCACGAGCAGCGACGCGGGCGGCACGACGGTGGCGGTGACGATGTACCACCCGACCAGCATGCGGATCGGGTTGTTGATCGCCTCCGACGCGACGTCGACGTACGCGTGGTCCTTCGTGCGGATCGGCGGCAGGTTGTAGAGGCACCCCATCACCCAGAAGACGAAGAGGGTGAGCGCGAGCTTCCACGTGACGATGCCGCCGAGGCCGATGCCCACGGCCATGAGCACGATCCACTGCACGTACGCGAGCGGCACGTTCACCAGCCCCGACGGCACCGGCCGGAAGCGCTTGGTGGGGTGGTGGACGTCGAAGGGCGCGTCCTGGATCTCGTTGATGACGTAGTTGCTCGACGCGACCAGGCAGACACCCGCGAGACCGAGCAACAGGTGCCACCAGAAGTCGTCCCAGTTCACGTGCGGCACGAGGCCGATCGCCACCACGACGCCCGGGAGCACGAAGACGTTCTTGAACCAGTGGTCGACGCGGCAGATGCGCAGGTGCGCCCGCAGGCGCGACCCCCGCGACCCCGGGGACGACGGGGTCGACGGCACGGTGTCGGTGGCGGGCGGCTGCAGCTTCATGGCGTGACCCGGCGCACGCCGGAACGGCCGACGTTACCGGCCCCGGGTGCCCGGCGGCCGGTTTCGACCCCCGGGCGCCCGCAGGGAGGCAGGTAGCCTGACCCCATGTCCGAGTTCCTCCGCGCGCTGGATCAACGTCCTCGTGTTCGACGGTGCCTTCGGGACCTGGGTGCAGGACCGCAACCTCGGCCCCGACGACTTCGGGGAAGCGGCGCTGGAGGGCTGCAACGAGCGCCTCGTGCTCACCCGCCCCGACCTGATCGAGGCGATGCACGCCGAGTACCTCGACGCCGGCGTCGGCGCGGTGGAGACCGCCACCTTCGGCGCCTTCCCGCTGGTGCTGTCGGAGTACGACATCGCCGACGAGACCTACGCCATCAACGAGGCCGCGGCCCGCATCGCCCGGGAGACCTGCGCGCAGTTCTCCACGCCGGAGAAGCCGCGCTTCGTCATCGGCTCCATCGGTCCCGGCACCCGCCTCCCGTCACTCGGCCAGATCCGCTTCGCCGAGCTGCGCGACGACTACGAGGCGATGGTCGCCGGCCTGCTCGCCGGTGGGGTCGACGTGCTCCTCGTCGAGACGGTGCAGGACCTGCTCCAGGCCAAGGCGGCGATCATCGGCGCCCGGCGCGCCATGCGCACCGCAGATACCGAGGTGCCGATCATGGTGCAGGTCACCGTGGAGACCACCGGTCGCCTGCTCGTGGGCTCCGAGATCGGCGCCGCGCTCACCGCGCTCGAGGCGATGCGTCCCGACGTCATCGGGCTCAACTGCGCCACGGGCCCCACCGAGATGACGGAGCACCTCCGCTACCTCGCGCAGCACTCGCGCACCTACCTCAGCTGCCTGCCCAACGCGGGGCTGCCGTCGATCGTCGACGGGCACACCCACTACGACCTCACCCCCGAGGGCCTCGCCGAGGCGCACGACCGCTTCGTCGGCGAGTTCGGCCTCAACATCGTCGGCGGCTGCTGCGGCACCACGCCCGCGCACCTCCGCGCGGTGTGCGAACGCCTCGGCACGCGTGCGCCGGTGGCGCGCACGCCGCAGCCCGAGCCGTCGTGCTCGTCGATCTACAGCCCGGTCACCTTCCACCAGGACCTCGCCTACCTCGCGATCGGTGAGCGCACCAACGCGAACGGCTCGAAGAAGTTCCGCGAGGCGATGCTCGACGCCGACTGGGACGCGTGCGTGCAGATGGCGCGCGAGCAGGTGAAGGAAGGCGCGCACGTCCTCGACGTGTGCGTCGACTACGTGGGCCGCGACGGCACCGCCGACATGGAGGAGATCGCCAGCCGCTTCGCCACGCAGGCTGCGCTCCCCCTCGTGTTCGACTCCACCGAGCCCGCGGTGCTGGAGGCCGGCCTGCAGCACTCCGGTGGCAAGTCGATCCTCAACTCCGCCAACCTCGAGGAGGGTGAGGACGACGGCAAGCGCTTCGACCGGGTGATGACGCTCGCCCAGGAGTACGGCGCCGCGGTGATCTGCCTCGCGATCGACGAAGAGGGCCAGGCCCGCACCGCCGACCACAAGTTCGAGATCTGCAAGCGCATCTACGACCTCGCGATCGAGCGCTACGGGATCGACCCCACCGACCTGATCTTCGACGCGCTCACCTTCCCGCTCGGTTCCGGTTCCGAGGACCTGCGCAAGGACGGCATCGAGACCATCGAGGCGATCCGGCGCATCAAGGCGGAGCTGCCCGGCGCGACGACGGTGCTCGGTCTCTCCAACGTGAGCTTCGGGCTCAAGCCCGCGATCCGGCACGTGCTCAACAGCGTGTTCCTGCACGAGTGCCGCGAGGCCGGCCTCGACGCCGCCATCGCCCACGCGGCGCGCATCATCCCGATGCACAAGATCGACGACCACGTGCGCGAGGTCACCCTCGACCTCATCTACGACCGCAGGCGAGAGGGTTACGACCCGCTCACCGAGCTCATGGCGCTGTTCGAGGGCGTCGACGCCACCGCGGTGGAGCGCGAAGACCGATCGGGCTGGGCGGTCGAGGAACGCCTGAAGCACCGCATCATCGACGGCGACCGCGAGGGCCTCGAAGCCGAGCTCGACGAGCAGCTGCAGTCGATGCCCGCGCTCGGCATCGTCAACGACGTGCTGCTCGAGGGCATGAAGGTCGTCGGCGACCTCTTCGGCCGCGGCGAGATGCAGCTGCCGTTCGTGCTGCAGAGCGCAGAGACCATGAAGACCGCGGTCTCGCACCTCGAGCCGCACATGGAGAAGTCGGAAGGTGGCGGCAAGGGCCGCGTCGTGCTCGGCACCGTGAAGGGTGACGTCCACGACATCGGCAAGAACCTCGTCGACATCATCCTCACCAACAACGGTTACGAGGTCCACAACATCGGCATCAAGATGCCCCTGTCGGCGTTCGTCGAGAAGGCCAGGGAGGTCGAGGCCGATGCGATCGGCATGAGCGGCCTGCTCGTGAAGAGCACGCTGATCATGCGCGAGAACCTCGAGGAGATGAACGAGCAGGGCCTCGCCGAGATCCCGGTGCTGCTCGGCGGCGCCGCGCTCACCCGCACCTACGTGGAGCGCGACCTGCGCGAGGTGTACGACGGCCGCCTGTTCTACGGCAAGGATGCGTTCGAGGGCCTCCACACGATGGACCAGCTCATGGACGGCAAGCGCGCCGGCACCCTCGACCCCGAGTTCGGTCGTGCGCCCGGCGGACGCAACCTGCCGCCGCGCCGCTCCGAGATGGAGGCCGAGCGCGCGGTCACCGCGGCGTCGGTGCGCAGCGACGTTGCACGCGACGTCGAGATCTTCGCGCCGCCGTTCCTCGGGTCACGCGTCGCCAAGGGCATCCCGCTCGACGACATCGCGGCCTACGTGAACGAGACCGCGCTGTTCCGCAACCAGTGGCAGTTCCGCCCCGACAAGACCACGAGCGAGAACGACGCCGAGTTCAAGGACCGCATCCGCCCGATCCTGCGCGAGCAGCTCGAGATCGCGAAGTCGGAGGGCTGGCTGGTGCCCGCCGCGGTGTGGGGCTACTTCCCGGTGAACTCCGACGGCAACGACCTCGTGGTGTGGACCGACGACGACCGCCGCAACGAGCGGCTGCGCTTCTCGTTCCCGCGCCAGAACGGCGAGCGTCACCTGTGCATCGCCGACTTCTTCCGCTTGGTCGACAGTGGCGACAACGACTACGCGGCGTTCCACGTCGTCACGATGGGCACGATCGCCGCCGAGCGCGAGCGGGCGTTGTTCGAGGGCGACAAGTACCAGGACTACCTGCTCACCCACGGCCTCTCGGTGGAGATGACCGAGGCGCTCGCCGAGCTGTGGCACTTCCGCATCCGCTCCGAGTGGGGCTTCGCCAACGAGGACGGGCCGAGCCTCGCCGGCCTGTTCCGCCAGCAGTACCGCGGGTCGCGCTACTCGTGGGGCTACCCGCGTGCCCCGACCTCGACGACCAGGCCAAGCTCGTCGAGCTGCTCGAGCCGCACCGCATCGACGTGAAGCTGAGCGACGAGTTCATGCTCGAACCGGAGCAGTCCACCTCGGCCATCATCGTCCCCCACCCCGAGGCCAAGTACTTCATCGCCTGACCCGTTCATGCGTCACTCAGGCGCACATATCCGCGCTCATCGACGCATGAACGGAACGGGCAGGCTCAGGCGGTGTTGCCGGGTTCGCCGGTGCTCGCGCACGAGGTGACGATCTCCTGCAGCCAGGTGCGCAGGGCCGAGATCGTCGCGTCGTCGGGTTGCGCGGTGGGATCGGCGGCCGACTGCTCCAGGATCGGTTGCACGGTGGAGTCGCGCACCACACCGTCGGCCGCGCACTGCGCAACCTTCTTCGGCGCACCCTGCTCGAGGAACGACGACAGCAACTGGTTGCGCGTGATCGCGAGCACGAGCGCGTACATGGCGTCGTGCACCAGCGCGCAGGGCGTAGCGACGTCGCAGGACGACAACACCACCTTGCCGTCGCGGTCGCCGACGTCGGCACTCCCGGCCAGTTGCGCGGCGATCCACTGCTCCAGGCCCGTGCGGATCGCGGCGGTGTCGTCCTGGGTCTGGCCCGTGAACGCGGCCCGGACGCACTGTTGCTTCGCGTCGCCGGTGCCCGTCGTGTAGTCGATCATCGCGTCGCCGCCCCAGCCGTCGACGATGCGGAGCGCGTCGGCCGGCGCCAGCTGCTGCGAGAGCATCAGGTAGAGCGCGAAGGACCCGAACGTGTCGGCCTTGCCGTTCTGCTTCTCACCCTTGCCGTCGGCCTCGGGCGCGGCGACCGTCGCGATCTCCGTGTCGTCGAGCAGCGAGGTGGGCAACACGTAGGAGAGGTCGTTGGTGGGCAGGTTGCGGAACAGGTCGTCGATCGCCGACTCCCCGTTCGCGGCCTGCACCGTCGCCAACATGAGGGGCCCGAAGGCGTAGGGCGACTGCTGGAACACGTTGAGCGCGGGCGCGACGTCGGCGGCTTCGGCGGCGTCCTGCGCCTTGGTGGCGCCCTCGTTGTTCTCCTGGTCGGCCTGGTCCTGCTCCTCCGGCGAGAGCGTGGCCTTGTAGAGCTCCTGCACCCGCACGGCGTCGCCCTCGATCAGCGCCTTGCGCGTCGAGCGAATGGGTCTTGTCGGCCGCCTTGCCGAGCTTCCGCAGGTCGAAGTGCTGGTCCTGCAACGCGTGGGTGAGCTCGTGCGCGACGGTGACCTTCTTCGCCGGGTGTCGAGGTCGTCCTGCGCACCAGCACCCGCTGCTTCGACGGCTGGTAGAGCGCGAGCACGCCGGAGCTCTGGAGGTCGTTCTGCTGCTGCACGAGGTCGGCGGTGTGCGGGACGAGACCGATCGCGGCGAGGCGCGGTGGAGTGGGCGACGTCGGCCTTGTTCTTCTTCGTGAGCTTGTCGGCGTCGACCGTGACCTGCTTGTCGAACTTGTCGCTGGCGAGGAAGGTGACCGGCACCGGGTGTTCGAAGTCGAGCTTGCGAGCTTCGCCACCTCCTTGGCGATCGCCTCGGCGCGCGGGTCCCACTGCCCCTTGGGGACCGTGGTGGAGGAGGAGCCGGGGACCGTGGTGGTGGTCGACTTGGCCACTGCCGCCGTGGCGGGCACGAGGGCGAGCACCGATCCGAGCGCGGCCAGGGCCACCAGCACGGCCCGGCGGAGGGTGACGGGACCGCGAGGGGAGGTCATGGGGCGCCGAGCCTACCGGGGTCCCGTGCGCCCCGGAACGCGGCCTTCCCCTACGATGCTGCGGTCATGAAGGGCCTGATCCTCTCCGGTGGGGCCGGCTTGCGCGTCTGCGGCCGATCACCCACACCAGCGCCAAGCAGCTGGTGCCGGTGGCCAACAAGCCGATCCTCTTCTACGGGATCGAGGACATGGTCGCGGCCGGGATCGAGGAGATCGGCATCATCGTCGGCGACACCGCCGACGAGATCATCGCCGCCGTGGGCGACGGCTCGCAGTTCGGCGTGGCCGTCACCTACATCCACCAGCACGCCCCGCTCGGTCTCGCCCACTGCGTGCTCATCGCCCACGACTTCCTCGGCGACGACGACTTCGTCATGTACCTCGGCGACAACATGCTCCAGCAGGGGCTCAAGGAGTTCGTCGGCGCGTTCGAGCAGGGCGGGCCACCACGTCCGCCGGGCAGCAGCTCACCGCGCAGATCCTCCTGGCCGAGGTCGACGACCCGCGGCAGTTCGGTGTGGCCGAGATCGGCCCCGACGGTGAGGTGGTGCGCCTCGTCGAGAAGCCGGCCGACCCACCGTCGAACCTCGCGCTCGTCGGCGTGTACCTCTTCGGCGCGAGGGTGAACGAGGCCGTGCGCCGATCGAGCCCTCCACCGCGGCGAGCTCGAGATCACCGGCGATCCAGTGGCTCGTCGACCAGGGTTGTCGCGTGCGTCACGAGGTGCTGCGCGGCTGGTGGCTCGACACCGGCAAGAAGGACCCGCTGCTCGAGAGCAACCGGCTCATCCTCGAGCTGCTCGAGCGGCGCCTCGACGGCGCGGTCGACGACGCCTCGCGCGTCGAGGGTCGCGTCGTGATCGAGGCCGGCGCGGAGATCGTGAATTCCACGGTGCGCGGCCCGGTGATCATCGGCGCGAACACGCGCATCGAGAACAGCTACGTCGGCCCGTTCACGTCGATCGCCGCCGACTGCCGCATCCTCGACTCCGAGATCGAGCACTCCGTCGTGCTCGAGCGGTCGAGCATCACGATGGTGCCGCGCATCATCGACTCCCTGATCGGTCGCGACGTCGAGGTCGAGTGCTCGGGCGACTCGCCCCGGGCCACCCGGCTCATGGTCGGCGACCACTCCAAGGTCGACATCGCCTGAGTGGAGCTCCCCTGAATGGCAGAGATCGTCGAGTCCGACGTCATCGCCGGCGTCTACGTGGTGCAGCCCGTCATCCACGGTGACGAGCGCGGCATCTTCATCGAGACCTACCGGCGCGAGTGGTTCCCGCAGGGCCGCGAGATGGTCCAGGGCAATCGGGGCAACCGGCAGGCCGGCGCGGTGGTGGGCCTGCACTACCACCTGCACCAGGCCGATTACTGGTACGTGCCGATGGGCGCCTGCCGGGTGGTGCTGCACGATCTGCGCGAGGGCGGCCCCACCGACGGCGCCACGCAGACCATCGACCTCGGCACCCGCGCCGACGGCTCGCACGACCACCGCGGCGTGTTCATCCCGCCGGGGGTCGCGCACGGCTTCGCCGCACTCTCCGACATGGTGATCACCTACCTGGTCGACAACTACTACAACCCGCAGGACGAGCTCGGCGTGCTCTGGGACGACCCGGCCATCGGCGCCGACTGGGGGGTCGCGGAGCCCACGCTCTCCGCCCGCGATCAGCAGAACCCGGCGCGGGCCGACATCCCGGCGGGTCGGCGGCCCTACTGGGGGATGCGCACGTGAGTCGCAAGATCCTGGTCACCGGCGGCGCCGGCTTCATCGGCTCCAACTACGTGCGGCACGTCTTCTCCACCACCGACGACTCCGTCACCGTCTACGACGCGCTCACCTACGCGGGCAACCTCTCCACGCTGCGCGACGTCGACGACGACCCGCGCTACGAATTCGTGCACGGCAACATCTGCGACCCGGGCACGCTCGAGGACGCGATGCGCGGGCACGACACCGTGGTGCACTTCGCGGCGGAGAGCCACGTCGACCGCTCGATCCTCGGCCCCGACGACTTCGTCAACACGAACTGCTTCGGCACCAACGTGGTGATGGACACCGCCCGCAAGCTCGAGATCCCGCGCGTCGTGCACATCGGCACCGACGAGGTGTACGGCTCGGTGGAGGTCGGCTCCTCGAAAGAAGGCGATCCGCTCGAGCCCCGGTCGCCCTACTCGGCGTCGAAGGCGGGTTCCGACCTCATCGCGCTCTCCTACTTCTCCACCTACGGGCTCAACGTGTCGGTCACGCGCTGCACCAACAACTTCGGGGCGTACCAGTACCCCGAGAAGGCCATCCCGCTCTTCACCACCAACCTGCTCGACGGCGGGAAGATCCCGCTCTACGGCGACGGCATGAACGAGCGCGACTGGATCCACGTGAACGACCACTGCGCCGGCGTGCACCTCGTGCTCGAGCAGGGCGCACCCGGCGAGATCTACAACATCGGTGCCGGCAACGAGACGCCCAACCGCGTGCTGGTCGACAAGCTCCTCGCGCTGCTCGGCAAGGACGAGTCCGACGTGCAGTACGTCGAGGACCGCCTCGGTCACGACCGGCGCTACTCCGTCGACATCGCCAAGGTCACCGCACTGGGATGGAAGAAGCAACGTTCCCTCGACGAAGGCCTCGAGGAGACGGTGGCCTGGTACCGCGACAACCGCTGGTGGTGGGAACCGCTCAAGAAGCAGGCCTGACCGCCGTGCCCGCCGCAGTCGGCGTCGTCGTCGTCAACTACAACGGCGGTGACCTCACGCTCGACTGCCTGCGCAGCCTCCTGGCCACCGAGTGGCCCGCCGACCGGCTCCATGTCGTGCTGGTCGACAACGCGTCGTCCGACGATGTCGTGGCGCGCGTGCGAGCGGAGTTGCCCACGGTGCACGTGGTGGAGAGTGGCAAGAACCGCGGGTTCGGCGCCGGCTGCAATCTCGGCATCCGCGACCTGTTCGACCGCGTGCCCGACGTCGAACACGTGGCCCTCGTCAACAACGACGCCACCGTCGACCCAGGGTGGTTGGCGCCACTCGTCGCCGCGCTCGACACCGATGCCGAGGTGGGCGCCGCCTGCCCCAAGATCCTCTTCGCCGGGCGCTTCCGTGAGCTCCTCGTGCAGGTGCCCACGTTCACCCGCGGGCAGGGCGACGGCCGGGCCTTGGGCGTGGTGGTCGGTGGCGTGCGCGTCGACGGTGACGACGTCGACGGCCGCGCCCAGTTCGTCGACGGCTTCTGGGGCGTCGACCCCGGCGCCGGCGGCAAGGATGCGGTCGGCGCGCAGTGGACCGCCGGTGAGGCCACGGTGCGGGTGCCGGCCGACGGCGACGCGCCGGTGACCGTGTCGCTGCTCCTCGCGCGGCCCGACGGCGGCCCTGCCGAGGTCGCACTGCGCGCCGGCACCGAGCTCGCGGTGCACACCGTCGACACCGAACCGCGGTGGTGCGAGGTGACCGTCGCCGGGCCCGGGGTCACGGTCGTGAACAACGTCGGCACCGACCTGACCGCCGACGGCTTCGGCCGCGACCGTGGCTACCTCGACCCCGACGACGGCCGGTGGGACGCGCCCGCCGACGTGTTCGCGTGGTGCGGCGGCGCGGTGCTCTTGAGGCGCGACTACCTCGACGACGTCGGCCTCTTCGCCGAGGAGCTGTTCCTCTACTACGAGGACCTCGAGCTCTCGTGGCGCGGCATCGAGCGCGGTTGGCGCCATCGCACCGTGCCTGCCTCGGTCGTCCACCACGTGCACGCCGCCAGCACCGGTCGCGACTCCGCGTTCAAGCGCTACTTCGACGAGCGCAACCACCTCGTGGTGCTCACCCGCCACGCCTCGCCGGGCGACGCGGCACGCGCCGTGGGGCGCTCGCTCCTCGTCACCGCGTCGTACGCGAAGCGCGACGTGCTGGCACCGGTGCTGAGCGGGCGACCGGTCAGGACGCGCGTGGTGCAGGACCGCCTGCGTGCGTTCGGCGGCTACGTGAAGCTGCTGCCCCGCGCCGTTCGGGAACGGCGGGGATCCGGGGCCTAGATCAGGCCCTTCTCCATCGCGTCGACGATCCACGGCACCACGATGTCGAGCATGTCGTCGAGTGACGTGGTGGCCTCGAACCCGAGGAGGTTCTTCGCCTTCTCCACCGACGGCACGCGCTTCTGCACGTCGTAGTCGAAGGGGTCGTCGCTCACGTAGGCGAACGGCTTGTCGCCGTTGAAGCGCTTCCAGATGTTCTCGGCCAGCTCGAGCACCGTGGTGGACTCGGCGGTGGAGAGGTTGAAGTCCTCGTTGAGCGCGGCCGGGTGCGACATCGCGTCGACGATGCCGCGCGCGAGGTCGGCGCCGTAGGTGTAGTGGCGCACCTGGTTGCCCTCGCCGAGGATGTGCAGCGGGTCCTGGCCCTTGGCCACCTTCTGCACGATGTCGGGCACCACGTGGCTCATCGCGAGCTTCACGTTGCCGCTCTCGATCTCCACCTCGGTCTTGGCCCGCATCTCACCGGTGCCGACGCAGTTGAACGGTCGCACGATCGTGTAGGGCAGGCCGTACTGCGAGTGCGCGGCGCGCGCGTAGTACTCGACCGCCAGCTTCTGGAAGCCGTAGGACGAGATCGGCGGCGGGACCACGCGCTCCTGGCCCTCGTACGACGGCCAATTGTCGGCCGACTCGAACACCATCGAGGAGCTCATGTAGGTGACCTTCTGCAGGCGCCCTTCCTGGTGCGCCTTGATCGCCGCGTCGCACGACGACGCCATGATCCGCTCGTTGGTGGCGAGCAGGTCGTAGGCGAAGGTGTGGAAGTAGGAGATGCCACCGATGAGCGCCGCGCCCGCGATGAAGTGGTCGCAGTCCATGAGCAGCTTCGTCATGAGGTCGACGTCCTGGCAGTCGCCCTCGACCAACGTGTAGTTCGGGTTGTCGTCGTACGACTTCTCGACCTTGCCGTACTTCGAGAAGTT
Source organism: Acidimicrobiia bacterium (assembly GCA_046331125.1). Classification (GTDB taxonomy): domain Bacteria; phylum Actinomycetota; class Acidimicrobiia; order IMCC26256; family DASPTH01; genus CAVRGQ01. The sequence goes on from JAXLRL010000008.1 coordinate 113,613, forward strand.
GTCGATCCCGACGACCGTGTAGCCGCGGCCGAGGAGGTCCTCCACGATGTAGCCGCCGATGAACCCGGACGACCCGCTGACGAGCACCTTCTGATCGGTCATTTCCGTCATTCCTTTCCGGCTGCGCGCACGGCTTCGACGGGCAGCTGCGGTCCGAAGGCGAAGCGGTACCACTTGAGGTACCGGGGGATCCACTTCGCCACTTTGAAGTTCGACGCGCCGTGGGCGCGCTCGAGCCAGATCGTCGGGATCTCGGCCACCGGCCGGCGCATGCGTCGCGCCTTGGCCACCAGCTCGATGCCGATCTCGAACCCGGTGTCGGAGTCGATGTGCACGTCGCGCACGAACTCCACCGAGTACGCCTTGAACGAATTCGTCGCGTCGCGTGTGCCCACGTGGGCGAGCCAGAACAGCGAGATGCCGGCCATGCGCGACAGGAACGACTTGATCGCGGGGCCGCCGATCTGCTGACCGCCGCTCATGTAGCGCGACGCCGCGGCCACGACCACACCGCGTTCCACCAGCTTGCAGAGCTCGTCGATCTGTTCGGCGTCGTCGCTGCCGTCGGCCATGGTGACGACCACCACCGGCGCGGTCACGTTGTCGATCCCGTAGCGGATGGCGCGGGCCGGGCCGCGGCCGTAGGTGTTGAGCGTGGGGACGACGCGCGGGTCGGCCGCGGCGTACTCGCGCAGGAACGGCACCGTGGTGTCGCCCTCGTCGTCGAAGACCACGAGGATCTCGCAGGGCAGCTGGACCCCGGCGAGGATGCGGTCGAGGCAGGTGACGATCGCCTCGCCCTCGTTGTAGACCGGGATGACGATCGAGACCCGAGGGCCGTCGTCGTGGTGCGTCACACGCGCACCCCGGACTCGCGGATGTTCCAGATGTCGACGACCGGCACCCTGACCTCGAGGTCGCGGTACATGGCGTGCGGCGTGCCGATGACCAGGAGGTCGGCCTCGGCGAGCACCTGCTCGAGCGGCACGAGGTCGGGGTCGTTGGTGACGTAGGGGTCGTGCGTGAGCACCGCGTGCGACTTGAACCGCAGGATGCGCTTGAGCTTGTAGCTGAGGCTCGAACGGATGTCGTCGGACTCGGCCTTGAACGACATGCCCAGGATGCCGACGGTCATGTCGCCGAGGTCGTGCTGCTGCTCGATGCGGTCGACGACGTAGAGCGGCAGACCCTCGTTGATCGACACGCTGGCCTGACCCAGGTGGAAGTTGTTGTTGTTGAACGCGGCGAGCTGCATCGTGTCCTTGAACAGGCACGGGCCCGCGGCGAAGCCGGCGCGCGGCAGGTCTTGCGCGCGCGGGTAGTTGTGCGACAGCGCGGACCGGATGCGCTCGTAGTCGAGTCCGAAGTCGTTGGCCATCATGAACAACTGGTTCGAGGCCGCGAACTTGATGTAGCGCCACGTGTTGGTGAAGAGCTTGGCGAGCTCGGCCTCTTCGGGCTCGAGGTACACGATCTCGTCGGCGAGGTTGCCGAACAGCTTCGCGGCGCGCTCGGCGGCACGCTCGGAACGCGACGCCACGATCTGCGGGAGCTCGAACAGCTCGACCATCGCCTTGCCCTCGGCGATGCGCTCGGGGCAGAACGCGACGTCGACATCGAGGCCGAGGCGCTGCACGCGCTTCTCGACCAGCGCGGTGACGCCGGGGTACACGGTGCTGCGCAGCACGAGGAGCTGACCGTCGTGCAGGTGGGGCGCGAGGTCGGCGACCGCACCGGGCACCGCGTTGAGGTCGGGGTTGAGGTGCTCGTCGATCGGGGTGCCGATCACGATCACGACGTGCTCGGACGCCGAGATCACCGCGGGGTCGTTCGAGGCGACCAGCCGGCCGTTGCCCACGACCTCGGCGAGCACCTCGGGCGCACCCGGCTCGTCGAACGGCATCTGCGCACCGTTGACGGCGGCGACGGCCCGCTCGTTGAGGTCGTAGAGGGCCACCTGGAGTCCTCGACTCGCGAAGGCGAGCCCGAGAGGGAGGCCGACGTGCCCGCAGCCCCCGACGATCGCGACGTCGTACGACCCGCTCATCTGCTCCCAGGATCCCTTCGCCGGCGAAGCCCGCATCGTACCGGAGCACCCTGGCCAGAGGGCTCACCGGGGCAGACCGAGACGCCCCATTCGTCCCCGGCCACGGCGGGTGGGCCTCCCGGGAGCGCGGCCCGGCTCAGGCCCCGGCGCGCTTGCGGAGCACGGCGATGATGTTGCCCTCGGCCTCCCGCGGTCCGGCAAAGGCGACGAGGTCGAGCCCGAGGGGCACCCGTTCGTCGGCAGTGCGCAGGAACGCGGCGAACGACTCCTCGTCCCACACGTGGGCGTGCACCGTGTGGCGACGGAATTCCTCGATGAGCTCGGCCCGGGCCTCCGGGTCGTCGGGGATCTCCTTCCCGACCCCGACGAGGTAGTCGACGATGTGGTCGTCCTCGACCTCGGTGACCCCGCACTCGTAGTCACGCCAGTGGTGCTCGAACGGCGTGATCTCGCGACGGCTGTCGAAGGCGTAGTTGCGGTCGGGCACCGCGACGTAGAGCGTGGCACCGGGGCGCATCACGCGCGCGACGTTCGCGAGGAACTGGGTGGGGTTGGCGAGGTGCTCCATCACTCCGTTGGCCACGAAGAAGTCGAAGTCGCGCGCGACGAGCTCGGTGAGATCGCTCGTGTTGAGGTCGACCTTCAGCTCGACGTCGACCATCTGGTCGCGGACGTGCTCCTCGATCTCGGGGAAGACCTCGTAGAGCTCCTCGTTCAGGAAGTGGTCGGCGTAGGTCATCTCGCAGTCGGGGCCCACCTGCAGCGGCGAGTGCAGCGCACCGAACTCCAGACCGCGCCCGTGCAGGTGTTCGCGGGCGAAGTCGACCATCACCTGCGGCACCGCACTGAAGGTCTCGAGCAGGTCGAGGTCGGCGAAGGGCGACAGCTCGAAGCCGTCGAGCCGAGCGACGGCGCCGTCGACGACGACCTCCATCCGCAGCGGGATCGGCTCCGTGAACGGTTCGAGCTCGTCGAGGTCGAGGTAGAGGTGGAATCCCCGCGCGGCCTCGATGCCGTAGATGCCGCGCAGCGCCTCGACGACGTCGGGCCGGTCCGCGACCACCGGGTACTTGCGCACCTTGCCGGCACCGACACGGATCCGCAGGGTCACAACCCGCGCCCGCCAGCGGAGCTCGCAGGCCCACCCATCCGGAGATCCGCGCCCGCTGCAAGGTGTGGGCGGTGACCATGCGCTTCGCCGGCCGCTCCAGGAAGACCACGAATCCCGGCTCGGGCGCGGGCGTCCCGCGCCGGGCGAAGAGCTTCCGCCGCGGTTGCGGTTCGTGCAGCTCGAGTGCGGCCACCGCCTGTACACCCTTCGTCATCGCGAACCGACCGCCGTCGTCGGTTTACGCCTCCCGGGGGCCGCGCCCCTGCCCCGGTCGGGGAGATCATGGCAGAGACGCAGCGGGACCAGGGAGTGCCGCTGACTCACGAGGCAGGCGGGTCCGACGGCGCAGGTGGCGCAGGTGGCGCAGGCGGCGCCGGCCCGGAACGGGGCCGACGGATCGCCACGACGGTGCTCGCGGTCGTGGCCCTGGCCGACCTCGTGCTCGGGGCGGTCGATCCGGCGACCAGCCACGACGTGAGCGACGCAGCCGTGCAGTCGGCGCTCTCGGCCGGTGCGTCGCTCGACTGGGTGGTGCGCCTCCTCCTGGTCTCGGGCGCGGCGCTGTGCTTCCTGCTCGGACCCGGACTGGTGTGGCGTGCGCGCCGACCGGAGTCGCTGGTGGGCAACCTCGCGCTGCTGTGGGTGCCCGGCGCGCTGCTCATGGCCGCGATCGGTGGCATCGCGTGGTGGCTGGCCGCGTGGATCGACCCGGCGGTCGTCACGACCTTGCTGCTCGTACCCATCCCGCTCGCGCTGCTCTGGAGCACCCACCGGTGGCGGGCGGCACCGGCGCCGGCGTACGAGGCGCCCGTGTTCCTCGTGTTCCTGCTGCTCTTCGCGATCGGTGTGGGGGTCTCCACGTGGTCGCAGGGCCCCGAGGGCGAGTTGTACGCGGGCACGATCTCGCGCACGCTCGAAGCCGGACCGCGCTCCGATTCCCGCATCTCGTACAACGTGATCGCACTGCTCGCGCACGGCGACTCGCCGTACAGCCGCACGGGGCACGACTACTACTTCCCGTACAACTTCTACGCGCGCGGCCCGGTCGCCGGTCTCGGCGCGGGTGCGGTCGTGATGTCCTCGGGTGGCGCGCCCGCCCGCGCCTTCCCCGACGCGCCGTGGGAGCCGTTCGACACCCAGGGGTTCGCGGCCTACCGGGTCACGATGATGTTGCTCAACGCGACCGCGGTGCTGTCGGTCGCCGGGCTCGGCTCGTTGTTCCTCCGACGCCGCCACGTGGTCGCGCTCGCCGCCCTCGTGGCCCTGTCGCCGTTCGTCACCTACCAGGTGTACTTCACGTGGCCGAAGCTGCTCGCGGGGTCGTACGCGCTCGCGGCGGCGGTCGCCCTCGTGCGCCGGCGCCCGGCCCTCGCTGGCCTCCTGCTCGGCGTCGGGTATCTCGCTCACCCGAGCGCGATGTTCACCGCGCCGGCGCTCGTGCTCGGCTGGCTCGTGCTGCGCCGACGCGCGCCGGTCGGACTGGTGCCGACCGGTGACGACGCCGGCCGGAGCGCGCTCACTGCGATCGAGTCGCCGCGGTGGCTGCTCGACTGGGCCGTCGACCTGCGCGGCTCGGCGTGGCTCTATCCGTGGCCGGCGTGGTTCCTGCTCAGCCGCGGCCACACCACCGACTACTTCACCGGGTACTCCACATCGGCCTACGGGCACGAAGGCGCGTCGGCCGCCGACTGGGTGCGCTCGCGACTCCATCTCCTGGCCAACACCTTCGTGCCGGCGCGGCAGTTCTTCGCCGATCGGAACGACTTCTACTCGAACAGCTTCTTCGCACCGTCGCCCGACGTCGTGCGGTTCGGATCGTTGTGGCGCGCGAACGTGCCGTTCGCGGTGGGGATCCTGTACCTCCCCGTGTTCGTCTACGGCTTCGCCCGCTTCTGCCGCCGGGCCGCATGGCTGGCCGTCGCCCTGTTCGCGGTCCCCGTCCTCGCGTTCGTCGTCTACTGGGGCGCGAACACCACCGGCATCGTCCAGGAAGGGGTCGGCATCTTCCTGCTCGCCCTGTTCGCCGCGTTCGTCGGCCACTCGGTGCTGCCGCACCGGCCGTGGATCGGCTGGTGGGTGCGCATCGCGGTGACGGCGCGCGTGGCGGAGGTGCTGTTCCTCGCCGTCGTCCCGACCGCGTCGACGACAGGCTGGCTCGGGCCACCGGTCTTCCAGGCGACCGACATCGGGGGGCTCGTGGTCCTCGGTGGAGCGGCCCTGGTGACCTCGCCGTGAGCTGGTGGGCCTTCGCCCCGAAGCGCCTCGCGCCCGACCCGGTCGCCTGAGACGCCCACGCGGCACGTCGCCGATCATCGGTCGGGCCCCCTGCCAGGGGTACGATCCGCGTTCTCCCACCGCCCCTGGAGCACCCACCGCATGTCCGAAGCGACCGGCCCCGACGCGAACCGGGGGATCGACTACGCCCCGGCTCTACGAGTACCGCCACCGTGGCGTCGACCCGCAGGCCCGCCAATCGGTCTGGAACGTCATCGCGCCGTACGTGTACGGCCTCATGGGCAAGCCCGAGCGGGTGCTCGACCCGGCGGCAGGTTGGGGTGAGTTCATCAACGGCGTCCCGGCACCGGAGCGGTGGATGGTCGGCGCGGTCGAGTTCCCAGGGCACCGGCGCGACCCGGCCGTGCACGCACTCTTCGGTGACATCCGCGAGGTCGAGTTGCCCCAGGCCCACTTCGGCGGCGTCTTCGTGTCGAACCTGCTCGAGCACTTCGCGACACGGAGGACATCGCCGCGTTCCTCGCCCGCCGCGAGGTCACCGAGCCCGGTGGGCCGCGTCATGGTGACGGGCTAACTTCCGGTACTGCTCCAAGGTGTACTTCGACTTCGCCGACCACGTCGTGCCACTCACCCACGTTGCCGTGGGCGAGCACCTGTACGCGGCCGGGTTCGAGGTCGAACGGATCGTGCCGCGCTTCCTCCCGTACTCGTTCGGCGGGATCCTCCCCCCGTCCCCCGCACTCACGCGCCGGTACCTGCGGATGCCCTTCGCGTGGAAGCTGCTGGGCAAGCAGTTCCTCGTGATCGGGCGGCTCCCGAAGCAGTCATGAGCGACACGCGGGTCGGCGGCGTGGTCGACACGGTGCGCGCGGTCGACGAGCGCCGCTGGGCGCGTGTACTACGCACGTCACGCTGATCGGATTCGTCGTGCTGATGGTGGTGGCGCGCCACCGGTGTTCTCCGGCGACGAGTGGGACTTCGTCGTCAAGCAGCGCGGACTGCTCGGCGACAGCACGCTCGGACTCTTCGAGCCCCACAACGAGCACTGGGTGTCGGGCGCGATCCTCGTGTACGCCGCGCTCTTCTCGGTGTTCGGCGTGCGCACCCATGCCGTACCTCGCCGTGTTGTTCCTCTTCCAGGTCGCCGTCGCGCACCTGCTCTGGCAGATCATGCTGCGGGCGGGCGTGCTGATCCTCGCCACCGCCGCCGCAAGGTGTTCGTGGTGCTCGGCGGGCTGGAGAACCTGCTCAACGCCTTCCAGATCGCGTTCGTCGCCCCGGTTGCGTTCGGCCTGCTCGCGCTGCTGCTCATGCCGAGGAAGGTCGCTTCGGCCGCCGCGGCGCGTACGGCTGGATCTGCAACGTGCTCGCGCTGACGTTCTCGGGCGTGGGCATCACCATGGTGCTGATCGTCGGCGGCACCGCCCTGTTCCGCCACCCGGTTGGCGCGTCGCGCTGGCCGTCGTCTCCCATGCGGGCGTGGTGTACCTGCTCTGGTACGAAGTGGGGCCGCCACGTGCACTGCAGTCCGAGCAGCAACCACTGCGCACCTCGTTGCGAACCGCGCCGGCCTTCGTGGCTCGGCCTCACCGACGCCGTCGACGCCACCGGGTCTGGTCGGCACACCGGCCGCGGTGCTGCTCGTGCTGCTCGCACTGTGGATCGCGCGGGCCTGCCGCCCCGACCGGGAACCGTGGCCGGTGCTGCTCCCGCTCACCCTCGGCGCGCCGGTGTTCCTGTTCCTCGTCGACATCCGCCGTTCGGGTCTCGGCGTACCGTCGGCCGGCTCGTCGCTACGTGTGGATCATCGTCGCGCTCATCGTGCCGGTCACCGCGTACGCCACCGGCGCGCCTGCTCGCCGACCAGGTCGCTCGCGCTCAGCGTCCTGCGGTCGCCACGCCGCGCTGCTGCTCGTCGTCGCGCTGAGCGCGCTGAACGGCATCGCGCGGAACGCCCACCAAGCAGGGAGAACGAACGTCGGCTCGTCGCGGCCGTCGACCTCCTGCGCTCGGGGGATCGGGTCCTGTCGATTTCCCGCTCCCCGAGCTCAACCCCGACATCACCAACGCCGCTCGCGCTCGCCCGTGACGGCGCGGCGCCGGGCATCACCGTGAGTGGGGCCGACCGCCTGGCTGCCGCGATGTCGCTGCAGGTCGTCGGCCGACTCGACAGCACGGCTGCGCCGCGCACCCCGGGTGAGGGCGCGATCGAGGAGGTGAGCGGTGCCACCAACGCCCGCAGCACGCGAAGTGCACCGTGATCCGGCCCACCACCGACCAGCCCGCGGTGGCCCTCTCGTTCTCGGCGCCGGGGCACGGCAACTGTCACCCCGACGGGAGCGGCCAGAAACCGCACGGCCGTGCTCACCCCGGCCGGCCAGGCCGCACTACGAGCGGGCCGCAGGCCTGGGCCGTCGCCGGCGGCGACCGCCTGGTGCTGAGCGTGAGCGCCACCGGACCGTGGGTGCGCATCGCCCTCCCGCACCGAACTCCCCCACCACGATCTGTCGCGTCGACGTCTGATCCTCGGGATCGGCGCCGCGTGGCACCCGGGTAACATGCCCCGTGCCCGACGAAGCAACCGGTGTGACCGGCGCGCCCGAGACCGCACCCGACCCTCCGGCGACGCCCACTCCGCAGATGAGGCCTGTCGTTCGGCGAGTACTACTAGCGCACGACTGCAGCATCCCGTACGAGCGCAACGAGCACTGGAACTCGTTCTTCGCCGAGATCGCGCGGCGCATCATCGTGGCACTGCAGCCGGAGACGTTGCTCGACGCCGGCTGCTGATCGACATGCTCGTCGAGGCGTTCCGCAGCCAGGGGGTCGACGCCTCCGGCATCGACATCTCGGAGTGGGCGGTCGCGTCGATGCCCGAGGAGGTGCGGCAGTACTGCCGCCGAAGTCGCTCGCGGAACCGATCGAGGGCGCTACGACCTCATCACCTGCGTCGAGGTGATCGAGCACATCCCCTCCCACGACGAGGCGCGCGGTCGAGCAGTTGTGCCGCGTCACCGACCGCATCCTGATCTCGTCGTCACCGCACAGACTACGCCGAACCCACGCACGTGGCTGAACGGCTCACCGCAGGAGGACTGGTCGGCCCTGTTCATCCGCTACGGCTTCGTGCTGACCTCGACTTCGACGCCACGTTCCTCACTCCGTGGGCGGTGCTCTACCGCCGCAACGACGACCTCCTCCCCGAGGTGGTGCGCCGCTACGAGCGCAAGCTGGTGCGCCAGCAGGAGATCTCGCAGATGCGCTTCCGCGCGCGCCTGCAGATGCAGGGCCAACTCGAGAAGGACTACTCGGCCACGTCGATCGCCGAGCTGCGCCAGGAGTTGCTCGCCGTAGCGAGGAGCTCGAGGCGAACACCGCCGAGGTCGGCGCGGCGCGGGCGCCATCCGCGAACTGGAGGACGAGCGCGGCGCGTACCGCAACGGCCGACGAGCTCGCCGGGTTCAAGCGCTCGAAGGTGTGGAGCAGGTTCGAGCTCTACGCCCGGTTCCAGGCTTGGGGAGCGCCGTGAGGAGGCTCACGGGTCGTTGAGCACCGACCTCTCCCTCGTCGTCTCGGCGCCGGCCCCTTCGGCGCCCCTGCTCCCGACCCCGCCTTCACGATCGAGGTCGTCGACTGCGCCGGCGGGCGCCGACGCCGCCGCGCGGCGCTCGCCCGCACCAGGGTCGCTACGTCGCGTTCGTCGCGCCGGCGACCACCTGCACCCGGCCACCGCCGCGGTGCTCGGCCCGCTCCTCGCCGACGACCGGCCCGGCGGACCGCCCGACGTGCTCTACACCGACGACTACGCGACGTCGTCGACCGCCGACGGGCGCCACCCACGACCCGTTCCTGGAAGCCGGCGTGGTCGCCCAGAGCGGCTCCCTCGCGCAGGACTACCTGGGCCGCGCCGCATGGTGCGGCGAGCTCGCGCTCGCCACCGCCGCGCCGTGCACGCACGACGACCCGGTGTTCGACCACGAGTGCGCGCTGCGGGCCGAGGGCTGCGCGACCGCATCGAGCACGTCGAGCGGGTGCTCTACCACCGGCGCCGCGCCCGCACCGCTGCCGACCGCAGCGGCCGACGCACGGGTCGAGGTGGTGCAGGAGACGCTGCACCGCCAGGCCGTGGTGCGCGCCGAGAAGCGGGAACGACCCGAGATCGTGCAGCTGCTCCCGGCGCTCACGGAGCGACCACGGGTGAGCGTGATCGTGCCACCGCCTGCGCCGCGCCGGGTGAAGGGCACACCGATGACGCTCACGTGGAGAACCTCGTGGCGTCGATCCTGCGTCACGACGGTTACCCCGACCTCGAAGAGGATCGTGCTGGTCGTCGACACGCACTCACCGAGAAGCGTGCGGGCGCGGCTCCATGCGTTGAGCAACGCACGGAATCGCCGCGGTTCAAGGTGGTCGGCTTCGACCAGCCCTTCAACTTCTCCGCGAAGATCAGCGCAGGCGCGGCCTGCGCGGTCGGGCAGCTACACTTCCTGCTCCTCAACGACGACATCGAGATCACACGTCCCGACTGGGTCGACCACAGGCTCGCCGCGGTCGATCCCGAGATCAGTACCGTGGGTCCGCGCCTCGTGTTCGACGACGGCCGCCTGCAACATGTGGGCGTCACCCTCTCGGAGGGTCATGCCGGCCACCCGTTCACCGCGGCCACCGCCCCGACACCCACGGCTACTTCGGCGTGCCGCACGTGGTGTCCGACCTCGGCTTGATCACGGCAGCCTGCCTGTTGACCCGCCGCAGAGTGCTTCGAACAGATCGGCGGCTTCGCGACCACGTTCGCGGTCCCAACGCTACAACGACGTCGACTTTGCTGCCTGCGGCTGCGTCGCCACGGCTGCACGTCGTCACCACCCCCGAGCTCACGCTCTGGCACTACGAGTCGTCGAGCCGGGGCATGCGTCCGCCCGAGCAGCACGAGACCGACTCATGCAATCGCACAGCACGACGTGCTGCACCACGACCCGTACTACAGCCCGGCGTTCCGGTCGAGGCGGCAACTACGTGACCTCGGCGACCACCGACACGCTGGCCGTCGACGAGCTCCGGCCCGGCTACCGCTACTGGGCGAAGCGCTTCATGTGCGCGACCTGGCGCGCGTGCCCAGCTCTCGCGGAACTGACCGCGCTTCACGAAGCCCACGGCCATCTCGACGTCGTGGCGGAGGCGGCCCTCGAACGCCAGTGCACCACCGAATCTCCCGGCGGCACCGGCGGGAAGTCGGCGCTCACCAGATCAGGCGCGGTGTGGTGCGGCACAGAGCGCGACGAGGGCTCGAGGGCGGTCGACCAGTGCATCTCCGCCGCCAACGCCGCGCTCGCCGCGTTCGCGGCGCGCAGCTCGTGCTCGGTGGCCATGCGTCGCGCGCGTCGTTGAGGGCGTCGACGTCGCTCGGCGGCACGGTGATCCCACGCCGCGCTCCTCGATGAGCTCACGAGCAGGGTCGCCCTGGGTGGCCACCACCGGCAGGCTGGCCACAGGTGATCGAGGATGCGGGTGCCGGAACGAAGGCGCGGTCTCGACGTGGTCGAGGTGCAGTACTGATGCCGATGTCGGCATCGAGGAAGTAGTTGGCGCGGTCGTCGAAGGCGACCCAGTCCTCGTTGAAGAACACGAAGCGGTCGGTGAGGTCGAGCTCGTCGGCCAACGCGCGCGTCTCCACCGCCATGCGCATCTCGCCGACGTGCGGGTTCGGGTGCTTGAGTCCGAGGAAGAAGAGGCGCAGCTGCGGCACCTCGTCGCCTTGTGCACCAGGGCGTGGATCGCCCGCAGCAGGGTGAGCGGGTCGAACCAGTTGTAGACCCCGCCACCCCAGAGCACCACAAGGTCGTCGGCGTCGATGCCCGGCACGGCGCCCTTGATGGCGTGGCGGGTCTCACCGGCAGTTCGTCGGCGACGCCGAACGGCACCACCGTGATCGCTGTCGAGGCTCTCGTCGAGGTCGTAGTTGGCGGGGTTCACGACCCATCGCCGCGAGCTATAGCCCAGCCAGAAGTCGCGCTGCTTCGGTGATGCGCAGAGCATGAAGTCGGCGCAGCAACTGCTCGTTGAGCACTGAGTTGACGTCGACGGTGAGGCGCTGCCGGTCGACGGGCGCCAACGCGCGCGCCTGCTCGAGCAACTCGAGGTGGAACGGGTCGTAGATGTCGGCGACGACGATCTTGTCGCAGCTGCGCAGCTTCGGGAACTGGCGCATGAGGTGACCCTGGAAGATCCCGATGTCACGCAGTCGAGCAGCTCGTCGAAGGCGGCCTGGTCGACGAACGACGTGGCGAAGTCGGGGCATAGGGAGGTCGCACTCGGCGCGCTCACCAGGCCGCACGGTGTGATCGGCGCGAAGCGCCGCTCGCGACCTGCCAGGCCCGGATGGCCGGCCCCGCCATGCGAGGCTTTGCGACGTCACCGGTCGCGACGAGGATGCGGCGGCGTTCGACGTCGGCTTCGCCAGTTGCTCCGGCTGCGGTTGGGGTTCGGCCCGTGCTCTGCCGACCAGGTGCCGCCGAACGAGACGAAACCCGAACTGGTCCTCGGGGTGGCCCGCTCCACGTCGAAGCGGAGCGCCGGTGGCGCTGGTCGAACGTGTGGGCAACGTGGTCGGCGAGGGCGACGCTGAAATTCGTAGATCCCACGCACGAGCATCAACCGCGGCACGTTCAGGTCGACGTGACCCCGACCCTGGAGCCGACCGAGCTCGAAGTGCTGGTCGCGTGTGTGCAGGCCCGGTGACCTGCACACCGTCGAGTGTGTAGACCGCCATGCCGAACACCGGGTCGTCGATCGACTCGGCGAGGTCGTAGTGGAAGCGGAGAAGTGCGGCGTCACCGGTGCGCACCGTGCGGGTGGCGTCCATCCGGGCCGAGCAGCTCGATGTCGGTGGACCCTCGCCCAGTCCCCCAGCGGGTGCCGTGCTCGCCGTCGAGCTCGCGGTCGGTGTGCACGTCGGTCATGTACTCGTCGACGATGGTTCCCGCCTCGCCGACGTCGACGAAGATGCCGTGCTCGACGGTGCGAGCTGGTCGCACAGCGTGCGCATGGTGCCGAGCGCGTGCGACGACGATGATCGTCTTGCCCTGCTCCTTGAACTCGGCGAACTTCTCCATGCACTTGCGCTGGAGTTCTCGTCGCCGACCGCGAGCACCTCGTCGACGAGGAGGATGTCCGGGGTCGACGTTGATCGCGACCGAGAAGCCGAGACGCACGTACATGCCCGACGGTAGTTCTTCACCGGCGCCTCGATGAACTCCGTGAGGCCGGCGAAATCGACGATCGACTCGAAGCGGTCGTCGAGCTGCTTCTTGGTCATGCCGAGGATCGCGCCGTTGAGGTACACGTTCTCGCGGCCCGACAGCCGGGTGGAAGCCGGCGCCGAGCTCGAGCAGTGCGGAGATCTTGCCGTTGGTGCGGATCGCCCTGCGCCGAGCCGCAGGATCTTGGCGATGCACTTGAGCAGCGTGCTCTTGCCGGACCCGTTCTCGCCGATGAGCCCGAACGTGGACCCTCGGGGATCTCGAGGACTTGCGCCCTTCAACGTCGAACTCCTTGTAGCGCGTCGCCGCGCATCACCGCGGCCTTCAGCGACTGGTTGCGCTCGTCGTAGAGGCGGAACTTCTTCCACACCCCGTCGACCACGACGGCCGGATCGGTGGTCACACTTCCTCACTTGAGGCGGCGGTCGAGAAACTTGGAAAAGATCCACGTATGCGAGCACGGGAACATCGCCACCGCCCACACGATGATGTACCCGAGGTCGAACAGCGGCGGGAAGCGCAGGTCGTAGAGCACCGCGCGGTACGACTGGAACATCCGCACCAGCGGGTTGAGCATGTAGATGCGCAACAGCGGGATCTCGACGCCGAAGACGTGCGCCGTCTTGGGCACGTAGAATCAGGTGACGCACGATCGGGCAGGTGTAGAAGAGCACCTGGATGACGATGCGATCAGGTGCTGCATGCGGAAGTACGTTCACACCGCAGGCGCGAGCGCGATGCCGAACACGAACAGCGTCTCGATGGAAGTGAGCAGGAGCACCACAGGAATCCACGGGATGATCGTATTGCCGACGATCAGCAGGATGATCCCGAGCACGCTGAACTCGATGAGGATCGTGACGAGCAGCGAACCGATGGTGGAGCGCGACGAGCAGCTCGCGGGGAAGCCCAGGCCTTCTTGATGAGGTTGCTGTTCGCGAGCAGCGGGCGCCGGGAAGTCCCATGCCGCAGGCCGTTCTGGAAGAAGTTCCACCAGGGCGCACAGCAGAACAGCTTGGTGAGTGCAGGCCACTCGGATGGCCGACCGGCGGCTCGACCTTGAGGAAGAACCCGAACACCAGCGAGTAGATCGCCACCGTGGCGAGCAGGTTCCGGCAGCGACCACGTCCAGCCGAGGAACGAGCGCTTGTACCGGCCGCGCAGCTCACGGAGCGTGAGGTTGGTGAGGAGATCGCGCGAGCCGGCGAAGTCGCTGAGACCGGAACATTGCGTCAAGCTAGCGCAGGGTCTGCCCCGCTCCGGGGCTGGGTGACGATCACGCGGCCCGTCGGGCTGGCCCGACGGGCGCTCAGGGAGGCGTCGCCCGGGGCAGGAAGGTCCATGCCGAAGCCGGTGAGGATGGCCGGGTACATGAGGCCAGTGGCCGCCATCACCGCCGAGTACGACTTCTCCGCCCAGGCGCGTACCAGGTGGCGATCACCAGGCCGATGGTGGTGACCGAGGCGACCACCCGCATCCAGCCGATCAGACCGTCGTAAGCCGTCGGCGATGGTGCCGGTTGATCACCGACACCATGCCAGTGGGGATCAACCACACCACCAGTTCGAACGGCCAGAGGATGGCAACCGCCTTCACGAGCTCGCGGATCGGATCGCGCCCCAGACCGGGCTGCACAAGGTACCAGTGGCCGAGCAGCATCGCGTCGGACACGGCGCCGAGGAACAGTGCGCCCACGAGGAGGCGGGCGATCGACAGCGCGTAGTCACCGCCCACGAACGAGGCGGCGCCGAAGAGGCCGAGCAATCCGAAGGCCGGCCCGACGAGGTCGAGCCACGGCGGGAACCCCTCGATGCCGCGGTCACGCCGCACGTACGAGACCGCGAGCGCGAGCGCGGCACCCGCCACCATCAACGCGGTGCCGGTGTTACGGATCACGGCACCGGCGCCGCCGTCGCCGAAGCCGGCGACCAGCGACAACGCGGCGAGCGCACCGAACGAGATACGGAGCAACCAGCCGTAGCCGAGGCCCACCTCGCGGCGCCGGGTCGTCACCCAGCAGAACGCGAGACCACCGGCCGCCCACTGGGCGAGGAGCGTGGCGACGTCGAACTGCACGTCAGCTCACGACCGCGAGGTCGCGCGGGGCCCGGGTGAGCCGCTCGGGCCCCGCCGGGGTGCACACGACGATGTCCTCGAGCCGCATGCCGAAGCGGCCGGGGAGGTAGATGCCGGGCTCGACGCTGTACGCGTGGCCCGGCGTGAGCGGGAGGGTGTTGCCCGCGACGATGTAGGGGTCCTCGTGCTCCTCGGTCCCGATGCCGTGACCGGTGCGGTGCACGAACCACTCGCCGTACCCGGCGTCGGCGATGACGGCACGGGTGGCGGCGTCGACCGCTTCGCACGCCACGCCCGGCGCGCCCGCCTGCACGCCCGCCTCCTGCTCGGCCGCGAGCTCGTCGTAGACGGCGCGCGCCTCCGGGTCGACCGGGACGCCCGCCTCCCCCACGACGAACATGCGCGTGATGTCGGAGCAGTAGCCGTCCATCGTGCCGCCGAAGTCGCAGAGCACGACGTCGCCCGGCGCGATGACGCGGTCGGTGGGTTCGTGATGGGGGCTCGCCCCGTTGGGTCCGGTCGCCACGATCGCAAAGTTCGCACGTTCGTGGCCCGCAGCCAGCATCCGCTCGACGATCTCCCGGCTCAGCTCGGCCTCGGAGCGCCCCGAGAAGCGTTCGTCGCGCAAGGCGA
>JAXLRL010000009.1:0-122290 GCA_046331125.1 Acidimicrobiia bacterium
CGACGACCTCCTCGGGCTCCCCGGGGGTCTCGTCGCCGGTCTCGGAGGTCTCGTCCGGGGTGGCGGGCTGTTCCTGCTCGTCGGTCACGCGGGGGTCCGGTTCTCCATCTCGGCATCGAGCTCGGCGTCGATGCGGGCGTTCTCTTCGTCGTCGATGCGATCGTCGCCCTCACCGATCACCGCACCGGCCGAGTGGTCGATCTCCGAGGAGTCGGCCCAGTCGTCGAGGCTGGCGGCATCGAGCACGCGCTCGCCCTCGGTGAGGCGACGCACCATGAGCTCCCCGAAGTTGGCGAACTGGGTGAGGTCGACGAAGCCCTGCTTGTAGAGCTCGAGCACGGCGAGGAAGCGCACGATCACCTCGAGCCGGTGCGGCGCGCCGGCCACCAGGGCCCGGAAGCTCATCGCCTCGCGCTCGGGCAGCAGGCGCAGCACCGACTGCACCGCCTCCTTCACGCTGGCGCGCACGGGCGCGACGTGGTCGACGTCGACGGTCGTCTCGGGCGGCGCCGACAACGCGCGCAGTGCCGCGGTGCGCAGCATCTCGAGCCGGAGGCGCTCGAGCGGGTCGGGCACCATCCAGCGGTAGGGCTCCTCCGGGCCGGCGGTGCGCGCCACGCTGCGGTCGGCGCGGCGGATGCGACCCTCGAGCGCCTGCGCGGCGTCCTTGAACGTCTTGCACTCGAGCAGCCGGGCGAGCAGCAGGTCGCGCTCCTCGAAGCGCAGCAGCTCCTCGTCGAGCTCGACCTCGTCGATCCCCGGGAGGAGGCGCCGGGCCTTCAGCTCCACCAGCGTGGCCGCGATCAGGAGGAACTCGGTCGCGACGTCGAGATCGAGCTCCTCCATGCGCTCGAGCTCGGTGAGGTAGGCGTCGACGATCTCGACCAGCGAGATCTCCCACAGCTCCACCTCCTGCTTGAGGATGAGGTGCAGGAGCAGGTCGAAGGGCCCCTCGAAGACGGAGGTGACGACGGCGTACGGCATCGGGGCGAGCGTACCGGTCGCGGCCCGGACGAATCCGGAACCGGTCGGGCCATGAGGGGAAAGTAATGTCCCGCCCCATGTCACGCGTGTTCTCGGGCATCCAGCCCACCGGCGAGATCCACCTCGGCAACTACCTCGGGGCGGTGCGCCACTGGGTCGCCGCCCAGGAGACCTCGGGCGCGCCCGACGAGACGCTCTACTGCGTCGTCGACCTCCACGGCCTCACCCTCCCCTGGGACAACCAGGAGTACGCCGCCGCCACCCGGCGCACCGCGATGCTGCTGCTGGCCGCCGGCCTCGACCCCGAGCGCTGCACCCTCTTCGTGCAGAGCCACGTGCGCCAGCACACCGAGCTCACCTGGATCCTGAACTGCATCGCCACCTTCGGCGAGCTCGGCCGCATGACCCAGTTCAAGGAGAAGTCCGAAGGCCGCGAGTCGGTCAGCGTGGGCCTCTTCGACTACCCGGTGCTCATGGCCGCCGACGTGCTGGCCTACGACACGAACAAGGTGCCGGTCGGCGACGACCAGCGCCAGCACCTCGAGCTGGCCCGAGACGTCGCCATCCGCTTCAACCACCGCTGCGGCGACACGCTCGTCGTGCCGGAGGCCGTCATCCCGCCCGTGGGCGCCCGCGTGATGGACCTCCAGGAGCCCACCAACAAGATGTCGAAGTCGGCGGACTCGCCCCAGGGCACGATCCGGCTGCTCGACGACCCGAAGTCGATCACCAAGCGCATCAAGAGCGCGGTCACCGACTCCGACACCGAGATCCGTTACGACCCGGCGGCCAAGCCCGGCGTGTCGAACCTGCTGCAGATCCTCGCCGCGGTCACCGACCGCGACGTCGAGGCGGTGGCGGGCGACTTCACCGGCCAGGGCTACGGCGCGCTGAAGGGCGCGGTGGCCGAGGCGGTGGTGGAGTTCATCCGCCCCCTGCAGGAGCGCTACGCCGAGCTGGAGGCCGACCCGGCCGAGGTGGCCCGCATCCTCGCGGTGGGTGCCGACCGGGCGGAAGCGATCGCCGAGCCGGTGATGGAGCGGGTCCGCCGCGCGGTGGGGCTCCTGCCGCGATGAGCGACGAGCCGGCGGAGGAGATCCTCGACGACCGGTTCGAACGCCATTCGCGCGGCCTCGAGTTCGACCGGGTCGCGTTCTTCTCCGACGCGGTGTTCGCCATCGCGATGACGCTGCTCGTCGTCGGCATCGGCATCCCTCACGTGCGTGACGCGCATCTCACCAAGGCGCTCGGCGACAAGGACGCCGAGATCTTCAGCTTCTTCCTGAGCTTCGTCGTGATCGGCTTCTACTGGCTCGGCCACCACCGCTTCTTCGCCACGCTCCAACGGGTCGATCGCCGGTTCATGCAGCTCAACCTGCTGTACCTCGCGGCCATCGCGTTCATGCCCTTCCCCACCGCGCTCGTGGGGAGCTACGGCAACCGCGCGGTCGCGGTCGTGCTGTACGCGGTCACCCTGGCGACCGCAAGCGCACTCGAGGCGGTGCTGCTGTGGCGCGCGCATGCAAAGGGCTTCATGCGGGTGCGGCTCACGCCCGAGGGCTTCCGGTGGTCGATGCTCGCCTCGCTCGCCCCGGTGGTGATCTTCCTGGCGTCGATCCCCGTCGCGTACCTGGTCTCGTCCGACTGGGCGCTCTACGTGTGGATTCTCATCTTCCCGACGGAGTTGATCATCGACCGTCTCGAACGCCCCGACCAGCTCACCGAGTAACCGTTCATGCGTCACTCGTGCGCCGATATCCGCGCCGATTGACGCATGAAGGGCGGGTCAGTCGTTGTCGGCGGCGTCGAGGGCTTCGAGCACCTCGGGCGGGATGCCGGTGGCCTCCCACTCGTCGGGGTGGTGGTGCGGCGGCCCAGCGGGCGGCCTCCTCGGGACCCTGGGCCAGGCGGATGCGGTCGGCGCCCAGTTCGGCGTGGCGGAGGTAGAGGCCGACGCGGCGGGTGAACCCGCGCTTCTGCGACCACACCTCGGCCCAGTCGTGGCCCGCCGCGTGCCCGGCGATCGTCGCGACGACGCGCCCGTAGATGCCCAGCCGGGCGTCGAGCTTGCCGATGTCGTGGAGGAGTGCGGCGGCGAGCCAGCGGTCGTCGCCGGCGTAGGGGGTGCCGGCGAGACGGCGCTCGACGTCGCGCGCCACCTCGATCGCGTGGCGCTGGTCGTGGTTGGGCTGGCGGCGGAACTGCGCGAAGCAGTCGTCGTTCAGGATGCCGCGCACCCACTCGACGTCGGCCGGCTTCGGGGCGCGCGGCGACAACGCACCGAAGAAGCGCCCCGCGAGGTGAACGACCTTCATCGCGGCGGCGTCACCCGAAGACGAAGTCGAACAGCTGGTTGAACAGCGGGTCGAGCAGCTTCGAGATGATCCCCGTGGAGAACACGAGCACGAACAACACGAGGAACCCGTAGGGGCGGAACTTGTACCACTGCGGCAGCCACTCGCGGGGCAGCACACGCTCGATCAGCGCGGAGCCGTCGAGCGGCGGGATCGGCAGCAGGTTGAACACCGCCAGGAACATGTTGACCACGGCGAACGAGAACAGGATCAGGATGCCGAGCGGCAGGTCCTCGTAGAAGCGCACGTTCGGCGCGCTGCTCAGGTAGAGCTGCCGCGCCGCGAGCGCGGAGATCGTCATCAGGATCAGGTTCGACGCGGGTCCGGCGAGGCTCACGAAGACGAGATCGCGCCGCGGGTTGCGCATGCGCATCGGGTTCACCGGCACCGGCTTGGCCCACGCGATCACCGGGATGCCCGTGAGCGCGCCGAGCGCCGGCATCAGGATCGAACCGAACGGGTCGATGTGCGGCACCGGGTTCAGCGTGAGGCGACCCGCCTCCTTCGCGGTGCGGTCCCCGAACCACAGCGCGACCACGCCGTGGCTGATCTCGTGGAGGATGACCGCGACGATCAGACACCCGAAGTAGATGAGGGTGAGCTTGTCGAGATGCACGGCGGCGCGACGCGGATCAGCGGCGCTGCGATGCGCAGTCGATGCAGGTGCGGGCCGACGGCACGGCTTCCAGGCGAGCCTCGCTGATCGGCTTGCCGCACGACTCGCAGGCGCCGTAGCTGCCGGCGTCAAGCTTGGCGAGGGCATCGTCGATCTCGGCGAGCGACTCGGCGAGCTTGCCGGTGAGCGCCTCGACCTGGCCCCGCTCGGCCGTGACCTGCCCGGAGTCGGCGAAGCCCTCGTCGAAGTCGCCCTCGGTGAGACGGGTGAGCTCGGCCTGCACCTGGTCACGCTCCGTCTGGAGACGGGCGCGCACCGCGGCGGTGGAGGTGTCGGCCATGGATCGAGTGTACCGGTGGCCCTCCGGAGCCGGCCCCCGCCTTCCGGCGCCGTTCCCAGGCTCGTCTCAGCGGGCGTGGGCCCGGGGGTGGGCCGATTCGTACACCGCCCGCAGCCGTTCGGGCGAGACCTTCGTGTACACCTGCGTGGTCGACAGGCTGGCGTGGCCGAGCAGCTCCTGCACGACGCGGATGTCGGCGCCGTGGTCGAGCATGTGGGTGGCGCACGAGTGCCGCAACACGTGGGGGTACAGCCGCCCCCGCAGGCCTGCCCGGTCGCCCGCGCCCCGCACGATCCCCCACGCCCCCTGCCGGGTGAGCCGCCCGCCCCGCGCGTTGAGGAAGAGGGCGCTGCGGTCGACCCGGCTGCGGGCGCGGTCGAGCTGGATCCGGCCGTCGTCGAGGTACTCGGTGAGCGCGCCACGGGCGCTGCGCCCGAGCGGCACGACGCGCTCCTTGTTCCACTTGCCCAGCACCCGCACCATCCCGCCGTGGAGGTCGAGGTCGCCGAGGTCGAGACCGACGAGCTCACCGATGCGCAGGCCCCCGGCGTAGAGCGTCCGAGGATCGCCCGATCGCGCCGTGGCCGCGGCCCGTCGCCCGGCACGGCACCGAGCAGCGCCTCCACCTCGGCCTCGCTCAGCGCCTTGGGGATCCCCTGCGGCACGCGCGGGCTGCCGACGTCCTCGCTGGGGTCGGTGTCGAGCAGTCCCTCCTCGAGACAGAACCGGTGGAACGAGCGCACCGCGGCCATCGCGCGGGCGATCGACGACGCGGCGAACTGCGGCCGCCCGTCGTCGTCACGGGCCGCCTTCAGCCACTCGACGTACGCGGCGACCACACCCTCGTCGATCGTCGCGGGATCCGAGTGGCCCGAGCTGCGCAGCCAGCCTGCGTATCGCTGCAGGTCACGGCGGTACGCGGCGAGCGAGTTGGTGGCGAGGCCACGTTCGACACGCAACCACGTGGCGTACTCGTCGAGGAGGCCCGAGAGATCGTCGACGGTGAGCTCGTCGGCCACCGGTTCACCCGCCGGCGAGGTGCTGCTTCGCGAGGAGGAGGCCGATGATCGTCTTCGCGTCGACGATCTCGCGTGACGCGATCATCGCCTCGACGCCCGCGAGGGGGACGCGCACGAGCTCCATGTGCGCTTCCTCGGCGCTCACCGCGTTGCGGGCGACCTCGCGGAGCTCGGTCGCGAGGTAGAGGTACGAGTACTCGTCGCAGAAGCCGGGCGTGTTCCAGAACTCACAGAGCAGGTCCAGGCGACCGGCCACCCGGCCGATCTCCTCCTCGAGCTCACGCGCCGCGGTCTCCGCGGGCGGCTCGCCCTCGACGTCGCGCTTGCCGGCGGGCAGCTCGAGGATCTCCCCCTCCACCGCGACGCGGTACTGACGCACCAGCAGCGCGTCGTCGCCCTCCACAGGCACGACCACCACCGCGCCCGGATGGTGGACCACGGTGCGGAGGTGCTCCTCGCCGTCGGGCGCGGCGATTCGCTTGCGCGAGATGGTGAGGAAGCCGACCTCGCCGACCGTCTCACTCGAGAGGATGCGGAACCCCTCGGGGTCGCTCACCCGCCCCGGCTCACTTGCTCCCGGCGGACTCCGCCGGCAGGGGCAGACGCGGCAGCCGGCCCTCGTGACGCTCCCGCGCCGCCTTCACGAACGCCGCGAACAGCGGGTGCGGACGGTCGGGGCGGCTCTTGAACTCGGGGTGGGCCTGCGTGGCTGCGTAGAACGGGTGCTCCGGCAGCTCCACGAACTCCACGAGACGACCGTCGGGCGAGGTGCCCGAGCACACCAGCCCGGCCTCCTCGAGCTTGGCCCGGAACTTGTTGTTGACCTCGTAGCGGTGGCGGTGACGCTCGTAGACGACCTCTTCGCCGTAGGCGTCGTGCACGACGGTGCCGGGCTGCAGCTTCGCCGGGTAGAGCCCGAGGCGCATGGTGCCGCCCATGTCGACGACCGAGCGCTGCTCGTCCATGAGGTCGATCACCGGGTAGGGCGAGTGCGGGTCGAACTCGCTCGAGTTGGCGCCGGTCATGTTGCAGACGTCGCGGGCGAACTCGATCACCGCGCACTGCATGCCGAGGCACAGGCCGAGGAACGGCACCTGGTGCTCCCGGGCGTAGCCGGCGGCCGCGATCTTGCCCTCGATGCCGCGGAAGCCGAAGCCACCGGGGATCACGATGCCGTCGAGGTCGCCGAGCCGGCCCTCGGCGAGGAGGCCCTCGGCGTCGTCGGAGGCGATCCAGTCGATCTCGACCTTGGCGCCGCAGGCGTAGCCGCCGTGGCGCAGCGCCTCGACGACCGACAGGTAGGCGTCGGGCAGGTTCACGTACTTGCCCACGAGGCCGATGCGCACGGGCTCCTGCGCGGCCTCGACCTCGGCCACCAGCTGCTTCCAGCCGGTGAGGTCGGGCTCGCGCTCGGCCAGGTGCAGCACCTTGCACACGTAGTTGTCGAGGCCTTCGTCGTGGAGGACGAGCGGGATCTCGTAGAGCGAGGGCGCGTCGACACACGCGGCGATACCGTCCATCGGCACGTCGCACAGCGAGGAGATCTTCTCCTTGAGGCGCGTGGGAATCGGTCGGTCGGAGCGGCACACGATGGCGTCGGGCTGGATGCCCCGGCTGCGCAGCTCGGTGACCGAGTGCTGGGTGGGCTTGGTCTTCTGCTCGCTCGACGGGCCGATGAACGGCACGAGCGTGACGTGCACGTAGAAGACGTTCTCGCGGCCGACGTCCTTGCGGAACTGCCGGATCGCCTCGAGGAACGGGAGGATCTCGATGTCGCCGACGGTGCCGCCGATCTCGGTGATCACGACATCGACGTCCTCGTCGGCGGCGAGGGCGAGGATGCGGTCCTTGATCTCGTCGGTGATGTGCGGGATGACCTGCACGGTCTGGCCGAGGTACGCGCCGCGGCGCTCCTTGGCGAGCACGTCGGAGTAGATCGAGCCGGTGGTCGCGTTCGACTTCTTCGACAGCGGCACGTCGACGAAGCGCTCGTAGTGCCCGAGGTCGAGGTCGGTCTCGCCGCCGTCGTCGGTGACGAACACCTCACCGTGCTGGAAGGGGTTCATCGTGCCGGGGTCGACGTTGATGTAGGGGTCGAGCTTCTGCATCGTGACCCGGAGGCCACGGCACTTGAGGAGGCGTCCGAGCGAGGAGGCGGTGAGGCCCTTGCCCAGGCCCGATGCCACGCCTCCGGTCACGAAGATGTGCTTCGCCAACGCCCTGCTCGCTTTCCCCGACGGCATCCCGCACGGGGAGTCCGCCGGCTCCGACCCCCGGATACCGACGGAAGGCGACCGTACCACGCACATCGGCGCGCGCACGGGACCAGGTGCGCGATCCGCGACGAATTCCGTCGGTAGGGTCTCGGCATGCAGGACACGGCCGACGCGGCCGACACGACGGAGCCCACGACGGAGCCCGCCGGCCGGTCGTCGCTCCCCCACTGGCGCATCGACGCGACCGTCCTCGGGATCGTCGCGCTGCTGCTGCGCCTCCCCGCGTTCCTCACCGACAAGTCGCTCGTGTTCGACGACGGCGTGTTCGCGGCATCGGCGTACGCGATGCGTGCGGGTGAGGCGCCGTTCAAGTCGGTGTTCTCGAGCCAGGGGCCCGCCTTCCTGCCGCTGCTGTGGCTCGGCGACCTCCTCGGACTCCGCACGGTGAACTCCCCGCGCGTCCTGAGCGTGGCGTCGGGCGTCGTCGTCACGATCGCGGTGTACGCGATCGCGCGGCACGTCACCACCCGCGGGCGCGCGTTGCTCGCCGCCGGGCTCGTCACCACCGCGGGCACGATCCTCTGGGTCACGGTGCCCGCCAACGCCGACGGCCCGTCGCTCGCCCTGTCGGTGCTCGCGGTCGCCTTCGCGCTCCGCTACCGCGACGATCCACGCGTCATCAACGCGGTGTGGGTCGGCCTCGCCGCGGGCGGGGCGGTCTCGATCAAGGCGCTGTCGGTGCCGGCGGTGTTCATCGCCGGCCTCATCGTGCTGCTGGCCTGCCCGGCGAAGGGTGCGGCGAAGCTGCGCGACGCCGCGATCGCCGCCGGCACCGCGGTGGTCGTCTACCTCGTCTTCGCACTGCCCTGGGGCATCGGACGGGTGTGGGAGCAGTCGTTCACGTACCACGAGAAGGCCCGGCGGATCGCGACGCGCGCCGGCGCGGCCGAGAAGATCTGGAACACGCTCGTCGACCGCGACCTGCTGGTGATGGTCGCGTTGGGGCTCACGATCGTCACCGCCCTCGTGCTGCTCGTCATGGGGCGCCGCCCGAACCGGCTGCAACTCGTCGTGGTCGGGATGCTCGTGCTCTGGGCGTTCCTCGTGTTCGCGCTGCTCCTCTGGGAGCCCGCGATGTGGCGGGCGCACGTCTCGCACCTCGTGGTGCCGCTGGCGCTCCTCGCCTGCCTGCGGCCGCCACCGTGGCCCCTGCTGGCCGTCGCACTGCTCGTCGCCACCCCGGTCTGGATCGACCGCAACACCGCGATCCTCTGGCCGAGCGGGTACTCGGGCAACGACCGCGCGCTCGTGCAGAAGCTCGAGACCCTGCCCTCCGACGCGCTCGTGATCAGCGACGACCCGGGCTGGGTGTGGCGGGCCGACCGCCGCCCGCCGGGCGACTTCGCCGACGTCTCCTACCAGCGCATCGACAACAAGGGCATCACCGAGGACTCATTGGTGCGGGCCGCGAAGACCAGCGACGTGTGCGGGGTCATCGTGTCGTCGCCGCTGCACTTCCGGCGCTTCCACACGCTCCCCGACCGGCTCGAGGCGAACGGCTACGAGCGCCTGCACTTCGGGGCCAAGACGCTCTACCTGAAGCGCGACTGCCGCCCCGGTTCCTGACCCGGGAACGGGCCGGGCGGGGGCCCGAGCGGATTGCCGGGACCGCCGAGGTTGCCGGTTCCTCCCGTGCCGGGCGGCCCGGGAGGTGGCTTGTGCCGGCCCCACATGTCGACGGCGTGGAGCACCCCCACCCGGTTGATGACGTCGCTGAACGACACGCGCTCCGCCACGACGTTGAGGGCGAGCAGCACGAGCATCACCGCGAGCCGGAACCACGAATTGGTGCCGAGCACGATGGCGAGGCCCAGCGCGGCGCCGATGACGTTGGCGCCGGTGTCGCCCAGCATCAGGCGCTCGCGGAGGTCGTCGCCGAGCAGGCCGAACGACGCGCCCATCACCGGCGCCAGCGCCACACCGATGGGTGCGGTGCCGATCACCAGCGCGATGGGGACGTACGCGATGAGGCCGGCCTTGATCGTGCGCCCCGGCGCGCGGTCGAGCAGGTTGCCGAGGTTGGCCGCCAGCGCGATGAGCATCGCGTCGACGATGAGCGTGCGCCCCGACTTGAAGCCGGGCGTTGCGACCAGGACGACCGCCACCGCGGCGCCACCGACCAGCTTGAGCAACCCGGTGGTCACGCGGCCGTGGCGCAACGCCCGCAGGTGCCCCTTGAACCCGCGGTCCTCCCCCACCGCCGCGAGGTCGTCGATCATGCCGAGGAACGCGAACGCGACCACGGCGAACAGCATCTCGCTGCGCGCGAGTGTGAGGCCGGTCTCCGAGCCGACCCCGAGCGCGCCCAGCACACTGCGGCCGGCTTCCACCGTGAGCACCGCGAGCACGATGAACAGCCCGCCCGCAGTGGGCAGCCGCTTGTTGCGGTAGTTGCGCCGTTCCAACGCGGGCGAGGTGAGGATCTCGCCGCACGCGATGCGGAAGAACCGCACCGCGACCACGCCGACGAGGAACGCGACGATGACGACGCTCACACGAGCTCCTCGGCCGGCTCCGCCGGCTCCGCGGGCTCGCCGTCTGCCTGGATCGGGACCGTGGGCCCATCCGCATCGCCGTAGCGGCGGGCGACCAGGAAGGTGAGCGTGGCGACGAACACCGCGGCCATCATCCCGGGGATCGAGATCCCGCTGTCGTTGAGCGCGAAGCCGAGTACGGCGACGACCACGAGGGCGAGGCCGGTGGCCGTCGCGGTGGTGATGCGCCCGACGAGGACCCGCAGGGTGCGCGGGCGGGCGAACCAGAGCCAGCACACCACCGCGATCGCGACGATCAGGCAGATCGCGAGCAACGAGTGGGTGAGCACTGACAGGTTCTCGTGGAGCTTGCGGCGGATGACGAGGGTGGCGCCGCCGAAGTCGGTGCCCGCCTTCTCGAAGAACTTGCCCACGTGCGTGCGGGAGTCGGGCGGGCGCAGCAGGTCGACGAGCCCCACCGCCACGCCGGCGCCGACGAGCACGACCGCGAGCACCCACACGGTGCGCCAACGCACCTTGTGCCCGAGCAGGAGCCACGCCAGGAGCGCGAAACCGGGGGCCGCGGAGATGGCCCCGCCGAAGTCGTTCCCCCAGAACGGCGCCCCCATCACCACCACCGTGACCGCGAGCAGGCCGATCGCGACGTTGCGACTGCGCGTGGTGGGCACCCGCCACACGAGCAGGCCGGCGAAGAGCGTGGCCGCCGCGCCGAGGAGCGCGAACGTCATGTTGCCCTCGCCCACGAAGCGGATGCCGATGGTCGGCGAGTAGCCGAACACGGTGTTCCACTCGAGGTGGGCGCCGGTCACGAGGTCGACGAGATGGAGGGCTACGACGCTACCGAGCCCCACCAGGATCGCGTCGACGGGTTGCCGGCGGGCCACCAGCAGGAAGACCACGGCGAGGAGCGCGGCACCGCCGAGCACGAACGCCCAGTACGTGGGCCGGCCCTCGTGGCGGGCGGCGCAGCGGGCCTGCGAGGTACACGGTGTCGAGGAACGCGAGCTCCCACACGGCCGCGAACACGACGAGGCCGCGCAGGAACCCGAACTTCGGGAACCGGTCGAGCAACACCACGAACAGGCCGAGGCCGCACGCCACCCCCAGCACGACCCCCATCGAGGCGCCGATGAGGCTGTCGCGGAAGAGGCCGTCGGTGTTCACGTCGACGAGGCGGGTGACCCGCTCGGTGAGCGTGTCGTCGACCGACGCGCTCTCCATGCGCCGGCCCTCCATGTCGTCGGGCCGGTCGAGGCCGTACGCCCGTAGCACGGTGGGGGCGACATCGGTGATGTTCACGAACCCGTCGGTCTGCGTGGTGGTGGAGCGCAGCAGCCCCGGCGCGAACCCGGGCCCGGCGACGGCGGCCACGGTGAGCGAGTCGTCGTCGGCCGGTGCGGTCGGGGCCACGACGATGACGAGGTCGCGCGACAGGTCGACGGGTCGAGCAGCTCGACCATGGTGTCGGTGCGGCGCAGCGCCTGGTCGCGCAGCGCCACGGCCTGGTCCTCGAGGCGAAGCGCCCCGACACGTCGGCCCGCACGAGGTCGGAGCCCTCGACCAGCACGACGCTGTTGCGCTGCCACGCCTGGTCGAACGGTGCCGCCGACCGCGGCGGCGTCGAGGCGCAGCCCGAACGGTGCGCCCGGGTCGTTGGTGAGCAGGTCGCGGTCTGCCCGGCCGGCACCTTGCCCTCGCTCGTCATCAACGCGCCGACTGCCGCACGGCGGTACGGCGACACGCGGCGGTCGGGCACGCTCGGGTCGCTGCTGTCGCCGTTCGGTGATCACCGCACGCGAGATGCCCGCGCCAGCTCGTCGCCGAGCAGGCCGACCTTCGCCGTAGAGCTCACCGTCGTTGGTCTCGACAACGTCGTTGACGTCCATGTACACGAGCCCGTCGCCCGGGGGCGTGCCCCGTGGTTGCGGAACACGGTGCCCGCGGTGTCGCGGCCGAACTTCTCGTCGACCCCGAAGCCGAGGCCCGGGTGCTGTTGACCCTGGTCGCGCCGGCGGTGGCCCGGGCGCCTGCTTCAGGGTGAGGTACGCGCCGGCGAGCGGTGCCGGGCGTTGACGCCGTTGGTCACCAGGTTCCCCACCGCACCTTTGCCGAAGATGCGGTCGAGGTCTGGGTGCGGACGCGCCGCACGTCGGCCCAGGTGACGGTGGGCAACGAGATGATCGAAGAGCACGCGCGACGCGCGCGTGCTGTCGGCCGCGCGCGGTGGTCGCCTGCGGCGCCGGTCAGCCCGCCGAGCGCCGCGACGAGCGCGACGACACCGAGGACGAGGGCCGCGACGCGACGGCCGCGGCGACGGGTGTCGGTCACGCGGCCACCGGTGTCGGCATCGGTTGGGTGCCGGCGCCGTAGCCGTAGTGGCCGGCGACGGGCGGCGTCCGCAGGAGGTCGGCGAGCGCCAGCACCACAGTGGTCGGGCCCTGCGGCTGGTCGAGGTCGTCGACCGTCGAGACCGAACGCCCGAGGTCGCTGTCGCGCACCGGCTGCAGGTCGGCTCCGCGCCTCCGGGCCGTCGGGCACGTCGACCCACTGGTCGGCGATCACGAGCGGCACCGACGCGGCGTGGATGCCGTTCGCCACCGGGACCACGATGATGTCGCTCGGCACCTTGGCGGTGGTGCCGGTCACGAAGGTCACCGACGCGGCGCGCCCGGGGAACGCCGACAGGGAGTCGAGCCGCCGAGGCCCTCGTAGGAGAGGGAAGCCGGCGTCGACGAGCGACGAGAGCACGTCGTTGTCGCTCACCTCCGACGGCGCGGTCGCGAGGCGCACACCGAGTTGGCGCCACGCCTCCGTGCGCAGTGCCGCCTTGTTCCTGATCGTGACCCCGAGCGCGTCCTGCAGGTCCTTCACCGCGCCGGCGTCGGACAGGACCACTCTTGTCCTCCAGCCACAGGATGCCCGGCACCGTGGCGCCCGCCGTGGTCGCCGCGGTCGCGGTGGCCTTCACCTTGCCCTTCACGCCGCCGCACCGCGATTCATGGCGACGGTCTCGACGACGAGGCGCCCGTCGACCGCGAAGGGCTCCTCGGCCTGATCGCGCCCGACAGCTTGTCGTTCTGGTCGGCGAGCGCGCCGTTCTCGGTCTTGATGCGGTCGGACTTCGCCTCCACGCTGTCGAGACGGTCGTTCAGCGTGTTGACCACGCCGCGGTCGATGACCTCCCGGCGCCGATCACCACCCCGAGCGCGAGCGCGCGAGGAAGATCGCGATGAGCGAGACCACGTGGAACCGGTACTGGATCATCCGCCGAAGATGTCCTGGAGGGTGACCCAGAGACCGCGGGCGAACACATGGATCGGTTCGGCCACGATCGCGACGACGAGCATGGCGATGAGCGCCGCACTCACGAGCAACACGATGTCGAGGCGGCGCACGCGCCTTCGTAGAGCCGGCTCACGCCCTGCGCCCACGAGGACGGACCGAGGCGCAGCCGGGTGAGGAACGGACGCCATCCCGGGCGCCTCCTTGTCGAGGAACTCGACCATGGTCGCGCGCGTGCCCACCGCGACGATGAGCTGCGCCCGACTCGTAG
Organism: Acidimicrobiia bacterium; assembly: GCA_046331125.1. Taxonomy (GTDB): domain Bacteria; phylum Actinomycetota; class Acidimicrobiia; order IMCC26256; family DASPTH01; genus CAVRGQ01. Next base: position 13,638 of record JAXLRL010000009.1, read on the forward strand.
GCGAGCAGCATCGCGACGTCTTCGCTCGTGCCGTCGACCACGAACTCCACGTAGTCGACGCCCCACTCGAGCAGGTTCTCCGCGGCCGGGCGCGGCGATCGTCGGGGTGCACGTGGTGCACCAACTCGGCACCGCAGTGCAGGCCCTTCTGCGACACGGAGTCGAAGTCGCCGATGATGATGTCGGGGTAGCCGAGCCCGAGCAGCTTGGTCGCCCCCGCCGTCGACCCCGATGAGCACCGGACGGTACTCACGGATGTACGCCTTCAGGTGCAGGAGGTCTTCGCGGTAGTCGTGACCGAGCACCACGACGAGCGCGTGGCGCCCCCTCGAACTTCGTGTGGATCGGCGGCAGCTGGAGCGGCTCGAAGAACACCTTCGCCTCGCTGCACGTACTCGAGCGTGTTCGGCGAAGCGCTCCACCTCGGCGCCGATGGTGGCGCGGGCCGTCCATCGCCGCCTCGATCTCGGGCGCGGTCATCGGGTGACCGGTGGCGAGCAGCTCCCCGTTGCGGCGGATCTCGTCACCTTCGATCGTGAGGACGTCACCCTCCTGGACCAGGTCCATCACCTCGGGGTCGACACGGTCGAGCAGCGGGATCCCCGTGCTCACGACCCGATCGGCCTGCCGTTGGGATAGCGCCCCGGACACCGACTCGTCGCAGTTCACGACGGCGGCGGCGCCCTTCTCGATGAGGCTGTCGGTCGCGACGCGGTCGAGGTCGCGGTGCTTGATGATCGCGATCTCGCCGCTCTGCAGGCGCGGATGAGGTCCTTGGTGCGCCGGTCGACCCTCGTGGTCGCCACCACCCGGACGGCGCCGCAGGCGCCTGCTGCGGAGTCCCATCAGCGGCTCGCGCCTTGCGCGACCTGCGGGCGCCTTGGCGCGGACTGCCGGTCGGCTCTCGCGGAGCCGAGCAGCTCCTCGGCGTGCCTGCGGGCGTGCGCCGACGCCGTCGCCCGCGAGCATCCGCGACAGTTCGGCCACCCGGTCAGGCCGCCGGCCGACATGCGCGCCGCCGCGACGGTGCGCGGCAGGTCGGCGTCGTCGGTCGTCTCGGAGCGTCGAGCACCACCTGCTTCTCCACCACCACTTGTGTGTCGGCGAACGCGGCCACCTGTGCGAGGTGCGTGACACACAGCACCCGGTGCTTGTCCCCGATCGATCCCAGCAAACGTCCCACCGCCACGCCCGCCTGCCGCCGATGCCGGCGTCGACCTCGTCGAACACCAGGGTGGGTGGGGCCTCGGCGAGCACCACGCGGCCGCCAGCATCGCGACAGCTCGCCGCCGGACGCGGCCTTGGCCAGCGGGCGGGCTGACTCCCCGGGTTGGCGGCCAGGAGGAACGTGACGCGGTCGGTGCCGTCCTCCGACGCCCTCGCCCGGCTCGACCTCGACCTCGAGGCGCGGGCGTGCGCATCGCCAACTCGCAGGTGCACCTCGATCGCCCGGGTGAGCGGCTCGGCCGCGGCAGGCGCGCCTTGGTGAGCGCGGCGGCGGCCTCGGCGGCCTGCTCGTGCTGGGCCCGGCGCTCCTCGAGGGCGGCGGCCGCGGCCTCCAGCCCTCGAGCTCGGCGAGCCTCGCCCCGGCGTCGCGGCCCGTACTCGACCACCCCGGCCAGCGTCTCGCCGTACTTGCGCATCAGGTCGTGGAGCAGTTGGCGCCGCCGACGGATCGTCTCGACCTGTTCGGGGTCCTCCTCCACGGCGTCGACCTGCACCCGCAGCTCGCTGCCGATGTCGGCGACCTCCGCCTGGGCGGCACGGACCTGGGCGGCGAGCTCGGCGAACGGGGTCTGGCCGTCGAGGGCTGCACTGCGTCACCGAGGGCGTCGAGCGCCGGGCCCTCCAGGGCCTCGTAGGCGCGGCGGAGCGACTCGTGCGCCACCGCGCCGGCCAGCAGCGCCTCTCCTCCGCGGCGAGGGCGGCATCCTCGTCGCCGTCGCGGATGGCGGCCTCGGCGATCTCGACGGTCTGGAACTGCAACAGGTCGATCTCGCGGCCCGGGCGCGCCTGTCGCCACCGAACGCCGGGTGAAGTTCGGCGTCGCACGCCCGTATCGCGGTGTGCGCCTCGCGGTACGGCGAGCGCGCCGATGGCGGCCGTTTCCACGTAGCGATCGAGGGCTCGGCGCTGCACCGCGGGGTCGTGAGCAACGACTGGTGGGCGTGCTGGCCGTGGAGGTCGACGAGGCGGGCGCCCGTCTCCGAGAGTTGCGCGACGGTGGCCAGGCTGCCGTCGATGTAGGCAAGGCTTCGGCCGTCGCGGATCACGGCCAGCACGACCTCGTCGCCGGTGTCGGGATCGGTGAAGCGGCCCTCGACGCGGCGCCTGTCGGCCCCGTCGCGCACGAGCCCGGCGTCGGCCTGGCCGCCGACCAGCAGCTCGACCGCCTCGACGAGCAGCGTCTTGCCATGCCGGTCTCGCCGGTGATCGCGGTCATGCCCTCGCCGAGCACGACGCTGAGATCGGCGACGATCCCGAGGTCGACGACGTGGAGCTCGTGCAGCATCGGCCTGCCTCTACTGGTCCGAGAGGCCGAACTTGGCCTTGAGGATCTGGTGGAAGTCGCGGCCCGAACGTGACGACCCGCGCCGGGAAGCGGCCCACCGCGCAGGTGACCGCGCCGCCCGCGGCGAGCTCGCCGAGCCTGCTCGTCGGCGATGAGCACCACGGAACGGTCGTCGCTCACCTCGAAGCGCAACTCCTCGTCGGCGGCGAGCACGAGCGAGCGGTCGAAGAGCATGTGCGGCGACACCGGGGTGAGCAGCACGCAGCAGCGCCGGGGCGACACGATCGGTCCCCGCGCCGAGAAGGAGTAGGCGGTGGAACCGGTGGGTGTCGCCACGATCACGCCGTCGGCCACATAGGTGGTGAAGAACGTGCCGTTGATGGTGACCCCGAGGCGCACGAGCCGGCCGGTGCAGCTTCTCGAGCACCGCCTCGTTCAGTGCGAACCAGCGCCCTGCGCGGCCCGGCCGAGGTGACGCTGATCTGCAGCACCATCCGCTCGGCGACCGCGCAGTCGCCCGACCTCGATGCGCGCCCGAGCGCGGCGTCGAAGTCGACGGGTTCGACCTCGGCGAGGTAGCCGAGTTGGCCCACGTTCACGCCGAGCACCGGGACCCCGGCCTCGTAGCAGAGGTCGACGGCAAGCAGCATCGTGCCGTCGCCGCCGAGCGACACCACGATGTCGAGGCCGGCGGCGAACTCCCGTTGGGCACGGCGTACCGGCCGAGGCCGGCGGCATCGGCGACGGCGCCGGGCACCCGTACCTCGATGCCGTTGGACTCCAGCTGCGCCGCGGCGCGGCTGGTGCAGCGACGGCGGTGTCGCGCAGGGGGTGCGGCACCAGGCCGACCCGGCGGACACCGCCCGCACCACTCGAGGCGGCCGGGGTCACGCGCCGGCTCCTGCGTCCACGTTGGAGCCGACATCGGGCACGACGGCGTCGAGCCGGTCGTCGGGCAGGGCAGGGCCCTGGCGGTCGCAGCGCACGAGGAACTCGACGCCGCCTGCCGGCGCTGCGCAACGGGGATCGCACCACATCGGTGACGAACAGGCCGGCGCCCGGTGAGCCCGTCGCGCACCTCGCGGAGCACCGCGGCGGTGCACTGCGGGATCGCGCACGATGCCGCCCTTGCCGATGCGCGCCCTTGCCCGCCTCGAACTGCGGCTTGACCAGCAGCACGAGATCGCCGTCGTCGGCGGTGCAGCGGGCGAGGGCCGGCGACCAGACCAGCGTAGATGAACGAGAGGTCGGCGACGGTGAGCTCCACCTCCTCGCCGCCGATGTCGTCGGGTTCGAGGGCACGCACGCTGGTGCGCTCCATCACGGTGACGCGGTTCGCGCAGCGACCAGGCGAGCTGGCCCTGGCCGACGTCGACCGCCACCACGTGGGCGGCGCCCGCCTGGAGCAGGCAGTCGGTGAACCCGCCGGTGGACGCCCCCTGGTGCCGAGCGCCCGACGACCCGCCACCGGGACGTGGAACTGCTCGAGCGCGCCGGCGAGCTTCTCCCCGCCCTGCGACACGAAGCGGGGCCCAACGCCCGTGACCTGGATCGACTCGTCGGCACCCACCATCCGGGTGGGGCCGTTCGCCGGGCTCCCGCCCACCAGCACCCGGCCGGCGGCGATCGCCTCGACGGCCTGGCGGCGGCTCCCGAGCAGCCCGCGCCGCACGAGCTCGGCGTCGAGACGGCGGCGGACGGTCACCGCAGATTACGCGGCACCGGCCCCCGGCACCGGTCTCCGGGCCTTTCCTCGACCCCGGCGCGGGTCAGGCGTGGAGCAGGGAGGCAACGAGCGGGTCGACCAGCGCGCCGAGGTCGGCGCCGACGAAGGGCGGCGCCGGGTCGGGGATCGCCTCGCCGCCGGGCGGCGCCACCGCCGCGGTGACGCCCGAGAGCACGAGGGCGAAGGCCAGCCGAGGGTGTCGGCCATGGCGCCGTCGGTGCTGGGCCGGTCGCCCACCATCACCCCCGTGGCCGAAGCGCTCCCACACCAGCTCGGCGGTGGCCGGGGCCGGCTTGCCCGCCACCTCGGGGTGGCGCCCGCGGCGGCCGCTACCGCCGCCACCATCGAACCGGCGCCCGGGATGAGCCCGCCACCCGGAGACCGGGTAGGTGTTGTCGAGGTTGGTGGCCACGAAGCGGGCGCCGTCGCGGATGGCCGCCGAGGTGCGCGGGCGAGCACGTCGTAGGTGAAGTCGCGGTTGATCCCGACGACGACCGCCTCGGCCGGGCCTTCCTGCACCGCCTCGAGCTCCTCCGCCGCCAGCGCCTCGTACACCCCGGGCCCACCGCACACCAGCACGCGTGCCGGCGGGAGGTCGCTTTCGCAGGAGGTGCGCAGGCGAGGGCGCTGGTGATCACCTCGTCGGGTTCGGCGTCGACGCCCATCCTGCGCTGTCGACCACGCCGCCCACGGGGACCGACGAACTTGTTCGACAGGAACGCGACCTGCAGTCCGGCGGGTGGGCGCAGGCGCCGGGCACCCTCGATGGCGGGCGCGATCGGTTCGTCGCCCCGCCAGACGACCCCGTCGAGGTCGAGCAGACGCACGCGGCGGCAGTCACCGCGCCTCCGGTGGCACCCTCGCCGGCGCTCTCGGCCATCGCCTTCTCGAGCGCGCCGCGGTAGTCGGTCTGGTCGGGTCGCATCGCGACCGCGAGCTTCAGATGGCGGCGGGCACCGGTGCGGTCACCCTGCTTCATCAGGGCGAGGCCGAGGCCGAAATGGGCGTAGTCGTTCACCGGGTCGAAGCCCACGGCGGCGGCGAACTCCTCCCGCCTTCTTCGGGAACCGGCCGGTGCGGTAGTAGGCGCGGCCGAGCGCTCAAGCACCGAACCCTGGTCGGGTTCGAGCCCTGCTCTCGCCCGAGCGGGATCACCGCGGCGTGCGCGCCCTGCGAGGCGAGCAGGCGGCTGCCCTCCTGGAAGGCGTCGTAGGCGGACTGCATGTGAACTCGACCTTTCGGCTCCGGCTGTCTGCGGGTCGTGTGCGAGAATCCGGGCGTCCCCGCATCCTCCCAGGACCGAATCGCTCGTGCCCGACTTTCTTCCCCTTCCCCGACTCCGTTACGTCGCTCGAGGCGGCGACGGCGACATCAGCGCCGTCTGCGCCCCACCCTACGACGTGATCGACCCCGACGAACGCTGCCCTCCACGAGCGCGACTCCGCACAACGCGATCCGGCTCATCCTCCCCGACTCGTACACCGGCGCCGCCGAGGCGCTCAGTGGCAGCGACGGCGTCCTCGTGCTCGACGACACGGCGTCCTTCTCCGTCTACCGGATGCACTTCACCGGCGACGACGGCACCGCGCAGACCACCACCGGTGCACCCGGCGCGCCGCGCTTCGAGAACGCCGACGGCGGGATCATGCCGCACGAGCGCACCTTGCCGAAGGCGAAGTCCGACCGGCTCGAGCTGCTGCGCGACCTGCGCCAACCTCGACCCGATCTGGGGCATCACCCTCTTCCCGGGCTTCGACGTTGCTCAGGTCGACGGGCCGCCCCACGCCGTGGCCACCGACGACGACGGCAACCTCCACGAGCTGCGGCGCGCCGACGACCCCGCAAGATCGCGCGATCCGCGATGCGGTCGCCGCCCACGAGCTCGTCCTGGCCGACGGTCACCACCGTTTCGAGACCGGCGGCAACTACCGCCGCAGCGGGCGGAGGCCGGCGTCACCGACCCCGGCGCCGACGGGATCATGTGCCTCGTGGTGGAGCTCGCGCCGGAGGAGTTGTGCGTGCGGGCGATCCACCGTCTGCTGCACGGCGTCGGCACGCTCGACCTCCGCTGCGGCGGAGCCGATGTTCACCGTCACCGACCTCGGCGCGAACACACCGAGGGTGTCGCCGCTTCGAGGCCGCCATGCGCGAGCAGGGTGGTCTCGGCCTCGTCGACGGGGCCGGCCTCGCGCCTCCTGGTGCCCCGCCTCGTGCTCGACGACGCCATGGCCCACGAGCCGGTCGAGCTGCGCGACGTCGACTCCGGCCTCGCTTCGACGCCGGCCTGCGTCCCGCACTCGAGGCCGCCGGGGTCACCCTCACCTACCGCAACGACGGCGCCACCTGCGCGGCGCACGTGGAGAAGGGCGTGGCCGACGCCTCGGTGCTGTTGCGGCCGGTGAGCGTCGACACCATCCGCGCTGCGGCCGAGGCGCGCCTGCGCATGCCGGAGAAGACCACGTTCTTCGCTCGAAGCCGCGCACGGGCATGGTCTTCCGGGCGCACTGACCGTCCCTGACACCGGAATTCCAGGCCGGCCCCCGAAGGGCCCGACGATCACACAGGTTGCGGACTCCGTGGCTACTCCACGGTCCAGGTCGCACCCGAACTGATGAGCTTCTTCAGGTCGCCGGGGCCCTGCTTCGGACCGCGCTCATCACCTGACGCTGCACCCGGCCTCGTAGGTGGACGGGTGACGTCGCGGAACACACCCATCGGCGTGGGCATGGTGGGCGCGAACGACAGCCGCGACAGCGCGAACGCGAGTGCGGGGTCCTGCCGGTGCTCGTCGTGCACGAGATGCGCTCCTCGCCCACGTCGGCCACGTTGACGATCTCGCACTCGCCGAACTCGCTGAGCACCACGCCGCTCGTTGTCGGACCCGAAGCGGATGGGCCTACCGTGCTGCAGGTTGATGAGCATCTCACCGCGTGCTCCTCTCCTTGAGGTGATCTCTCGAACGCACCGTCGTTGAAGACGTTGCAGTTCTGGTAGATCTCCACGAACGCACTGCCCTCGTGCTCGTGGGCACGACGGAACGCCTCGGTCATCGACTTGCGGTCCATGTCGTTCGCCCGGGCCACGAAGGTGGCCTCCGCGGCCAGCGCGACGGAGACGGGGTTGAACGGCGTGTCGAGCGAACTCCATCGGCGACGACTTCGTGATCTTGCCGACCTCACTGGTGGGCGAGTACTGGCCCTTCGTGACCGTAGATCTGGTTGTTGAACATGATGATCTTCAGGTTCACGTTGTGGCAGCGCGGATCAGGTGGTTGCCACCGATCGAGAGCATGTCGCCGTCGCCCTCGATGACCCACACGTCGAGGTCGGGGCGGGCCAGCGCGACACCTGGCCACGGGCCGGCGCACGACCGTGGATCGAGTGTATGGCCGCCGTAGGCGTTCATGTAGTACGGGAAGCGGGCCGCGAATTCGATGCCCGACACGAACACGAGGCCTGGGACGCACGCCGAGGTCGGCGAGCTCGAGCTGCATCGCGGCGAGGATCGAGTAGTCACCGCACCCGGGACACCAGCGGACCTCCTGGTCGGATCGAAGTCCTTGCGGCCGAGCTTGACGGCGACGCCGCCACCTCGTTGGCGCTGTTCTCAGACATCGAGCATCTCCACGATCTTGGCTTCGATCTCGGCACCGCTGAACGGCAGGCCCTGGACCTTGTTGAGCGACTGGGCGTCCACCAGAACTCGCCTCGACCAGCTTCGAGAGCTGGCCCATGTTCATCTCCGGCACGAGCACCTTCGTACTTCGCGAGCACCTCGCCCAGGTCTGACGGGAATGGCTCATGTGCACGAGGTGCGTTGGCGACCTTGCGCCCCGCGCTGCGGGCCTGGCGCACGGCCTCCTGGATCGGGCCCCAGGTGCTGCCCCAACCGAGGACGAGGATGTCGGCGTCGAGGTCACCGTCGACCTGCAACTCGATGTCCTTGGCGATGCCCGCGACCTTGGCCGCGCGAGGTGGCCGCGAGCTCGTGGTTCTTCGGGTCGTAGTTGATGTTGCCCGTGCCGTCCTGCTTCTCGATGCCACCGATGCGGTGCTGCAGGCCGGCAGCCCGGACGCTCCACGGACGGGCGAGGGTCTCGGGGTCACGCAGGAAGGGCCAGAACTCGTCGCCGTGGTTCGCCCGTGGTGAACGGCACCGAGATGTCAGGGAGCGCGCCGATGTCGGGCAGGCGCCACGGCTCCGCACCGTTGGCGAGGTAGCCGTCGGTGAGGAGGATGCACCGGCGTGCGGTACTTGAGCGCGATGCGTACGGCCTCGAATGTGGCGTCGAAGCAGCGGCTCGGCGACTGTGCGGCGATGACGGGCAGCGGCGACTCGCCGTGGCGGCCGTACATCGCGAGCAGCAGGTCGGACTGCTCAGTCTTGGTGGGCAGACCGGTGGACGGGCCACCGCGCTGCACGTCGACGAGCACCAGCGGCAGCTCGAGCATCAGCGCGAGGCCGAGGGCCTCCGCCTTCAGGTCGAGGCCGGGACCACTCGTGGTGGTGAGCGCCAGGTTGCCGGCGAACGCGGCACCGATCGCGGCGGCACAGGCCGCGATCTCGTCCTCGCACTGCAGCGTGCGCACCCCGAAGTTCTTGTGCTTCGACAACTCGTGGAGGATGTCGGAGGCCGGGGTGATCGGGTACGACGCAAGGAAGATCGGCAGGTTCGCCTGCTGCCCGGCGGCGATGAGGCCGTACGAGGTGGCGAGGTTGCCGGTGATGTTGCGGTAGGTGCCGGGCTCCAGCTTGGCCGGCTCGATCTGGTAGCTCTGCACCAGCTCGGCGGTCTCACCGAAGTGCAAGCCCGCCTTGAACGCGGCGATGTTGGCGTCGCGCACCTGCGGGCGGGCGCCGAAACGCTGGTCGATCCAGTCGAGCGGGCTGCACTGGACGCGGTACATCCGAGGAGATGAAGCGCAACGCGAAGAAGTTCTTCGAACGCTCGGCGTCGCGGCTTCACGCCGAGCCCCTGCACGCCTCGAGCGTGAGCTCGGTCATCGGCACGCGCACCAGCCGGTACTCGGCGAGCGACTCGTCCTCGAGCGGGCTGGGCGTCGTAGCCGACCTTGGCGAGGTTGCGCTCGTCGAACGCGCCCCGGTTCGCGATGATCGCCGAACCCTTCGGCAGCTCGTGCAGGTTCGCCTTGAGCGTCGCGGGTTCATCGCCACGAGCACGTTGGGCGAGTCGCCGGGCGTCACGATGTCGTGGTCGGAGATGTGCACCTGGAACGACGACACACCGGCGATCGTCCCGGCAGGGCGCGGATCTCGGCGGGTAGTTCGGCAGGGTGGCCAGGTCGTTGCCGAACACTGCGCTCACGTCGGTGAATCGGTCACCGGTGAGCTGCATGCTGTCGCCGGAGTCACCGGCGAACCGATGACGACATCATCGATGTTCCGGCGCGGGGGAAGCGGTTCTGTCACTCGTCCCTCACCTCGTTGTGGGCTCGTCTTCTTCGGTTGTGTGGTTCGTTCCTGCGGAGGGTCCGCTGACGGGTCCCGTGCACGGTCTCGCAGGTGTCGCCGGGTGTCGCAGGTCGTCGAGCAAGTTGCCGGGTCTCGGCTGGGGCCACCGACCTGGCGACGCGTCGCAGTTCGTGCTCACCCGTTCGCCCACTCGCCGTCGCGCCTGAGTCACGGGCGACGAGCAGCATCGAGTTCACCGACGGCACCGCCTCCCACCCATGGATGGTGCGGTCAGCGGCGGTGTTCATCCAGCCGTCACGAACGTGGCCGGAACCGCCGACACGACACGCACGCCGGCGACCGGGACCGCACCTCCTGATCGGCGGCCCGGCCTCACCTGAGGTCGTCGAGCGTGGCGAGCGACTCGGTGGCCTGCCGGAGGACGGCGTCGATCCGGCGGCGGTCGCGGCCCGGGCGATCGAGGCGGCCTCGAGGTCGACCTGTGACCTTGCCCCGCTGACGGCTGTAGAACCGTCGCCGACCTGGCCGACCACCACGACGTGGTCACCGGTGTCGAGCTGCTCCACTCCAGGCGGGCGGGTCCACACGGTGACCGGCACCGAGGTGGCCCGCTCTGCGTTTCACGGCCGACTTCGAGGCGGTCTTCGAGGCGGTCTTCGGTTCGGTCTTGGTGGCGGCTGCGGGCGCTCGCACCGACAGTGACGCCACCCGGGTGCCCGATTCGAGCACCCGCACCTCGGCCGGCGCCGAGCACGCCGCTCAGCACGGCCAGGTTGCACTCGACCAGGCCGGCGTCGATCCCCGTGCCGCCCTGCGCGCCCCGCCTTCGCTCCCGGCCTTCCCTGCGCCGGCTCCCGTCGTCGTGTTCTTTCCATCGGCTTCCTCCTGCCAGCGGGGCGCGGCGAGCAGCCGCGGCCGGTGATCGGGGAAGAAGATGTGGGGGAAGCGGTGCGGACACCGACGACGCTACGGCCGGGGTGTGACACCTACATCCCGGGACCCTGGCATCCTGGGACTCCCGGCATCCTGGAACTCCCGGCATCCTGGGACTGCGCTCAGCCGAGCGAGGACGCGCTCCGCGACGTCGGCGAAGCCGGGTTCGACGCGGGCCACCTGGTGAAGAGCTCGCGGGCCCGGGCGAGGTTGCCGGCCCGCTCCTCGAGATCGGCCAGGGCGTACCAGACCCGATGGTCCTTGGGCTGCTTCATTAAGGTCGCCACGCTTGCGCAGCAACGCCAGTGCCTCGGGCAGCTTGTCCTGGTCGGCGAGCGCGCCGGCGTAGACGATGCGCCCTCGGTGACGACGACGTCGGCGGAGGGCGACACCGCCGCCAACTCCTCCCACAGGTCGGCGACCTTCTTCAGCGGTGCTGGGCCCGGTAGCAGTCCATCAGCACCGGGTGCTGGTCGACCTCGCTGCTCAGCTCGTAGTAGGCCCGAGCTCCTTGGCCGCGGCGCTGTAGTTGCCCACGCGGTACTGCGACAGCCCCATGAGCTCGCGCACGCTCGGCGAGTCGGGCAACCGGTCGCGCAACGGTCGCAGGACTTCGGATCGCCCGCGCTCACGGTCGTTGCTGTAGGCGTCGGCCGCGGCCATGAGCGTCCCCAACGCGGGCCGAGTCACGACCGGCCAGCTGCGCCAGCTCGTCCTGCACCCCGGCGGCCCCCGACGCCGCCGACGCTTCGTCCCCGTCGTGCCCGACTGCTTCGACGTGCCGCGCTTGGCCGGCGCCTTGCGGGTGGATGCCGGCTTCGCACCTGAGGGCCCAGCTGCCCCACCACTCGCAGTGCGGGACGGCGGCGCACGCTCCTCCAGCCCTCCGGCGGAGCGTCCGAGCGGCGACCCCGGCCACGAGAGTCGTCGCGGGGCTGGTTGCGCCGTGCTCAACGTCTCCTCGTCGCGCTGGTCGACGCTGCGCGGCCCGAACCTGCCCGGGCGGGCATCGGATCGGGGTGCTCTCCCGACGATCCGCGCCGTTTCCATCGGCCCGACGGCTCGAAGGACGCCCACTCGACGGCCGCCCACTCGAAGGACGCCCACTCGAAGGACGCCCACTCGACTTGCCGGCGGACGGGCGCCCACTGACGGCCGCCCACCGAGGGACGCCCGCCTGACGGACGCCCGCTCGACGGCTGCCGGGACGCCCGGATGACGACGACCCGACGACGAACTCCCGCTGCGGGAGCCGCCCGACGAGGAACCGGCCCGACTCCTCGCCGCCGCTCTTCGCCGCCCCGCTGCGGGGACTGCTGCTCCGACCGCTGGCGCCCTTGGGCTTGCCGCCCCGCGAAGCGCCCCGGGCTCGGGCTCCCGGAGCGACCGCCGGTGCCCCGGCCCCCGGCTGCCTTCCCTCCGGCAGACTTCCCTCCGGCGGGTTTCCCCCGGCGCACCACCACCGGTGCGACCACCGCCGGCGCCCGCCTCCTCCACCGAGGATCGTCCCTGTCCGCCGCTGCTGGCCGCCGCTGCGTCGTCCTTCAGCCATCGTTCGTCAACTCTCTCGTTCGTCACTCGTCGCGGCGCGCATGGACCACGGACGCAGGGCCCACGAGGGCACCGGCCGGCGCTCCCACAGCGGCGGCAGGAACTGCTGGAACATGAAAAAGGCGACCCCGCCATGCGTGTGCACGACGGGGTCGCCCGAGAAAAATTCCCGGCGGCGTCCTACTCTCCCAGGGTTCCCCCCCAAGTACCATCGGCGCTGGCGGTCTTCACTTCCGTGTTCGGAATGGGAACGGGTGTTTCCCCGCTGCCATAACCACCGGAAACCTTGTGCAATTTCAATGCGATCTTGTGTTGCAGCCATCTGGCTGCACAGCCCTCGCATGAGAGCTCCAGAGCGAGCACGAGCATGAGGAAGAAACCCAAGCCCTCGGCCGATTAGTACCGGTCAGCTGAACACGTCACTGTGCGTACACTTCCGGCCTATCAACCTGGTCGTCTACCAGGGGCCTTACCCGGTTAACCCGGTGGGAGATCTCATCCCGAGGCAGGCTTCGCGCTTAGATGCTTTCAGCGCTTATCCTTCCGCAGGTAGCCAACCAGCCGTGCCTTTGGCAAGACAACTGGCACACCAGAGCTGCGTCCGTCCCGGTCCTCTCGTACTAGGGACAGCTCCTCAAATCTCCTACGCCCACAGAGGATAGGACCGAACTGTCTCGCGACGTTCTAAAACCCAGCTCGCGCACCGCTTTAATGGGCGAACAGCCCAACCCTTGGGAGATGCTTCACCCCCCAGGATGCGACGAGCCGACATCGAGGTGCCAAACCTTGCCGTCGATGTGGACTCTTGGCAAGATAAGCCCGTTATCCCCGGGGTACCTTTATCCGTTGATCGACCGCGCTTCCACACGCCACGGGCCGGGTCACTAAGCCCTGCTTTCGCACCTGCTCGACTTGTGGCTCCGTCAAGCTCCCTTGTGCCTTTACGCTCAACGCCTGATGGCCAACCAGGCTGAGGGAACCATTGGGCGCCTCCGTTACTTGTGAGGCGACCGCCCCAGTCAAACTACCCGCCTGACGTCCCCGACCCGGGATCACGGGCCCAGGTTAGATTCCCACATGTACACAGGGTGGTATTTCAACGTTGTCTCCCACCGAAGCTGAGCGCCGCCCTATTTCCCAGACTCCCACCTATCCTACACAATACATACCGAAAACCAACATCAAACTGTAGTGAAGGTCCACGGGGTCTCTCCGTCCTTCTGCGGAAACGAGCATCTTTACTCGTACGTACCTGCCGGGTCTCTGGTTGAGACAGTAGCCAAGTCGTTACGCCATTCGTGCAGGTCGGAACTTACCCGACAAGGAACTCTGCTACCTTAGGACCGTTATGCAGTTACGGCCGCCGTTTACCGGGGCTTAGGGTTCAGAGCTTCGCCTTACGGCTAACCCTTCCCCCGTAACCTTCCGGCACCGGGCAGGCGTCAGTGCGTATACGTCGCCCGACTTTGCACGCACCTGCGTTTTTAGTAAACAGTCGCTTGGCCCTGGTCTCTGCGGCCTCCTCGAGCTCAGCACGCGAGGTGCGTCACCCTACTGAGGCCCCCCTTCTCCCGAAGTTACGGGGCATTTTTGCCGAGTTCCTTAACCAGAGTTCTCCCCGATCACCTTCGTATTCTCTACGTGCCCACCTGCAGCCGGTTTGGGGTACGGGCACCATGTCCACTCGCTAGACGCTTTTCTCGGCAGCGGATCAGTCACTTCACCTGAAGCGGTTCGGCACCGCATCTCGGCGTTACGCCCGACGGATTTTCCTATCGGACCGCCTACTCAAGCTTACCCCGGGACGACCATCGCCCGGTAGACCTACTCCTCCTGCGTCCCGCCTTCGCTACCCGTCACCAAGTGGGTTTGTTCGGCCGAAGCCAGCCCCTTAGCAACCTGGATTGGGTTGGGCGCGAACATGGTGGTACAGGAATATCAACCTGTTGTGCATCGACTACGCCTTGCGGCCTCGCCTTAGCTCCCGACTAACCCTGGGCGGATGAGCCTTCCCCAGGAACTCCTGGCATTCGGTGGAGGGGTTCCTCCCCCTCGTTCGCTACTCATACCTGCATTCGCACTCGACCACGCTCCACGACCGCTTCCGCGGCCGCTTCTCTGCTGAGATCGACGCTCCCCTACCCATCAGACGTAAACGTCCAATGACGCAGCTTCGGCCTCCGTACTTGAGCCCCGTTACATTGTCGGCGCAGGACCACTGACCAGTGAGCTGTTACGCACTCTTCAAGGGTGGCTGCTTCTAAGCCAACCCTGGCTGTCTGGGCAATCCCACATCCTTTACCACTGAGTACAGAATTTGGGGCCTTAGCTGGCGTTCTGGGCTGTTTCCTCTCGACTATGAAGCTTATCCCCCATAGTCTCACTGCCGTGCTCTGGAGTACCGGTATTCGGAGTTTGCTGATTTCGGTAAGCTTGTGGGCCCCCTAGACCATCCAGTGCTCACCCCTGAACTGAACGCACGACGCTGCACCCAATGCATTTCGGGGAGAACCAGCTATCACCGAGTTTGCTTGGCCTTCACCCCTAACCACAAGTCATCCCCCATGTTTTCAACGTAACCATGGTGGGTTCGGCCCTCCACGAGGTCTTACCCCCGCTTCAGCCTGCTCATGGATAGATCACTCGGCTTCGGGTCTACTGCCTGCGACCGAACGCCCTGTTCGTACTCGCTTTCGCTCCGCCTCCTCGGGTTAACCTTGCCACGAACGGTAACTCGCAGGCTCATTCTTCAAAGGCACGCCATCGCGGCTACCGGCGAACCGGTAACGACGCTTTGACGGCTTGTAAACCAACGGTTTCAGGTTCCATTTCACCTCCCGGGTTCTTTTCACCCTTCCTCACGGTACTCGTGCATCATCGGTCGCCAGTTTGCACTTAGCCTTACGAGGTGTCCTCGCAGATTCACACGGACTTTCCCGGATTCCGTGCTACTCGGGAACACCACTTGGAGGTTGATGACTTTCGCGCACGGGGCTCTTACCCTCTGCGGCGAGGTTCCACAACGCTTCCGCTAGGCATCAACTTTGTAACTCCATGGAAGTTCTGCCGTCCTTCCGGGTGGGTCCCACGACCCCGATGCAGCATCGCCGGCAGGCTGTACCACTACATCGGTTTAGGCTCTTCCTGTTTCGCCTGCCGCTACTCGGGAGTCACGGCATTTTTTCCTCGAGGTACTGAGATGTTTCAGTTCCCCCGGTTCCCTCCTCCGCCTCTATGTGTTCAGGCGGGGGTGACAAGGCATGACCCTTGCCGGGTTTCCCCTATTCAGGAGATCCACGGATCGGGAAGCTTCGATAGGCAGCTCCCCGTGGCTTATCGCAGCCGTCCACGTCTTTCATCGGCATCCGGCGCCAAGGCATCCACCGTTGGCTCTTTGTAGCTTGGGATGCTTTCTCGTTCTCTTTGTACGTGAAAATACGTAAAAGATGCTCGTGCTCGCTCTGCAGTTCTCGGCAATGTGGCCCACGCCCCGTCACGCGGCCGGCGAGCTCGAAGTTCCTCCGGGGCGGTCGGTGCAGGTTCGGGACGCACCGCATCGTCGAGAACGACGCCGGCGCACTTCCCGGTGTCCCTGAGGGTGAACACGGACACGCCGGCAGGCAGCAAGGCTGCGAGCCGGCGTGAGGTGCTCCCTCAAAACAGAACAGTGACGTCAAGCGATCCGGGGTCCGGTGGTGCCCATCCGTGAGCAAGCTCACCAGGAGGGGTCGGACGAGACCGAACGCCAACTAACCAGTGATCGACGTGGGAGCTCCCGAGACAGGAGACGAATCCTGCTCGAGCGAGTGTGCTCCTTAGAAAGGAGTAGATCCAGCCGCACCTTCCGGTACGGCTACCTTGTTACGACTTCACTTCATCGCTGATCCCGTCTTCGACGGCTCCCTCCCAGAGGGTTGGGCCACCGGTTTCGGGTGTTACCAACTTCGTGTGACGGGCGGTGTGTACAAGGCCCGGGAACGGTTCACCGGGCAGTAATGCTGATCTGCGATTACTAGCGACTCCGACTTCACGCAGTCGAGTTGCAGACTGCGATCCGAACTGAGACCGGCTTTATGGGATTGGCGTCTTCTCACGAAGTAGCGACCCTTTGTACCGGCCATTGTAGCATGTGTGCAGCCCTGGACGCAGGCATGATGACTCGACGTCGTCCCCACCTTCCTCCGGTTTGGCACCGGCAGTCTCCCACGAGTCCCCGGCATTACCTGCTGGCAACATGGGATAGGGGTTGCGCTGTTGCGGACTTAACCCAACATCTCACGACACGAGCTGACGACAGCCATGCACCACCTGTGTAGGACCCCGAAGGACACCGTATCTCTACGGCTTTTCCCTACATGTCAAACCCAGGTAAGGTTCTTCGTTGCATCGACTAAGCCACATGCTCCGGCTGCTTGTGCGGGCCGTCAATCTCTTTTGAGTTTTAGCCTTGCGGCCGCAATTTCAGGCGGGGCACTTAATGCGTTAGCTACGGCACGGAATCCGTCGATAGAATCCCACACACCTAGTGCCCAACGTTTACGGCGTGGACTACCAGGGTATCTAATCCTGTTCGCTCCCCACGCTTTCGCTCCTCAGTGTCAGTATCGGGCCCAGAGAGTGCCGCTCTTCGCTACGGGTGTTCCCCTTCCGGATATCTGCGCATTTCACCGCTCCACCAGGAATCTCATTACTCCCTACCGAACTCTAGTCATGGCAGTATCGAATGACCTCCAGGTTGAGCCTGGAGGTTTCACACCTGACTTACTGAACCGCCTACGAGCTCTTTACGCCCAATAAATCCGGACAACGCTCGCCCCCTACGTATTACCGCGGCTGCTGGCACGTAGTTAGCCGGGGCTTCTTCTGCAGGTACCGTCATTTTCGTCCCTGCTGAAAGCGGTTTACAACCCGAGGGCCTTCATCCCGCACGCGGCGTCGCTGCGTCAGACTTTCGTCCATTGCGCAAGATTCCTAACTGCTGCCTCCCGTAGGAGTCTGGGCCGTGTCTCAGTCCCAGTGTGGCTGGACATCCTCTCAGACCAGCTACCCGTCGTTGCCTTGGTGAGCCGTTACCTCACCAACAAGCTGATAGGCCGCGAGGCCATCCTGAAGCGGAATCCATTTCTTCGATCGACCATGCGATCAATCGAAGGTATCCGGTATTAGCAACGGTTTCCCGATGTTGTCCCGGTCTTCAGGGCAGGTTCCTCACGTGTTACTCACCCGTTCGCCACTTTCCACCGGAGCAAGCTCCGGCTTCTCGTTCGACTTGCATGTTTTAGGCGCGCCGCCAGCGTTCGTCCTGAGCCAGGATCAAACTCTCCATCGAGATCTCAGCCGGCCTCCGCAAGCGGGGACCGACCTGAAATCGGAGAGCTGCCTTCCGGATCACTTCTGCTCCGGTCGGCAACTTTGCACGGCTGCCCCCGAGGGGGTCTCGCCGTGCGGAATTACGGTGTGACGTGTCTCGCGACACGCCCGCACTGGCTTTTGGCGTCACTGTTCTGTTTTCAAGGAGCCATCCGCTCGACACCGTTCGCGCACGCCGAAGCGAGCATCCGAACCGGAGCGCCGAGCCGACACTCACTGCTCTGTTGGTCTGTTACCGACCAGCGACCGCCCCTGAGGGTCGATCCACCGAGCAGCGTCCGTGTCAATCCACCGAGGGGGTGTCCCCTGGGCGGATTGGAAATACTACGGGGTCGAGGCCCCGACTGCAACTCGGGGCGGCCGAATTCCGCGATTTTTCGGGGAATTCCGGCCCACGGCCGCCTGACGGGCGCCCGGTCCGGGCCGAGGAGGCCGTCGAACCGCCCAGAACGGTAGTCTCCCCGCCCATGGGTTCCTCGGGGATGAAGAAGAAGGGCCGCCAGCACCAGCCGAAGGTGGGCACGCCCAAGCAGCAGAACTACGCGCGTCACAAGGAGCAGCAGGCCGTCGTCGGCAACTTCGGCGCCACCAGCAAGGGCTGGATGTTCTGGGGAGCCATCGCGATCCTGGTGATCGTCGTGATCTCCCTGGTCAGCTGGATCTTCCTCTTCTAGCCCCGTTCCCCGGCCCCCTCGCAGGTGGCCGAACGGTCGGTCAGACGAGCTTGGCCCAGTTGCGCTTGCCGAGTTGGAGCGTGCGCCCGGCGAGGTCGGCCGCCCGGCACTGGAGGTCGGGGTCGGTGATCACCTCGCCGTCGAGGCGCACCCCGCCCTGCTCGATCTTCCGCCGGCCCTCCTTGTTGGAGGGCACCGCCTTCGGGAACGCGATCGCCAGCACCCGGGCCAGCCGCACCGTGCCGTCGACGTACTCCTCGGCCGGCACCGCCACCTCGGGCATGTCGGTGGGCACGTCGTTGGCTCGGAAGACGCGGTCGAACTCGGCCTGGGCGGCGTCGCCCGCCCCCTCCCCGTGGTACAGGTCGACGACCGTCCGGGCGAGCAGGCGCTTGGCGTCGACGGGCTTGATCTCCCCGGCGGTGAGCGCCCGGGTGACCTCCTCGATCCGGTCGGGGTGCCAACCGGTGGTGAGGGTGAAGTAGCGGGGCATCAGCTCGTCGGGGATGCTGAGCAGCTTGCCGAACTGCTCCCCCGGCGCCTCGTCGATCCCCACGTAGTTGCCGAGCGACTTCGACATCTTCTGCACGCCGTCGAGGCCCTCGAGCAGCGGCGTGGTGAGGACGCACTGGCCCTCCTGACCCTCCTGCTCCTGCAGGGTGCGGCCCATCAGGTTGTTGAAGAGCTGGTCGGTGCCGCCGAGCTCGATGTCGGACCGCACCATGACGGAGTCCCAGCCCTGCAGCAGCGGGTAGAGGAACTCCATCACCGAGATGGGCACCCCGCTCTCGTAGCGCTTCGAGAAGTCGTTCCGCTCCAGCATGCGGGCGACCGTGGTGCGGGCCGCGAGCCGCAGGACGTCCTCGATGCCCATCGCGCCGAGCCACTCGGAGTTGCGCCGGATCTCGAGGTTGTCGGACAGGAGGATGCGCTTTGCCTGCTCCACGTAGGTGGCGGCGTAGCCCTCGACCTCCTCCTTCGACAGCCGCGGGCGGGTGGCCGACTTGCCGGTGGGGTCGCCCACCTGGGCGGTGAAGTCGCCGATGATCAGGACCGCGGTGTGGCCGAGCTCCTGGAACTGGCGGAGCTTGCGCAGCACCACTGCGAACCCGAGGTGGATGTCGGACGCCGTGGGGTCGATGCCCAGCTTCACCCGCAGCGGGCGGCCGGCGCCGAGCTTGCGGCGGATGTCGGCCTCGGTGATGAGGTCGACGGTGCCGGTGCGCAGGATGCGCAGCTGCTCGTCGACGGGAACGGCAGGCGTACTCATGACCCCGGAACGCTACCCGGCACTCTCCCGACGGGAGAGGTTGGGGTCGCCGGGGACGCAGAAGCGCCAGGGGTGCTCGTCGCCCTTGCCCGCCGCGAGACCGATGCGGGTGGTCACGAGAGGCGAGGCGGGCGGCGGGGTGCCGTCGTCGACGATGCGGACCTCACCCCGCACCAGGTCGACGCCGTCGAGCGCGCCGGTGACGCCGAACCCCTCGCACAGCTTGGCCGGACCCGACAACAGGTCGCGCTCCCGCAGCCGCTGCTTCTGCCCCTTCGTGCGCCGGACGCGCATCAGGTCGACACCTGCGATCGGCGCCGCCGCGCGCAGCAGCACCGCCGACGCGGTGCCCCGCTCCCCCGCCACCACGTTGGCGCACCAGTGCATGCCGTACGTGAAGTACACGTACAGGTGGCCGGCGGGCCCGAACATCGTCGCGTTGCGCGGCGTCTGCCCGCGGTATGCGTGACTGCCGGCGTCGTCGGCACCGCAGTAGGCCTCGACCTCCACGATGCGCGCCGCGACCACGGGTTCGCCCGCGACGCGGCGCACCAGCACCTTGTTGAGCAGATCGGGCGCGAGCACACGCGAGTCGCGTGCGTAGAACGACCGCGGCAGGGATCGACCCGGCGCGCGGCCGCGCATGTCAGGCGCCGAGCCGGGTGACCATCTCGTCGAAGCGCGCCCGGGCCGCGGTCATCTGCGCGGCGACGGCAGCCGGACCGGCACCACCGGGCGTGGTGCGCCGCTGCACCGCCGCGCCCGGTTCGAGCAGCGCGAGGGCCTCGGGGCCGAGGTCGGGGTCGGTCATCACCAGCTCGTCGAGGGCGACGCCGCGCTCGGCGGAGGCCCGCACCATCTCGCCGACGCGCGCGTGCGCTTCGCGGAAGGGCACGCCCTGCTCCACGAGGTGTTCGGCGAGGTCGATGGCCGCCGCGAACTTGGTGTCGGCCGCCTCCTGCATGCGCTCGGGCACGAACGTGCACGTGGCGAGACAGCCGGCGATCGCGGCGATGGCCAGGCGGTGCTGGTCGATCGCGTCGAACAACGGTTCCTTGTCCTCCTGCAGGTCGCGGTTGTACGCGAGCGGGAGGCCCTTGAGCGTGGCGAGCAGACCGGTGAGGTCGCCGATGAGGCGCCCGGCCTTGCCGCGAGCCAGCTCGGCGATGTCGGGGTTCTTCTTCTGCGGCAGCATCGACGACCCGGTGCTGTACGCGTCGTGCAGCTTCACGAAGCCGAACTCGTCGCTCGACCACAGCACGATCTCCTCGCCGAGGCGCGACAGGTGCACCTGGCCGAGCGTCGCGACGAACAGCGCCTCGGCCACGAAGTCGCGGTCGCTCACCGCGTCGAGCGAGTTGTCGAAGCGCTTGGCGAAGCCGAGCGCGGCCGCGGTGGCGTCGGGATCGAGCGGCAGGCTCGAACCGGCGAGGGCGCCGGCGCCGAGCGGCGAGACGTCGGCGCGGAACAACGCGTCGAACCAGCGGTCGACGTCACGCGAGATCGACCAGAAGTGCGCGAGGAAGTGGTGTGCGAGCAGCACCGGCTGCGCGCGTTGCAGGTGCGTGTAGCCCGGGACGTAGACGTCCTCGGCCCGTTCCGCACACGCGAGCAGCACCGACTCCAGCTCCAGCAGCAGCCGGATCACGTCGCGCCCCTCGCGCTGCAGCCACAGCCGCAGCGCGGTCGCCACCTGGTCGTTGCGGCTGCGTCCGGTGTGGAGCTTCGCGCCCGCCGGGCCGGCGATCTCGGTGACCCGGCGCTCGACCGCGGTGTGGATGTCCTCGTCGGACGGCACGAACTCGAACGCGCCCGACGCCAACTCCGCCTCGGTCTGGTCGAGCGCGGCCAGCACGGCTGCGACCTCGTCGTCGGTGAGGATGCCGGCGCGACCGAGACCCGCCACGTGCGCGCGGGAACCGTTGATGTCGTCCGGCGCGAGGCGCCGGTCGAACGACAGGCTCACGGTGAAGGCGATGAGCTCCACGGCCGGCCCTTCGGCGAAGCGACCGTGCCAGAGCGTCAAGAGACGCCGCCGGTCATGGGGCCGCCCTGCTCGCGCGACCACGTCTCGACCGAGAGGCCCCACAGGCGCACGAAGCCCTCGCTGTCCTGGTGACGGAACGAGTCGCTCGCGTCATAGGTGGCGAGGTCGTGGTTGTAGAGGCCACGGTCGGCGCGACGGCCGTTCACGAAGCAGCGGCCCGGCTCGAGGCGCAGGCGCACGTCGCCCGTGACGAAGCGCTGGCAGTAGGCCATGAACTGGTCGAGGCCCTCCTTCAGCGGCGAGTACCAGAGGCCGTCGTACACGAGCTCGGCGTAGCGCGACTCGAGCTTCGCCTTCTCGCGCATCAGGTCGCGCTCGAGCACCATCGACTCGAGGTCGGCGTGGGCGAGCAGCACCGCGAGCGAACCCGGGCACTCGTAGGTCTCGCGGCTCTTGATGCCGACGCGCCGGTTCTCGACCATGTCGAGCCGGCCCCAGCCGTACGCACCCACCTCGTTGCCGAGCTCGGTGATGAGCGCGTGTAGCGGCTTCACGACGCCGTCGAGCGCGACGGGCACGCCCTGCTCGAAGCGGACGACGATCTCCTTGGCCTCGCTCGGCGCGTCCTCGATCGCGCGCGTGAGCGCATACGCGTCGGCGGGCGGCGCGACCCACGGGTCCTCCATCATCCCGCACTCGATCGCGCGGCCCCAGAGGTTCTCGTCGATCGAGTACGGGCTCTTCTTGGTGACGCTGATCGGGATGGAGTGCGTCGCCGCGTAGTCGATGCAGTCGTCGCGGTTCATGCCCCACACGCGCACGGGCGCGAGCACGTCGAGGTCGGGCGCGAGCGCGCGCGACGACACCTCGAAGCGCACCTGGTCGTTGCCCTTGCCGGTGCAACCGTGGGCGACGGCCTCGGCCCCGAACTCGCGCGCGGCGAGCACGAGGTGACGGGCGATCACCGGACGCGACAGCGCGGACACCAGCGGGTACTTGCCCTCGTAGAGCGCGTTCGCCGCGATCGCGTTGACGAGGTAGTCGTCGGCGAACTCCGCGCGGGCGTCGACGACCCGCGCCTCGATGGCGCCGGCCGCCAGCGCGCGGGCCTTGATCTCGTCCCACGGGTCGTCGGCCTGCTGGCCCACGTCGACCGCGAGCGCGATCACGTCGAAGCCCCACTCCTCCTTGATCCAACGGACGGCCACCGACGTGTCGAGACCGCCGGAGTAGGCGAGGATGACGCGCTTGCTCATCTGGTTTCCCTTCTACAAGCCCGCGAGGGATGCGAGCTCTGCTGCAACGGTGGCGCCGCCGATGTGCTCGGAGACCACCAGGATGATCGTGTCGTCGCCCGCCACGGTGCCGAGCACCTCGGCGAGCCCCGCGCGGTCGAGCGCGGATGCCACCACATGAGCGGACCCCGGCGGGGTCCGCAACACCACGAGGTTCGCGCTGTGCGCCACCTCCACCACGAATTCGCCCATCACCCGACGCAGGTGGTCGTCGGGGGCGGTCCGTTCCTTGGCGTGCTCGGGGATGGCGTAGGCCGTGGCCCCGCCCGGGATCCGAACCTTCACCGCGCCGAGCTCCTCGAGGTCGCGGCTGACCGTGGCCTGCGTGGCCACCACGCCGTCGGCCGCGAGCATGTCGACGAGCTGCACCTGGCTGGAGATCACCTGCTCCTCCAGCAGCTTCGCGATGCGGTGCTGGCGCTGCGGCTTGCCCAGGGTTGCCATCAGATCGGTCGATTCCGTTGCGGCGTCCCGGCCATCCGGCCACGCCTCCACTGCATCTCCATCAGTTGTCCCCTCCCAGGGTCAAGACGTGGGCCAGCGCAGCGCGAGCGGCGTCCATGCGGTTGGCGGCCTGCTGCCACACCGCCGAGCGCGGGCCGTCGATGACGCTCGCGCTCACCTCCTCACCCCGGTGCGCGGGCAGGCAGTGCAGGAACCAGGCCTGCTCCCCCGCCGCGGCCATGAGGTCGTCGTCGATCGTCCAGCCCTCGAAGGCGGCCTTGCGCAGCACCGTCTCCTCCTCCTGGCCCATCGACGTCCACACGTCGGTGTAGAGCGCATCCGCACCCCGCACTGCCTCGTACGGGTCGTGCGACAACTCGACGTGCCCGCCGAGGTTCCGGGCCGCGCTCACCACCATCTCGTCGAGCTCGTAGCCGGGCGGCGAGGCGACGGTGAGCTCCACGCCGGTCATCGCGGCACCGTAGGCCAGCGACGCCGCGACGTTGTTGCCGTCGCCCACGTACACGAGGCGCCGACCCTCGAGCGTGCCGCACAGCTCGCGCAGGGTGAGGTAGTCGGCGACCGCCTGCAACGGGTGGGCCACGTCGGACAGGAGGTTCACGACCGGCACCGGCGACACCGCGGCCATCTCCTCGAGCGTGGAGTGGTCGTACACCCGGGCGGCGATCACACCGCAGAAGCCCGCGTAGGTGCGGGCGACGTCGGCCACCGTCTCACGCACACCGAGGCCGATCTCCTCACCGCGCACGTAGATGGGGTGACCGCCGAGGCCGACGACGGCCATCTCGGTGGAGGCACGGGTGCGGGCCGAGGGCTTCTCGAAGATGAGGGCCGCCCCCTGACCCGCGAGGAGCTGCGGCACGGCCGACGAGTCCGCCTTCCACGCCGTGGCGTGGTCGAGCAGCCCGGTGAACTCCGCGGGCGTGAGGTCGTCGATCTCGAGCAAGCGAGCGGTCGTCATGAGAGCACCACCTGGAGGATGGCAACCGCGGCGTCGATCTCCGCGTCGGACACGAGCAGGGACGGCGCGAAGCGCAGCGCGGTGGGCGTGACCGCGTTCACCACGAGGCCGGCCTCGAGGCACGCGAGCGCCACGGGTGCCGCCTCGATGCCCTCGTCGAGCTGGGCGGCGACGAGCAGGCCCACGCCGCGGACGCCGGCGACGCCGGGCACCGCGGCGAGCTTCGTGCACAGGCGCTCGCCGGCGGCGGCGGCGCGCGCGGGCACGTCGAGTGCTTCCATCTGTTCGAGCACCGCGAACGCGGCGCGTGCGGCGAGGGGCTGGCCGCCGTAGGTGGTCGCGTGGTCGCCGGGCTTGAACGCGGCAGCGACGCCCTCCTTGGCCCAGCACGCACCGATCGGCACGCCGTTGCCGAGTGCCTTGGCCATCGTCACGATGTCGGGCTGCACCCCGGGTGAGTGCTGGAAGCCGAACCACCGGCCGGTGCGGCCGAGGCCGGTCTGCACCTCGTCGACGATCAGCAGCGACTCCCGCTCGTCGCACAGCGCGCGCACCGCCTCGAGGTAGCCGGGCGGGCAGGGCTGCACGCCGCCTTCGCCCTGCACGGGCTCGAGCATCACCGCGCACACCCGCTCGTCCATCGCCGCGGCGAGCTCGTCGAGGTCGCCGAACACGACCTGCCGGAAGCCCACGGGGAGCGGCTGGAACGTCTCCTGCTTCTGCGGCTGGCCGGTGGCCGCGAGCGTGGTGAGCGTGCGCCCGTGGAACGAGCCCCACGCCGAGAGCACGTGGAAGCGCTCGGGCCCGCCGTTGGCCTGGCCGTAGCGACGGGCGAGCTTGATCGCGCACTCGTTGGCCTCGGCACCCGAGTTGGAGAAGAACACGCGGCCTTCACCGCCGAGGAGCGCGTCGAGCTTCTCCGCGACCTGCGGCTGCCACTCGTTGAAGTAGAGGTTGGACACGTGCAGGAGCGTGCGCGCCTGCTCGGCGATGGCGTCGGCGACGGCCGGGTTCGCGTGACCGAGCGACGTGACCGCGAGGCCGCCGAGGAAGTCGAGGTATTCCTTGCCCTCGCTGTCCCACAGCCGGGTGCCCTCACCGCGCACGAACGCGACGGGCAGGCGCCCGTACGTCTGCATCACGTGGTCCTGGTCGAGGTGGACGATCTGTTCGAGGTTCACGGCAGCACCATCGTGCCGACGCCCTCGCGGGTGAAGAACTCCAGCAGCAGCGCGTGCGGGATGCGGCCGTCGAGGATGTGGGCGCGCTGCACCCCGGCGCGCAGCGCCTCGATGCACGAGTGGATCTTGGGGATCATGCCCTCGGACAACTTGCCTGCGGCTTCGAGCGCCTCGAGCCCGGCGATGTCGATCTGCCCGATGAGCGACGACGCGTCGGGGTAGTCGGCGTAGAGGCCCTCGACGTTGGTGAGGTACACGAGCTTCTCCGCCGGCAGCGCGGCGGCGATCGCACCGGCGACGGTGTCGGCGTTCACGTTGTAGGCCTGGCCGGCGTCGTCGACGCCGACGGTGGCGATCACGGGGATGAGCTCTTCGCGCGTGAGCCGTTCGATGATCGACGGGTCGATGACGTCGACGTCGCCGACGAAACCGAGACGCTCGTCGCGCATCGTGACCTTGATGAGCCCGGCGTCCTCGCCCGACAGGCCCACAGCGTACGAGCCGTGCTGGTTGAGCGCGGACACGATCTCGCGGTTGACCTTGCCGACGAGGGCCATGCGCACGATGTCGACGCTCTCGGCGTCGGTGACGCGCAGGCCGTCGACGAACTCGGGCTCCTTGCCGAGCTTGCGCATGAGCTCGCTGATCTGCGGACCGCCGCCGTGCACGACGACCGGGTTCATGCCGACGAGGCGCATGAGCACGATGTCGGTGGCGAAGAGGTCGGCCAGCGCGGGATCGTCCATCGCGTTGCCGCCGTACTTCACGACGACGGTCTTGCCCGAGAACTCCTTGATGTACGGGAGCGCCTCGGCGAGGATTCCCGCCTTTTCGTGAATTTCCTTCATGTCGAAGCTCATGCCGACCACCGATCACGTTCAGTCCGCGAGCGAGCGCAGTCGAGCGAGCACGCGGAGCGAACGGCCGCGGACGGGGTATCCCCGTTCGCAGTGAGCGAGGCAATCATGACGTCCCCATGTTCTCGTCGACGTAGGCGTGGGTGAGGTCGGTGAAGAGCACCGTGGCCTCGGAGTTGCCGTTGTGGAGGTCGGCGACGATGTCGATGTCGCGGCCTTCCATGGTGAGCGCGACCGCGGCCTCGTCGTGCGGGTAGGCGATGCCGTGCACGCAGACCACGTGACCGTTGTAGGAGATGTCGACCTGCTCGGGGTCGAACATGGCGCCGCTCACGCCGAGCTCCGAGATGACGCGGCCCCAGTAGGGGTCCTTGCCGTAGAGCGAGCACTGCACGAGCTGGCTCGACGCGACGGTGCGGGCCGCGAGCTGCGCCTCGGCCGGCGTGCGCGCGCCCTTCACGGTGATCGACGCGAGCTTGGTGGCACCTTCGGCGTCGGCCGCCATCTGGCGGGCGAGATCCGCGCACGCAGCGGCGAGCGCGTCGCCCAGCGCGTGGAAGGCCGGGCCACCGGCACGCGTGATGACGGGGTTGCCGGCCTTGCCGTTGGCGAGCACGAGCACGGTGTCGTTGGTGCTGCGGCACGCGTCGACGACGAGCGCGTTGAAGCTGTTGGTGACCGCGTGTTGGAGCAGCACCTGCAGCGCGTCGGGGGTGACCGCGGCGTCGGTGGTGAGCACCGCGAGCATCGTGGCCATCGCGGGTGACAGCATCGCCGCGCCCTTGGCGAGGCCACCCACGAGCGCGGTGTGGCCGTCGAGGTCGGCGGTCTGCAGCGTCTCCTTGCGGACGGTGTCGGTGGTGAGGATCGCGTCGGCGGCGGCGGTGCCACCGGCGGCGCTCGCGCTGAGCTGTTGCGCGAGCTTCGGCACGCCCGACTCCACCGGGTCCATCGGCATCGGGATGCCGATGAGTCCGGTCTGGCACACGAGCACGTCGTGGGTGGCGACGCCGAGGCCCTGCGCGGTGAGCTCACACATGCGCAGCGCGTCGCGCCGGCCCTGCTCCCCCGTCGCCGCATTGGCGTTGCCGGAGTTGAGGACGACCGCGGCTGCCTTGCCGTCGCCGAGGTGCCGGCGGCTGATCTGCACCGGCGCGGCGGCGACGAGGTTCGTGGTGAACACGCCCGCGGCGCTCACCGCGGCGCGGTCGCTCGTGGCGATCATCGAGAGGTCGGGATTCCCCGAAGACTTGATGCCCGAGGTGAGCCCGCCCGCCTCGAAGCCAGGAACAGCAGTGACACTCATCCTTGCCCGCTCTCGGTGCTGCGCACCGGGCCGCTCGGGCCACGGCTCGCACTCGGGTCGACTTGGTACGCGGTGGCTCGCCTCACGGCATCAGTCCGATCGTGGGGAGTCCGGTGGTCTCGGGGATGCCGAGCACGAGGTTGGCGTTCTGGATCGCCTGGCCCGAGGCGCCCTTCACCAGGTTGTCGATGGCGCCGAGTGCGAGCACCGTGCCGGTGCGCTCGTCGAACCGCACGGTGACATGCACGCTGTTGGAGCCGGTGGCCGCCTTGGTGGACGGCGACCCTTCGGTGACCACCACGAACGGTTCGCCCGCGTAGAACTCGCGGTACGCGTCGAGCAGCGCCGCCGTGGTGAGGCCCGCGACCTGCGGCCGGGCGTAACAGGTGGCGAGGATGCCGCGCACCATGGGCACCAGGTGCGGCGTGAACAGCACCTGCACGTCCTCGCCGCTGACGTGCGAGAGCGCCTGCTCCATCTCCGCGGTGTGCCGGTGCGTGAGGAGGCCGTAGGCGTTGACGTTCTCGTCGACCTCGGAGAACAGGCTCGTGGTCTTCAGCCCGCGGCCCGCGCCCGACACGCCCGACACCGCGTTCACGACGATGCCGGTGGGCTCCACGAATCCGTGCGCCAGGAGCGGCGCCAGGGCGAGCGACGAGGCCGTCGGGTAACAGCCCGGCGACGCCACGTGCTGCGCGGCGACGATCTCGTCGCGGTAGAGCTCGGGCATGCCGAAGGCGAAGCGGCCGAGCAGCTCCGGCGCGGTGTGCTCCTCGCCGTACCAGTGCTCGTAGTCGCTGCGAGGCAGCCGGAAGTCGGCGCCGAGGTCGACGACATGGCCGACGGTGTCGACCAGCGCGCCGGCGACCTGCTGCGACTGCCCGTGCGGGAGGGCCAGGAACACGACGTCGTACCCGGCCAGCGCGGACGGCTCGACCGCCTCGTAGACGGTGTCGGCGTACCCGGCGGCCAGCGACGGGTAGAGGTCGGTGACCTTCGCGCCCGCGTTGGAGTCGGCGGTGACGACCCCCACCTCGATGTCGGGGTGTCCGTGGAGGAGCCGCAGGAGCTCCACACCCGTGTACCCGGAAGCGCCGACGACGGCAGCTCGATACGCCATGCCGCATAGTATACACAGGACTGCATACTCATGCGTCCCATTCCGTTTCGGCGCTCCTGATGGCTGCCGGAGCGACCAGCAAGAGCGCAAGAACCGGGGTGGACTGGGTCAGTCGGCGCGGCGGAGGCGGCGGCGGCCGAACCAGATCAGGAGCGCGCCGCCCACGACGAACTTCACCGCCACGATCCAGAGGGTGACGTCGCGGCCGGTGTGGGACTGGTCGGTGACGATCGTGGTGGGGTCGCTCCGGTCGTAGTGGATCCCGACCCGGGTGCCGAGCACGGGCGCCACCTCGCCCGTCTTCTGGGACTCCTGCGCCCGCACCACCTTGCCGTTCGGCAGGGAGAAGGCCAGGTAGCGCTCGCCCTGGAACTTGACCACGACCGCGGTGGCCGCCACCCCCCTGGCCCGCAGGTCGGCATCCTCACGTTGCAGCGAGACCACCCAGAACGCCGAGAGCAACCCGAGCACGATCATGGCGATCCCACCGCCCACCAGCCAACGGGCGGCCTTGCGGGTGAGCTGGAAGCGGGCGACCACCGGGACCGGTGCCACCCGTGCCGCAACCCCCGGGATGCCGGCCGACGCCACCAGCCGGCCGGCGTCGTAGCGGGCCCGGGCATCGGGGTCGGCCAACACCTGATATGCCCGGCCGAGCGTCTTGAACTGCTCGGCGGCCTCGGCATCGCCGGGGTTCATGTCGGGGTGGAGGGCCTTGGCCCGGGCCCGGAACGCCGCCACGATCTGGTCGCGGGTGGCCTGCTCGCCGACGCCGAGCTCTGCGTAGAGGTCGCCGACCGGCTGCGAGATGGTCACGCCTCATTGTGCACCCCGCCGCGAATCCGTCCCGAAAGCCGGTGGATCGCCCTGCCCAATTCGGGGTACAACGGAAGGGTGACTGCGGCATCGGGGGAGCC
The DNA here is from genome assembly GCA_046331125.1 of Acidimicrobiia bacterium. Classification (GTDB taxonomy): domain Bacteria; phylum Actinomycetota; class Acidimicrobiia; order IMCC26256; family DASPTH01; genus CAVRGQ01. Next base: position 43,196 of record JAXLRL010000009.1, read on the forward strand.
CCGCGTCACCCACGGGGACCAGCACGCGGGACCGGGCCCACTGGCCCGTTGGTGGCACTCGCGCCTCGGCGCCCGGTTCGGTCGCGAGCTCGCACTCGTGGTGGGCCTGCTCCTCGTCTACAAGTACGGCCGCCACCTCGTCGCCGAGGGCCACGTGCACGAAGCGCTCCAGAACGCCCGCGAGGTGATCGGCTTCGAGCGGGCGCTCGGCGTGTTCTCCGAGGCCCGCCTCCAGGACCTCGTCGACGGCAACCTCACGATCATCCGCTTCCTCAACGGGTACTACCTCGTGGCCCACGCCGCCGTGACCGCCGCGGCGTTCCTCTGGCTGTACCTCCGACACTGGCCCGTCTACCGGCGGTTCCGCAACGTGATGGTCACCATGACGCTCGTCGGCCTCGCGGTGCACATGGGCTTCCCGCTCGCGCCGCCGCGCATGTTCCCGAAGTTCGGCTTCGTCGACACCGCCAAGCTGTTCGGCCCCGCGGCGTACGGCAACGGGAGCCCCTACAAGGGCTTCGCCAACCAGTTCGCGGCGATGCCGTCACTCCACTTCGGGTGGGCGTTGGTGATCGCGTGGGCCGTGTTCCTCGCGACGCGTTCGCGGTGGCGCTACCTCGCGCTCCTGCACCCGTTCTTCACGCTCGCGGCGATCGTGCTGACCGCCAACCACTACTTCGCCGACGCGTTCGCGGCGGTCGTGCTGTTCGCGATCTCGCTCACCGTCGACCACTTCTGGGAGCGACGTCGCAACCGCCGCATCGGCCGCCGGCTGGCGCGGATGCTCGCCGATGCACAGCCCGGCGAACCCGACCTCGACCTCATCGCAATGGAGTTGGAGGACGCCGGGCGCGGTGGTTCCGCACCGCGGCCTGCACCACGACGGTGAGCGTGCCCCCGACCAGCAGGAAGAACAGGTTGGTCATGAGCACGCCGAGCGCGCCCCACTCCCCCGCGGCGTCGTCGGTGAACAGCAGCACCCCGAGATAGGCCGACGCCGGGATCGTGGTCACCGAGATCGCGACGCCGACCGCGGCGCCCGCCTTGGTCTCATAGGTGAGCAGCGCGGCCACGCCGGCGGCGAGCGCGACGAGGATCGTGGTCGTGTCGGTGTGGGTGAGCGACGACAACTGCGCGATCCGGAGGTTGCCGTCGTAGTCACCCGTCATGCGCAGGATCGCCGCGCTCAGGCCCGCGGTGAGCGTGCCCACGCCGAGGCCGACGAGCAATGTGGACAGCGAACGGAAGAAGAGCCGCCAGCGTTGCTGCTGCAGGCCGACGCACGCCGCCGCGAGGGGCAGCAGGTCGGGACTGATCGCCATCGCGCCCACGATGAGGATGCCGCTCGCCTCGATGACACCGATCCCCGCGACGACACCGGCGACCGCCATCAGTGCCAGGTAGCGACCGAGCAGGCGCGAACTGGTGCGGGCCTCGGCCACCACTTCCGACCACGCGAGCGAGTCGGGGTCGCTGGCGAGCCAGCCGCGCTGCGGCTTGGTGTCGGAGACCTCGATGCCGTCGAAGCGGATGAGGGCGACGTCGGCGTCGGGCAGGTGCTCGGCGAGCATCGTGAAGCACTGGTCGGCGGAGGCGTTGTCGACGTCGGCGGTGAGCATCACCGCACCGTCGTGGGTGGTGCCCACGCGCACGATGCGCGACACGCCGTCGACCTCGACGAGCATTCCTCGACGTGGTCCAGGCGGTCGTGGGGCACGTAGACGCGGATCTGGAGCATCGCCCGCCCTGCCCTCGCCCGCCCGGCCTGCCCGCTACCCGCGCAGCTCGGCGCCGTGCGCCCGCTCGACCGCGGCCACCGCCCGGGTTCGCAGCTCGCCGGCCTCGGTGTCGTCGAGGGTGCGGTCGGGCGCCCGCAACCGGAGCGCTGAAGGCGAGTGATCGCTTGCCTGCCGCGGCCAGCTCGTCGGACCGGTAGTCGTCGAAGCAGCGGACCGCTTCGAGGACATCGCCCAGCTCGGCGCGCAGCGTGGCCTCGATGCTCGCCGCCGCGACCGACTGGTCGGCGACGAACGCCAGGTCGAGCAACGACGCCGGGAAGCGTGAGGGCGCACGGAAGGTGCGGTCACGACGCGGCGCGTCGAGCAGCGTGTCGAGCACGAGCTCGGCGCCGACCACGGGCGCCTCGAGGTGGAGCGCGTCGAGCACCGTCGGCGAGATCTCCCCCACCGTGCCCGCGGCCACGCCCGACACCGTGACGGTCGCGGCACGACCGGCGCGGAAGCCGGGGTTGGCGACGGGCTCGAACGACACGTCGGCGACGCCCAGCGCGCCGAGCACCGCCCGCACGGCGTCGACCGCGTCGTAGACGTCGACCGGGCGGTCGTCCTCCACCGGGCGGCGACGGACGTGACCCGACCACGCGAACGCGACCTGCTCGGGCTCGTCGGGCAGCGGCCCGTCGCGGTCGTCACCGACCGGCGACAGGAACACGCGGCCCATCTCGAAGAGGGCAACGTCGGGGAGGCCCTGGTTGCGGTTGCCGGCCAGCGCCCGCAGGAGCCCGGGGAGCACCGCGGTGCGCAGCACCGACTCCTCCGAGCGCAGCGGGTTGGTGGCGCGCACCAGCCGGTCGAGCGGCGCACCCGCACGCTCGAGGTCGGCGGGCGACACCAGTGACAGCGTGATGGCCTCGGAGAAGCCCGCGCCCACGAGCGCGTCGGCCACGAGGCGACGCTCGCGCTGGCGCAACGTGAGCGCGCCCACCTGGCCGTGGGTGTCGGGGAGCGTGCGGCCGATGCGGTCGAAGCCGATGCGGCGCGCCACCTCTTCCACCAGGTCGATCTCGCGATCGAGGTCGGGGCGGAACGTGGGCACGATCGCGACGACGGTGTCGCCGTCGGTCGCGTCAGGATCGCTGTCGAGCTCGATACCCAGCGGCGCGAGCGAGTCCCACACGTCTTCCGCGTCGAGCGCGGTGCCGAGCACCGCGTTCACGCGCGAGGCGCGCAGACGGATGCGCTCGCGCTCGACGGGGCGCGGGTACACGTCGACCGCGTCGGCCGCGACCTGCGCGCCCGCCACCTCGACGAGCAGCTCCATCGCACGCTCGGCGTTGCGGGCGATCGCGTCGGGGTCGATGCCGCGCTCGAAGCGCGCACTCGACTCGCTGCGCAGCTTCAGCCGCTTGGACGTGAGCGCGATGCCCATGCGCTCGAAGTAGGCCGACTCCAGCAGGATCTCGGTGGTGGTGTCGGACACCTCGGCGGTGGCGCCGCCCATGATGCCGGCGACGGCCTGCGGCACCCGCTCGGCGTCGCAGATGAGGAGGTCGTCGCCGGTGAGCTCGCGCTCGACGCCGTCGAGGGTGGTGATCTTCTCCCCCGCCGCCGCGGTGCGCACGACGATGCCGCGCCCGCCGAGCTTGGCGAGGTCGAACGCGTGCAGCGGCTGGTTGCGCTCCAGCAGCACGTAGTTGGTGACGTCGACCACGTTGCTGATCGGGCGCATGCCCGCCTTCACCAGGCGCTGCGCCATCCACGCGGGCGACGGGCCCATCGCGACCCGGGCGACGCGCCCGAGGTACCGGGGGCAGCGCACGTCGTCGTCGATCACGACGGTGATGTCCGACGCGACCGACGCGCTGGTGGCGGCGTTCGGCTCGGGGATGTCGAGCGGCAGCGAGAAGTGCGCGGCGAGCTCGCGCGCCACGCCGGTGACGCACATCGCGTCGGGCCGGTTGGGCGGATCGCGAGGTCGAAGATCACGTCGTCGAGACCGAGCACGCCGCGCACGTCGAGGCCGAGCTCGGTGGACTCGTCGAGGCCGAGGATGCCGGAGTGGTCGTCACCGAGGCCGAGCTCCGCCGAGCAGAGCATGCCGTCGCTCACGACGCCGCGGATCTTGCGGCGCTCCAGGACGAAGCCGCCGGGCAGCGTGGCACCGGAGCCGGCGTAGGGCACGACCATGCCGGGCACCACGTTGGGCGCGCCGCAGACGACGCGCGTCTCGCCGCTGCCGGTGTCGATGTCGACGAGCTTCAGCTTGTCGGCGTCGGGGTGCTTCTCGATGCCGAGCACACGGGCGACGCGCACACCGGTGATCTCCTCACCGGGCTGCTCGACGCCCTCCACCTCGAGGCCGAGCTGGTTGAGCGCGGACACGAGGTCGGGCACCGGCGCGTCGACCGGCGTGAAGTCACGGATCCAGGAAAGGGGTACCAGCATCGAAGTCTCGTCGTCTCAGTACTGCGCGAGGAAGCGCGAGTCGCCGTCGAAGAAGGTCTTGATCTCGTCGATGTCGTAGCGGACCATCGCGATGCGTTCGAGGCCGAAGCCGAACGCGAAGCCGGTGTAGCGCTCGCTGTCGATCCCGACGCCCTCGAGCACGTTGGGGTCGACCATGCCGCAGCCGCCGAGCTCGATCCAGCCCGACTGCGAGCACACGCGACACCCGTTGCCCTCGCAGAAGATGCAGCTCACCGCGAGCTCGGCCGACGGCTCGGTGTACGGGAAGAAGTCGGGACGGAACCGCGTGCGGATGCGGTCGTCGTCGAACAGCCGGCGCACGAACGTCTCGATGGTGCCGAAGAGGTCGGCGAGGGTGATCCCCTCGTCGACCGCGAGCGCCTCGATCTGGTGGAACACCGGCGAGTGGCGCGCGTCGAGCGTCTCGTTGCGGTACGTGCGCCCCGGCGCGACGACGAAGATCGGCGGCTCCATGGCCTCCATCGTGCGGATCTGCACCGGCGACGTGTGCGTGCGCAGCATCACCTGCTCGGGGTCGCCGAGCTCCACGTAGAGCGTGTCCTGCATGGAGCGGGCCGGGTGGCCGGGCACCATGTTGAGCGCCTCGAAGTTGTGCCAGTCGTCTTCCACCTCGGGGCCCTGCACCACGCGGTAGCCCATGCCCACGAAGATGTCCTCGAGCTCGCGCTGCACCTGGGTGACGAGGTGCAGGTGGCCGCGCGTGAGCCCGTGGCTCCCGAGCGTGAGGTCGAGGCGGTCGCGCTCGCCAGCCGTCGCGGCCTCGGCGGCGGCCAGCTCGGCCTCGCGCGCCGCGACCAGTTCGGCGATGGCGGTGGTGGTCTCGCTCACCAGCTTGCCGACCACCGGCTTGTCGGCGTTGTCGAGCGACTTGATGCTCGCCTTCAGCTCGGAGACGGCCGAGCCGCGGCCCGCGAAGCGCCGCTCCGCGTCGGCCAGCTCCTCACCGGTGGCGGCGGCCGCGATGGCCGCCTTCGCGTCGTCGAGGTAGCCCTCGGGCAGGAAACTCATGACTCACTCCCCCGCGCGCGCTGTTGCCGCGCGGCTTCGAAGCACAGGACCGTCGCGGCCATCGCGACGTTGAGCGACTCGGTGGCGCCGGCCATGGGGATGGCGACGGTGCCGTCGAGCCGGGCCGTCACCTCGGGCGTGAGGCCGTGGGCCTCGTTGCCGAGCACGACGGCGGTGGGACGGGCGAGATCGGCCCGGTCGTAGGGCGTCGCACCGGTGGCCACGGCGCCGAGCCGTTGCCGGCCGAGCGCACCGAGGGCGTCGAGCGCCTCCACCGGGGACCATCCTTCCGAAGCGGCTTCCAACACGGGTATCCCGAAGATCGCGCCCGCCGAGGCGCGAACGACCTTGGGATTGTACGCGTCGACCGATCCGGGCCCGAGGACGATTGCCGCCGCGCCCGCCGCCTCGGCGGAGCGCAGGATCGTGCCGAGGTTGCCGGGATCGGAGATCAGCGTGCCCACGACGACGATGCCCTCGCGGGCCAGCACGTCGCGGCTCGGCCGCACGATCGGTGCGACGGCGAGCACCGGCTGCGGGGTGCGGGTGGACCCCACCTTCTCGAGCACACCCTCCTTGAGCTCGTGCGCCGGCACGTTGCGGGCTCGGAGTCGCGCCACGAGCGCGGGGAAGGCGGTGTCGGCCCGGGGTCCGAGGTACGCCGCCTCGATCGGGGCGTCGCGGTCGAGCGCGCCTTCCAGCGCGTGGGGCCCCTCGACGACGAAGGCCTGCTCGGCGCTGCGGACCTTCGGGTCGCGCAGCAGCTCGCGCAGGCGACGGACGTCGGAGGAGCGGGCACCCAGCGGCTCGGCCGCGGACACCCGCTCCTCCCTCGTCCGGTGATCCGGTGTGGCGATGCGACGACGCCGCTCAGGCGGCGTCGAGCGCCTCGCGCGCGGTGGTGACGAGCGCGCCGAAGGCGGCGTCGTCACGCACGGCGAGGTCGGCCAGGATCTTGCGGTCGACCTCGATCTCCGCGGCCTTCAGGCCCGCCACGAAGCGCGAGTACGAGATGTCGTGCTGGCGGCACGCGGCGTTGATGCGCATGATCCAGAGCTTGCGGAACTCACCCTTGCGCGCCCGGCGGTCGCGGTAGGCGTAGTTCCCCGAGTGCATGACCTGCTCGTTCGCCTTGCGAACGGAGCGGCTCCGCTGCCCGCGGTACCCCTCGGCCCGATCGAGGACCTTGCGGCGGGCCTTCTTTGCGTGGACGGATCGCTTGACCCTGGCCATTTCGTGTGACTCCTACTTGGTGTTGCGAACGATGGGAAGAAGGTCCTACCGACGGCCCAGGAGGCGCTCGGCGCGCTTGGCGTCGCCGCCCTCGAGGATCGCGTAGCCCTTGAGGCGGCGCGTCCGCTTGCTGGGCTTCTTCTCGAGGAGGTGGGCCCGGAACGCCTTGCGGCGGCGGATCTTCCCACTCCCGGTGACCTGGAAGCGCTTGGCAGCGCCCCGGTGCGTCTTCATCTTCGGCATCAGGCTGCTCCGTTGTCGTCGGCAGGGGTGGCCGGGGTCGCCGGCGCCGCTGCCGCCGCCTCCGCCGGAGCGGAGGCTGCTGGCAGTTGCTCGTTGGTCTGGTTGGTCTGGTCGGTCTTGTCGGTCTTGTCGGCCTTCTCGCCCCGGGCGGGCTTCTCGGCCTTCTTGACTTCCTTCTTGGTGGGGTGCAGGACCATCGTCATGTTGCGGCCGTCCTGGCGCGGCGCCGCTTCCACCACCGCGAACTCGGCGACGTCCTCGGCGACCCGGTTCAGGATCTTCATCCCGAGCTCCGGGTGGGCCATCTCACGGCCCCGGAACATGATCGTCAGCTTGACCTTGTTGCCCTCGCCGAGGAAGCGCACGACGTGCTTCATCTTCGTGGTGTAGTCGTGCTCGTCGATCTTGGGCCGGAACTTCATCTCCTTGATGACGACGTTCGTGGCCTTGCGCTTCGACTGGCGCCGACGCTGCTCCTGCTCGTACAGGTACCGGCCGTAGTCCATGATCCGGCACACGGGCGGGTTGGCGTTGGGCGCCACCTCGACCAGGTCGAGCTCCTGCTCACGGGCCCGGGAGAGCGCCTCGGGGAGTGGCTTGACCCCGAGCTGCTCGCCGTCGGGCCCCACGAGGAACACCTCGCGGGCGCGGATCCGGTCGTTGATCCTGACATCCGATGCGGCTATCTGGTCACCTCGAAGCTCGTGGGGCACCGGCCGACGCCGGACCCTGCATGGTCCCGGACGCGACGAGCGGCGGACACGGGAAGCGTCCGCCGCGAAGAAGACCAGGCAACCCCCTGCGGGGCTCCCGGCCGGTCGGTGCGGACCCGGCGCACTCGTTGCCCGATCCCCGGAGCTGTCCGGAGGCGGGAGGTCGGTGGCCGGGTGGGGACCGGATGGTGCTCGGCCCCACTTCCCTGTTGTGCCCGGGCTGGTTGTCGTCCGGGTGGAATTTCCCTGCCAGGATACACGGGTGAGCAGCATCTGGACACCATCAGGCGAGCACGAGCCCGAACCCCAGTCCCTCGGCGGCCCCCAGGGGGGCTACGACGAGGCCGAGATCGCCGCCATCCGGCAGGCCCGACGGGAGCTCGGGAGCGTCCCGGCGGCGGTCATGGTCCACCAGCACGCCTGGGGCATCGCCGAGGTGGCGATGCTGCACCTGATGCCCGAGCCCCAAGAGGACGGCGAGCCCACCCGCCCCCGCCCCGAGCAGGCCCGGGTCGCCATCGACGCCCTGGCCGCGATCATCGAGGCGGTCGGCGAGCACCTGCCCGAGGTCGAGGAGCTGCGGGAGGCGGTCGCCCAGCTCCAGATGGGCTACGTGGAGCTGTCCCAGGCGCTGGCCGCCTTCGACGCCCAGACCCAGGGCCAGGGGCCCGGCCCCGACCAGCCACCGGCCGAGGGCTGACGGCCGCGTCGGGGTAACCCTCCCCCATGGCGTCGCGGATCGAGCAGTACGCGCTGATCGGCTACACCCAGACCGCGGCGATCGTCGCCGCCGACGGCGCGGTCGACTGGCTGTGCGTCCCCCGCTTCGACTCCGGGGCCTGCTTCGCCGCCCTCCTCGGCACCGACGACAACGGCACCTGGCGCCTCGCCCCGTCCGCCGCCACGCGCGACGGCCGACGCGCCACCCGACGCCGTTACCGCGACGGCGGCCTCGTGCTCGAGACCGAGTGGGAGCTGCCCGAGGGCACCGTGCGGGTGGTCGACTTCATGCCGATCCGCGACCGCAGCGTCGACCTCGTGCGGATCGTGCAGGGCGTGTCGGGCACGGTGACGATGTCCACCGAGTTGGTGGTGCGCTTCGACTACGGCGACATCGTGCCCTGGGTGCGGCGCGACCACGACTCGCTGCACATGATCGCGGGGCCCGACGCGCTGCGGATCACGAGCGACGTCCCCCTGGTCGGCGCCGACCTCCGTCACCGCGCCGACTTCACCGTCGCCGCCGGCGAGCACGTGTCGTTCGTCCTCACGTGGTACCCGTCGCACCACGACAGCCCGCCACCCCGCTGTGAGCCCCGCACCGCGCTCGCCCGGACGACGGCCGCGTGGGACGCCTGGTCGGCCCGATCGGTGCACCGCCGCGCCGACCACGTGCCCGAACCCTGGTGCGATCTCGTGCAGCGTTCGCTCGTCACGCTGAAGGCGCTCACGTTCGCACCGACCGGCGGCATCGTCGCGGCGCCCACCACGTCGCTGCCCGAGTGGCCGGGCGGCGTGCGCAACTGGGACTACCGCTACTGCTGGCTGCGCGACGCCACGTTCACGCTCTACTCGTTGATGAACGCGGGCTTCGACACCGAGGCGGTGGCGTTCCGCGACTGGCTGCTGCGCGCGGTGGCCGGCGATCCGTCACGGCTGCAGATCATGTACGGCCCCGCGGGCGAACGGCGCCTCGACGAGCGCGAGCTGCCGTGGCTCGACGGCTACGAGCGGTCGCGACCGGTGCGGGTGGGCAACGCCGCGTCGGCCCAGTTCCAGCTCGACGTGTACGGCGAGGTGATCGACTCGCTGCACCAGATGCGGCGCATGGGCATCGACGGCGACCAGGACGCCTGGCAGGTGGAGCTCGCCCTGCTCGACTTCCTCGAGGGCGCGTGGCGCGAACCCGACGAGGGCATCTGGGAGGTGCGCGGCGGGCGGCGCGACTTCACCCACTCGATGGTGATGGCGTGGGTCGCGTTCGATCGCGCGGTGCACGCGGTCGACGACTTCGGCCTCGACGGCCCGGCCGACAAGTGGCGGGCATGCCGCGACGAGGTGCACCGCGAGGTGTGTGCGGAGGGCTTCGACGCCGAACGCAACGCGTTCACGCAGTCGTACGGGTCTCCCGCGCTCGACGCCGCCACGTTGATGATCCCGCTCGTCGGCTTCCTGCCGTGCGACGACCCGCGCGTCGTCGGCACCGGGGAGGCGATCGGCAGGGAGCTGCTCGTCGACGGCTTCGTCGCCCGTTACGACAGCGCGACCGGCACCGACGGGCTCCCACCCGGCGAAGGCGTGTTCCTCCCCTGCTCGTTCTGGTACGCCGATGCCCTGGCCATGCTGGGGCGCACCGCTGACGCGACCGCGCTGTTCGAGCGCCTCGCCGGCCTGTGCAACGACGTCGGTCTGATCTCCGAGGAGTACGACCCCGCCGCGAAGCGGCTGCTCGGCAACTTCCCGCAGGCCTTCACCCACGTGTCGCTCGTCAACACCGCCGACAACCTCGCGCTGAGCAGCAGCCCGGCCCGCCACCGGGCCCACGAGTCCGACACCGGCGCCGGGGCGGGCGGCGGATGACGATCTCAGGGAACCCTTAGCCCGGATCGTCATGATGGTGCCCATGGGCATCGACACGCATCCCGTCAGCCGGCGCCGGCTCCTCGAGCTCGGCGCCCTCGGAGCACTCTCGGTCGTGGGGATCGCCGCGTGCGGTTCGGACGACGGGTCGTCGGCGGCGAACGCGTCGAAGTCGAGCGGCACGTCGGGATCGGGTTCGTCAGGTACCACCTCCACCACCGCCGGCGCGACGACCACCACCGCGGGCGGCGCCACCACGTCGTCGACCGACAACACGGTGATCCCCGAGGAGACCGCCGGCCCCTACCCCGGTGACGGCTCGAACGGGCCCGATGTGCTGTCGGAGTCGGGCGTGGTACGCACCGACATCACCTCGAGCTTCGGGTCGTCGACGACAAAGGTCGACGGCGTGCCCGCGAAGATCCGCTACGAGCTGGTGAACGCGAACAACGGCCAACCCCTGCAGAACGCCGCGGTGTACACCTGGCACTGCGACGGCCAGGGCCGCTACTCGATGTACTCGAACGGCGTCACCAACGAGAACTTCCTGCGCGGCGTGCAGTCCAGCGGCAGCGACGGCGTGGTGGCCTTCGACAGCATCTTCCCGGGTTGCTACTCGGGCCGCTGGCCGCACGTGCACTTCGAGGTGTACCCGAGCACCTCGTCGGCCACCAGCGCGAGCGGCCGGATCGCGACGTCGCAGATCGCGATCCCGAGGGAAGTGTGCGAGTCGGTGTACTCCAACTTCTCCGGTCAGTACCCGGGCAGCTCGTCGAACCTGTCGCAGTTGTCGCTCGACACCGACATGGTGTTCCGCGACGACGGTGCGGTGCACGAACTGGCCACCGTCGGCGGCGACGCCAACTCCGGCTACACGCTCACGCTGCGCGTACCCGTGCTCGTCAGCGCCTGAGGCGCTCGCGCGCCGAGGTCCGTCCGACGAGCGGTGCCGACGACCCCGCCCGCGCGAGCCCGCGCACGGGCATGTTGGTGTAGACGGCCTCGTACTCACCTGCGCGCACCAGGAAGGCTTCGTGCCAGATGCCGGTGCGACCGCTGGTGCCCACCCGTCGGGTGAAGTTCCGCCATGCGTCGAGGTGCGGGTCGTCGGCGTCGCTCGCGAACGCCTCGAGGTGTTCGAACGACCGCCAGTACTCCACCCAGCAACCCGGGCCCAGCGCCTCGTAGCCGAGCAGACCCTTCTCCGGGTGCTCGCCGAGGTAGGCGAGCATGTGCTTCATCCCACGCTTCCCACCGAGGTCGCGCAACGACCGCATCACCCGGGGAACCCCCGGCCGGCCCCCGATGAGGAACACCACGAAGTCACCCTCGATCTCCGCGGTGGTTCGCCCCGCCAGCTTCTTGCCCACGATCCCCTCCGTCCGTCCCGCTTTTCGATAGAGTGAACTCTAGTGATTTCCGACTCGCCGTCAAGTCCGACACCCGCGACCCGCCGGTACCGGTCCCCGGCCCGTGAGGCCCAGGCGCGCTCGACGCGGGAGAGGGTGCGGGCCAGCGCCCGGCGCCTCGTCGAGGCGCAGGGGTTCGCGGCGACCACGATCGCCGCCATCGCGGCCGATGCCGGCGTCTCGGAGCAGACGATCTACGCCGCGTTCGGAGGGAAGGCCGGTCTCGTCGGCGCGATGCTCGAGGACATCGAACAGGCCGCCGACGCGTCGGGCACCGAGGCGAGTCTGGCGACCGCCAGGTCGGCGGCCGAGCAACTCGACGTCTTCCTGGAGTGGATCTGCCGCCTCTTCGAGCACGGCCGCCCGATCTTCCTCGCCGCCGCTGACGCCGCGCACGATCCCGATGTCGGCGCGATGGTCGAGGCCGGCAATACACGACGACGAGAAGGCACCGACCTGCTCACCCGGGCCTGGGCCGAGCAGGGCGCGCTGCGTCGCGACCTCAGCCCCCGGGCGGCGTCCGAGACGCTGTGGATCCTCACGAGCTTCCAGCAGTACCGCTTCGCCACCGATGCACTCGGGTGGTCGACCGACACCTACCGCGCCTGGCTGGCGGGCGTCCTGCACCTGTACCTGTTCGCACCCTAACCGGGTGACTGGATCCCCATCGCCGGGTCCCACCACTCGGGGTAGATCTCGGGGATCGCACTCGCGGCGTCGAGGCGGGCCGTCTCCTCGACGGTGAGCACGAGGTCGGCCGCGGCGAGGTTCTGCTCGAGTTGCTCAGGCGTGTTCGCGCCGAACAACACCGACGTGACGCCGGGACGCGCGACCGTCCACGTCAACGCGACCTGCGCGGGCGTGGCGCCGTGCGCGAGGGCGAGGTCGCGCAGCACGTCGAGCACGCGCTCCCCCGCCTCGAGATCGACCGGTGGGAACTCGAAGCCGGCGCGCCGGCCCTCGCCGCCGTCGGCCACCTCGGTGCTGCCCCGGTACTTGCCGCTGAGGTAGCCACCCGCGAGCGGGCTGTACACCAGCACGCCCACGTTGTCGACGCGGCACTGCGGCAGGATCTCGTGCTCGACGTCGCGCCCGACGAGCGCGTAGTACACCTGCACCGAGCAGAACGCGGTGCGCCCGAGCGCGCGTTGGTGCGCGACCGCACCGGCGTTCTCCCAGGCGCGGAAGTTGCTGCTGCCGACGGCGCGCACCTTGCCCGCGGCGAGCAGGTCGTCGAGCGCGCGCAGGGTCTCCTCGATCGGCGTCGCTCGGTCGGCACGGTGCAGCTGGTAGAGGTCGATCACGTCGACGTCGAGCCGCCGCAGACTCGCATCGCACGCGGCGATCACGTTGTCGTACGCGAGACCGCCGGGACCGCGGGCGGGCGCAGCGAACCCGCACTTGGTGGCGATGACGACCTCGTCGCGGCGGCCCTTGATCGCGCGCCCCAGGATCTCCTCGGAGCGGCCGGCGTCGTACGCATCCGCGGTGTCGATCAGGTTGACCCCCGCGTCGAGCACACGGTGCACCATGCGGTGCGCGGCGGCCTCGTCGACCCGGGCGATGGCCTGCTTCTCCGGGCTGAACGTCATGGCCCCGAACGACAGCACCGACACGTCGATGCCGCTGTCGCCCAGCGGGCGGCGTTCCATCGGAGTGCTACGCCGCGGGCGCGCGGTTGATCTTGCGGATCGCCGACGCCTCGTAGCGGCCGAGCGGCCCCGCCACCACCGTGAACTCCACGTCGGTGCCCTCGGCGACGAAGCGGGTGCCGTCGAGGATCGCGGTGCAGTGGAACGGGTAGCGCAGGCCGCCGGCCGCCTCGACCTCGCCGAGGCCGCGCTTCTCGTCGTACACCGCGATGCGGCCCAGGTAGAAGTCCTTCACGAGTGCTCCCCGTCTGCCTGACTAGTTGACGATCTTCGAGATCGGCAGCTCGATGATGCCGGTCGCGCCGTGCTCGATGAGCGCCGGGATCAGCGTGTTGATCTCGCTCTTCGCCACGACGGTCTCCACCGCGAACGCGTCGTCGCCGAACAGCTGCGACACCGTGGGCGACTTCAGCGCGGGCAACAGGTCGATCACCGCGTCGAGGTTCGGCTTCTCCACGTTGAGCTTGAGCAGCACGCGGCCGCGAGCCTCGAGCGCGCCGTTGAGCAGGCTCTGCAGCTGCTCCATCGCCTTGCGCTTCTCGGGGTCGCCGTACGCGTGCGGGCTCGCGATCAGCTCCGTGTACGACACGAGGATCGTGTCGAGGATGCGCAGCCCGGCGGCGCGCAGCGCCCGGCCGGTCTCGGTGATCTCCACCACCGCGTCGGCGATGTCGGGCACCTTCGCCTCGGTGGCGCCGTAGGAGAGCTGCACGTCGGCGTCGATGCCGTGCTTCTGGAAGTAGCGGCGCGTGAGCTCGGGGTACTCGGTGTGCACCACCATCCCCGAGGGGAGGTCGGCGACCGTCTGCGCCGGCGAGTCACCCGCGACGGCGAGCACCACGCGGATGGGGCGGGCGGTGGCCTTCGAGTAGTGCAGCTCGCTCAACGTGACGACGTCGACGTGCCGCTCCTCGATCCAGTCGCGGCCGGTGATGCCGACGTCGAAACGGCCCTCGGCCACGTACTGCGGGATCTCCTGCGGGCGCAGGATCCGCACCTCGGCCACACGCGGGTCGTCGATCGAGCCGCGGTAGTCGACGTCGGAGCCGCGCGACACCGCGAGGTCGGCGTCCTCGAACAGCTGCAGGGTGGCCTTCTCGAGCGAGCCCTTGGGGAGCACCAGTCGGAGCATGGGGGTTCAGTTGCCTTTCGCGATCGCGCGGAGGTGGTCGACCATCTCGATGGCCGTCTGGGCGGACTCCTCGCCCTTGTTGCCGACCGACCCACCCGCGCGGGCGAGGGCCTGGTCGAGGTCGTTGACGGTGAGCACGCCGAACACCACAGGGATCCCGGTGCTCAGGCCGACGTCCATCAGACCGCGGGCGCACTCCCCCGCGACGTACTCGAAGTGCGGGGTGTCGCCCCGGATCACCGCGCCGAGGCACACCACCGCGTCGACGCGGCCCGATTCGGCGAGCTTCTTGGCGAGCAGCGGGATCTCGAACGCACCGGGCACCCAGTAGACGGGCGCGGGCTCGGCGTTGGCCTGCTCGAGCACGTGGCGCGCGCCGTCGAGCAGCGGGCGGGTGATGTGGTCGTTGAAGCGGCCCGCGACGATCGCGATCCGCATCCCGCTCGCGTCGAGCGACGCGTGGTGTTCGACGTACTGACCCATTGTCTGGTCGCTCTCACTCAGCGCGGGGATACCCGGCGCTGCCCTTCGGGCCGTTCGATTGCTCCTGCGAGCTCATCGCTCACTCCGTTCGCTCTCTCGCCGCGCCGCGGCGAGCGATGCCTACTGCTCCGTCTGCTCGAGCGGGACCTCGTCCTCGATGTCGAGGAGGTGGCCCATCTTCTCCTGCTTGGTGCGCAGGTAGCGGATGTTCTCGTCGTTGGGGAGCACGTGCAGCGGCACCCGCTCGACGATCTCGAGACCGTAGCCCTCGAGGCCGCCGTACTTCGACGGATTGTTGGTCATGATGCGCATGGTCGACACGCCGAGGTCGACGAGCATCTGCGAACCGATGCCGTACTCCCGGGAGTCGGGCGGGAAGCCCAGCTCCACGTTGGCCTCGACGGTGTCGCGGCCCTGGTCCTGCAGCGTGTAGGCCCGGATCTTGTGCCCGAGGCCGATGCCGCGGCCTTCATGACGCGGTACACATCCCGCACCGCACCCTCCTTGGCGATGGTCTCCATCGCGAGGTCGAGCTGGAGACCGCAGTCGCACCGCATCGAGCCGAACACGTCGCCCGTGAGGCACTCGGAGTCTACGCACGAGGATGTTCTCCTGGCCGGCGACGTCGCCGTACACGAGCACGATGTGCTCGGTGTCGTCGATGATCGACTCGAACACGTACGCCGTGAAGTCGCCGTGCTTCGTGGGGATGCGCGCCTCGGAGACGCGGCGCACCAGCTTCTCGCGGTGGCGGCGGTACCGGATGAGATCGGCGATCGAGATGATGAGCAGCCCGTGCTCCTCGGCGAACTTCTCGAGCTCGGGCATGCGCGCCATCGTGCCGTCGTCGTTCACGACCTCGGCGAGCACTCCGGCGGTGCTGAAGCCGCCATGCGCGCAGGTCGACGGCCGCCTCGGTGTGGCCGGCGCGCTTGAGCACACCGCCCTCGCGGTACCGCAGCGGGAAGATGTGCCCCGGGCGGGCGAGGTCCTCGGGCCGCGTGGCCGGGTCGAGCATCGTGTGGATGGTGGTGCAGCGGTCGGCCGCGGAGATGCCCGTCGTCGTGTTGTTGCGGGCGTCGACCGACACGGTGAACGCGGTCCGCTGCGACTCCGTGTTGTCGGCGACCATCAGCGGCAGGCGCAACTGGTCGAGGCGGTCGCCCTCCATCGGCATGCAGATCACGCCACTCGTGTAGCGGATCATGAACGCCATCGACTCGGGCGTGATGACCTCGGCGGCGGTGATGAGGTCGCCTTCGTTCTCGCGGTCCTCGTCGTCGACGACGATCACGAGGCTCGCCGCGCTTGATCGCCTCGACGGCGGCCTCGATCTTGGTGAAGGGCATGGGTCTTGCTCCTTTGCTGGGTTACTCGCTGTGGGCCTCGCCGCGTGGCGCGGTGAGGAGTCGTTCGACGTACTTGGCGAGCACGTCGACCTCGAGGTTGACGGGGTCGCCGAGCTGGCGGGCCCCGAGGGTGGTCACGGACAGGGTGTGCGGGATCACGGCGACGTCGAACGTGCCCGCCGCGTCGTCGAGCGGCGCGACGGTGAGCGAGATGCCGTCGATCGTGATGGAGCCCTTCTCGACGACGTAGCGCACCAGCGCGGGCGGCGGCGTGAAGGTCATGCGGGTGGAACCGTCGGGCGGCTGGGCTCGGGCCGTGAGCGTGCCGACGCCGTCGACGTGGCCCACTGCGACGTGCCCGCCGAAGCGTCCGTCGGCCGCCATCGGGCGTTCGAGGTTCACGGGGCTCCCGGCGGTAAGTGCGCCCAGCGCCGTGCGGTCGAAGGTCTCGGTGACCGCGTCGGCCGCCCACCACCCGTCGCCGAGGCCGACGACGGTGAGGCACCGCCGTTCACCGCGATCGGCACGCCCATGGTGGCGTCGGTGAGCACGGTGGCGTCGATCTCGATGCGCGCCCCACCGTCGTTGGCGTGGATGGCGCGCACGGCGCCGAGGCTCCTCGACGATGCCGGTGAGCATCAGGCACCCGCTCCCGCGCTCGGGACGTAGTCCATGCGCACGTCGAGGCCGAGGCGGACGTCGGTGAGGTCCAACGCCGTCGCGTCGATGGTCGCCGGGCCGGCGACGTCGAGCGCGGTGCGACCCTCGGTGCCGAGCAGCGTGGAGGCGACGTAGGTGACCACGCGGTCGGCGAGGCCTAGCAGCGCAGGCCCGCGTGCAGTCCGGCACCGCCCTCGACGAGCACCTGCAGCACGCCGAGGCCGGCGAGGTCTCGGCGTGGCGAGGAGGTCGACGCCGGCGCCGCCCGGGCCCGCGGGCACGGTGAGCACCTTGGCGCCCGCGGCGAGCCAGGCCTGCTGCGCGGCGTCGGGCGACGACGGGCTGGTGACCACGAGCGTGGGCGCCTCGGCGCTGTCGAACAGCGGGCCCTCGGCGGGGACTCGGCCGCGGCCGTCGAGCACCACGCGCAGCGGCGGCATCGCCGGCGTGGGTGACGCGTCGCGCACGGTCAGCTGCGGGCGGTCGGCGAGCGCGGTGCCGGCGCCGACCATGATCGCCTGCGAATCGGCGCGCAGCCGTGGGCATCGGCAGGCCTCGGGACCGGTGATCCACTGGGAGGTCCCGTCGGCCGCGGCGATGCGGGCGTCGAGGCTCATCGCCGTCTTCACCACGGTGAAGGCGCGCCCCGCCGTGCGGTGCAGGAGGTAGAGCAGGAGTCGTTGCGCACGTCGTCGGCGTGGAGGCCGACGTCGACGGTGATCCCGGCGGCGCGCAGGCGCTCGATCCCCTGCCCCGCGACGTCGGGGTCGGGGTCGGTGACGGCCACCACCACGGGCGATGCCGGCGGCGATCAACGTCGGCAGGGCGGCGTGCAGCCGTGAACGAGCAGGGCTCGAGGGTGACGTAGGCGGTGCCACCGCAGGCGCGGTCGCCGGCCGTGGCGGTGGCGTGGGCCAGGGCGACCGCCTCCGCATGGCGGCTGCCCGGCGGCTCGGTGGCACCCTCGGCGATCACCGCGCCGGCGCGGTCGGTGAGGACGCAGCCGACCCAGGGGTTGGGGGCGGTGCGGCGACGGGCGGTGAGCGCGACGAGGCGGCAGGCGCGCTGCATCAGCAGGAGTCACGCTCCGTGTGCTGGCTCGCCGTCTCCGTCGGGCTGTCCGTCATGTCGCTTCCGCTCACCGGGGTGCTCACGGGGCGGGCGACGGACGACGGCGGGGACGGCACGGACTCGCCACGCACCGCACCCGGTGTGGGCGCGTGCGCGCAGGCCGTGCGGCTCCTCACCCTCTCCCATCCGGACTCTCACCGTCCGGCCCCGGCTTCTGACCGGGTCGACCGCCGCTGGCTGCGGAGGGCTCGCGGGCTCCCAGGTGCCTCGGCTGGTTGCTCCGGGCGTCCTGGCCGCCGGTCGGGAGATTACCCAACCCCGAGGGCTTTCAATTGTGTGTGACCCCACAAGTGTATGCCGTTACTCCCGAGAACCCACCTGAGCGGGGCCAGGCCGGCACCACGCGTGGGCGTGGGGGCCGCCCACTCCTGCGGGGAGATGAGGACAGGCTCCTCCCCAGGAGGGTCAGGAGGTCCCGGATGCGGCGCGTCGTACTGGCGCGGGTGAACTCCCAGACCTCGCCATCGGCTCCCCCGAACGTGAGGTGCCAGAACACCCGGCTGAGGCTGAAGCTGATCTCCGCAAGGGGACGATCGGGCTGCCCTCGTCGAGACCGAGAACCGCGACGCCGTGACCCGGGTCGACGGGGCCGTCGAAGTACAGGCGCTCACAATCGTCGAAGTCGACTTCGGGACGATTCGCACCCGGCAGTTCCACGATCACCCTTGTGAGCGACCGCGCCGCGAAGACTGCGCTCCCGTCTCGTGCCTTCCAGATTGGTTTCCCAACCGTCTCGTACTGGATGCGTTCGAGACCCAGTTCCTGCGGGATCCACCCCTGCAGGAGGCGCGCCATCAACTGGGCGTTTGCCTCGTCGAAGGACTCCACCGTCCGGTCCTCGCCGTCGACGAGCACCGATGTCCGGTCACGTCGACGAGTGAACGAGAGTTTGCGGATCACGACATCAGTCTCGCGTGATCGCCGCGGGACGTTCTGGGATTTCTCGTCCGGTTAGGGCGATAACTGTCACACCCCTCTGTTTGGATGGGTTCGTGAGCAGTTGCGCGGACTTCGTCGACGTGGTGCGCACGTAGGACACCGATCGGGTGTTCGCGGCGGCGCGGAGTTGGTGGAGATCCGTCGGCGTGAGGCGCGTGTGTTGGCGATGACGTTCGTGCTCGACGAACGCCGCGTTGGCGAAGGACCAGGCCGTGCGTGATGGATGCGGCGCGGCGTGGAAAGCGCCGCGCGACAGCGAAGTTGGCGTCGCTGCCGCATCTCGGTGACGCAGCGATGAACGGCGAGTTGTCCGCTTCGCAGTTGGATCCCGCCGCCGCGCTGGCGGATGAGGAGTCCGGCGCGGAGATCACGGCTCGGGCAAAGCAGGCGTCACCGCTCGATCTGCAGAAGATGGAACGCGCAGCGGGCGAGCCTTCTCGGCGCGACGGTGCGGCGCGGTGGGCAAGTCGGTCGTTGCGGAAGTGGCTCGACGAGGACACCCCGGCTTCCTGTGCGGGAACGCCGCGATCCCGATGGAACACGGCGGCGCCATCGTCGACGCCTTCTTCAGCACGGTCACCGAACAGATGAAGCCGCGACCGGCGAGGCGTGGGAACCGTTGGAACGACGCCAGGCCGACGCCCTCATCGCGTTGTGTCAACTCGAGGAGAGCGCGAACGCGACACCACCCTCGGCGCACGTGTCGACGTGCACGTCGACATCCCACTCCACGGCCCCGCCACCATGTGCGGAGTTCCGTTGCCCGACGAATGGGTGCACGCCGCGCGAGCAACGCGCGTGCACATCAGAGTCGTCGATGACGACGGCAACGTCGTCCACGAGGAGCGCCAAGTCGTTCGTGTCGCCGAAACGAAGACGAGCGGTCGTCAGGCGCGACGGCCGATGTCGATGGCCCGGCTGTCCACATCGACTCAGACTCCAGGTCCACCACCTGCACCCCAGCAGTTGGGGTGGACCGGATATTATCAGCAACCTGGCGGCCGTGTGCCCGTACCACCGCGATGCTGATCCCCACGGCGACTACGTCCTCGACGGCAACCCCAATAACCCGACGGCCTCACCCTCCGTCTCGTCACGGCGGAGGAACGCAGGCAACGACGACTCGATCCACTCCCAGGAGAAATGACGGTCGCCGTGTGACCACCCGGACGTGACGGTCCGATCCTTGACAACTGAAGAGTCGCTCCCTCATCTCCCCGGGGATCAGGTCACTCCGGGGAGATGTCGAGGACGGTGCGGATGCCGACGCCGTTGCCCATGTCGGTGAAGGCCTCGTTGATCTCGTCGAGCGGGCGGTGGGCGGTGACGGGGCTTCGAGGTCGAGCTGGCCGCCGCGCCACATGGCGACGAGGCGCGGGATGTCACGCACCGAGTTGCAGGAGCCGAGGAAGCAGCCCTTGAGCTTCTTCTCCTGGACCCCGAACACGACCGCGGGGTTGATCGAGATGGCGGCATCGAACGGGGGCGCGCCCACGAGGACGGTGGTGCCGCCGTTGCGGGATGCGGCGATGCCCACCTCGCCGAGCGCGGCCACGCCCGCGGCCTCGAACGCGTAGTCGGCGCCGACCTCGGTGATCTCGTGGGTGACACCGACGACGTCGTCGACGGTCGGGTCGATCACGGTGGTGGCGCCCATCTTCAGCGCGGCCTCGCGGCGGGCGCCGTTGGGGTCGGAGCAGATGATCTGCGACGCGCCAGCCGCACGGGCGCCCTGCAGCACCGACATGCCGATGCCGCCGAGACCGAGCACGAGCACGGTCGCGCCCGGCTCCACCTCTGCGGTGTTGAGCACCGCACCCACGCCGGTCTGCACCGCACAGCCGATCACGCACGCGATGTCGAGCGGCGTGTCGGCGGGGATCTTCACCGCGCCGGTCTCGCCGGTGAGCACGTACTCGGCGAAGCCACCGACGCCGAGGCCGCGGTACACCATCTGGCCGTTGCGGGAGAGGCCGCTCGTGCCGTCGTTGAACGTGCCGGACATGACGCCCGCGTTGTTCACGCAGCAGCCCGACTCACCGCGCACGCACCAGTAGCAGCGACCGCACGGCGCGATGGGCGTGAGGATCACCTTGTCGCCGGGGGCGAGCATGGTGACGTCGGCGCCGACCGCGTCGACGATGCCGGCGGCCTCGTGGCCGAGCACCATCGGCGTCATCGGCAGGCCTGAGTGCAGCACCGTGTAGTCGGAGTGGCACAGGCCGCAGTGACACACGCGCACGCGCACCTGGCCGGGACCGGGATCGGCGACGTCGATGTCGTCGACGACGAGCGTGGTGGTGCCGGCTTCCATCAGGGCTGCGCGCATGGTGCTGCTCTCTCTTCGATCAGTCGTCGATCAGGCGGTCAGGTGGCGGGAACGGTGAGACCGTACAGGTCGGCGCAGTTGCGCCAGATGATGTCGTCGCGCACGTCGTCGGCGAGGTGCGCGGTCTGCGCGGCGAGAATCGCCTGCGACTCGGGGAAGGTCGCGTCGGAGTGCGGGTGGTCGCTCGCCCACATGAGGCGGTGGTGGTCGAGCAGGTGGGTCACCTGGAACGCCACCCAGTCGTCCTGGAACGTGAGGTACACGTGGTCCTTGAAGTACTCGCTCGGGCGACGCTGCAAGGGCGCGCAGGTGAGCCAGTTGCGGTGCCGGTCGAGCGCGTGGTCGGCGCGGTACATCCAGTGCGGCGCCCAACCGGCGTCGGCCTCCACGCACACCGTGCGCAGTTCGGGCACGCGGTCGAACACGCCGCCGAAGATCAGCGTGCCGATGATGTCCTGGCAGCCGCGGATGATGCCAGCCGTTCATCTTCGGGCCGCAGGACTGGTTGGCACCAGGCGCGGGACCGCCGGTGAGGATGTGGAACGACGGCGGGAGGTCGAGCTCCACACACGCACGCCAGAACAGGTCCCACACCGGGTCGTCGTAGTCGCCGTCCTCCAGCTTGCGCAGCCGGCCGGCATCATCCGCCCGCAGGCCCGAGGCTCCTTCATGCGGACGAGGTCGTCGATCCCCTCCTCCACCGACCGCAGCGCGGTCTGGCCCGCCGACGAAGGGCGGTGCGGCGGCACGCTGCTGAGCTCGGCGAGCCACTGGTTGTAGGCGTCGAAGCAGGCGGCCTTGTAGTCGGCGTCCTCGTGGTTGCAGAGGATCATGCCCACCGACGGGTAGAGGATCTCGACCGCGACGCCGTCGCGGTCCTGCTCGGCGAGGCGGGCCTGCGCGTCCCAGCCGCCGGGGTGCAGTTCCTCCCACCCGACGTGCACGTGCGGGCCGATCTTGTCGACCGGACGACCAGCCGCGGCGACCATCCCGTACAGGATGCGCGACTTACTGTTGTCGATGTCCATCACCGCACCCATGTTGGGGTCGGTGGCGGCGACAGACGCGCGGTCGCAGGTGCCCAGGGTCGATGCGGTCGACGTAGCAGTCACCGGGCTCGGTGACGTGCGAGTCGGCGGAGATGGCCAGCAGCGTCATGGCCGGAGTCTTGCGCACCACTGCTGGGCGCACCCCGGCGTGGCACGCCTCCGTGCGGGCTCAGTGAGGTCGCCCGCCGACAGGTCGAGGGCGTGGGGCACCGCGGGGAGGATGACGTCGAGGCACTCGATCGCGCCGGAGAACCGAGCCGGGGAGGTTGCAGATCATCGCCTGGCCGACCGTGCCGCACACGCTGCGGCTCCACATGCCGAACGGCTTGCCCTCGGTGTCGCTGGCCCGGCGCATCGCCTCGGCGAGGCCAGGGGCCTACTTGATCACGAGGCAGGTGCCCTCGGGCGTGAGGTCACGGGGGCCGAAGCCGGTACCGCCGGTGGTGACGACGAGGCCGGCGAACCCGGCCACCAGGTCACGCAGGGCGAAGGCGACCTCGTCGATGCCGTCGCTGCACGCGGTGGTCGACCACGGCAAAGCCGGCCTCCGTGAGGCGCTCGACCACCTTGGGGCCGGCGCGGTCCTCGCGGGTGCCCGCCATCACGCCGTCGGGCCGCGACGAGCACCTTGGCCGCGAGGTCGACTCTTCACGCCGCGCGGGCTCATGCCCCCGCCCCGGGCAGCGCGGCCTCGGCGCGGCGGATGGAGTTCGCCGTGGCGACGAGGTCGTCGGCCTTGAAGATCGCGCTGCCGGCCACGAGCACGTCGCACCCGGCGGCGGCGGCGTCGACCGCGGTGGTGGCGGCGTTGATGCCCCCGTCGATCTCGATCTCGCAGGCGAGGCCTCGCGTCGATCTCCTTGCGCAGCACCCTGACCTTGTCGAGCACCTCGGGGATGAAGGCCTGACCGCCCCGCCAGGGTTCACGCTCATCACGAGCAGGAGGTCGACCTCGGCGAGGTACGGCAGCACCGTCTCCACCGGGGTGGGCGGGTTGAGGGTGAGGCCCACGCCCATGCCCCGCTCGCCGCAGACCGTCGAACAACGGACGGGGATCTCCGAGCTCGACGTGCACGATGCAACGGTCGGCGCCGGCGTCGGCGAAGTCGTCGAAGAGGACTGCCGGGTTGTCGACCATGAGGTGGCAGTCGAGGAAGAGGTCGGTGTGCTTGCGCAGCGACTACCACTGGCCCGCCGAGGGTGATCACCGGCACGAAGTGGCCGTCCATCACGTCGACGTGCAGGAGGTCGGACACCGGGGCGGCGCGGTCGACGTCGGCGCCGAGGTGGGCGAAGTCGGCCATGGTAGCGGATCGAGGAGGCGATCTTCACGGGCATGCGGCAGAACCTACCGGGGGTTCCGGGCGCCCGCAGCACGAGCACGTACATGCCGTCGGTGCCGCGGGCGTTCGGGAGGAGCAGCGCGCCCCGCCCGTGCTCGCGCCAGGCGCCGGCGCGGTTCAGGTGTGCGGGCGACGGTTCGGCGGTGAACGCCGGGAGGCGCTCGGCCGCGAACTCGTCGACGCCGATGGTCTCCTCGGGTGTGAGCGTGCACACCGAGTACACGAGGCGACCACCGGGCCGCACGAGCTTCGCGGCGGCGAGGAGCAGGTCGCGTTGGAGCGCGGCGCACTCGTCGATCACGTCGGGGGTGAGGCGCCAGCGGGCATCGGCGCGGCGGCGCAGCACGCCGATGCCGGAGCACGGCGCGTCGAGCAGCACGCGGTCGAAGCTGGCGGGGCGCAACGGCGGACGACGGCCGTCGGCCACGCCCACGTGCAACCACGGAAGCTCGAGGCGGGCGGCCGCCTCGGCGACCAGACGGGTGCGGCCGGCGTCGAGATCGGCGCGACCACGCAGCCCGACGGGCCGACGCGTTCGGCGATCGCCGTGGCCTTGCCCCCGGGCGCGGCGGCGACGTCGACGCCGCGCTCCCCCGGCGCCGGCGCGAGCACCTCGACCACGGCCTGACTGCCCTCGTCCTGCGGCGTGGCACGCCCTTCGGCGACCGCGGGCAACCTGGCCGGGTCGCCGATGCCGCGCACGCGCAGCGCCTCGCCCACGAGGGTGCCGGGCTCCATGTCGACGTCGGCGTCGGCGAGCTCGGCTTCGAGCGACGCGCGGGTGGCCACCCGCACGTTGGGCCGCAGCGTCATGGTGGCGGGGTCGTTCATCGCCATGAGCGAACGACGCGCGTCGCGCTCGCCGAGGGCGGCGGTGAGCCGCTCCACCAACCAGTCGGGGTACGAAAGTGCGACCGCGGGATCGTCGGGCACGGGGTACTTGGGGCCCAGCCGTGAGATGGCGCGCAGGTTGGCGTTCACAAAGCCCTTGGCGCGCGGGGAGCGGGCGCCGAGTGCCTCGACCGTCTCCCCCACCGCGGCGTAGGCCTTCATGCCCGAGAGCAGTTGGTAGGCGCCGAGGCGCAACGCCGCGCGCACCGGCGGGTCGAGTCGCTTGACCGGGCGCTCCACCACGCGGCCGATGAGGTCGTCGAGACGACGCTCGCTGCGCACCGCGCCGTAGACGAGGTCGGTGGCGAAGGCACGGTCGCGTGACGACAACGACGTGCCGCCGAGCAGCGCGGGGAGCACGAGTTGCGCGTAGCCGCCCTCCTCGATGCGCACCAGTGCGTCGATGGCGATGGTGCGCGCGGTCACCCGGGCGCCCTGGGCCTGCTGCTCCTCGAGCTCGGCCTGCTCGGCGCGTGCCGCGGCGCGGGCACCCGCCGGCTGCTTGCCCGACAACCGACCGCCGCGACCTCCGCCGCGACCCGAGCCGCCGCGCTTGGGTGCCGGGCTCACGAGCCGAGGGGCTCGGGTGCGTGCTGACGGCCGGCGAGCCAGGCGTCGCCCGACATGCGGGCCTTGCCCTCGGGCTGCACCTCGACCAGCTCCAGCACGCCCTTGCCGGTGGCGACGTGTGGCGCGGAGTGCGGCGCCGCGAGCACGGTGCCTGGCGCGGCACCGGCCGGCATCATGTGTGCGCGCGCCGACCAGATCTTGAGCCGACGACCACGGTCGCTGGTGAACGCTCCCGGGCGCGGGTTGCCGGCGCGCACCACGAGCTCGAGCTCGGCGGCGGGGCGGGTCCAGTCGAGGTGGAACTCCTCGACCTCGAGCTTCGAGGCGTAGGTGACCTCGCCCTCCTGTGGGAACGGCGTGACCTGGGGAACGAGCGGCAGCGTCTCCACCAGGAGCTCGGTGCCGAGCGCGACGAGGCGGTGGTGCAACTCGCCCGCCGTCTCGCCCGGAGCGATCGGCGTCTCGGTGCGGGCGAACACCGGGCCGGTGTCGAGGCCCTCCTCGAGCCGCATGATGCACACGCCGGTCTCGGGATCACCGGCGAGCATGGCCCGCTCCACCGGCGCCGCGCCGCGCCAGCGCGGCAGCAACGAGAAGTGCACGTTCACGAATCCGTGCGGTACCGCCTCGAGCAACGCGGGCGGGAGGATCTGCCCGAACGCGACGACCACGCCGAGGTCGACGTTCAGCGCGACGACTTCCTCCACGATCTCGCGCGACTTCTCGGGCGTCACCACGTGGAGGCCGAGCTCGAGCGCAGCTTCCTTCACGGGGCTGGGCATCAGGTCGCTGCCGCGGCCACGGCGACGGTCGGGCTGCGTGACGACCATGGCGATGTCGTGCCCGGCCGCGTGCAGCGCGTGCAGCGGCGGGACGGCGTCGGCGGGAGTGCCGAGGAAGAGGAGGCGCATGGTGGTTCCGGAGCGTTCCGGGACGTGACCCGGCCTAGCGGCCGAAGCCGCCCGGGCCGCCGGCGGGCGCGGGCAGGTCGTGCAGGCGCAGCTCGCGCAGCGCCTCCTTGCGGGTGTCGGGGTCGAGCCGGTCGACGAGGAGCACGCCGTCGAGGTGGTCGATCTCGTGCTGCAGCATGCGGGCGAAGAGCTCGTCGCCCTCGAGCACGACCTCCTTGCCGTCGAGGTCGATGCCCTGCACCGTGATCCGCTCCGAACGGACGACCTCGAAGCGCATGTCGGGGATGGAGAGGCACCCCTCCTCGGAGATGATCTCGCCCTCGGCCACCACGATCACCGGGTTGATGATCACGTTCGGGCCGTCACCCTCGTGGAGGTCGTAGGTGAAGATGCGCTTGCGCACGCCCACCTGGGGGGCGGCGAGACCGAGGCCCTCCTCGATCTCCATCGTCTCGTACATGCCGTGCACGAGCGTCTGCAGACCGCCGGTGAGCTCCTCCACCTCGCGGGCGCGCTGCTTGAGCACGGGGTCGCCGAAGTAGCGCAGCGGGTACGAGGACATGCCCCCAGGCTACCAGCCGCCTTTCCGGGCCCTTTTCCCCGAGGCGGTCAGATGCGGCGGGGGTCGACGTCGACGCGGAGGCGGCCGATGGCGTGGGCGGCGTCGACCTCGGCGCGGGCGAGGGCGTCACAGAGCGCGGCCACGGTGGCGGCACGCACCAGCGCCTTCCGGGTGGCCCCGGGCCCGTCGACGGGGCCGAGCAAGCTCACGCCGGTGGCGGCCACGGTGAGGTCGCGCAGGGCGTCGCACGCCGCACCCACGGCGGCGGGGTCGCCCGCGAGCTCGGCGAGACCCCCGAACGGGGGGTGCCCGAGCACCCGGCGGCGGTTGGCCTCCTCCTCGGTGACGAGCATCGGGTCGGAACCCGCGGCGGCGCGCACCACCTCGTGCTCGGGGAGGCGGGTCTGCACGAGGAGTTGGCCGCCGTCGGCACGCGGGCCGACGAGACGTGCCGCGCGCACCAGGAGCCACAGCGCCTGCTCGGCCGCGCGGGCGCGAGGCGCGAGTAACTCCTGGTCGAACTCGAGGAACGCAACAAGACCGATCGGGCGAGACCCGCCACCGGCGCGGTGCAACACGGCCTCGGTACCGATGAGGATGTCGGCGTCGAGGTCGCCGCCGTCCGAGATGGAGGTGGCGTCGGTGCCGCTGTCGACCGCGACCACCGACGCGCGCGGCAACAGCGCCGCGAGGTCGTCGCGCACCTTGGCGACGCCGGGCTTCACCGCCTTGAACTTCGTGCCGTGGCAGTGGAGGCACACCTGCGGACGGGTGGTCTCGCACTGTGGGCGAACGAGGTCGCCGTCGTGTTGCACGACGGTCGCACCGCAGCGTTCGCAGCGGGCGAGGTCGCCGCACGAGTTGCGCGAGGAGGCGCGCCCGGCCACGCCGGTTGAGCACGCACACGGATCGCTGCCCGCGGTCGTGCACCAGCCGCAGCGTGTCGGCGAGCACGCCGGTGAGCAGCCACTTGCCCGGCTCCTCGTCGCGCGGGTCGACGACGGTGACGCGCGGCCACCTCGCCGCCAGCGGCGCGACCGGGTCGCCGAGCAGTTCCCGCGTCGACGCTCGGTGCCGGCGTGACGACCCGCACCGCGGCACCTGCACCGCCGTTGGCCCGACGGAGCGCGCTCCACCGCGACGTCGCGTGCGTTCCACGACGGTGCGCGCTCGTCCTCCAACGCCTCGTCGACGTCGTCGAGCACCACCACCGCGGCGAGGTCGGGCACCGGCGCCCACACCGCGTTGCGACCGCCCACCACCACGCACGCACCGGCGCGGGCCCGGGCCCACGCGGCGGTGACCTCGGCGGCCGAACGGTCGGAGCCGATCAGCACCACCTCCCGACCGCGGGCCTCCAACTCGTCGACGGTGCGCGCGGCGCGCTCGGCCCACGGGTCGAGCACGATCGTGGACCCCTCGGGCGCCAGCAGGTCGGCGATCGGTGCCGCGGCCACGGGCGCAGTGACGAACAGGCCGTCACCGGCGATCACGCTCGGCGGGTAGACCGCCACCTCGGGCTCCACGATCCCGCGCGGGTCGACGTTGTTGGGCGGGGTGGCCGCGCGCAGGAAGGTCACCACCGGTCCGGCCCAGCGCCACGCGGCCCAGTCGCACAGCGAGAGCACGTCGGGCGGCGGGCCCGCCGACGACACCGCGAGGATCTCGCGCAGGCGCTCGCGCGGCGCGTCGGGCTCGGCGACGTCGGCGTCGACCACCCAGCCGCGCACGCGCCGTCCGTGGAGCGGGACACGCACGACGGCACCCACGTGAACGGCGCCCACGAGGGGCGCCGGCACGAGATAGTCGAATGCGCGGTGGATCGCGGGGACGTCGGGACGGACGCGGCAGATGCGCGCGGCCGTCCCGGACGTCATCCCGAGACCACGTGGATTAGGCGAGGGCCTCGGCGGCCTTCTTGAGGTCGGCGGCCGCCGCGGTGCTCTCCCAGGGGAAGTCGCCGTCGGAACGGCCGAAGTGGCCGTAGGCGGCGGTGTTCTTGTAGATCGGCCGGCGCAGGTCGAGGCGCTGGATGATCGCGGCCGGGCGCAGGTCGAACTGCTCCTGCACGAGGTCGGCGAGCTTCGCGGGGTCGATCTGCGAGGTGCCGAACGTCTCCACCATCACCGACACGGGACGGGCCACACCGATCGCGTACGCGACCTGCACCTCGCAGCGCGAGGCGATGCCCGCGGCCACGACGTTCTTGGCGACGTGGCGCACCGCGTAGGCGGCGGAGCGGTCGACCTTCGTCGGGTCCTTGCCCGAGAACGCGCCGCCACCGTGACGGGCCCAGCCGCCGTAGGTGTCGACGATGATCTTGCGGCCGGTGAGGCCACAGTCGGCGTGCGGGCCACCGAGCTCGAACACACCGGTGGGGTTGACGAGCACCTCGTAGGGGTCGTCGGCGAACTGCTCGGGCACGATCGGCTTGATCACGCGCTCGATGAGATCGGCGCGCATGCGGCCGTCGATGTCGATGCCGGGCGCGTGCTGCGAGGAGATGAGCACGGTGCCGAGGCGGGTGGCCTTGCCGTCGACGTACTCGATCGACACCTGCGTCTTGCCGTCGGGCCGCAGGTAGTCGACGCTGCCGTCCTTGCGCACGTCGGTGAGTTGCTTCGCCAGACGGTGCGCCAGCCAGATCGGCATGGGCATGAGGTCGGGCGTGTCGTCGCACGCGTACCCGAACATCATCCCCTGGTCGCCGGCGCCGACCTCGTCGTAGTGGTCGCCGCCGCCGTCGCGCAGCTCCTTGGCCTTGTCGACACCGACCGCGATGTCGGGCGACTGCTCGTCGATCGACGTGAGCACCGCGCAGGTGTTGCCGTTGAAGCCGAAGGCGTCGTTGTTGTACCCGATGCTCCGCACGGCGTCGCGCACGATGCGCGGGTAGTCGACGTTGGCCTGGGTGCTGATCTCACCCGCGACCACGACCATGCCGGTGGTGCACATCGTCTCGCAGGCCACGCGCGACTGCGGGTCCTGCTCGAAGATGGCGTCGAGGACGGAGTCGCTGACCTGGTCGGACATCTTGTCGGGGTGACCCTCGGTCACCGACTCCGACGTGAACGTGAATCGTTCGCTCATGAACCCAACTTCTTCTCTCGGTTATGCAGATCGCTTCTGGCGCAGCAGGGCGACGACCCTATCCAGGATGACCCCGGCAAGGTCGGATTTCGATTGGAGGGGCAACTGCTGCGTGCCGCCCTCCGCATCGAGGATGACGGCGCGGTTGGTGTCGACCTCGAACCCGGCGTCGGGCTGCGAGATGTCGTTGCCGACGATGAGGTCGAGCCGCTTCGACCGGAGCTTGTCGGTCGCGTTGGCGAGCAGGTCGTCGGTCTCGGCGGCGAAGCCCACGAGCACCTGGCCCGGCTGCTTGTCGCGCCCGAGGTCGACGAGGAAGTCGTGGGTGGGCTCGAGGACGATCTCGGGGATGCCCTCGTGCTTCTTGATCTTGCGCTTCGGCGGCGCCTTGGGCCGGAAGTCGGCGACCGCAGCGGCCATCACGATCACGTCGTGCTCGGCGGCCCGGGTGAGCACCGCCTCCTGCATCTCGGCCGCGGTCTGCACCGACACGATCTCGACGGTGGGCGGCGCCGGGCGGCCGATGGTGGTCACGAGCGTGACAGCGGCTCCGCGCCGGGCGGCGGCCTCGGCGATCGCGTAGCCCTGCTTGCCCGAGGAACGATTGGTGATCACCCTCACTGCGTCGATCGGTTCGCGGGTGCCACCCGCGGTGACGAGCACCGACAGGCCGGCGAGGTCCTGGCTGGCCGGGCCCGCGAGCACCTCGGCGGCCGCGGCCACGATGCGCTCGGGGGCGGCGAGGCGCCCCTCCCCCGAGTCGCCGCCGGCGAGGCGGCCCGACTCCGGGTCGACCACGTGCACCCCCCGGCGCCGCAGCGTGTCGAGGTTCTCCTGCACCGCCGGGTGCTCCCACATCTCGGTGTGCATCGCGGGCGCGATGAGCACGGGCGCCCGCGTGGCGAGGAGCGTGGCGGTGAGCAGGTCGTCGGAGATGCCCGCC
Source organism: Acidimicrobiia bacterium (assembly GCA_046331125.1). GTDB lineage: Bacteria > Actinomycetota > Acidimicrobiia > IMCC26256 > DASPTH01 > CAVRGQ01. Next base: position 73,642 of record JAXLRL010000009.1, read on the forward strand.
GCGTACTTGCCGAGCGTCTTGGCGGTGCACGGCGCGATCACCACGAGGTCGGCGTTCTGCCCGAGGCGGGTGTGCGGGATCGGGTCGGGGCCGTCGAACAGCGACGTGCGGGCCGGCTCGGAGGCGAGCGCCGAGAACGTGAGCGCACCCACGAAGCGCAGGGCGTCGGGGGTGAGCACGGGCGACACGAACGCGCCGGCGTCGACGAGGCGACGGCACACCTCGACCGCTTTGTAGGCGGCGATCCCCCCGGAGACGCCGAGGACGATGCGGCGGCCCCGGAGCCCGTTGAGCGAGGGAGGCGCGAGCGAGGTGTCGGTCATGGTGGGGGCGTCGCGGTGGTCGCGAACGGCGCGGGTGCGCCGGAGGGCGGAGCTCAGCCCTCGGAGTCGGTCGCGGCCTCGACGATGGCGAGCGCCGCCGCGGCGGCGTCGGCCTCGGCCTGGGCCTCGGCGGCGGCAATGGCGGCCCGCTCCTCCTCGGGAGGCAGCGGGATGCCCTCGATCTTGCCGACCTCGATCTCCTCCATGGCGATCGACAGCGGCTTGCGGGACACCGACGTGACCTGCGGCGGCACGATCTTGCCGAGGCCCTCGCCGAGCTGGTTGTAGTAGTCGTTGATCTCCCGGGCGCGCATCGCCGAGAGGGTCACCAGCGTGAACTTCGAGTCGACCCGCTCGAGGAGGTGCTCCATGCGGGGGGTCATGAGGTTGGCGCGCTGGGCCATCGGGGCTGCTCCGGGGTCGGTACCAGGGAAGAACTGGGGAAGAACGGGGCCGGGACGGGCGCCGGATCAGGCGCCCGCACGGCGGCTGGCCAGGATACCAGCCACCCGGTCCACCGCGGCATCCACGTCGTCGTTGACCACCGAGACGTCGAACTGGGCGCCCTTGGCCTCCTCGGCCACGGCGTCGGCCAGGCGCCGTTCGATGGCCTCGGGGCTGTCGGTCCCCCGGCCCACCAGGCGACGGCGCTGCTCCTCCCGGGACGGCGGGAGCACGAAGACCAGGAGGGCCTCGGGGAACTGGCGGCGGACCTCCAGCGCCCCCTGCACGTCGATCTCGAGCAGCACGTCGTCGCCGGCGTCGAGGTGCTCGCGCACCGGCCCCTTGGGGGTGCCCTTGAGGTCACCGTGGACCTCGAACCACTCCAGGAACCCGCCGGCGTCGCGGTGGGCCAGGAACTCCTCCCGGCTCACGAAGTGGTAGTGGACGCCCTCGACCTCGCCCTCCCGGGCCGGGCGGCTCGTCCACGACACGGAGACCCACAGGCCGGGGTCGCGTGCGAGGAGACCCTTGACGATGGTGCCCTTGCCCGCGCCCGAGGGCCCGGAGACGACCAGGAGGACGCTCACGCTGCGGTCGTGGAGGTCGCGGACGGCGTCAGGCCGTGCGGGCGATCTTGGGGTGCACGAGCAGCCCCTCACGTTGGTTGCGACCGAGTCCGCGGAGCCGCCGGCTCTCGCTGATGTCGAGCTCCGCCATGATGCGCCGGGCCTGGACCTTGCCGACACCCGGCAGCGACTCGAGCACGCTCACGACCTTCAGCTTCGACAGCGCTTCGTCGCGCTCCCCCGCGGCGAACAGCTCCTCGAGGCTCAGCGCGCCCGACTTCAGCTTCGCCTTGACCTCCGCCCGGGTACGGCGTGCCTCCGCGGCCTTCTCCAACGCGGCCTGACGTTGTTCGGGCGTGAGAGCAGGGGGAAGCGGCATTCGGGGTCGACCTCCGGGGCGACAGCGCCGGTCAGTATACGCAGGCCTCCCCCGCTGACAACCGGCCGGGAACCGTGCGCCGGAGTGCACCGGAGCCGTGGTCCCGGAGCGCGCGTCTACCCCGTGGCGAGGGCGGCGTCAACCTCCGCGACGACCGCGGCGGCCGCGGCCGCGGGGTCGTCGGCACGCGTGACCGCACGACCGATCACCAGCCAGTCGGCGCCGCGGGTGATCGCGTCGCCGGGCGTGTCGACGCGCGCCTGGTCGTCGTGCGCGGCGCCCGCGGGACGGATGCCCGGCACCATCGTGCGCAGCGCGTACGCGCGTGCGCGTTCGACGTCGCTGCCCGCGCACACGACACCCGTGCAACCGGCGTCGCGCGCGATGGCGAGACGTTCGTCCATCGCGTCGATGTTCGGGTCGCTGGTGAGCACGGTGACCGCGAGTGACACCGGCGTGTGCGCGACCCCTGCGTCGCGAGCGCCCTCGGCGAGACCCTCCACCCCGGCGCGCACCATGTCGACGCCGCCCGCCGCGTGGAAGTTGAGGAAGTCGACGCCGGCGCGGCCGAGCACACGCGCGGCGCGGTTGACCGTGTTGGGGATGTCGTGCAGCTTGAGGTCGGCGAACACCCGGAATCCCTTGTCCTGCAAGGCGCGGAAGGCGTCGGGGCCGGCCTCGGCGTACAGCTCGAAGCCCACCTTGGCCACGGCGAAGTACGGCTGCACGCGCTCGGCGAGTGCGAGCGCCTCGGCGAGGTCACCCACGTCGAGCGCCAGCGCGAGATGGTCGCGCGCAGTTCCCTCGCCCATTGCCTGACTAGTCATCCAAGCTCCCCGTGAGTTCGCTCACGCGCGTGACGCCGTGCGCCGCGCACCACTCCTGCAGTTCGCGCGCGATGCGTTGCGGCGCGCGCGGGTCGAGGAAGTTCACGGTGCCGACGCCGACGGCATGCGCACCCGCCATCATCATCTCCACCGCGTCGGCACCCGACGCGACGCCACCCGTCCCGATGATCGGCACCCCCGGCAGTGCGTGCGACACGTCGTGCACCGCGCGCAGTGCGACCGGTTTGATCGCGGGACCCGACAGTCCCCCGCCACCGCCCCCCAACGCCGGCCGGCGCGTCTCCACGTCGATCAACAGGCCCATCAACGTGTTCACGAGCGTGAGACCGTCGACGCCGGCTTCGACCGCCGCCTCCGCGATCGCGACCAGGTCGGTGACGTTCGGCGACAGCTTCGCGAACACCGGCAGACCGGGCTGCGAGTCGAGCACCGCGCGCAACACCTCGCGCGTCGCGCCGGGATCGTGGGCGAAGATCTCGTTGCGGCTGTGGTGGTTCGGACAGCTGACGTTCACCTCGAGCGCGAGCAGGTCGTCGTGCACGCTCGGCGCGTCGCGCAGCATCTGCGCCGCGCGCGCGTAGTCCTCCACCGCCGTGCCCCAGATCGACACGATCACGCGCGCGCCCGCAGCGCGCAGCGCGGGCAGGTCGTCGCGCAACCACGCCTCGACGCCGGGGCCCTGCAACCCGACTGCGTTGATCATCCCCGACGCGGTCATGTGCAGGCGCGGCGCGGGCTTGCCCGCCCACGGGTCGGCCGACAACGACTTCGCGGTGATCGCGCCGATCGCCGACGCGTCACCGAGCCGCGCGACCTCGTCGCCGTGGCCGTAGGTGCCCGACGCGGTGACCACCGGGTTGGGCAACGCCACCGGCCCGACCGTCACCGCCATGTCGACGGCGCGGCCCGCGGCACCACCGCTGGCGCGGGCCCGGCGGCGACCGACCACCGGGTCAGACCTCCAGCCGCATCTGGCCGTCCTGGTGGTACTCCTGCAACGGCGCCACGTGCGCGTCCTTGGCGATCCACTCGGCGATGCCCGCCGCCGCGGCCACCGCGGCGGCCACCGTGGTGAGGCACGGGATCCCCCGCACCGTGGCGGTGCGCCGGATGTGGGCGCCGTCGGCGCGCGGGCCCCGGCCGCGGGGCGTGTTCACCACCAGGTGCACGTCGCCCGATTCGAGCAGGTCGACGGCGTCGTGGTGCCCGTCGTCGACGTGCTCACCGGTGACGGGGTCGGTGAGCTTGCCGACCACCATGTCGACCGGCACCCCCTCGGCCTGCAGGCCGGCGGCCGTGCCCGCGGTGGCGACGATGCGGAAGCCGAGCTCGGCGAAGTTGCGCGCCGCCACCGCGCCCGTGGCCTTGTCGCGGTCGGCGAGCGAGAAGAACACCGTGCCCTCGCGCGGCAGCTTGTTCCACGCGCTGGTCTGGCTCTTGGCGAACGCCATGCCGAACGAGCGGTCGATGCCCATCACCTCGCCGGTGGAGCGCATCTCCGGACCGAGCACCGTGTCGACGGTCGGGAAGCGGTTGAACGGGAGCACCGCCTCCTTCACCGCGACGTGTCCGCCGTCGGCCGGCGGGTGCAGCAGCCCCTCGTCGCGCAGTTCGGCGAACGTGGCGCCACCCATCACGCGCGCTGCGACCTTCGCCAGGGCCACACCGGTGGCCTTGCTCACGAACGGCACCGTGCGGCTCGCACGCGGGTTCGCCTCGAGGATGTACACGTCGTCATCGCCGCTGTCGTTCTTCTTGACCGCCCACTGCACGTTGAGGAGGCCGAGCACCTCGAGCGAGGTGGCCAGCGCCTTGGTCTGGGTCTCGATGAGCTCGACCGTCGCGGCCGAGAGCGTCTGCGGCGGGATCGCGCAGGCGGAGTCGCCGGAGTGCACGCCGGCCTCCTCGATGTGCTCCATGACGCCACCGATGATCACCTCACCGGTCGCATCGCGGAGCGCGTCGACGTCGACCTCGATCGCGTCCTCGAGGAAGCGGTCGACGAGCACGGGCCGCTCCGCCGAGCCCGCCCTCGCGCCCGAGGGTCCCTTCGGCAGCGAGCTCGGCCATGGCGTTGTCGAGCGACTCGATGTCGTACACGATCTGCATCGCGCGACCGCCGAGCACGTAGGACGGGCGCACCAGCACCGGGAAGCCGAGGCGGTCGGCCACGACACGCGCCTGCTCCGGCGTGGTCGCGGTGCCGCCGGGCGGCTGCTGGATGCCGAGACGCTCGCACAGTGCCTGGAACTGCTCGCGGTCCTCGGCCAGGTCGATCGACGCGGGGCTCGTGCCCAGCACCGCGATCCCCGCGTCCTCCAGCTTGTGCGCGAGCTTCAGCGGCGTCTGCCCGCCGAGCGACACGATGACGCCGGCGAGCTCGCCACGGTCCTGCAGGCGGCGGCAGATCGCGAGCACGTCCTCGGCGGTGAGCGGCTCGAAGAAGAGGCGGTCGCTGGTGTCGTAGTCGGTCGACACCGTCTCGGGGTTGCAGTTGACCATCACCGTCTCGAACCCGGCGTCGGAGAGCGCGAACGCCGCGTGCACGCAGCAGTAGTCGAACTCCACGCCCTGGCCGATGCGGTTGGGGCCGCTGCCGAGGATCATCACCGCGGGCTTGGTGAGCGGCGAGACCTCGCAGTCGTCCTCCCAGGTGCCGTAGTGGTACGGCGTCTCCGCCGCGAACTCCGCGGCGCAGGTGTCGACCGTCTTGTAGGTGACCGACACTCCGGCGGCGCTCCGCGCCGCGAAGACGTCTGCCTCCGGGACGCCCCAGAGATAGGCGAGCTGCGCGTCGGAGAAGCCCATGCGCTTCACCTCGCGCCACTCGCGTCGCGACAGGCTCGCGGCGTCGCGCGACTCGAGCTCGGCGCGCACCTCCACGAGGTGCTGCAGGTGCTCGAGGAACCAGGGGTCGATGCCGGTGGCCTGGTACAGACGCTCGATCGACACACCCCGGCGCAGCGCGGCGCCGAGCAGGAAGGGCCGCTCCGGCGTGCCGTACGCGACGCGTCGCACCAGCTCGTCGGTGTCGATGCCGTCGTACTCGCGCTCGGTGGGGTCGCAGTTGAAGCCGTAGCGCCCCGTCTCCAACGAACGCAGCGCCTTCTGGAACGACTCGGGGAACGTGCGGCCGATCGCCATCACCTCGCCGACCGACTGCATCTGCGTGCCGAGCACCGGCGACGCGCCCGGCAGCTTCTCGAACGCCCAGCGCGGGATCTTGGTGACGACGTAGTCGATGGTGGGCTCGAACGACGCCGGCGTCTCACCGGTGATGTCGTTCATGATCTCGTCGAGGTGGTAGCCCACGGCGAGGCGCGCCGCGATCTTGGCGATCGGGAATCCGGTGGCCTTCGACGCCAGCGCCGACGAGCGCGACACGCGCGGGTTCATCTCGATGACGACCATGTCGCCGTTCTGGGGGTTCACCGCGAACTGGATGTTGGAGCCGCCGGTGTCGACCCCGATGCGGCGGATGCACGCGAACGCGGCGTCGCGCATGCGCTGGTACTCGACGTCGGTGAGCGTCTGCGCGGGGGCGACGGTGATGGAGTCGCCGGTGTGCACGCCCATCGCGTCGAAGTTCTCGATCGAGCAGATGACGACCACGTTGTCCGCGTGGTCGCGCATGAGCTCGAGCTCGTACTCCTTCCACCCCGCGATCGACTGCTCGATGAGGATCTCCCCCACCGGGCTGGCCGCGAGGCCGCGCTCGGCGATGTGCTCCATCTCCTCGGGGTTGTCGGCGAAGCCGGTGCCACCGCCGCCGAGGATGAACGACGGGCGCACGATGATCGGGTAGCCCACCTGCTCGGCCACCTCGAGCGCCTCGGGCACGCTGTACGCGAAGCCCGAGCCGGGCACCGCGAGGCCGATCTCGAGCATCGCCGCCTTGAAGCCGGTGCGGTTCTCGGCCGTCTCGATCGCGTTGATCGACGCGCCGATGAGCTCCACGTCGAACTCCTCGAGCACGCCGGCGGCGTTGAGCTCCATCGCGAGGTTGAGCGCGGTCTGCCCCCCGAGGGTGGGGAGCAACGCGTCGGGGCGCTCCTTGTCGATGATGGTGCGGAGGCTCTCGACGTCGAGCGGCTCGACGTAGGTGGCGTCGGCGAACTCGGGGTCGGTCATGATCGTGGCCGGGTTCGAGTTCACCAGCACCACGCGGTAGCCCTCGGCGCGCAGCACGCGGCACGCCTGCGTGCCCGAGTAGTCGAACTCGCACGCCTGGCCGATCACGATCGGCCCGGAGCCGATGATCAGGATGGTCTCGATGTCGGTGCGCTTCGGCACGTCTACTTCCCCTGGAAGTCGGTCATCAGGTTGACGAAGTCGTCGAACAGGTATCGGGCGTCGTGGGGCCCCGGACCCGCCTCGGGGTGGTACTGCACGCTGAACGCGGGCGCTTCTCGGAAGCGGAAGCCTTCGACCACGCCGTCGTTCAGGTTCACGTGCGTGAGGTCGACGCCACCGGCGTCGGCGAGCGAGTCGGCGTCGATCGCGTAGTTGTGGTTCTGGCTCGTGATCTCCACCCGACCGCTGGCCTCGTGCCGCACCGGGTGATTGCCACCGTGGTGACCGAACTGCAGCTTGTAGGTGGTGCCGCCGAGCGCGAGACCGAGGATCTGGTGGCCGAGACAGATGCCGAACACCGGCACATTGCCGACGAGGCCGCGCACGCGGTCGGCGGCGCCCACGACGGCGGCCGGGTCGCCGGGACCGTTCGACAGGAACACGCCGTCGGGGTTGCGGGCGAGCACGTCGTCGGCCGGAGTGGACGCGGGGACCACCTCCACCTGGCAGCCCACCCCCACGAGGTGCCGCAGGATCGTGCGCTTGATGCCGAAGTCGTAGGCCACGACCTTGAACGGCGCGTCGTCGCTGCCGACCGAGTAGGGCTCGTTGGTGGTGACGGTGGCGACGAGGTCGATGCCGTCGGTGCCGGTGGCCGCCGCCGCGGTGGCGCGCACTGCCGCCTCGTCGGTGCCGAACGCTCCGGGCATGGCGCCCGACTCGCGCAGGTGCCGGGTGAGGCGACGGGTGTCGATGCCCGCGATGCCGGGCACGCCGTGGCGGTCGAGCAGCGCGCTCAGCGACTCCTCGGAGCGCCAGTTGCTCGCCAGGCGGGCGAGGTCGCGCACCACGACGCCACGGCAGAAGGGCCGGGCGCTCTCGTCGTCGTCGGCGTTCACGCCGTAGTTGCCGATGTGCGGATAGGTGAAGGTGATCACCTGCCCGGCGTACGAGGGGTCGGTGACGATCTCCTGGTATCCCGAGAGCGCGGTGTTGAAGACGAGCTCACCCGTCGCCACCGCGCCTTGCGGCTCCGCGCCGATGGCGACACCCTCGAACTCCGTGCCGTCGCTCAGCACGAGCAACGACTCCCGACCGGCAGTGAGCAGGCTCACCGTGTGACCTCCCCGTCCTCGACGACCAGCTCTCCCCGGAACACCGTGTGGCGCACCCGCCCTGTGAGCGTGCGGCCGTCGAACGGCGTGTTGCGGGCCTTGCTCGCCAGCCGCTCGCCGTCGACCGTCCACCGCAGCGCGGGATCGACGATCGCCAGGTTCGCGGGGCGGCCCGCCTCGATCGCGTTGCCCTGCTCGGCGAGGCCGGCGATGCGGGCCGGGCGCCACGAGAGCAGGCCGAGTGCGGTGCGCAGCGTGAGGATGCCCGGCTCCACCAGCTCGGTGAGGGTGAGCGCGAGCGACGTCTCCAGGCCGAGCATGCCGGGCGGCGCCTCCTCGAACGGGCGCTCCTTCGACTCGGGCGTGTGGGGCGCGTGGTCGGTGGCGATGGCGTCGATGGTGCCGTCGGCCAGACCGGCGCGCACCGCGGCGACGTCCTCGTCGCTGCGCAGCGGCGGGTGCACCTTGAAGATCGGGTCGAACCCCGCGCAGCAGGCGTCGGTGAGGGTGAAGTGGTGCGGCGCCGCCTCCGCGGTGACCGGCAGGCCGCGCCGCTTCGCCTCGCGCACCATCTCCACCGTGCCCGCGGCGGAGCAGTGCAGGAAGTGCACCGGCGTCCCGGTGGCGGCGGCGAGCTCGATGTCGCGCGCCACGATGACGGTCTCCGCCACCGACGGGCGCCCCGGGATGCCGAGCCGGCTCGACCACGCACCCTCGTGCATGGATCCGCCGCCGGCGAGCGTCTCGTCTTCGGCGTGCTGCGCGACGACCGCGCCAGGGAGCGACTTCGCGTACTGCAGCGCGCGGCGCATCACGCCCGCACTCGCGACGCACGAGCCGTCGTCGGTGAAGATGCGCACGCCGAGCGCGTGCATCTCCCCCATCGGCGCGAGCTCCTTGCCCTCACGGCCGATCGTGATGCACCCCGACGACGCGACCTGGCACAGCCCCTCGGTGCCACCGGTGCGCAGCACCGACGCCACCACCGACGCGCTGTCGAGCGGCGGACGGGTGTTGGGCATGGCGACGACCGCGGTGAACCCGCCGCGCGCCGCGGCGCGAGTGCCGGAGAAGATGGTCTCGGCCTCCTCGTCGCCCGGCTCGCGCAGGTGCACGTGCAGGTCGACGAAACCGGGGCTGACGAAGCAGCCCTGCGCGTCGACGTCGCGCTCACTCGGGTCGGCGCGCAGGTGCTCGCCCACCTCGACGACGTGACCGTCGCGGATGCGGACATCGGCGACACGCTCGCCGTTCGGGTCGACGAGCTTGCCGCCCCGCACGAGCAGTGCGGGGAGTTCGCGGGATTCACGTTCAGGCAACGGGTGCTCCGGATCCGAGCAGGGTGTACAGGACTGCCATGCGGGCAGCGACGCCGTTGGCGACCTGCTCGATGACGAGGGAGGCGGGGCCGTCGGCCACTTCGGCCGCGACCTCCACCCCGCGGTTCATGGGCCCCGGGTGCATCACCAGCGCGTCGGGCTTGAGCCGCTCCGCGCGTGCGGTGGTGAGGCCGTAGCGGGCGGTGTACTCGCGCACCGTGGGGAACAGCGCCTGCTGCTGGCGCTCGAACTGCATGCGCAGGAGCATCACGACGTCGACCTCGGAGATGACGTCGTCGAGGTCGTAGGCGACCTCCACCGGCCAGCCCTCCAGCGACTCGGGCAGCAGCGTGGGCGGCGCGACCAGCGTGATCTCCGCGCCGAGCAGGTGCAGCGCCTTCACGTCGCTGCGGGCCACTCGCGAGTGGCGGACGTCGCCGACAATCGCGACGCGCAGGCCGTCGAGCGACGGACCCCGGTGGCGGCGCAGCGTGAGCATGTCGAGCACCGCCTGCGTGGGGTGCGCGTGACGGCCGTCGCCGGCGTTGATCACCGACGCGTCGGTCCACTCGGTGATGCGCAGCGGCGCGCCTGCCGAGGGGTGGCGCACCACGATCGCGTCGATGCCCATCGCGGCGACCGTCTGCACCGTGTCGCGCAGGCTCTCACCTTTCTTCACCGAGGAGGACGCGACGCTGAACGTCATGACGTCGCAGGAGAGCCGCTTGGCCGCGGTCTCGAAGCTGAGCCGGGTGCGGGTGGAGTCCTCGTAGAAGAGGCTGGCGACGACCTTGCCGCGCAGCGCCGGGAGCTTGGGGATCTCCCGCTGGTTCACCGCGACGAACTGCTCACCGAGGTCGAGCAGGGTCTCGAACTGCTCGCGGTCGAGGTCGTCGATCGACAGGAAGTGCTTCACGGGCGCTCCTCCCCTTCGCCGGTGCCGGCAGCCGGTCCCCACAACTCGACGCCGTCATCGGCGCCGTCGTCGGTCTCCACGAGCCGCACCCGCACGTCCTCGTCGAGGCTGGTGGGCAGGTTCTTGCCCACGTAGTCGGGGCGGATCGGCAGCTCCCGGTGGCCGCGGTCGACGAGCACCGCGAGCTGCACGGCCTGGGGGCGGCCGAGCTCGGTGAGCGCGTCGAGCGCGGCGCGCACGGTGCGGCCGGTGAAGAGCACGTCGTCGACGAGCACGACGGTGGTGCCGGTGACGTCGACGGGGATCTCGGTGGGGCCGGCCGGGGTGACCGGGCGCAACGCGATGTCGTCGCGGAAGAAGGCGACGTCGAGGGCGCCGACGGGTACTTCGACGTGCTCGAACTCCGCGATGGCGGCGGCGAGACGGTGGGCGATGGCGACGCCGCGGGTGTAGAGCCCCACGAGCACGATGCCGTCGGCACCACGGTTGCGCTCCGCGCGATCTCGACAGGCGATGCGGGTGTGGGCCCGGCGCAGGTCGCCGGCGTCGAACACACCCGTCCGGTGGACGAGGGTCATCGGTCTGCCTTTCCGTAGGAGCCTCACGGGACTCCCTTCACGGTCAGGGGCGATCGTACACGACGCGCCCTACCCCGCCAGCATCTCCTGCTTCAGCGACGCCAGCTCCTTCGGGGTGACGCCGAGGCCCTTCGTGAGGTACTTGTCGAAGGTGCCGTACTTCGCCTTCACCTCGGCGAAGCTGGCGTCGAGATAGGGCTGCGCCACGGTGATGGTGGGCTCGAGCACCGAGCGGTCCATGCCGAGCGACGTGATGAGCGCCAGCGTCTTCTCGTTGCCGGGAGCGAGGTAGTCGTTGCTCTTGAGGTAGTCGGCGGTGACGGTGGCGCGCGGCACGCCGAGCGCGGTGAGCACCGCGGCGCTGGCCCACCCGGTGCGGTCCTTGCCGCCCGAGCAGTGGTACACGGCCGGCACCTGCGCCGGGTCGCTGATGCGCTCGAACATCGACGTGTAGGCCGCCTTCGCGGTGTCGCTGCTCACGTACGAGCGTCCGCCCTCGGTGAGCAGCTTCGCACCCTTGCCGTCGCCGAGCAGGGTGTTGATCGCCGCCGCGTCGCGGTTGAGGATCGCCTCGGTGATCTGCTTGGTGAGGTCGGAGTTGCCAGCGACGTCGAGCGACATCCTCGGCGCGGGATGGCCTTGTCGCCCTGCTCTTCAGGGCGCGGCCGCGCTCGTGGCCAGTCGGTGCGGAGGTCGCACACGAGCTTGATGCCGAGCATGCGGAATTGGCAGGACCGTCAGGGCCCCGGGCTTCTTGTCGATCGCGTCGAGACCAGGCCGAGCACGCCATGCGCACCGCGCATCGCTCGTGCGGTAAGCCGCCCGCATCCGCGGAAGTTGGGCGATGCCGCGGTGCAACGACCACGTCCGGCGACCACGAAGGTGCATTCCGCCGGGTCGGCCCAGGGCAAGGAAGCGTCCACCAGCGGGCGCGGCGGCGGGCGCCCGGTGACGATCGCATCATGGTGAGAAGCCCAGGCTCCTCCCCCACCTGCTGCCGCCGGTGGGTCGATCTCCAGTAGCGCCGGATCGTTCCGCGCTCTTTTTTTCTCCTGTGCTGAGCGGTGGCGCACACCGTCACCTGCTGCGGCGCTCTTTGGGCATTTCCGGGGCGGCGTAGCTGTTGGCGCTTGCGCAGCATCAGGTCATCTGGGTGACGTTCGCCTCGTGAGGGCGGGATCAGCTGCACGTCTTGGCTGGTGGCATTGCGTCCAGCAGCAGAGGCGATGCCGCGGCGGTGCGGTGACCGCCGCAGGCGCCGTCGAACAGAGGGCGATGGCGAGCACGCCAGCCAGTTCGATGCACATCGTTTCCCCCTCGTTTCGTCCTGGGCACGATGGCCGAAGCCACTTCCAGCTTGGCGACCCAGGGTCGAGGCCGCCCGGCTGCTGCAGCACCTCCCGGCATGGCGCTCCATGACGCACCTCGACGTAGGTACTTCACGGGTTGGAACAGGGCGACAGCACCGTATCGTCATCGCCCGCCGACGGCGCACCTACGAGGACCCGACCACCGGCGGTCACTTCGCGAGACGCGCTCGCCGCCAACGATGCACGGCGTGGCCGGTGGCTTCCCCGACCTGTCGTTCGACATCGTGAGCACCGCCACCACGTCCGACACGGCGGCCGTCGTCGAGTGGGTGATGAAGGGCACCAACACCGGCACGATGCCGGGGCGCCCCGCCGGCGGCACCATCACGCACTCCCGGCGTCGACCTCATCCGCCTACGGCCGGCGAGCGACCGGCTCTCGAAGGTGGTCGGCTACTTCGACACCGCGACGATGCTCACCCAGCTCGGCCTGCAGGCTCACATCACCCGAACGACATCCCGGCCGCGGGCATCAACTTCGGGTACTGCCTGCACGTCGACTCCAAGCGGGAGACCGTGCCAGGCGCGTTCACCTCCATGGATCGATACCGACCCCGAGTTCAGGCCGCACCCGCCGCGGTCCCTGACGATGGCGATCGTGTTCGAGCAGCTCGGCGAGGAGGCCGGCTACCTCGGCTCGGTCATCGCCCGGGTCGGCGACCGCGGCTACACGTTCACCGCGTGGACCGACGTCGCGTCGGCCAAGGCCGCGTTGCGCGGCGGCAAGCACGGCGAGGCCATGCGCGACGCCCGCCACGACGGCTTCGGTCACAACGCGCGCGGCGTCACCAGCATCTGGGCCGCCGACACGATGAACGGCATCTTCCACCCCGGTCAGGGCAAGTCGTTCGACCTCTCCGAACTCGGCGAACAGTGGCTCTGACCTTTCCCTCCATGTTGCGTCGCTGAGATCCCTCTGGCGGATTCGAACGACGCAACGTCGCGGGAAAGGTCAGTCGGGGTCGAGACCGGCGCGGCGGAGCTCGCGTTCGGTGCGGCGACTCGACGCCACGCGGTCACCGTCCTCGTAGGCGCGTTCGACCCGCTCGCGATGCGCGGCCACCCGTGCGCGCTGCCGTGCGAGATCGTGACCGCGGAAGCGCCGCCAGATCGGGACGAGCAACGCCACCATGAGCGCGAGCTCCAGGCCTGTGATCGCGTACCACCACCAGTCCTCACCGGGGCCGAACAGGAACGACAGGAACCCGAAGGCGTACCAGAGCACGATGAAGATCGGGGCCAGCCCCCACGGCTTGCGCAGCGCGGCGACGAGCAGCAACAGGTCGACGGCCAACCGCACGAACCGCCACGTCGGGGCCTCGTGTCCACCCACGATCACGAAGCCGAGCCAGAGGAGCCACGGCCACGTCATGATCACGACGAGCGCAACGCGGAAGCGTCGGAGCTGGAACTCCTCGTCGTTGCGCATCCTCATCCCGCCCGGCACGCCGACAGCTTCGCGCAGTTCGGGCGTTTGACGCACCTGATGCGTTACTCGTCGTCCTCGTCGTCGTCGTCGAGGAGCGCCGACTCGTCGAAGTCGCCCAGGAGGGTCTCCACGAGCGAGCCCTGCAGGTGCGTGAGCCAGTCGTAGAACTCCCACGCCGGCGCGTCGGGGTCGTCGTCGTCGACCCCCGCATGGTCGTCGGTGATGCCGAGGCGCGTGCCCAGCACGAGACGCACGTCGTTGAGCACCGCGAGCCACACCTGCACCTCGTCGGCGGTGAGCGTCACCTCGCGCCACTCGGCGTCGCGGCCCGACACCTCGGCCCGGTCGAGGGTCCGGGCGACGAGGTCGAGGGCCTCGAAGCGCTGGTCGACGAGATCCGGGTAGACGCTCTCGCGCCACTCGGCGTCCTCCCGATCCGACATCGGGTTGGAGTAGGCCCGTGGGAAGAGCCGCTGGCGCGCAGGGTCGTCGTCGGAGGTGAGCAGCACGGTGCGCATCTCGTCGGGCAACGTCTGCAGCAGGTCGAGCTCGAGCTCGCTCAGCGAGAGCAGCATCGAGTCGGCGGCGCCCGGCTCCCAGCGCTGGCGGGCGCGGAAGATCACGCCTGCCCCCGCGAGGTCATGACGGGTGCTCCATCGTGGCCCACAGGCCGTAGGCGTGCAGCCGGGCGCAGTCGATCTCGCACTTCTCGCGCGGCCCGTCGGATACGACGGCCTTGCCCTCCTCGTGCACCTGGCGCATCAGGCGGGTGGCCTTCTTGCGCGAGTACCCGAAGAGCGTCTGGAACACGTACACCACGTACGACATGAGGTTCACCGGGTCGTTCCAGACGATCACGATCCACGGCTTGTCGGTCTCGGTGACCTCACCGACCTCGGGGACGGTGATCTCCACGGGCGCGACCGACGCACTGACACCGCTCACGACGGGCGGAGCTCCTCTGCGATCCGGCTGAGCAGTCCGTTGACGAACCGGCCGGAGTCCTTCGTGGAGTACTGCTTCGCGAGGTCGACGGCCTCGCTGATCACCACCGCGCTCGGGACCTCGGGTTCCCACCCGAGCTCGTACGCGCCGATGCGCAGCACGGCGCGGTCGACCGCGGGCATGCGCTCGAGGGCCCAGTGCTCGGAGAACTTGCGGAGCAGCTCGTCGACCTCGACGTGATGCGCCTCGACGCCGCGCGCGAGGTGCACCGCGTACTCGTCGGGCGGCGCAGGCAACTCGTCGAGCAGCGCGTCGACGTTCACCGCGCGGATGTCGAGTTCGTAACAGAGGCCGAGCGCCCGTTCGCGGGCTTCCCGGCGGCTTCCCGTGGCGACCATCAGGCGCGCGCCAGGTACTCCCCGGACCGCGTGTCGACCTTGATCTTCTCGCCGACCTCCACGAACAGCGGCACCTGCACCACCAGTCCGGTCTCGACCGTCGCGGGCTTGCGGGCGCCCGACACGCGGTCGCCCTGCACACCGGGCTCGGTCTGGGTGATGGTGAGCTCGACCGCGGCGGGGAGCTCGGCGGCGACCACGTTGTCCTGGTAGATGTGCAGGACGGCGGTGTCGCCCTCCTTGAGGTAGTCGACCGCGCTGCCGAGGTCGGACGTCTCCACGTGCACCTGGTCGTAGGACTCGTTGTCCATGAACACCAGCGCGCTGCCCTCGCGGTAGAGGTACTGCATCTCGCGCTTGTCGATCTTGGCGAGCGGGACCTTCTCGTCGGCGCGGAACGTGCGCTCGACGACCGCCCCGCCGGCGACCTTCTTGAGCTTGGTGCGCACGAACGCGCCGCCCTTGCCGGGCTTCACGTGCTGGAACTCGACCACCGTCACGAGGCCCTCCTGCGGAAGGTTCAGGGCCATGCCGTTCTTGAGGTCGTTGGTGGAGATGCTCACAGGAGAAGGTCCTTCGGGAATTCGGTGAGGGGATCCGAGCCGTCGGGGGTGACGACGACGGTGTCCTCGATGCGTACCCCGCCCACACCGGGGAGGTAGACGCCGGGCTCGACGGTGACCACCGAACCGGCGTCCAAGGTATCACGGGCGGTTGACGCCACCCGAGGGGCCTCGTGGATCTCGAGGCCCACACCGTGGCCGGTGCCGTGGACGAACGCGTCGCCCCAACCCGCCTCCACGATGATGTCGCGACACGCCTTGTCGACGTCGGCGCAGCTCACACCCTCGGCCACCGCGTCGCGCCCGGCCTGTTGGCTGGCGCGCACCGTGTCCCACCGCGGCGCGCTTCGGGAAGCCGGGGTCGCCGACGCTCACGGTGCGGGTCATGTGGAGCGAGTAGCCGTGGGCGATCACGGCGAAGTCGATGACGACGAGCTCACCGCGTTCGACGCGCCGATCGCTCAGGCGCGCGTGCGGCTTCGCACCGTTGGGGCCCGACGCGACAGTCGATTGGCTTCTATTGCCGCTCGCACCGCGGCGGCGCATCTCCAGCTCGAGGTCGAGGGCGAAATCGCGTTCGGTGGGACCGTCGGCCAGACGCGGCGCCGGCGACGCGGCGGTGCGTCGTCGGCGATGGAGCACGCGGCACGGATGCGCGCGACCTCACCCGGCTCCTTGACCCGCCGGAGTTGTTCGGCGACGCCCTCGGTGGGCGTGACTCGTGACCGTCGAGCGCGGTGGCCAGCTCGCGCTGCTGCAGCCGCGTGACGGTGCTGCCGCCTCGAGGCCGGCGCAGGCACCGGGGTCGAGGGCGCCCGCGATCGCGGCGCGCTGCTCGCCGATGGTGGCGCCGATGGCGATCTCGGCGCGCACACCCGCAGCGTCGAGCTGCTCGCCCGCCTGCGTGCGGTAGCGACCGTCGGAGGTGAACACCATCGCGTCGCGTGTCACCAGCGCCATGCCGGCGCTGCCGGTGAAGCCGGTGAGGTAGCGGACGTTCGGCAGGAAGGTGACGAGGAGCGCGTCGACCTCCGCGACGTCGAACAGGTGGCGCAGCCGCGCGGCGCGCGCACCGATGTCCATGGTCGCAGGCAGCGCGTCGAGCACGGCTGTCGCCTCCACCGCCGTTCCCGCATGCAGTCCTGGTGCGCCGTCCAGCAACGAGATCGCCGCCTCGATCGCGAGTCGGTACAACTGCCGAAGCGCTGTGCCCAGTTGATCATGGCGCTCGGCGCTCAGCCGTGGCTGCTGTTGGGTGCCACGTTGGAGGAAGAGGGCGCCCGGGCCCAGGCCCGGCCATGTGCCCGGTGACGGCCAGGGCGAGATCACCGAGGTGTGGCGCCAGTGCTCCCGCGCCTGCGGGTTGGAGATGTGCAGCTCTCCACCTTCACGCCGTCGAACGTGGCGAGCGCGTCGGCGATGGCGAACGACGAGTGGGTGAACGCGGCGGCGTTGATCACGATCGCCGCGCACCGCCCGCGGGCGCGTGGATCGCCTCGATGATCTCGCCCTCGTGGTTGCTCCGGTGCTCGACGTCGTAGCCGTCGCGGCGGCGGTGCCCACCGAGATCTGCACGAGGTCGTCGAGCGTGGTGGTGCCGTAGATCTCGGGCTGACGCTCCCCGAGCAGGTTCAGGTTGGGCCCGCTGAGCAGCAGGATCAAGCGAGAGTCTTCGGGTGACATGCCTTCAGCCTCCCACACCGACGGCGTGGAACGCCTCGGAGATCGCACGGGGATCGGGATCGTGCACGGTCTCGAGCTCGCCCGCCGCGTTCGGCAGCACGAACGTGAGTCCACCGACCGCCTTCGTGTCGCGGCGCATCGACGCGAGCAGCGCATCCGCGTCGGCGCCGTCGGGCACCTGCACCGGCAGGTCGAGCGAGACGACGACGTCGCGGTAGTGCTCCACCGTTGCGGCGTCGATCCGTTCCATCGCACCGGCCAGCGCCCCGGCGAACACGAGGCCGACGGCCACCGCCTCGCCGTGCAGCAACTCGTAGCCGCCGACCGACTCGAGCGCGTGGGCGAGGGTGTGGCCGAGGTTCAGCGTGGCGCGGATGCCGGTGCGCTCGTGCGGGTCGACGGCGACGACGTGCGCCTTGATCGCGACGCTCGCGGCGACCAGCGCCTCGAGCACGTGCACGTCGCGGGCGACGATCGCGCTGCTGTGCGCCTCCACGATGTCGCGCACGCGCTCACCGCCGGGCATCAACGCGTACTTCGCGATCTCGCCGAGTCCGGCGCGGAACTCGCGCGGCGGCAACGTGGCCAGCGTGGAGACGTCGGCGAGCACGCCGATCGGCTGGTGGAACGCACCCACGAGGTTCTTGCCCTGCGGGAGGTTCACGGCCGTCTTGCCGCCGATGGCGGCGTCGACCTGCGCGAGCAAGGTCGTGGGCGCCTGCACGACGTCGACCCCGCGGTAGTAGCAGGAGGCGACGAAGCCGGCGGTGTCGCCGACCACTCCCCCGCCGAGGGCGACGATGGCGTCGTTGCGCAGCAGCCCCCACTCGGCGAGGCGCGCACACAGCTCGTCGACGGTGGCGAGGCACTTGGCGTCCTCGCCGTCGCCCATGAGGAAGAGATCGGTGTCGACCCCGGCGCCGTGCAGCGCGGCGAGCAACGCGGGCGCGTGGAAGTCGGCGATGCCGGCCTGGCTGATCACCGCGACCTTGCGGCGCCCGCCGAGCACCTCGGGCACGTGGGTGAGCGCCCCGGCGCCCACGACAACGTCGTAGGGCGTGTCGGGGAGAGCGACGGTCACGCGTTCCACGTGCGGTACTCCTCGAGGACTCGTTCGGCGACGGTGCCCACACCGAGCCCGTCGGTGTCGACGATCACGTGCGCGGCGGCCTCGTACGCAGGCGCGCGCAACACGGCGAGACGCTCGAGCGTGCCCACCGGACCACCCGGTTCCCCCGACTGCAGCAGCGGGCGGCCCTCGCCGGATCCGACCCGCTTGCCGAGCTCCTGCGCGTCGGCGCGCAACCACACCACGACGCCCCGGTCGCGCAGCACGCGCCGGTTGTCGGGGTCGAGCGCCACGCCACCGCCGCACGCGACGACCAACGGCTCGGGTGAAGCGCTCACGTCGGCGACGACGGTGCGCTCGATCGTGCGGAACGCGGGCTCGCCCTGCGTCTCGAAGATCTCGGCGACGGTCAGGCCCGCGTTGGTCTCGATCAGGCGGTCGGTGTCGACGAACGGGCGGTCGAGCGCGGTCGCGCAGCGCGCCCCCACCGTGCTCTTGCCCGCGCCCATCAGGCCGATCAGCACGAGGTGGCGGGTCACGGAGCGTGTCCCGGCGTCAGGCGAGCGACGCGACGTAGGCGGCGTGGTTGCGGGTGAACTCCGCGAGGGAGTCGCCGCCGAACTTCCGCAGCGACTCGGAGGCGAGCACCAGCGCGACCATGGTCTCGGCCACGACCCCCGCCGCGGGCACGGCCGTGACGTCGGTGCGCTCCTTGAACGACACCGTCTCCTCCTTGGTGGCGGTGTCGACCGTGCGCAGCACGGGCTTGTTGAGGCTGGCGAGCGGCTTCATCGCCGCGCGGGCGACGAGCAGCGCGCCCGTGGTCATGCCGCCCTCGGTGCCGCCGGCGCGGGTGGTGTCGCGGACGTACTCGCCGTGCGCGGGATCCCAGAGGATCTCGTCGTGCGCCTGGCTGCCGCGCAGGCCGGCGGCCTCGAAGCCGTCGCCGATCTCGACGCCCTTCATCGCCTGGATGCTCATGAGCGCCTGGCCGAGGAGGCCGTCGATCTTGCGGTCCCAGTGGACGTGCGAGCCGAGGCCCGCGGGCACGCCGTAACCGAGCACCTCGACGATTCCGCCGAGCGAGTCGCCCGCCTTCTGCGTGGCCTCGACCTCGGCGATCATCAGCTGCTCGGCCGCGGGGTCGAAGCAGCGGAGCGGCGAGTCGTCGACCGCGCCCAGGTCGGCCGGGGTGGGGCGACGGCCGGGCTCGGCCCGCACGACGCCCATCTGGATGACGTGGCTCACGATCTCGGTGCCCAGTTCGGCGATCAGGGCCTTGGCCAGCGCGCCGGCGGCGACGCGCGCCGCCGTCTCGCGGGCGCTGGCGCGCTCGAGCACGTTGCGGGCGTCGTCGAAGCCGTACTTCTGCATGCCGACGAGGTCGGCATGACCGGGGCGGGGCTGGCGCAGCGGCTTCTCGGTGGCACCCGGCGCGGGCGACATCTCCTCCTGCCACTTCGGCCACTCGGTGTTGTGGATCACGATCGCCACCGGGGAACCGAGGGTGACCCCGTGGCGGACGCCGCCGAGGAACTCGACGTCGTCACGCTCGAAGCGCATGCGCGGGCCACGACCGAAGCCGAGGCGGCGGCGGGCCAGCTCGTCGCCGATCTGCTCGATGGTGATCGGGAGACCGGCCGGCAGGCCCTCCACCGTGACGGTGAGAGCGGGGCCGTGCGACTCGCCGGCGGTCAGGTAGCGCAGCACTGTGGGAAACCTCCGAAGGGAACGCACCAGGATACCGGCGCTCCCCCGCCCCACCCCGCACCGTTCCCCGGCCGATCGCCCGAACGGGTGACGCCGGACCACCGCTAGGGGGCGTCGACCGTCACATGTTCGGGTGGGGGCGGGTCAGCTGCCCTTGTACCAGGTGATGATCGGACCACCCACGAGGATGGCGGTGAGCGCCCCCGCGGCCATGAACGGGCCGAACGGGATCGCGGCCTTGCGGTCACGGCGGCGCACGATCATCACGATGATGCCGATGACGGCGCCGTAGAGGAAGGCGAGGAACAGGCCGAGGGCCAGCTCCTCCCAGCTCAGCCAGCCCAGCGCGAGGCCCAGCGAGAAGGAGAGCTTCACGTCGCCGAAGCCCATGCTGCGCGGCGACACGATGTGCAGCACGAAGTAGATGGCGAACGCGATCGCACCCGCGATGAGACCGCGGCCCAGCGCACTCCAGTCGTCGTCGAGCAGCGCCGCGGCGGTGAACAACACCACCAGCGCGACCGTCATCGGGTAGACGATCCGGTTCGGCAGCAGGTAGTGCTCGAGGTCGATCCACGACAGCGCGACCAGCGCCGCGGTGAGGACCAGGTACGCCGGCAGCGCCCACGTGTCGTCGAAGCGCGCGGCCATCGCACCGAAGAGCGCGCCGGTGAGCAGTGCCAGGAAGATGCGGCGGTTGCGCGACTCGGGCGGCAGCGGCTCCTCGAGCAGGTGATCGACGGCTCCGCGCAGCGGCACCCGGCGCGGCACGCGCAGGATCACCGGTTCGAGGAACCACCCGACCACGAGCCCGGCGATCGCGCACGCGACGATCAGGACGACCGTCACGGCCGGCCCTCCGTCGCCGCCGCGCGCATCGCGTCGACGGGCGCGTCGACCCCGGTCCACTGCTCGAACGCGAGCGCGGCCTGCTGCACGAGCATGCCGAGGCCGTTCGTGCACGGGACACCGCGGGCGCGGCAGGCGGCGAGGAAGGGGGTCTCCATGGGGTGATAGACGGTGTCGACCACGAGTTGTGACGGGTTGAGGCGTTCCGCGTCGACCGGGCCGTCCTCCCCCTGCATGCCGAGCGGTGTCGCGTTGACGACGAGGTCGAACGCCCCGGGATCCACGTCGGCGAGCACCGCCGCGGTCGCGCCCGGCACCAGACCGGCCGCGGTGTCGGCGGCGTCGCGCCGGCGGGCCCCGACGGTGACGTGGGCGCCCGCCTCGCCGAGCGCGACGACGATCGCCCGCGCCGCGCCGCCCGCACCGCACACCAGGGCGGACCTCCCGGTGGGGTCGAGCCCCTCACCGCGCACGGCGCGCACGAAGCCGGGGCCGTCGGTGGACGAGCCGAGCAGCCGGCCTTCCGGGCCGACGGTGACCACGTTCACCGCGCCGAGTGCGCTGGCCGCCGGGGTGAGCTCGTCGCACGCCCACGCGGCATCCGCCTTGAACGGCATGGTGACGTTGAGCCCCACGAGGCCGAGATCGCGCGCGGCCTTCACCGCGGCACTCCCCCGCCCCGCCTGCGCGGGGAACGCCACGTACACCCAGTCGAGCCCGGCGGCGGCGAACGCCGCGTTCATGATGGCGGGCGACCGCGAGTGCGCGACGGGATCACCGATGACGCCCGCAACGCGCGTCGCTCCGGTGATGCGCCCAGCCATGACGGTCCTTGCTACTCGCCGGAGACCCCGTGGGCGCGGATGTTCGCCTCGTGCTCGGCGAGCGTCGTGGCGAAGTAGGTGACGCCGTCCTTGCCGGTCACGTAGAAGAGGTACGGCACGTCGGCGGGGTGCAGCGCGGCCTGCAGCGCCGGCTCGGTGACCGTCATGATCGGGGTCGGCGGCAACCCGGTGACCCGGTAGGTGTTGTAGGGCGAGTCGATCTGCTTGTCGGCGTTGTTGGGCACCGGCGGACAGCCGCCCTTCGAGTAGCAGAGGGTGGCGTCGATCTGCAGCGGCGTGCCCTGCCGGAAGCGGTTGAGGATCACGGCCGCGACCTTCGAGGCGTCGGCGCTGCCGCCCGCCTCGGCCTGCACGAGCGACGCCACCACCACCGCCTGCTGCGGGGTGAGCCCCTCGGCCGGCGCCGCGGTGCCGAGGCCGACCGCGTCAGCGTGCTTGTCGAACTCGGCGACGATGGTCTCGAGGATCTGCTGGTCGGTCTGCTGCTTGCCGATGAAGTAGGTGTCGGGCCAGGTGAAGCCCTCGACCGACTGCTGCGGCGACTGGTACCTCGACTTCACCGCGCCCGACTGCGCGAGCGCGAGGAACGCGTCGCGACTGTGCCCGGGGAGTTGGCCGACCCGGTCGGCGATCTGCTCGAGTCGCAGCCCCGGCGGCAGCGCGAGCGTGTAGTGGTCGCCGGCCGACGACTGGGGCCCGGCCGAGAGCGCGTCGGCGGCCTCGCCCACGCCCATGCCGGTGGGCAGGCGGTAGGTGCCGGCCTGGAACGTGCCGGCGCCGCTGGCCTTCGACCACAACTGGAACGCGAGCGACGACCCGATCACACCCTTGGCCTGCAACGCGTCGCCGGCCTCCTTCGTGCCCCAGCCCGACTCGATCACGACGGTGACCTCGCTCCCCTGGCCGCCCGGCGGGTGCAGCTCCCACACCATCCACCCGGCGACGAGCAGGAACGGGAGCAGGAGCAGTGCGAGCACGAGGAACACCGCGAGCCCGCGGCGACGCTGACGACGCCGCGGTGCGCGCGGCTCGCGGGCCGGACGCGACGAACGTGCGGCCTGCTGCTCGGCGCGCGTGAGCGTGGGCTCGGGCCCGGGGACCGCCTGGTCGTCGGCCTCGTACTCCGGCGGTACCCCCGGCAGCGGGCTGCGGCGCGGCGGCACCGGGGGCCACACCGGCTGATCGCGCGTCTCGTCGCCGACTCCGCCGGTCCCACCGCTTCCGTCGGTCACGATCCGGCGCTCCGGGCGTCGAGCCACGACTGCAGCAGCACGGTGGCCGCCGCGGCGTCGACCTGCTCGCGCTTCGCCTTCTGGCGGCGCTGCTTGCGGGGGTGGGCCTGCTGCAGGCCTTGCTGGGCGATCATCGTGGTGAAGCGCTCATCGTAGGTGTCGACCTCGATGCCGAGGTCGCGGGTGAGCTCCCGCAACGCCTCCACCTCGGCCAGCGCCGACTTCGCGGCCGTGCCCAACTTCCCCGACAGCGCCCGGGGCAGCCCCACCACGATCGTCACCGCACCGGCCTCCTGCGCCGCGGCGACGATCGCCCGCCGTTCCGCGGCGGGATCGCCGGCGCGCCGGATCGTGTCGTACGGCGTGGCGAGGATGCCCGCCGGATCGCTGAGCGAGAGCCCGATGCGTTGCGCGCCGAGGTCGACCCCCAGCGCGCGCCCGGGCCGGTCGACCGTCAACTCCGGGCGGAGCGGGCCGCCGTCTCGAGCAGGGCGAGCGCGTCGTCGATCGCGTCGACCTTGGGGCCGCCGCCGACCACGAGCTCGGGGTTCTTCGCCGTGCCGCCGCCGAGTGCCTTCGCCGCGTCGCGTGCGATGTCGGCCGCCGGCGCGCCGCTGCCGACGAGGTCTTTCGACACCGCGACCGCCACGCCGGCCTTCGCGCCGTCGGGCCCGAGGCCGACGATCGCGGCGACACCGCTGCCGAGCGCGTCGCGTGTGGCCGTGGCCAGCGTGCGCAGGTCGTCGGGGGTCATGCCGTCGCGGCGCACGACGACGACGCCGTCGGCCGCGTTCGCCGCGAGCTCGGTGGCCTCCCCCGCGGCCTGCTTCGCCCGCTCGGCCGCGAGCGCGCGCTCGAGCTCCTTCACCTGGTCGAGCAGCTTGGTGACGCGCTCGGGCAACTCGGCCGGTGTGACCTTGAGGGTGTCGGCGAGGCCGCGCAGCTGCGCCTCCTCCTCGGCGATGCGCTCCAGCGCGCCGGTGCCGGTGAGCGCCTCGATGCGGCGCAGGTTGGAGCCGATCGAGCCTTCGCTCACGATCTTGACCGGGCCGATGAAGCCGAGCGCGTGCACGTGGGTGCCGCCGCACAGCTCGATCGAGTGGTCACCGGCCTCGAGCACGCGCACGAGGTCGCCGTACTTGTCGCCGAAGAACGCGATCGCGCCGAGCTCGGCGGCGTGCTCCTTGGTGGTCTCGTAGTGGCGCACCGGCGCGTCGCCGAGCACCTCGAGGTTGGCGAGGCGCTCCACTTCGTCGAGCTGCGCGCGGGTGAGCGCCTCGTGGTGCGAGAAGTCGAAGCGCAGGCGATCGGGCGCGACCATCGAACCGGCCTGCTTCACGTGCGCGCCGAGCACTTCGCGCAGGGCCCAGTGGAGGATGTGCGTGGCGGTGTGGTTGCGGCGGATGGCGTCGCGCCGTGCACCGTCGATCGCGGCGGTGGCGTCGTCGCCTTCGGCGAGCTCGCCCTCCACCACTTCGCCGCGGTGCAACACGAGGCCGGGCAGGCCGTACTGCGTGTCGTCGACGCGCACGCGCGCGCCGCCCGACGTGACGATCGTGCCGGTGTCGCCGACCTGGCCACCGCTCTCCGCGTAGAACGGCGTGCGGTCGAGCACCACGCTCACCTTGGTGCCGGGCGCCGCCGCCGCGAGGCGGTCGCGGCCGCCGATGATGGCGCGCACCTTGGTACCGGTGGTCTCGTACTCCTGGCGACCGGTGAAGTCGGTGGGGCCGAGCTCCTCGAACAGCTCGCGGTAGAGCTCGAGCGGCGCGCCCTCGCCCTTGCCGCCCGCGGCCTTGTGCGCCTCCTTGGCGCGGGCACGCTGCTCCGCCATGTTGGGGTGGAAGCCGTCGACGTCGACGGTGCGGCCGCGCTCCTCGGCGATCTCGCGCGAGGTCGATCGGGAAGCCGAGCGTGTCGTGCAGGAAGAGCACGTCGTCGCCCGACACGTTGCCCTTGCCCAGCAGTTCGTCGAGCATCGCGAGGCCGCGCGCAGCGTCTGACGGAAGCGCTCCTCCTCGCGGCCGACCAAGCTGACGACGAGGTCGTGCTGCTTCACGATGTCGGGGTAGGCGGCGCCCATCGCGGCGACGGTCGCGTCGACCAGCGCGGGTGTGACCAGCTCCTCGGCCCCGAGCAGGAACGCATGGCGCACCGCGCGGCGGATGATGCGGCGCAGCACGTAGCCGCGGTCCTCGTTCGACGGCACCACGCCGTCGGTGACGAGGAAGGTCATGGTGCGGCCGTGCTCGGCGAGGATGCGCAGCGAGACGTCGCTGTCGCCACCCGGGTAGCCCTGGTACTTGGTGCCGGTGACCTGCTCGGCCGCCGCGATCAGCGGTTGGAAGACGTCGATGTCCCACGACGTGGCCACGCCCTGGAGCACCGCGAGGTTGCGCTCGAGCCCGGCCCCGGTGTCGACGCTGGGCGCCGGCAGCGGCACCAGCTCGCCGTCGGGCTGCGCGTCGTACTGCATGAACACGAGGTTCCAGATCTCGACGTAGCGCACGTCGTTGACCGCGGGACCGCCGGCCTCGCCGTACTCGGGGCCGAGATCCCAGAAGATCTCGGAGCTGGGGCCGCACGGGCCGGTGTCGGCCATGCGCCAGAAGTTGTCGTCGCCCAGCCGCTGGATGCGCTCCTGCGGCACCCCCACCTCGTCGCGCCAGATGGCCTCGGCCTCGTCGTCGGTGGTGTGCACGGTGACCCACAGGCGCTCGGCGTCGAGCTGGAGCACGTCGGTGTAGAACTCCCACGCCCAGTGGATGGCGTCGTGCTTGAAGTAGTCGCCGAAGCTGAAGTTGCCCAGCATCTCGAAGAAGGTGAAGTGGCGCGTGGTGCGGCCCACCTCCTCGAGGTCGTTGTGCTTGCCACCCGCGCGCACGCACTTCTGCACCGAGGCCGCGCGCTTGTAGGGCGGCTTCTCGTCACCGACGAAGTAGGGCTTGAACGGGACCATGCCCGAGTTCGTGAAGAGCAGCGTGTCGTCGATCGGGATGAGGCTCGACGACGCGACGGGCGTGTGCCCGCGCGACGAGAAGAATTCCATCCAGGCGTCGCGGAGTTCGTCGGCGGTACGGGGCGGCACGGGTCAAAGGGTAGTTGGCGGATCGATGGGTACGTCCCGTCGATCCCCCTTGCCCGACCCCGGTCCGGCTTTCCCGCCGAGCCCGTCGGCCCGGAGTTGGGTCTCGCGCTCCTTGGCCGCCGTCTTGCCGTCGTCGACCGCGGCCGCGAGTTGGTCGCGCACGCGGGTGAGGCTGTCGACCACCTTGTCCTGGGTGCGCACGACCACCGCGTTGGGCTTGTAGCGCTCCATCTGCTGCTTCGCCTTGCGCGCCGCGACGACGGTGGTGGCCGCACCCGCGGCGAACCCGACGCCGAGCCAGGTGACGCGCTTGAACATCAGGAGGCCCTGCGCTTCTTCTTGTCGGTGCGCCGGGCATCGGAGCGGCGGCGAGGTTCGGGCTCGCCGCTCGCGAGGCGCTGCACCGCACGCTTGGTGCCGGTGCCGACGGCCATCGCCTTCACGACCGGGTTGGTGAACGTGCGGTACGCGAGGTCGGAGGCGGCGTCGACGCGGTCGGTGACCCGCTCGGCGCCGCTCACGATCGCGTCGATGCGGTCGAGCTCGTAGTCGGCGCTGCGCACGGCGGCCCGCAGCTCCTCGAGCAGCGGTTCGGCCTGGGCCCGGAACTCGACCGCGGTGTCGCGCACGTCACGGGCGGCACGGTCGAGGCGCACGATCATCACGACGAGGACCACGAGCGCGACCAGGCACGCCTGCGCCCCGATGATGGCCGCCCACTCCCCGCCTGACATCAGCGTCCCGGCCTCCGGTCCACGTCGGATCCCCGTCCTGTCGGACGCCAGTACGCGTCCTCGATCTCGTCGGGCCGGTACTGCTGGGGCGCCCATCCCTCCGGTTCGTCGTGGGGATAGACGTAGCCCTGACCGTGCCCGAGCTTCGCCGCGCCAGGGTAATGGGCGTCCCGGAGGTGGGCAGGGACCGATCCGGCGGGCCGGTCGCGCACGTCGGCCATGGCCGCACCCAACGCCGTGGTGACGGAGTTCGACTTGGGCGCGGTGGCCAGGTACACGACCGCGTGGGCCAGGTTGAGCTGCGCCTCGGGCAGGCCCACGAACTCCACGGCACGCGCGGCGGCGTCGGCGACCACCAGGCCCTGCGGGTCGGCCATGCCGACGTCCTCCGACGCGAGGATCACGAGCCGGCGGGCGATCAGGCGGGCATCCTCCCCCGCGGTGAGCATGCGGGCCAGCCAGTAGAGGCCGGCGTCGACGTCGGAGCCCCGGATGCTCTTGATGAACGCGCTGAGCACGTCGTAGTGCTCGTCGTCGCCGTAGCGGATGGCCCGCAGCGCGAGGGCGGCCTCGGTGTCGGCCAGGGTGATGGAACGCCGCCCCGATTCGAGCGCCAGCGCGGCGGCGACGTCGAGCGACGTGAGCGCGTGGCGGGCATCGCCGTCGGAGCGGTCGACGAGGTGGTCGAGGGCGTCGTCGTCGATGTCGACGTGCTCCTCGCCCAGGCCCCGCTGCTCGTCGGTGAGCGCACGTTGCATGAGCTCGCGCAGGTCGTCGGGGGTGAGCGACTCGAGCCGGAACAGCGTGGAGCGCGAGAGCAGCGGGCTGGTCAACGAGAAGTAGGGGTTCTCGGTGGTGGCCCCCACCAGGACGAGCAGGCCCTCCTCGACGTGCGGGAGGAGGGCGTCCTGCTGCGTGCGGTTGAAGCGGTGGATCTCGTCGAGGAAGAGGATGGTGCCCTTGCCGTGCTCGCCGGCCCGGGCCCGGGCCCGCTCGGCCACCTCGCGCACGTCCTTCACCCCGGCGGTCACCGCCGACAGCGGCTCGAACGCCTTGCTCGTGGCGCCGGCGACGAGGCGGGCGATGGTGGTCTTGCCGGTGCCCGGCGGCCCCCAGAGGATCACCGACGACAGGCGGTCGGCCTCGATCAGCACCCGGAGCGGGCGGCCGGGCCCCAGCAGGTGCTGCTGGCCGACGACGTCGTCGAGGGTGCGGGGCCGGAGGCGGGCCGCGAGCGGCGCCCGCCGTTCCAGCCGCTCCGCCACGGCGGCGCTGAACAGGTCGTCGGCCACCGGCCGATCGTACGCCTCCTCCTCTCGCTGCCGCTCGCCTTTCCATCTGCGTGGACCGGCGACTCACGCTGGTGGTGATTCGACCACAGGAGCCGAAGGTCGCCGAGATTTTTTCACGGAGGGTGTCAACCTCCCGCCGGGCCCCTGCGTATGGTGAGCGTGGCAGTGGCACTGGAAGACCGGCGGACCGCCTTCGGCGGGGACGACGCAGCGGACACGATGTCCGTCGCGCCGATCTCCATCGATCTGGTCTTCGAAGACGCCTTCGAAGACCTCTACGGTCGCGCCTACGGGGTCGCCTTCCAACTGCTCGGACGCCGCACGGAGGCCGAGGACGTCGCCCAGGAGGCGCTCGCCCGGGCCTTCGTGCACTGGCGCAAGATCCGGGGCTACGCCGAGGCGTGGGTCGTGCGGGTGGCCGGGAACCTGGCCATCGACACGTGGCGCAAGCGTCGCCACGTCGACGAGCACCGCTCGACCGACGACGCCCCCGGCCATGCTCCGGCGCCGTCCGCGCTCCGGGTCGACCTCCACCAGGCGCTGGCACAGCTCTCGAAGCGCCAGCGTGAAGTGCTCGTGCTGCGGTTCCTCGCCGATCTGCCGGAGGCCGACGTCGCTCGGGTCCTCGGCTGCTCGGTCGGTTCCGTGAAGCAGCACGCCAGCCGCGGGCTCGCCACGCTCCGCACCTCCATGGGTACTGCCGACGAGGAGATCCTCTGATGTTCACCGACACCGACCTGACCGACCCCACTCCCCCGGTCCCCGGCGCCTCCGAGCGCGCCAAGGTCGCCACGCGAGCCAAGCAGATCAAGCGCAACCGCCGCCTCACCGCGGCGGGTGGAGCGCTCGGTGTCGTCGCCGTCGTCACGCTCGGCGTCGCCGGGCTGTCCGGCGGGTCCTCGGGCTCGGGCACGAGCCGCATCGAGGTCGCCGGCACCGCCGTCGAGCGCGAGACCACCACCACGCAGGCGCCCGTCGCCACCACGGTCGCGCCGACGCCCACCGCCGACACCACACCGGCCCCGGCCGTCGCCGACAACCAGGCGCCCGCGGCCGACGTGCAGCAGGCCCCGGCCCCCGTCGCCACCTTCACCGTGTCCGGTGCCCTCACCGGCTACCCGAGCGGCGTCACCGGCTCGGTCCGCCTCGTCGGCGAGGGCGGCACGTTCTTCGGAACGATCAATTCCGCCGGCAGCTTCTCGATCAGCGGCGTGCCGGCCGGCACCTACGACGCCTCGTACTCGTGGCAGACCACGCCCGACGGCGCCATGCAGGTCGGGCGCGCGACGGTCACCGTCACCGGTGACGTCAACGTCTCCATCGGGTAGACGCCCACGACCCGTCGCGGTCGTGCCCCCACGACCCTCGACCCTCGCCCCGCCGGACCGCCCCCGCCCTGCCTCCCGGTCGGGGCGAGGCGTCTCCACCCCCGAACTTGCGTCGGGAATGCCGGGTATACCGGGATCAGCGACGCAGTTCAGTTCTGGACGGCCTTGGGGGGCGCGGAGGCCAGCTCCTGGAGCTGGGCTGGTCGATCGGGCCCGGCGCGCCGGTGAGCGGGTCGGCGCCCGACTGGGTCTTCGGGAGCGCGATGACCTCGCGGATGTTCTCCTCGCCCGACAGGATCGCGGTGAGGCGGTCGATGCCGAACGCGAAGCCCGCGTGCGGCGGCGCGCCGTAGCGGAACGCGTCGAGCAGGAACCCGAAGCGCGACTGC
The DNA here is from genome assembly GCA_046331125.1 of Acidimicrobiia bacterium. GTDB lineage: Bacteria > Actinomycetota > Acidimicrobiia > IMCC26256 > DASPTH01 > CAVRGQ01. The sequence continues at coordinate 103,346 of JAXLRL010000009.1, forward strand.
TGCTCCTCGGCCGAGATCCCGAGCAGGTCGAAGATGCGCGCCTGCACGTCGGGGCGGTGGATACGCACCGAGCCCGAGGCCGAGCTCCCAGCCGTTGACGACGAGGTCGTAGGCCTGCTGAGCGCACCGCGGGAGCTCCTCGCCCTGCCGTGCTCGAGCAGTTCGACGTCGTCGGGGTGCGGCATCGTGAACGGGTGGTGGGCCGGGATCGGCTTGCCGTCGTCGCTGATGCCCTCGAAGAGCGGGAAGTCGACGACCCAGAGGAACTGGAAGCCGCCCTCGTTCACCGGCGGCCGCCCCAGCTCGACCCGGAGCGTGCCCAGCACGTGGTCGACCACGCGTCGCTCGCCCGCCGCGAGCAGCAGCAGGTCGCCGCTCGACGCGCCCATCGCGTCGACCAGACCGAGCTGCTCGGACTCGGAAAGGAACTTGGCGACCGGCGCGTCGAGCGCGCCGCCGTCCTGCACGCGCATCCACACGAGACCGCCGGCCCCGAGCTTCTTCGCCCGCTCGATGAGCTTGTCGAGCTGCGCGACATGTCGCCCTGGCCGGCGACGAGGACGCCCTACGACCGGTGCCTGGCGCGGAACTCGGTGGCGCCGAACACCTCACCAAGGTCGACGAGCTGCATGCCGAAGCGGGTGTCGGGCTTGTCGGAGCCGTACCGCGCCTGCGCCTCGTGCCACGTCATCTGCGTGATGTCGCCGGGACGCTCGCCGGTGACCGCCTCCACCGCGTCGCGCACCGACTCGCCGATGACGGCCATCACGTCGTCGGCGGTGGCGAAGCTCATCTCCGCGTCGAGCTGCATGAACTCGAACTGCCGGTCGGCGCGGAGGTCCTCGTCGCGCATGCAGCGGGCGATCTGGTAGTAGCGGTCGAGGCCGCCCACCATGAGCAGCTGCTTGAACAGCTGCGGGCTCTGCGGCAGCGCGTAGAACTCGCCGGGTGACAGGCGCGACGGCACCACGAAGTCGCGCGCGCCCTCGGGGGTGGACGCGATGAGCATCGGCGTCTCCACCTCCACGAAGCCCTGCGCGTCGAGCGAGTTGCGCAACGTGTTGTTGATGCGGGCACGCGTGCGCAGGTTCTTCTGCATGCGCGGGCGGCGCAGGTCGACGTAGCGGTGGCGCAGGCGCAGCACTTCGTCGGTGTCGACGCGGTCGTCGATGGGGAACGGCGGCGTCTCGGCCTCGTTCAGCACCTCGAGCTGCTGCGCGGCCACCTCGATCTCGCCGGTGGGCAGCGTGTCGTTCACCGTGCCGTCGGGACGCGTGCGCACCGTGCCGCTCACCCGCACGACCCACTCGCCCCGCACCCGGTGACCCTCGGCGCCACCGGGCTGCTCGGGGTCGACGACGACCTGCACCAGACCCGCGGCGTCGCGGACGTCGAGGAACACCACACCACCGTGGTCGCGCCGACTGTCGACCCAGCCGCACACCACCACGTCACGCCCGACGTCGGTGCTGCGCAGGTCACCCGCGCGGTCGGTTCGCATCATCTCGCCGTCACGTCCTCTTCGATTGGTTCAGTTCGTCGTTGCGCATCTCGAGCCACTCGGCGAGCCCGTCGCGGCGCACCTCGAGCTTCTCGCCGCCCTGGGCGCGGAGGTCCTGCACGGTGACCGCGTTGCGGGTGGCCTCGTCCTGGCCGAGCACCACGCTCCAGCGCGCGCCCGACTTGTCGGCGGCCTTGAACTGCGCCTTCACCGACCGGTCGCCGTAGGTGCGCTCGGCGCGCACGCCGTGCTCCCGCAACTCGTAGACGAGGCGGGCCGCCTCGGCCGACCCCTCGGCCTTCATCGCGTTCACCACGAACACGTCGGCGTGCGCCGGCGCCGGCACCGGCACCTGCTCGGCCTCGCACGCGATGAGCACCCGCTCCACGCCGATGCCGAACCCGATGCCGGAGGTGGGCTGCCCGCCCATCTCCTCGGCGAGCTTGCCGTACCGACCACCGCCCCCGATCGCGTTCTGCGCGGCGTCGAGCGCCGCGCTCTGGAACTCGAACGTGGTGCCGGTGTAGTAGTCGAAGCCGCGCACGAGACGCGGCGCGAGCTCGAACTTGATGCCGAGGTCGGTGAGGCGGCGCTGCACCGTCTCGAACGACTCGGCCGACTCGTCGCTCAGGTGCGCGGTGAGCTGCGGCGCGCGCTCGATGACGTCCTGCCAGCCCTCCACCTTGGAGTCGAGAACGCGCAGCGGGTTGGCCTCGACCCGCTCGCGGAAGGTGTCGCCGAGGTCGCCGGCGTGGTCGAGCAGGTACTCGCGCAGCAACGCGATGTACGCAGGACGCGAGTGCTCGTCGCCCATCGAGTTGATGACCAGGTTGACGTTCTCGAGCCCGAGCGCGCGGTAGAAGCCGTGCGCCAGCGCGATCAGTTCGACGTCGATCTCGGGGTCGTCGACGCCGAGCACCTCCGCCCCCACCTGCCAGTGCTGGCGGTAGCGGCCCTTCTGCGGGCGCTCGTAGCGGAAGTGCGGCGCGACGTACCAGACCTTCCACGGCACCGCCGGGTGGTGCTGCACGAAGGCGCGCACCACGGGCGCGGTGCCCTCCGGGCGCAGGGCGATGCGGCGACCGCCCTTGTCCTCGAAGTCGTACATCTCCTTGCGCACGACGTCGGTGGACTCCCCCACCCGCTGGAACACCTCGAGGTGCTCGAAGATCGGGGTGAGCACGAGGCCGAAGCCGTAGCGCGCCGCCCGCTCACCGAACGTGGTGACGAAGTGGATCCAGCGGTCGCTCTCGGGCGGGAGGACGTCGTGGGTGCCGATGGGGGCACGGAACCGCGACTGGTCGACAGGGGCTTGCTCGGGCACCGCCGCATGGTACCGGGACCACCTCGCCCCCTTCGACAGGGTTGGCGGTCGACGCGGGCTAGGTGCCGGCCTTGGCGTGGCCCGGCAGCACCCGGTACGCCGAGTACACGCTGTCGACCCGCTTGACCGCCCAGAGGATGGAGTCGAGGTGGTTGGGGTCCGCGAGCTCGAAGTCGAAGCGGAACTTGGCGATGCGGTCGTTCGACGTCTGCGACGCGCACGACAGGATGTTCACGTGGTACTCGGAGAGCACCTGGGCGACGTCGCGCAGGAGCTTCGAGCGGTCGAGCGCCTCGACCTCCACCGACACCACGAAGGTGGCGGGCTGGTCGTGGTCCCACTCGACCTCGATCACCCGCTCGGCGTGGCCCACGAGGCCGGCCGCGTTGGCGCAGTCGGTGCGGTGCACCGACACACCGCGGCCGCGGGTGACGAAGCCCATGATCTCGTCGCCCGGCACCGGGGTGCAGCAGCGCGACAGGCGGACCATGACGTCGTCGAGGCCCTCGACGTGCACACCGGTGGCCCGCTTCTCGGACCGGCGGGCCCGCATCGGCGGGCGCATCGCGGTGACGGGAAGCTGCTCCTCGCCCTCGCGCAGCTCCTTCTCGAGCTTCTGCACCACGGCCTTGGCCGAGATGTGGTGCTCGCCGATCGCGGCGTGCAGCGCCTCGACATCCGCGTAGTGCAGCGACTCCGCGACATCTTGCAGCGACGACGACGACGCCAGCTTCTGGACCGGCAGGCCCTCCTTGCGCAGCGCCTTCGCGAGCTCCTCGCGACCGTTCTCGATGGCGTCGACGCGTCGTTCACGCGAGAACCACTGCCGGATCTTCGTGCGCGCCTTGGGCGTGCGCACGAACTGCAGCCAGTCGCGTGACGGGCCCGCGCCGTCGACCTTGCTGGTGAAGATCTCGACGGTGTCGCCCGACGACAGCGCGGAGTCGAGCGGCACGAGACGCCCGTTCACCCGCGCGCCGATGCAGCGGTGGCCGATGTCGGTGTGGATCGCGTAGGCGAAGTCGACGGGCGTGGCGCCCGCGGCGAGCGTGATGACCTTGCCCTTGGGCGTGAAGACGAAGACCTCGTCGTACTCGAGGTCGATCTTCAGCGACTCCATGAACTCGCCCGGGTCGCTCGTCTCCTGTTGCCAGTCGACCATGCGCTGCAGCCAGAGGAGGTCCTCAGCCGGCTCGCGCTCCTTGTAGCCCCAGTGCGCGGCCACCCCGAACTCGGCGCGGCGGTGCATCTCCTGGGTGCGGATCTGCACCTCGAGCGCCTTGCCCTGCGGGCCCACCACGGTGGTGTGCAGCGACTGGTAGAGGTTGAACTTGGGCATCGCGATGTAGTCCTTGAACCGGCCCTGCACCGGCTTCCACATCGCGTGGATCGAACCGAGCGCCGCGTAGCAGTCCTTGACGGACTCCACGATCACGCGCACGCCGACGAGATCCTGCACGTCGTCGAACTGCTTGCCCTGGGTGACCATCTTCTCGTAGATGGACCAGTAGTGCTTCGGCCGGCCCTTGACGTCGGCCTCGATGCGCAGCTCCTCGAGCCGGGCCCGCAACTCGGCGAGCACCTCCTCGAGGAAGTCGACGCGCTCGGGCGAGCGCACCGCGACCATCTGCTCGATCTCCGCGTAGCGCAGCGGGTAGAGCACCGCGAACGCGGTGTCCTCGAGCTGCCACTTCATGTCGGCGATGCCGAGCCGGTGCGCGAGCGGCGCGTAGATGTCGATGGTCTCCTGCGCGATGCGACGCTGCTTGAACTCGGGCAGCGACGCGATCGTGCGCATGTTGTGCAGGCGGTCGGCGAGCTTGATCAGCAGGACCCGGATGTCCTTCGCCATCGCCACGAGCATCTTGCGCAGCGTGGCGGCCTGCTGTGCCTCCTTGGAGTCGAACTGGAGGCGGTCGAGCTTGGTGACGCCGTCGACGATCGCCGCCACATCCGGGCCGAGCGTGTGCGCGATGTCGTCGGTGGTGACGGTGGTGTCCTCCACCGCGTCGTGGAGGAGCGCGGCCGCGATGGTGACGTCGTCGAGGCCGAGGTCGGCGAGGATGAGCGCGACGCCCAGCGGGTGGGTGATGTAGGGCTCCCCGCTGCGGCGCACCTGCGCCGAGTGGGCGTCGCGCGCCATCTCGAACGCGGTCTCGATCATGGCGATCTCAGCCTTCGGGTGACGCTCCCGGTAGGCCTCGACGAGCGCCTCGACCTCGACGTCGACGGCGTGCTCGTGGTGGTGGCGGCGCCAGGGCAGCACGGAACGGCGGTCGGCGCGGGACTGCTCGGATCGCTGCTCGGTGCGCGGTTCCGTGGTGCTCATGTTCCGGCCCAGTCTACCGGGCGGGGCCCGGGATGCCGGGCGGGATGCCGGGCAGGATGCGCGGGGCTACTTGCGCTTCTTGCCGCGCTGCTGGCGCCCGCGGGGCGCAGCGGAGCCGCGGGTGGGCTTCGCCGTCTGCGGGTCGGACTGCGGGATCCCCGGCTCGGCCGGCTCCTCGGCGACGTCGTCGAGGCCGTCGCCGTCGCCGTCGTCGTCGGCCGCGCCGTCGGTCGCTTCCTCGAGCGTGGCCACCGACCCGCTCGCGGCCACCGGCTCCGCAACCGTCGCCGGCGCCGCAGAGGCCTTGCGCCCCGAGGACTGCTGGTCCTTCTGTGCCTTGGCGAGGTCGGCGGCGGCGCGTGCGCGGAGCGCCTTGTACTTGGGCTCCTTCTCCTTCAGCCAGGCCAGCAGCGGCGTGGCCACGAAGATCGAGGAGTAGGCACCCGTGAGCAGACCGACGAACAGCGCGAGGGCAAAGTCCTTCAGTGCGAGGCCACCGAACACCCAGGTGCCGACGAACAGCAGCGAACCGACCGGCAGCAGCGCGACCAGCGACGTGTTGATCGAACGGATCAGCACCTGGTTGAGCGAGCGGTTCACCATCGAGGAGTAGGTGTCGCCGCGCACGGTGCCGAGACGCGCGGTGTTGTCCTTCACCTTGTCGAACACGACGACGGTGTCGTAGAGCGAGTACCCGAGGATGGTGAGGAACGCGACCACGGTCGCGGGGACCACCTCGAAGCCCGTCACCGCGTAGACACCGACGGTGATGATGATGTCGTGGACCACCGCGAGCACCGCGGCGAGCGCCATGCGCCATTCGAAGCGCAGACTCAGGTAGATCGCGATCACGAAGAAGAACACGATGAGCGCGGTGAGCGCCTTCGAGCTCACCTTGTCGCCCCATGTGGGCCCCACGTTGCGCAGGCTCACCTGCGCCGTCTGCACGCCGGCGTAGTCGGCGAGCGCCTTGGTCACGCTGGCCTGGTCGGCCGCGCTGAGCTCCTTCGACTGCACGCGCACGCCGTCGTTGCCGAGCACCGTGATCTTCGCGTCGCCGGCGCCGAACTGGCTGATCGCGTCGCGCACGTCGCCGACCGACACCGAACCTGCCGTCTTCGTGACCTGCCACTCGGTGCCGCCCTCGAAGTCGATGCCGAGGTTGAGGCCCTTCACCGAGAAGGCGACGATCGAGATGAGGATGAGCGTGCCCGACAGGATCAGCCAGCGCCGCGAGTGCGCGATGAACTGGAAGTTCGTGCGCTCGTGGTAGATGTCCTTGAACGTCGTGCGCTTCCGCTTCTCCGGCGTTTCCATGACCGCGGTGTCCGCACTCATGCCACCACCTCCGGGTGGTCGAGGCCGGAGCCGATGCCGAAGCCCTTCATGCGCACGAGGTGCGGCTTGCGGGCCATGATCGACACCAGCGGGTGCATGAAGAAGTACGACACCAGCAGGTCGAGCACGGTGGAGATGCCGAGGAAGAGCGCGAAGCCGCGCACCGAACCGATCGCCAGCGCGTAGAGCACGATCGCGCCGATCAGCGACACGAGGTCGGCGGCGAGGATCGTGCGGAACGACTTGGTGAACGAGCGGTCCACACAGGAGCGCACGGTCGCGCCCGCGCGCAGCTCGTCCTTCATCTTCTCGAAGTACACGATGTACGAGTCGACGGTGATACCGACCGACACGATGATGCCGGTGACGCCCGAGAGGCCCAGCACGATCGTGATGCCCATCGCCGGCAGCAGCCACGCGACGAGCGTGAACAGCGCCATCCCGGAGAGCACGATGCCCGCGATCACCACGAGGCCGAGGATCCGGTAGAAGACGAGCATGTAGATCGCGACGAGGGCGAGGCCGATGATGCCGGCGATGATGCCGGCGTGCAGCTGGTCCTTGCCGAGCGACGGCGAGACGGTCTCCACGTTGCCGCGCTCGAACACGACGGGCAGGCCGCCGTACTGGATGAGCTTGGCGAGGTCGGTGGCCTCGCTCTGGGTGAAGTTGCCGCTGATCTGCACCGGGCCGCTGAACGACGAGGCCTGGAACGCCGGGGCCGACTGCACCACGCCGTCGAGCACGATCGCCACCTCGTTGGTGGGCGACGGCTGGCCGAACGACTTCGCCGCGAGGGCGTTGAACTTCTGGGCGCCGGAGTCGGTGAGGTCCATGAGCACGACGTACCCGGTGCCCTGCGCGAACTGCGACTTCGCGCCCGACACGCCGCCCTTGCCCGCCAGGGCCGTGGGCCCGAGGAGGTACCGACTCTTGCCGTCGCGGCTCTTGGCCACGATGCACTTGTCGGCCGCGTCGTCGGCCGGCTTGGTGGTGGGGATCTTGGCCGGGTCGAGCTGGCCGATCAGCGTGGTGTCGCACGAGGCGACCGCGGCGATGGCGGCGGCGTCGGCCTCCGTCTTCGGCAGTGTCGTCGTGGTGGTGGGCGCAGTGGTGGTCGCGCCGGGCACGGTCGTACCGGTGGTGGTGGTCGTGGTGCTGGTGCTCGCGCCCTCCGCGGGGAGGTTGGCCAGCACCGGGCGGAAGCGCAGCGTGCCGGTGGTACCGACGAGCTTCACCGCCTTCTCGCGGTCCTTGACGCCGGGCAGGTCGATCTGCACGAAGGCGTCCTTGCCGCTGCCGGAACGGGTGATCTCCGGCTCGAGGGTGCCGAGGCTGTCGACGCGGGTGCGGATGATGTCGACGGCGACGTCGAGCGAGTCCTTGCTGTAGTCGCCCTTGGGCGTGAGCACGACCGACACGCCGCCCTGCAGGTCGAGGCCGAGCACCGGGCTCTTGTCGAGCGCGAGCGCGCCGAGGAAGGTGCCGATCACGAGCACGACGGTGACGATGAGGAACGTCCAGTTGCGGCGCACGGGTCAGCCCTGCTCCCCGTCGTGCTCGCTGTCGTCCGCGGCGTCGGCGTCGTCGTCCTCGTCGGCGGCGGGCGCGAGCTCGGGCACGGGGTACGCCGGCTGCGCCAACGCGCGCTTGGCGACCGTGATCACGACGCCGGGCGCGATCTGCAGGTCGACGCGGTCGCTCTCCATGGCGATGACCGTGCCGAAGATGCCGCCGCTGGTGATGACCTCGTCGCCGACCTCGATCGAGGCCACGAGCGCGTTGAGCGCCTGGTTGCGCCGCCGCTGGGGCAGCACGATCAGGAAGAAGAAGGCCACCGCCAGGATGACGAAGTAGACGACGACGAGCAACGGATTCCTCGGATGGTCCTGGCGACGACGGCCCCGGGGTCGGAGACCGGTGCGGACACTAGTGCGTGCTCAGGTCCCGGCGGGATCGCTGTCGTCGCCCACGGCACTCGAACAGGCTGGCGGCGACGGCGGCCGAGGCCGGCGGCACGATGCCGAGGTGGGCATAGGCCCCGGGGGTGGCGACCCGGCCCCTGGGGTGCGCAGGAGCATGCCGGCCTTCAGGAGGAAGGGCTCGTACACCTCCTCGACCGTGTCGGGCTGCTCCGCCACCGCCACGGCCAGGGTGGAGGCCCACCGGCTGGCCGGCGAAGGTGACGTAGAGGGCTTGCAGCACCGCCCGGTCGACCTTGTCGAGGCCGAGCTCGTCGACCTCGAACAGCGTGAGGGCGGCACGGGCGACGTCGCCGGTGACCCGGCCGTCGGCCCGCACCTCGGCGTAGTCGCGCACCCGCTTCAACAGGCGGTTGGCGATGCGGGGCGTGCCGCGGGAACGACGGGCGATCTCCGCCGCGCCGCCGGTGGGCCCGTCGCCGTCGACGGTGACCCCGAGGATGGCGGCCGCCCGCTCGACGATGGCCTCGGCTCGGGCGCCTCGTAGTAGTCGAGGCGGGCCACGAAGCCGAAGCGGTCGCGCAGCGGACTGGTGATGAGCCCGGTGCGGGTGGTCGCGCCGATGAGCGTGAACCGGGGCAGCTCGAGGCGGATCGAGCAGGCCGACGGGCCCTTGCCGATCACGATGTCGAGCTGGAAGTCCTCCATCGCCGGGTAGAGCACCTCCTCGACCGCGCGCGGGAGACGGTGGATCTCGTCGATGAAGAGGACGTCGCCGTCGTCGAGGTTGGTGAGGATCGCGGCGAGGTCGCCGGCCCGCTCGAGGCGCGGGGCCGCTCGTGATGCGGAGGTTGACCTCCATCTCGGCGGCCACGATGCCCGACAGCGTGGTCTTGCCCAGACCGGGCGGGCCGGCGAACAGCAGGTGGTCGGCGGCCTGGCCCCGCTGCTTCGCGGCCTGCAGCACGATGTCGAGGTGCTCCTTGGGCGCGGCTGACCGACGAACTCGTCGAGGCGGCGGTCGCAGCGTGGTCTCCTCCGCGGCCTCGACCGGGTCGGCCTCCGCGTTGAGCAGCTCTTCCCTCATGCGTGGATCCAGTCCCTAGGCATGCACCGAGAGGAGCTTGAGCGCCCGGAGCGGGGTCTTCGACAGTGCCGTCCTCGGGCAGCTGCGCCGCGACGCCGCGCACCTCGTCGGTGCCGTACCCGAGGCCCGCGAGCGCGGCGCGCACCTCGGCGCGCGGCGCGGGACCCGCAGCACCCCCCTCGGCCGAGAGGTCGAGCTCGGGAACCTCGAGGCGCGACTTCAGCTCGACGAGCAGCCGCTGCGCGGTGCGCTTGCCCACACCGGGTACGAGGGTGAGCGCGGCGAGGTCGTCCTCGAGCAGCGCGCGCCGCAGGCCCGCAGGCGAGTGCACCGAGAGCATCGCCAGCGCGAGCTTGGGGCCCACCCCGGTGGTGCCGATGAGCGCCTCGAACGTGTCGCGCTCGTCGCGCGTGGGGAAGCCGTAGAGCACCATCGCGTCTTCGCGCACGTGCAGGTGGGTGAAGAGGAACGCCGCCGTCCCCGGGTGCAGCCCCGGCATCGCGCCCGCAGGCACGTTGACGCGGTATCCGACTCCCCCGACCTCCACGAGCACCTCGCCCGCAGCGGTGCGCTCGATGACGGTGCCCCGCACCGAACCGATCATCGCTTCTCCTTCGCGGGCGATCGCCGGCGCGATCGCCTCGTCGAGCCGGGATCGCCCACCGGTGCCGGCACCCGCCGCGACCTGGGCGGCGACCGGCGCCTTCCACCAGTGGCACAGCGCGAGCGCCAGCGCGTCGGCGGCATCCGGCGGGTCGGGCATCTCGGCGAGCTTGAGCAACCGCTGCACCATCACCTGCACCTCGGTCTTGCCGGCGGCGCCATCGCCGGCCACCGCGAGCTTCACCTCGTTGGGGCTGTAGGTGGCGACGGGGATGCGCTCGCGCCCTGCGATCGCCAGCGCGAGCCCGCTCGCCTGCCCCACCGACATCGCGGTGCGGGTGTTCACCTGGAACAGCACCCGCTCGACGGCCAGCGCGGCTGGGCGGAACTCGGCCACGAGCCCCTCGAGGTCGGCGCTCAACGCCGCGAGGCGGTCGGGCAACTCGTCGGAGGGCGGGGTGCGCAACACCCCGTACGACACGGCCACGAAGCGCGCGCCCTCCCGGCGGACCACCCCGTACCCACAGCGCGACACGCCGGGGTCGATGCCGAGGACGCAGCCGGCTGCGCTCGCCGAATCGAACATGGGTTCGATCCTACGACGCGCAACGCCCCCGGAGGCGGACCTCCGGGGGCGTCACTCGGAAAATGTGCGGGCCGGGCCCGCGGGCTCACTCGGCGGCGCGCTTGGCGGCCTTCTTCCGCTGGCGGCGCTTGAAGATCACCCGCAGCGTGATCAGGGCCACCACGGCCGCGATCACGGGTGCGAGGCGCTTGCCGACCGACTCCCCGGCCGCGTCCATCAGGTCGATGGGCTGGGCCTCGGGGCTGTCGATCTTGCGGGGCCCGGTGGAGGCGGCCGCCGGGGCCGCTGCACCGTTGCTCGCGGGCGCCGCCTCGGTCTTGGCCTCCGCCGCGGGCGCCGGCGCGGTGGGCGCCTCGCCCGAGAGGACGTCCTTCTTGAGGTTGTCGGCGAACTGTCCGAGCAGCTTGCTCGACACGTCGGCCATGACGCCGCGGCCGAACTGGGCCACCTTGCCGGTGATGTTGAGGTCGGTGTCGATGTTCACCGTGGTGCTGCCACCCTCGCCCACGAGGGTGGCGGTGACCGTCGCCGACGCGTTGCCCTGGCCGCGGGTGTCGCGCCCTTCGGCCTTGAGCAGCACCTTGTGGTTGGCCTCGTCGGCCTCCACGATCTGCGCCACGCCCTTGTACTGGGCGGTGATCGGGCCCACCTTGATCTTCACGGTGCCGCGGTACTCGTCGCCCTCCACCTCGGTGAGCTGGGCGCCGGGGAGGCACGGGGCGATGCGCTCCAGGTCGAGGAGCACCTTCCATGCCTCCTCGACGGGCACGTCCACCCTGAAGCTGTCCTCGATCTTCACTGGTCCTCCTGGAGTCTTCCGAGATCCTCGAGCGTGTCGACGTCGTCGGCGGTACCGGTGCCGTCGCACGGCACTTCGGTGACGGTGACGGCGCCGGATCCCATGAGTTGCCGGGCCCCGGCGTCACCCGTCAGCTCGCACGCCTGGGCCCAGAGGCTACGCGCCAGGAGCACCGGGTTCCCACGGCGGCCCTCGTAGGTGGCGACGGCCAGCTCGGCGCCCGCCTCGTGGGCGGCAGCGAGGCGACGGTAGGCCTCGGCGCCGGTGCGGGGCTGGTCGGCCAGTCCGACCACAACCGCGGTCACGTCGGCCCGGGGTTCGAGGGCCCGCAGCACGGCCCGCAGGCTCGACGCGATCCCCTCCTCCCACGCCGGGTTGTCCACGATCTCGACGCCGGCGGGCACGGCGGCGCGCACTTCGTCGGCGCGGTACCCCACGGTGACGACGACGGGGGCCAGGCCGGACCCGACCGCGGCGTCGAGCGCCCACGCGAGCAGCGGGCGGCCCCGCCACTCCAGCAACGGCTTCGACGCGTCTCCGCCGAGCCGACTCCCCCGTCCCGCGGCGAACACCGCGGCCGCGACCGTCACGCGTGGCTACCCGGAGACGTCGGGGCCGGCGCGCTCGACCGTGATGCGCAGCAGGCACCGCTGGTCGGTGACCATCGCGGCGCGGTACTCGTCCCAGTCGGGGTGGTCACCGCGCAGCGAGCGGTAGTACTCCACGAGCGGTTCGAGCGCGTCGGGCAGCGACACGATCTCGGCGGTGCCGTCGACCTGGATCCACTTGCCGTAGAACCCCTCCGCCAGCACGCACAGCGACACGTGGGGATCCCGCCGCAGGTTCTTCACCTTCAGCGCGGTCTCCCGCGTGCTGATCACGATCGTGTCCGTCGCGTCGACCGAGCACGTGACCGGCGACAGCTGCGGACTGCCGTCACGCCGCCGCGTGAGCATCACCGCATCGCGGTGCCCCCGCACGAACTCCACCGCGTCGGCGATCTCCATCCCCGACGCTACCTCCCCGACTTCCGCGTGCGGTTAGTGGACCGAGCAGCATAGACGACGCCGACGACACCGGCGCATCACGCCCAGCGCGACCAGTACAGACGGCGTCTCGGTCAGCAGCGCGCCCTCGCCGTGGAGGAGCACTGCTGGCGCCTGGTACCCACCGCGCGCACCGGACTGACGATGCCAGACCTTCGTCGGTCGCTCGACCTGCTCCGATGCCGACGCCGACCTCTGCGGTCACGCCCACCGCGGCGACGCTACGCGACGAACCGGCGTCAATCGAGCACGTGACGCATAGTGCGACCTGATTGACGCCGGTTCGGGAGAGAGTCGCTGCGATCAGGCGTAGGCGGCGGCCATCACGTCGTCGGGGATGTCGAAGTTGGCGTAGACGTTCTGCACGTCGTCGTGCTCCTCGAGCGCGTCGATCACCCGCAGCACCGACTTCGCCTTCGACGCCTCGTCGATCTCGACGGTGGCGGACGGGAGCATGGTGAGCTCCGACTCCTTCACCTCGATGCCGCCCTCGGTGAGCGCGGTGCGCACGGCGTTGAGGTCGGTGGCCGCGGTGGTGACCTGCCAGGTGTCGCCCTGGTCGGCGATGTCCTCGGCGCCGGCGTCGAGCGCGACGAGCATGAGATCGTCCTCCTCGGCCGCGGCCTTGTCGAGGATGATCACGCCCTTGCGCTCGAACTGCCACGCCACCGCGCCGGGCTCGGCGAGCGAGCCACCGTTGCGGTTGAAGACGTTCTTCACCTCGGCGCCGGTGCGGTTGCGGTTGTCGGTGAGCGTCTCCACGTAGACGGCGACACCGTTGGTGGCGTAGCCCTCGTACACGATCGACTCGTAGGTGACACCCTCGAGCTCTCCGGTGCCGCGCTTGATCGCGCGCTCGATGTTGTCCTTCGGCATCGACGCGTCGCGCGCCTTCTGCACCATCGTGCGCAGCGTGGGGTTGCCGTCGATGTCGCCGCCGCCCTCACGCGCCGCGACCTCGATCTGGCGGGCGAGCCGCGCGAACAGCTTGCCGCGGGCGGCGTCGGCCGCACCCTTGGCGTGCTTGATCGAATGCCACTTGGAATGACCGCTCATCTTTTCCTGCTCTCGTCGCTTCGCTCCGGGGCGCTCGGCCCACGCTTCGCTGCGAGCCGGGATACCCGGCTCGCGGTCGCTTCGCTCATCGCGTCTCGCTCTCTCTCAGGAACCACTCGTGCAGGCGCAGATCGCCCGCGAGTTCGGGATGGAAGCTAGCCACCACCGCCGCGCCCTGCCGGGCGAGGACCGGGTGGCCGTCGTGCTCGGCCAGCACCTCGACTCCGTCGCCCGCACGCTCGATGCGGGGCGCACGGATGAACACTCCGGGGAACGCGCCCCCGGCGAGACCGTCGACGGCCAGCGGCGCCTCGAACGAGGCGAGCTGGCGGCCGTAGGCGTTGCGGCGGACGGTGACGTCGACCACGCCGAAGCTCTGCTGGTCGGGGCGCCCGTCGGCCACCTCGGTGGCGAGCAGGATCATTCCGGCGCAGGTGCCGAGCACGGGCAGGCCGTCGCGCAGGCGCTCGGCCAGCGGGGCGCGCACGCCCGACGTGCCGAGCAGGTGGCTCATCGTGGTGGACTCGCCACCGGGCAGGATCAGCGCGTCGAGCGCGTCCAACTGCTCCGGGACGCGCACCTCGACCGCTTCGACGCCGAGCGCGTCGAGCACCTCACGATGCTCGCGGAACGCCCCTTGGAGCGCGAGAACGCCGACTTTCACAGCCTGGGGGCCTCATCGTCGGCGGACCTTGTCCCTCTACCAGCCGCGGTCGGCGAGCTTGACGTCGAGGCCGGCGATCTCGTCGCCGCGCATCGGGTCGCCGAATAGCGCGACACCTTGGCCACGATGGTGGCGTCGGCGTAATGCGTGGTGGCGCGACGATCGCCTTCGCCATGATCTCGGGCAGACCGCTCTTGAAGATGCCGCTGCCCACGAACACGGCCTGCGCGCCGAGCTGCATCCTGGCGCGGCGTCGGCCGGCGTGGCGATACCCCGGCGCAGAACAGCGGGACGGGCAGCTCGCCGCGCTGGGCGACCTCGCGCACGAGCTCGACGGGCGCGCGCAGCCTCGCCTGGCCGCCGCGAACTGCTCGGCCTCGTCGGACACCGTGAGCTTGCGGATGTCGCCGAGGATCAGGCGCAGGTGGCGCACCGCCTCGACGATGTTGCCGGTGCCGGCCTCGCCCTTCGAGCGGATCATGCACGCACCCTCGGAGATGCGCCGCAGCGCCTCACCGAGGTTGGTGGCGCCGCACACGAACGGAACGGTGAACGCCCACTTGTCGACGTGGTGCGCCTCGTCGGCCAGGGTGAGCACCTCGGACTCGTCGATGTAGTCGACCTGCAGCGCCTCGGCACCTGCGCCTCAGCGAAGTGGCCGATGCGGCACTTCGCCATCACCGGGATGGTGACCGCGGCCTGGATACCCTCGATCATCGCGGGGTCGCTCATGCGGGCGACGCCGCCGTCGCGGCGGATGTCGGCCGGGACGCGCTCGAGCGCCATCACGGCGACGGCGCCGGCGTCCTCGGCGATCTTGGCCTGCTCCGCGTTGACGACGTCCATGATCACGCCGCCCCGCAGCATCTCCGCGAGACCCCGCTTGACGCGGGCGGTTCCGGTGGTGGCATCCGACATGAGGATCAGGTTACCGGCCGGTCGCGGCCCGCCTCCGAAGCATTCCCCTACTTCGTGGACTTCTTCTTGGGAGCCTTGGTGGTGGTGGTCGCCGGGGGTGCCGTGGTGACGGGCGGGCCCGGCGCGATGTCGACCGTGCGGCCGACGGGCAGCAGCTCCACCCAGGTGCGACCGGGCTTCAGCAGGATCGGCTGGCCGGCGGCGTCCACGTAGGTGGCGGGCTTGGTCTTGTCGGGACGGACCCACCGGCCGACGCGCACGACGCCGTCGGTGAAGATCCAGACGTCACCCTCGCCGACGGTCTGGCCCTCGGCGTCGCCCGAGTAGGGCGTGTACTGCACCACCACGTTGGTCGGCGCCACCCGGGCACCCGCGCTGGTGACGAACGGCTGACCGTCCTGGCTGCGCAGCCAGGTCTTGGTGGACGGGTCCCAGTCCCACTGCACGTCGTAGCCGGAGTCGAAGTTCACGTGCATGCCGAGCACGCCCGGACCGGTGACCAGCGTCTCGGGCGCCAGGTAGGAGAACAGCGCCGGCGACGGCACCGGGGTGCCACCGAGGTCGAAGAGGGCCTGCGGGTGGGCGTAGAGGTTGTGCGGCGCGTCGCGCGGCGGCTGACCCGCCGCGTTGCGCTCCATGGCCGCGCCCGCCGATGACTCGTCGACCGCCTTCACCGGCGCGGCGTTGATGGCGTCGACGTTGACCTGCGCGCCCCCGGAGTAGGCGAAGATGCCGCCGAGCGGCCAGACGATGTCGGGGTCCTCGGCCCGCACGGAACGCACCGGCCCGACCGTCTCGGGCACCGTGGAGTTCCACATGGTCACGAAGCGGGTGATGCCGCCCTCGACCTCTTCCTCGTACACGACGTCGGCCTGGTCGATGCTCGCCTGCGGCCGGGCGTCGGGGGTGTTCTCGACCTTGATCGACAGCGCGGGCCGCGTGAGGCTCGCGCCCGACGGGTCCTGCAGGCCGGTGAGCGGTGCGATCGGGATCTTCACCGTGGTGGTGGTCGACGTCGACGCGGTGGTCGTCGTGCGCTTCACCGCCTTCTTGTCGTCGCCCCCGCCACCACACGCCGCGAGCGCGGTCGTGAGCACGAGCAGGCCGGCCACGGCGGTACCCCACCGGGAGATCGGTCGACGGGTCTGGCGCACTTACATCTCCTGCAATCGCTTGATCCGGTCCTCGAGGGGCGGATGCGTGTCGAACAAGTTGTTGAACTTCGAACCCGGCTTCTTCGGGTCGGTCTCGAGCGGTTCCTCGATCCACATCTGGGCGGTGGCCTTCGTCGCGTTGTGCACGACGGCCTTGTCGTCCTTCAGCTTCTCGAGCGCGCTGATGAGCCCCGGCGGGTAGCGGGTGAGCAACACGCCGCTCGCGTCGGCGAGGTACTCACGGTTGCGGCTCATCGCCATCTGCATGAGGTAACCCGCGAACGGCGCGAGCATCAGCACGGCCAGCGACGCGATCGCGATGACGATGCCGATCGGCCCGCTGTCGCCGTTGTTGTCGCGCCGGCCGCTCATGCCGCCCCAGAACGCGAAGCGCAGGCCGATGTCGCTGATCAGCGCGATCGTGCCGATCGCGGTGACCGCCACCGTGGTGACGAGGATGTCGTAGTTCTTGACGTGCGACAGCTCGTGGGCGAGCACCCCCTCGAGCTCGACGCGGTTCATCTTCTCGAGCAGCCCGGTGGTGACCGCGACCGCCGCGTGCTTGGGGTTGCGACCGGTCGCGAACGCGTTGGGTGCCGGGTCGTTCACCACGTACAGCTTCGGCTTCGGGAGACCGGCGGCGATGCACAGGCCCTCGACGAGGTTGTGGTACCGGAGGTACTCCGTCTCGTCGGCCGGCACCGCCCGCGACGCCTTGATCGCGATCTTGTCGGAGTTGTAGTAGCTGCCCCACGCCAACGCCATCGCGATGACGAAGGCGATGACGACGCCGACCCAGCCGCCGCCGAACAACAGCACGATCGCCGCGGCGACGAGCGTGATGAGGACGACGAAGCCGAGCAGCATGAGGAACGTGCGCCGCTTGTTGCGCGCGATCTGCTCGTACACGTGTGACCTTCGTGGACTTGGTGCCGCAGCGCCTCGGGCCCGCCACTGCCCTCGGGGGCGGGCCGGTCGCGCGGTCGGTGGGGACTACAGGATCAGAACTGCACCTGCGGGGTCTCGGTGTCCTCCGGAGCGGCGTCGAAGAAGTCGCGCTTCTCGAAGTTGAACATCCCCGCGAGGATGACGGTGGGGAACTGCTGGATCTTGGTGTTGTAGCTGAGCACGCTGTCGTTGAAGAACTGCCGCGCGTAGGCGATGCGGTCCTCGGTGGACGTGAGCTCCTCCTGGAGGTTCAGGAAGTTCTGGTTCGCCTTGAGGTCGGGGTACGCCTCGGCCACCGCGAAGAGGCTCTTCAGCGCGCCGGAGAGGACGTTCTCCGCCTGGGCCTGCGCCTCGGGTCCCTGCGCGTTGATCGCGTTGGCGCGGGCCTGCGTGACCGCCTCGAACGTGCCCTTCTCGTGGCTCGCGTAGCCCTTGACCGTCTCCACCAGGTTCGGGATCAGGTCGTGACGACGCTTGAGCTGCACGTCGATCTGCGACCAGGCGTTGTCGACCTGGTTCCGCCGCTTGACGAGCTGGTTGTAGCCGATCCAGAAGAACAGCCCGATGACGACGACGATGACGGCGATCACGATCCCGATGACCATGCGGGCGAGTGTAGGCCGGGGTCACCCGGGGATCAGGGCACTAGCGGGCCTGCAGCGCTTCGCGTTCGTGACGCTCCCGGTTGGCGACGATCGCCCGCTCGTAGATGCCCACGAACCGCTCGGCCAGGCCGGTCATCGAGAACTCCTCGGCCCGGGCCCGCCCCGCGGCCACCAACCGCCGGCGCAGCGCGCCGTCGTCGAGCACCCGGCGCAGGGCCTCCCGGAGCGCGTCGGCGTCGTTGGGCGGGACCAGCACGGCCTCCTGGTCCTGCCGGGCCACCGTGCGGTAGCCGTCGATGTCGGACGCCACCACCACCGCGCCGGCGGCCATCCCCTCGAGCAGCACCACCCCGAACGACTCGCCGTCGATCGCGGGGAAGCACGCGATGGCGGCACCGCGGAGCCGGGCCGCCTTCTCCTCGTCGCTCACCGACCCCAGCCACTCGACCCCCGGCAGGCGCCGGGCCCGCAGGGTGCCCTGCTGGGGTCCGTCGCCGATCACCCACAGGTCGGCGTCGCGCCCGAGGCCGTCGAACGCGTCGAGCAGCACCCCGAGGCCCTTGCGCGGCTCGTGGCGACCCACGAACACGATCGCGGGGTGGGAGGCGGAGGCCGTCGGGCCGCTCGTGTAGGCCTCGACCTCCACGCCGTTCGGGACGATCTCGCACTCCTCGCCGAAGGTGAGCGTCACCTGACGGGCGGCGTCGGCCGACACGGCCGTCTTCACGTCGAGCTTGTTCATGAGCGGACGGATGGTGGCCCGGAGGGTCTCGTACCAGCCGTTCTTGCCCGCCCGGGCCGAGTGGAAGGTGCCGACCACCGGGAGCTGCGTCCCCACGAGCGCGGCGTGGTTCGCCCCCGGCGAGAACGGCTCGTGGAGGTGCATCACGTCGGGCTCGAACACCCGGATGAACTCCAGGGTGCGCCGGGCGACCGCATGGCCCGCCGCGACCGGGGCCACCGAGCCGTTGCTCGGGAAGCGGGTGGACGGGCCGATCGACACGATGCCGGGCTCCGGCGGCGGGCCGTCGCACGGGGCGACGACGCGGGCGTCGACACCGCGTT
>JAXLRL010000010.1:0-114454 GCA_046331125.1 Acidimicrobiia bacterium
GCACTTCTCGCGGCGTCGTCCGCAGGCGCCACCACACCATGACCCCGCCGATCGGGCCGAGCACGATCACCGCGATCGTGTACCCCCAGGTCCAGCCGATCTCGGGGCGGATGATCACCGTCATCGCGACGAACGCCATCCACACCAGGCCGTGCACGAAGCCGGCCGACGCCTTGCCGATGTCGTTCGGCTGGATGATCCAGAAGTAGAAGAGGACCACGTAGGTGACCGTCTCGAACAGGGCGAAGAACTTGAGGGCCTTGGCCTGCCGCTCGAGCTCGCTGCTGTGGTCGTCGGCGAAGTCGGGCACCCGTGCAGGCTACGCGACCGGCAGGGGTAGCCTGGAGCCGTGAGCGACACCAGCACTCCCGTCATCGCGCCCGTGGCGCCGGTCGAGACGCCGGTCGAGTCCACCCAGCCCGTCGACACCGACGGCGGCGACCACGACCGCTTCGCGCACTACGCCCGCAAGGACGACGTCGCCCGTGCCTACGTGACCGGTGAGGCCATCACCGCGCTGTGCGGCAAGAAGTGGGTGCCCACCCGCGACCCGTCGCGGTACCCGATCTGCCCCACCTGCGTCGAGCGCAAGGCCGCCGGCTGGAAGCTCTGACCCCAACCGGTCGGCCTCACGACACCGGGTCGCGCACCCCGGTCCCGTCGTCCGGGTCGGGGATCTCGTCGTCGTCGATGACGATCTCGGTGGGCAGGTACTCCGTGGGGTTCAGGTGGTGGTGCAACGCCTGGGCCGGCAGGTAGAGGAACGACAGCAGCGCACCCGCGAGGACCATCACCGCGGCGACGACAGTCGCGACGTTCTTGCCCTGCAGCCACGAGTGGCGCGCCACGTCGAGCAGCGCTTCCCCCGCGGGCCCACCGACGCGTTCGGCCACCGAGATCGCGGTGACCGCGGAGTCGTGGGCGCGCTCGAACAGGTCGCGTGACAACCCGCGTGTGCCGACCGCGTCGCTCATGGCGGAACGGAACTGCGACGCGAGGATGCTGCCCATCACCGCGACGCCGAGCGCGCCGCCCATCTGGCGCGTGGTGTCGTTCATCGCCGAACCGACGCCGGCCTTCTCCTTCGGCAGCGAGCCCATGATCGACTCGGTGGCCGACGGCGTCGCGAGGCCCATGCCGGAGGCCATCACGATGAGACCGATGATGGCGCGGAAGTAGGAGGAGTCGACGTGCACCCCGGCCTGCACCAGCAGGCCGACTCCCGCGACGGTGAGGCCGCCGGCCACGATCCACTTCGAGCCCGTGCTCTCCGCGATGCGCGGCGCCAGGAACGCGGCGACGATGTACGCGCACACGAACGGCAGCAGGCGCACGCCGGTCTCCAGCGGCGAGTACCCGAACACGATCTGGTACATCTGGCTGTTGAGGAAGAGGCCGCCGACCACCGCGAAGAACGCCATCATGATCGCGAGGCTCGCGACCGTGAACCGCGGGTTGCGGAAGAACGTCATGTCGAGCATCGGCTCGGGGTTGTGCAGCTCCCACAGCACGAACGCGCCGATCGCGATCGCGGCCGCGACGAAGGCGGCGAGGCTCGTGCCGCTCAACCACCCCCGGTCGGGCGCGCCGATGATCGCCCACAGCAGCACCGACAGCCCGACGATCGACAGCAACGAGCCCACCAGGTCGAGCCGGTGCGGGTGCGGGTCGCGCGACGTCGGCACGAACACGTAGGCCATCGGGATCACGATCATCACGATCGGCACGTTCACGAGGAACACCGAGCCCCACCAGAAGTGCGCGAGCAGCAGGCCGCCGATCACCGGCCCGAGCGCGCTGCCGATGGCCGACACCGCGGCCCACACGCCGAACGCGCGGGCCCGCTCGCGCGGTTCGGTGAAGATGTTGGTGATGATCGAGAGCGTCGCCGGCATCATGAACGCGGCGCCCACGCCCATGAGTGCGCGGAACACGATCACCTGCTCGGTGGTCGACGAGAACGCGGCTGCGGCCGACGCCGTCCCGAAGACCACCAGACCGAACACCAGGGCGCCGCGGCGGCCGAACCGGTCACCCAGGCTCCCCGCCGTGAGCAGCAGGCCGGCGAACACGAGGATGTAGGCGTCGACCATCCACTGCAGGTCGGAGGTGGTGGCGTGGAGGTCGCGGGAGAGGGTGGGGAGCGCCACGTTGAGGATCGAGCCGTCGATCCCGATGACCATGAGCGAGAAGATCAGGACCATGAGCGCGACCCAGCGCTGCCTGGCGCCCAGAGCCCCGCTCACCCCCCTCGTCCTCCTCGTCCCCTGCTCCCGGCCTCGTCGGTCACCCTAACCCGGACCCCGTGAGGGGCCCCAGAGCCCCGCCGGGACCGCCCGCGTGGGATCAGGGGGCGCGGAAGTGCGACGATGGGGTGTGGCAACCGATCGCAACCCCGTCGCGCGTCGTCGCGCGGCCGACCTCGCCCGCAGCCGCCGTCGGAACCTCGCGACCCTGGTGGTGCTGCTGATCCTGCTGGCGCCGCTGGCGATGGGGTCGATCTACGTGCTCTCCAACGTCGAGACGTCGTCGGCCGGCTCGGCCGACATCGTGCTCGAGGTGCAGGCCAACATGACGCCCGCGCAGGTGGGCGACATGCTGCAGAAGGAGGGCGTGATCGCGAACTCGAAGGAGTTCCAGTACGTCGCGCTCACGTCGCAGTTCCAGACCTTCAAGGTCGGCCGTTACGACTTCGTCGAGGGCAGCACGGCCCGCGCCGCGCTCGACACGCTGCGCGGCGGCCCGGCGTCGGCCGTCCCCGACATCAAGCTGCTGCTCCCGCCGGGGCTCACCCTCGGCCAGATCGTGCAGCGCGTCGGCGCGCTCGAGGGCAAGAGCGGCCCGCGCTTCCTCGAGGTGCTCGCGTCCAACACGGTGCGATCGAAGTACCAGCCGCCCGAGGTCACGTCGCTCGAGGGTCTCACCTGGCCCGACACGTACTTCATCGGCGCCACCGAGTCGGAGAACGAGATCGCGGCGAAGATCGTGAAGCAGTTCGACGCCAAGGCCGACGCCGTCGGGCTGGCGAACGCGGCCAACGGGCTCACCCCTTACCAGGAGGTGATCGTCGCGTCGTTGATCGAGGCCGAGGCCGGCAGCGCCGAGGACATGCCGCTCATCTCCGCGGTGATCCACAACCGCCTGAAGCAGGGCATGCCCCTGCAGATCGACGCCACGCTCTGCTACGCGAAGGGCGGGTGCCCGCCGGTCCCCACCGACAAGGACCGCAAGATCGACTCGCCGTACAACACCTACAAGATCGCCGGGTTGCCGCCCACGCCGATCCGTACGGTGAGCGAGGCCGCGCTCAAGGCTGCGCTGGCGCCGGCCGCGGTCGACTACCTGTACTACGTGAGCGACAAGAACGGGAAGACCTACTACGCGACGACGCTCGCCGAGCACGAGAAGAACGTGGCGAAGGCGCGCAGTGTCGGCTGACACGAGCGGCACCGACGATCCGGCCTGGGCGGGCGCGCCCTGGACGAAGGCGCCGGTGCAGGTCGGCCCGCGATTCGTCGCCGCGCTCGACTGGGCGATGGCCGTGCACGGCACGCAGCGCAAGAAGGGGTCCGACGTCCCCTACGTGGCGCACCTGCTCGCGGTCGCGGGTCTCGTTCTCGACGACGGCGGCAGCGAGAAGCAGGCCGCGGCCGCGCTGCTGCACGACGTGCTCGAGGACACCGAGGCGACGGTCGACGAGCTCCGGGCCCGCTTCGGCAAGAAGGTCACGCGCATCGTCGTCGCGTGCACCGACGTCGCGCCCACCGGGAAGGGGCGCAAGAAGGAGACCGCGCGCGACGCCACCACCTGGCGGGCGCGCGAGGAGCGTTCGATCGCGAAGCTCTCGACCCCGCGACGCCGCGGCGTGCTGCGCGTGCGTGCGGCCGGCGCGCTCGTGAACGCGCGATCTATCGTCGCCGACCTGCGGCGGATCGGACCCGAGACGTGGACGCGGTTCCACGCGGGCGCGGTCGACCAGCTCTGGTACCACCGGTCGGTCGCGGTCGCGCTGCAGCAGCGCCACCCCGGGCTCCTCACCGACGAGCTGCGGGTCACCGTGCGCGAGATGGAGAACCTCGCGGGCTGGTGGTTCGACCTGGGTGATCCCCAGACCGGGCGCAGCTAGACGTTCTGACCGGGCTGGCCCGACGGCGCGCCCTGGCCGTCCTGCCCACCCTGCCCGCCGCGCGGGCCCATCGCGGGCAGGCCGCACTTCTCGGCCGCGGCCTTCATCGCGTCACGCTGCTCCTGCGTGAGCTGCGGGCGGGTGCCGTCGGTGGGCTTCTGACCGTCGGCCGGCTTCTGCGGCAGCGTGATCCCCGCCGCCGACAACGCGTCGGACAGGCACTGCTTCTGGTCGTCGGTGAGCTGCGGGCGGGCGTGGCCGGCCGGCGTCCCGGAGCCGGTCCCGGAGCCGGAGCCGGAGCCGGAGCCGGTCCCGGAGCCGCTGTCGGCGGCCACGGCGACGGAGGCCCCGCCGAGCACGGTGGCGACGGCGAGGGCGGCCAGGACGGCCACCCGGCCGAGGCGCGGCGAACGGGTACGGGCGGTGGTGTGCGACACAGCAGGCTCCCTCGGAGGTCGATCCGAACGGCCATCCTCGCCCACCCGACCTGAGAGCCACCTGAACACGCCGCATAACCTCACCGCCGTGCCCGGATGGAACTTCGCCACCGTGTGGGACGGCATCGCCGACATCGTGCCGGGGCGTGACGCCCTCGTGTGCGGCGACACCCGCGTGTCGTGGGGTGCCTTCGCCGCCCGCGCCACCCACCTCGCCCGGTGGATGCACGACGTCGCCGGGGTGGGCCGGGGCGACAAGGTCGCGATCGACCTCACCAACCGGCCCGAGTACCTCGAGACGTTCTACGCCGCCCTGAAGCTCGGCGCGGTGCCCTGCAACGTGAACTTCCGCTACCAGGCGCCCGAGGTGGCGTACGTCCTCGGCAACTCCGACGCCAAGGTGGTGGTGCACGGGCCGCAGTTCACCGAGGTGGTCACCGAGGCCATCGCCACGATGGAGGGCGACGCCCGTCCCGTCGCGCTCGAGGTGGGCGCGCCCTACGAGACCGCCTGGGCCGACGGCGCGGCCGCAGGCACGATCGCGTCGTGGGCGCCGCCCGCGCCCGACGGCGACGACCTGATCTTCCTCTACACCGGCGGCACCACCGGCATGCCCAAGGGCGTGATGTGGCGCAACGACGACCTCTACCGCGCCCTCTGGGCCTCCGGGCACCCGAAGCGCCCCGAGCCGCCCGACCCGTTCGAGGCCGCACGGGCGGGCAAGCGCGCCGCCACCGTGCTGCCCGCGGCGCCGCTCATGCACGGCACCGGGCTGTTCTCGTCGTTGTCGGTCCTCGCCGGCGCCGGCACCGTCGTCCTGATCGACCGGCCCGGTCTCGACGCCGAACTCCTGTGGGACACCGTCGCCCGGGAGCAGGTGCAGCTCGTCACGATCGTCGGCGACGTGTTCGCCCGCCCGATGCTCGCGGCACTCGAGGAGCACCCCGGCCGATGGGACCTGTCGGGCCTGCGCGCCATCCAGTCGTCGGGCGTGATCTTCAGCCCGCAGGTGAAGCAGGGCCTCATCGCCGCGCTGCCGGGGCTCACGATCGTCGACTCCCTCGGCGCGTCCGAGGGACTCGGGCCGCGCCACACGTCCGACGCCTCGGAGGAGAAGCTCGAGTCGGCCACCTTCCGGGTGAGCGACCGCGTGCGCGTCATCGATCCCGACACCGGCCTCGACGTCGAGCCGGGCAGCGACGTGCAGGGCCTCGTCGCCATGACCGGCAACATCCCGGTCGGGTACTACAAGGACCCGCAGAAGACGGCGGCGACGTTCCCCACCTGGGGCGGGGTCCGCTACTCCGTACCCGGCGACCACGCGACCGTCGACGCCGACGGCACGGTGCGGCTGCTCGGTCGCGGGTCGGCGTGCATCAACACCGGCGGCGAGAAGGTCTTCCCCGAGGAGGTGGAGGCCGAGGTGCGCCAGCACCCGAGCGTCTTCGACTGCCTCGTGGTGGGAGTGCCCGACGAGCGCTTCGGCGAACGCGTCGTCGCGCTCGTGCAGCTCGCGCCGGGCGAGACCCTCGACGAGCCCGCGCTCACGGAGTGGTGCCGCCGGTCGCTCGCGCACTACAAGGCGCCGCGTCGGTTCCTCGCGGTCGACAGCCTCGACCGTTCCGCCGCGGGCAAGGCGAACTACACGGCGATGAAGCGGCGCGCCGCCGACCTCCTCGCGGCCGAACCGGGCTGACGGTTCCGTTCGCGCGCGCCGCTCAGGCGCCGCGCGCCAGCGTCGGCTTCCAGGAGACGCGCTCCTCGATCACCGGCTCGGGCGCACGCGTCGACGCCCAGGTGCGGTCACGGCCGTTGCGCTTCGCGTCGTAGAGCGCGGCGTCGGCCGCGGCGACGAGCCGCTCGCCGTCGAAGCGCGTTGGCGGGCATGGTCGCAACCCCGCGCTCATCGTCACCGGCACGAGGTGCACCGACTGCGCGACGTGCGTGCACCGCGATCGGCGGCGCGCACCGCGTCGGTGCCGACGCGCAATTGGGGAGCAGCACGACGAACTCGTCACCGCCGTAGCGCGCCGCGACGTCGAACGACTTGGTGTGCGCGACGATCGCGTCTCCAACCTCGCGCAGCACCGCGTCACCCGACTGGTGACCGTAGGTGTCGTTGACCTGCTTGAAGTGGTCGACGTCCATCACGAGGAGGCTCAACGGCACTCCGAGACGCGCCGACCGCGCGGCCTCCCGGCGCAGCGACTCGTCGAACAGGCGGCGGTTCGCGAGTCCGGTGAGCGAGTCGCGCGTGGCGAGGCGCTCGACCTCGTCGAGCAGTGCCGCGTTGCGGAGCGCGAGCGCGGTCTGCGTGGCGGCCTGCGAGAACGCCTGCACGGTGAGCATCGGGATGCGCGCCTCGCCGTCGCCACCCCACTCGCCCACCGCGACCCCGAGGTCCTCGCCGTCGGCGCCGACCGGGACGACCACGACGTTGGTCGCCCCCGGCATCACGTCGTCGAGCAGGTCGTCGTCGAGCGCCCGCACGAGGCGCGGCGACGCGGTGTTGAGCGTCTCCCACACCAGCGGTGCGCTGCGGTCGGGGATCTCGAGGAGCATCTCGGCGACGCCGTCGTCGACCACACCCTCCCAGCGCCCTTCGCGTCGCACCAGCACCGCGGCGCGCACGAAGCCGAGCCGGGCGCAGCCGTGGGCCACGAGCGTCGACATGATGTCGTCGGCCCGACGGGTGCGCTCCAACTCCTCACCCAGCGTCACCAACGACTCGAGTTGGGTGCGGTTGTTGCGCAGCGACCGCTCGTTGACCGACGAGAACAACGCGGTGCACGCGGCGAACAGGAGGAACGTGGCCGCGCCGACCACGGCGACGCGGTCGGACACGACGGGCGACGTCGTGTCGAACACCTCGGCGTCGGCGGCGGCGTGCGCGAGCAGCAGCAACATCGCGCACCACAGCGCGACCTTGATGCCGGTGCGGTACGACGCGACGAGCGTGACCGCGACCACGTCGAGGAACACCAGGAACAACAACGGGCTGCGGTACCCGCCGGTGAGGGCGACGGCGAGCACGATGACGACGCCGTCGACGAGCACGCTCCACGACAGGAGCGCACGGGCGTGCTCGGGCACGAGGCGACGGGCCACCTCCACCGCCGCGGCGAGGAGGAGGGCGACGAGCGACAGGCCGACGAGGCCCCGGGTGAAGTCGCCGGTGATCGCGGGGACCACCAGCATCGCGGCCACGATCAGCAGCCGGATGCCCTGGAGGACGAAGAGCCGGTCACCCGCCGGCGAGGGCTGCAGCCGGCTGCGCCCGCTCACCGGAAACGGGCGACGTCGCGCCCGTCACGCACGCCCCTCAACTTGGGCTCGCCGCGGTCGAAGAGACCCTGGAGCGCCAGGAAGAGCAGCACCGCGAGCCCGAGGGCCAGGACGGCGGCGACCGAGCGCGCCGCCGGCGTGTCGAGCACGTCGCGCGCCGTCGGGAGCAACCCGCCGGTGGTGCCCGACACGGGCGCGGCCGCGGCGGCCGGGTTCGCGATGCCCGCGAGGCCCGTGAGGTCGGGCGCGGCTGCGGCCTCGGCGGCCGGCGTGTCGGCCACCGTCACCGCCGCGGCCTCGACCTGCGGCGCGGGCTCGACGACCTGCGCGACGACCGGCGTCGGCAGCTCGGGCAGCGCGGGGAGGGCCGGAACCGTCGGCACCGTGGTGGGCACCGACGGGGTGCCGGTGCCGCCGTCGGACTGCCCGGTCACGCCGCCACCCGACCCGTCGGACCCGCCCGAGCCGGTGCTGCCGCCCGCGCCACCGTTCCCGCCGTTGCCGTCGTTGCCGCCGTCGCCGTGCCAGTCGTGGCCATGACCCTGGTGGTCGGGGTCGGTGCCGCCACCGACGCCACCCTGTCCGTGCTGACCGTCGTGACCGTCGTGGTGGTTCCAGCCGTCACCGGTGTCCACCTGACCCTGGGACGCAGATCCCTGGCCGTTCGTCCACTGGGGACCGCCCGTGCCTGCGACGGCGACCCCCGCGGACAGCAGCATGAGCGCGAAGCCCACTGCCAGCAACGGAATCGCGACCCTGCCCGGACGCCCTCTCATCGGTCGTGCCTTTCCTCGTCTTGCCGGGGAATCGTTCCCCTGCCCTCCGTGTCACACGCCTCAGCTTCCCCAGACGTTTGGGGGTTTCACTCTTCGCAAGCGTGTGACCGCTCAACGTGAACTCTGTCACAGTCGCGTGAGGGCCACAAGGAAAGAGAAAGCCAATTGACGACCGGTTGAAGCGCAAGCCGGACCCAGGGAAACGCCTGTCGCAGGCGCTACGGTCGGGCGATGAGCATGCCCGAGGTCGAGGTCGAGGAAGCCGCCCGCCTGGTCGAGGGAGGCGCGTTCCTCCTCGATGTCCGCGAACCGTCCGAATGGGATGCCGGGCACTCGCCCGCCGCCGTGTGGATCCCGCTCGGCGAGCTGGGCGCCCGGCTCGACGAGGTGCCCACCGACCGCACCGTGGCCGTGGTGTGCCGCTCGGGTGGCCGCTCCGCCGCCGCCACCGACGCCCTCGTGCAGAGCGGGATCGACGCCGTGAACGTCGCCGGGGGCATGAAGGCCTGGGAGGGCGAGGGCCTGCCGGTGGTGGCCTCCGACGGACTGCCCGGCCAGATCGTCTGACCAGATCGTCTGACCCCGGCGCACTCAGCGGCGTCTCAGCCTTCTCTCAAGGGGTTGCGCACAGAATGACCGCCATGGCTCGTCGCAAGATCTCCAACCGCGGGCGCGTGCTCGCCGCGGGCGTGTGCATCGGCGCCACCGGCCTCCTCGCCGGACTGATGGCCGCCACCGACGACACCGGTACCGCGTCCGCGGGCACCAACTCGCAGAACCCCTCCTCGGTCGCGACCAACGGCTCCGGCCTCGACGGCAGCTTCGACGCCGACGGCGACGGCCGCGTCGGCGATCCCGGCGACTACTCCGGCGTCCACGGCCAGGTCGGCGGGTTCGACGCCGACGGCGACGGTCGGGTCGGCGACCCGGGCGACTCGTTCGGCGGGTCGAGTGGCCAGTCCGGCACCAGCCAGCAGCCCACGTTCCCGCAGCCGAACACCCGCTCCGGCGGCAGCTGAGCCGGCGCCGACAGCGCACGGACTCCACGGACTTCACGGACCGCACGGGCAGCACGGATGCCGGTCACCCTCGCCACCCAGCTCTGGTGGTACGTCGCCCGGGCGGGCGGCCTCGTCGCGTGGGCGCTCGTGGTCGCCTCCTGCGTGTGGGGCCTCCTCCACGCCACCCGGGCCCTCGGCCGCCGGCCCACCCCGGCGTGGATGCTCTCGACGCACCGCTACCTGGGCGCCCTGGCAGTGGTGTTCACCGCCGTGCACGTGCTCGCCCTCCTCGCCGACAGCTTCGTGCAGTTCGACCCCGTCGACGTGCTCGTGCCCCTCGTGTCGCCCTGGCACCCGGTGGCGGTCGCCTGGGGCGTCATCGGCATGTGGCTGCTGGTGGCGGTGGAGGTCACGTCGCTCGTCCGCCAGCGGCTCTCACAGGGTGTGTGGCGGGCCATCCACCTCTCGAGCTACGCCGTCTTCGCCCTGGTGAGCGTGCACATGCTCAGCGCCGGCACCGACGCCAAGTCGATCGTGCCCGAGACCCTCGCGGTGGCCCTCGGCGTGCTGGCCGTGTTCGGCGCCGCCCTGCTCCTCACCTGGCGCTCGGCCCCCAAGGTGCGGCCGTCGCTCGACGGCGGCGATTCCCTGGTTACCAACCAGTAACCAGAGGGCTAGCCTGGCCGGGATGACCGGCGGTTTCGAGCGAGCCCCCAGCCTCCGACGCCTCGCCGACGAGCGGTTCGACGTGCTCGTGGTCGGTGGCGGCATCACCGGTGCCGGCGTGGCGCTCGACGCCGCGTCGCGGGGCCTGCGCACCGCGCTGGTCGAGCGCGACGACTTCGCCGCGGGCACCAGCTCGAAGAGCTCGAAGCTCGTGCACGGAGGACTGCGCTACCTCCAGCAGAAGGAGTTCTCGCTCGTCTACGAGGCGCTCTACGAGCGCCAGCGCCTCCTCGAGAACGCCCCCCACCTCGTGCACGTGCTGCCGTTCCTCGTCCCGATCATGCAGAAGGGCGGGCTGATCGACCGGCGGGTCTCCCGGGTGCTCGGCACCGCGCTGTGGATGTACGACCTCACCGGCGGCTGGCGCATCGGCAAGCGCCACCACCGCATCGACGTCGACACCGCCCGGGCGCACATGCCCACGCTCGACCCGGCGCGTCTCGCGTCCGCGTACCTCTACTACGACGCCCAGGCCGACGACGCCCGCCTCACCCTCGCGATTGCGCGCAGCGCCGCCGACCACGGAGCGGCCGTCGTCAACCACACCGAGCTCGTGGGTCTCGTGAAGGACGGCGACCGCGTCCGGGGCGCCCGCGTCACCGCCGACGGCGACGAGATCGAGATCCGGGCGCGCAGCGTGGTGAACGCCGCCGGGGTGTGGGCCGACCACGTGCGCACGATCGACGAGGGCACCGACCCGTCGTCCATCCGGCCGGCGAAGGGTGTCCACGTCACTTTGCCGTGGTCGCGCGTGCGCAACGACATCGCCGCCATCATCCCGGTGCCGAACGACACGCGCTCCGTGTTCGTCATCCCCTGGGGCGACGCCACCTACATCGGCACCACCGACACCGACTACCGCGGACCGGTCGACGACCCCACGTGCACCGGCGAGGACATCGACTACCTCCTCGGCGCCATCAACCACGTGCTCGAGGAGCCGGTGTCGCGCGCCGACGTCATTGGCACGTGGGCCGGGCTCCGTCCCTTGCTCCGCGGCGGCAGCACGCGCACCGCCGACCTGTCGCGGAAGCACTCGGTGCACGCGTCGCCGAGCGGCGTCGTCACCGTCACCGGCGGCAAGCTCACCACCTACCGGCGCATGGCCGCCGACACCGTCGACGCGGTCGGGGAGATCGTGGGGGTGCCCACGAAGTCGCGCACGAAGCACCTGCGCCTGCACGGCGCGACCGGTGCCGCCATCCCACCCGTGGGCGTGGAGGCCAGCGTGCGCGAGCACCTGCACGGCCGCTTCGGCACCGACGCGCCCGCCGTCGCCCGTCTCGCCGACACCGACCCCGACCTCGCCGCGCCGCTCGTGCCGGGGCAGCCCTACCTCCGCGCCGAGGCGGTGTACGCCGTGCGCGAGGAGATGGCCCGTACGCTCGACGACGTGCTGAGCCGCCGCACCCGCGTCCGCCTGTTCGCCCGCGACGCCTCCGCCGACGCGGCCCCCGCCACCGCGGCGCTGCTCGCGTCCGAGCTCGGCTGGACCGACGCCGAGCGCGACGCGCAGGTCGCGTCGTACCTCGCGTCGATCGCGGCCGAGCGCGCCGCCGGCGACTCGTGAGTCCGGTCCACGGCACGCGGGTCCCCGTCCCCGACGCGCTGCGCACCCAACTCGCCGGGGTGTGCCCCGTCATCACCGACACCGACGCGCTCGCCGATGCGAGCCGCGACTGGTGGCCGCTCGCGCTCGTGTGGACCGCCGAGGGTGTCGCGCAGCCCGTGGCCGAACTGGTGGCGCGTCCGCTCGACGCCGCCCAGGTGGCCGACGTGCTGCGCGCGTGCAACGACGCCGCGGTGCCGGTCACCGTGGCCGCGGGCCGGAGCGGCGTGTGCGGCGGCAGCGTGCCCGTGCACGGGGGCGTCGTGCTCGACCTCACCGGGCTCGACGGCATCGTCGCCGTCGACCGGGAGTCACTGCTGCTCGACGTGCGTGCGGGCACGTTCGGCACGCCGCTCGAGGAGCAGTTGCGCGCCGAGTACGGCCTCACCACCGGCCACTTCCCGCAGTCGATCGACATCTCCACGGTCGGTGGGTGGCTCGCCTGCCGGGGCGCGGGCCAGAAGTCCACGCGCTACGGCAAGATCGAGGACATGGTCACCGGCCTCGACGTCGTGCTCGCCGACGGTCGCGTCGTGCACACCGGCGGCGCGCCGCGGGCCGCCGTCGGTCCCGACCTCACCCAGCTGTTCGTCGGCAGCGAGGGCACGCTCGGGGTCGTCACCGGCGCCCGCCTGCGGCTGCACCCGGCACCGGCGGCCGAGATCCGCGGCGCGTGGCGACCCGCCTCCGTGGGTGCGGGCCTCGACGCCATCCGCCGTGTGCTGCAGCGCGGGGCCACGCCCGCCGTCGTCCGTCTCTACGACGGCACCGAGGCGGAGCGGAACTTCGGCCTCACCGGCACCCCGGAGGTCGCACCGCTGCTGCTCGTGCTCGACGAAGGCGACGGCTACGTGGTCGACGCGGTCGAGCGCGTCGTGCACGAGGAGTTCGCCGGGTTCACCCGGGCCGACGACGCGCTCGTCGCGCAATGGTGGGAGCACCGCAACGACGTCTCCGCCCTGCACACGTCCATCGATGCCGGGCTCGTCGTCGACACCATGGAGATCGCGGCGCCGTGGGCCGCGCTCGACGCGCTGTACACCGACGTGTGCGCGGCCCTGCTCGCGGTCGACGGCGTGCTCATGGCCTCGGCGCACCTCTCGCACGCCTACACCGACGGCGCGTGCCTGTACTTCACGTTCGCGGGCATCCCCGACGAGGCGTCGCAGCGCACCCGCGAGCAGTGCTACACGCAGGCCTGGGACGCGGCGATCGGCGCCACCCTGCGCGGCGGTGCCGCGCTCAGCCACCACCACGGCATCGGCGTGAACCGCGCCCGCCACGTCGGCGCCGCACTCGGCGAGGGCCTGGCGGTGCTGCAGGCGGTCAAGGGCGCGCTCGACCCGCGCGGCATCCTCAACCCCGGCAAGCTCGGCCTGCGCGACCCGTTCGCGGCGTCGGGAGCACCCACATGGCCGTGATCCGCCGGTCCACGCTCCTTGCCGTGCTGATTGCCGTGGCCCTGCTCGGCACGTCGCCGGCCGGCGCCAAGGCGGCGAAGTCCACCACCACGACCACCACCCGCCCGGCCGCGCCCACCACCGCGCCGCCCCTGCCGAAGTTCGACACCACCCTCGCCTGGGCCGACTGCGGCGACGGCTTCCAGTGCGCCACGCTCAACGTGCCGGTCGACTGGTCGAACCCCACCGGCGAGCAGATGGGCATCGCGATGTCGCGCCTCCCGGCGACCGACCCCGCGCAGCGCATCGGGTCGCTGGTCACGAACTACGGCGGTCCCGGTCAGGGCGGTGTGGACTACCTGCGCCAGACGTACGGACGACTCCCCGACGAGCTCCGCGCGCGCTTCGACATCGTCACGTTCGACCCGCGCGGCACCGGCGCGTCGCGGCCGATCGACTGCGTCGACGACGCGGTGCTCGACCTCTCCACCGGGCTCCCCGCGCTCCCCGACACCGAGGCCGCGCTCACGGCCTACGAGCAGTACAACGCCACCTTCGCGCAGGGCTGCACCGAGCGCATGGGCGCCTACGCAGGTCAGGTCGGCACGCGCAACGTGGCGCGCGACGTCGAGGCGATGCGCATCGCGCTCGGCGAGCCGAAGCTGAACTACCTCGGCTACTCCTACGGCACGATCCTCGGCGAGGCGTACGCGCAGATGTACCCCGCCAACGTGCGCTCGATGGTGCTCGACGGGCCGCCCGACTACTCGCTGTCCATGCGCGACTACAACTACCAGCAGGCCAAGGGGTTCGCCGACGCGCTCACCGCGTTCCTCACCTGGTGCGAGCAGACCCAGTGCTCGCTGTCGCGTGCGGGCAACCCGCGAGACGTGCTGAACCAGCTCATCGCCACCACGGCGAGTGCACCCATCCCCGCCGACTACACCCTGAACGGGCAGACCCGCACCGGCACGCTCAACGGCAGCATGCTGCAGACCGGCGTGGTGTCGCTGCTCTACGACCAGGCGCGGGGTTGGCCCCTGCTCGCGGATGCGCTGCGGTCGGCCGCCCAGGACAACTGGGGTGGCCCCCTGCTCGCATACGCCGACAGCTATCTCGGGCGCGATCCCGACGGCCACTACTCCGACACGATCGTCGAGGCCAACGCCGTCATCAACTGCGTCGACCGGCCCGCCGCGAAGAAGCAGCCCACCAACGCGCAGATCCTCGCCGACGTCGCGCTGTTCCAGCAGCAGCTCCCGCCCTGGGGCGGCGGGTGGGCCACGCCGTGGTGTGTCGGCATGCCCAAGCCGGCGAAGGGCGACAAGCTCGGTGACCTCACCGTGAAGGGCGCGCCGCCCATCCTCGTGATCGGCACCACCGGCGACCCGGCGACGCCCTACGCCGGCGCCGAGGCCACGGTGAAGAAGATCGCAGGCTCCACGCTGCTCACCTACGACGCCACCGAGCACACCGGCTACGGCTCCGGCCGCAGCGCGTGCATCGACGCCGCCGTCGACCGCTACCTCGTCGACCTCACCGTGCCCGCCCCCGGCACCCACTGCGCCCCCAACTAGCTCCCGTTCATGCGTCAATCGGTGCGGATATGGCGACGCGATCGACGCATGAAGGTCAGAGAGTGGTGAAGGTGCCGCGCGCGTCGAGGGGGATGGTCGCGCGGCCGACGAGGACGTCGCCGACGACGCGGTCAGCCGTTTCCCCATCGGCAGCACGTTCCCACTCGAGGTCGTAGCCCACCGCGACGCGGTCGCCGACGTCGGAGGTGGCCGCCTCCTCCGCGGTGTCGAAGCGCAGGCCGAACGCCTCGAGCCCGAAGCTCCAGTGCTCGCCCGGTGTCTCGCACAGCATCTCCGCCCACAACCCCTCGGCGCGGATCTCCAACGAGCCCGCGCTCGATTTCGCGTTGCGAGGGAGCGGTACGTCGTCGTCGTGCACGGTGACGACGCCGACGTCGGGCACGGTCAGCGTGGCGCGGAACGAACAGGACGCACCCGCGGGTGCGTCCTGCATCGGAAGAGTGAGCTCGATCAGACCCGCATGCCCGTGGTCGTCGGCGAACTGCAACGACCAGGTGCGCGTCATGGCACTACGAGGGGATGAGCCCGAGCTTCTTCACCTCGTCGCGCTCGTCGACGAGCTCCTGCGTGGTGATCGCGATCTTGCCCTTGGCGAAGTCGTCGTGCTCGATGCCCTCGACGACGGACCAGTTGGTGCCGTCGCTGCGGATCGGGTAGCCGAACTGCAGGCCCTCGGGCACGCCGTACTCGCCGTTCGACGCGACCGCCACCGAGTGGAAGTCGTCGCCGGGCGTGGCGAAGTGGATGCTGTTCACCGAGCCGATCGCCGCGTGCGCCGCGGAGGCCGCCGACGACGCGCCGCGCTTCTCGATGACCGCGGCGCCGCGCTTCTGCACCGTCTCGAGGAAGGTGCCCTGCAGCCAGGCCTCGTCGCCGATGACCTCGGGCGCGGGCTTGCCGTTGATCTTCGCGTTGGCGAAGTCGGGGAACTGCGTGGCCGAGTGGTTGCCCCAGATCGCCACGTTGGTGACGTCCTTGTTGAGCACACCAGCCTTGTTGGCGAGCTGCGTCTTGGCGCGGTTCTCGTCGAGGCGCGTCATCGCGAACCAACGGTCGGCGGGCACGTCGGGTGCGTTCGACCGGGCGATGAGGCAGTTCGTGTTGCACGGGTTGCCGACCACCAGCACGCGCACGTCGCTCGCCGCGTGGTTGTTGATCGCCTCACCCTGCGGCTTGAAGATGCCACCGTTCACGGTGAGCAGGTCGCCACGCTCCATGCCCGCCTTGCGCGGGATCGAGCCGACGAGCAGCGCCCACGACGTGCCGTCGAACGCGGTCTTGAGATCCGCGGTGGCGACGATGCCGTGGAGCAGCGGGTGCGCGCCGTCCTCGAGTTCCATCACGACGCCCTCGAGCGACGGGAGCGCGGGCTCGATCTCGAGCAGGCGCAGCACCACGGGGGTGTCGGGGCCGAGCAGCTGACCGGACGCGATGCGGTGGACGAGCGCGTAGCCGATCTGGCCCGCAGCGCCGGTGACGGTGACGTGGACGGGGTTCGCAGCCATGCGGGCGAAACTACCCGGCGGTGCTCGCATCCGCCGAAGCGATCAGGCCCAGGAGCAGCTCCCGGGCCTCGGTGAGCTCGGCCATCCGCTCCGCCGCGCCGTCGTGCTCGGCACCGTGGTCGGGGTGGGCCATGCGCACCAGCCGGCGGAACCGCCGCTGCACGTCGGCCCGCTCGACCTCCCCGGCATGGGTGAACCCGAGGACCTCCATCGCCCAGCGCCGGTCGGTGGGCACGCCCACCCAGCCGAGATCCTCGGCCCCCTCGGCGCCACCACCGTTGCGGCCGGCGCCGGGCGCCATGGGGCGGGCGCCGGGCAGCGCGTCGTGGCGGCGGTGGATCTCGAACCCCTTGGGCATCGACCCGGGCGACAGGATCGCCTGCTCCACGAAGCGGAACGCCACCTGCCGGCCGGACGGCGGCAGCTCGGCCGCCGCCATCACCGCGCCGATCACCTGCGGCGCCGCCCGCCCGTGACAGTCGAGCTCGAGCACCGGCACGTTGCGGCCCTCGAACGGGTCGACCGAGAGGATCCGGTGCCGCGACAGCTCCAGGCCGTGGGTGTCGGTCTGCAGCCGGTACCGCAGCGCGATGCGGGGGACGCTCAGCGCACCGCGCTTCGCGGTGGCCACGAGTCGCTGGAGGGCGTCGAACTGGTCCTCGTCGAGCGCGCCGAGGTGCTCCGACACGACCGCGCCCAGGAGGACGCCGCCGTACGCGGCGCCGCTCGTGGGCAGGTAGAGGTGCTCGACCGCGACGCGGCGCGTCGGCATGTGCCGTCGCGTGTGGCGCACGTTGAGCTCGGCGAGCAGCACGCAGGCTCCTCCCGTGGGGCCGGGCTGTTGGGGGCAGCTCCTCCGTCAACGATTCGACGCCACGGCGTGTTCCGGATGCGCCCTGACTCGCGGGACGCACCGGAACGGTCGTGACTAGATCGCGTCGATGACGGAGTTGAACGTGGTGCTCGGGCGCATTGCGGGGATGACCTTGTCGTCGTCGGGCTTGTAGTACCCGCCCATGTCGACCGGAGCCCCCTGCACCTCGTTGAGCTCCGCGACGATCTTGTCCTCGTTGGCGGTGAGCGCCTCGGCGACCGGCGCGAACTTGGCCGCGAGCTCCGGGTCGTCGGTCTGCTTCGCCAGCTCCTGCGCCCAGTACATGGCGAGGTAGAAGTGGCTGCCGCGGTTGTCGAGCTCGTGCACCTTGCGCGACGGCGACTTGCGGTTGTCGAGCACCGAGCCGGTGGCGCGGTCGAGCGTGTCGGCGAGCACCTGTGCGGTGGGGTTGTCGCTCACCTGCGCGAGGTGCTCGAGCGACGCCGCCAGCGCGAGGAACTCACCGAGCGAGTCCCAGCGGAGGTGGTTCTCCTTCACGAACTGCTGCACGTGCTTCGGCGCCGAACCGCCCGCGCCGGTCTCGAAGAGACCGCCACCTGCCATGAGCGGCACGATCGACAGCATCTTGGCGCTGGTGCCGACCTCGAGGATCGGGAAGAGGTCGGTGAGGTAGTCACGCAGCACGTTGCCGGTGGCGGAGATGGTGTCCTCGCCCTTGCGGATGCGCGCGAGCGAGTACTTGCACGCCTCGGCCGGCGGAAGGATCTCGATGGTGAGGCCCGACGTGTCGTGCTCGGGCAGGTACTGCCGCACCTTCGCGATCACCTGCGCGTCGTGCGCCCGGTGCTCGTCGAGCCAGAACACGAGGTCGGCGCCGGTGAGCCGGGCGCGCTTCACCGCGAGCCCCACCCAGTCGCGCACGGGGGCGTCCTTCGCCTGGCAGGCGCGCCACACGTCGCCGGCCTCGACCGCGAACGACATCAGCACGTCGCCCGCGCGGTTGGTGACCTTCACCGTACCGTCGGCCGGGATCTCGAAGGTCTTGTCGTGCGAGCCGTACTCCTCGGCCTGCTGCGCCATGAGGCCCACGTTGGGCACGGAGCCCATGGTGGCGGGGTCGTACGCGCCGTTGGCCTTGCAGTCGTCGACGACCGCGGCGTACACACCCGCGTAGCAGGCGTCGGGGATGACGGCCTTCGTGTCCTGCAGTTCGCCCGCGGCGTTCCACATGCGGCCCGAGTCGCGGATCATCGGCGGCATCGACGCGTCGATGATGATGTCGCTCGGCACGTGCAGGTTCGTGATGCCGCGGTCGGAGTCGACCATCGCGAGCGACGCGCCGGTCTCGAGCGCGGCGGCGATGTCGGCGTCGATCGCGGCGCGCTCGGCCTCGGGCAACGTGGCCACTCGCGAGAGCACGTCGGCCATGCCGTCGTTGGCGTTCACGCCGAGCCGCTCGAACGTGTCGGCGTGCTTCGCGAACACGTCGGCGAAGTAGGTCTTGACCGCGTGGCCGAAGAGGATGGGGTCGGAGACCTTCATCATCGTGGCCTTGAGGTGGATCGAGAACAGCACGCCCTGCGCCTTGGCGTCGGCCATCTGCTCGGCGAGGAACGCGTCGAGCGCCTTCGCGCTCATGAACGTGCCGTCGACGATCTCACCGGCGAGCACCGGGATCGACTCCTTCAGCACCGTGGTGGCGCCGTCGCTCGTGGTGAGCGTGACCTGCAGCACGTCGTCGGCCGGGATCGTGACCGACTGCTCGTTGGAGTAGAAGTCGTCGTGGCCCATCGTGGACACGTGGGTCTTGGAGTCCTTCTCCCACGCGCCCATCTTGTGCGGGTTCTTGCGCGCATAGTTCTTCACCGACAGCGGCGCGCGGCGGTCGGAGTTGCCCTCGCGCAGCACCGGGTTGACGGCGGAGCCCTTCACCTTGTCGTAGCGCGCCTTCACGTCGCGCTCGTCGTCGGTCTTCGGCTCGTCGGGGTACTCGGGGACCATGAAGCCCTTCGAGCGCAGCTCCTCGATCGTGGCCTTGAGCTGCGGGATCGACGCCGACACGTTCGGGAGCTTGATGACGTTGGCCTCGGGCCGCTTCACCAGCTCGCCGAGCTCGGCGAGGTCGTCGTTGACGCGCTGCTCGGGGGTGAGCGCCTCGGGGAAGGTGGCGAGCACGCGTGCCGCGACCGAGATGTCTCGCAGCTCGAAGCCCACGCCGGCGACCTTGGAGAAGGCGTTGAGCACCGGGAGGAGCGACTGGGTGGCCAGCGCCGGGGCCTCGTCGGTGAAGGTGTAGATGATCGTGTGCTGGTCGGTCGGCATGGCCTCTTCCAGGGGTCGCTACGGACGCGGAGAACGGCCAGTGACGCTACTTCACCCTGCGCGGGCGGCCCACAGTCGGCCCGCCGGTGGTGCCGGTCAGACTGCCGTCAGCTGGTGGCGACGACGATCGCCAGCACCACGAGGTAGATGGCGAGCAGCGCGCCCGCCCACCACCAGAGGGTGCGGCGGGTGAACGGCCGGGACGGCCGTCGACGCCCATGAGGCTGAGGCCGCAGTCGGGGCAGCGCTCGGCGCCGGCGGCCACGGGGCCGCCGCACATCGGGCACACGCCCGCGGTCACCGCGGGCGGCGGATCCGGCACCGTGGTCATGCGCCACCCGCCGGGCCGGCCGCGGCACGTTCGGCCGCCTCCACGAAGTTGCGGAAGAGCATGGCGATCGTGGTGGGGCCGACCCCGCCCACCCGCGGGGTGATCGCACCGGCGACCTCCTCGCACGCCTCGTCGACGTCGGGGAGGAGCTTGCGGCCCTCGTAGCGCACCCCCGCGCCCACCACGGTGACGCCCGGGGTGAGGTGCTCGGGCTGGATCATGCCGGGCGAACCGGCCGCCGCGATCACGATGTCGGCCCGCTTCACGTAGCGGTCCCAGTCCTTCACGCCGGTGTGCACCTGGGTGACGGCGGCGTTGGCGGTGGGCCGCTTCTGCGACAGCAGGAGCGCGAGCGGCCGGCCGATGGTGTTGCCCCGGCCCACGATCACGACCTCACGGCCGGCGACGGGGATCTCGTAGAACGCGAGCAGCGCCTCGATGCCCGCGGGCGTGCACGGCACCGGGCCCGGCATCGACAGCGCGAGGCGCCCCAGGTTGGTGGGGTGCATGCCGTCGACGTCCTTGTCGGGGTCGAGCTCGAACAGCGCGGCCTCGTAGTCGATCTGCGGCGGCGCCGGGTACTGGAACAGCATCGCGTCGACGTCGCGTGCGTCGTTCATCTCCTTCACCGCGGCGACGACGTCGGCCTGCGTGCAGTCCTGCGGGAGGTGGATGTGCGGCGACCGGCAGCCGAGCTCCTCCGCCTTCGACTGCTTCATCGCGACGTAGCGCGCGCTCGGCTCGTCGTCACCGACGAGCAGCGTGCCGAGGCCGGGCGTGTGCCCCGCCTCCTTCAACTTCGCGATGCGGGGCACGAGGTCGGCGAACACCGCGTCCGCCACCGGCCCACCGGGCATCATCTTCACGGTCATCTGCTGGCGCCCTCTCTCAGTGCAGGAAGTGACGTTCGCCGGTGAACACCATCGCCACACCGAGCTCGTCGGCACGCTCGATGTTGGGCTCGTCGCGCATCGCACCACCGGGCTGGACGATCACCGACACGCCGGCCGCGGCGGCGGCCTCGATGCCGTCGGGGAACGGGTAGAACGCGTCCGACGCGCACGCGCCGCCCTGCGCCCGCCCCGCCGCCTTCTTCGCCGCGATCTCGCCCGATTCCACGCGGTTCTGCTGCCCCGCGCCGATGCCGACGGCCTGGCCGTCCTTCACCAGCACGATCGCGTTCGACTTCACGTGACCGGTGACGCGCCACGCGAGCTCGGCGTCGCGCCACTCGGCCTCGGTGGGCTGACGCTTGGTGACGACCCGCCAGTCGGCGCGCGTCGCCGCGAAGTGCGCGGCGTCCTGCACGAGGAACCCGCCGGAGATCTGGCGGTACTCGAGCCCGGAGCCGCTCGGCGCCGGCGCGGTGAGCAGGCGCGTGTTCTTGCGCTTCGCGATCAGCGCGTCGATCGTGCCGGGCTCGTAGCCGGGTGCGATCACGAGGTCGGCCTGCGGGCCCGCCACCATCTTCTCGACGGTCGCAGTGTCGATCGGGCGGTTCAGCGCGACGATGCCGCCGAACGCGGAGCGCTCGTCGCACTCCAACGCGAGCTGGTACGCGGTGGCGAGGTCGTCGGCCACCGCGACACCGCAGGGATTGGCGTGCTTGATGATCGCGCACGTGGGCTGGTCACCGAGGTCGAATGCGAGCTTCCACGCGGCGTCGGCGTCGTAGAGGTTCAGGTAGCTGAGCGCGAGACCCGCATGCTGCTCGATGTCGTCCCACCAGCTCGTGGTGCCGGCGACGCGGTAGCGCGCACCCTGCTGGTGCGGGTTCTCGCCGTACCGCAGCTGGTCGCCGGTGCGCTCGAGCGCGAGGTCGATGTACTTCGGGAGCTGCTCGCCCTCCTGCAGCCACGCGACGATCTGCGCGTCGAACGCGGCCGTGCTCGCGAACGCGGCGATCGCGAACTCACGGCGCGTCTCGTCGCCGACGGTGTTGTCGTTGGCGTCCATCTCGGCGAGCAGCGGCGCGTACTGCGACGCGTCGGTGACGATGGTGACGTACGCGTGGTTCTTCGCCGCGGCGCGCACCATCGCGGGCCCGCCGACGTCGATCGTCTCGATGCCGGGGTCCTGCGCGAAGGGGTAG
This sequence comes from Acidimicrobiia bacterium, assembly GCA_046331125.1. GTDB lineage: Bacteria > Actinomycetota > Acidimicrobiia > IMCC26256 > DASPTH01 > CAVRGQ01. The sequence goes on from JAXLRL010000010.1 coordinate 22,044, forward strand.
AGGTTCGACACCACGAGGTCGATGTGCTCGATGCCGTAGGTGGCCATGTCCTCGTCGTGCGAGGGCTTCGACCGGTCGGCGAGGATCCCGCCGTGGATCTTCGGGTGCAGCGTGACCACACGGTGGTCGAGGATGGGCGGCACGCCGGTGATGTCGTCGACGGCGGTGACCTCGATGCCCGCCTCCGCGATGGCCTTGGCGGTCCCGCCCGACGAGACGAGCAGCACGCCACGCTTCTGGAGTTCGCGCGCGAATTCGACGATGCCGGTCTTGTCGTAGACCGACAGCAGCGCGCGGCTGATCTTGGTACGCATCTACCTGTCTCCTGAATCGATTGCCTGGGCGAGCGCGAGCAGGACCTCGGGATAGATCCGGCGCTCGACCTCCTTGATGCGCTCGTGCAGCGACTCGACGGTGTCGTCGGGCAGCACGGGCACGGCTTCCTGGGCGAGGATCGGCCCTTCGTCGACCTCGAGCCGGGCGATGTGCACGGTACAACCCGTGACCTTCACGCCGTACTCGAGCGCGTCGGGCACCGCGTGCCAGCCCTTGAAGGCGGGCAGCAGCGCGGGGTGCGTGTTCACGATCTGGTCGGGGTAGGCGTCGTGGATCGGCTTCTCGAGGATGGTGCCGAACCCGGCCATGGCGAGCAGGTCGAGGTCGTGGCGGGCCAGGGCCTCCACCACCAATTCGGTGTACGCCACGCGGTCGAAGTCGCGGGAGAAGTCGGTGCGCTCCACGATCTCGACGGGCACCCCGGCCTCGGCCGCGATGTCGGTCGCGCCGCACTCGCGGTCGACCAGGACCACGCTGATCGGCAGGTCGCGGGCGAGCATCGCGCGCAGGATGGTGCCGCTCCCCGATGCCAACACCCCGATCCGCGCCACGGAGGGAAGGTAGCCCAGGCCCGGCTTCGTGCGCCGGGTCGAATCGGTCCGGGACGCGGCCCGCGGGCGAGGGTGCTTGCAATCGGTTCGTACCCATGATGGGCTATCCCGGAATGTGCTCCGGGGTGGGCACCTGGACCCTGGAAAGAGGGTGGGTTACTCGTGGACCTCAGCAAGCTCAACACCGGCGAGAAGCTCGTGGCGGGTGGCGGCATCGCCCTCCTGATCTTCTCCTTCTTCCCCTGGCTCGGCTTCTCGGCCGGGCCGTTCTCGGCCTCGGGCAGCGCGTGGAAGTTCTTCCTGTGCTGGCTGGCCGTGGTGCTCGGCGTCGTCGCCGCCGGCATCGCCATCGTGAAGCTGTTCGACGTGAAGAAGCCCGAGCTCGGCGCGGTCACGTGGACGCAGGTGATCTTCGTCCTCACCGCGATCGCCGTCGTGCTCATCGTGATCAAGCTCATCGCGGGCCCCGGCACCGGCGGCGTCAGCCTCGACGGCACCGGCGTGTCGAAGGACCGGAAGATCGGCATCTTCCTCGGGTTGATCGCCGCGATCGTCCAGTTCGCCGGCGCCTACATGGCCTCGGCCGCCACGGGCGAGCTCTTCTGGAACAAGAAGTCGGCGCCCCCGGCACCGCCGGCGGCGTGATCGCCACCGCCTGAAGCATCACCGATCTCGGCCCCGCCCCACGGCGGGGCCGAGTCGCGTCCGGAGGGGAACGCCATGACCGATGCCACCCAGCCCGCACCCGTGCCCGAACCGGCCGCCGCGCCGTCGGGCTTCCGGCTCGGCTGGCGGGCCGAGCGCCGTCCCAGCCCGGGGTTCGCCCACGTGCTCGGCGCCGTCGCCGGGGTGTTCGCCGTGGTCGCCATGGTGGCGTTCGTGATCGCCGCCTCGGGCGACGACCCGCAGATCCCCGGCGTCCTCGGGAGCCTGGTGCTCGTCGCCGCCGCCCTCCTCCTGGGATCGCGGGCACCGGGCCCGATCCGTTCCGCCTGCACCGCGGCCCTGGTGCTCGGCGCGCCGGTGCTGTGGTTCTTCGCGCTGGCCGGCAACGGCAACTTCGGCGAGGGCGAGCTGCGCGGCTTCCTGCTCCTCACCACGTTCACGTACCTCGGGCTCTACCTCACGGGGTGGACGAAGGGGCGCAGCATCTTCCTCGGCGGCACGCTGCTCGTGTTCGCGAACTGGCTGACCTTCGAGGTCGCATCGGGCAGCAGCGGCATCATCCCGTTCCAGGACCAGGTGACTTCGTCGTTCAACTCGTCACTGAACGTCACCTCGTCGTCGAGCTCGAGCACCGCCGCCGGCGTCGCCATGGTCCTCGGGATCGCCTACCTGCTCGCGGGCGGCGCGCTCGACCGGAAGCGGCTGGCCGGCGCGGCCACCCCGTTCATCGCGGTGGGCGCCTACGAGACGATCGTCGGCGCGGTGTCGCTCGGCGGCCAGGAGTCCACGCTGGTCGGCGGCATCCTCGCCATCGTCGCCGGCTCGCTCGTCGGTGTCATCGCCGCGCACGGCGAGAACCGCCGCGGCTCCACGTGGTTCGGCGCCGTCGCCGTCTTCGGCGGGATGGTCGCGATCATCGCCGACATCGCGCCGAGCAGCGCGGCCGGGGTCGGCGGCATCGCCACCGCGTTCGCACTCGTGCTCGGCGTGCTCGCGTGGCGCCTCGCCCCCGTCCTCGGCGAACCCGACGACGGTCAGACCGGCACGAACGCGGCAGCCCAGACGCGTTCTGGCGCTCCTTCCGCGTGATATTCACGCGTCCGGAGCGCCAGAACGGAGAGAGGGCGAGTTAGAGCTTGGCGACGACCTGCGCCATGAGGTCGCCGGCCTCCGTGGGGTTGTTGCCCACGTGCACACCGGCGTCGCGCAGGGCCTCCATCTTGGCGGCCGCCGTGCCCTTGCCGCCCGACACGATGGCGCCCGCGTGGCCCATCTTCTTGCCGGCCGGCGCGGTGACGCCCGCGATGTAGGAGACGACGGGCTTGGTCACGTTCTTCTTGATGAAGTCCGCGGCCTCTTCCTCGGCCGAACCGCCGATCTCGCCGAACATCATCATCGCCTTGGTCTCCGGGTCGGCCTCGAAGGCCTGCAGGCAGTCGATGAAGCTCGTGCCGGGGACCGGGTCACCACCGATGCCCACGCAGGTGGTCACGCCGATGCCCTTCTGCTGGAGCTCGTAGAGCGCCTGGTAGGTGAGCGTGCCGGAGCGGCTCACGATGCCCACCGGACCGCCGGGCTTGGCGATGTGACCGGCGGTGATGCCGATGTTGGCCTTGCCGGGGCTGATGATGCCGGGGCAGTTCGGGCCGAGCAGCTGCACGTTCGGGAAGTCGCGCTTCAGCTTGTTGAAGAACCACGCCTCGTCGTGCGCGGGCACACCCTCGGTGATCACCACGATGAACTCGATGCCGGCTTCGGCCGCGTCCATCACCGCGTCCTTCACGCCCGGCGCGGGGATGAAGATGCACGACGCGGTGGCGCCGGTGGCGGCGACGGCGTCGGCGCAGTTCGCGAACACCGGGATGCCGTCGACGTCGGTGCCGGCCTTCTTGGGGCTGGTGCCGGCGACGACCTGCGTGCCGTAGTCGCGGTTGAGCTTGCCGTAGAAGCTGCCCTGGCCACCGGTGAGGCCCTGGTAGACGACCTTGGTGTTCTCGTCGACGAAGATGCTCACTTGGCGGTACCTCCAGCCAGTTCGACCGCGCGACGCGCCGCGTCGAGCATGGTGGGCTGCATCTGCAGCTTGTCCGACAGGTGCGGCTCCAGGATCGCCCGGCCCTCCTCGGCGTTGGTGCCGTCGAGGCGGATGACGATCGGCGAGTCGATGTTCACGCGCTCGAGCGCCTGCACGATGCCGTTGGCGACCTCTTCACCCTTGGTGATGCCGCCGAAGATGTTGATGAAGATCGAGCGCACGTTGCTGTCGCTCGTGATCACCTCGAGCGCGCCCGCCATCACGTCGGCGTTGGCGCCGCCGCCGATGTCGAGGAAGTTCGCGGGGCTGCCGCCGACCTGGTTGACGATGTCGACGGTGCTCATCGCGAGACCGGCGCCGTTGGCGATCACGCCGACGGAACCGTCGAGGCCCACGTACTGCAGACCCTTCTCGTGGGCGGCCTCCTCACGGAAGTCGCGCACCTGGGTCTGGTCGTAGTCGACGTAGTCGGGGTGACGGAACACCGAGTTGTCGTCGAGCGTGACCTTCGCGTCGAGCGCGTGCACGCGGCCGTCGGGCGTGAAGATCAACGGGTTGATCTCCACGAGGTCGGCGTCGCCGTCGACGTAGGCCTGGTAGAGCTTGAGCAGGATGTCGACCGCGCCCTCGGTGGCCGCGGGGTTGAGCTTCGCGGCGGCGACCCACTCGCGGCACTGCGCCTCGGTGAGCCCGTCGACCGGGTCGACGTGGATCTTGGCGATGGCGTCGGGGTCGGTCTCGGCGACCGCCTCGATCTCCACACCGCCCTGCGCGGACAGCATGCCGAGGTGGAGCTTCGCGGCACGGTCGAGCGTGAACGACGCGTAGTACTCCTCGGCGATGTCGCTCGCGACCTCGATCCAGAGCACCTTGACCGTGTGGCCCTTGATGTCCATGCCGAGGATGTTCCCGGCGTGCTCACGCACCTCGTCGGCGTTGTTGGCGAGCTTGATGCCGCCCGCCTTGCCGCGGCCGCCGACCTGCACCTGCGCCTTCACGACCACGGGGTAGCCGACACGGTCGGCGACCTCCACGGCCTCCGGCACGGTGTCGACCGGCGCTCCGTCGGAGACGGGGATGCCGTAGCGCGCGAAGAACTGCTTGCCCTGGTACTCGTACAAGTCCAACTTGGGGGCCCTTTGCCTCGGTGTCGGGACGGGAAATGGTGCTCCCGGAACGGCCGCGAGCACAAACCGGAGCGGCGTTTCCGCGGGAATTCGACGGGAAATCCGCCCGACTGGCAGTTGAGGGGTCCCGACGCCTTCACTGGTGCCCGTGGCCAAGGGTGAGAACCGCTTCGACAAGCAGGACGTGAAGATCCTCGCCGTGGCCACCCTGGCCGTGCTCCTGGCGGGCGCGGTCGTGGCCCTCGTGATCCTCGTCGGCACCGGGCGGGAGAGCGACCAGAAGAAGGCGGGACCGTTCCCGGCCGGTCTGGCGTCGGCGGTCAAGAGCGACCTGAAGGACGGCGGGCCCTACTTCTTCCCCGACCCCTTCGGCGGCGACAAGAACATGCTGCTCGCCCTCGAGGACGGCAAGATCGTCGCGCTGTCGAACATCGTGCCGAACTCGAAGTCGTGCACCGTGCGGTGGCGGGGCTCGCAGAACAGCTTCGTCGACTGCCACGGCGACAAGCTCAAGAGCACGGAGCTGGCCCGTTACGCGTCGTCGGTCGGGCAGAACGGCAACTTCAAGGGGATCCTCCTCATCGACCCCCGCGAGCTCCTCCCCGCGCCCAACCCCTCCTGACGCTCAGGCCCGGTGGGGCCAGTGGAGGGCGGAGCTGATCGCCAGCACGTGCAGGGAGTGGTCGCGTTCCGCGTGCGGCCGGAGCCAGACCAGGCTCATCTGGATGAGCAGGAGCGTCTGCCCGATCGCCTCCGCCTGCTCCGACAGATCGCGCTTCTCCGTCGCGTCGAGCAGGACATCGTGCCACCGGTCCCAGCCCTGCTCGTCGAGTTGCGTGACGAGGCGTCGCGCCCCGGCGTCGAGTTCGACCAGCGACATCGGGATCGCGAGCTTGTGGTCGAACCCGCACACCGCACACTTCATCGCGACTTCGGTGTCGGTGAGCGTCCACGCTCCGCCGTATGCACCGCCGGCCCCCATGCCCAACGCGACCTTGTTCACCGGCAATCGTCGTCCGCACTTCGGACAGACGTAGCGCGGGTACTCGTCGAAGGAGACGACCCGGCCGGTCCAGAGATCGCGGAACCGGCTGTGGTGCGGGATCGCGTCGCAAGCGATCGCGAAGAGCTCCGCGACGGTGCACGACTCGGGAGTCACGCCGCGTGCGGCCAGTGGACGGCGGAGCCGATCGAGAGGGCGAACAGCGGCTCGGACCGCTCGTCGTGGCCCTTGATCTGGTCGATGCCGTCGTGGAGGAGGAGCAGCGACTGACCGATGGCGAGCGCGCGGGCGGCGTCGTCGGCGGCGCCGAACGCCTCGTCGAAGAGCTCGACCCAGGCGTGCCACTTCTCGTGATCGAGCTTGTCGCGCAGTGCGTGGGCGCCGACGAACAGTTCGTCGAGGCCCACGGGCACGCCGCGCTCGCGCTCCGGACCGCACACGAAGCACTGCAGCGACAGCTCGTCGTCGGTCGGCACGTACTGCCCCGACGGCGCGAACTCGTGCTCGGCGCTGAGCGTCGCCGACTCCGAGGTGACGGGCAGCTGGCGACCGCACTTCGGGCAGTCGCGCAGGTGGTGGTCGGAGATGCGGGTGACCCGCCCGCTCCACATGCCCCGCAACATGTCGTGGTGCGGGATGCTGGCGACGACGGTGTCGAACCGGTCGGTGGCGGCGCTCACTTGCCCGGCCTCACTTGATCGTCTCCACTTCGTGCATGGAGACCACCTCGTCGATGGTGAGGGGCAGCGACCACGCGTGCACCTCCTGGTGGGGTGCCCCGGCCGCGTAGCGGGCGAGCCCGGCGCGGTCGTGGAACACCGTCGTGACGACGTATCGCCCCTCGATCGTGTCTCCCGTCACGGGATCGAAGCAACGGCCGATCTCCGCGTGGACGACGTTGTCGTCCGCACGTAGCATCGCCCGAGCGCGATCGAGCGCTTCGGGGACATGTTCGGGCACCAGCGACACGGTGGCATGAACTCGGATCACCCAACCGGTGTACACCTCGCGGAGGAGAGCACGCATGTCGCGTCGACTGGTGACCATGGTGGTCGGGATCGGAGCGATGGCCTTCGCCCTCGCCGGTTGCTTCGGCAACGGGACCACACCGACCAACACCGGCCAGCCGGGCTCGGTCGGCGCCGGCCTCTACCGCACCATCGGCGACAAGGGCGGGCCCTGCACCGTCACGCGGGTCGACGCCGCGAACGCCCCCCACGTGTACTCGAACGCCACCGGCGGGCCGCTCTACATCCGGGTGAAGCCCGACGACAAGAGCATCACCAGTTCGGCATGTGAGCCGTGGCTGCTCGCCCCGTTCGTGTCGCCGATCTTCGTCACCTCCACGCCCGGGTCGTTCGTGCGCTCCGGCGACTACCGGATCGGGTACGAGATGAAGCCCGGCACCTACAAGGCGCCCGGATACACGGGGAACGGGGCCTGCAAGTGGCAGGTCGTCGACGACTTCACGCACGATGGGCTGAACGTGAAGTTCGGCAGTCAGCCCGCCGACGAGACCACGCCGGGCGTGGTGACGATCCAGGTCTCCAGCAGCGACTTCGGGTTCACGTCCGAGGGCTGCGGCGACTGGACCAAGCAGTAGCCCGGTCAGCCGCCGATCTTCTGCAGCGGCGCCCAGGCGAGGAGCAGCCGCTTCTCGCCCACGCCGCGGAAGTTGACGACCGCTTCGGCCTTGTCGCCGTCGCCGTGCAGCGCGAGCACCACTCCCTCGCCGAACTTGTCGTGGAGCACGTCGTCGCCGACGGTGAGGCCCATGCGCTCGGCGCCGCGCGCGCCGGTGGGCGCGGTCGACATCGGTGCGCGCGGCTCGCTGCGTCGCTCGCCTGAGCGCATCGCCGCCCGCGCCACCTCGTCGCGGTGCGCGGCGCGGTCGCGGATGCCGGAGCCCATCGACGAGCGACGTCCACGTTCGGCCGCGGGACCGGTGATGGTGAGCAGCTCCTCGGGGATCTCCGACAGGAATCGACTCGGCGGGTAGTAGTCGGTGGCGCCGAAGAGCATGCGGCTCCACGCGTGGCAGAGGTAGAGGCGCTCGCGGGCCCGGGTGATCCCCACGTAGCAGAGACGCCGTTCCTCCTCGAGCTCCTCGGGGTCGCCCAGGGCCCGCACGTGCGGGAACACGCCGTCCTCCATGCCGGTCATGAACACGGCCGGGAACTCGAGGCCCTTCGCGGTGTGGAGCGTCATGAGGGTGACGGTGCTGACCTCGCCGCCCTCGGCCTCGGCGTCGAGGTCGGTGACGAGCGAGATCGCCTCGAGGAACGCCTGCACCCGTTCGAGGCCGAACGGGATGGAGATGTCGCCCTCCACGTTCTCGGCGGCGCCGACCCCGGCGATGCTCGGCAGGCCGTTGACGTCGCCGGCGTCGAGCGCTTCGTCGAACTCGCGGCACACACCCACGAGCTCCTGCAGGTTCTCGATGCGGCCGCGTGCCTCGATCGACCGCTCGGCCTCGAGCTCGGCGAGGTAGCCGGTGCGGTCGAGGATCGCCTCGACGATGCCGCCGATGCCGCGGCCGGCGAGCTGCTCGAACTCCTCCATGAGCTCCAGCAGGTCGCGGATGCCGCCGAGCGCCTTGCCGGTGACGCCCGCGACGTTGGCCTCCCGCAGCGCCTCGCGGAACGTGAGTCCCGCGCCCTGGGCGTACGCAGCCACGCGGTTGATCGACGTGTCGCCGACCCCGCGCTTGGGCGTGTTGACCACGCGTCGCCAGCTCACCTCGTCGTCGGGGTTCACCAGCGCGCAGGTAGGCGAGGATGTCCTTCACCTCACGGCGGTCGTAGAACTTCACGCCGCCGACCACGCAGGCTGATGCTGGGCGGCGCATGAACGTTCTCCACCACGCGGCTCATCGCTGGTGCGGTAGAAGACGGCGACGCCGCCCGGTAGCGGCCTCGTGGTCGACGGCGTGTGATCTCCGTGCGTGATGTACGAGCCTCGTCATGCTCGTCCTCGGCGTGGTAGCGGGTGATGAGCTCGCCGCCGACCTGTTCGGTCCACAGGTGCTTCGGGCGACGCGCCGCGTTGTTGGCGATCACCGCGTTGGCGGCGTCGAGGATGTTCTGCGTCGACCGGTAGTTCTGGTCGAGGACGATCACCGTCGCCTCGGGGAAGATCTCCTCGAACCGCATGAGGTTCCGGAAGTCCGCCCCGCGGAACTTGTAGATCGAGTTGTGCGTGACGATGCCTTCGGCGACGAAGTTGTGCGTCCGGTCGACATCGAGGTCGTACACCGGAGCTTCGAGCGTGACCGGTTCCACCGAGGTGACGACGTCGAAATCCCCGTGCTCATCGACCATCACCATGCCCTCACGCACCGACGCCGCCGGCATGAAGGGCAAGGAGTTGGTCGTTGCGCTCTCACCGTTGGCAGCGAGCCGAGCAACCGGACGCACTGTCACATCGAGGACGGCCTTGATCCGCTCGACGGTGTCCTGCACGACCCTCATGTCGGCGTTGCAGGTCTCGAAACGCCAGCCGCGACTTCCCTTACGAGCAGGACGGACGCTCAGTCCGATGCTCTCGAGCGCAGCGCGGCCTTCGTCGTCGTACCCGAACAGGGATACGCGGTGCATCGGAGTCGCGCCACGACGGTCACCGCAGAGGACCACGGAGAGCCTGCGCCGGGGCACCCCGAACGACGGTCGGGCGTTCGACGCCGGCAGGTGATGCGGGTGAGCGAAGTCGAGCCCGTGATCGGCGAGGAGGCGGAGCCCGCCCTTGTCGGTGTCGAGATCGGCGAAGAGCCGGTTGATGAGCTCCTGGCTACCAACGAGGCTCCCGTCACCGGTCTTCGCCGTGCGCCGCGCCACGAACGGCAGCGTGGGCAACCCGTACTTCGCCGCGAGAAATGCTTCCTGGTAACGGCTCTCGGCCTCGGTCTCGTGCACACCGACGACCCACATCGCGTCCGCATGTTCCTGACCGGCGCGCCGTAGCGGGCCGAAGACCTGCTCGGAGCTCCCGCGCGGATAGGTGCGTGAGGTCCCGACTCGGAAGCCCAGGCCGTCCTTCCACATCACGTAGGTGAGGTGGCGCTGCGGGGTCCTACCCACCACGAAGCCGGCGAAGTGCATGTGGTCGAGGGTGGAGACGATTCGGCGGCCCGACGCCAGCGCGATGGAGACGCCGTGCTCGGTGCGCGACTCGTGGGTGCGCAGCACCTTCGCGGGACGGAAGTCGCCGCTGCCGTAGCACGAGCGCACTTCGTCACCGACGCGGACGTCCTCGATCGCGCGACGTGAGCCGTCGCCCATGGTGACCTGCGTGCCCCGCACGAGGCACTGATCGCTGTCGCCGACGACCATGACGTTGCGGCGCTCTTCGGTGAGGAGCTTCACCAGTTCCCACTGCGCGACATTGGTGTCCTGGAACTCGTCGACGAGCACGTGCTGGAACCGCTGCTTCCAGCGGGCGAGCACGTCGGGGTGCTCCTGGAACAGCTTGACCGTGAGCACGAGCAGGTCGTCGAAGTCGAGCGCGGACGCTTCCAGCAGACGCTGCTGGTACACCCGGTACACCTCGGCGATGCGCTTCTCCGGCGGCGTGAACGCCTTCTCGACGGCCTGCTCCCAGGTGACGAGCTCGTTCTTCATCGCCGAGATCGCGCCGTGCAGACGGCGGGGCGGGAAGCGCTTGGGGTCGAGGTCGAGATCGCGGCGCACGTAGTCGACGAGGCGGACGGCATCGGCCTGGTCGTAGATCGTGAACGACGACCGGTAGCCGAGCACGGTGGCCTCGCGCCGCAGGATACGCGAGCACATCGAGTGGAACGTGCTCACCCACATCTTCTGCGCGACCGGCCCGACGAGCTCGGCGACGCGCTCCTTCATCTCGCCCGCGGCCTTGTTGGTGAACGTGATCGCGGCGAGGCCGAACGGCGACGCGCGGTTCTCGGCGACGAGGTAGGCGATGCGGTTGGTGAGCACGCGCGTCTTGCCGGAACCGGCGCCGGCGATCACGAGGATCGGCCCGTCGGGCGCGGAAGCGGCCTCGCGCTGGACGGGGTTGAGCCCCGCGAGGATGTCGTCGGTCGAGATCACGAGCGCATGGTACCGGCGCCCGCACACATGTTCGGGGTGGTGGTCACCCCGAATTCGGAGGTTGCGTCAGCAGACCAGCCCATGCCTGGTGTGGTGACGCAACCTCGGAGAACGTGGCGTCAGGACTCGACGACGAGGTGGAGCTCGGTGGTGGGCTCCACCTCCTCCGCCATCATCTCCGGCGCGTCTTCGCGGTACGCGCGCAGCAGACGGGTGTGGTCGGGGTTCAGCGCGACGGTGAACGCACCGGACACGTCGAGGTCGAGACCGAAGTACGGCTGCCACTCGCGCTCGAGCGCGGGCTGCGCCGGCGCGACTCCCTTGGGGAGACGACAGAAGCGCATGACCTCGGTGTCGAACCACCACGTGCTGTGGGTCGAATCGATGCGCTGCATGCCAGCGACCTTAGGCCCCGACCGCTGGGAATTCGAGAAGAATTGTCACCGGGCCATCATTTGTGAGTTCGACGTTCATTGTCGCCCCGAAACGGCCGGTCGCGACCGTCGCACCGAGGGTGCGCAACTCCTCACAGAAGGCCTCGTACAAGGGTTCTGCGTGCTCGGGACGCGCGGCGTCCACATACGACGGACGCCGGCCGCGACGCGTGTCGGAATACAGCGTGAACTGACTGACGACCAGGATCTCGCCACCGACCGCGGCGACCGGGAGGTTCATGTCGCCGCTGTCGTCGCGGAACACGCGGAGGTGCCAGACCTTCTCCGCGAGCTTCCGGGACGCGACGAGGTCGTCGGCATGGGTGACACCCAGGAGCACACAGAGCCCCGGGCCCACCTCGCCGACGACCTCGTCGTCGATCCGGACGCATGCGCTGCTCACACGTTGGACGAGCGCGCGCACGTGACGAGTTGCGTCGCAGCTACGCGGACTTCTCCATGTCGGCCGTCCACGAACCGGTGCGCGCCGCGCCGTTCATCCGCGCCCGGTGCACGAAGGCCGCGGCACCCGCCGGCACGTTGGCCGACGCGCCCTTCCACGCCTTCAGCGCGGGCGCCTGCAGCGCGCGGCCGTACGAGAACGACAGCTGCCACGGCAGCGGGTTGAGCTTGTTCATCTCGTTGAGGTGCGCGGTGGCGTCCTCGTCGCTCTGGCCACCCGAGAGGAACACGATGCCGGGCACCGCCGCGGGCACGTGCTCGAGGAAGCACTTCACCGTGGCGCGCGCGACCTGCTCGTGCGACGCCTGCGTGGCGCAGCTGTAGCCCGACAGCACCATGTTGGGCTTGAGCAGCGTGCCCTCGAGCTGCACGCGCTGTGCGTAGAGCTCCTCGTACAGCGCCTCGAGCACGGCCGAGGTGACCTCGAACGAACGCTCGATGGTGTGCGTGCCGTCCATGAGCACCTCGGGCTCCACGATCGGCACGATGTTGGCTTCCTGGCACAGCGCTGCGTAGCGGGCGAGCGCGTGCGCGTTCACGTCGATGCAGTAGCTCGACGGCAGCGTGTCGGTGATGGTGTAGGTCGCACGCCACTTGGCGAAGCGCGCACCGAGGTCGTAGTACTCGGCGAGACGCTCGCGCAGACCGTCGAGACCCTCGGTGATCGTCTCACCCTCGGCCCCGGGGAGCGCCTTGGCGCCGAGGTCGACCTTGATGCCGGGGATCACGCCGTCGTTCTCGAGCAGCTTCACCAGCGGGGTGCCGTCGGCCGCGTTCTGGCGCAGCGTCTCGTCGTAGAGGATCACGCCGCTGATGAAGTCGCTCGCACCCTCGGCGCGGAACAGCATCTCGCGGTAGTCGCGGCGGTTCTCCTCGGTGCTCTCGACACCGATGGAGTCGAAGCGCTTCTTGATCGTGCCGCTGCTCTCGTCGGCGGCGAGGATGCCCTTGTTGGGCGCGACCAGGGCCTTCGCAGTGGCCGAAAGCTGGGCGATGTCCATTGCACTCACTCCCATTCGATGGTGCCGGGTGGCTTGCTGGTGATGTCGTAGGCCACCCGGTTGATCCCGGGGACCTCGTTGATGATGCGCGACGCCATGCGCTCGAGCACGTCGTAGGGGATGCGTGCCCAGTCGGCGGTCATCGCGTCGTCCGACGTGACCGCACGGATCACGCAGGGGTACTCGTAGGTGCGACCGTCGCCCATGACGCCGACGGTGCGCACCGCGGGCAGCACCGCGAAGCTCTGCCAGATCTCGCGGTAGAGACCCGCACGGCGGATCTCCTCGATCACGATGTGGTCGGCCTCGCGCAGGATGGCGAGCCGCTCCTCGGTGATCTCACCGATGATGCGCACGGCGAGGCCCGGACCGGGGAACGGCTGGCGCCACACGATCTCCTCGGGGAGACCGAGCTCCTCGCCGACCGCGCGCACCTCGTCCTTGAACAGGTTGCGCAGCGGCTCGACGAGCTCGAACTTCATGTCCTCGGGCAGGCCACCCACGTTGTGGTGCGACTTGATGTTCGCGTTGTCGCCGCCGCCCGACTCGACGATGTCGGGGTAGAGGGTGCCCTGCACGAGGAAGCGCGCGTCGCTGAGCTCGGCGGCGGTCTCCTCGAACACCCGGATGAACGTCTCGCCGATGATCTTGCGCTTACGCTCCGGGTCGGTGACGCCCTCGAGCGCACCGAGGAAGCGGTCGGCCGACTTCACGTGGATGAGGTCGACGTGGAACTGGCCGCGGAACGTCTCCTCGACCTGCTCGGCCTCGTCCTTGCGCATCATGCCGGTGTCGACGAACACGCACGTGAGCTGGTCGCCCACCGCCTTGTGCACGAGCGCGGCGGCCACGGCGGAGTCGACACCGCCGGAGAGTCCGCAGATCACCCGCTCGTCACCCACCTGGCGACGGATCTCGTCGAGCGCGTGCTCGATGATCGACACGTTCGTCCACGTGGGCCGGCAGTCGGCGACGTCGAACAGGAAGCGCTCGATGACGTCCTGGCCGTGCTCCGTGTGCACCACCTCGGGGTGGAACTGCACGCCGTAGACCGCGCGCTCCTTGCACTCGAGCGCGGCGATCGGTGCACCCGGCGTGGACGCGGTGACCACGAATCCCTCGGGAACCTTCGAGATCGCGTCGCCGTGGCTCATCCACACGTTCGCGGCGGGCGCGAAGTCGGTGAGCAGCACGCTCGACAGCGACGCGTCGCGGGCCATCTCGGTGCGGCCGTACTCGCCGCCGCCGGTGCGCTGCACCTCACCGCCGAGCTGCTGCGCCACGAGCTGCGCGCCGTAGCAGATGCCGAGGATCGGCACGCCGGCGTCGTAGATCGCAGGGTCGACCGAAGGGGCGTTCTCCACGTGCACCGACGCGGGACCGCCGGAGAAGATGATGCCCTTCGGCTTCTTCGCCAGCATCTCCGCGACCGGCATCGAGCGCGGCACGATCTCCGAGAACACGCGCGCCTCGCGCACACGACGTGCGATCAGCTGTGCGTACTGGGCCCCGAAGTCGACGACGAGAACGAGGTCGTGCGAGTCGAGGTCAGGGACGCTCACCGCGGAACGTCACCGCCCCATGCCGACGTGCTGCGCGCGCTGGAGGCTCTTGCCCTCCGTCTGCAGCGACGGGGCGACCATGACCTCGGCCTTCTGGAACTCCTTCAGCGTCTGGTAGCCGGTGGTGGCCATCGACGTGCGGAGTGCACCGAAGAGGTTGAGCGTGCCGTCGTTCTCGTGCGCAGGGCCGGTCATGATCTCGGCGAGCGTGGCGCGGCTGCCGGCGTGCACCCGTGCACCACGCGGCAGCGTGGGGTGGAAGGTGGCCATGCCCCAGTGGTACCCGTGGCCGGGCGCCTCGTGGGCGGCCGCCAGCGGCGAGCCGATCATCACCGCGTCGGCACCACAGGCGATCGCCTTGGCGATGTCGCCACCGGTGCGCATGCCACCGTCGGCGATGACGTGCACGTACACGCCGGTCTCGTCGAGGTGACGGATGCGGGCGCCGGCGGCGTCGGCGATGGCGGTGGCCTGCGGCACGCCGATGCCGAGCACGCCACGGCTCGTGCACGCGTGGCCCGGGCCGACACCCACGAGCACGCCGACCGCACCGGTGCGCATGAGGTGCAGCGCGGTGCTGTACGACGCACACCCACCGACGATCACCGGGATGTCGATCTCGCGGATGAACTTCTTCAGGTTGAGCGGCTCGACCGTCTTCGACACGTGCTCGGCCGACACGACCGTGCCCTGGATGACGAGGATGTCGAGCTCGGCCTCGAGCACGTACTTCGCGTACTGCTCGACGCGCTGCGGCGTGAGCGACGCGACCGACGTGACGCCGGCCTCGTTGATCTCACGGATGCGCGGCACGATCAGCTCCGGCTTGATCGGCTCCTGATAGATCTCCTGCATCCGCCGCGTGGCCTTCTCGGGCGGGCACTCGGCGATCTCCGCGAGCACGGAGTCGGGGTCGTCGTAGCGGGTCCACAGACCTTCGAGGTTGAGACAGCCGGCGCCGCCGAGCTGGCCCATCTCGATCGCGGTCTTGGGCGACACGACGCCGTCCATCGCGGAACCGATGACCGGCAACTCGAAGCGGTAGGCGTCGAGCTCCCAGGAGATGTCGATGTCCTCGGGGTCGCGCGTCCGCCTGCTGGGGACGATCGCAATGTCGTCGAATCCGTACGCCCGACGACCGGACTTGCCGATCCCGATCTCGACTTCCACCCGTGGCCTCCTGGGGGAGAGTGAAGGTTCCAGGTTAGCCCTCGGGGCCTGGCGGCGCTCCTATCCGACGGGTCGTTCGATGGGCGGTTCGGACCAGTCGCCCGGGCCGTCGGTGCCGGTGAGGTGGGCGAGGAAGCCGGTGAGGATCCGGGCCGACGCGCCCCAGACCGTCTCGCCCTCGAGCTCGTAGAACTGCATCGACCGCTCGTAGCCCGACGAGTCCCACGTCCACCACTCCTCCCGGAACACGTGGTCGGCCAGGAGCTCGGAGAGGGCGACGTCGAACACCGACGCGACCTCCCACTCGTGCGGCGTGAGCTCGGGGCAGCCGGCAACGAGGCCGACGAACGGCTCGATCGAGAACTGCCCGAGCACCGTGCCCATCGGGTGGAGGGCGGCGACGACCTCGACGTCGGCGCGGTCGAGGCCGATCTCCTCCTCGGCCTCGCGGAGCGCAGCATCGCGGGGCGTGTCGTCGAGCGCGGGGTCGAACTTGCCGCCGGGGAACGCGATCTGGCCCGGGTGGTTGGGCATGGTCTCCGGGCGCTTGGTGAGGATCAGGCGGGCCTCGCCCGTCTCCTCGCCGCCCTCGCCGAACAGCGCGACGAGGACCGCGCTCGGGCGGCCGCCACCGGGCTCGAGCGGCGGGGGCTCGGGGAGGTCGGCGCAGCGGGCCCGCACGTCGGCCAGGGTGAGGACGCGCTGCTCGGGCGGCAGGTGCGCCCACGGCGGCTCACCGCCGAGGCGGTGGTTCGGTGGTCGGGGGATCTGCTGTCGCCCACCCCGGTTGTTGAAGTCGATGGCGTCGGTCATGGGCGGATCGGTCGGCAGATCGGTCGGCAGATCGGTCGGGTGGCCGGAAACGAGAAAGGCCCGGGGCCGTGCACGCGCACTGCCCCGGGCCTCCTCACGAGAGGGTGGTGCTACTTCTTCTTGCCGCCGGTGACGAGCTTGGCGAGGACGTCACGGCTCGAGAGGACGAGGAGGTCCTCACCGTCGACCGCGATCTCCGTGCCGCCGTACTTCGAGTACAGGACGGTGTCGCCCACCTCGATGTCGACGGGGATCAGCTCGCCGGTGTCGGAACGACGGCCGGGGCCCACCGCGAGGACTTCACCCTGCTGGGGCTTCTCCTTGGCGGTGTCGGGGATGACGAGGCCGCTGATGGTGGTCTCTTCGGCCTGACCCGGGCGGACGACGATGCGGTCCTCGAGCGGCTGCAGCGTGCTGGCCATGTGCGTGTTGCCTCCTGGGAAGCAGTGGGTGGTTACGTGCGATCGTTAGCACTCGGGGAATCAGAGTGCTAAGTCAAGGTACCAGCCTGGCTCGGCCCGGAGCAACCCTGGGCCCGGAGATCGGCGAGGGCCGCTTGTCTACAGATCTGTAGACTGGGGGAATGAGCACGACGATCCGGGTCAGTCGCCACCCGCGACCGGTTCGCCCATCTGGCGAAGGAGACCGGCCGACCGATGACGGAGTTGCTCGACGAAGCGGCCGACGCGCTCGAACGGCGCCTCTTCTTCGAGCGCCTCGACTCGCGGTACACCGCGTTGCGCTCCCACGAACCTGCCTGGGCAGAAGTGGTCGAGGAGCGGGCGATCGAGAGCGGCAGCCTCGCCGACCGTTCCGACGGCGCCGGGTGACGATCCGCCGCGGCGAGATCTGGCTGGTCGACTTCGGCGATCCGATCGGTCGCGAGCAGGCCGGTCGGCGGCCGGCGGTCGTCGTGTCCGACGACCGGCTCAACGCGAGTGCGGCGGGCGTGGTCGTCGTGGTGCCCTGCACGACAACCCGGCGCGACCTGCCCTCGCACGTCGAGCTCGATGATGCGGTCACGGGGCTCGACGCGGTGAGCTACGCGAAGTGCGAGGACGTGAAGTCCGTGTCGGAGCAGCGACTCGTCGCGCGCCTCGGCGCAGTCGACGCCGAGCACATGTTCGCGATCGGCCGCACGCTGCGCTTCCTGCTCGATCTCTGACGACGGTCAGCGCGCCGCGACGCGGAAGATGCCGTCGGAGAGCGACAACACGTAGAGCGTGCCGTCGTTCGCCTGGCCGAAGCTCGAGATGGCCTCGCCCTGCGCGCCCGTGTCAAGCATCGTGAGCTTTCCGGTCGGATCACCGGTGAGGGCGCGGATGGTGCCGTCGCAGCCGTCGGCGAACAGGTAGGTGTCGGCGAGGGCCAGGATCCTCGTGCCGCGGTACACGAAGCCGCCGATCACGGCGCAGGCGCCGGTGTCGTGGGCGATCTCGTACACCGGCTCGGTCAGTCCCGACGTGCTGCCGTCACGGAAGCCGTGCGCGCCTTCGCGGACGTTCCACCCGAAGTTCAGGCCCTTGCCGGCGTTGCGTCCGTCGGTCGCGGGCGCGGCGTCGATCTCCTCGTAGGCGTCCTGGCCGACGTCGCCGATCCAGAGGTCACCCGTGTCCTTGTCGAACGAGAATCGCCACGGGTTGCGCAGGCCGTACGACCAGATCTCCGGGCGCGCGCCGGCCTGGTCGACGAACGGGTTGTCGGCCGGCACGGTGTACGGCTCGCTGCCCGGTGCCGTCGACGCCTCGTCGGTGACGGGCGCGATGCGCAGGATCTTGCCGAGCAGCGTGCCCAGGGACTGGCCGTTGCCCCCGCGTGCGTGCCCGTCGCCCTGGTCGCCGCCGGCACCGCCGTCACCCATGCCGATGTAGAGGTTGCCGTCGGGGCCGAACGCGAGCTGCCCGCCGTTGTGGTTCGGTTGCGGCTGGTCGATCTTCAGGATCCGCCGACGCGACGAGGCGTCGGCGTTGCGGCCCGCCATCGCGAACTGGTCGATCTGCGTGTCGCCGTTGCGGTCGGTGGAGTCGAGGTACATCCACCTGCCGTCGGGCGAGAACGCGATGCCGAGCAGGCCCTGCTCGCCGCCGTTCGGCGAGACGGTGCTGCTGATGTCGACGACGGGATCGTCGAGGACCTTCCCGTCACGCAACGCCCGCACCACGCCGCTGTGCTCGGTGACGTACAGCGTGCGCGTGCCCGGGCGTGCGGCCATTGCGGTGACGTCGGCGAGCTTCGCAACCCGGACGAGGAGCAGCTGCGGTGGCGACTCCGGCGCGGCTGCGGCTGCGGTCGCGGGCGCGACGCCGACTGCGAGTGCCACTGCGCTGACGATGCCTGCCACGACGCGCCGCATGGCCCACTCACGCTAGCGGCGCGGACCGCGACGATCTCCTCAGACGGGCTGCCCACCGTTCGGGTCGCGCACGAGTCGGCGTGCGCGGGGGCTCGCCGTCGCGGCAGCCAGGATCCCGATGGCCCCGAGGGGTACGCAGATGCCGGCGATGAACATCGAGAAGCCCGTGATGCCGACGAGGAAGAACATCTGCCAACCGCGCTTCGGCCCGTGGGCCAACACGCGCCAGGCGCACACCAGGGCGAACACGACGACCGCCGCACTCAGCAGATTCGCGAGGGCATACGGCCACGGCGACCAGGAGACGTGCACGGCGCAAAGGGTACTTCTCGCTCCGTGCTGCGCTGTTGCCTGACTAGTCAGGCAATAGCCGACGGAGTTCTACGCGAGGCGGAGGTTGGGGTCGGCGCCGCCGTCGAGCGGCGTGGGGCCGTCGGACTGCAGCCGCCACCAGGCCGTGGCGGCGATCATCGCGTTGTCGGTGCACAGCGCCATGGGCGGCAGGAAGCACCGGCGGCCGGTGGTCTCCGCCGCGGCCGCAACCTTCTCCCGCAGCCGGGAGTTCGCGGCTACGCCGCCCCCGATGGCGAGCACCGGCGCGCCCGCCTCGTCGGCCGCGGCCACCAGCTTGGCGACGAGCTGGTCGACGACCGCCTCCTGGAACGAGGCTGCGATGTCGGGCGTGGGCGTGCCGGGATTGCGCCGCACGTGGTTCACCACCGCGGTCTTGAGGCCGGCGAACGAGAAGTCGAGCTCACCGGGCATCGCACGCGGGAAGCGCACCGCCTTCGGGTCACCCTCACGAGCGAGCCGGTCGATCACCGGGCCACCCGGGTAGCCGAGGCCGAGGTGGCGGGCCACCTTGTCGAACGCCTCGCCCGCCGCGTCGTCGACGGTCTGGCCGACGACCTCGTAGCGGCCGTGGCCCTCCATGATCACGATCATCGTGTGCCCGCCCGACACGATCAGCGTGGCGAGCGGAGGCTCCAACGTGGGGTCCTCGAGCCACGCCGCGTAGAGGTGCGCCTCGAGGTGGTTCACGCCCACGTAGGGCAGCCCGCTCGTGAGCGCGAGCGCCTTCGCCGCGCTCACGCCGACGAGCAGCGCACCCGCGAGCCCCGGACCGTGGCACGCCGCGACCGCGTCGAGCTCGCGCAGCTCCACCCCGGCCTCGACCAGCGCCTCCGCGATCACCGCCGTGATGAGCTCCACGTGCGCGCGCGACGCGACCTCGGGCACCACACCACCGAAGCGCGCGTGCAGGTCGACCTGGCTCGACACGACGGACGAGTGCACGTAGCGCCCGTCCTCCACCACCGCGGCCGCGGTCTCGTCGCACGAGGTCTCGATCCCGAGAATGCGCATCACAGCCCGTCCCGCTCGACCACGATCGTCTCCCCCGGCACGGTGCGCTCGATCGACGCGAGCAGCTCCGTGTACTCGGGCGTGTCGATCTCGTGCGCCCACATCACCAGCGCGTCCTCGTTGATCTCCTGGTAGTAGTTCTTGCGCACGCCGACGGGACCGAAGCCGAAACGTCGGTACATATCCTGCGCGGCCTTGTTCGAGACGCGCACCTCCAGCGTGAGCGCGTTCGCGCCGCGCGCCACCGACTCGCGCGCCAGCTGCAACATGAGTCGTGTGCCGATCTTCTCGCGGTGCCTCGTGGGATCGACCGCGATCGTGGTGACGTGCGACTCGTCGAGCGTGATCATGATCCCCGCGTACCCGACGAGCCGGCGGCCCACCTTGGCGACGTAGTACGCGCGCGTCGAACGCAACGCGAGCTCCGAGTGGAACAGTGACGCGGTCCACGGGCGCGGGTACACCTGCTGCTCGATGCGCAACACCGACTTCAGGTGCTTCCGCCGCATCGGCTCGATGCGCACCGTGAGCGCGGGGGCTTCCGCTTCCTTCACCACGTCACAACCCCCGCCGGTCCCACTCGATCTCCGCGTCGCTCTGGCGGAGGTACAGCGGGTGCACGTCCCACGGCTGCTCGAACTCCTCGCGCTGCATGCGCGCCGTCGCCAGCTCGACCAACGCGGCCACGCTGGGCGACGCGTGCTCCGCGCCCGCGGTCTCCGCGTGCTCGAGCTCGGCGAACTCGTCACGGAACCGCGCCACGCCGTCACCGGCGAGCAGGATCCCGCCGGTGTACGTCTCCAACTCGGCGACGAGCTCGGCGGGTGTCCCCACGCTGTAGTCCCACGCCCGCTGCACCCCGCCGGGCACCGCGTGGTAGCCGGCGTGGAACACCTCCTTGCGGCGGGCGTCGAGCACGGCGACGATCAACCGGCTCGTGTGCCGCAGCGGATAGGCGACGAGATCGAGGGTGGGGATGGCGACCACCGGAATCCGCAATGCCTGCGCCATCACCTTGGCGGTGGTCACGCCGACGCGCAGGCCGGTGAACAGCCCGGGGCCCTGCCCCACGGCGATCGCCGCGAGCTGGTCCTGGTGGACACCCGTCTCGGCCAGCAGGTACTGGATCGCGGGCGCGAGCTGCTCCGCGTGCCGCCGACCGCCCGCGAGCTGCACCGCGCCGAGCACGGTGCCGTCACGACCCACGGCGACGCTCACCTGCTCGGTGGCGGTGTCGAGCGCGAGGAGCAGCATCAGCGCGGCCCCGCCGCGGCGACGATCGCGTCGCGCCGCGCGACCCACGACGCGCCCGAGCAGTCGACGGTGAACACGCGGTCGTCGTCGCCGTCGCCGAACTCGATGCGGATGTCGAGCCGGTCGCCCGGCAGTGCGGCGCTCACCTTGTCGCCCCACTCCACGACGGTGACCGCGTCCTCACCCAGCACGTCGTCGAGCCCGAGGTCGTGCAGCTCCTGCACGTGGTCGAGGCGGTACACGTCGACGTGCACGAGGGGGATGCGCGCGTCGGTGTACTCGCGCACGATGGTGAACGTGGGTGACGCCACCGGTTCGTCGATGCCGAGCGCGAGCGCGACACCCTTGGCGAACGCAGTCTTCCCCGCGCCCATCTCGCCGGCGAGCACCACGACGTCGCCGGGCTGCAGCAACGCACCGATGCGCTGCGCGAACGCGCGCGTCTCCTCGGGCGAGCTGGTGGCGATCGTGCAGGTCACGACTGGTCCCGCCCGCGCACCCGGGCGAGCGCGCGCTTCACCAGCACGAAGTCGGCACGCGACTGGGCGAGCGAGATCCCACCGCTGCGCAACACCGCCGAGGGGTGCAACGTGGGGATCAGCGTGACCTCGTTGCCGGCCGCATCGGTCCAGGGGTACTCCTGCCCGCGCAGCTTGGTGATGCCCGTCTTCGTGTCGAGCAGGAGCTTCGTGGCGAAGTTGCCGAGCGTCACCACCACCTTGGGGCGGATGAAGTCCATCTGCGCCTCGAGGTACGGACGGCACGCCTCGATCTCGCCGGGCTGCGGGTCGCGGTTGCCGGGCGGCCGGCACTTCACCACGTTGGCGATGTACACGTCGGCGCGGGTGAGGCCGATCTCCTCGATGAGGCTGGTGAGCAGCTTCCCCGCGCGCCCCACGAAGGGCTCGCCGGTGAGGTCCTCCTGCTCCCCCGGGCCCTCGCCGACGAACAGCAGGTCGGCGTTCGGGTCACCGACACCGAAGACCACCTGCGTGCGCGTCGACGCCAGCTGGCACTTCGTGCAGGCCAGCGCGTCGGCTTCGAGCTCCGCGAACGAGCCGTAGGAGGGGGTGTCCAGCAACGACACGGAAATTCAGGCTACGCGACGGCGTCGCGGACCGCATCGGCCGTGACCTCGGTGGCCAGCCAGCGGAGGTGGTCGATGCCGCCCTCCACCTCGCCGGTGGCGAAGGCGAAGGCGACGTCGCCGTCGTGGCGGGTGTGCACCGGGTGCAGCGACCGCGCGAAGCCGTCGTGCGCGCTCTGGGCGACGAGGTGGCAGTCGAGCTTGGTGATGCGGGCGTTGGTGACCAGCACCACGAGCGTGGTGTTGCCCGTCGCCCCCGGGTGGTCGGCCTCGAAGGGGGCGACGTCGGGGAAGGGCGGCGCGCCCTCGGGCGCCGTCGACCCGCGGACCACCGTGCCGTCGTCGCCGGTGACGTCGCCCAGGGCGTTCACCACCGCGAGCGCGCCGACGACGAGGTCACCCTCGACACGCGACGCCATCCCGAGACCACCGGCCATCGAGTACTCGAGCCCGCGCCACTTGCCGACCCGCGCGCCGCGCCCCGCGCCGACGGCACCGTGCACCGCCGCGACCGCGGGTTCGGCGAGCGCGTCGTCGAGCGCGGCGCGACCGTCGTCGGGCCCCGGCACCACCCCGGCCGACTCCACCAGGTCGTACAACGCCGCGGCGGGCACGATCGGCACCGGCCCCATCACGGTGGGGAAGCCGCGACCGAGATCCGCGAGCGCGCGGGTGACGCCGTCGGCGGCGGCCAACCCGAACGCGGAACCGCCCGCGAGCACGACGGCGTCGACCGCCTGCACCATCTTCGTGGGGTCCAGCAACGCGGTCTCGCGCGTGGCCGGCGCGCCACCGCGCACCTCGCACGATCCGACGGTGCCGTCGGGCAACAGCACGACCGTCACACCGGTGCCGTCACCGGTCCAGTGGCCGACGCGCACCCCGGGAACTGCGGCGACCACGACGCGCGCTCAGCCCGCCGACGCGGCGCGCGGCTCGGCGGGGGCCTCGCCGTCGAGGCAACGACGCGCGAAGTCCATGATCGCCGCGTCGACCTCCTCGGTGCGCTCGTACATGAGCATGTGGCCGGCACCCTCGTACTCGACGAGCTCCGCACCGGGGATGAGCTCCGCCATGAGGTGCGAGTCGCTCAGCGGGGTGATCGCGTCCTTTGTGCCGACGAGGATCAGCGTGGGGACCGTGAACGAGGGCAGCTCGTCGGTGAAGTCGAGGTGCAGCAACGCCTTCGTCGCGTCGCGGATCGTCTCCTTCGACGTGGCGCCGAGCATCTGGCGGGTGGCCTCCACGTGCGACGCGTACGGGTCGTCGCCGAACCCGATCTTGGCGAGGAGCAGCCCGAGGTTCTTCTGGCGCATGAACATGCCGGCGTCGGGGGCGAACCCCGACAGCCGTTCGACGAGCTGGCGGGTGCGCTGCGCGCCGCTCATCGGCATGCGCGTGGCGGTGGACTCCAGCACGATGCCCTTGACCCGCGCCGCGGCGACGTCGGGGTGGTGCACGAGGAAGCTCTGCACCCCCATGCCACCCATCGAGTGGCCGACGAGGATCACGTCGCGCAGGTCGAGGTGCTCGATGACGCTGCGGATGTCCTCGCCGAGGTTCTCGATCGAGTGACCGCTCTCCCCGAGCTTCGACTCGCCGTGGCCGCGAGCGTCGAACGCGACGGCACGGAACCCGGCTGCGGGGAAGCTGTCGAACTGCTTGGCGAACACCCGCGACGACAACGTGACACCGTGTGCGAACAGCACCGCCGGGCCGTGGCCGCGGCTGATCGTGTAGAGCACGCCGCCGTCGTGGCTCGCGATCACGTGGGCGTCGTCGAACTCGGGGACCAGCGCGTCGTCGACGTCGGGATCGTCGCGATGACGGATGCGCGCCACCGCGGCGCGCTCCCCTGCGTACACCGCACCCACCACACCGGCCGCGATGCCCGCGACGACACCGGTGCGCTTGAGGACGTCACCGACTCCCATTGCTCAACCCTGCCTCACGCCGTGCGCTCACCGCGGTAGGTGCGCGGCACCCGCGCCCCGATCCCGGTGACGATCTCGTAGTTGATGGTGCCGAGGTGCTGCGCCCACTCCGTCGCGGTGATCTCCTCGGACCCCTGCCTGCCGATGAGCACCACTTCGTCGCCCGCCTCGACCGGCGCGTCGCCGACATCGACGAGCAGCTGGTCCATGGTGACGACGCCGGCGATCGGCAGGCGCTGCCCGCCGATCAGCACCTCACCGCCCTGCAGACCCAGATTGCGCGGCACGCCGTCGGCATACCCCGCGGGCACGGTCGCGATGCGGCTCGGCCGATCGAGCTCGTAGCGCAGGCCGTAGGACACGCGTGCCCCCGCCGGCAGCTCCTTCACCATGGTGACGCGGGCGCGCAGCGACATCACCGGGTGCAGCACGACGTCGCGGTGACCGTGCAACGCGGGCGCGGGCGGGAGTCCGTACATCGCGATGCCGACGCGCACGAGCGTGTGGTGCGCGCGCGGGTGCACGAGCATCCCGGCGGAGTTCGCGGCGTGCACGAGCGGCGGCAACAGCCCGGCGTCGTCGAGCGCGGCGAGCACCGCCTCGAAGCGATCGAGCTGCTCGGGGGTGTAGGAGTCGTCGGGTTCGTCGGCCACCGCGAGGTGGGTGCACACCCCGGTGAGCTCGAGCTCGTCACGCCCGGCGACGAGGCGGGCCAGCGCGACCGCGTCGGCCGGGGTGCACCCGACCCGGTGCATGCCGGTGTCGACCTTGAGGTGCACGGGCAGCGGACGGGTACGGCCGGAGTCGACCACGCCCTTCGCCAGCGCGTCGATGCCGGCCTCGGTGTAGACGACCGGTGTGATGTCGTGCGCCACGACGTCGGGCACCGCGGCGGGCGCGGGCTCCGACAGGAGCATGATGCGGGCGTCGATCCCGGCGTCGCGCAGCTGCACACCCTCCTCGACCCGGGCGACCCCGAGCCAGCCGGCGCCGGCCTCGAGCGCGGCCCGCGCCACCGGCACCGCGCCGTGGCCGTAGGCGTTGGCCTTGACCACGGCGAGGAACTCGGCGGGCGCCGCCAGCGTGCGCAGCGTCGTGACGTTGGCGCGCACGGCGTCGAGATCGATCTCGCTCCAGACGGAGCGAGTGGCGGCATCGAGCGTCATCGGGGAGTGTCGAGCGTCATCGGGAAATCTCGAGGGTCACAGCGCTGCCAGCGTAGAGGGCAGGCCGGCGATCAGGTCGCTCGCAACCAGCCCCGGGCCGACCTCGGTGGTGAAGCGGTCGGCGATCGCGCCGTGCACCCAGGCCGCCGCTCCGGCCGCCTCGAAGGCGGCCAGCCCGCGGGCCAGGAACCCGGCGATGATGCCGGTGAGCACGTCGCCGCTGCCGGCGGTGGCGAGCGCCGCCCCGCCGGTGGGGTTCACCACCGTCGCCCCGTCGGGCGTGGCGATCACCGTGCCGGGGCCCTTCAGCAGAACCACCGCGCCGCTGGCGGCCGCGAGCGACCGGGCGGCGGCGAGACGATCAGGACCGACGTCGTGGCCGGTGAGCCGCCGGTACTCCCCCTCGTGGGGCGTGATCACGGTGGGGGCCGTGCGCGACGACAGGGCGGCGAGGCGGCCTTCGAGCGCGTTGAGGCCGTCGGCGTCGAGCACGAGCGGCACCGCGGCCCCGGCCACGATGCGCCGCACCGCGAGGTGCACCTCGGGGTCGGCGCCGAGCCCCGGACCCACCGCGAGGGCGCGGAACCGGGCGGCATCGGCGAGCACCTCGTCGGCGGCCACCGTGGTGAGCAGGCCGTCGTCGGTGGCGGCGAGCGCCTTGGTGATCACCTCGCTGCCCGACGCGGCGCGCGCCGCGGCATCGCCGGGGAGCCCGCACCACACGATGCCCGCACCGGCGCGCATCGCCGCGTGGCTCACGAACATCGGCGCGCCCGTCATCCCTCGCGACCCGCCGACGACGTACACACCCGACTGCCACTTGTGCGCGGCAGGCGGTCGCGGTGCGAGCACGCTGCGCACGTCGTCGTCGGTGAGGACGACCGCGTGGTCGGTGGGGGCGCCGAGGTCGATGCCGATCTCCGCCACCGTCACCCCGCCGGCGTACGAACGACCCGGCTCGAACTCGAGCCCCGGCTTGCGCGCCGCGAACGTGACCGTGCTGGTCGCACGCACGGCGAGGCCGCGCGTCTCGCCGGTGAGTCCGTCGACCCCCGACGGGATGTCGACGGCCACGATCGGCACCTCGTACACGTCGAACACCTCGGCGACGAACGCGGCGTCGTCGCGCAACTCACCCTTGAACCCGGTGCCGTACATCGCGTCGACGGCGAGGTCGGCGCGCCCCATCTCGCGCACGAGCTCGGCGTGGTCGACCCCCGCGGCGAGCTCGAACACCGCGACCGTCGCACCCCATGTGCGCAGCGCCCGCGCCGTGACCAGGCCGTCGCCGCCGTTGTTGCCCTTGCCGCACACGATCACGACGCGGCGACCGCGCACCGAGCCGAGCACGCGCCGTACCTCCCACGCGACCGCACGCCCGGCGCGCTCCATCAGCACCTCGACCGGCGTGCCGGCCGCGATCGTGCGCCGGTCGGCCTCGCCCATTGCCTCGGGAGTGACGAGCAGCTCCATGGCGTCGCCTCGGTTCAGCCCAGCGCGATCGCCACGGCCATCGCCGTGGTGTCGGTGTGCGACAGGGTGATCTGCCACTCGGTGATGCCACGTTCGGCGGCCAGCGTCGCGGCGCGGTCGTGCAGCACCACGGTGGGCGCGCCGCTCTCGAGCCGGACGACCTCCACGTCGCGGAAGGCGAACTGCCAGAGCCCGACCCCCATCGCCTTCATCACGGCCTCCTTGGCGCCGAAGCGCGCGGCGAGGCTCTTCACCGGGTCGCCCAGGCCGTCGGCGTAGGCGCGCTCGGCGTCGCTGAACAGTCGCTCGGGGAGCCCGGCGCGGCGCTCCACCGCCTTGCGGAAACGGGCGACGTCGACCAGGTCGCTGCCCAGCCCCCGCACCCCCAGCGCCGCGGCCACCGCTACTTCCAGTGGTCGGCGAGCACGTAGACGGGTTCCGTGAGCAGCTCGACGAGATCGACGCGACCGAGCACGGAGTCGTCGAACGACGGCGCGGTCTCGGTGACGGCGTCACGCAGGGCGCCGTACCGCCCCTGGTAGCCCTGGAGCACCGTGCGCGCGACCTCGGCGGGCACGGTGCCCACGAACTTCGCGTGCAGCAGCGTGAGCCCGACGGTCTCGTTGTCCTTCACCTCGGGCACGATGATCACCGTGCGACCGTCGCGGCGGCCCCGTGCCACCGTGACCTCGCGCTGCGTCGCGACGCGGTGCTTGGTACCCACGAGGCGCGGGTCGTCGTCGGTGCGGGAGCGCAGGTCGAGTGAGATGCCGCCGCGGTCGATGACCTGCACGACGGCGTCGTCGGTGTCGGGGTCGCCCTCGATCCGGTAGCGCGTGTAGCCCACCACCTGCTCGACCGCGGGGTCGAGCGCGACGAGCGTGCGCAGTGCGCGGTAGCTGAGCGCGTCGCGCGATGCGCCACACGCCAGCACCTCGCGTGCCAGCGCGACCTGCAGCAGCTCCTCGTCGGAGCGCGAGATCCCGACGGTGACCGTCTTGGCCTGGTGCTTGATCGCGTCGACAGGGCGGGTGAGCTCCTCGATGCCCTGCGTGAGGGCGGCGGTGAGGTCTTCCACGACCGTGCTCGGCGTGCCGACCTTGCCGTGTTCCACCTGGTACGCGTCGAGGGGCACGATGCCGGTGGCGTAGCGCAACAGCGACGCGATCCGCACCGCCGTGCCGGCCTCGAGGTGGCCGTCGTAGCCGCCGCTGCGCACGCCGTCGAAGAACTGCGCGGCGGGCGGCGTGATCTCGTGCTCCAGCCGGGCGAGCACGTCGTCGCCGGCTGCGAGGTGCGACACCACCGCCTGCACCGCGGCGCGCGACTCACGCAACGGGCGGGCCGACGCATCGATCGCGAGTGCGGCCTCGTACCCGAACAGGTGACCGGCCATCGCGGAGAGCACGAAACCGAGTGACTCGTGGGTGCCCGGCACGGGGATGGTCTCGAGCGCAGCGCCGAAGCGCTGCTCACCCTCGGTCGCGATCACGATCGGGGCTGCGCGGTGCGCCCGGTAGATCGCGATCTCCTTGGCGACGTCGTCGGCGTTGGAACCCGAGAGGCCCGCCGCGCACACGAGGATGAGCGGTTCGGCCGAGAGGTCGATGTGCTTCTTGTCCTCGGTGATGTCGAACGAGATCGACTTGTAGCAGAGCTCCGACGCCTTCACCCGCACCTCGGCCGCGGCGATGCGGTTGAGCCCGTTGCCGACCACCGCCCAGTAGCGACGGGGCGGTGCGAGCCGCTGCGCGATCGCACCGATCGGCTCGCGCTGCTCCAACACCGTGCGCATGGCGTCGGGGAGGGAGCGGAGCGCGTCGAGCAGCTCGTGCACCCGTGCGCCGTCGACCCCGCACGCTTCCTCGGCGATCGCGATCGCAAGGAGGAAGCCCGCGGCGATCTGCGCGTAGAACGCCTTGGTGGAGGGCACCGCCATCTCCACGTCGCGACCGTCGCTCGTGTAGAGCACGCCGTCGGCCTTGTCGGTGAGGTCGCTGTTGCGGCGGTTGACGATCGCGATCACCGACGCGCCGCGCGACCGCGCGAGGTCGGAGGTGCGGTTGGTGTCGGTGGTCGTGCCGCTCTGGCTGATCGCGACGACGAGCACGTCGGACATGTCGTCGACCAGCTCGAAGCCCGACAGCTCGGTGGCCGCCATCGCCGTGGCGCGGAAGGCCGACGACGTCATGCGGTCGAGCAACGCCGCGAGGCTCTGGCCCGCGATCGCCGCGGTGCCCTGGCCGATCACCACGACGCGCTTGATCGCGCCGTCGCGCAGACGGGCGCGCACGTCGTCGGGCAGCGTCTCGGGGCCGAGCGCGACGTCGAGGCGGCCGTCGCGCTCGACGACCTTGCCCCGCAGGGTCTTGCGGAACGACGCCGGCGCCTCCGAGATCTCCTTCAGCAGGAAGTGCGGGAAGGACCCGCGGTCGATGTCGCGGGTGGTGATCTCGGCGTGGTTGAGCTCGTCGGCGACGACGGGGAGCGCGGTGCCGTCGTAGGCGAAGCGCCGGATGCCGCCGATCTCGCCCGCCTGCGCCCCGTCGAGCACGACCACCTGCCCGCGGGTGGCGGCGGCGCGCTCGGGGTCGGCCGGGGTCTCGCCGTCCATGCGGAGGTAGGTGGACGTCTCCTCGACCAGGCCGTACGGCTCGCTGGCGACGATGTAGGCGTCCTCGGCGAGGCCGACGTAGAGCGCCTGCCCGCTCCCCCGCAGGGAGAGCAGGAGGTCGGCGGGCAGCTCCGCGGTGCTGGCGGCGATCGCGGTGGAACCGGCCAGCTCGCTCACCGTGGCGCGGAACGCGTCGGCGGGCTCGGTGCCGTCGGCCAGCCGGCGCGACACGAGCGTGGGGATCACCTTGGCGTCGGTGGTGATCTCGGGTGCGACCTGCAGGTGCTCGAGCACCTTCAGGTCGGCGTAGTTGTCGACGTCGCCGTTCAGCGCGCCGGCCACGTAGGGCGCGCCGTCGCGGCCCAACTCCTCCTGGTTGAGCGGGTGCGCGTTGGCCTCGGAGATGATGCCGACGCTCGCCCAGCGCGTGTGACCGAGCACCACGAGCTCGGCGTCGTCGCCGGCGAGCGCGAGGCGCAGCAGGCCGTCGTCGCGGATCGCGGTGCGCAACGCGCGGGTGTTGTCGCCGAGCTCGCCGATCTCCGCCGCGGCCTTGTACACGAACGCGAGGTGCTCACCCGCGACGCGCACCGAGCCCGACTCGAAGAGCGGGTCGTGGACGCGGAGCTCGAGCAGGCGGGCGATGGCCGGCTCGGTGAGGTCGAGGCCGTGGTCGCGCACGAGCAGGTGCAGGCCCGCAGAGTCGCGCCCGCGCACCTCGAGCCGGTCGATGGCCGACAACGCGATCTGCACCGAGAGGTACCCCTCGAGCGCGGCGACCGACGGGTCGGGGCCCGCGAGGTCGCCGACCGCACGTGCGGTGCGCAGGCGGTCACGGCCGACGGCCCACACCGCGTCGCGCGCCCGCACCAGCGCGGCGTTGACCGCTTCGAGCTCGGTGGTGGGCAGCGAGGCCCCGAACGGGCCGTCGAGGTCGGCCTCGACCGCGTCGAGCGAGGCGGTGAGCTGCTCGACCCGGTGCTCGATCACGAGGGCCGCCGCCGGGTCGCCCAGGAGCGCCCGGACCCCGGGGGCGCCGCGCAGCGCCCGGTCGACTGCCTCCACCAGCCCGGCGACGTCGGTCAACCGGTCGGTGAGGGGCGCGGCCGACGCCAGCACTCCCACCGCGCGGTCGAGTTCCGCCACGAGGGTTCCGGGTTCCGGTGCTGCCCGCTGCGCACGGCGCCGCACGACTCCGACGATGCCGCACATGTGAACCCAGGATAGGGCCGCCGCAGCCGCCCCCCGGACCGTTCTCGGTCAGGCGCCGTGGACCCGGGCGGCGTGCTCCACCAGCTCCACCAGGCGGTTGCAGGCGTCGTCGGCGGCCTCGGCGTCGGTCGACTCGACCATGACCCGCACCTTGGGCTCCGTGCCCGACGGCCGCACCAGCACCCGGCCGTCGGCACCGAGCTCCTCGTCGATGTCGCGCACCCGGCTCCAGAACGCGGCGTCGCTGTTGAGCACCGCCGGGTCGCTGAGGGTGACGTTGCGCAGCACCTGCGGCACCGGCTGCATCACCGAGGCCAGCTCCGACAGGGTGCGACCGCGCCGCGCCATCGTGTCGAGCAGGAAGATGCCCGTGAGGGTGCCGTCGCCGGTGGTGGCGTGGTCGGCGTAGATGATGTGCCCCGACTGCTCGCCGCCGAGCACGAGGTTCTGCTGCTCGATCGCCTCGAGCACGTTGCGGTCGCCCACCGGGGTCTCAACCACGGAGATCGAGTAGGGCTCCAGCGCACGGCGCAGGCCGAGGTTCGACATCACGGTGGCCGCGATCGCGTCGCCGCGCAGCAGGCCGCGGTCGTGGAGGTCGATCGCGCCGATGGCGAGCATCGTGTCGCCGTCGACCTCGACGCCGTCCTCGTCGACCGCGATCACGCGGTCGGCGTCGCCGTCGAACGCGAGGCCGACGTTCGCGCCCGACTCCTTGACCGCGCGCACGAGGTCGCCGGTGTCGGTGGAACCGCAGTTCGCGTTGATGTTGGTGCCGTCGGGCGCGGCGTGCAGCACGTCGACCTCGCAGCCGAGCGCGCGCAGCGCAGTGGGCGCGGCGCGGAACGCCGCGCCGTTGCCGCAGTCGACGACGACGCGCATGCCGGTGAGGTGCCGGCCCTCGAGCGCGTCGACGAGGTAGTTCACGTAGTCGTCGAGCGCGCCCCGGTGCTCGGTGGACACGCCGACCTCGGCGCCGATCGGCCCGGGCTCGGGCATCTCGACCGCGAGGGCGCGCAGTTCCTGCTCGATCGCGATCTCGATCGGCTCGGTGAGCTTGCGACCGCCGGGCGCCAGCAGCTTGATGCCGTTGTCGGCGAAGGGGTTGTGGCTCGCCGAGATCACCGCGCCCGGTGCGCCGCGCCGACGGGCGACGTACGCCACGCCGGGCGTGGGGAGCACACCGACGTGCACGACGTTCGCCCCCTCGGCGCAGATCCCGGCGACGAGGGCCGCCTCGAGCATGGGGCCCGAACGGCGGGTGTCACGGCCGAGCACGAAGGGCTGGTCGGCGCCCAGCACCCGCACCGCGGCGCGGCCGAGGGCGGTGACGAGCTCGACGGTGAGCTCCTCGTTCGCGACACCGCGCACACCATCGGTCCCGAAGCGGAGTGCCATCGGATCGAGGTGTGCGCGGATCGAGGGGTCGCGGAGCGCGATTTAGCGCTTGGAGTACTGCGGCGCCTTGCGGGCCTTCTTGAGGCCGTACTTGCGCCGTTCCTTCTCGCGGGCGTCACGAGTGAGCAGCCCCGCCTTCTTGAGGCCGGGACGGGACTCCTCGTCGAGACCGATGAGCGCCCGGGCGATGCCGAGACGCAGCGCGCCGGCCTGGCCCGACACGCCACCACCGTCGAGGGTGGCGTCGACGTCGTAGACCTCGGCCGTCTGCGTGATGCGCAGCGGCTCGAGCGCGATCACGCGGTGGGTGAGGATCGGGAAGTACTGCTCGAAGGGTCGGCCGTTGACCGTGATCACGCCCGAACCGGGGCGGAGACGGACTCGGGCGACGGCCTCCTTGCGGCGGCCGGTGCTCTGGATGAGGGGCTTGGGCACCTTCAGGGCTCCTGGATCTGCTTACGCGTCGGCCGTGGCGCGCTTCGAGGCGATCGCGCGCGGCTGCGGCTGCTGGGCGGTGTGGGGGTGGTTCGGACCGGCGTACACGCGGAGCTTCTTGATCGTGGCGCGGCCGAGACGGTTCTTCGGCAGCATGCCGCGGATCGCGAGGCGCACGACGCGCTCGGGGTCGCGCCCGAGCAGGTGCTCGAGGGACTCCTCACGCAGACCACCCGGGTAGCCGGAGTGGCGGTAGTAGCGCTTGTCGGCCAGCTTGCGGGCGCTGACGTCGATCTTGGCCGCGTTGACGATGATGACGTGGTCACCGGTGTCGACGTGGGGTGCGAAGATCGGCTTGTGCTTGCCGCGCAACAGGTTGGCCGCCTCGGTGGCCACCTTGCCGAGGACCTGGCCCTCGGCGTCGATGACGTGCCACTGGCGGGTGATGTCGGCGGGCTTGGGAGTGAACGTACGCACTGGTTTCCTCTTGCAGGATCGGTGGCCGCGGGCGCGAACCGGCGCCGGGCGCGAGGGGACAATCTAGTCCCCGCGACCTTCCCCGAGCAATCGGAGGCGGGTACGGTTCAAGTCCGAGCCGTCAGGCGGCCGACAACCCCTCGGGCGGGAGTGGTCACACCACACCAGGAGCAGGGTCCCGCATGGGCAGCAGCACCACCTCTTCGAGCCGACCCCAGGGGTCTTCGGGCCGCTCCGCGGGCCCGGGCCGCCTCCGCCGGACCGCCGTCCTCGGCGCCGCCCTGGCCGTGCTGGCCCTCGGGCTCACCGCCTGCTTCCCCCCGGCGGAGCAGGGGGCCCCGATCCTGGCCAAGGTCGTGTACGTGGGCGGCCTCAGCCGCCCGTGGGACCTCGCGTTCCTGCCCGACGGCACCCCCCTCTACACCGAGAACGACTCCGGCCTGATCTCCGTCCGCCTCGACGGCGACCCCCATCACGTCCTGCGCTCGGTCTACGACTTCGACTCGAGCTTCGACCCCTCGGGCGAGGGGGGCCTCATGGGGATCGCCGTGGACCCCAACTGGTCGGTGAACCAGTTCGTCTACGCCTGTTACTCGACCGCCACCGACAACCGGGTCGTGCGGATGACGCTCAACCCCGCCGCGAACCCCCCGATCGCCAACTGGACCCCGATCGTCACCAACATCCCGCACGCGGGCTACCACAACGGGTGCCGGGTGCGCTTCCGCCCGGGTAGCACCGACGAGCTGTTCGTCTCCACCGGCGACGCCGCGACCGCCAAGGCGCCCCAGGACGACAACTCCCTCGGCGGCAAGATCCTTCGCATCCAGACACCCGGTGGCAACGCCTACCCGGGCAACGCCTCCGGCAAGCTCTGGTACACGAAGGGCCACCGCAACCCGCAGGGCATCGCGTTCCGGCCCGGCACGAACCAGGTGTTCGACGACGA
Organism: Acidimicrobiia bacterium; assembly: GCA_046331125.1. Classification (GTDB taxonomy): domain Bacteria; phylum Actinomycetota; class Acidimicrobiia; order IMCC26256; family DASPTH01; genus CAVRGQ01. Next base: position 55,984 of record JAXLRL010000010.1, read on the forward strand.
GCACGGCCCCAACGTCGAGGACGAGCTCAACCTGCTCGCCAACGGCGGCAACGCCGGCTGGAACCCGATCGACACCAATATCCCGCCCAACTACTTCCAGGGCGTCCCGATGACCGGCCCGCTGGCGACGATCTCCCCCACCTGGAACTCCGGTGGGCTCACCGTCGCCCCGTCGGGCTCCACGTTCCTGTCGGGCGCCAAGTGGAAGAACTGGGACGGAGCCTTTGTCGTGGGCACGCTCGACGCCGACCCCAACGTCGGCCAGCGCCTCCTGGTCATGCACCTGAACCCGGCCGGCACCCAGCTCACCTCGGCGCCCGTTCCCGCGCTGGCGCTCGGGGTGCGGCTCCGGGCCGCGGTGCAGGGCCCCGACGGCAACCTCTACGTGGTCACCGACGGCGACGGCGGCACCGGCGAGATCTGGAAGGTCGCGCCCATCTAGCCTGCACCCCGTGCACGCTGCGGAAAGTGCCCACACCGACCAGGCCCTCGAGGTCCTCCTCGGCGCGTCGCTCGCGCCGATCGTCGACCAGGTCGTGCGCCGCACGGGCGAGCACGAGTACGAGGCACTGAGCCACGACGGCCACGTCGCGTTCCGCCGGGCCGGCGTCGACGACCTCGACCGGCCCGTCTACGAGCGCACCGGCGGCTCCGGTCTCGACCCGCTCGCCGACCAGTCGCCCGACGCCTTCGTCGGGCTCGAGGCCGAGCTCGCCGACCCGTTCCCGCCGCGCGAGCGCAACGCCTACCCCTTCGCCTACGACCAGGTCGCCCAGCTCTTCGACCACCCCGGCAGCCCCGACCTCTGCGTGCTGCACTCCGCGGCGCACAACTGGGAGGACGCCGGCGGACACAAGGGCGAGCACGGATCGCTCGGTGTCGTCCAGGCCCGCGCGCCGTTCGTGATCGCGGGCAAGGGTGTGCGCCGCGACGGCCTGGTGCCGCGCGTGGCGCGCCTCGTCGACGTCGCGCCCACCATCGCGGAGCTGTTGGGTTGCCCCACCGACGCCCGCGGCCACCACCTCGCCGGTCAGGACGGCGAGGTGCGCCACGACGTGCTCGACCCCGATCAGGGACCGCCCGCCCACGTCGTCGGCTTCCTCTTCGACGGCGTGAACCCCAACGTGCTCTACGCAATGGCGCAACGTGGCGACGCGCCCAACGTGGCGCGCCTCATGGAGATGGGCACGAGCTACGAGTGGGGTGCGATGGCCGGCCTCCCCACCATCACGCTCGCCAACCACACGTCGATCCTCACCAGTCGCCTCCCCGGCCACCACGGCATCCTCAACAACGCGTGGTTCGACCGCGCGAGCGGCGAGCAGGTCGTCACCAACTCACAGGCCACGTGGCCGTGGGCGATGCAGCACTGCGTGCCCGGCGTGGAGTCGCTGCACGACGCGATCCACCGCGCCGACCCCCGTGCGTTCACCGCGTCGGTCAACGAGCCGTGCGACATCGGCGCCGACTACTCCACGTTCGAGTTCTTCCGCAACGGTGACGTGCCGCCGATCCCCGACTCACCCGACGGCATCCCGCACGCCACCGAGCGGTTCGTGCGCCCGCACAAGGACTACTCGTGGTCCACCGTCGTCGACCACATGGGCGTGGAGCAGGCGCTCGGCATCTGGGGCGGCGAGTACCGCGACATGACGTTCACCGCACCGCGGTTCATGTTCTGCAACTTCACGCTCACCGACTCCGCGTTCCACCTCGGCGGCCCGCACTCGGAGATCGCCGAGGCCTCGGTGCACGACTGCGACGCGCGCGTCGGCGAGGTGCTGCAGGCAGTCGAGCGCGCCGGTGTCTTCGACGAGAGCGCGTTCTTCCTCGTCGCCGACCACGGCATGCAGCAGACCGACCCCGCCGTCAACGGCGACTGGGACGTCGAGCTCCGCGACGCCGGCGTTCCCTTCCGCGACGAGGCCTACAGCTTCCTGTACCTGGGCTGACTTTCCACCGTCGCTCGCGTCCGCTCGCTCCGTCCCAACGGATCGCACCAGGCAGAGCCCGGCACGATCCGGCGCGCCGGACCGGCGCGTCAACGAGACGTCCGCTCCGAGCGCGCTCAGCGCGGACGGAGCCCGTCGAAGACGAGGTCGAAGAGTCGTTGCGCCGACGCCGGGTCGGGGCTGTCGGCGGCCGCGAGTTCGATCGCCTGCATCATGCGCATGAGGTCGTCGACGTCGACGTCGTCGCGCACCGCATTCGCGGCTTGCGCACGTGCGAGCAACGCACCACCCGAGGCGCGCATCGACGCGCACACCGGCGGCTCGGACTCCGGACGGTCGAGCATCGCGAGCATCGCCTCGGCACCGAGCCCGCGGCACGCCGCTCCGTGCGCCATCTGCGCGCGCAACCACTCGCCGAGCGCCTCGCCGGGCCGGTCGGAGTCGAGCAGCGCATCCGCCTGCTGCTGGAGCGTCTCGATGCCCTCGACGAACACCGCCTGCACGAGGTCGTCACGCGTGGGGAAGTGGCGGTAGAGCGTGCCCGTGCCGACCCCGGCCGCCTTCGCGATCTCGTCGAGCGAGGCGTCGGGGCCACGGTGGGCGAACGCGGTACGGGCGGCGTCGAGGATCCGCTCACGGTTGCGCGCCGCGTCGGCCCGCAGCTTGGGGACCGCGGGCGTCTCGACGTCCGTGCCGCCCCGTGCACTCCCCTCGGACCCGTTCATTGCACACCTCACTTGCAAACGGAGGCATCCTCCGCTTACGATACGGAGAGCTCCTCCGCTTGTGAGTGTAGCGAAGCAAGTCGCCAGGGACCCCCCACCTGAACTGCGAGGACACCATGACCGCCACCGCCCGCTCCGCGCCTCCGCCCGCCACCGACGCCCCGCCGGCCGTCAACCGCAACCTCGTGCTCGCCGTGATGTGCCTCGCGCTGGTGATGGTCGTCGCCGGCGTCTCCATGCTGGCCAACGCCCTGCCGAGCATCGCCGCCGACCTCGACGCCAGCCAGTCGTCACAGCAGTGGATCGTCGACTCGTACGCCCTGGTGCTCGCGGCGCTGCTGCTGCCTGCCGGCGCCCTCGGCGACCGGTTCGGCCGCCGCGGTGCGTTGCTGGCCGGCAGCGCCATCTTCGGCGTCGCCGCCGCCCTCTCCGCCACTGCGGGATCGGCGAGCGAACTGATCGTCCTGCGCGCCGCCATGGGCGCGGGCGCGGCCCTCCTCATGCCGGGCACGTTGTCGACCATCACGAGCGTCTTCCCGCCCGAGGAGCGGGCCAAGGCGGTGGGCATCTGGGCCGGGTTCGCCGGCGCCGGCGGCACGCTCGGCATCCTGGCCTCCGGCGCGCTGTTGGAGCAGTTCGCCTGGAACTCGATCTTCGTGGTGACTGCCGTACTCGCCGGCCTCGTGTGCCTCGGCGTGATCTTCTTGGTCCCGAGTACGAAGTCCGAGGAGCACGTGGCACTCGACCCGCGCGGCGCACTCATCTCCGCGCTCGGTATCGGCCTGCTGGTGCTCGGCATCATCGAGGGCCCCGAGCGAGGGTGGACCGACCCGCTCACGTTGGCCGGCCTCACCTTCGGCGTGCTGTTCCTGGTCGCGTTCGTGATCGTCGAGCTGCGCACCGAGAAGCCGCTGCTCGACCCGCGCCTCTTCTCCCACCGCGGGTTCGCCACGGGATCGGCGTCACTGTTCCTGCAGTTCTTCGCCATGTTCGGCTTCTTCTTCGTGTCGCTGCAATTCCTCCAGCTCGTGCTGGGCTACAGCACGCTCGAGGCGGCGCTCGCGTTGCTCCCGATGAGCCTCCTGATCCTGCCGATCTCGGTCGCCGCGGGCACGCTCTCGGAGCGGTACGGGCACAAGTTGGTCGGCGGCACCGGGTTGGCCGTGTCGGCAGTCGGCTTCGCGCTCTTCGCGATGCTCGGCACCGGCAGTGGCTTCTGGCCGTTCGTGGCGACCACGCTCGTCATCGGTGCGGGCGCCGCGCTGGCGATGACGCCGGCGACGAACGCGATCGTCGCGTCCCTGCCCCGAGCGAAGCAGGGTGTCGCCTCGGCGGTGAACGACACCGCCCGTGAGCTCGGTGCCGCGTTCGGGGTGGCCGTGCTCGGCGCGTTCAACACCGGGTACCGCCACAGCATCGACTCGCACCTCGGGGTTGCCCGCCGACGTCGCGCACCAGGCGCGAGAGGCACCGGCGATCGCGGTGCAGCTCGGCTCGCAGATCCCGGGCGGTGAGGCCCTCGTGGACGCCGCGCGGTCCGCGTTCACGAGCGGCATGCGCTACGCAGTGCTGGTCGGTGCGGGCCTGCTGGCGATCGGCGCGCTTTCGTGGTTCCGCGGCGCCTCACGCACCGAGGAGATCGCCGAGGACGAGCTCGACCTCGTCGACGTCACCGAGCCGGCCGACGCCACGGCCTGACGTCGTCGGTTGCGGGCTCCGGGTCAGCGGCCGGGGCCCGCGGCCGGGTCGGCCGGCGGCAGGGTGGCGGCAAAGTTCGGGTTCTCGATCACACCGACCACCGAACCGTCGGGCACCGTGAGCACCGCCATGCGGATCCCTTCGCCGACGTCCTCCACCGGGTCGCGCACGACGGCGCCGCGCCCGACGAGCGATTCCACTGCGGCCTCGACGTCGCGGACTCCCCAGTAGACGACCGACTCGGCGACGCCGCCGTCGCCGACCGGCATGAGGCCGAGCTCGTAGCCGCCGACGTCGAAGCCCACGTAGAAGGGCTGGTCGAAGTAGGGCTCGGTCCCGAGCGCGGTGGCCCACCACCGCTTGGACGCTTCGAGGTCGGGCACGGAGTGGGTGACGGTACGCAGTCCGAGGAACACGGTGATTCCCTTCGTGCCGGGGTCAGACGGCCTGGCCGACGACCTTGCCGATGCCGAACGTGATCGCCGCGACGCACACGCCGATGAGTGCCATGCGGAAGCCCGCCCGCCCTGCGTGCTTCCCGGTGAAGATCGACGTCGCCGCGCCCACGCCGAAGAGCGCGAGCACCGACAGCACCATGGCGGTGACGACCGCGGCGGTGCCGGTGGTGAAGAGGAACGGCAGCACCGGCAGGAACGCGCCACACGCGAACGCGGCGAACGACGAGAACGCGGCGACCCACGGTGAACCGAGCGTGTTGGGGTCGAGGCCGAGCTCCTCGCGCGCGAGCGTGTCGAGCGCGGCTTCGTCGTTGTTCATGATGCTCTCGACGAGCACGCGCGCCTCGGCGTCGGGGATGCCCTTCGCCTTGTAGATCGACAACAGCTCGGCGCGCTCCTCCTCGGGGAAGGCGGCCAGCTCCTCGCGTTCGACCCGGAGCTCGTTCTCGTACAGCTCGCGTTGCGAGTTCACCGAGATCCACTCACCCGACGCCATCGCGAACGCTCCGGCCACCAAGCCGGCGACGCCCGCGAGCAACACGGTGGACGATCCACTCGTGCCACCGGCGACACCCATCACGAGCGAGAAGTTCGACACGAGGCCGTCGTTCACGCCGAACACCACCGCACGCAGCGCACCGCCGACGTCGGCGCGGTGACGCCCCTCGGTGCGGGCGATCGTGCCACCCTCCGGCAGGCCGGTCATCGCGGCGATGGTGCGGCCGGCCGCGGCCTCCTGCATCGCCATCGTCTCGGTGGCCTCGGAACCCTGCTTGCGATACCGGTTCGCCTCGTTCGCCTCGGTGCGCAACATCAGCGGCAGCACCGCCTCGGTGCCGAGGCGCCCGGCGAGGAACACCAGCGCCCGTACCCGGAACGGCACCCGCGGCGGCGTGGGGTCCTCGCCCGCTTCGCGCAGCAGCCGCTCCCAGTGCTCGGCGTGGCGCTGCTCCGACGCAGCCAGGTTGAGGAAGACCTCGCGGCGCTCGCCGTCGGCGTGCTCGGCGAGGCCGGTGAACAGGGCCTTGCCGGCGCACTCGTCGGCGTACATCTCGCGGAGGCGCTTGATCCGCTTCTCGCCGGGCCCCGCCGCCGCCGCAGTCATGGCGACCAACCTACCCACGGGCCCCGCCCGGAGGCAGGGTCGAATTCCCTACTCGGGGTAGCCGACTTCCCAGAGGGTGAGGCCGTGGGGCGGCGCGACCCGGCCGGCAGCCTGGCGGTCGCCGCCGCGCATGATGCGCACGACGTCGCTGGGCGTGAGCTTGCCCGAGCCGACGTCGACGAGCGTGCCCACGATCGAGCGCACCATCTGCCAGCAGAACGCGGTGGCCTTGATGTCGTAGCGCAACACACCCTCGCCGAGGTCGTGCCAGGTGGAGTCGAGGACGCGCCGCACCGTGGTGGAGCCCTCGGGTCCCTTGCGGCAGAACGCGGCGAAGTCGTGCTCGCCGAGGAACGGGTCGGCGCCCATGCGCAGCACGCGCAGGTCGAGCGGCTCGGGCACCCACCACGCGTGACGCGCGAGGAACGGGTCGGGTACCGGTCGGTTCACGATCGTGTAGCGGTACGACCGCCAGATGGCCGAGTGACGAGCGTCGAACCCGGGCTCGGCCCAGCGCGCCTCGCGCACCACGACCTCGGGGCCCAGCTGCGAGCTCACCGAGCGCGCCACCTTGTCGAGGTCGACCTCGTCGGACGCGACGATCGGCAACGACACGACCTGCCCCCACCCGTGCACGCCGGCGTCGGTGCGCCCGGCGCAGGTGAGGTCGAGCGCCTCGGGGGTGGTGCGCAGCACCTTCGCGAGCGCGACGGTGAGCTCACCCGCGACGGTGCGCTGGTCGCGCTGCGCGGCGAACCCGTGGAAGTCGGTGCCGTCGTAGGCGACCGTCAGCTGGAGGACCCGCTCGTCGTCGACGAGCGAGATCTCGTTCAAACGAGCTCGATGCGCGCCATGGGCGCGTTGTCACCGGGACGGTTGCCGAGCTTCAGGATGCGCGTGTAGCCGCCCGGACGGTCGGCGTAGCGCGGCCCGATCTCCGCGAAGAGCTTGTGCGTCACGTCCTGGTCGTGGATCGTCGCGATCACCTGACGGCGACGGTGCACGCCACCCTTCTTCGCCTTGGTGATGAGGTGCTCCGCGTACGGACGCAGCTGCTTCGCCTTCGGCACCGTGGTGACGATGTAGCCGGCCTCGAAGAGGCTGGCGGCCATGTTCGCCATGATGAGGCGGCTGTGGGCGGGGTCACGCCCGATGCGCGGGCCCTTCTTCGGGGTGGGCATTGCTCTTACTCCTTGACGCGCAGGGCGAGCCCACGCTCGTCGAGCTTCTGGAGGACCTCCTCGAGCGACTTCGAACCGAAGTTCGTGATCGCGAGCAGGTCGTCCTCGGTCTTCTGCACCAGCTGGCCGATCGTGTCGACACGAGCGCGCTTGAGGCAGTTGCGCGGGCGCTCCGACAGCTCGAGCTCCTCGATGGGCAGCTCCAGGTCGGGCGACGCGGTGGACGGGGCCACCTCGCCGAGCTCGAGGCCCTTGGGCTCGTCGCTCAGGTCGGCGACGAGGGCCACCAGGTTGCGCAGGGTGTCGCCCGCCGACGACAGCGCGTCACGCGGCGAGATCGAACCGTCGGTCTCGATCTCGAGGGTGAGCTTGTCGTAGTTGGTGGCCTGCTCCACGCGGGTGGGCTCCACCGAGAAGGCGACGCGGCGCACGGGCGAGAAGATCGCGTCGACCGGGATCACGCCGATGGTGCCGGAGCCCTTCTTGCGCTCGGCCGAGAGGTAGCCGCGGCCCTGCTCGACGGTGAGGTCGAGGGCGAGACGGCCCTTGGCGTTCACCGTCGCGAGGCGCAGTTCGGGGTTGAGGATCTCGACGTCGGCCGTCGTCTGGATGTCGGCGGCGGTCACCTCACCGGGACCACGGGCGTCGAGGCGCAGGGTCACCGGCTCGTCGGACTCGCAGGTGAGGACGAGGTCCTTGATGTTCAGGATGAGGTCGGTGACGTCTTCCTTCACACCCGGGATGACGTCGAACTCGTGGAGCGCCTCGTCGAAGCGCACCTGGGTGACGGCCGCGCCGGGGATCGACGACAGCAGCGTGCGGCGCAGGCTGTTGCCGAGCGTGTGACCGAAGCCCGGCTCGAGCGGAGCGATGGAGAACGACTGGAGGTTGCCCTCCGCCTCGCCCGCTTCGACTTGGGGACGCTGGATGATGAGCATGGCATCGCCTCTGATCAGACCTGGTGGTCACGCCCGAGTGGGCGGACCGGGGAAGCGGGGGGACTACTTGGAGTAGAGCTCGACGATGAGCTGCTCACGCACGGGCACGTCGATCTGCTCGCGGAGCGGCAGGTCGCGCACCGTGGCCTTGAAGTCGGTGGAGGCCACCTCGAGCCACATCGGGACCGCACGGTCGAGCGTGTCGAGGTTGTGCCGCAGCACGATGAACTTCTGGGCCTTCGGCGCGATCTCCACGACGTCGCCCTTGCGGAGCGCGTACGACGGGATCGTCACCCGCTTGCCGTTCACCAGGATGTGGCCGTGGCGCACGAACTGGCGGGACTGGTTCCGGCTGGCCGCGAAGCCGGCGCGGAACACCACGTTGTCGAGGCGGAGCTCGAGCATGCGCAGCAGGTTCTCGCCGGTGATGCCCTTCTCACGAGCGGCCACCGCGTAGAGGTTGCGGAACTGCTTCTCGAGGAGGCCGTAGATACGACGGCACTTCTGCTTCTCGCGGAGCTGGAGCAGGTACTCGCTCTCACGGATGCGACCGCGGCCGTGCTGGCCGGGCGGGTAGGGCTTGCGCTCGATCGGGCAGCGCATGGTGTCGCACTTGGCGCCCTTCAGGAAGAGCTTCATGCGCTCGCGCCGGCAGAGACGGCAGACAGCTTCGGTGTAGCGAGCCATGACTCAGACCCTCCGCCGCTTCGGGGATTCGGTGCGGCAACCGTTGTGATTCGGCTTCGACACGGTCAGACCCTCCGGCGCTTCGGCGGGCGGCAACCGTTGTGGGGGATCGGGGTGACGTCCTTGATGCCGACGACCTCGATGCCCGTGTTCTGGATGGTGCGGATCGCCGTCTCACGGCCCGAACCCGGGCCCTTGACGACGACGTCGACCTTGCGCACGCCGTGCTCCATGGCACGACGCGCCGCGGTCTCCGCCGCGAGCTGCGCGGCGAACGGGGTGGACTTGCGCGAGCCCTTGAACCCCACGTTGCCCGCCGAGGCCCACGCGATGGTGTTCCCCGACTGGTCGGTGATCGTGATGATCGTGTTGTTGAACGACGACTTGATGTGCGCCGTCCCGTAAGCGATGTTCTTGCGTTCGCGTCGCTTCGGACGACGACCGCCGACAGCCGGCTTGGCCATACTTGCGTTCCCTCTTCTGCTTGCCTGTGGGGGTCCCGGGGGGACCGGTTACTTGCGGGCCTTCTTCTTGCCGGCCACGGTCTTCTTCGGTCCCTTGCGGGTGCGCGCGTTGGTGCGGGTGCGCTGACCGCGCACCGGGAGGCCACGGCGGTGCCGCAGACCCTCGTAGGTGCCGATCTCCACCTTGCGCTTGATGTTCGCGGCAACCTCGCGACGGAGGTCACCCTCGACCTTCAGGTTCTGGTCGACGTAGGCGCGCAGCTGCGCGACCTCTTCGTCGGTGAGGTCACGCACGCGCGTGTCGCGTGAGATCCCCACGTTGTCGCAGATCTCCTGCGCGGTGCTGCGACCGACGCCGAAGATGTAGGTGAGCGAGATCTCCAGCCGCTTCTCGCGGGGGATGTCGACGCCGGAAATACGAGCCATGGTTCTCCTAGCCCTGACGCTGCTTGTGGCGCGGGTTCTGGCAGATGACGCGCACCGAACCGTGGCGGCGGATCACCTTGCACTTCTCGCACATCTTCTTGACGCTGGGTCGGACCTTCATCGGTGCCTTCTACTTGTGACTACTTGTAGCGGTATGTGATGCGACCGCGACTGAGGTCGTAGGGGGTCAGCTCCACCTGGACCCGGTCACCGGGGAGGATGCGGATGTAGTGCATGCGCATCTTCCCGCTGATGTGAGCGAGTACCTTGTGGCCGTTCTCGAGCTCAACTCGGAACATGGCGTTGGGCAGCGGTTCGACAACAGTTCCCTCGACGAGGATCGTGTCGTCCTTCGGCTTAGCCAGGGCCATCCACCTACTTCGGTCGGGCGCGCCAGAGCGCGCAAAAGCTTCCACGAGCCGACCGACCATGCTATATGGTCGCCCGCCATTTTTACAATCGGACATTCCACCCAACTTGCGTCGCAGAGGGCGGTAGAGCGGTCCTGAGCGACGCAAGTTCGGGGTTTCGCCCCGCTACCAGGGCAGGGTGAGGACCTCGGGGCCGTGGTCGGTGACTGCGATCGTGTGCTCGAAGTGGGCCGAGCGGGAGCCGTCGGTGGTGACCACGGTCCAGCCGTCGGCGAGGGTCTTGGTGCCGGGAGCCCCCACGTTGACCATCGGCTCGATGGCGAGCACGTGGCCCTCCTTGAGCTTCATCCCCCGTCCCGCCGGGCCGTAGTTGGGGATCTGCGGGTCCTCGTGCATGGCGGTGCCGATGCCGTGACCCACGTACTCCCGCACGATCGAGAAGCCGGCCTGCTCCGCCACCTTCTCCACCGCCGCGCCCAGATCCCCGATCCGGTTGCCCTCCTCGACCTTGTCGATCGCAGCCTCGAGCGAGCGCCGGGTGACGTCGAGCAGCTTCTTCGAGGTCTTGTCGATCTCGCCGATCCCGATGGTGATGGCGGCGTCGGCGTGCCAGCCCTCGATGATCGCCCCGCAGTCGATCGAGAGGATGTCGCCCTCCTGCAGCACGACGTCGGCGCTGGGGATCCCGTGCACGATGACGTCGTTGGGCGAGGCGCAGATCACGGCCGGGAAGCCGTGGTAGCCGAGGAAGTTGGACCGGGCGCCCCGCTTCTCGATGACGGCCCGGGCGGCGGCGTCGACCTGGAGGGTGGTGGCACCGGGCACCGCGGCGCGGATGCACTCCTCGTGCATCTCGGCGACGACGCGCCCGGCCTTGCGCATCAGGGCGATCTGGCCGGGGTTCTTGCGGGTGACCACCGGACCCGGCCCCTACCGGGTGGCGGGATCGAAGTGGGCGTCGACCGCCGCCGCGAGGCGCTCGTGCACCTCGTCGCCGGCACCGACGCCGTCGACGCTCACGAGCCGGCCGAGCTTCGTGTAGAAGTCGATGATCGGCACGGTCTGGCGGGCGTAGACCTCGAGGCGGGTCTCCACCGCGGCCTCGGTGTCGTCGTCGCGCTGCACGACGTCGCCGCCGCACACGTCGCACGTCCAGTTGACCGCCGGCCGCTTGTTCACGTGGTACGTGGCGCCGCAGTTGATGCACCCGCGGCGACCCGCGATGCGGTCGAGGATCACCTCGGTGGGCACCTCGATGTCGAGGACGACGTCGACGGGATGGTTCGCGAGCACGCGCTCGAGCGCCTCGGCCTGCACGAGCGTGCGGGGGAAGCCGTCGAGGATGAAGCCGTCCTCCATCGGGCCGCCCTCGGCGAAGTACTGCTCGACGACGCGGATCACGATGTCGTCGGGCACCAGCTCGCCGGTGTCCATGTAGACCTTGACCTCTTCACCGATCGGCGTGCCGTGCTTGATCGCGGCGCGGAAGACGTCGCCCGTGGAGAGGTGCTCGACGGTGTACCGCTGTGAGAGCAGCGCAGCCTGCGTGCCCTTGCCCGAGCCCGGCTTGCCGAGCAGCACGATGCGGGGTCCTACCGGCATGTCAGGAGAGGAAGCCTTCGTAGTTCCGCATCATCAGCTGGCTGTCGATCTGCTTCATCGTCTCGAGGGCGACACCCACGGTGATGAGCAGCGACGTGCCGCCGAACGGGAACTGGTTGATGTCCCAGAGCGCGAACACCAGCAACGGCGTGATCGCGATGGTCGCCAGGAACAGCGAGCCCGGCAGCGTGATGCGGTTGAGCACCTTGGCGAGGTACCGCTCGGTGGGCGGCCCCGGACGGATGCCGGGGATGAAGCCACCCTGCTTGCGGATGATGTCGGCCTGCTGCTGCGGGTTGAACGCGATGGCCGTGTAGAAGTACGAGAAGAAGATGATGAGCAGCGTGTAGAACCCGATGTACCACCAGCTCTGCTTGGTGATCAGGTTGTCGTTGATCCACTGCTGCACGCCGATGAGGTTCGACCCGAGCGCCGACGCGAGCAGCGCGGGGAACGCGAGGATCGAGCTCGCGAAGATCACGGGGATCACACCCGACTGGTTGACCTTCAGCGGGATGTAGGTGCTCTGGCCGCCGTACATGCGCCGGCCCACGACCCGTTTCGCGAATTGCACAGGGATCCGGCGTTGCCCCGATTCCACGAACACGATGCCGACGATCATCGCGATACCGATGCCGATGATCGTGAAGAACTGGATCTTCGTGCCCTCGGACCAGATCGCACCGCCCTGCGCGGGGAGGCGCGAGACGACCGACGCGAAGATCAGGATCGACATGCCGTTGCCGATGCCGCGCTGCGTGATGAGCTCGGCGAGCCACATCACCATCGCGGTACCGGCCGTCCACGTGAGGACGATGAGCGCGGCCTTCGGCGCGTTGAACCCGGGGATGAGGTCCTTGCCCTGGAAGCCGGCGAAGCCGAGCAGGCCGCCCTTGCCCTGGTGCAGGGCGAACACGAAGCCGGTGGACTGGATGACCGCCAGCATGATCGTGACGTAGCGGGTCCACTGGGTGATCTTCTTCTGCCCGACCTGGCCCTCGTTCTGCCACTGCTCGAGCTTCGGGATGACGACCCCGAGGAGCTGCATGATGATCGACGCCGTGATGTACGGCATGATCCCGAGGAAGAAGATCGCGACGTTGGTGATCGCGCCACCGGAGAAGAGGTCGAGGAAACCGACCACGCCGGTGTTGTTCGCCTGGTCCTGCAGCTGCTTGATCGCCCCGAAGTTGACGTAGGGGACGGGCAGGTGCGCACCGAGCCGGTAGATCGCGATGATCCCGATGGTGAAGAGGATCTTGTTGCGCAGGTCGGGCACCCGGAACATGTTCCGCAGGCGGGACAGCATGGGTGTGCGACCTCCTCTCCGTGAAGATGCCTCTCCGTTGAGGCATCGGGCCCGCCCCTGGGGGCGAGGGCCGTGAGCTTATCGGTTGGTCAGGGCGTTGCCGCGGGCCGGCGGGCGACCGTCACCCCACGGTGCGGGGATGACCTCGGTGGTGCCGCCGGCAGCCTCGATGGCCTGGACCGCGCTCGCCGAGAAGCCGTGCGCCTTGACGGTGAGGGCCTTGGTGATCTCGCCGCGACCGAGCACCTTCACCAGACCGCGCTTGGCCACGAGACCGTGCGTGCGCAGCACGCCGGGGTCGATCGTGGTCTCGTCGAGGTTGGCGAGCGTGTCGAGGTTGACCACGACGTACTCGACCCGGAACGGGTTCTTGAAGCCCTTGGCCTTGGGGTGCGCCGGTGCAGCGGCGTCTGGCCACCCTCGAAGCGGGGGTTGATGTTGTTGGCGCGCCCTGGCCCTTGGAGCCGCGGCCGGCGGTCTTGCCGCCCTTGCCGCCGATGCCTCGGCCGACGCGGCGGCGAGGGGTCTTGGAGCCCGGGGCGGGCTGCAGTTCGTGGAGCTTCATGTCAGGCCTCTTCGACTTCGACGAGGTGGTCGACGCGCTGGAGCATCCCGCGGATCTCGGGACGGTCGGGCAGCTCGACGGTGTGGTTGATGCGACGCAGGCCGAGCGCGCGCATGGTGCCGCGCGTCTTGGGCTTGGCGCCGATGGTGGATCGCTTCTGGGTGACCTTCAACGTGGTGGCCATGATCACGCGACCTCGGTGACTTCGGTCTTGCGGGCGTTGCGCTCGCGGTAGGCGCGCAGCATGCCGGCGGTGGACACCTCTTCGGGCGACTTGCCGCGGAGGCGGGCCACCTCGTCGGGCCGACGCAGCGACTGCAGGCCGTTGATGGTCGCACGCGACACGTTGATCGCGTTCGACGAGCCGAGCGACTTGGCGAGCACGTCGTGCACACCGGCAGCCTCGAGGATCGCCCGCGCCGCGCCACCCGCGATGACCCCGGTACCGGGGGCGGCGGGCTTCAGCAGCACGCGCGCCGCGTCGTGCTCACCGATGATCGTGTGGGTGATGGTGTCGCCCGCGAGCGGCACGGCGAAGAGACGCTTGCGCGCCTCCTCCATGCCCTTCTGGATCGCGGCCGGCACTTCCTTCGCCTTGCCGTAGCCGAGGCCCACGTTGCCGGCGCCGTCGCCCACCACCACGAGCGCGGTGAAGGAGAAGCGACGGCCGCCCTTGACGACCTTGGCGACACGGTTGATGGCGATGACTCGCTCTTCGTACTGGCCTTCGGCCATGTCAGTCCTCTTCCCTGCTTCGTCTTAGAGCACGAGCCCGGCTTCGCGGGCGCCGTCGGCGATGGCGGCCACGCGACCGTGGTACCGGAAGCCGCCCCGGTCGAACACGACCGTCTCGACGCCCGCACCCTTGGCGCGCTCACCCACGAGGGTGCCGACCTGCTTGGCGGCGTCGACGGTGGAGCCGGTGCCGGTGAACGTCTTCTCCGCGGTGGACGCGGCCGCGAGCGTGACACCCGTGACGTCGTCGATCACCTGCGCGTAGATGTGCTTGTTGGAGCGGAACACCGCGAGACGCGGGCGCGCCGCGGTGCCGCGCACCTTCTTGCGCACCCGGCGGTGACGGCGGTCCTTCGCGACCTGTCGGTTCTGCGTCATGATGCGAATCCCTACTTGGCCGACTTGCCGGCCTTGCGCAGCACGCGCTCGTCGGCGTAGCGGATGCCCTTGCCCTTGTACGGCTCGGGCTTGCGGATCTTGCGGATGTCGGCGGCGACCTGGCCGACGAGCTGCTTGTCGAAGCCCTTCACGATGATCTTCGTGGGGGCCGGCGTCTCGAACTCCACACCCTCGGGCGCGTCGACCGTGACCGGGTGCGAGAATCCGAGCTGGAGGTCGAGCTTCTTGGTGCCCTGGGCGGCGGCGCGGTAGCCGACGCCGACGATGTCGAGCTCACGGGTGAACCCGTCGCTCACACCCACGACCATGTTCGCGACGAGCGAACGGGTGAGGCCGTGCAGCGCACGGTGCTCCCGCTGGTCGTCGGGCCGGGTGACGACGAGCTCGTCGCCCTCGCGCGACACCGTGATGTCGGCGGGCGCGTCGTGCTCGAGGGTGCCCTTGGGCCCCTTCACCGTGATGTGGCTGCCGTCGAGGGTGACCTCGACGCCACTCGGGATCAGGATGGGCTTCTTGCCGATGCGAGACATGTGGGAACTGCTCCGTTACCAGACCTGGCAGAGGATCTCGCCGCCCACGCGACGCTTGCGCGCCTCGCGGTCGGTCATGAGCCCCTGGTTGGTCGAGAGGATCGAGATGCCCATGCCGCCCAGCACGCGCGGCACCGACTCGGAACCCGAGTAGACGCGCAGGCCGGGCTTCGACACGCGCTTCAGACCGGAGATGGTGCGCTTCCGGTCGGACGTGTACTTCAGGACGATCTTCAGCTGACGGCCCGGGCGGGACGCGTCGTCCTGCACCTCGAAGCCGGTGATGTAGCCCTCGCGCTGGAGAATCCCCGCGAGTGCCTCCTTCAGCTTCGAGGAGGGCATGACGACCTCGTCGTGGAACGCGGTGTTCGCGTTCCGGATCCGGGTCAGCATGTCGGCGATGGGGTCGGTCATCATGAGTGCTGCCGCCCCCTTACCAGGATGCCTTCGTCACGCCGGGCACCTCGCCCGCGTGCACCATCGTCCGCAGACAGACGCGGCAGAGACCGAACTTCTTGTACACCGAACGCGAACGGCCGCACCGGCGGCACCGCGTGTAGCCGCGCACCTTGAACTTCGGGGTGCGCTGCTGCTTCTGGATGAGGGCTTTCTTTGCCATCTGGGATGCTCCGCTTCCCTACTCAGCTCTGCTCGTCACGCTTGAACGGGAACCCCATGGCGAGCAGCAGGGCCCGGCCGTGGTCGTCCGTTTGCGCGGTGGTGACGATCGTGATGTCCATGCCGCGGACGGTGTCGATCTTGTCGTAGTCGATCTCCGGGAAGATCAACTGCTCTGTCACACCGAAGGTGTAATTGCCGCGGCCGTCGAACGACTTCGGGTTCAACCCGCGGAAGTCACGGATGCGGGGAATCGCGATGCTCACGAGGCGGTCGTAGAACTCCCACATGCGGTCGCCCCGGAGGGTGACCTTCGCACCGATCGCATTGCCCTCGCGGAGCTTGAAGCCGGCGATCGACTTCTTGGCCCGCGTGACCTGCGGCTTCTGACCCGTGATCACCGTGAGGTCGGCGAGCGCACCGTCGAGCAGCGACTGCTGCTGCGTGGCGCGACCGACACCGCAGTTGAGCACGATCTTCTCGAACCGCGGGACCTCCATGATGTTGGCGATCCCGAGCTCGTCCTTGAGCGAGGCGCGCACCTCGGAGAGGTACTTCTCCTTGAGACGCGGCCGCTCGGTGGTGGCCTGACTCACAGCTCACCTCCACACTTGCGGCAGACGCGCGTCTTGGTGCCGTCGGCCTCGATCTTGTAGCCGGCCTTCACCGGGCCGTCCTTCGAACACACCAGCATGAGGTTCGAGACGTGGATCGGCATCGCCTTGTCCTGGATGCCGCCCTGCATCGTGGCGCGAGTCGGCTTCTGGTGCTTCTTGGCGACGTTGATGCCCTCGGAGGACTCGACGATGACCTTGTTGCGCTCGGGGTACACGTGCGCAACTTCGCCGCGCTTGCCGATGTCCTTGCCCTGGATGACCTGCACGTGGTCACCCTTCTTGATCTTCATCTTGGCCATGCTCACAGCACCTCCGGTGCGAGCGAGACGATCCGCATGAACTTGCGGTCGCGCAGCTCACGGCCGACCGGGCCGAAGATGCGCGTGCCGCGCGGCTGCAGCTGGTCGTTGATGAGCACGGCCGCGTTCTCGTCGAAGCGGATGTAGCTGCCGTCGGGACGACGGCGCTCCTTCTTGGTGCGGACGACGACGCACTTGACGACGTCACCCTTCTTGACCGCGGCGCCGGGCACGGCGTCCTTCACCGTCGCGACGAAGATGTCGCCGATGCCGGCGTACCGACGACGCGTGCCGCCGAGCACCTTGATGCACAGCACCTCGCGCGCGCCGCTGTTGTCGGCGACCTTGAGGCGCGACTCCTGCTGGATCATCGGGCGCGCTCCAGGATCTCCACGACGCGCCAGTGCTTCAGCTTCGACAACGGACGCGTCTCGGCCACGCGGACGCGGTCGCCCTCACGCACCTCGTTCGCCTCGTCGTGCGCGTAGAGGTGGCTCGTGCGCTGCATCGTCTTGCCGTAGCGGCGGTGCCGCACGCGGTCGACGATGGCGACCACGACCGTCTTGTCCATCTTCGTCGAGACGACGATCCCTTCCCGGACCTTGCGCCGGGTGGACCGCTCCTCGGCGGTGGTTTCCTCAGCCACGGTTTCCTACTTTCCGTCCTGCTCGGCCTGCTCGGCGGCGACGATCTCTCGTTCGCGGAGCAGGGTCTCGATGCGCGCGACGTCCTTCTTCACGGCCGGGATGCGCGAGATGTTGTCGAGCTGACCGGTGGCGTTCTGGAAGCGGAGGTTGAAGAGCTCTTCCTTCGCCTCGCCGAGCCGGTGCTCGAGCTCGGTGTCGTTCAGCTCCCGGAGCTCCTTGGCGGTTGCCATGGGTCAGCCCTCTTCCTGGCGCACGATGAAGCGCGTCTTGATCGGGAGCTTGTGCATCGCGAGACGCATGGCCTCGCGCGCGGTCGTCTCCGGAACACCGGAGAGCTCGAACATCACGCGACCCGGCTTGACCACGGCGACCCAGTGCTCCGGGTTGCCCTTGCCCGAGCCCATGCGGGTCTCGGCCGGCTTCTGGGTGACGGGCTTGTCCGGGAAGATGTTGATCCAGACCTTGCCGCCACGCTTGATGTAGCGGGTCATCGCGATACGGGCGGCCTCGATCTGGCGGTTGGTGATCCAGCCCGGCTCGAGGGCCTGGATGCCGTAGTCGCCGAACGTGACGCGCGTGCCACCCTTGGCGATCCCGGTCATACGACCGCGGTGCGTCTTGCGGTGGCGAACCTTGCGGGGCATCAGCATGATCGTCAGTCCTCCGAGTCGCCGTGGAACTTGGGCGCCTCGTGGTGCTGGCGCGTGCGGCGCTCGATCTCCTCTTCCTCGGCGAGGAGTCGCTCGAGCTCGGGGTCGGCCTCCTTGACCAGCGGGCTGGCCTCTTCGGTGACCTCTTCCGGCGTGCCCTCCACCTGGGTGGCCTCACCGGCCGGGCGACGGCGACCGCCACCCGCGCTGACCACGCGACGCTGCGCGGGGCCCTGGCCCGAGGTCTCGCCGACGGCCATCGCGGCCTCCTTGGCGATCTTGTCCTCGGCAGCCGACTTGTAGGGCAGGATCTCACCCTTGTAGATCCACACCTTCACGCCGATGCGGCCGAAGGTGGTGCGGGCCTCGGCCTCGCCGTAGTCGATGTCGGCGCGCAGGGTGTGCAGCGGCACGCGACCCTCGCGGTACCACTCCTTGCGCGACATCTCCGCGCCACCGAGGCGACCGCTGCACTGCACGCGGATGCCCTGGGCACCGGCCTTCATCGCCGTCTGCACCGCACGCTTCATCGCACGACGGAAGGAGACACGGCCGGTGAGCTGGTCGGCGACACCCTGCGCGATGAGGGTGGCGTCGAGCTCGGGCTGCTTGATCTCCTGGATGTTGAAGTGGATCTTCGGGTTGCCCGTGATCTTGAGCAGCCCGGCGCGGAGGCGGTCGGCCTCGGCGCCGCGGCGACCGATCACGATGCCCGGACGCGCGGTGTACACGTCGACGCGCAGGCGGTCACGCGTGCGCTCGATCTCGATGCGGCTCACCGCGGCGCGCTCGAGCTGCTTCTTGAGGTAGTCGCGGATGCGCCAGTCCTCGATGAGCTGCTCGCGGTACTCCTTGTCCTCGGCGTACCAACGCGACTTCCAGTCGGTGGTGATGCCGAGACGGAACCCGTAGGGGTTGACCTTCTGACCCATGCCTACTTCTCTTCCTCGGCGGTCTCGTCCGCGGCCTCGTCGGCGCCGTCGGCAGCTGCTTCCGCTGCGGGAGCCTCCTCGACCTCGGCCGCAGCCTCGACCGCGTCCTCTGCCTCGACCGCGTCCGCCGCCTCGGTCTCGAGGAGCTCCTCGGTGCCGTGGTCGTGGTCGTGGTCGTGATCGTCGTGATCGTGATCGTGGTCGTGCTCCGCCTCGCGGGCGGCCTCACGCTCGGCCTTCTTCTGGCTGGCCGCGACACGACGGCGACGGCTCGCACGCGCGGCGCTCGTCTCCGAGACCGCACGGCTGCGACGCCGCTCGAGCTCGTCGTCCTCGAAGCGGGCGACGATGATCGTGACGTGGCTCGTGCGCTTGCGGATGCGCGTGCCGCGACCGCGTGCACGCGGGCGCCAGCGCTTCTGGGTGGGACCCTCGTCGGCGAACGCACGCGCGACGTAGAGCTCCTCCTCGGGCACGTTGTCGTTGTGCTCGGCGTTCGCGACCGCGGAGTCGAGCAATTTCATGACGGTCTCGGCCGGGCCGCGCTCGCAGAAGCGCAGGATCTCACGGGCCTCGCCGACGTCCTTGCCCACGATCAGGCGCAGCACCTGGCGCACCTTGGTGGGAGACGTGTGGTAGTGGCGCAGGCGCGCCGCAGTCTCGGGCATTATCGACGACTCGATCGCTCTTGGCCGGCGTGGTACCGGAACGTACGGGTGGGGGCGAACTCGCCGAGCTTGCAACCCACCATCGCCTCGGTGACGTAGACGGGCACGTGCTTGCGGCCGTCGTGCACCGCGAGCGTGTGGCCGACCATGTCGGGCGTGATGGTGGAACGGCGCGACCAGGTCTTGATCACCTTGTGTTCGCCGGCCGCGTTCATCGCGTCGACCTTCTTCTGCAGGTGGTCGTCGACGAACGGCCCCTTCTTCAGGCTGCGCGGCATCAGTTACCTCCGGGCACCGCGGCCACGACGGCGGCGGATGATCATCTCGTCCGACTTCTTGCCCTTCTTGCGGGTGCGACCCTCGGGCTTGCCCCACGGCGACACGGGGTGCCGACCACCGGAGGTCTTGCCCTCGCCACCACCGAGCGGGTGGTCGACGGGGTTCATCGCGACACCACGCACGTGGGGGCGCTTGCCCTTCCAGCGGTTACGACCGGCCTTGCCGATCTTCACCAGGGCAGCCTCGCTGTTGCCGACCGAGCCCACGGTGCCGCGGCAGTCGATCGGGACACGACGCATCTCGGTGGAGGGGAGGCGCAGCGTCGCGTACGCGCCCTCCTTGGCGACCAGCTGGATCGCCGCGCCGGCGCCACGGCCGAGCTTGCCGCCCGCACCGGGCTTCAGCTCCACGTTGTGCACCGTGGTACCGACGGGGATGTAGCGCAGCGGCAGCGCGTTGCCGGGACGGATCTCGGCACCCTGACCGCTCTGCAGGCGGTCGCCGACGGAGATGCCGTTCGGGGCGATGATGTAGCGCTTCTCGCCGTCGAGGTAGTGCAGCAGCGCGATGCGCGCGTTGCGGTTGGGGTCGTACTCGATCGTCGCGACCTTCGCGGGGACGCCGTCCTTGTCGCGCTTGAAGTCGACGACGCGGTACTTCTGCTTGTGGCCACCACCGCGGTGACGCGCGGTCATCCGGCCGTAGTTGTTGCGGCCACCGGTCTTCGGCTTCGGCTTCGTCAGCGACTTCTCCGGCTTGGTTGCCGTGATGTCGGCGAAGTCGGAGACGGTCTGGAACCGGCGACCGGGAGAGGTGGGCTTGCGCTTGCGGATCGCCATCGTCAGCTCCCGAAGATCTCGATCCGGTCGCCCTCGGCGAGAGAGACGACCGCACGCTTCGAGCCGGGGCGCGTGCCGAACGTGCCGGTACGGCGGTTCCGCTTGCGCTTGCCCTGACGGTTGAGCGTGTTCACGTTGGTGACCCGCACGTCGAAGATCTCCTCGATCGCCTTGCGGATCTCGATCTTGTTCGCGTCGCTCGCGACGACGAACGTGTAGACGTTCTCGTCGAACGCGGCGTACGACTTCTCGGACACCACCGGACGGATGATGATGTCGCGGGGGTTCTTGGCGGTCATTCCCCGGCCTCCTCGGCAGCAGGCGAGTCGCCGAGACGCGCAACCGTCGTCTCGAGCGTGGCCTTGCTGAACACGAGCCAGTCGTTGACCAGCACGTCGTAGGTGTTGAGCTCCTCGGGGATCACGATCTGCACGCGCTCACCGAGGTTGCGGAACGACTTCCACACCGTCTCCTCGGAGCGGTCGAGCACGATGAGCAGGCGTGCGTCACGCTCGCCCTTCGTGCGCAGGCCGAGCGAGCCGAGCAGCGCGATCGCCGACTTCGTGCTGGGCGTGTCGATGCCCCAGCCGTCGACGACGAGGACCTTGTTCTCGGCGGCGCGGTCGGACAGGGCCGAGCGCAGCGCGAGCTTGATCATCTTCTTGGGGGTGCGCTGGGCGTAGCTGCGCGGCTTCGGGCCGTGCGCCACACCACCGCCGCGCCAGTGCGGCGCGCGGATCGAACCCTGACGGGCACGACCGGTGCCCTTCTGGCGCCACGGCTTCGCGCCACCACCCGCAACCTCGGCGCGGGTCTTGGTGCTGTGCGTGCCCGCACGCGCGGCGGCGAGCTGCGCGGTGACCACCTGGTGCATGACCGCGGTGTTGGGCTCGATGCCGAACAGCTCTTCGGGCACGTCGACCGTGCCGGCGGCGGCGCCGCTCGAGGACTTGACGTCGAGCTTCATTCCGCACCCTCCGCAGCCGCAGCAGCGACGGCACCGAAGCCGACCGGGCGCTTCGCCGCGTTGCGCACGAACACCAGGCCGCCGTTCGGGCCGGGCACCGCGCCCTTGATCAGGATGATGCCCTTCTCGACGTCGCCCTCGACCACCTGCAGGTTCTGCGTGGTGATGCGGGCGTTGCCGTACTGACCCGCCATGCGCGTGCCCTTGAAGACACGGGCCGGCGTGGCGCAGGCACCGATGGAACCGGGCGAACGGTGCTTCTTGTGGTTACCGTGCGACGCGCCCTGGCCCTTGAAGTTGTGGCGGACCATCGCACCGCTGAAGCCCTTGCCCTTGCTGATGCCGGTCACGTCGACCCGCTCGCCCTTGGCGAACACGTCGGCGCCGATGACCTGGCCGACCTCGAAGCCGGCGAGGTCGTCGACCCGCAGCTCGGCGAGGTGGCGCGTCGGCGGTGCGTCGGCCTTCTTGAGGTGACCCAGCTCCGGCTTGGACAGCCGCTGCTGCTTGGTGTCACCGAAGGCGAGCTGCACGGCCGAGTAGCCGTCACGTTCCGGCGTCTTGAGCTGGACGACGCGGCACGGCCCGGCCTCGATCACCGTCACCGGAACGATGCGATTCTGCTCGTCCCAGATCTGGGTCATGCCGAGCTTGCGCCCGAGGATCCCTTTGGCAGACATGATTCCCGCGTTCTCTCTCGCTTCACGCGAACGCTCCGCCCGGTGAAACCCGGCGGAGCGTCGAATCGGTTGTGCTGCGTGGTTCTGCCGCCCTCCCCGGTTTCCCGGGTCCCTGGCAGCCTGCGCAGACGTCGGTTGGCAAAACGTTTGTTGCGACTTGCTTGCGACGTTTGCCTCTCAGCCGTGGTGGGGGCCGAAAGGCGAGCCCGGAAAGACTACAGGCTCAGCCCCCGGGCTGCCAATCGGTGCCCGAGAGGGTCGTGAGCCGCCGGACGACGACGCAGAGAAACGGACGAAGCGTCCTATAAGCTTATGAATCGGGCGGCGCTCAGCGCGCGGTGCGAGCGGAGGCCGGCCGGGAGGCGGCCGGCGAGGTGGTCCGGCGCTCCGCGGCCCGGCGACGGAGCATCGAGACGGCAACGGCTGCCGCGGTGAGGTACACCACCACCACGTTGACTGCGACCATCGTGTGCACGGCGCTCATCGGTCCTCCATCCAGGGTGCGCGGACGTACGGGAGAGGATCGTCCCACGCGGACGGGGCGTTACCGGTGGATGAGTGAGATGTGTGGACGCGGTCCGACCGGTGGGCCGCCCGATGATCCGGGCGGTGCGTGGAGGCCCCATTTCGTCCGATCGGTGTGAGTGCAGGGCTCCGGGACCGCCGTACCCTTGGCGCCGTGGCGGACGGCGGGCGGATCTCCTACCTCGAGGCCCCCGAGGGCTGGACCCGAGGCGACGCCCGCGGGCCCGCCCCGTTCGTCACACGTGAGACCTTCACCCGCCCCGACGGCACGGTCGTCACGTGGTCGTCCCGGTCCCACCGGAAGCAGGCCGGCCCCTACGACGCGGGGCGGGGCTCCACCTGGTGGGCGCCCACCGCCCTGGGCTGGTGGATCGGGGTGCTCTTCGCCATCGGCGCCGCGTGCTTCACCATCGGCCCCTTCCCGGGGTACGCCGACGCCGTCGGCGAACGCGCCGATGCGATCACCTTCTTCGTCGGGTCGATCTTCTTCACCTCGGCCGCGTTCCTGCAGTACGTGCAGGCGGTGAACGCGCCCCGCGACCTCGTGATGCCGCTGCGCAGGCAGAAGCTCACGATCTGGGCCTGGGAGCCGGGGCGCATCGACTGGGAGTCCACGGCCGTGCAGTTCGTGGGCACGGTCTTCTTCAACGTCACCACGTTCGCGGCGATCGACGCCGCGCTCTCCACCCAGCAGGCCACCCGGCTCGTGTGGGTGCCCGACGCCGCGGGCTCCGTCTGCTTCCTCGTCGCCAGCTGGCTGGCGTGGACCGAGGTGGCGCACGGTGCGTGGTCGTGGTCGCCCCGCGACCTCGGCTGGTGGGTTGCCGGGCTCAACATGCTCGGCTCGATCGCCTTCGGCGTGTCGGCCGTGGCCGCGTTCTACGTGCCGACCACCGGCGACATGCTCAACACCACGCTCGTGAACCTCGGCACCGCCATCGGTGGTGCGTGCTTCTTCGCCGGTGCGCTGCTGCTCCTCCCCGAGCGCACGCGCCCAACTGCTTCATCGACCTCAGCACAGGGAGACTGACATGGCACTGCACAAGAAGGTCACCGGCGCGGCCGCGGCCGACGACACCGAGCTCAACCCGATCTTCGCATCGCGCGGCGAGTCGTCACACGCGCCGCGCCACGTGCTGCCCGACGGCGAGCTCGACCCCGACGTCGCGTACCAGATCGTGCGCGACGAGCTGATGCTCGACGGCAACTCGCGCCTGAACCTCGCCACGTTCGTCGGCACCTGGATGGAGCCCCAGGCGCAGAAGCTGATGGCCGAGACGTTCGACAAGAACATGATCGACAAGGACGAGTACCCGCGCACCGCGGAGATCGAGATGCGCTGTGTGAACATGCTCAGCCGCCTCTGGAACTCGCCCGACCACGAGGAGGCCACCGGCACGTCGACCACCGGCTCCAGCGAGGCCGCGATGCTCGGCGGCATGGCGCTGAAGTGGCGCTGGCGCGACCGGATGAAGGCGCAGGGCAAGCCCACCGACAAGCCCAACATGGTGATGGGCGCCAACGTGCAGGTGTGCTGGGAGAAGTTCTGCCGCTACTGGGACGTCGAGCCGCGCCTCGTGCCCATGGACGGCACCCGCTTCCACATGAACGCGGAGGAAGCGGTGAAGCGCTGCGACGAGAACACCATCGGCGTGATCCCCGTGCTCGGTTCCACGTTCGACGGGTCGTACGAGCCGGTCGAGGACATCTGCAAGGCGCTCGACAAGCTGCAGGCCGACACCGGACTCGACGTGCCCGTGCACGTCGACGGTGCGTCGGGCGGATTCGTCGCACCGTTCCTCGACCCCGACGTCGTGTGGGACTTCCGGCTGCCGCGTGTGCAGTCGATCAACACGTCGGGCCACAAGTACGGCCTCGTGTACCCCGGTGTGGGTTGGGTCGTGTGGCGCAACCCCGACGCGCTGCCCGACGACCTCGTGTTCAAGGTGAACTACCTCGGCGGCGACATGCCCACGTTCGCGCTGAACTTCTCGCGCTCGGGCAACCAGATCGTGGCGCAGTACTACAACTTCCTGCGCCTCGGCTTCGAGGGCTACCGGCGTGTGCAGCAGGCGTCACGCGACAACGCGATGTACCTCGCCGAGGAGATCTCGAAGCTCGGCCCGTTCGACCTCATCACCGACGGCAGCGAGCTGCCGGTGTTCGCGTTCTCGTTGAAGGAGGGCACCGGCAACTACACGGTGTTCGATCTCTCCGACCGTCTGCGCGACCGCGGCTGGCTCGTGCCCGCGTACTCGTTCCCCGAGAACCGTGAGGACCTCGCCGCGCTGCGCGTCGTCGTGAAGAACGGCTTCTCCCGCGACCTCGCCGACCTGCTGCTCGCCGACCTCACGCGCCACGTGCAGTACCTCGAGCAGCTGAAGTCGCCGCTCCCCCAGGCCAACACCGGCGGCTTCCACCACTGACGTTCTCCGCGACGTTGCGTCACCTGCATCCGCCAGAGGGATTCGAACGACGCAACTTGGAGGAGAAGGTCGGGAACGCGAAGAGGCCGGGGCTCGAAAGCCCCGGCCTCTCTCGTACTGCTGATCCGGATCAGGAACTAGGCCTGGATCTTGATCTCGATGTCGACACCCGCCGGCAGGTCGAGGCGCTGGAGCGACTCGACCGTCTTGCTGGTGGGCTCGACGATGTCGAGCAGGCGCTTGTGGATCCGCATCTCGAAGTGCTCACGCGAGTCCTTGTCGACGTGCGGGGACCGCACGACGCAGAACCGCTTGATCTCCGTGGGGAGCGGCACCGGGCCGCGCACCTTGGCCTGCGTCCGGACGACCGTCTCGACGATCTTCTTCGTCGACTGGTCGATGATCTCGTGGTCGTAGGCCTTGAGACGGATGCGGATCTTCTGACCCTGATTCGCTGCCACCGTGACTACTTGAGGATCTTCGCGACGACGCCGGAACCCACGGTGCGACCACCCTCACGGATGGCGAAGCGCAGACCCTCGTCCATGGCGATCGGCTTCTGGAGCTCGACCGTCATCGTCGTGTTGTCACCGGGCATGACCATCTCGACGCCCTCCTCGAGGGTGATCGAGCCGGTCACGTCGGTCGTGCGGAAGTAGAACTGCGGGTGGTAGTTGGCGAAGAACGGCGTGTGCCGGCCACCTTCGTCCTTGGTGAGGACGTACACCTGCGAGGTGAAGTTGGTGTGCGGCGTGATCGAGCCGGGCTTGGCGAGCACCTGGCCGCGCTCGACCTCTTCCTTCTTCGTGCCACGCAGCAGGGCGCCGATGTTGTCGCCCGCACGACCCTCGTCGAGGAGCTTGCGGAACATCTCGACACCGGTGCAGGTCGTCTTCGTGGTGGGGCGCAGACCGATGATCTCGATCTCCTCACCCACCTTGACGATGCCGCGCTCCACACGACCGGTCACCACGGTGCCACGGCCGGTGATCGAGAACACGTCCTCGATCGGCATGAGGAACGGCTGGTCGACCGCACGCTCGGGCTCGGCGATGAACGCGTCGACGGCGTCCATGAGCTCGACGATCTTCGGGGCCCACTCGGCGTCGCCCTCGAGCGCCTTCAGCGCGGACACGCGCACGATCGGCGTGTCGTCGCCCGGGAACTCGTACTCGTTGAGGAGCTCACGCACCTCGAGCTCCACGAGCTCGAGGATCTCCTCGTCGTCGACCATGTCGCTCTTGTTGAGCGCGACCACGATCGACGGCACGCCGACCTGACGGGCGAGCAGCACGTGCTCACGCGTCTGCGGCATCGGGCCGTCGGTGGCGGCGACCACGAGGATGGCACCGTCCATCTGGGCGGCACCCGTGATCATGTTCTTGATGTAGTCGGCGTGGCCGGGGCAGTCGACGTGGGCGTAGTGACGGTTGGCCGTCTGGTACTCCACGTGCGCGATGGAGATGGTGATGCCACGGGCCTTCTCCTCCGGCGCCTTGTCGATCTGGTCGAAGGCGGAGAAGGAGTTGTTCGTCGGGTCGACGTCGTGCAGCACCTTGGTGATGGCGGCCGTCAACGTGGTCTTGCCGTGGTCGATGTGACCGATCGTGCCGATGTTCAGATGCGGCTTGGTCCGCTCGAACTTCTCCTTGGCCATGGCTGTCCCTTACTCCTTGCGTGTGGACTCTCGTGAACGTGCGTCTGGGCGATTGCGCCCGGGCGATGTGGCGGGGCCGACGGGCTATTCGCCCCGTACCCGCTTGACGATTTCCTCGGCAATCGCGGCCGGTACCTGCTGGTACGAGTCGAACTGCATCGTGTACGTCGCGCGACCCTGGGTGCGCGAACGAAGGTCAGTAGCGTAGCCGAACATCTCGCCCAGCGGGACTTGGGCCCGCACGACGTGGGCGTTGCCCCGCTGCTCCATGCCCTCCACGCGGCCACGCCGCGAGGAGAGGTCACCGATGACGTCACCCATGTAGTCCTCGGGCGTCACGACCTCGACGGCCATGATGGGCTCGAGGAGCACCGGGTTCGCCGCCTTGGCGGCCTTCTTGAAGGCCATCGAGCCGGCGATCTTGAACGCCATCTCGGACGAGTCGACGTCGTGGTACGAACCGAAGGTGAGCAGCACCCGCACGTCCACGAAGGGGTAGCCGGCGACGACGCCGCCCTCCATGGCCTGCTGGATGCCGGCGTCGACCGCCGGGATGTACTCACGGGGGATCACACCACCGGTGATCTTGTCGACGAACTCGTAGCCGCCGCCGGGGCCGGTGGGCTCCAGCGAGATCACCACGTGGCCGTACTGACCCTTACCACCGGTCTGACGGACGTAGCGCTCCTCGATCTTCTCGACCGGCTTCGTGATCGTCTCGCGGTAGGCCACCTGCGGCTTGCCCACGTTCGCGGCCACCGAGAACTCGCGGACCATGCGGTCGACCAGCACGTCGAGGTGCAGCTCGCCCATGCCGGAGATGATCGTCTGGCCCGTCTCCTCGTCGGTGCGGACCTGGAAGGTCGGGTCCTCGTCGGAGAGGGAGCTGAGCGCCTTGCCGAGCTTGTCCTGGTCGGACTTGGTCTTCGGCTCGATCGCGACGGAGATCACCGGCTCGGGGAACTCCATCCGCTCGAGGATGATCGGCTTGTCGGGGTCGCAGAGCGTGTCACCGGTCGTGGTGTTCTTGAGGCCGACCGCGGCGACGATGTCGCCGGCGAAGACGGCTTCCTTGTCCTCGCGGTGGTTCGCGTGCATCTGGAGGAGGCGACCGATGCGCTCCTTCTTGTCCTTCGTGGCGTTGAGCACCGGCGAACCCGCCGCGAGCTTGCCCGAGTACACGCGGAAGTAGGTGAGCTTGCCCACGTAGGGGTCGCTCATGATCTTGAAGGCCAGCGCGGCGAAGGGCTCGGCGTCGTCGGCCTTGCGCTCGAGCTCGTTCTCCTTGGAGTCGGTGCCGGTGATGGCCGGGATGTCGACCGGGCTCGGCAGGTAGTCGACGACGGCGTCGAGCAGGGGCTGCACGCCCTTGTTCTTGAACGCGGTGCCGCAGAGCACCGGCACGACCTCACCGGAGGTGGTGGCGGCACGCAGCGCGACCCGCAGGTCGTCGGCGGTGATCTCCTCCTCGCCGACGTACTTCTCGAGCACGTTCTCGTCGTACTGGCTGACGACGTCGACGAGCTCGTGGCGCCAGGTCTCGGCGTCGTCGGCGAGCTCGGCCGGGATGTCCTCGAGCTCGTAGTTCTCACCCATGCCGTCGTCCCAGACCAGCGCCTTCATCTGGAGCAGGTCGACGACACCGCGGAAGTCGCTCTCGGCACCGATCGGGAGCTGCACGACGGCCGTGTTGGCGTCGAGGCGGTCCTTGATCATGTCGAGGCAGCGGTAGAAGTCGGCGCCGACGCGGTCCATCTTGTTGACGAAGCACATGCGCGGCACGTTGTACTTGTTGGCCTGACGCCACACCGTCTCGGTCTGCGGCTCCACACCGGCGACCGCGTCGAACACCGCGACCGCGCCATCGAGCACTCGCAGCGAGCGCTCCACCTCGACGGTGAAGTCGACGTGGCCGGGCGTGTCGATGATGTTGATCCACACGTCGCGCCACTTGCACGTGGTCGCGGCGGACGTGATGGTGATGCCGCGCTCCTGCTCCTGGACCATCCAGTCCATGACGGCCGCGCCCTCGTGCACCTCACCGATCTTGTAGGTGCGACCGGTGTAGTAGAGGATGCGCTCGGTCGTGGTGGTCTTGCCCGCGTCGATGTGGGCCATGATCCCGATGTTGCGGACGCGGTTGAGCGGCACCTCGCGGATGACCGCGCCGCCGCCCTTGCCCTTTACCGAACTCTCTTCTGCAGCCATCTCAGCGCTTCTCTTCTTCAGGGTCTCGGTGCCATCGGGGACGGGAGGGAGTTCGCGCCCCGGTGCGCACTTGGTTCGTTCGCGGGAGCGCCGGTCCCGATTTCCGGGACCGGCGGCTCTCGTGCTCAGGCAGCCGCGGGCACTACCAGCGGTAGTGCGCGAACGCCTTGTTCGACTCGGCCATCTTCTGGAGGTCGTCCTTGCGCTTGATCGACGCGCCGATGCCGTTGCTCGCGTCCATCAGCTCGTTGGCGAGACGCTCCGCCATCGTCTTCTCGCGACGCTGACGCGAGTACCCGACGATCCAGCGGATCGCGAGCGTGGTCGCGCGGCGGGGACGGACCTCGACGGGCACCTGGTAGGTCGCACCACCGACGCGGCGGCTGCGGACCTCGAGCGCGGGGCGCACGTTCTCGACCGCGCGCTTCAGCACCGCGACGGGGTCGCCGCCGGTGCGCTTCTCGATGTCGGTGAGTGCGTCGTAGACGATCTTCTCGGCGATCGAGCGCTTGCCGGCCTGGAGGATCTTGTTGACGAGCTGCGTGACGACGACCGACCGGTAGACCGGGTCGGGCATGAGGTCACGACGGGGTGCGGGTCCCTTGCGAGGCATCAGGCGTCCTTCTTGGCGCCGTAGCGGCTACGGGCCTGCTTGCGGTTGGCGACACCACTCGCGTCGAGCGCGCCGCGCACGATCTTGTAACGCACACCCGGCAGGTCCTTCACACGACCACCACGCACGAGCACGATGGAGTGCTCCTGCAGGTTGTGGCCGATGCCGGGGATGTAGGCCGTGACCTCGATGCCCGAGGTGAGACGGACACGGGCCACCTTGCGCAGCGCCGAGTTCGGCTTCTTCGGGGTGTGCGTGAACACGCGGGTGCACACGCCACGACGCTGGGGCGAACCCTTCAGCGCGGGGGTCTTCGACTTCTCCGGCTTGGTCTCCCGTCCCTTGCGGACGAGCTGCTGGATGGTGGGCACTGTTCTCCTCGAACCGACGCGCACGACGCGTCGAGATTTGCGAAATTCGGCTGGTGGTTCCGGGTGGTGCTTCCGGCGGCTGCGCACACGGGGAGGCGCCGCCAGGCCGACGGAAAAGGATAGCGGAGGGAGGCGGGCCCGATGCAAGGCAGGCCCGCCCTCCGCGATCACCTCTTGGTGGATCAGGACTCGGCGGCGTCCCCCAGCCCCTCCACGGGCTCGTCGACGATCACGTCGGCGACCACGATGCCGTCGGGGGTCTCGGCGACGACGACCGCCTCCGCCTCGACCACCGGGCCGGCGGGCGTCTCGGCCACGCCGAGGGTGCTCGCGAACCCGGCCAGGCCGAGGCCCGGCCCGCCCTCGCCCGAACCGGCGCTGCTGTCGGCCAGCCACGCGGCGAGGTCGAGGTCGGCGTCGAGGTCGACATCCGACGAGTAGAAGGGCAGCGGCTCGTAGTCGGGGGCGTGGGTCTCGATGTCGCGGTACCGCGGCATGCCCGTGCCGGCCGGGATGAGCTTGCCGATGATCACGTTCTCCTTGAGGCCCATGAGCCCGTCGCGACGGCCCTCGATGGCCGCCTCGGTGAGCACGCGGGTGGTCTCCTGGAACGACGCCGCCGACAGCCACGAGTCGGTGGCCAGCGACGCCTTCGTGATGCCCATCAGCTCGGGACGACCCTCCGCCGGCGCCTTGCCCTCCTCCACGAGGTGGCGGTTGCGCTCGGCGAACTCACGGGCGTCGGCCTTCTGGCCCGGCAGGTAGGTGGAGTCACCCGACTCCGACACACCCACACGACGCAGCATCTGGCGGACGATCACCTCGACGTGCTTGTCGTGGATCGACACACCCTGCTCGCGGTACACCTTCTGCACCTCGTCGGTGAGGTACTGCTGGGTGGCGCGGATGCCCTTGACCTCGAGGATCTTCTTCGGGTCGAGCGGCGTCTTGTGGTCGCCGGTGAGCTGCTGGCCCGCGGCCACCTCGACCCCGTCGGCGATGCCCGGGTAGAGGTGCGTGCGACGGGTGATCGCGTGCTCCTCCTCCGTGCCGTCGTCGGCGACGATCGTGATGACGCGCTCGCCCTTCTCGTTCTCGCCCATGCGGACGACACCCGAGCTCTCGGCCATGATCGCCGCGCCCTTGGGCGTGCGGGCCTCGAACAGCTCGACGACGCGCGGCAGACCGTGCGTGATGTCCTCACCGGCGATACCACCGGTGTGGAACGTACGCATGGTGAGCTGCGTGCCCGGCTCACCGATGGACTGGGCGGCGATGATGCCGACCGCCTCGCCCTGGTCGACGAGCTTGTTGGTGGCGAGCATCGTGCCGTAGCAGCTCATGCACACACCGGTGATCGAGTCGCAGGTGAGCACCGAACGGACCCGCACCCGGGTGACCCCCGGGTCGGCCGCCAGCGTGCGGACCTCGGCCTCGCGCACCTCGGTGTTGCGCGGCATCACGGTGCCGTCGGCGAGCGTGACGTCGTCGGTGAGGCAACGACCGAGCAGCTTCGTCTCGAGGATGCGCATCGACTCGGCGTCGTCGTGGACGTCCTCGATCCAGATGCCACGCGGCGACTCGCAGTCGTCCTCGCGCACGATGACCTCCTGGGACACATCGACGAGGCGTCGCGTGAGGTACCCGGAGTCGGCGGTACGGAGGGCGGTGTCGGCGAGACCCTTGCGGGCACCGTGGGTGGAGATGAAGTACTCGAGGACGGACAGGCCCTCACGGAAGTTCGACTTGATCGGCCGCGGGATGATCTCACCACGCGGGTTGGCCACGAGACCACGCATACCGGCGATCTGCTGCACCTGCATGACGTTGCCTCGGGCGCCCGAGCCCACCATCATCTCGATGGGGTTGAACTTCGTGGAGCGCATCTCCTCCTGCATCGCGTCACGGACGCGTGCGGTGGCCTCGCTCCAGACCTCGATCTCCTTCTGGCGACGCTCGTCGTCGGTGATGACGCCGCGCTCGTACTGACCCTCGACCTTGTCGGCCTCCGCCTCGAACTTCTCGAGGAGGGCGGCCTTGCTGACCGGGGTGCGCACGTCGGCGATGGAGATGGTGAGGCCCGACCGCGTCGCGAACTCGAACCCGAGGTCCTTGAGCTTGTCGAGGCTCTCCGCCACGACCGCACGCGGGTACAGCTCGACGAGCTTGCTCGCGAGCTCGGTGAGGTCGCGCTTCTTCACCGGCGCGTCGTGGAACGGGTAGTCGCTCGGGAACGCCTCGTTGAAGAGGAAGCGGCCGAGTGTGCTCTCGACGAGCACCGACGAGTCGCCGTTGTCACCGGCCCCATCAGAGCTGCGCTTGAGCACGATGGAGTCGGGGTTCGCCTCGTCACGCGTGGGGATGTGCGCGAAGCGCGCCCCGGGCATGCGGACCTTGATCTTGGCGTGCAGCGACAGCCGCTCGTCGACGGCCGTGGCGGGCGCGAGGCGGTTGTCGTACGCGAGCACCGCCTCGTCGAGCGAGGCGAACGAACGCCCGCCACCCGTGGCGCCCTCGAGCTCCTCGGTGAGGTAGTAGGCGCCGATGATCATGTCCTGGGTGGGCACGGAGATCGGACGACCGTGCGCCGGCGACAGGATGTTGTGCGCCGACAGCATGAGGATGCGGGCCTCGGCCTGCGCCTCCGCGGACAGCGGCAGGTGCACGGCCATCTGGTCGCCGTCGAAGTCGGCGTTGAACGCGGTGCACACCAGCGGGTGGATCTGGATGGCCTTGCCCTCCACGAGGACGGGCTCGAAGGCCTGGATGCCGAGGCGGTGGAGCGTTGGTGCACGGTTCAGGAAGACCGGGTGCTCCTTGATGACCTCCTCGAGCACGTCCCACACCTGCGGACGCGCGCGCTCCACCATCCGCTTCGCGGACTTGATGTTCTGCGCGTACTCGAGGTCGACGAGCCGCTTCATCACGAAGGGCTTGAAGAGCTCGAGCGCCATCTGCTTGGGCAGACCGCACTGCTGGAGCTTGAGCTGCGGGCCGACGACGATGACGGAACGGCCCGAGTAGTCGACGCGCTTGCCGAGCAGGTTCTGACGGAACCGGCCCTGCTTGCCCTTGAGCATGTCGGAGAGCGACTTCAGCGCACGGTTGCCGGGGCCCGTGACCGGGCGGCCGCGGCGACCGTTGTCGAACAGCGCGTCGACGGCCTCCTGGAGCATGCGCTTCTCGTTGTTGATGATGATCTCGGGCGCACCGAGGTCGAGAAGCCGCTTGAGCCGGTTGTTGCGGTTGATCACGCGGCGGTACAGGTCGTTGAGGTCGGAGGTCGCGAAGCGGCCACCGTCGAGCTGCACCATCGGACGGAGGTCCGGCGGGATCACCGGCACGGCGTCGAGCACCATGCCCATCGGCGAGTTGATCTTGTGCCCGTCGTCGTCGACGCGGTTGAACGCCGAGATCACCTTGAGGCGCTTGATGGCCTTCGCCTTGCGCTGGCCCTTCGAGGTGATGATGGTGTCCTTGAGGAACTGCTCCTCTTCCTCCATGTCGATGCGGGAGATGAGGTCCTTGATGGACTCGGCACCCATGCCGCCCGAGAAGTACTCCTCGTAGCGGTCGGTGAGCTCACGCCAGATGCGCTCGTCGTCGACGAGCTGCTTGGGCGAGAGGCCCTTGAAGGTGTCCCACACCGACTTGAGGAAGTCGATCTCGGCGTCGGACCGGGCGCGGATGTCCTCGTAGTCCTTGTTGCGGGCCTTCTCGGCGCGCTCGAGCTCGTTCTTCTTCGCGTCGCGGTCCTCGAGCTCCTTGAGCTCGGCCTCGTACTCCTCGTCGCGCTTGCGGATCTCGAGCTCGCGCTCACGCTCGACGTCGCCGATCTCGGCGCGGATGTCGGCCTCGAGCGCCTCGAGGTCGGTGTGGCGCTTCTCCTCGTCGACCCACGTGATGATGTGGGCCGCGAAGTAGATCACCTTCTCGAGGCTCTTCGGGGCGATGTCGAGCAGGTAGCCGAGACGGCTCGGGACGCCCTTGAAGTACCAGATGTGGGTGACCGGCGCGGCGAGCTCGATGTGGCCCATCCGCTCGCGGCGCACCTTGGAGCGCGTGACCTCGACGCCACAGCGCTCACAGATGATGCCCTTGAAGCGGACGCGCTTGTACTTGCCGCAGTAGCACTCCCAGTCCTTGGTCGGACCGAAGATCTTCTCGCAGAAGAGACCGTCCTTCTCCGGCTTCAGCGTCCGGTAGTTGATGGTCTCGGGCTTCTTCACCTCGCCGTTCGACCAGGTACGGATCTGGTCGGCGGTCGCGAGCGCGATCGACAGCTGGGCGGAGTCGTTCACGTCGAGCACAGGGTCCCTCGCCTTCTACTTCTTCGTCTCGGCAGGCTTCGTCGTCAGGTTCAGGTTGCGGTTCAGAACGCCGGCTCGCGTCGACGCTGCTCGTCTTCCTCGTCGGTGCCCCGCTCGGGACGCGAGAGGTCGATGCCGAGCGACTCGGTGGTGCGGAACGCGTCCTCGTCGAGCTCGCGGATCTCGACCTCCTCGCCCGCCTCGTTCATGACGCGGACGTTGAGGCAGAGGGCCTGCATCTCCTTGATGAGCACCTTGAAGCTCTCGGGGATGCCGGGCTCGGGGATGTTCTCGCCCTTGACGATGGCCTCGTAGACCTTCACGCGGCCGAGGACGTCGTCGGACTTGATGGTGAGGATCTCCTGGAGGGCGTACGCGGCGCCGTAGGCCTCGAGCGCCCACACCTCCATCTCACCGAAGCGCTGGCCACCGAACTGCGCCTTCCCACCCAGCGGCTGCTGCGTGATCATGCTGTAGGGGCCGGTCGACCGGGCGTGGATCTTGTCGTCCACGAGGTGCGACAGCTTCAGGATGTACATGTACCCGACGGTGACCGGGTTGTCGTACGGCTCACCGGTGCGGCCGTCGTACAGGGTGGCCTTGCCGTCGATGCCGACGAGCCGCGTGCCGTTGGCGCCGTCGGCGTGCATCGTGTCGAAGACGTGCTCGATCGTGCCCTGCGGGCCCGACTGCTCGACCTCGTCCCAGTGCGCGCCGTCGAACACGGGGCTCGACACCCACACCGCGGGCTCGGTGACCGTGCGCGTCTTGCGGTTCTGCAGCGGCGCGGGGCGCGTGCCCTCCCAGCCGTGACGGGCCGCGTAGCCGAGGTGCGACTCGAGCACCTGGCCCACGTTCATGCGGCTCGGCACACCGAGGGGGTTGAGCACGATGTCGACCGGCGTGCCGTCGGCGAGGTAGGGCATGTCCTCGACGGGGAGGATCTTGGAGATCACACCCTTGTTGCCGTGGCGGCCGGCGAGCTTGTCGCCCGCGCTGATCTTGCGCTTCTGGCCGACGTAGACGCGCACGAGCTGGTTGACGCCCGGAGGCAGCTCGTGACCGTCTTCGCGCGAGAACACGCGCACGTCGATGACCTTGCCGTTCTCGCCGTGCGGCACCTTCAGCGAGGTGTCACGCACCTCGCGCGCCTTCTCACCGAAGATCGCGCGGAGCAGGCGCTCCTCGGGCGTGAGCTCGGTCTCACCCTTCGGCGTGACCTTGCCCACGAGGATGTCGCCGGGGCCGACCTCGGCGCCGATGCGGATGATGCCGCGCTCGTCGAGGTCCTTGAGGATGTCCTCGGAGAGGTTCGGGATGTCGCGCGTGATCTCCTCGGCACCGAGCTTGGTGTCGCGGGCGTCGATCTCGTGCTCCTCGATGTGGATCGAGGTGAGGACGTCGTCCTTCACGAGACGCTCGGACAGCACGATCGCGTCCTCGTAGTTGTGACCCTTCCAGGGCACGAACGCCACGAGGAGGTTCTTGCCGAGGGCGAGCTCACCGAGGTGCGTGGACGGACCGTCGGCGAGGAGGTCGCCCTTCTCCACCGTCTGGCCGATGTCGACGCGGGGCTTCTGGTTGATGCAGGTGCCCTGGTTCGAACGACGGAACTTGTAGAGGCGGTGGGTCGTCTGGCCCTTCTGGTCGTCGTAGTCGACGACGACGGTGTCGCCGGTGACGTCGACGACGGTGCCGTTGCCCTTGGCGAGGATGACCTCACCGGCGTCGCGCGCCGCGCGACCCTCGACACCGGTGCCGATGAACGGCGCGGTGGCGCGGAGCAGCGGCACGGCCTGGCGCTGCATGTTGGCGCCCATGAGCGCGCGGTTGGCGTCGTCGTGCTCGAGGAACGGGATGAGCGCGGTCGCCACCGACACGATCTGCTTCGGCGACACGTCCATGTAGTCGACCTCGTGCGGGTCGACGTAGGCGAGCTCACCACGACCGGCGCGCACGAGGACGCGCTCGTCGAGGAACTTGCCGTTGGCGTCGATGTTCGCGTTGGCCTGGGCGATGACGTGCCGGTCCTCGTCGTCGGCGGCGAGGTACTCGACCTCGTCGAGCGCGACACCGTTCACGACGCGGCGGTACGGCGTCTCGATGAAGCCGAACCGGTTGATGCGCGCGAACGACGCGAGGTAACCGATGAGACCGATGTTCGGGCCTTCCGGCGTCTCGATCGGGCACATGCGGCCGTAGTGGCTGGGGTGCACGTCTCGCACCTCGAAGCCAGCGCGCTCACGCGACAGACCACCCGGGCCGAGCGCCGAGAGACGACGCTTGTGGGTGAGACCGGCGAGCGGGTTCGTCTGGTCCATGAACTGCGAGAGCTGGCTGGACCCGAAGAACTCCTTGATCGCCGCCACCACGGGACGGATGTTGATCAGGGTCTGCGGCGTGATGGCCTCGACGTCCTGGGTCGTCATTCGCTCACGCACGACGCGCTCCATGCGCGAGAGGCCGACGCGCACCTGGTTCTGGATGAGCTCACCGACCGAGCGCACGCGGCGGTTGCCGAAGTGGTCGATGTCGTCGGCGAAGTAGTCGTTCGGCTGGTCGTTGGCGTGCAGCTTCACGAGGTACGAGACCGTCGCGAGGATGTCGGCCTTCGACAGCTGGAAGTCGACCGGGCCGGCCTCGGGGTCGGCGTTCGGGATCGTGAGGTCGAACTTGCCGAGGGGCAGGCGCTCGTACTCGAAGCGCAGCTTCTTCGACACCTTGTGACGGCCGACCTTGGCCATGTCGTAGCGCTTCGGGTTGAAGAAGAGGTTCTCGAGCAGCGCGCGGGCGGAGTCGGGCGTCGGCGGCTCGCCCGGGCGCAGCTTGCGGTAGATGTCGATGAAGGCCGCGTCGGCGTCCTCCGTGTGGTCCTTCTCGAGCGTGTTCAGCATCGACTGGTAGGGGTTGCCCTGCGGGTCGAGGATGAGGTTGGCGAGCTCCTCGTTGGTGTCGCCGAACCCGAGCGCCTTCAGCAGCACGGTGACGGGCTGCTTGCGCTTGCGGTCGATGCGGACGTAGACGATGTCCTTCTTGTCGACCTCGAACTCCAGCCACGCGCCACGGCCGGGGATCATCTTGGCGTCGACGACGTCCTTCTCCGGGGCCGTCTTGTCGGGGTTGATGCCGAAGTAGACGCCGGGCGAACGCACGAGCTGCGAGACGACGATGCGCTCGGTGCCGTTGATGATGAAGGTGCCGCGGTCGGTCATCATCGGGAAGTCCCCCATGAAGACCGTCTGCTCCTTGATCTCACCGGTGCCGGCGTTCATGAACCGGGCGGTGACGAAGAGCGGGCGCGCGTAGGTCATGTCGCGCTCACGGCACTCGTCCTCGGAGTACTTCGGCGGGTCGAAGATGTGGTCGGAGAGCTCGAGCTTGAGCTGACCGGTGAAGTCCTCGATCGGCGAGATGTCGGAGAGGACCTCCGCCACACCCTGCTCGAGGAACCACTCGAACGAGTCACGCTGGACGGCGATGAGGTCCGGCAGTTCGAGGACCTCGCGCAGCTTCGAGAACGACAGACGCTCGCGGGACGCGGGAGAAGCCAACGTCTAACTCCTTGCGTGGGAAGGGAAGAGGGCGCGCGCGGGCCAGGCTGAGGAGATCAACGAGGGCACGGCGGGGCAGACACGATCGGCATCGATGCTATCGCGTCGCAGGCAGGCGTGCAAGGACGACGAAACAGACCCTGCCGGGTCCGTCCGTTGGCGGCAGGTTACGACAGGCCCGCGGGCAGGTCAAGGATCTTCCGGCGAACTGTGCAGATTTCTGTACAGTTTCCGAGTGGACACTTTGAGCGTGACGGAAGCGGGTCGGCGGGGGGTGGCAAGGCTCGTGGCCGATGCCGCCCACGGCGACGAGGTGGTCGTCGAGCGCCACGGGGCGCCGGTCGCCGCGGTGGTCGGGATCGAGCGCCTGCGCGAGCTCGAGGCGCTGCGAGACGATGTGCGCGACCTCGCCCTGGCCGTGGCCCGGGTCGCCGACGACGACCAGCGCCGAGTGACGCTCGGCGAGGCCATGGAGGCGTTCGGCCGGTGACCACCCTCGTCGAACTGGCCTCGGGCGCGGTCGACGACCTCCGCCGGGCGGGGCCTGCGCTCGCCGCCCGCCTCCTCGACGACCTGAGGGCGCTGACCGGCGACGACGATCCCGGCGTGCCGCTGGTCGACGACAGTGGCTTCCGGGTGTTCGCCACGGCCGCCGGCCGGCGCCGCTTCGTGTACCGGCGCACGGGTGGTCTCGACTCCGGCCGGGCGGTGGTGTGGGCGATCGTGGTCGCCGGCGTGCGCTCCGACGGCGCCGTCTACGCCGAGACGCTCGAGCGCATGCAGTCGGCCGACCCGCCCGACGTCGTCGCGGCGGCCCGGCTGCTCGCCCGGCTCGGCCGGGTCACCGGCACCGCGGTGCTCCCCGCGGCCCGCCGGCGCGAACCCGTCCCCGACTGGCTGGCCGACCGGCTCGGGGCCGCGGCCGGACGGACGCGAAGCGCCGTGGCCGCATCGGATGCGGCCACGGCGTTCGACGAGTGGAACCGGTTCCTCACGGAACCGGAGGAAGCGCTCCCGGAGGAGCGGCGAGCTACTTGAGCTCGACCTGGGCGCCGGCTTCCTCGAGCTGCGCCTTCGCCTTCTCGGCGTCTTCCTTGGAGACCTTCTCGAGGACGGGCTTGGGGGCGCCGTCGACGAGGTCCTTGGCCTCCTTCAGGCCGAGGCCCGAGACGATCGCACGGACCTCCTTGATGACCTGGATCTTCTTGTCGCCGGCGGTCACGAGGATGACGTCGAACTCGTCCTTCTCCTCGCCACCCGCCGCGGCGGCGTCGCCGCCACCGGCAGCCGGGGCGGCCGCGGCCACGGCCACGGGGGCCGCGGCGGTCACGCCGAACTCCTCTTCGAACGCCTTGAGGAAGTCGTTCAGCTCGAGGACGGTCATGCTCTTGAACTGCTCGAGCAGCTCGTCGGTGCTGAGTGCCATGTCGGTGCTTTCCTTTGCTTGCTCGGACTCGGGGTGTTACTCGGACTCTTCGGACGCGGGCGCGTCTTCAGCGGGGGCCTCGTCGGCCGCCTCTGCCGCGGGCGCCTCGTCAGCGGCCTCGGCAGCGGGCGCCTCGTCGGCGGTGGCTGCAGGTGCTTCCTCGGCCGCAGCCTCGGTCGCGGGCGCCTCGTCCGCGGGAGGCAGGGCCTCCCCACCGGCGACCTTCTGGTCGATGAGGGCCTTGATGCCGTAGGCCATGTTCCGGGGCAGTGCCTGGAACAGACCGGCGGCCTTCACCAGCGGCGCCTGGAACGCCCCGGCGATCTGGGCGAGGAGCACCTCGCGCGACGGCAGGTCGGCGAGCGCCTCGATGTCGGCGGGGCCGACGAAGCGCGTGCCGAGCAGACCACCCTTGACGACGAGCGTCGGGTTGGTCTTCGCGAACTCGCGCAGGGCCTTCGCCGCCGCGGCGGCGTCGCCCTTGACGAACGCCAGCGCCACGGGGCCCTCGAGGAGCTCGCTGACGCCTTCGACGCCCGCCTCCTCGACCGCCCGGCGGGCGAGCGTGTTCTTGAACACCTTGTACTCGGTACCGGTCGGCCGGAGCGCGCCACGGAGGTCGGCGATCTCGTGGACCGTCAGACCCCGGTACTCGGTGAGCACCGTCGCGTCGGCTTCCGCAAGCTTCGTGCGGATCTCCTCGACGACGGCGACCTTCTCGGGTCTCGCCATGTGCGGACTTCTTCCTCGGGAAACGAATCGGGACGCCGCCGCAGACACGCGGGACGTCCCGAACATCAACCCCTCGGGCAGGCCCGAAGAGTTCCGAGAGCGCCTCGTCCGGCGGGTCGGCTCCCCCTCTCGGAGGGCCGCCCATTACCTCTGCTGAGACCGGAGGTCTGTGGCGATGAAGTTGTGAGCGAAGAGACTACTACGCCGACCGGGATCAGGCCGAAGCGGCAGCGTCCTCGCGGACCACGGCGGGGTCGATCTTGACACCGGGGCCCATGGTGGAGCTGGTGGTGATGGCCTTCACGTACTTGCCCTTGGCCGCGGCGGGCTTGGCCCGGAGCAGCTCGTCGAGCACGGCGTGGTAGTTCTGCACGAGCTGGGTGCCGTCGAAGCTCGCCTTGCCCACCGGCACGTGGACGTTGCCGTAGCGGTCGGTGCGGTACTCGACCTTGCCGGCCTTGAACTCGGCGACGGTCTTGCCGACGTCGTTGGTGACGGTGCCGGTCTTCGGGTTCGGCATCAGGCCTCGCGGACCGAGCGCACGACCGAGCTTGCCGACCTGGCCCATGAGGTCGGGAGTGGCGATGGCGACGTCGAAGTCGAGGAAGCCGCCCTCGATCTTCGCGATGAGGTCGTCGGAGCCCACGACGTCGGCGCCGTTCTCCTGCGCCTCGCGGGCGGCGTCGCCGGCGGCGAACACCGCGACGCGCACCGTCTTGCCGGTGCCGTTGGGCAGCGACACGGTGCCGCGGATCATCTGGTCGGCCTTGCGGGGGTCGACACCGAGGCGGAACGCGACCTCGACGGTCTCGTCGAACTTGCGGGTCGCCATCGCCTTCACGAGGTCGAACGCCTCGGCCGGGGCGAACAGCTGCTCGCGGTCGTAGCGCTTCAGCGCGTCGACGGTCTTCTTACCGGGCTTGGCCATCGGAGGCCTCCTTCGCTGGTACCCCACTCGGGGTTGCTCCCTCGGTCTGCACCCGGATCCGCCGGCGAGGTCCTCCGGCGGGGGTGTCGTGCAGGTCGGCAGGCGCCGACCCGGGGATGTCAGTCGGTGACCTCGATGCCCATCGAACGGGCGGTGCCCACGACCTGCGCGATCGCACCGTCGAGGTCGATGGCGTTGAGGTCGGGCATCTTCGTCTCGGCGATCTGGCGCACCTGGTCGGCCGACACGCGACCCACCTTGTCGGTGCGCGGGTTCTGCGCGCCCTTCTCGACACCGGCGGCCTGACGGAGCAGGAACGGCGTGGGCGGCGTCTTCGTGACGAACGTGAACGAGCGGTCCTCGTAGATCGAGATCTCGGCCGGGATCACCATCCCGCGCTGGTTCTCCGTCGCGGAGTTGTACGCCTTGCAGAAGTCCATGATGTTGATGCCGTGCGGACCGAGGGCCGTACCCACCGGCGGCGCCGGGGTGGCCTGGCCGGCCGCGATCTGGATCTTGACGATCGCCGCGAGCTTCTTCTTCGCCATCTTCTCTTCTTTTCCTTCGTTCTTTCCTAGAGCTTGGCGACTTGGCCGAGCTCGAGTTCGACCGGGGTCTCCCGGCCGAAGATGTTGACGAGCACCGTGAGCTTCGAACGGGCGACGTCGATGTCGGAGATCGCACCGTTGAAGTCGGCGAACGGACCGGTGGTGACGCGCACCTGCTCGCCCACCTCGTACTCGAGGCGGGGCCGGACCTTCTTCTCCGTGCCCGGCACCTCGGCGGCACC
Organism: Acidimicrobiia bacterium; assembly: GCA_046331125.1. Classification (GTDB taxonomy): domain Bacteria; phylum Actinomycetota; class Acidimicrobiia; order IMCC26256; family DASPTH01; genus CAVRGQ01. The sequence goes on from JAXLRL010000010.1 coordinate 97,862, forward strand.
GGTGCCGAGGATGTTCTCGACTTCCTTCTTCGACAGCGGCGTGGGACGCGCGCCGTTGCCGACGAAGCCGGTGACACCCGGGGTGTTGCGCACGACGTACCAGGAGTCGTCGTCGAGGGCCATGCGCACCAGCAGGTAGCCGGGGAAGACCTTCTTCTGCACGACGACCTTGCGGCCGCCCTTGAACTCGATGACGTCCTCCATGGGGATGACGACCTCGAAGATCTGCTCCTCGACGTTCATCGAGCGCACGCGGCTGGCCAGGTTCTGCTTGACCTTGTTCTCGTAGCCCGCGTAGGTGTGCACCACGAACCAGTCGCCCGGACGGTCGTACGGGCTCGGCTCGCGCGGCGCGACCTCTTCCTCGTCGTCGTCGACGACGACGTCGAGCAGGTCGGCCTCGGCGAGGTCCTCCGACGACGAGACCTCGAGGATCTCGATGGAGTCCTCCTCCTCGACGGTGAGCGTCTCGTCAGCGGCTTCGGTCTCGCCCGCGAGCGCGGCCAGCACGTCGGCATCGGCCTCGGCGTCGGCGTCGCTCGACGTCGCGGCACGTGCCCACTCGGGCAGCTCTTCGCTGCTCTCGGTCGGCTCGTCGGATTCAGGCGTGGTGAAGGTCATGGTCGCTTCAGTCGATCGGGAGGAAGTGAGCGGAGGCGAACGACGGGGAGTGTCAATCGAAGAGGAAGAGCACGAACTTGGAGGACAGGTAGTCGAACCCGAAGATCAGCGCGGTCATGATCACGACCGCGATCAGCACGATGATCGTGGAGTTGACCACTTCCTTCTTCGTGGGCCAGGCGACCTTCTTGAGCTCGCCACGCACCTCGGAGAGGTATGCCTTGGGGCCGATCTTCTCGCGCTTCGGCGCGCTCGACGACGGCTGACGGCGCGCGTCGGGCTTGCGGGGCTGGTCGGAGCCCTGCTTCGCCATCATGCGCTTCGTCTGGCGGTTCATCGACACGGCTTCGCCGTCCTCTGGAGATCAGGTGACCACGCGGCTGCGCGATCTGCTGGGTGTTGCAGTGCAGGGCACGAGGGACTCGAACCCCCAACCGCCGGTTTTGGAGACCGGTGCTCTACCAATTGAGCTAGTGCCCTCCGGGCGCGGTCGGGCCGGACGCGAGAGGATAGCAGGGACCCTCCGAACCTCCCGAGGCGGGCCGAACGGCCTCCGTTCAGCCGGTGAAGCGCGGCTGGACCACCTGCGCGGCGGCCGGGGTGACCAGCTCGTTGGTGACCGTGACCGTCGCGACCTGCTCCTCCGCGATGATCTCCACCGCGATGGGCTCGGCCTGCGGGCCCGCCTGGACGCACGGGTCGCCCTCGGGCCGCGTCACGGCCGAGTCGCCCAGCCAGGCATCCGACTGCTTGACCAGCTCGGCGCCCGAACCCTCGCAGGCGTAGGTGGTGGCGATCGCCCCACCGGTGTCGATCTCGGCCACCGAGCACTCGCCGGGGTCGTCGAAGCCCACGGTGTAGCCGGCCGCGGGCTGGACCACACCGTTCGCGTCGGCCGTGAAGGTGAGGTCGACGCTGTCGGCGGAACCGACCTGCTGGCTGTCGAGGTTGCCGTTGCAGGCCACGCGGATCGTGAAGGTCTGGCCCGGCGTGGGGGCCGCGCCCGTGGTCGTCTTCTGGACGGTCAGCGGAGCGGCCAGGCACGAGGTGTCGCCCTCGGTCCAGGACAGCGTGACCTTGCCGTTGCCGCCGTTCCCGGCGTCGACCCCGGCGCTGGTTGCGAAGCCGAAGCTCGAGCCCCCGCCGCCGGCCGCGGCTGACCCGTTCCCGTCGAGGACGCCACCGCCACCGCCACCGCCGAACCAGCCGGCGCCACCGCCGCCACCACCACCGTTGAGGTTGGTGCCATCGGCGCCGTCGCCGCCGAAGCCTTCCGATCCGGCACTGCCGACTGCCGCGTCGCCGTTGGTGGTCCCGCCCGCGCCCCCGGCCCCGAGCGTGGCTCCGCCACCGCCGGTCGAGTTCGACTCGTCGGCGCCGTCCCCGCCGGTGGACCCGCCGCCCTCGCCGGCCGGACCACCGGCGAAGCCGCCCGCGCCCCCGCCGCCGCCCGCGGCGAGCACCCGGTCGGAGAGTGACGAACCGCCGATGCGCACGTCGGACGCGCCACCGCCACCGCCACCCGGCGACCACTCGTCGAACTCCGGTGCGGGCATCAGGGCACTGCCACCGTCACCGCCGCCGTTGACACCACCGTCGCCACCGGACACGGGACCGGTGCCCGAGGCGACACCGTCGCCGCCCTTCCCGCCGACCCTGACCTCGATCGTCCGGCCCGGGAAGGTGCGGATCACGCGGGTGGCCGAACCACCGAGCGCACCGGGGGCGTCGACTGCGGCGGCTCCGAGATCGCCGCCGTTCGCCGAGGCTGCCGCGTCGGCGAGCGCGCTGAGGTCGACGCCGCCGCCCTGGGCCCCGATCGCCACGACGGTCACGCAGTAGGCGCCGCCGGGCACGGTCCACTCGTTCGCGCCGACCGTGGTGAACGTGATCGACTCCTCGGCCGCGCCGGCGGGCGCCGACGTGAGCACGAGCGCGGGTGCGATGGCGAGCGCAACGCCGCCGAACGCGACCATTGCGGAACGAAACAGCTTCACGGACCTGCCCTCCGGGGAAGTGAAGAAGTGCGCAGACTACCGGGAAACAACCGAGGCGTCCCGGATCGGTCGGCGCTCGGGTCAGCCGGCGGCGGGGACGGCCTTGCGGCGGGCCCGGTGCACGATCACCACGGTGGCCGCGGCACCCGCAGCCACGGCGGCGCCACCGATCGCGCTGGCGTACGCGATGCGCTTGCCGCTCAGGATCGCCCGGCGGGCCTCGCGCTCCCCTGCCTCCTCGATGAGGGCGAGGGTCTGGGCCACCAGGCCAGGAGCCGGCTCGAGGTAGCGGGTGCGCAGCAGCTGCAGACCCCGGAGCATCTTGCGGTAGCGGGCGAGCTCGGCCTGACAGCGGAGGCACGTGTCGATGTGGCGCTGCACGGCGTCTTCCACTGCGACACCGCCGTCGACCGCCTCCGGCAGGATCCGGGCGACGTCGTCACACTGCATGCTCGATCCCCCCGTCGTTCTCGCGCTCCGGGCGCGTCTCGTCGTAGAGCAGGTCGCGCAGCTTCTTGCGGCCGCGGTGCAGCCGCACCTTGGCCGCCGAGACGGAGATGCCGAGCTCGTCGGCGATCTCCTCGTGCGACATGCCGTAGACGTCCTTGAGCACCACGAGCACCCGCAGCTTGGGGGGCAGCTGCTCCAGTGCGACCGACAGGCGGTCGAGCATGGCGGACTGCTGGGCCGACTCCTCCGGCTGCGCGTCGAGGCGCACCTCGGCGGGATCGTGGATCATCGCGTCGAGCGCGTCGGCCCGGTGGCGACGCCGCTTCTTCACCGTCGTGTAGGCGGTGTTCGCGGTGATCCGGTAGAGCCAGGTGGTGAACTGCGCGTCGCCGCGGAAGGACCCGAGCCCACGCCATGCACGGAGATACGTCTCCTGCACCACGTCTCGTGCGTCCTCCTCGTGCGCCGTCAGCCGCATCGCGAGGGTGTAGGTCTCGACGTAGGTGCGTCGGACCAACTCGTCGAACGCCTCACGGTCGCCCTCGCGGGCGGCCTCCACGAGGCGTTCGAGGGCGGTGGGCCCCTGCGGCAGTTCCGAATGGGTCATCTCTGACTCACCGGGTGGCCCGGGGGTTACCCGTCGGTACACCGACGGCCGCGAGGGGCGACATGGACGCCGCCCCGGAGATCGGGGAGCTCGGCCGGGGGCCGAGGCTCAGCGGGTCTCCTTGTGGAGGGTGTGGCGGCGGTCGAAGCGGCAGTACTTCTTCATCTCGATCCGCTCACGATCGTTCGTCTTGTTCTTGATCGTGATGTAGTTGCGCCGCTTGCACTCTTCGCAAGCCAGGGTCACCTTGACCCGCTTGTCGCTCGCCATCGTCTCGCTCCTGGTGGACCGGCCCTGCTCCCGGCGCTCGCCGGCAGGCCGTTGCTTGGTAGCGGTGGCGGGACTCGAACCCGCGACGCCGCGATTATGAGCCGCGTGCTCTGACCAACTGAGCTACACCGCCTTGGATTGCTTCGCTCGCTGCGACGCAGGGTACCTGCGTCGCGGACGCTCGCTCCGCGATGTGCCACTCGCTCCGCTTGCGCTTCGCTCGTGGACACGACCTTGGCTTGGTCGGTTGTCCGGCACAGGCTTGTCCTGTGCCAGAGGTGTTGCAGGTGCCTCTCGGCTGGCTGCCGAGTAAGTGTTGCGAGCCCTCGGTGGGGATTGAACCCACGACCCCTTCCTTACCATGGAAGTGCTCTGCCACTGAGCTACAAGGGCGAAGGTCGAACAGGATAGCAACGCAGACCCCCGCGCTACCGTGCCGGGGATGCAGGAACCCGTCCCGTCGTCCTCCGAGGTCGAGATCCGCCTCGTCGAGCGGCGCGACGCCGAGGGGATCCGCACCATCTACAACCACTACGTGGCCGAGTCGACCGCCCTGTTCGACCTCGTCCCCCGGAGCCTCGAGGCCCAGATCCAGTGGATCGACGAGCACTCGGGCGGCCACCCGGCCGTGGTCGCGGTGCTCGACGGGCGGATCGTGGGGTTCGGGTCCCTGACCGCGTTCCGGCCCCGGCCGGCCTACTCCACCACCGTGGAGGACTCCGTGTACCTCCTGCCCGGCAACGAGGGGCGGGGCATCGGGCGCCGGTTGCTCGACGAGCTCGTCGACCTCGCCGCCTCGCACGGCTTCCACACCGTGATCGCCCGGATCTCGGGCGGCAACGAGGCCTCGATCGCACTGCACCGGGCCTGCGGGTTCGAGATCGTCGGCGTGGAGCGGGAGGTGGGCCGGAAGTTCGGCCGCTGGCTCGACGTCGTCGAGATGCAGCGCATGCTCTGAGCCGAGCTCCGAAACGAACTCCGAAACAAGCTCCGAGACGGACAACGCCCGCTTCCTGCTCGGAAACGGGCGCTGGGGTGTTGCGGGAGTGGGCCGGGTTGGATTCGAACCAACGTAGCTTGCGCAGCAGATTTACAGTCTGCCCCCTTTGTCCACTCGGGTACCGACCCTCGGGGAGGCGTACAGTACCAGGCCGTCCCGCCGTCGCTCTCCCCGGGAGACCACCATGCCCACCTTCGACGTCGTCTCCGAACTCGACATGCAGGAAGTCCGCAACGCGGTCGACCAGGCGTCGCGCGAGGTGTCGACGCGCTTCGACTTCAAGGGCACCGACAGCACGATCGAGCTGAAGGACGCCACCATCGAGCTCGCCACCGAGAGCGAGTCGCGCCTCACCGCGCTCACGCAGGTGCTCGAGGAGAAGCTGGTGAAGCGCCAGGTGTCGCTGAAGGCCGTGAGCTACGGGAAGATCGAAGAGGCGTCCAAGGGCACGGTGCGTCAGACCGTCACGCTCAACAGCGGGATCTCCTCCGAGAAGGGCAAGGAGATCGGCAAGTTCATCAAGGAGCTCGGTCTCAAGGGCGTGTCGCACCAGATCCAGGGCGACCAGTTGCGCATCAGCGGCAAGAAGCGCGACGACCTGCAGGCCGCGATCCAGGCGATGAAGGAGCACGACTTCGGCGTGCCCCTCCAGTTCACCAACTTCCGCGACTAGCTACCGCGCGATCCGCGTCGCGATCGCGAGCAGCGCGTCGGCGACGGCGCGCGGTTCGGTGAGCATCAGGTCGTGGCCGGTGTCGATCTCCCACAGCCGACCCTCGGCGCGCGCGGCCGCGATCATGTCGGGGTCGCGCGTCGGCACGGTGTCGGTGCAGCAGATGTGGAACTGCGGCAACGCCCAGAGCACGTCTTCGTGCTCGAGCCGGAGCGGCTGCGCGAAGCACGCCCACGGGTGACCTTCCAACCGGTCGGCCATCCACGCGACGGTGGCGTCGTCCTCCACGCCGTAGAAGCGACCGGCCTCGGCGTCGGGGAGCAGCACCAGCTCCACGCCGTCGACCGTCGCACCCATCGGTCGCACCGCCTCGATGATCGGGCCGGCGACGTCGACGAGTGACTGCCCGTTGCGCGGGTTCGCGGCGTCGAGGTACACCACCGCGCCGATGCGCTCGTGCGCGCGGTCGGCGGCGCCGGTGATCACCATGCCGCCGTAGCTGTGGCCGACGAGCACGACGTCGCGCAGGTCCTCGTAGTGCAGGAGCGCGGTGACGTCGGTGATGTGCGTGTCGAGGTCGATCGACGGCGAGCGCAGGTGCGACCGCTCCCCCAGCCCGGTGAGCGAGGGCGCGTACACGACGTGCCCTTCCGCCTGCAGCAGCCGGGCGACGGGTTGGTAGCACCATCCGCCGTGCCCCCCGCCGTGCACCAGCACGAATGTGGCCATCGATCCCCCTGGCTCGGCTCAGCCGCCGCAGTCCTGCACGAACGTGTCGACCCGCGCGCTCAGTGCGTCGCGCTGCTTCGTGGTGAGCTCGGTGTCACCCCACTCGGCGTCGACGATCTCGCCGTCGAGCGCCATCTTCGCCCCCGCGCAGCGCGCCACCGCGTACTCCACGCCGTCGCCGATCAACGACTGGGCGAAGTGGTTGCGGTCGTAGAGGAGTCCGGTGGCGTCGTCGATGCGCTGCGCGTCGGGCGACGTGACGCCGCCGACGTCGCACGCCGTGAACAGCGCCGTCGCACCGGTCGTCCCGGTGGTGACCCCGCCGGCCGGCATCTGCGCCGCCCACTGCGTGAGCGCGTCGGCGATCTGCTGCGTGTCCTCCGGCGTGTCGCCCTTCACCGCGACGCGCACGCACTCGGTGCCGTCGGCCCGCGTGAACGCGCGGTAGCTGTCACCACCCCAGCCGTTGGCCGCTTCGAGCGCCGTCACGCGGTCGATGCGGGCGGCGAGCATCAGGTAGAGGCTGAACGCACCCCAAACATCGGGATCGCCCACGGCCTTCTCGTCGTCGGCGAGCACGGGCGCGGTGACCTCCATCGGCGCCTCGCGCCGGTGCGTGGCGACCGGGTCGATGATCTGCTCCTCGGAGCGCGGCAGCGTGCGGAAGAGCGCGTCGGCGGCCTTGGGGCCGCGGTCGTCGAGCACGAAGGTGACGAACTGCGAACCGAAGTCGTACGGCGCGGAGTCGAAGGCGTCGAGCACCGGGGCGTCGGCGGTCGTCGCGCCGGCATCGGGCTCGGACGCCGCACCCGTGTCGGCGCCGGTGTCGGACGAGGGGTCGTCGAACGTCGCGTTGTACGCGTCCTGCTCGCGCTGCGGCAGTGTGAAGAAGTAGTCGTTCTCGACGGTGACGGCGTCGCCCTCGACGAGTGCGTTCTCGGCGAACCCCTCGCCGGAGTCGCGCACCCGGTCGTCGAGCCGGTTCAGGCCGAAGTGCTGGTCCTGCAACGCGTGGGTGAGCTCGTGCACCACGGTGAGCTTCACGTCGGTGTCGGTGAGGTCACGCCCGCGCACGTACAACGTCTTGGTGTCGGGGTCGTAGAAGCCGGTGGTGGTGGTGTCGTCGATGGCACCCTGCGCGCCGATGAGGTCGACATCGGGACCGATCATCCCCACGGCGCGCAACTGCGCGGCGTCGTGCTCCGCCTGCTTGCGGTCGGCTCTGGTGGGTTCGTCACCGGCGTTCAGCGCCTTCACGAACGCGGCGTCGTCGAGGAACCGGACCGCGACCGGATGGTCGAACTTCAGGCCGCGGTCCTTCTCCGCGAACTTCACGAACTCGCGGATCCTCGGGTCCCAGGTCTTCGGTGGTTTCGTGGTGTCGGTCGCCGCGCCCACGACCGTCGCCGGCCCGAGGAGCACCGCGACGAGGACGGTGAGAGCTGCCGCCACCCGTGTGTGCACGGGCGCAGGCTAGGCCGCGGGCTGACCGGTCGAGCGGCGCGTCAGCGCATCTGCACGGTCGCGTTCCAGTGCGGGAACGCGGCGCGCATGCCGCCGTCGACCACGAGCGTCTGGCCGCTCATGAAGCTCGCCATGTCGGAGACGAGGAACACGAGCGGCGCCGCGATCTCGTCGGCGAAGCCGGCACGACCGAGCGGCGCACCGTCGGCCTTGGCGTTGGCGTCGGCGTCGATGCCCTGCGCAGCCTGGGTGGCGGCCATGCGCGGGGTCTTGATCATGTCGGGCGCGACACCGTTGATGCGGATGCCGTACTGGCCCCACTCGTGCGCCATCGTGCGCACGAGGTCCATGAGGCCCGCCTTGGCCGCGCCGTACCCTGCGTGGTTGGGCGCGCCGTAGAGACCGCTCACCGAGGCGACCACCGCGATGCGGCCGCCGCGACCCTGCTCGATCATGAGCCGACCCGCGGCGCGTGACACGTAGAAGTGCTGCGTGAGGTTGCGACGGAGGTCGAGCTCCCAGTCGTCGTCGGTCATGTCGACGATGGGACACCATCCCGCGGTGCCGACCATGTTGATCAGCACCTCGAGCCCGCCGAGCGCCTCGGCCGCGCCGTTGACGATGGCCTCGCAGTCTTCGCGCTTGGTGACGTCGCCGGAGAACGCGGCCGACTTCACGCCGAGCGCCTCGAGCTCGGCCTGGGTGGCCTTCGCCCGGTCGAGGTCGAGGTCGGCGACCGCGACGTCGGCGCCGGCCTTGGCCAGGATCACCGCGCTGTCGTGGCCGATCCCGTAGCCGCCGCCGACGACGAGCGCGGGCTTGCCGCGCAGGCCGAGCAGATCGGTGAGGTGTTGCTCGCTCATCGGTACGTCCCCCCGTCGAGATCTCGTGACGGGGGGACGCTACCTGTTGCGGGACGAGGGCGGGTACGGGGTCAGTGCGCGACCGGCACGGCGGCACGCAGGCGGGCCACCCGCTCGGCCGTGGGCGGGTGGGTGCTGAAGAGGTTGGCGAACTGCACCTTGCGGCCGGCGAAGGGGCTGATGATGAAGGCCTGCTCCATCGCCGGGTTGACCTCCATCGGCCGCTGCTTCGCGTACGCCTCGATCTTCTCGAGCGCCCGGGCGAGCGGCTCGCCGTCACCGAGGAGCTGGGCGCCGCTGGCGTCGGCCTGGAACTCGCGGGACCGGGACAGCGCCATCTGCAGCAGGGAGGCAGCGATCGGGGCGAGGATCGCGGCGAGCAGCGCACCGAACGGGTTGCCGCCCTCGTCGTCGTCACTGCCGCCGAACATCGCACCCCACATCGCCATGTTGGCGACGAAGCTGATGCCCATCGCGATCGCGGCGGCGACGGAGCCGATGAGGATGTCGCGGTTCTTCACGTGCGCGAGCTCGTGGGCGAGCACCCCGCGGAGCTCGTCGGGGCTGAGCACCTGGATGATGCCCTCGGTGACGCAGACCGCAGCGTTCTGGGGGTTGCGGCCCGTCGCGAACGCGTTCGGCTGCATCTCCGGCGACACGTAGAGCCTCGGCATGGGCATGCCGGCGCGCCGCGAGAGGTCCTCGACCATGTCGTAGACCTGCGGGAGGTCCTCGCGGGAGACCTGCGTGGCCCGGGCGGCCCGATCGCGAGCTTGTCGCTCATCCAGTAGGAGCCGCCCACGACCGCGAGGCCGAGGACCAGGCCGATGACGAGCCCGGCGCCGCCACCGACGGCGCCACCGATGAGCATGAACAACCCGCCCAACCCGGCGAGCAGGACGGCGGTCTTGACTGCGTTGCGCATCTCGATCACCTCGTGCGGGCCACCACCCACGGGCGACCCGTTGCGATCGAGAACGACACGGAATGCCGGCCGCGTTCCCGGAATCCCGGATTCTTCACATCTTTCTCACGAAACGCAGTTCGTGTGAACGAAGGAGGTCTCAGGAGCCGAGCGTCCGCGGCGCCGGGCAGGAGGCGAACGCTCGCGAGCCGGGTATCCCGGCTCGCAGTGAGCCGGGGCCCGAGCGGCCCGGCGCCCAGCGCCGAGAGCGGGAAGGGCGGATCAGTCGTAGTAGCCGGAGTGGAAGTAGACGGTGGGGACACCTTCCATCCGGAACATGTCGACGTTGCGGCGGTCGTCCTCGATCGCGAGCCGGAGCTCGAAGCCGTAGGCGCGCAGCTCCCACACGGAGGCCTGCTTGAAGTCGCGGGCCATCTCGTAGTCGCCCCACGGGCGCATGAGCAGCACGTCCCACCGGATCTGGTAGCGGCGGAGCCATGCCTCGGTGAGGTGGTGCACCCGCTCGGGGCGGGCGGTGAGGAGCACGACCCGCAGGTCGCGGTCGAGGTTGTCGAGGAGGACCTTGACCTCCTCGATCACGGGGTCGTCGCCACAGGCCTCGAAGAACGCGTTCCAGTTGCGGCGCGGCGCCTCGAGGTAGTGCTGGCGACCGGCGGCGTCGGAGAGCACGCCGTCGATGTCGACGACCACCGCCGGGCCGGGCTCGATCGGCTCGGTGTGCCAGGTCCAGTGGCCGGGAACGATCCGGCCGTTGTCGCTCGCGAACGTCACCGGCGCTATTCGTCCTCGGTCGCGGCGGCGAGGTGCTGCGCCTTGATGCCCTCGACCACCGACGGGTCGGCGAGGGTCGTGGTGTCGCCGAGCGCCTTGTCCTCGGCGACGTCGCGCAGCAGGCGGCGCATGATCTTGCCCGAGCGGGTCTTGGGCAGGTCCTCGGTGAAGAGGATGGTCTTCGGCTTCGCGATCGGGCCGATGTGGTTGCCGACGTGCTCGCGCAGTTCGGCGACGAGCGCGTCGGACGGGTCGTTGCCGCCGCGCAGGATCACGAACGCCTTGATCGCCTGGCCGGTGGTGGCGTCGGTGGCGCCGACGACCGCGGCCTCCGCGACCGCCGGGTGGCCGACGAGCGCGTGCTCCACCTCGGCGGTGGAGATGTTGTGCCCCGACACGAGCATGACGTCGTCGACGCGGCCGAGCAGCCAGAAGAAGCCGTCGTCGTCGCGCTTGGCGCCGTCGCCGGCGAAGTAGCGGCCGTCGAAGCGCCCCCAGTAGGTGTCCTGGTAGCGCTGCGGGTCACCCCAGATGCCCCGCAGCATCGACGGCCACGGGCGGGTGAGCACGAGGTAGCCACCGCCGGGGATGCCGACCGGGTTGCCGTCGTCGTTGACGATCTCGGCACCGATGCCGGGGAGTGGGAACGTCGCGCTGCCCGGCTTGAGCGTGGTGGCGCCCGGGAGGGGGCTGATCATGATGGCGCCGGTCTCCGTCTGCCACCAGGTGTCGACGATCGGGCAGCGGCCGCCGCCGATGTGCTCCCAGTACCAGATCCACGCCTCGGGGTTGATCGGCTCGCCGACGCTGCCGAGCAGGCGCAGCGACGAGAGGTCGCGCCCCGCCGGCCACTGCGCGCCCCACTTCATGAACGAACGGATCGCAGTGGGCGCGGTGTACAGGATGGTGACGCCGTACTTCTCGATGATCTGCCACAGGCGGTCCTGGGCCGGGAAGTCGGGGGTGCCCTCGTACATCACGCTGGTCGCGCCGTTGGTGAGCGGCCCGTAGACGATGTAGGAGTGGCCGGTGACCCAGCCGACGTCGGCCGCGCACCAGTAGATGTCGTCGTCGGGGTGGAGGTCGAAGACGTGCTTGTGCGTCCACGCGACCTGCGTGAGGTAGCCGCCCGTGGTGTGCATGATGCCCTTGGGCTTCGCGGTGGTGCCGCTCGTGTAGAGCAGGAACAGCAGGTCTTCGCTGTCCATGGGCACGGGCGCGCAGTCGGTGGACTGCTGCGGCACGAGGTCGTGCCACCACACGTCGCGACCGTCGGTCATGTCGACGCCCTGGCTGGTGCGCTCGAGCACCAGCACCTTGTCGATGGTGGGACAGTCGGCGAGTGCGATGTCGGCGGTGGGCTTCAACGGCACGACGTTGCCGCGCCGCCACGCGCCGTCGCCGGTGACGAGCACCTTGGCGCCGGCGTCCTGGATGCGGTCGCGCAACGAGTCGGCGGAGAAGCCGCCGAACACCACCGAGTGCGCGGCACCGATGCGCGCGCAGGCGAGCAGCGCCATCGGCAGCTCGGGCACCATGCCCATGTAGATGCAGACGCGGTCGCCCTTCTCCACGCCGAGTGCCTTGAGCGCGTTGGCCAGGCGGGAGACCTCGTCGAGGAGCTCCGCGTAGGTGATGACGCGCGTGTCGCCGGGCTCGCCCTCCCAGTGGTACGCGACCTTGTCGCCCTTGCCCGCCTCGACGTGGCGGTCGAGGCAGTTGTAGGAGACGTTGAGCTTCCCGCCGACGAACCACTTCGCGAAGGGCAGGTCCCACTCGAGGATCGTGTGCCAGTCCTCGTACCAGGTGAGGAGGTCGTCGGCCTGGCGGGCCCAGAAGCCCTCGAAGTCGGTGTTCGCCTCGTCGTAGATCTCGGTGCCGACGACGAGCGCCTGCTGCTTGAAGCCGTCGGGAGGCGGGAACGTGCGCCCCTCCGCGAGCAGTGACTCGATCGTGTCGCCGGTGTCCGCCATCGCCATTCCCCCGTGGGTCTCCAGGTGCGCGGGTCAGGCTACCCCTGCCGGTCAGACCGTGAATTCGACGACGTGGTGGGCCCTGAGTCCGAAGCGGTCGGTGAGCGCGCCGCCCTCCGCGACGCACGCGGTGATGTTGAGGTCGGCGACGTGGGCCTGCGGGTGTCCCAGGCGGCGCGCGCGGCGGTGACGAGGTCGTCGAGGCCGCGGTCGCGCAGCCACTCGGCCTGGGTCGGTGCGCAGGGTGACCTCGGCGCGGCCGCGGCGTGGAACGTAGTCGAGCGGGACGGTTTCGGCGGTGATGTCCTGGGTCCCGGGGGCGTCGAGGGGACCGGCGCCCCGCTCGTGGGCCTGGAAGGTGCGCAGCCACCCCGCCTGCCCGCGGCCTTGTTCGCGCCGGTGGCGGCGTAGCGGAAGAGGAGCACGTACCGCGACGCAGCACGGCCCTGGCCGCCCGGAGCCACTCGCCCACCGCGGTGGGGACCGGGAGCCGCGCGCCAGTGGGGACCGGGCCCGGGGCGACCTGGTCGGCTTCCAGCGCGAGGGTGCTCGGCGGCGGGAGCAACTGCCCCACGAACCGTGTGCCGTCGTGGGCGACGCGGATCTCGAGCCAGCCGTCGGCGGCGCGCTCCACGAGCTTGAACGGCAGGTTGTCGAGCAGTTCGTTGGCGAGCACCACTCCGTCGACGTGGACGGACGGGAGCTCGTCGAGCGCGCCGACGATCGGCCCCACCCCCGTGACGGGGACGGGCCGCGGGTCGTCGAGGTCGTCGGGGTCGGGCAGGCCCGGTCCGAGCGCCTCGTCGAACGGTTCGACGGTGAGCAGCTCGAGCAGGCGGCGCAGGGCCTCCGACCGCTCGACGAGCACGTACCGGAGCGCGGGCGCACAGTCGGGCGCGGCGGCGAGCACGTCGGCCGCGAGCCGACCGCGCCCGGCACCGGCCTCGATCACGACGAACGGGTCGGGCTCCCCGAGGTCGCGCCACACGTCGTCGAGGTACCGCGCCACGAGCGCGCCGAAGAGCTGCCCGACCTCGGGACTGGTGACGAAGTCGGCCCCGGCGCGCCCGGCGCCGTGCCCCGACGCGAAGAACCCGCCCTCGCCGTAGAGCGCCTCCTCGACGAACACGTCGAACGGCACCGGCCCCTCCCGGTGGATCCGCTCGACCAGACGTGACTCGACACTCGTCATGGACACAGACACCCAGAGACGATGCGGCTACGGAGCGACCGGAGGGAGCGAGTAGCTCGCCAGCGAGCGAACGCCCGCGGCCCGGGTATCCCGGGCCGCAGAGAGCGAGCAATCAGAACTGGAAGGCCCATTCGCCGACGCGGGCGAAGAGCTGGGGGTACACGCCGACGATGATCACCAGCGCGGTGCAGATGCCGATGACCACGTTGAGGCCGAGCGGCGTGCGGGTCTCGCGCTGCGTGTCGTCGAGCGGGTCGTGGAACCACATCTTGCGGGCGACGGCGGCGTAGTAGAAGAACGCCACCACCGAACCGACCGCGGCGATGACACCGAGCACGATCGCCGCGGGCGTGTTGGCGTCGAGCACGGCCCGGAACATGACGAACTTGGCGAACCAGCCGGCGAACGGCGGGATGCCGGCCAGCGAGAACAGGAAGATCGTCATCGGGATCGCGATGCCGGGGGCGGTCTTGCCGAGGCCCGAGTAGCTGTCGATCTCGCCGGAACCGGTGCGGCGCGCCACCGCGATCACGCAGGCGAACGCACCGAGGTTCATCGCGGCGTAGATCAGCAGGTAGATGACGACGGCCTCGAGCGACGTGACGCCGGCCTGGTAGGCCACCGCGAGCGGCACGAGGATGAAGCCACCCTGGGCGATCGACGAGTACGCCAGCATGCGCACGATGTTCGTCTGCTTCAGGGCGACCAGGTTCCCGAAGATGATCGACGCGGCGGCGAGGAACCACAGGACCGGCTGCCACGCGTCGTGCGAGAACCAGAAGCCGAAGGCGATGAGCGACAGGAGACCGACGAAACCACCGGCCTTCGACGCCACCGAGAGGAACGCGGTGACGGGTGTGGGCGCGCCCTGGTAGGTGTCGGGCGTCCAGAAGTGGAACGGCACCGCACTGACCTTGAACGCGAAGCCGCCGATGGTGAGGAAGATCGCGACCGCGTAGAGCGGCGTGATCTCGTGGAACCGGCCGTAGCGCAGGATGTTGCTGAGCAGCGTGGTGCCCGTCTCGCCGTACACCAGCGACATGCCGTAGAGCATGATCGCGGTGGAGAGCACGCCGATGATCAGGTACTTGATCGCGGCTTCGTTCGACTTCGTGTCGTGCTTGCGCCACGCGGCGAGGACGATCGTGGGGATCGTGATCGTCTCCAGTGCCACGAAGATGGAGATCAGGTCGCGCGACGACGCCATCACCATCATGCCGAGCACCGAAGTGAGCATCAGGACCCAGAATTCGCCCTGGTGGTAGTCACCGTCGGCGATGTAGTCGGTGGCCAGCAGGATCGTGATGTAGGTGACGACCAGGAAGAACGCCTGGAGCGCGAGCGCGTAGTTGTCGACCACGAACGCGCCGTCGAACATCGAGCGGGTCGCACCGTCGCTGATCAGGGTGATCACCGGGATGAGCGCGCCCAGCACGCCGATCGACGCGATGCGCGGCACCACGGAGCGCGCCTGCTCGGGCCAGATCAGATCGACGAGGATCGCGATCAGGATCGTCGCCGTGAGAACGATCTCCGGCGCGATCGCGTGGAAGTCGACGTGCGGGTTCACCCCAGCCCCAGCGCCCTGGTCATTCCGTGGACCAGCTCGGTCACGGGCAGGTCGGTCATCTTGAACAGGAGCTGCGGGTAGATACCGAGCGCCACGATGAGCACCAGCAGCGGCGCGAACGCGATCCACTCCTCGGTGTGGAGGTCGTGGATGTGCGCGTCGGCGAACTCGGGCTTCGGCGTACCCATCGCGACCCGCTGGAACATCCAGAGCAGGTAGCCGGCCGCGAGCACGGTGCCGATCGCGGAGATCACCATGAAGGTGCGGTACGTCGCGAGCGTGCCGTCCATGCCGTTCCAGAGACCGAACGGCAGCTTGGGCTCGTACGACGACAGGATCGCCGGGAACTCGCCCCAGAAGCCGGCGAGGCCGGGCAGACCCAACGAGGCCATGGCCGAGAAGCCGAGCAGCCAGCCGAGCTTCGGCGCCTGGGTGAGGATGCCGCCGAGGCGGCTGATCTCACGGGTGCCGTAGCGCTCCTGCACCGAACCGGCGAGGAAGAAGAGCATGCCGGTGATGAGACCGTGCGCCACCATGCCGAACACCGCGGCGTTGATACCGAAGTCGGTGAGGGTGGAGATGCCGAGCATCACGAAGCCCATGTGGGCCACCGACGAGAACGCGATGAGGCGCTTCATGTCCCGCTGCGCGAGACAGCAGAGCGCGCCGTAGATGATGCCGATCACCGCGAGCAGGCCGATCCACGGCGCCCACGACTGCGCCGCCGACGGCAGCATCGGCAGAGCGATGCGCACGAAGCCGTAGGTACCGAGCTTCAGCATGACCGCGGCCAGCAGCACCGAACCCACCGTCGGCGCCTCGGTGTGGGCGTCGGGGAGCCAGGTGTGGAACGGGAACATCGGCACCTTGATCGCGAAGCCGAGGAACATGCCGGCGAAGATCAGCAGCTGGGTGCCGTGCACGATGCCCGCGCCGTGCAGATGTGACAGCACCACCATGTCGAAGGTGTGCACCTTCGACAGGAAGTACATGGCCAGGAAGCTCAGCAGCATGAACGCCGAGCCGAACATCGTGAAGAGGAAGAACTTGATCGACGCGTACTCGCGGTTGGGGCCGCCCCAGACGCCGATCATGAAGAACATCGGCAGCAGCACGAGCTCGAAGAAGATGAAGAACAGGATCAGGTCCTGCGCCACGAACGTGCCGATCATGCCCGTCTCGAGCAGGAGCACGAGGGCCAGGAACGCCTTCGGGTTGTGCGGCTCGGGGAAGTGGTTCCACGAGTAGATCACGCAGCAGACGGTGACCAGCATCGTCAGCAGGATCAGCGGCAGCGAGATGC
Source organism: Acidimicrobiia bacterium (assembly GCA_046331125.1). Classification (GTDB taxonomy): domain Bacteria; phylum Actinomycetota; class Acidimicrobiia; order IMCC26256; family DASPTH01; genus CAVRGQ01. Next base: position 114,270 of record JAXLRL010000010.1, read on the forward strand.
CGTCGATGCCCACGTGGTACCGGCTGTTGATGACCTTGATCCACTCCTCGTTCGCCTGGAACTGGAGCCGACCGTCGTCGAGGTTGAAGTTGGCCAGGATGCCGATGCCGACCGCGGCCGTCAGCAGGGTCGTGAGCAAGGTGACGACCTTGATCAGACCCTCCTCCGCCTTCGGGATCAGCAGC
>JAXLRL010000011.1:0-106025 GCA_046331125.1 Acidimicrobiia bacterium
CCGCTCGGCTCCGGTGCCGCGGTGGGAGGACCCGCCTAAAAGCCGAGGGGGTCCGCGAAGGGGTCGGCCGCGGCGGGGGTCTCCACCGACAGCGCCGACACACCGAGGCGTTCGGCAACACCCTCGTAGCCGGTGTCCTCGAGCTCCCGGGCCACCTCGGGTCCGCCGCTCGTGACGACCCGGCCGTCCATGAACACGTGGACGACATCGGGACGCAACTCGTCGAGGAGGCGCGCGTAGTGCGTGATGGCCAGCACGCCGAGGCCGTCCTCGCTCGTCATCGCCTCCACGCGACGCGACACGTCGCGCAACGCGTCGACGTCGAGACCGGAGTCGATCTCGTCGAGCACCGCGAACTTGGGCTTGAGCACCGCGAGCTGCAGGGTCTCGGCCCGCTTCTGCTCGCCGCCGGAGAACTCCACGTTGAGACCGCGCACGAGGAAGCGCTCGTCGACCCCGAGCCGCACCGCCTCGTTGGCGACCCGCGCCGGCAGCCCGTCGGGATCGCCACCCTGGCCGCGCACCGCGGCCTCCAGGAAGTCGCCGATGCGCACGCCCGGCAACTCGACCGGGTACTGCAGCGAGAGGAAGAGCCCCGCGGCGGCGCGCTCGTGCGTGGGCAGGGTGAGCAGCTCGACGCCGTCGATGGTGACGGAGCCGCCGGTGACCTCGTAGTCGCCGCGCCCCATGAGCACGTGCGAGAGCGTGCTCTTGCCCGAGCCGTTGGGGCCCATGAGCGCGTGGACCTCGCCGGACCGCACCTCGAGGTCGACGCCGCGCAGGATCTCGTGGCCGTTGACGTTCGCGGTGAGCCCCTCGATCTTCAACACGCTCATCGGGCTTCCTCGACCTTCACGATCACGTCGTCGCCGTCGACGCGCACCTCGTAGACGGGCACGGGCCTCGTGGCCGGCAGGCTCTGGGGCTCACCCGTGGTGAGCGAGAACGTGGAGCCGTGCTTCGGGCACTCGATCTCGCACTCGTCGACCCACACCTCACCCTCGGCGAGCGAGTAGTCGGCGTGCGAGCACTCGTCGCCGATCACGTACCAGTCGGCCGGCGTCAGGTGCACGACGCAGAGACGGTGACCGTCGATGTCGACGCGCGTCGCCGCGCCCTCCTTGACGTCGCCCACCGAGCACACGCGGACCTCACCCATCACACACCGGCCTTCGCCGACGGACCCGAGCTCGCACGCGCCACCGGGTCGCGGTGCTCGAGCTTCTCGATCACGCTGCGGCGGAGCGGCTTGACCAGCGACCGCACGGGCAGGCGGTCGAACACGTCGTCGAAGAAGCCGAGCACCACGAGACGCTCCGCCTCCTCCGGCGGCACGCCGCGCGTCGCGAGGTAGTACAGCTGGTCCTCGTCGATCGGGCCGACCGCGCTCGCGTGCGAGCAGCGCACGTCGTCGGCCTCGATCTCGAGGTTCGGCACCGACTTCGCCTCGGCGCCCTCGGTGAGCACCAGGTTGCGGTTGGTCTGCTGGGCGACCGTCTTCTGCGCGTTCTCGCGGATGCGGATGAGGCCGGAGTACACCGACTGCGCCTCGTCCTCCACCGCGCCCTTGAAGAGCAGTTCGCTGCGCGTGTTGGGCGCGGCGTGGTCCTGCAGGGTGCGGAAGTCGAGCATCTGATGCCCGTCGCCGAAGTACACTGCGGTGAGCTCGCTCTCCGCGCCTTGCCCGCGAAAGCAGCGCTTCATTCCGCAGGCGTGCGCGTAGTGCCCGCCCAGCGCGACCACCGACGACTGCAGCGTGGCGTCGCGTCGAGGTGCGCGCTGCAGCGCGATTCGCCACGTGCGGCCCGTGCTCCCGCACGGAGAGGTACTGCACGGTGGGCGTTGTCGCCGACGATCAGTTCGACGACGCCGTCGACGAGGTGACCCGCCGCGCTCGACGCCTCGGAGCCGTAGCGGTCGAACACGGTGACCTGTGCGCCCTCCTCCGCGACCACGAGCGTGTGGGGGAAGCTGGCGAGACCGTCGCCCTCCGACCAGTGCAACACGACGATCGGGTGTTCGACCGTGACGCCGCGCGGCACGCGGATGTACGCACCGCCGGCGAGGAATGCGTCGTGCAGGAGCGTGAACGCGTCGGGCGACGCATCGGACGCCGAGCCGAGCACACCCTCGAGCTCGCCGGCCTCGCAGGTGGCGATGCCGCACACCTGCACACCCTTGCGCTGCAGCTCCTCCGACATGGTGTGGTGCACCACGCGGCCGTTGCGCACCACCACCAGCGCGGCGCGCTGTCCGGCCTCGGCGGCGATCGGGCCGCCCCCGGGCGCGGTGTCGGGGCCGGCCTCGCCGAGGCGATCCGCCGGGACGGGGCGGAAGCGACCGAGGTCGAGGGCGTCGACCCGGCTGTAGCGCCAGATCTCCTCGTGCTCGGTGGGCCACTCGACCGCGGCGAGTTGCTCGTGCGCGGCGAGTCGGCGGGCGGACAGCCAGTCGGGGCCGGGCAGGGCCCGCGCGGCGTCGGCGGTGAAGTGCTCGGTGTTCGTCATCGACCTGCGCGTGCGGGAGCTACCCGACGCTGCCTTCCATGTTGAGCTCGATGAGCCGCGACAGCTCGACCGCGTACTCCATCGGGAGGGTCTTGGTGACCGGCTCGATGAAGCCGTTCACCACCATCGCGGTGGCCTGCTGCTCGGTGAGGCCGCGGGTCATGAGGTAGAAGAGCTGGTCGTCGCCGACCTTCGAGACCGTCGCCTCGTGGCCGATGCGCGCGTCCTTCTCGTCGACCTCCATGTAGGGGTAGGTGTCGGAGCGGCTGTGGTCGTCGAGGATCAGGGCGTCGCACCGCACCTGGCTCTTCACGCCGTGCGCACCCTCCTCGACCTTCACCAGGCCGCGGTACGTGGTGCGACCGCCGTCCTTCGAGATCGACTTCGAGTCGATGATCGATGTGGTCTCGGGTGCGGCGTGCGTCATCTTCGCGCCCGCGCCCTGGTGCTGACCGGCGCCCGCGCATGCGACGGAGAGCACCTCGCCGTGCGCCTTCGGGCCGGTCATCACGACGGCCGGGTACTTCATCGAGCTTCGAACCGAGGTTACCGTCGATCCACTCGACCGTCGCCTCCGTCTCCCGCGCGCCCGCTTGGTGACCAGGTTGTAGACGTTCGGCGACCAGTTCTTGATCGTGGTGTAGCGGATGCGTGCACCCGGCTTCGCGATGAGCCTCCACCACTGCGGGAGTGCAGCGAGTCGGTGGAGTACACCGGTGCCGAGCACCCCTCGACGCAGTGCACCGACGCGCCCTCGTCGGCGATGATCAGCGTGCGCTCGAACTGGCCGGCGTTCTCCGCGTTGATGCGGAAGTACGCCTGCAGCGGCATCTCCACGTGCACGCCCGGCGGCACGTAGATGAACGAGCCGCCCGACCACACGGCGGAGTTGAGCGCGGCGAACTTGTTGTCGCCCGGCGGGATCACCGTGCCGAAGTGCTCGCGCACGAGGTCGGGGTAGTCCTTCAGCGCCTGGTCCATCGAGGTGAACAGGATGCCCTGGGCCTCGAGGTCCTCCCGGTTCTTGTGGTACACGACCTCGGAGTTGTGCACCACGAAGCCCTCGGCCACGAAGTTGTGGTGGCCGGCAACCTCGAGGTCGTAGACCGGCTCCACGCCGACCGACTCGATCGAGTCGACGCGCACGAACCCGAGCATGTCGCTCGTGTGGGCGCGGAAGTCGGTGCCCTTCGCGGTGCGGTAGCCGTGCGAGTACTTCCGCACTCCCATGCGGTCGACACGACGCGGCGACCGGCAGGGCAACTGGTCGAAGCGCCCGGAGAGCTGCAGTCGGTAGCCGGTCATCATCCGCTCGGGGTCGAGACTGTGGCGCGACTCGAACGCGTTGACCGAGCCGCTGCCGATCCCGCAGAGCGCGAGCAGCTCCTGCACGTCGAGCAGTAGCGACTCGTTGGCGCTGGTGAGCGACACGTCGTGGTTGGACGCGTGGTCGCGCACGTAGCCGTCGGCGTCGACGTAGCCGGCGACGAACGCCAGGCGCTGCGAGCGCGGCAGACCGAACACCCAGTCGGGGACGCGCTTGGTGTGCGCGGTGCCCCGCAGGCCGTTCAGCTCGACGAACTCGGCGAGCACCGCAGTGCCCCGGCCACGGAGGCGGGATCCGTCGCCGGAGAGCGCGAGTTCGATGCCGAACAGTTCGCGCGTGACTCGCACGATCTCGTCGACGAGCACCGTGTCGGTGCGGTCGACCGCGATCTCGAGTGCGACGTAGGGGTCGTTGTGCTTGACGTAGCCGTCACCGAGGTAGACGCCCAACCACCACATCAGGTCGTCGGTGGTCTCCCACGGCAACGCATGGGCGTCGAGACGCTCCTCGGGCGCGAGCAGCACGTAGGGCTCGCCGAAGTCGGGGACATCGGTCGCGATCGCGACGTAGTCGCCGGCCGCGAGTTCCTCGACCGGCACCCAACGCGCTGCGTAGCGGGCGCGCGCTCGTCCGGGCGTGCGCTCGTCGCGCAGGACGAGGAACGGGTGGTTCGCCGACGCGCCGATGACCCGGCCGCGAGCGGAGATCTCGAAGACCTCCTTGAGACCGGTGCACGCCGCCGCGGTGACGGTCGCGCGCTCGATCATCCGCGACGACTCGTCGAGCGAGAACACCTCGTCGCCGGGCATCACTTCCTTGATGCGGCGCATGCCGTCGGTGGTCCACACCCGGGTGGAACCGCGGAGGCACTCGAACTGCGCCGTGACCCCGGCGAGGTACTTGCGCTCCGCCTCGGGGATGCCGAGCTTCTCGTAGGTGTTCTTCATGCTCTCGGGGAGCATGTCCCAGTCGGAGACGGCCTCACCCTCGGTGGGCTTGAGGTAGTAGTAGATGTCGTCGAAGTCGATGTCGGGCATGTTCTCGGCGAACCAGGCCAGCATCGGCTTCTTCTCGAACCGCTTCAGCGCGTTGAGGCGGAACTTCGTCATCCACTCGGGCTCGCTCTTCTGGTGCGAGATCTCCTCGACGACGGTCTCGTTCAGGCCCTTCTTGGGCGTGTAGGCGTAGTCGTCGGTGGAGTCGTGCCAACCGAGCTTGTACTTGCCGAGATCGATCCCGGAGACGGCCATCGATCCTCCTACCGGTCCTGCGCCGTGGGCGCGGGGCGGGGCTTCGACGTGGGGGGCGGGGGGATTTCCACTACGTAGATAGTAACAATCCCCCGGCCGCTCACCAACATGGGGTCTCCGCCCGGGGCGGACCCCGGAACTACTTGCCGGCGGCGGCCTGGACCTGGGCCTGCTTGATCAGCGTGCCCGCGTCGTTGATCAGCTGCTGGTACTGCGCCAGGTCGCCGTTCTTGAGGGCGGTCTGCGCCTGGTCGAACTTGGCGGCGGCCTGGTTGATCAGGTCGGCCGAGCTGCCGGTGGTCGCCGGCACCGTGGTGGCCGGGGTGGTGGTGGGCGTGGTGGTGGCCGTGCCCGGCGTGGTCGTGGTGGTCGTGCCCGGCGAACCGGTGCCCGTGCCACCCGAGGGCGTGCCTTCGCGCCGCCGAACACGTGGTCACCGTGTTCGCCTGGCCGAGCAACTGCTTCAGGCCGTCCTCGACCGTCGGGGCGCAGTACGCCTTGCCCTGCGCGTACACCACGACGAACTGGAATCGCGGGTAGCTGCCCTGCCCTCGAGCTCGCCGCAGTACGGCCGCACGTAGAGCAACGTCGCCCACCGGGATCAGCTGCATGCTGCCCTGGCTGATCTTCGATCCCTGCGAGTTCAGCAGCGTGATCGCGGTGGAGATCGCCGAGGTCCGCAGGATGGCGTTGTTCACCTGCACCGGGCCCTGCACCGTCTGGCCCTGCGGCATCACGAACGCCTGCAACTTACCGTACTGACCCGGATCGGAGTCGGCGGTGAGGAACGACACCAGACGGGTCTGGCTGTTCCCCGACGACACCGGCACGAACGGCGTGAGCACGATGAAGTGCTCGTTGGCCTCACCGGGCAGGCGCAGGTAGAGGTAGTAGGGATCGATGCGCTTGCCCGTGGACGTGGCCGCCTGCGGCGCCGCGGTGGCGGTGGTCGCGCCGGAGGACAGCGTGGAGAGGATGTCGGAGCCGATCGCGCCGGACCCGGGGTCGGGCGACACGAGCCACTTGGCGCTGCCGTCGTAGAACCGCTTCGGCTCGGTGACGTGGTAGCGGCCGAAGGTCGCGGTCTGCGCCTTCACGAGGTCTTCGGGGTAGCGCAGGTGCGCCCGGATCGCCTCGGGAATCTTCGCGCCGTCGGTGAAGAGGTTCGGGAACGCCGAACGCCACGCCTTGATGATCGGGTCCTTGGGATCGAACACGTACATCTTCACGGTGCCCTCGTACGCGTCGACCGTGATCTTCACCGAGTTGCGCACGTAGTTGAAGTCGCCCGTGAGCGACCCCTCCCCGCCCGTCGCCTGCGAGTACGGGTACATGTCGGTGGTCGTGTACCCGTCCATGATCCAGACGGTGCGGTTGCCGAGCACCACGGGGTAGGGGTCGGCGTCGAGCTGCAGGAACGGCGCGAGCTTCTGCACGCGGGCGCGGATGTCGCGCTCCATCAGCAGCTTCGTCTTCGAATTGATCTGCCCCGAGATCAGCGGGTCGAGGCTGCCGAAGCGCAGCGCGAACGCGGCGCGGCGCACGAAGTTCGACAGCGTGACGCCGTCCTTGCCCTTGTAGCGCGTGAAGCTGTCGGTGGCACCCTGCTTCTGGTAGTTGAACTCCTTCGAGTCCGCGCCCGTGAGCACGTAGCTCTCGAGGTTCTCCGCGAAGTAGATCTGCGACGCCGGGCCGTTGTCGAGCTTCAGGCCCTGCTGCTTCGTGGGGACGTCCTTCAGCAGGTACGACGGGTCACCCGCGGGGTCGGACTCGTTGCTCGGCGACGCGACCACGCCGTAGCCGTGCGTGTAGACGATGTGGCGGTTGACGAACGACTGGCTCGGCAGGTCGGCGCTGTTGAGACCACGGGCCGCGATGAGCACCTGGCGCACCGAACCGTCGACGAGGTAACGGTCGACGTCGACGTCACCGATCTGGTAGTAGGTCTGCAGGTTCTGCAACGTCGCGTAGGTGTCGCGGATCACGCCCGGATCCCAGAGGCGCGCGTTGTTGATCGTGCCGAGGTTGGTGCTGATCAGCTGGTTCGCGTCCTCGGGGCTGGTGGCCGCGAGCGATTTGTAGTCGAACTGCTTCGTCTCCACCTTGTCGAGACCGAAGGCGTCGCGCGTCGCGTTGATGTTGCGCGCGATGTACTTCGCCTCCTGCTGGTACTCGTTCGGGCCGACCTTGAACTGCTGGTACGCCGCCGGGTAGACGGTGCCGACGACGAGCGACGCGAAGCCCCACAGGCCCACTGCGAGGATGGGCAGCACCCAGCCGCGCCGACGGATGTTCCAGAGGAACAGCACCGCCGCGACCACCGAGATGAACATCAGCAGGTTCAACGCCGGCAGCTGCGCCTTCACGTCGGTGGCGCTCGCACCCTCGACGACGCCGCGGGTGGAGAAGTTCAGCTCGAACCGGGCCAGGTAGTACTGCGCGGTCTTGACCAACGCCATGATCGCCAGGATCACGGAGAGGTGCGCCTTCACCTGCGGGGTGACGCGCTGGAACGGACTCTGGAACCGGATGCCGCCGTTCAGGTAGTGCGCCACCGCGGTGACGAGCAGCACGATCACCAGCCCGGCGAACAACCACTCGGTGATGAACTTCAGGAACGGCAGCTGGAAGACGTAGAAGCCGATGTCCTTGTGGAACTGCGGGTCGGTCTTGCCGAACTTCTGCGCGTGGGTGAACAGCACCCACTGCTTCCACTGCGACGACACGCCGAGACCGGCGATCAACGCGAAGAACAGGGAGATCGCACTGCGGATCAGCACCGTGTGCCGGCCCGCGAACGCCTGGTAGCGGGCGACGAGCTCGTCCTCCGGACCGGTGGAGCGGTACCGCGGCGCGAGGCGGTCGGCGATCACCAGGTTCACGAACATCAGCACGAAGAACGCGACCGTGAACACCAGGGCCGGCACCACGTGCGCCGAGATGAGGCTGCGCCAGGTGTCGCCCTGGCCGAGCGAGTCGAACCACAGGAAGTCGGTGTAGAAGCCCGCCAGCCCGCGCAGGCTCAGCAGCAGGATCGCCAGCACCGCGAGGACGATGCCGAGGATCCACCCGCGTGAACGGGAGCGCCGACGGGGTGCCGCGGGAGCAGTGGGGGGCGTCGGGACGCGCATCGGGACCGCAGCCTAGAGGGCGGCGGACCCGACGAGCACCGCGGGACGGACGATTCCGGTCAGGCCGTGACGACCCGGCTCAGGAGTCGTCGCGGGTCAGGAGGCACCGGCACCCCGGGTGCGCCGGCGGGAACTTCTGACCGGTGGGGAACTCCCCGCCCTTCACCGTCGGCTCCAACGAGTTGTCGTCGCAGTCGGGGCACTTGCCCTCGTGGGTGGGAATCCACCGCAGACGCGTGCCGTCGGGAACACCGTCGTAGACGCCGCGCGAGTAGGCGACGGCCAACGCGTCGGTGAGGACCTCCTCGAGCTCCTGGCCCCGCCACTCGCGGTAGCGGGCACCCAGACGCTGCGCCACCGCGATCTCCATGTCGGCGGGCGTGCGCGCCTCCACCGACTCCAACGACGACGACAAGCGGTCACGCAACGGCGTCACCGCGGCATCCGCCAACTCGGTGAGCAGCGCCCTCGGCGTCGCCCCCACCGAACCGTCGACCGACCCGGCACCCAACGAGTACGCCTGGTCGACACTCGGCTGCAGCACGTGCGCCCAACGGGTCAGCTGCTCCTCCTTGCTGGGCAGCACCTTCGCCAGGTCGATCTTCCCGCGCTGACGGCGCAGGCCGTCGAGCACGTCGTTCTGCTCGTCCTGCAACGCCCGCTTGCCCCGCCGCGACAACTCGTCTGCGGCGTCGGCCAGGGCCGTCTCCCGCGCCCGCAGCGCCTCCTGCTCCGGGGAGAGATCCTCCTCCTGTTCGGCCTCGCTGCCGTCCTTGCTGGCCTCGCTGCCGCTCGGCTCACTGGCCGGGCCGCCTTCGCTGGCCTCGCTGCCGCTCGGCTCGGAGGCCGGGCGTGCCGCGCCTCCCGGCGCGGCGCTCTCGGTCGGAGGCTCGACCGCCGCTTCGGGCGCCGCCGGGCTCTCGTCGCCCTGCTCGGAGCGGAGCTTCTCGAAGAGGGCGTGGACGTCGGGTGAGGTCGCGTCCTCCTCGGCCTCGCTGGCGCTCGTCTCGGAGGCCGGGCGTGCCGTTTCCTTCCGGCGCGGCGCTTGGTGCGGGTGCGGGAGTGGGGGCGGGGGCGGGCGCCGGGGCTTCGGCGGCGGGCGGGGTCTCGGAGTTGCCGGGGTGTCGGGCACCACGGGAGGTGCGCTCGGCTCCTGCTCGATGACGCGGCGAGCGTGGGACAGCGCCCGCTCCACCAGTTCGTAGGTCTCCACCAGACGACCACGGCCCTGACGCAGCTCGTCGATCTGCTGCTCCAGCGCGGTCTTGCGCTCACCGAGGTCCTCGAGCACGCGGTCGCGCACCGTGCGCGCCTCGGTGACGATCTCCTTCGCCCGGGCGCGCGCCGAGTCCTCCGCCTCTCGGGTCTTCTGCTCCACCGCCTGTTGCGTGGTGGCCCGCAGCTCCCGCGCGGTCTCCTGCGCCTCCCGGACCACGCGACGGGCGTGGTCCTCCGCCTTGCTCCGCAGCTCCAGCGCCGATTCGCGCGCCTGTCCGAGCACGCGGGCGGTCTCCTCGCCCAGCGCTTTGATCAGATCGTCGTCCGACGGCGGCAGGACCGGCCGGCGCGTCTGCTCCTCCAGGTCGCGCACCCGCGAATTCAGCTCGCGCTCGCGCGCCAGCGCCGAGTTCAACTCGTCGGCCACGAGCCGCAGGAACGAACGCACCTCGTGCTCCGCGTAGCCCCGCTTGCTGAGGGTGAAGTTGCGCCCCGCCACCGTTTCGGGAGTGAGCCGGGAGTCGCGTGCGGGGGAACCAGAGGTGTCGGTCATGCCCTCATGATCGCGCTGCGGTCGTGGACGGTGGCGGCACCTGCGCGCCGCCGACGCTCTCGAGCGCACGCAGCGCGTCGTCGAGCGTGTCCACCCCCACGACGCGCACACCACTCCCGGCCCCGTTCCGGGCGTCCTTCACCTCGGACTTGGGCACGATCATCAACTGCACGTCATTCGTCTTCGCGGTGATCGCCTTCTGCTGCACGCCACCCACCGGACCGACCCGGCCGTCGGGCTGGATCGTGCCCGTCACCGCGACGCGCTTGCCGCCGGTCAGGCTCCCCGGTGTGAGGTCGTCGATGATCGCGAGCGTGAACGCGAGCCCCGCCGACGGACCACCCACACGCTGCGTGTCGATGTCGATCTGCACGGGGAACGTGTAGTCCACGAACGACTGCGTCGTGATCCCCACACAAGGAATCGAGGAACTCTTCCCCTTTGCCCCCGGCGGGTTCGAGGGATCGTCTTTCGGCGCGGTGCGATCCTCCGCACCCGCCGGGATGCACGTCAACCGGTCTTTGGACGCGCGCCCGGTGGTGACGGTCTCGTCGACGCGTGCGCCGTCGCGCTCCACGGTGAAGGTCACGTCGGAACCCACCGCGTGCGACTGCACCGCGGCGCCGACCTCGGTGAGCTGGGTGACCGGCTTGCCGTCGACCGCGACGATCTGGTCGCCGACCTTCAACTTCCCGTACGCGGGGACGCCCTGGCACACCTCCACCACCGTGTAGCGCGCGGGGGTGGCCTGCACGTCGTACCCGAGGCGCGTGAGCGCGACGTACTTCGCGTCGTTCTGCGACTGCGACATGAGCGCGGTGTTGAACTGCTGGTTGTCGCTGTCGCTCAGACAACCGACGACGTCGTTGCGATCCTCGACGTCCTTGTCGGGATCGAGCCACGCGCTGACGACGCGCCACAGCGTGGGGTCCTCGTTCGACACCCGGACGGTGAGGAACTCGACGGACTGGTCGTGCGGGTAGGTCTGCGCGCCCTGGATCGACACCACCGAACTGTCGAGCGGCGTGCTGTCCCCCGGCGAGATGATCACCTTCGGCAGGCGGATCACGAACCCCGCGACCACCGCGACGACGAGCAGCACGCCGAGCACCGACGCGACCCATGCGATGACGACATGACGGCGGTGTCGCCGGGCGTCGGCCACCGGGAACGCCGGGGGACCACCCGGTGGTCCCGGCGGTGGGCCCGGTGGGGATCCCGGAGCCGGCGCAGGAGTCGCCGCGTCCGTCGGATCGGGCGCGGCACTGGTTGCGTCGGTCATGGGTCTCCGGGGTTCGGACGATTACGGTGGGCGGCGGTGCCGGCCTCACCCACCCCTCAGCCTGCCATGCCGGGCACGCCCTACGGCGCGCGGCCGCAGTCCCGCCGCGGCGTGCGCGTCGCGCGCCGCGCTGGGCGTTCGTGCGCACGATCCTGCTCATCGTACCGGCTTCCTGATCGCCGGGATCGTCGCGACGATCTTCGCCGGCCTCGGTCATCGCCATCAACGGCCGGCTGCCCGGGTGACCGGCGCGGCCCCGGCCCCCCCGACCTGGCCGCGCTCGGTCACCGGGGCGACCTGACCCCCGACGAGGTGACCGCACTGCTCGACGCGAGCGGCAGTGACCCCGACCCGCGGGCCCGCGCGGCCGCACTCGGCGCGCTGGCGCGGGCCGTGCCGGTCGCGGCGGACGCACCGTGGCGCGTCGCCCTCGGCGACCCCGATGCCGGAGTGCGCCGACGCGCGTGCGAGCTCGCACCCGACGTCGCCACCACGATCGGGCCCGTCGCGGTGGCGCGCGACCTGCTGCCCGTGCTGGCCGACCGCGACGTGACGGTGGTCGAGGCCGCGGCATGGGCGCTCGGCGAGCTGACCGACGACGCCGTCGCGGCCGGAGCCGTCGCACCACTGGCTGAGTTGGCCGGCGCCCATCGCGACGCGTTGGCGCGCGAAGCGGCGGTCGCCGCCCTCGGTGCGCTCGGTGACGACGCCGGCCTCCCGGCGATCCTCGCGGCGTGCACCGACAAGCCCGCGGTGCGGCGACGCGCCGTGCTCGCGCTCGCGCCGTTCGACGGCCCCGAGGTCGACGCGGCCATCGAGGCCGCGCTCACCGACCGCGACTGGCAGGTGCGCCAGGCGGCCGAAGATCTGCTCGGCATCGACGCGTCCGAAGCGGGCGACGCAGTCGACGAGGACTGACGCCCTCCTAGGCAGGGTGGTCGGGGTCGCCCGCGTCTGACGTGGGGATCACGTCGTCGGGATCGGGCGGCGCCGCGGGCGCGCCGAGCGGGTCGTCGCTGTGCACGCCGTCGTCGGACACGTGAGGGGTCCAGTCGTCGCCGCCCCAGAACCGCCACTGGTGACGACCCGACGGGTCGGGGAACCAGTCGGGCGCGACCGCGTGCGCGGGCTGCGCGAGCACTGGGAGCGACGGGGCGGTCACGGCCGCGGGAGCGATCGAGGCGACGCCGCCCCGGCTCACGTGCTCGGTCCACGCGACGCCGTCCCAGTAGCGGAACTCGAACACGCCGCCCGGATCCGCGTACCAACCGGGGATCGGCATGCCGTTCGGGCCCCGCACGATCGGCTGCGCGCCGTACTGGCCGTACTGGCCGTACTGGGACGCGCCGTACTGGCCGTACTGGCCGTACTGGGACGCGCCGTACTGGCCGTACTGGCCGTACTGGGACGCGCCGTACTGGCCGTACTGGCCGCCCGGCACCGGCTGGCGGACCGGCGCGGGGTTGAGCTCCTGCTGGCGCGTCTGGCGCTGGGTCACGTCCCACACCACCCACGCGCCGAGCAGCGCGGCCAGCGCGATCCCCGCGTGCGTCGCGGCGAACCACGGCTTCGCCTGGCTGACGCTCCAGTCACCCGTGAGCATCAGCCCGATCACGAAGAAGTACCCGCTGTTGAACACCTGGAAGGCGAGCCACCACGCGATCACGCGACCGGAGGGACGGGCCGCGCGCCAACCGTCGCCGTGCGGTGCATCGGGCGCCGTGCTGCGCCAGAGGTCGGACACCGTCTGGTACGGCAGCACGATGTTGACGATCGGGATCAGCCACCCGGCGATCACCCAGCCCGGTGTCTGCCGAGCCCCGGTGCGGCCCAGCGCGAGCGCGTTCTTCGCGCTGCGGTGGCTCCAGATGATGAGGAGCACGAACGACGCGGTGAACGCGTACTGCGCGAGCGTGAACCACGTGCTGTTCGGGCCGTTCATCGCGTCCTGGACGCGGTTCCCGAAGACGGAGTCACCGCCGTTGGTCGTGCGCAACACCTCGTGCACGCGCAGCCAGCGGTCGGCCTCCTCGGACGCGAGGAACGCGCACGTGACGTTGAGCATGGCCTGCACGACGAGGACACCGCAGGTCCACTTCGCGAGTGTGGCGGTGGGCTTCCAGTAGCGCGGCTGCTCGTACACGATCCTGCCCCGGCGAACCGGTGCTACATGAACATGTCCTTGAGGCGGTCGAACGACTCGAGGCAACGCCCCGCGCCGAGCACGACCGTCTCCAGGGGGAGGTCGACCAACTGCGCCCGCACCGCGGTCTCCTTCTCGATACGGAGATCGAAGCCGCGCAGCATCGCGCCACCGCCGACGAGGTGGATGCCCTCGTTCAGGAGGTCCTGCGAGAGCTCTGGCGGCGTGCGCGCCAACGCCTGCTTCACCGCGCCGAGGATCGCCTGGATCGGCTCGTCGATCGCCTCGCGGATCTCCTCGGGCGTGAGCACGATCGTCTTGGGCATGCCGCTCATGAGGTCGCGGCCACGCACCTCGGCCTTGTACTCGTCGTCGGTGGGGAACACCGACCCGATCGCGAGCTTCACCTCTTCCGCGGTGCGCTCACCGATCGCGAGTCCGTACTCGCGCCGCACGTAGCCCTGGATCGCGGCGTCGATGTCGAACGAGCCGACGCGCACCGCCTCGAGCGCGACGACACCACCGAGCGAGATCACCGCGACCTCGCTGGTGCCACCGCCGATGTCGACGATCATGTTGCCGAGCGGTTCGTGGATCGGCAGCGACGCGCCGATCGCCGCCGCCATCGGCTGCTCGATCAGGTAGGTCTGGGCGGCGCCGGCGCGGCGGGCGGCCTCGAGCACGGCGCGTTGCTCCACGTGCGTGATGGCCGACGGCACGCAGATGAGCACCCGGGCGCGCTGCATCCGCGAGATGCCTGCGCGCTGGAACAGCATGCGGATGAGGCGCTGCGTGATCTCGAAGTCGGTGATCGCACCGCCGCGCAGCGGCCGCACCGCGACGATGTAGCCCGGCGTGCGGACGATCATCTGCCACGCGTCGTGACCTGAGCGCGAGCACCTCGTGGGTGCGCAAGTGTTCATCGCGATGACGGTCGGGTTCGTTGAGGATGATCCCCTGGCCGTGCGTGCACACCAGCGTGTTCGCGGCACCGCGGTCGATCGCGAGGTCGCGGGACAGTGCCGATCTCCCACAGGCGTGCGTGCCGTGGACGGCCGGCGCGGTGACGCGGCGCCGTCGACGGTACGAACTCGTGCGAGCAGGTGGCCCAGCCGGAGCCGCCCTCCCAGTGCTCGCTTTCCAGATGGGCACGGTCTCTTCAGGGTGTCGATGCAGAACCGTGCGGCCTCGAAGGCCTCGCCGCGCAGGGTGCGGCGACGACGCGCATTGACCGCGACCGAGGAGTCCGAGAGGGCGATGTCGCCCAGGCCGGTGCAGGATCGCGCAGGCGCTCCACCACGGCCAGCGCACCCGGCACTCGGCGGCCACGGCGGCGAGCTTGGCGGCGCCGCCTCCTCCTCGTAGGCCTCGTAGGTGAGACCTCGACGCCTGCGCCCCTCGGAGTGGTCGCGGACCACGCCGAGGGTGATCACCACCACCGCGCCGCTCGACGGAGTGGTGGCCCAGGCGGTCGCCTCCTCCACGGGGAGGGGCTCCGTGACGACGGCGATCCAGTCGCCGTGCTCGGGGGGCTGCACGGCGGTCATGGTACCGAAGACCCGGCCGAAGTTCCCCGGCGCCGTCCGTTCGCCCCCACCCGGAGTCCTGTCCCAGTCCACCCGACCGGGAAGCCGAAGGGCAGTGAGGCCAGAGGGGAGGCGACGATTTCCGGGCGGAGAGCGTCGGTACACTCCGCGCCATGAGCCCCGACGACGAGGACGGCGACGAGGCTCGCCGGGATCCCGACGTCGCCGGCGGACCGCCGCCGCAGCCTGCCGACCGCCCGTGGGTGCACCCGTCGGAGCTCCAGTCGTTCGGGGCCACCCCGGCCGGCGCGACGTCCCGCGCCCGTCCCCGGGAGTGGGCAGTCGGAGTGGCGAGCGCCGTCGCCGCCTCGGTGGTGACGGTGCTGGTGCTCGTCGCCTTCGGCGCGCTGGGCAACGGTTCCCGGGAGACCGCGCCCCCGCCCGCGTTCGTGGGGACGCCGTCGGGAGTCGACTACTCGATCGCGCGCCGCATCGCGGCCGAGACCGCGCCGAGCGTGGTCACGGTGCGGGTCACGGGGGCCGACGGCACCCGGCAGGTGGTGGGATCCGGGGTGGTCCTCGCCTCCGACCGCATCGTCACCAGCGCCCGCCTCGTCCAGGGGGCGTCCGGGGTCGACGTCGTCACGTACGACGGCCACGACTACCCGGCGAAGGTGTTGGGCACCGACGCCCAGACCGACCTGGCCGTTCTGACCGTCCCCGACGGCGAGCTCGACGCGGTCGCCCAGGGCGGCAGCGGCGGGATCTCGGTGGGCGGCACCGTGGTGGCGGTCGCCGCGAACCGTTCGGGTGGCTACCGCACCGACATCGACGTGATCTCCGACGAGAACCGCCTGGTCGACACCGGGACCGGGTCGATGCTCGCGGGCACCCTGGAGACGGGCATCCAGCCGGGTGCCGCGTGGACGGGCGGCGCGCTGGTCGACGCCGGCGGCAACCTGGTCGGCCTGCTGACCAGCACGACGGCCACGCCGGGCACCGGGCAGGTGGCGGTGCCCGTCTCGGCCGTCCGCGACGTCCGCGACCAGCTCGAGGCCACCGGCACCGTGAACCACGGGTGGCTCGGCGTCGTGTTCGGCGACGACGCGGTCAACCGGCCGCGGGGCGGCGCCAAGATCGCGCTGGTGATCCCGGGAAGCCCGGCCGAGAAGAGCGGGCTGGCCATGGGCGACATCCTCACCGGGCTCGGCGACTCGCCGGTCCACGGCCACGCCGACGCAATTGCCGCGGTCCGGGCGCTGCGCCCGCAGGATCCGGTCGAGGTCGCGTACGTCGACACCACCGGCCGCACCCGCCAGGCCAAGGTGACCCTGGGTGCGGCCGACCCCGCGGTCCAGGCCTACTTCCCCGTGAACGGATAGCGCTTCCCCGTCGACGGAGAGCGCTTCCCGCCCGGGGAGGGCGGCGGAGGGGCACTCGCGGGGAACGCCCCGTACGATTGACCGCATGAGCGAGCCGGCCACCTCTTCCCCCGCGGGCACCGACGACCAACTCGAGGACCTCGACCGCGAGCTGCTCAACGCGGTGCAGTGGGACTTCCCCCTCGACCCCCGCCCCTTCGCCGTGCTCGGCGAGCGCCTCGGTCTCTCCGAGGAGGACACGCGGGCACGCATCGCCCGGGTGAAGGAGCTCGGCGTCCTGCGCCAGCTCTCGGCCATCTTCGACACCCGGGCGCTGGGCTACGGCTCGGCGCTGGTCGCGGCCCAGATCGACCCCGACCGGGTCGACGAGGCCGCCGCGGTGATCTCGGCGCACCCGGGCGTGAGCCACAACTACAAGCGCAACCACCGCTACAACCTCTGGTACACGGTCGCGGTGCCACCGGGCGACTCCCTGGAGGAGCACGTCGACGTCCTCCACCGCGAGTCCGGCGCGATCATCACCCGCCGCCTGCCCACGCTGAAGCTCTACAAGATCGGCGTGAAGCTCGACATGACCGGTGCGACCAAGGCCGACGCCAAGGCGGAGGTGCTCGAGCACGAGCGCCCCGAGCGCAAGGAGCACATGGACGCTCCCGAGCTCACGGATCTCGAGATCCGTACCATCAGCATCGTGCAGGAAGACCTGCCGTTGGTGGAGCGCCCGTTCGCCGCGTATGCGGAGATCATCGGCACCGACGAGCAGACCGTGCTCGACCTGCTCGCGTCGTTCAAGGAGCGCAAGCTCATGCGGCGCTTCGCCGCGGTGATGAACCACCGCAGCGCGGGATTCAAGGCGAACGCCATGGGCGTGTGGGCCGTCCCCGAGGACCAGCTCGACGAGATCGGGCCGCAGATGGCCGGCTTCGCGCTGGTGAGCCACTGCTACCGCCGTCCCACGTACGACGACTGGCCGTACTCGGTGTTCACCATGGTGCACGGCAAGAACGGCAAGGAGTGCGAAGCCACGATCGCCGCGATCGCGGCGGAGACCGGCGTCGACGAGTACGCACTGCTCTGGTCGGTGAAGGAGTACAAGAAGACGCGCGTGCGCTACTTCACCGACGAGTGGGACGACTGGCGCGCCGAGCACCTCGCGCCCGCCGGCGCCTGAGTCACCGTTCGCCCGCGTGCCCGTCGACGTCGAACGCGAGCGCGCCGACACACCGGGCTGTCGCGACGTCGTCCACCTGAACAACGCGGGCGCGGCCCTGCCGTCGCGCCCGGTGCTCGACGCTGTGATCGACCACCTCGAGCTCGAGGCGCGCGTCGGCGGGTACATGGCCGCCGACCTCGTCGCCGAGCGCAGCAACGCGGTGTACGCGTCGGTCGCGCAACTGATCGGTGCGTCACCCGGGGAGATCGCGCTCGTCGAGAGCGCCACGCGGGCCTGGGACATGGCGTGCTACTCGCTCGCGTCGACCTTCCGCCCCGGCGACCGCATCCTCACGTCGGTGTCGGAGTACGCGAGCAACGTGATCGCGTTCCTCCAGTTGGCCGAACGGTCCGGCGTGGAGCTCGCGTTCGTGCCCGACGACGACACCGGGCAACTCGACGTCGACGCGTTGCGCGGGATGATCGACGAGCGCACGCGTCTCGTCGCCATGTCGTGGATCCCCACCCAGGGCGGACTGGTCAATCCCGCGGCGGCCGTCGGCGCGGTCGCGCGCGACGCGGGCGTGCCGTACCTGCTCGACGCGTGTCAGGCGGCCGGGCACCTCCCGATCGACGTCGACGAGCTCGGCTGCGACTTCCTCAGCGCGACCGGACGCAAGTACCTGCGTGTACCTCGCGGGACGGGCTTCCTCTACGTCCGCCGTGACTGGGTCGCGCGGCTCGACCCGCCGTTCGCCGACGTGCACGCGGCGCAGTGGGCCCCGGGCGACCGCGTCGTGCTGCGCGACGACGCCCGGCGCTTCGAGTCGTGGGAGCGCTCGGTCGCCAACCAACTGGGGCTCGGCGCCGCAGTCGACCACGCGCCGCGCCCGGCGCCGACGCGATCTCCGCCCGGATCCTCGGGTCGGCTGCGCCGCGCGACGTCGCGCGCGCCGCCTGCCAGGACGCTCCGCGACCGTCGAGGCAGCATCGCCTACCTTCACGATCGACGACGTCGACCCCTACGTGCGCGGCGCAGCTGCGCGAGCAGCACGTGAACATCTCGGTGTCGACGATCGACTTCGCCCGTCGCGACTTCGAGCAGCGCGACCACCGCCGTGCTGCGCGCCGGTGCACTACTACAACACCGACGCGGAGCTCGATCAGCTGCTCGAGCGGCTCGCGGAATTCCTCAGCGGCCAGTCGCGCGGCTGACGTCCCACGCGTGGTGCACGGCGTCGTGCGCCGGCGCGCGCACGATCTCGCGGGCCGACAGCTCGCCGTACTCCGAGTGGGTGAAGGTGGTGCCCGCGGTCAGCGCCGCGCGTGACGCGGCCGCCCACAACGGCACCGCGTTCGCGAGCGACCACTCCGCCGACTCGGCCGACATCTCGTCGTAGTGCCGCGCCGCGGCGAGCTCGTTCTCGTCGTACCCGACGAGCGAAGTCGGTCCGCCGGCGCGCACCCCTTCCAGGCGCTCGGCGAAGATGCGCAGGTTGTCGGCCACGTGGAAGGTGTACGCAGTCACCGACCAGGTGCACCCGGGCGGCACCGCGCTCGCGTCGTCACGCAGCGCCGTTGCGAACTGCGCGGGCAGCGTCTCGACCGTGGCGACGGCCGACTCGGGTTCCTGCGCGAAGTCGAACCCGCACTCGCGGCACGGGCTGCCGTACGCGTCGACCCATTGTGCGTTCTCCATCGCGACAGCCTTGTTGCAAACCGGTGCCGCCGGCGAACCAATTACGACTGGCGCTTCTTCCGGCGCCGACGGCGCACGACCACGGTGGTGGCCACGCCCGCGCCCACGAGCGCACCCGCGGCGATCGCGGGGCGGCGGTCACGCGGCGGCAACGCGCCCACCGCTTCGCGCACGGCATCCTCGCTGTTGCTCACCTTCGGCGACCAACTCGCCGCGCAGCTTGGCGGGTGTCGAGCACCACCGGGTGCTGCAGGTACGGCACGATGCCGGGAGGGATCTCACCCATGCCGAGGTCCCAACTGCGCGCCAACGCGCGTTCTAGCGCCTCGGCCGGCACCGCCGGGACGCGGGCGCCGGGCACCAGCGCCGCCATCTCGTCGGCGCTGAGGCAGCCGTCGGCCGCGACGTTGTAGACGCCGGGCAGGTCGGTGGTGGCCGCGAGCACGAGCGCCGACACGAGGTCGTCGAGGTGCAGCACCTGCACCGGTGGCTGCGCGCCCCGCACGTGCAGCGGCGGCCGCCCGAGCAGGATGCGCGCGAGCAACCGCTCCGAACCGGCGCCGCCCACCACCGGGGCGGCGCGCAACGAGGTGACGGTCACGTCGGGGTGCTCGGCTCGCCACGTGGACAGGATCCGCGCCACCTCGGCACCCTGCACCGCGGGCGAGTAACGCACGTTGGGACGGAGGATGGCCTCCTCGGTGAGCGGCAGCGGATTGTCGGGCCAGGCCCCGTACACGGCGGCGTTGGCCACGCGCACGATGCGCTTCACGCCCACCGCCGCGGCCTCTTCCAACACGCGACGGGTGCCGCCCACGTTGACGCGGGCCATCAGCTTCTCGTCGGGGATCGGGTCGACCACGCCCGCGAGGTGGACGAGCACGTCGACCCCTTCGAGCAACGGGCGCAACGGTGTGCCGGCGATGTCGACCCGGTGGAAGGTCACCGCCTTCGGGCGCCGCTCGGGCTCGCGGACGTCGAGACCGACGACCCGTTCGACGTCAGGGTGGTCGGCCAATGCGGGGAGGAGGCGACGGCCGACGAGGCCGGCGGCGCCGGTGACTGCGATCTGATGCACCTCCATAGACTGACCGCGTGGCCGACCCGACTCAACCTGGAGACCCGGAAGAACCGGATTTCTCCGATCATCCGTCCGTGGGGGGTCCTTTCGGCGGGCCCGGCGGGCCCGGTGGGCCCGGTGGTCCGGCCGGGATGGGCGGTTTCGACCTGTCGAACTTCGACTTCTCGCAGATCGACCTCAACCAGGTCATGCGCATGCTGCAGTCCGACGGGCCCCTGAACTGGGAGGTCGCCCGCCAGACCGCCGAGCAGGTGGCGCTCGAGGGACGGCCCGAGCCGTCCGTGTCGGAGGCCGACCGCAAGCAGTTCGAGGAGCTCGCGCACGCGGCGCAGACGCTCGTGGTCGGCGAGACCGGCCTCACCGCCACCTTCGCCACCGAGCTCCGCACCGTCGGACCCAAGGGCTGGGTCGACCTCCATCTCGTCGCACTGAAGCCGGTGCTGGAGGCGCTCGCCGCCGCGCTCGGCGAGTCGATGCGCAAGGCGGGCGAGCAGGCCGACGCCGAGGAGGGCGACCAGCCCCTCACCGCCGACGACCTCGGCGGGATGCCGAACATCCCGGGGATGCCCGACATGTTCGGGGCCATGGGCGCCATGGGCGGGCTCGGTCCGATGCTCGGCATGATCGCCCCCGCGCTGCTCGGCGTGCAGGCCGGTTCGATGATCGGGTTCCTCGCGCAGCACGCGCTGGGCCGCTACGACCTGCCACTGCCCACCGGGCCGCTCCCCACCGACGCGAAGCCCGGCGGCGACGACCCGAGCCTCTGCTTCGTCGTCGCGAACATCGACGCGTTCGAGGAGTCGTGGGAGCTGCCGCGCGACGACCTGCGCTTCTACGTCGCACTGCACGAGGTCGTGCACGCCGCGCTGCGGTCGGTGCCGTGGATCCGCAGCCGGCTCGTGCAGCTCGCGGTCGACTACGTGTCCGCGTACCAGGTCGACATGGCGAGCTTCGAGGCCGAGTTCGGCATGATCGACCCGTCGGACCCGGCGTCGGTGCAGGCGATGACCGACGACCCCGAGCGCGTGCTCGGCGCGATGCAGTCACCGGCGCAGGCCGCGCCGCGCGAAGAGCTGCAGCGCCTCACCGCGGTCATCGACGGCTACGCCGACGTCGTGCTCGCCCGCATCGGGCAGCGCCTCATCCCCACCTTCGACCGCATCCACGAGGCGAAGAAGCGCCACCGGGTCGAGCGCGGCGAGGCCGAGCGGTTCATCGAGACGTTGCTCGGCCTCAAACTCGAGCGCGCGCACTACGAGCGCGGGCAGTCGTTCGTCGAGGGCGTGGTGGAGCGGGCCGGCCTCGAGGGCCTGAACTCGCTGTTCGACGGCCCCGACATGCTGCCGACGCCCAACGAGCTCGCCGCTCCGGGCCTGTGGCTGGCGCGCATCGGCGTCGAGGGCACGGCCGACGACGACCTGCCCGCCGACTTCGAGATCCCCGACTTCCCCGACTTCCCGGACGAGGGATGACCGACGATCGGCCGGTCGCCCCGCCGTGGCTCGGGCCGATCGACGACCCCGACCACCCCGCGTCCGCGATCCTCGTCGCCGCCGCCGAGCTCTTCCAGCAGCGCAGCCCGTCGGCGGTGTCACTGCGTGAGATCGCGAAGCGGGCCGGGGTCAACTACGGACTGATCCACCACTACTACGGCACGAAGGACGCGATCCTCGCCGAGCTGCTGCGCCGCGGCTCGGTCAACGGTGCCGAGCTGATGCGCGACGCGAGATCGGTCGACGACGCGCTCGCGTCGCTGACCACCCCGGGCCAACGGTCCACGCACGCCCGCATGCTGGCGTGGGCGCTCCTCGACGGCGTCGACCCGGCCAAGCTCGTCGCCGTCTCCCCCACCATCACCCGGCTCACCGAGCTCATCGCGGCCGCGGAGGCCGAGCACGAGTCGGCCGGTGGTGGCCCCGACCCACGGGTGCTCGCGGCCACCACGGTGGCCGCCATCCTCGGCTGGAACTTCTTCCGGCCCTTCATCGCCGCGATCGCCGGCATGGACGACACCCCGGAGCTCTCCGCCGACGTCATCGGCCTGCTGCGCGAGATGGTCGCCGACGTGTTGCAGGAGAGCGTGGACCCAACCGCCACGTAGTTTCTCGGAGAGGACACGCACCGATTCGCCGCCGTGAGGCGCAGCGGAGCGGAGCCGAACACAGCGAGGAGCGTCTGCGAGCCGGTGCCCCGGCTCGCAGCGAGAGGAGCAATGATGAAGGTCGGGGTGCTGGGTGCCGGGGTGATGGGCGCGGGGATCGCGCAGTCGATGGCGACTGCGGGGCACGACGCGATCTGTTACGACATCGACGCCGCGGTGATCGAGCAGGCACGCGAGCACGTCACCACCGGGCGCTACGGCCTCGAGCGAGGCGTGGAGCGCGGCAAGGTCACCCGCGAGGACGCCGACGCCGCGCTGGCGCGCCTCACCTTCACCCTCGACCTCGGCGAGGCCGCCAACGTCGACATCGTGGTGGAGGCGGTGCCCGAGAAGCTCGAGCTGAAGCAGCAGGTGCTCGGCGACCTCGACGGCATCGCGCCGGCGCACACGATCTTCGCGTCGAACACTTCGGGCTTCTCCATCACCCAGATCGCGTCGGCCACCTCGCGACCGGAGCTGGTGATCGGGTGGCACTGGGCGTCGCCTCCGGTGGTGATGAAGTTCGCGGAGATCGTGCGCACGGAGCAGACGAGCGAGGCCACCGTCGCGACCGTCGTGCAGCTCGCGACCGAGTGCGGCAAGCACCCCGTCGTCATCAACGACAACGGCACCAAGTGGGGGTTCGTCGCCAACCGCGTCTACGCCGCGATGTTGCGCGAGGCGGCGGAGGTGCTCGAAGAGGGCGTCGCCACGCGGGAGCAGATCGACGCGCTGATGACCGACTGCTTCAACTGGCCCGTCGGTCCCTACGGCATGGTGCAGGGCGCCAGCAGCGGCTGGGGCCAGTAGCCGGAGCCCCGTTCAGGAGGGCTGCGTGACGTCGTCGCCGGGATCGACCGGCGGGCGACGCGTGCGCGTCGGCTTGGTGGTCTTGTCGGCCGGGTCGCGACGGAAGCGGGCCTTCATCTTCCCGGTGACGTGGCGGCGCTGCCGCTTGAGCTCGCGGTCGACCGCGCCCGGCAGCAGCTGCGTGCGCATCTCGCGGCCGCGTGCGGCCCGCAGCGCGGCGACGTAGCTGACGGCTGCGAACGCGAGCACCCCGGCGAGCAGGAACAGGCCCATCTGCACCGCGAACGGGATGATGCCGAACATCGCCCCGACGACCCACACGATCTGGAACCGCGTCTCGAACTTCGCGAACGCGCGACCACGCGCCGCGTCGGGACCGTCGCGTTGCAGCAGCGAGTCGAAGCCGAGCCGACCCGCGCCCGCGCCGATCGCGATCGCGAAGCCGGTGAGCACGAAGCCGAAGCCGCCACCCACGAACGCGCCGACGAGCGCGAACACCGCAGGGACGACGAGGGCCGACGCGACGATCACCTCTTCGCGTTGCGACTTGCGCAGTACCGGTGCCGACACGACGCCGAGGAAGTTGCCCGCCATGCTGGCCGCGCCGACGAAGCCGAGGACGACGACGTCGCTCTTGAGCGAGAACGCCGCGAAGAACACCAGGAACCCGACGCTCGCGCGCAGCACGGCCATCGCGCTGCCGCCGAGCTGGATGCTCGGGGTGTGGAGCTCTTCACGTTCGAGTCGTTCCTGCCGGGCGTCAGCCGGCCCGCGTGTTCGGGTTCTCGGTATCTGGATGGCGAGGATCGCCGCGATCCCGAACACGACGGCGGCGAGGCGCAACGACCAGTCGGCGCCGAACAGCAACTGCACGAGCAGCGCGGGCGCGCCACCGACCGCGGCCGCGATCACGCTGACGAGCGCGAGCCGCGAGTTGGCCGTCACCAACTCGGCGTCGTTGCGCACGAGCGCGGGGACGAGCGCGCTCTTCGCGACGCCCTGCCCCTTGGCGAAGATCAGCACGCCGAAGGCGAGCGGGTAGACGAGCAGGCCCTCGGGCGCGGCCTTGCTGATGTACTGGGCCATGCCCAGGCACAGCAGGGCGCGGGCCGCGCACGAGATGATCACGAGCATGCGCCGGCCGCCCTTCTGGCGGTCGAGCCACGGGCCCATGATCGGGGCGACCACGGCGAACGGGGCCATGGTGAGGAGCAGGTAGAGCAGCACCTTGCCCCGGGCCGCGCTGGTGGGGCTCTGGAAGAAGAGCGAGCCGGCGAGCGAGACGGTGATGCAGGCGTCGCCGCAGACGCTCACCGCATGGGCGTACAGCAGGCGCGCGAAAGGAGTGGGCGCCGCGAAGCGGGGGTCGACGCTGGTCACCGGCGCTCCATGGTCAGGTCAACTTACCCCCGGGTCCCCTGCGCTCAGTGCCGGACCGGCGGCCCGTTTCCCTTCCGTTCACCTCGGGTGCTCCACCCCGCCGGATCACCCGATCCGCCCGATGGGGGCTCCCGGAGCGACCGCTACGATTGGCGGGTGGCCGGGCTGGATGTGGCACTCGAGGGTGGGATCGAACCGGTCGACCCGGTCGATCCGGCCGTCCCGGCCGAGCTGGAGATCGAGCTCGGCGGGGCCGAGGCGCGGGCCGTCGTCGGTCGCCCGTCCGATCCGCGGAGCCGGTTCATCAACCGCGAGCTCTCGTGGCTCGACTTCAACGCCCGAGTGCTCGCGCTCGCGGAGGACACCCGCCAGCCGCTGCTCGAACGGGCCAAGTTCCTCGCGATCTTCAGCCAGAACCTCGACGAGTTCTTCGAGGTGCGCGTCTCGGGCCTCGTCGAGCAACTCGAGGCCGGCCTGCGCACGTCGTCCACCGGCGACATCGACCTCGTGGAGCAGATCCGCGCGGTGCGGGCGCGGGCAGCGGAGCTCCAGGAGCGCGCCGCCGCGGTGTTCCGCGACGACGTCGTCCCCGCGCTCGTGCGGGCGGGCATCCACTTCGTGCAGTTCCCCGACCTGAGCGACGACGACCTCGCCCACGTCGACCAGCTCTTCCTCGACCGCATCTTCCCGGTGCTCACCCCGCTCGCGGTCGACCCCGCCCACCCCTTCCCCTACATCTCGAACCTGTCGCTCAACCTCGCGGTGCGTGTGCTCGACCCGTTGAGCGGCGACGAGCGCTTCGCGCGCGTGAAGGTGCCGCCGGTCCTGCCGCGCTTCTTCGCACTGCCCGACGGCGCGCGCTTCATGCTGCTCGAGGACATGATCGCCGGGAAGTTGGAGTTGCTCTTCCCGGGCATGGAGATCACCGCGCACCATCCCTTCCGGGTCACGCGCGACACCGACTTCGAGCTCGAGGACGAAGCCGCCGACCTGCTCGAGGCGATGGAGTCGGTGTTGCTGCGCCGGAGCAAGTTCGGTCGTGCCGTGCGACTCGAGGTCGACACGCACATGACGGACGACGTGCTCGAGCTGCTCTGCCGCGAGCTCGAGCTCGCCGAGGCCGACGTCACCGTGCTCGACGGGCCGCTCGACCTCAGCGGGCTCTGGTCGCTGTACTCGGTGGAGCGGCCGGAGCTGAAGGACGAGCCCTGGGTGCCGCAGACACCGGTCGTCCTCTCGGGCACCGAGCCCGCGCCCGACTTCTTCCGGCTGCTGCGCAACAACGACCTGCTCGTGCACCACCCCTACGACTCGTTCGCGACCTCGGTCGAGCAGTTCGTGGAGCAGGCCGCGTCCGATCCGCACGTCCTCGCGATCAAGCAGACGATCTACCGCACCGCGGCCGACGACAGCTCGCTCGTCGGGTCACTGATCAAGGCGGCGGAGGCCGGTAAGCAGGTCGTCGCCCTCGTGGAGCTCAAGGCCCGCTTCGACGAGCGCGCCAACATCGAGCGAGCCCGCGCGCTCGAAGAGGCGGGCGTGCACGTGGTGTACGGCCTGGTGGGTCTCAAGACCCACTCGAAGGTGCTGCTCGTCGTGCGCCAGGAGCCCGACGGCATCCGCCGCTACTGCCACGTCGGCACCGGCAACTACAACCCGAAGACGGCGGGGCTCTACGAGGACCTCGGGCTGCTCACCGCCGACCCCGAGATCGGCGCCGACCTCACCGATCTGTTCAACCACCTCACCGGCTACAGCCACCAGGGCGCGTACCGGAAGCTGCTCGTCGCGCCCACGCACCTCCGACGCGGCCTGGCCGAGCTGATCGAGCGCGAGGCGGAGAAGGGCGCCGAGGGCTCCATCACGCTGAAGATGAACAGCCTCGTCGACCGCGCGCTGATCGACGCGCTCTACGACGCGTCGCAGCAGGGCGTGCAGATCGACCTCGTGGTGCGCGGCATCTGCTGCCTGCGCCCGCAGGTCAGCGGCCTCTCCGAGAACATCCGGGTGCGCTCGCTCGTCGGCCGGTTCCTGGAGCACTCGCGCGTCTACCGCTTCGGCGCCGACCCCGAGACGGCCGACTACCTCATCGGTTCCGCCGACATGATGCCGCGCAACCTCGACCACCGCGTCGAGGCGGTGGTCCCGGTCACCGACCCCCGACTCAAGGCGCGCCTCGCGCAGATGCTCGACCTCAACCTCGCCGACGACGCGCTGGCCTGGGAGCTCGCCGGCGACGGCACCTGGCACAAGGTCCCGACCGTGCTCGGCCGCAGCACCCACCGCGCCCTGCAGGAGCTCGCGTTGGCGCGGGCCTCGGCCACCTGACCGCCGCGGGATGCCGAGCAACGAGGAGCGCGAGCTCAAGTTCACGCCCGGACCGTCGTTCCGCGCGGGCGACGTGATCGGTCACCTCCCCGGCGTGCACGCGGGCCCGCCCACCGAGCGCGCCCTGCACGCCACCTACTTCGACACCGACGACCTGCGCCTCGCGCGCACGGGCACGAGCCTGCGCTGGCGTGACGACGAGGGCTGGATGGTGAAGCTCCCCGACAGCGGCGCGGGTGGCGACGCCATGATGGCGCGCGACGAGATCCTGGTGGAGGGTGCCGCGCCCTCCGAGGGCGCCGGCGTGCCCGAGGCGGCCCTCGACCTCGTGTACGCGGTCGTGCGCAACGCGCCGGTCGACGTCGTCGCCAAGCTCGTCACCGTGCGCAACGCGGTCGACCTCTTCGACGCCGACGACCGCAAGGTCGCCGAGATGGTCGACGACGAGGTGTCGGTCCTCGACGGCGCGCACCTCGTCTCGCGCTTCCGCGAGATCGAGGTGGAACTCACGAAGCACGCAGGCCCCGACTTCGCCGACGAGGTGATCGCGGCGATGGAGACCGCGGGCGCGGGTCCGCCCGTGCCGATGTCGAAGGTCGTGCGGGCACTGGGGCCCCGCGCCGCGGAGCCTCCCGACCTGCGCGCCCCCGAACCGCTCGACGAGGCGTCGCTCCCGGTCGACGTGCTGCGCGCCGCGATCGTGCGCTCGACCGCGCGCCTCGTCGCCCACGATCCCGGCGTCCGTCGCGGCGACGACATGGAAGACGTGCACCAGGCGCGGGTCGCCACCCGGAGGCTGCGCTCCGACCTGCGCACCTTCCACGTGGTGGTCGATCACGAGTGGAGCGAGGCGTTGCGCGACGAGCTCAAGTGGCTCGGCGGTCTGCTCGGCGCCGTGCGCGACACCGATGTGCTGCTCGAACGCCTCGAGCGCCGCCTGGCCACCCTCGACGATCTCGACGAGGCCGCCGGCCACCGGCTGCTCGCCGGCCTGCACGCCAAGCGCGATGCCGCGCGCGACGAGCTGCTCGTCGCGATGCGCGCGCCGCGCTACCTCGACCTGCTCGACCGGCTCCACGGCGCGTGCCATCGCATCCCCGGCCCGCTCGACGCAGGTGACATCGGCGTGGAGGTCACCGACCTCGTCCGCAAGCCCTGGCACCAGCTGCGGAAGGCCGCCGACAAGTTGCGCGACCACTCACCCGATGCCGACCTGCACCACGTCCGCATCCTCGCCAAGCGCTGCCGTTACGCGGCGGAGGCGGTGGCCCCGGCGGTCGGCAAGGACGCCACGCGCTTCGCGAAGAAGGTCACCGCGCTCCAGGACGTGCTCGGCGAGCACCAGGACGCGGTGATCGCCGGGCAGTGGCTGCGGGAGCACGCGAGCGACGTCACGGGGGAGGGCGCGGCGGCGGTGGCCTTCGTCGCCGGTGAGCTCTCGATGCTCGAGCAGGCCGCCGCCGACGCGTCGCGGGAACTGTGGCCCGAGTCCTGGCACCAGGCGCGGGCGAAGCGTCTGCGCACGTGGATGAAGGCGCGCCGGTGAGCAGCCTGCTCGTCGAGGCCGCCGGCGGGTTCGTCTGGCGCGAGAAGCACGGCGAGTGGCAGGTGCTGCTCGTCCACCGCCCCCGCTACGACGACTGGAGCCTGCCCAAGGGGAAGGCCGACCCGGGCGAGACGCCCGAGGAGACGGCGCTCCGTGAGGTCGAGGAGGAGACCGGCTTCACGTGCACGCTCACCGCGCCCGCGGGCGAGGTTCGCTACGTCGACAGCAAGGGCCGCCCGAAGATCGTGCGCTACTGGCACATGGAGCCGTCACGCACCAAGCACGAGTTCGTGCCCAACGACGAGGTCGACCAATTGCGGTGGTGCCCCGCGCACCAGGCCGCGAAGCTGCTCTCCTACGATCACGACCGCAAGTTGCTCCGCAAGGTGGCGCGCCGCGACGGTGCGCCTGATCTCGGGTAGGCCACCCTGACCATCTACCTGGTCCGGCACGCGAAGGCCGGCGATCGCCACGGCTTCGACGGTCCCGATCACCTGCGCCCATTGTCGAAGAACGGACGGCGTCAGGCCGACGCGCTGGCGTCGGTGCTCGCCACCGCCGGGGTCACGAAGCTCGTGTCGAGCCCCTACGTCCGGTGCATGCAGACGCTGCGGCCCGCGGCCAAGCTGCTCGGCACCGAGGTGGCCCCGAACGATGCACTCGCGGAGGGCGCGGGCAAGCGCCAGGCGCTGCGACTCATCGCTGCACACCTCGACGCGCCCGTCGCGCTGTGCAGCCATGGCGACGTGCTCGGCGACATCCTCCAGCACTACCTCGACCAGGGCGTCGACCTGCAGGGCGACCGCGTCGAGAAGGCGTCGATCTGGGTGCTGCACGTGAACGACGGCGACGTGCGCGCCGCGACCTACCTTCCTCCCCCGGCGGTCTGAGCGACGCGATTGACTCAACATCTGTTGAGTGATTATTCTGCTCGTGTGACAACCCGCCCTTCGCTCGCGCTCCGGGCTTCTCAGCACGCGGCGCTGGGCGACCCGGTGCGGCTCGCCATCGCCGACGAGCTGGTGCACTCCGATCGCGCCCCCGTCGAGTTGTGCGAGCGGTTCGGGCTCGAATCGAACCTGCTCTCCCACCATCTCGACGTGCTGGAGGCGGCGGCGCTGATCGGCCGCTCACGTTCGAGTGGCGACGGGCGCCGGCGCTACGTACACCTGCTCCCGGGTGCGTTCGCGCTCCTCGGCCCCGTGGTCGTACCGGTGCCGCGCCGCACGGTGTTCGTCTGCACGGCGAATTCGGCGCGCAGCCAGCTCGCGGCCGCGCTGTGGAACTCGCGTACGGAGGGCGGAGCGACGTCGGCGGGCACTCATCCGGCCGAGCAGGTCCATCACGGTGCCGTCGTCGCCGGACGGCGCGCCGGGGTCGAACTCGGCACCGGGCAACCCCGCCTCCTGCACCAACGCGAGGTTCGGGGGGCGCGGGTCGTCACCGTGTGCGACCGCGCCCACGAGGAGCTCGGCGACCGCCCCGACTGGTTGCACTGGTCGGTGCCCGATCCCGTGCCCGTGGGCACCGCGGCGGCGTTCGACGCCACCGTGCAGGAGTTAGCCGAGCGGATCGACCGGCTCGCCGGCCGCGAGGCCGGCGCGTGAACGGGCCGACGGATCCCCTGTTGCCCGTTGCCGACGAGGCGCTCGCGCTCGCGCCGGAGACGGGCACCGGCGCGCTGCGACTGGATCTCGCCCGTCGGCTCGCGGCCGAGGCCCTCGGCACCGGGCTGCTGATCGTCGCCGTGATCGGCTCCGGGATCATGGCGCAGCGACTCTCACCGGGCGACATCGGTCTGCAGCTGTTCGAGAACGCGTTCGCCACCGCCGGCGCACTCGTCGGTCTCATCCTGATGTTCGGCGCGGTGTCGGGCGCGCACTTCAACCCGGTGGTCACGATCACCGACCGGATGCTCGGCACCGTCACGTCGCGCGACACCGTGCTCTACGTGCTCGCGCAGATCGCCGGCGCCTGCCTCGGCGCCATGCTCGCGAACATCATGTTCGAGCTCCCCGCGGTGGACCTCTCGACGAAGACGCGCTCGTCGGGCGCGCTGTGGGTGTCGGAGATCGTCGCGACCGTCGGCCTGCTGCTCGTGATCAACGGCTGCGTGCGCACGGGCCGGGCCAAGGCGGTGCCGTTCGCGGTCGGCGCGTGGATTGCGGGCGCCTACTGGTTCACGTCGTCCACGAGCTTCGCCAACCCGGCCGTCACCATCGCCCGCACGTTGTCCGACACGTTCGCGGGCATCGAGCCGTCGTCGGCGCCGATGTTCGTCGTGATGCAGGTCGTCGGCATGGTGCTCGCCTTCGGCCTGATCCGCTTCTTCTACCCGCACGCGCACGAGGAACCTTCACCATGACCGACAGTCGACCCGAGGTGTTGTTCGTCTGCGTGCACAACGCGGGGCGTTCACAGATGGCTGCGGCCTTCCTCGCGCACCACGGGGGCGACCGCGTCGTCGTACGCTCCGCGGGTTCCGCGCCCGCCGACGACGTGAACCCCGCGGTGGTCGAGGCGATGCGCGAGGTCGGCATCGACCTGCGCGCGACCGGTGCGCACCCGAAGAACCTCGAGGATGCGGCGGTGGAGGCATCCGACGTGGTCGTGACGATGGGCTGCGGCGACGCGTGCCCCTTCTACCCTGGCAAGCGCTACGAGGACTGGGTGCTCGACGACCCCGCCGGCCAGGGCGTCGACGCGGTGCGCCCGATCCGCGACGAGATCGAACGGCGGGTGCGCGCGTTGCTCGCGGAGCTGGTCCCCGAGAGCTGAATCACGGACAGAGCAGTCCGCAGATCTCGCGCAGGCGCGCTTCGTCGAGGCGGTACCAGGCCCACTTGCCGCGCTTCTCGCGCACGAGGAACCCGGCGTCGACCAACATCGACAGGTGGTGTGACACCGTCGGCTGGGACCGTTCGAGCGGGCCGACGAGATCGCAGGCACACGCCTCGCCACGTTCGGCCGATGCGATCATCGAAACGAGTCGCAGGCGCGCCGGATCGGCCAGCACCTTCAGCGCGTCGGCGAGCTCGACCGCGGCCTGCTCGTCGAGCGCGCCCTCGGTCACCGGGGTGCAGCATGCACGTTCCGAAGATTTCGTATTGACAGCCATCAATGCGATGGTACCGTGATCCATAGATCGCTGTCAATACATCCGAGGAGGACCCCATGTCCCGCATCCAGCTCGCCCTCAACGTCACGGACGTCGATGCCGCCGTCGACTTCTACAGCAAGCTCTTCGCCACGCCCGTCAACAAGCGCAAGCCCGGGTACGCCAACTTCGAGATCGCCGAGCCGCCGCTCAAGCTCGTGCTCATCGAGGCACCCGAGGGCGGCACCCTCAACCACCTCGGCGTCGAGACCGAGACCGGCGAGCAGGTCGTCGCCGCCGAGGCACGCCTCGCCGACAGCGGCCTCGACACCACCGGCGTCGACGACACCATGTGCTGCTACGCCACCAAGACCGAGACGTGGGTCACCGACCCCGACGGCGCGAAGTGGGAGTGGTACGTGAAGACCGGCGACGCCGAGCAGATGGCGAACCAGTCGCTCGGCGCCGCGAGCGGCACCTGCTGCGCGCCCGCCGAGACTCCCGTCACGCTCGGGTGACCATGGAGGCCGACGCCCACGTCGCGGGCAGGCTCTCGACCCTCGACCGCTTCCTCCCCCTGTGGATCGGAGCGGCGATGGTCGGGGGCCTGCTGCTCGGGCGGGCCGTTCCGGACCTGAACGACTGGCTCGACGACATCAAGATCGACACGGTGTCGCTGCCGATCGCGATCGGGCTGCTGGCGATGATGTACCCGGTGCTGGCGAAGGTGCGCTACGGCCACCTCGGCGCCGAGCTCGCCGACCGGCGCGCCCTTGTCTTCTCACTGGTCATGAACTGGGTCGTCGGGCCACTGTTGATGTTCACCCTCGCGTGGGTCTTCCTCGCCGATCAGCCCGAGTTGCGCACGGGGCTGATCATCGTGGGCCTCGCCCGCTGCATCGCGATGGTGCTCGTGTGGAACGACCTCGCGTGCGGGAGCCGGGAGTTGGCGGCGGTCCTAGTCGCGCTCAACTCGATGTTCCAGATCGTCATGTACTCCGTGCTCGGCTGGTTCTACCTGACCGTGCTCCCCGACTGGCTCGGGCTCGACACGCAGAGCCTCGACGTGTCGATGTGGGACATCGCCAAGTCGGTCGTGATCTTCCTCGGCATCCCGTTGGTGGCCGGCTACCTCACCCGCACCATCCTCGAGCGACGCCGGGGCACCGAGTGGTACGAGCAGCGGTTCCTGCCCCGCATCGGTCCCGTCGCGCTCTACGGCCTGCTCTTCACCATCGTCGTGCTCTTCGCACTGCAAGGCGAGAAGATCACCTCTGATCCGCTCGACGTCGCGCGCGTCGCCATCCCACTGCTCGTCTACTTCGCGCTCATGTGGTTCGGTACGTTCGGCGCCGGCCACCGCATGGGATTCCCCTACGACCGCAACGCGTCGATCGCGTTCACCGCCGCGGGCAACAACTTCGAGCTCGCGATCGCGGTGTCCATCGCGGTGTTCGGCGTCACGTCGGGCCAGGCGCTCGCCGGCACCATCGGCCCGCTCGTCGAGGTGCCGGTGCTCGTCGGCCTCGTCTACGTGTCGCTCTGGCTGCGACGGCGGTGGTACCCCTCCGCGTAGCCTCGGCCGTATGCGCATCCTGGTGACCAACGACGACGGTGTCGGCTCCCCCGGCATCAAGGCACTCGCGACCGCCCTCGTGCGCGACGGCCACGAGGTGTTCGTCGTGGCGCCCACCGACGACCGGAGCGGCTCGGGCGCGGCGGTGGGCAAGCTCTACAACGTCGGGCCCCAACCCGTCGTCACCACCGAGTGGGACGACCTGCCCGGCGTGCCGGTGCACGCCATCGACGCGCCCCCCGGCACCGCGGCGCTCGTCACCTGCCTCGGCGCCTTCGGCCCGCTCCCCGATCTCGTCGCCTCCGGCATCAACCCGGGCGCCAACACCGGCCACCTCACGCTCCACTCGGGCACGGTCGGCGCCACGCTGACCGCCGCGAGCTACGGCATCCCCGGCATCGCGGTGAGCCTCGAGTGGGAGGAGTCGGGCGAGTACCGCTGGGACACCGCGGCCACGTTCGCCGCGGCAGCGGTCGAGTGGGTCACCACTCCCGACGACCTCACGCGCGTCCTCAATGTCAACGTGCCGAACCTCCCGGTCGGCGAGGTGCGGGGCGTGCGGGAGGCCGAGCTCGCGGCGCACGGCGAGGTGTGGGTGGCGTCGGCCGAGCACACCGGCGCCGACGTCCGCCTCGAGGTCACCGGCCGGGGCGAGGCCGGCCCCGACACCGATGCCGCGCTCGTGTTGGCGGGCTACGTCGCGGTGACGCCCCTCGCGGAGCATCGTGCGCGCCCCCGCACGGGTGCCGCCGGCGCGGTCGCGGCCCGGCTCTCCGCCCGATCCGGCGGGTAGCCTCCAGGTCCCCCACCACCTCGGGAGGCACCATGGTTGCAGTCGGCGACACCGCACCCGATTTCACGTTGAAGAACGCCCAGGGCGAAGACGTCACGCTCTCGAGCTTCCGCGGTCAGCCCGTGGTCGTGGTCTTCTACCCGTTCACCTTCACCGGCGTCTGCGAGGGTGAGCTCTGCGAGATCCGCGACGACCCGTCGACCTACGAGCGCGCCGGCGCCCAGGTGCTCGCGATCTCGTGCGACACCCGCCACGCGCAGCGCGTCTGGTCGGAGCAGCAGGGCTACACCTTCCCCGTGCTCTCCGACTTCTGGCCGCACGGCGAGGTCGCCAAGGCCTACGGCGTGTTCAACGAGACGCTCGGCTGCGCCATGCGCGGCACGTTCGTGATCGACAAGGACGGCAAGATCACCGCCACGTTCGCGTCGCCCGACCTCGGCACGCCGCGGTCGAAGAGCGAGTACGACGCGGCCCTCGCCGCGCTCTGACCTGATCAGGCCGTCTCCCTCTGGGCCCGCTGGGCTCAGGACTTCTCGTAGCGGTACCCCACACCCCGCACGGTGACGATCCGTGCGGGGTGTGCGGGGTCCTCCTCGATCTTCGAGCGGAGCCGCTTCACGTGCACGTCGAGCGTCTTGGTGTCGCCGTGGTAGTTCGGCCCCCGCGGTCGATGAGCACATCCGCGTGAGCACCCTCCCCGTTCAGCAGGAGCAGTTCGAGCAACTCGAACTCCTTGAGCGGCAGCGGCACGTGGTCGCCGCGCACCGTCACCTCGTGGCGGCCGCGTCGAGGCGGACGTCGCCCACCTCGACCACCTCGTCGCCGTCAGCCGGCACCGCGCCTTCGTCGGCACGGCCGCGCCGCGAACCCACGCGCACGCGCGCCACCAGCTCGCGCAGCCGGAACGGCTTGGTGACGTAGTCGTCGGCGCCCACCTCGAGCCCCACGACCGCGTCGATCTCCGCGTTGCGCGGTGACCATGATGATCGGCACCTGCGAACGTGTGCGGATCTCCGGCACACGTCGACGCCGGAGATCTTCGGCAGCATCACGTCGAGCAGGATGAGCGACGGTCGTACCGCGTCGAAGCGCTCGAGCGCCTCCGCGCCGTCGGCCGCGGTCTCCACCCGGAAGCCCTCGCGCTCGAGCGCCACCCGCAACGTCGCGGTACGACTGCTCGTCGTCGACGACGAGCACCAGCGGCGATTCGCTCACGACGCCGACGCCTCCGCCACGTCGCGCGGCAGCTCGATGACGAAGGTCGAGCCCTGGCCCTCGACCGAGTCGACCGACACGTCGCCACCGTGGGCTCGCGCCACGTTGCGCACGATCGCGAGCCCGAGGCCGGTCCCGCCGGTGTCCCGGCTGCGCGCCTGGTCGACCCGGTAGAACCGTTCGAAGATCCGTTCGAGGTCGCCGCGGCGCCCCGATGCGGTGGTCGCGCACCACGACCTGCACCGCGTCACCCGCTTCGCTCGCCTCGACGAAGCAGGTCTCGACGTCCACCGCGCTGCCCGCCTCTGAGTACTTGACCGCGTTGTCGAGCAGGTTGGCGATCGCGCTCACCACCTGCCGCCGGTCGCAGGCCACGAGGGCGTCGGCGGCGCCGTGGTGCACCCGCAGGTCGATGGCCGCCACGATCGCCGCCGGCCGCAGGCAGGTCGACCGCCTCGTCGACCATGGCGTCGAGCCGCTCCGGGTCGCGCACCGGCGCATCCTGCGCCTCGATGATGCTGAGATCGAGCAGGTCGTCGACGATCCGCCCGAGCCGCTCCGCCTCCTTCACCATGCGCTCCGCCAACGGTTGCGCCACGGCCAGGTCGGTCTCCGCCGCCAAGGTGTCGGCGAGCAGCTCGAGGCGCACCGATCGGCGTCTTCAGCTCGTGACTGACGTTCGCCACGAAGTCACGGCGTACGAAGTCGGTGCGGTGGATCTCCGACACGTCGGCCACGAACGCCGCTGCGCCGCCACCGGGCAGCGGTACCGCGCATGGGTTGAGTACGACCGGAGGCCCGAACAGCTGGAGCTCCCGTTCGAGCGCCTCACCGCCGAGGGCACCGTCGAGCAACTCGTTGATGCGCGGCATCGACCACCGCGTCCGAGTGGCCGCGTTGCGGTAGGGCTCCGCGGCCGGGTTGCGGAACACCTCCGCACCCTCGGCGTCGACCACGATCACCTTCGGTCGAGGCGGCCGGTGCCGCCGCGAGCCGGTCGCGCTGCTCCGCGACGTCGATGGCGAGCTCGCGCTGCTCGGCGGCGCGAGCTCCAGGGAGTCGGTGGTGCCGTCGCGGCGGCGCGGGCTCACGTGCAGGCCCCGGGGTGCCCGCTCAGCCGAACCGACCGGTGATGTAGCCCTCGGTGCGAGGGTCGCTCGGTGCGGTGAAGAGCCGCTCGGTCACGTCGAACTCCACCAGCCGACCGGCGCGGCGGCCCTCGTCGTCGACCTCCGCGGCGAAGGCACCGGTGCGGTCGGACGTGCGCGCGGCCTGCTGCATGTTGTGGGTCACGATCACGATCGTGACGTCGCGCTTGAGCTCGGCCATCAGGTCCTCGATGCGGGCCGTGGCGATCAGGTCGAGCGCAGAGCACGGCTCGTCCATGAGGATCACGTCGGGCTCGACCGAGCGCACGCGCGATGCACAGCCGCTGCTGCTGACCGCCGGAGAGGCCGAGCGCACTGCGCTTCAGCTTGTCCTTGACCTCGTCCCACAGCGCCGCGCGTGTGAGCGCGTGCTCCACGATGTCGTGCATCTCGGAGCGCTTCCGCCCGTTGATGCGCGGGCCGTGCGCGACGTTGTCGAAGATCGTCTTCGGGAACGGGTTGGGCTTCTGGAACACCATGCCGATGCGACGCCGCACCTCGGCGGGGTCGACCTTCGGCTGGTAGAGGTCCTCGCCGTGGTAGCTCACGCGGCCGCGCACCACCGCGCCGGGCGTGATGTCGTGCATCCGGTTGAGGCTGCGGAGCACGGTGGTCTTGCCGCAGCCCGACGGGCCGATGAACGCGGTGATCTCGTTGGCGGCGATGTCGAGTGAGACCTCGCGGACCGCGACGTGTCCGCTGTAGCTCACCTCGAGGTCGTGCAGCTCGAAGACGAGCTCCCGCTGCTCCTCGGGTTCCTCC
Source organism: Acidimicrobiia bacterium (assembly GCA_046331125.1). Taxonomy (GTDB): domain Bacteria; phylum Actinomycetota; class Acidimicrobiia; order IMCC26256; family DASPTH01; genus CAVRGQ01. The sequence continues at coordinate 37,047 of JAXLRL010000011.1, forward strand.
GCCGGCGCGGCGTGCTCGGTGTCGCCGAGCCCGGGCACCGGCGCATCGACGCCGGTCGTCACGGGGCCGACGTTAGCGGGGACCTTGGTCAGGGTGTCCATTTGCGGCTCCTCGGAGCTCATGCGTCCTGCCGGCGGGAGAAGAAGGCGGTGACCAGCCGGGCGAGGATGGTGAAGACGAAGACGATCAGGATCAGGGTGAGGGCGGCCGCCCACGCCCGTTGCTGGGCCGGCTCGAACGGCTGGTTGGCGTTCTGGAAGATCTGGACCGACAGGGTGGTGTTGGGTCCCTTGAACACGTTCCAGTTGGGCTCGCTGACCAGGCCGATCGTGAACAGCACCGGGGCGGTCTCGCCCGCGGCACGGGCCACGGCCGAGCAGGGCACCGCTCACGATGCCGGGGGCGGCCCGCGGCAGCACCACCGTGCGGATCGTCCGGGCCCGCCGACTCCCAGGGCGTAGCTGCCCTCCCGCAGCTCGCGCGGCACGAGGGAGAGCATCTGGTCGGTCACCCGGATCACCAGGGGGAGCATCAGCGACGCCAGCGCGAGGGAGCCCGCGAAGCCCGTGCGCTCGCCGGTGTTGAGCACCACGAGCGTGTAGATGAACAGGCCCATCACGATCGAGGGCACGCCGGTCATCACCTCGGAGAGGAACCGGATCACGCGAGCGAGGATGCTCTTGCCGCCGTACTCGTTGAGGTAGATGCCGCCGAGCACACCGAGCGGAATCGCCATGACCGCCGCCCAGAAGGTGATCACGAGCGTGCCCACGACGGCAGGCTCCATCCCACCGCCCGGCAGGCGATCGGAGAACGGCGGGTTCGACGTGAGGAACTCCCACGAGAACAGCTCGCTCCCCTGCTGCACCACGTACACGATCAGGAACACGAGCGGCACGAGCGCGGCGAGGAACGCGAGGCAGATGAGCGCCGTTGCGAGGGCGTTGCGCAACCGGCGACCGCGTGAGTGCGGGCGCTGCTGCAGGATCGAGGGATGCGACGCCGGGGTCGGCGTGGCCGGCGGCGGTGCGGTGAGGGTCACAGCGAAGCCCCGGTGCGCTTGTCGAATCGGTTGACGAAGCCGCGCGCCAGCATCCCCACGCCCACCGTGAGCACGAGCAGGATCAGGCCCATGCCGATCAGCGCGGCGCGGTACGTGCCGGTCGCCTCGCCGAACTGGTTGGCGATGAGGCTGGCGAGCGTGTCACCCGGTCCGAAGAGGTGCGGGCTGATCGTCTGCGACGCGCCGACGAGCAGCGCGACGGCGATGGTCTCGCCGATCGCGCGGCCGAGGCCGATCATCACCGCGGAGACCACGCCACCGCGGCTGTGCGGGAACACCGAGCCGCGGATCATCTCCCAGCGCGTCGCGCCGAGGCCGTACGACGCCTCCTTCAGCGCGAGTGGCGTGGTCGCGAACACCTCACGCGTGAGCGACGTGATGATCGGCGTGATCATGATCGCGACGATGATCCCGGCAGTCATGTAGCTCAGGCCCGTCGGGCTCGGGTCGGCGGTGAGTTCCTTGACCAGTGGGATGCCGCTCGTGGCCGACGAGATGCTCGAGTACAGGTCGGCGAGCGGTTGACGCAGCGCGTAGAGCGCCCAGAGGCCGTACACCACCGACGGCACCGCGGCGAGCAGGTCGACCGCGTAGACGATCGGCTTGCGCGCCCGTCGCGGCGCGACCTCGGTGACGAACAACGCGATGCCGATGCTCACCGGCACCGAGATCAGCAGCGCGATCAGACCGACGAGGAACGTGCCGTAGATCATCGCGCCGGCGCCGAAGTGACCCTTCGCCGGGTTCCAGTCGTCGGCGAGGACGTTGATGCCCTCGTCCTGGAACCAGGGCCAGGAGTTCTTGATCGTGGTGAACACGATCAGGCCGAGGATGACGAGGACCATGAGTCCGGCGGCGAGCGCGACCCACCGGAACAACCGGTCGGTGACGACACCAGGTGGGCGCGTGCCCGCCCCGAGGCCCTTGGGCGCCGGGGCGGATTGCTCGTCGGATCGGGGTGGTGCTGCGAGGGCCATGAAGTGGTCCGGATGCTACGGCAGGTGAGGGTCGCCGGGGCGGGGCGGCCGAGGGCCAACCGCCCCGCCCCGGCGCTGGTCGTGGGTCCTGTCGGCCCTGGTCAGCCGGTGACGATCTTCGCCACCTGCGCCTTCGCCTGCTTCAGCAGGTTCTTGGGCAGGGGTGCGTAGTCGATCGTCGAGGTGAGCGTCTGACCCTCGCCGTAGATGTAGTTGAGGAAGCCCTTGAGCGCCGCCGCCTTCTTGGCGTCGGTCTGGTTCACGTACACCAGGTCCCAGGTGGGCGAGGTGATCGCGTAGGCCTTCGGGCCGGAGGCGAAGATCGGGTCGTACGTCAGGTCGGGGTTGATCGTCGCCGTGGACGCCGCCGCGGAGGCCGCGGGGAGGCTCGGGGCGACGTACTTGCCGTCGGCGTTCTTGACCGAGGCGAACGTGAGCTTGCTCGCCTTGGCATCGGAGTAGTCGACGTACCCGATCGCACCGTCCGTGGTCTGCACGAGCTGAGCCACACCGGTGTTGCCGTTGGCACCCTGCGTGCCGGCCGGCCACTGCACCGTGGAGCCCGAGCCGAGCGTCCAGCTCGACGGCGCCGCCTTCACGAGGAAGCTGGTGAAGTTGGCCGTGGTACCCGAGCCGTCGGAGCGGTGCACGACGGTGATCTTCGTGCCCGGCAGCTTCGCCTTGGGGTTCTCGGCCTTGATCGCGGCGTCGTCCCACGTGGTGATCGACCCGGAGAAGATCTTGGCGATCGTGTCGCCCGAGAGGTTCAGGCTCTTCACGCCCGAGACGTTGTAGGAGACCGTGATCGGCGCGACCACCGTCGGGAAGTAGAGGAACGCACCCTTGGGCTGCGGGTCGGTGGTCTTGTAGGCGGCGTCCGTGCCGGCGAAGTCGACGACGCCGTTGGCGAAGTCGGTGCGGCCCTGGCCGGAGCCGTTGGGCTGGTAGTTGATGGTGACCGCCGGCTGCTGCTGCTTGAAGCCGCCGATGACGACCTGGTTGAAGCCGTACTGGAACGTGGAGCCGTCACCGTTGAGGGTGACGGAGGCGAGCTTGGCCGCCTTCGGCGTGGCCCCGGCGGGGGCGGCGGTGCCGAGGGCGAGAGCCGGGAGCGCGAGCGCGGCAAGGACCGCAGCGCCCCGGCGGACGATGGAACGTCGCATCTGGGTGTTCCTCCCTGGAACGGTTGTGGTGTTCATCGGGGCGCACAGTACGGAGGCCGTCTTGCGGGGAACTGGCGTCCAGGTGGCGCGGAGGTGAACAGCGCCCCAAATCTGGTGGGGCCAACCGTCAGGGCGGAGTCAGCGGGGACTCGACGCAGATGGCGAGGCGGGCGGCAGCGAGCCGGAGAGGCGGCAGGTGTGGGGCTCGGGACGGGGGGAGTTCCCGGCCCCACACCTTCCGCTCGTGACGTTCCGGCCACGCACACCAGTCCGAAACGCTGACCCTGACGCTACGGGGATCGCGTTTCGGGCACGTTGCGCGGGAGTGCACTCGCGGTGAACGAGGGGTGAAGCGTCCGGCCCTTCGTGGGGCGGGGCCCCGTCGCGCGGGCATGATGGAGGGGTCCACCGAAGCCTGGAGGCCTCGTGACCACCATCGACACGCCCGAGGGCGGTCCCCTCGCAGAGGCGGCGCGCCGCACCTTCCACGAGAGCCTCGACGACCTGCGCGTCGACGTCATCCGGCTCGCGGCGCTCACCACCGAGGCCATCGCCGCGGGCACGCAGGCGTTGCTCGACGGTGACCTCGGCGCGGCCGAGGAGGTCATCGAGGCCGACGACGCGATCGACGACCTCACCCACCAGGTCGAGGACACCGTGTTCCAGCTGATCGCGCGGCAGCAGCCGCTCGCGACCGACCTGCGCTTCCTCGTCACCGTGATGCGCGTCGCGCACGAGCTCGAACGCAGCGCCGATCTCATGGTGAACGTGGCGAAGACGGCCCGGCGCCTCTACCCGCACCAACTCGACCCGCGCCTGCGCGGGATCATCGACCAGATGGGCCACCAGGCCAGCACGCAGACCCGCGTCGCCATCGACGCGTTCGCCGATGCCGACCCTTCGTGGGCCGCGGCGCTCGCCGACATGGACGACGCGATGGACGAGCTCACCAAGAGCCTGTTCCGTCACATCCTGTCGAGCGACCACTCCACCGAGGACAAGACGCTCATGGCCGTGCAGATGGCGCTGGTCGGCCGGCACTACGAGCGGATCGCCGACCACGCGGTGACGATCGCCGAGCGCGTCGGCTTCATGGTGACCGGCGAGCACCCCCAGACGGAATCGTCCGAGGGTTAGACGAGCGCGAAGCGCTCAGTCCTCGTCGTAGCCGAGGTCCCAGTCGAGGATGAGGTGCTCGCGCTCGGCGTCGCGCGCCACGCGCTCGCGGTTGCGGCGGAACTGCGGGTCGTGCGGCGGCAGGAGCTGCAGCCGGGCGAGCGCCCGCTGGCGGAAGTCGTCGATCATGCGACCGTCGCCGAAGACGCCCTGCACCTCCCAGTGGGGCGAGACCGGGCCCAGGTAGACCACCCGCACGTGGCCGACCGGCGGTACCTGCTCGAGCTCTTCGGATTCCATCGACATGGCGGCCAGCGTAGCGGTCAGGACGTCGGGCCCTCGGAGAGGGTCGCGTCGAGGGCCACCTCCGTGCCGTCGCGGTTGACCACCACGGTCACCCGGTCGCCGGGGCGGTAGAGACGCACCACGCTGCCGAGGCCCGCGGCGCTCTCGACCGGCTTGCCGTCGACCCGCACCACCACGTCGCCGGTGCGGACACCCGCGGCGTCGGCCGGGGAACCACCCACCACCGAGGTCACGTAGGCGCCCTGATCAACGGCCACGGAGCGCCCACCGGCCTTCGCCACCGCGACGTTCTCGGAGGTGACCCCGAGGAACGCGGGCTGCCGGCCGTTGCGGAGCTGGTCGATGATCGCCTGCGCGTTCGAGATCGGGATGGCAAAGCCCACGTTCTGCGCGGTGCTCGGGTTCGCGATCGCGGTGTTGATGCCGATCACGCGACCCTGCGCGTCGACGAGCGGGCCACCGGAGTTGCCGGGGTTGATCGCGGCGTCGGTCTGCAGCAGGTCCTCGAGCGTGGCGCCGCCCGTGGTGGGCACCTCGCGGTGCAGCCCGGAGATGATCCCGCGCGTCACCGAGAGGCCGCCGGAGAGCGCGAGCGCGTTGCCAATGGCGACGACGTCGTCGCCGACCTGCACGTCGTTGGAGTCGCCGAGTTGCAGGGTGGGCAGGTTCGCACCGTCGACCTTGAGCACCGCCAGGTCACTCGCGGCGTTGCGCCCGAGCACCTTCGCCGGGAGGCTCGTGCCGTCGGCGAACACCGCCTGGATGTTCACCGCCCCCTCGACGACGTGGTTGTTGCTCACGATCACACCGTCGGGCGAGATGACGAAGCCGGTGCCCGCGGCGCCGCCCGACTCGGGACCGCCGTCGTCGACGATCGCGACGACTGCGGGCACCGCGGTGCGCAGGATCGACGCGATGTCGCCCGTGCGCGCGACGCGGTCGGAGGGGCGCACGATCGGCGTGCTCGACGAACCGATGGGGGTCGCCGTGGTGTCGTCGTCGAGGGCGACGAACGCGCCCGTCGCGACCAGCGCACCGATCAGTCCACCGACGAGGCCCGCCATCAGCGCGGTGCGGAACCCACCGCCGCTGCGTCGCTCCCGGCGCGTCGCCCCGGTGACGGGCGGAGCCGGATCGGCCTCGGGCGCCGGGCTCGGGTCGGGGTCGGGAACGGGCACAGGGGCTTCGACGACCGGCCCGGCGACGGGCTCGGCCGGCGTCGTCTCGGTGGGCATCTCGTCGGTCACGGGGGTTCCTCCGGGAGACGGGGCGGTGCTTCTTCAACCCAAACGACCGTTGCGCCACAACGGTTCCGGGCCAATTTCGGCCCGCGACCCCACGGACGTGAGAACTTCTGTCAGGCTAGGGGAACCGGACCGGCGTCCGGACCGTTGAAGAGGTCGAACGCTTCACCACCCAGGTATTCCGATCCGAGCACTGGGGTGCCAATGGACGATCTGACCCCTCCCCCCGACCACAACGAGCAGGAGTGGATGCTGCTCGCCCGTTGCCGTTCGCTGGCACCGGGTGAGTTCTTCCCCTCCGACGGCGTCGGGGTCGACAAGGCCCGCAAGATCTGCGCGCAGTGCAGCGTGCAGGAGGCGTGCCTCGAGTACGCGCTCACCTACCGCATCGACCACGGTGTGTGGGGCGGCGCGTCCGAGCGCGAGCGGCGACGCATCATGCGGCGTCGACGCAACGGGGAGCCCGCCGCGCGCAGCGCTGCGCCGGTGCAGGTCCCCGTCACCATCGCCTGACCGACCGTTCCGCCTCTCCTTCAACGAACTTGCGTCGTGAGTCCCGGTACCACCGGGACGAGCGACGCAAGTTCGCGTCCGGGCCCGGTCAGTTCCAGCCGAAGGGGCCGAGCACGAAGTCGGTGACCTGCTGGAGCGCGCTGCGGTCGGAGGCGGCGAACGACGCGACCGCCGCGTCGACGACGTCGCTCGGTGCGTCGGACACGCACGTGTACACGATGCCGTCGTTCTCCCACACGAGCACCGTGCCGCTCGGCTCCGACCAGCGGCGCATGGTGGAACCCTTGATCTCCGAAGTGGTGCCGCCCGCGGGGAGCGCACTCCAGTCGAGGGTGCCGCGCTGCTCGAACACCGTCGTGGAGAAGACACCGTCGCTGTACCAGAGCAGCACGCCGTCGGGCTGCTTCGTGCGGGTGACGAGCGCCGCGCCGTCGAGGGTGTTCGGCGCGCGGTAGCCGTCGGGCACGTTGCCGATCTCCGTCGACGCCTCGGTGCGCAGGCCGGCCGGCGCGGTGACCGCGGTGGTCGTGTCGCCGAGGTCGATCTCGGTGAAGGTCATCGAGCGTTCGACGGCGCCGTCGCGACCCAGCACCTCGCGGCGCAGCAGCAGACCGGTCTCGTCGTCGACCGCGAGGCGCTGCGCGACGGTGCCGTCGCGGCGCGTCGCCACCACCTCGGTGGTGGTGCGCCCGGCGATCACGGGTCCGGTGCGGGTGGAAGCTCCAGTTGGAGTTGGCGCGCGGCGTCGCGGCCGCCGGACTCGACGGCGATGCCGGTCCAGCGCCCGTCGTCCTTCACGTAGGTGCGGTCTCCGCTGTCGTAGACGACGTTGCCGTCGACGCGCGCCTCGACCGTGCCGTCGGCGTCGCTGACCTCCACCTCGGCGGTTCGCCGCGTGGAACCGTCGCGCCACGAGACGGTGGCGACGCCGGTGAAGTCGTGGGTGTCGGACGCCTGCCGCATGCGGGTCAGCAGCTGCTGCGCCTGCTCCGAGGGTGTCGACGTGCCGAACGCCCCGCCGGCCAGGCGATCGCGGCGCGCCGAGGGCCAGTGCGGCCACGAGCGCGACGACCGGGCCGCACCCGGTGCACGTTGCTCACCGGCGGAAGCCCCGAGGGGCCCGACCGGCGTGATGGTGCCGATCGGCTCGACGTGGTCGGAGGTCTGCGCACCGTGCTGCACCACCACGGCGGTGACATCGGGGGCCACGTTGTCGCGCTGCGGCACGATGAGCCACCGCGAGGCCCACGGCGGCGGCGGCGGCGAACGCCGTCGCGATCCAGCGCCCGGGGCCCCGGCGCTTCTCGTCGAGCGACACGACCGGCGCCGGAGCGTCGGCCGCCACGGCATCGGTGTCGGTCTCGGGCTCCTCGTCGGCGGCCGCGACGTTCGCGAGCACGTCGTCCCAGAAGCCGGCGGGCACGTCGCGTTCGGCGACGGACCGCAGCATCGTGCGCGCGCCGCGCACCTCCTCGAGTTCGGCGCGCCACTCGGCCGACGCCGCGAGGCGCGCCTCGACCTCGGCGCGCTCGTCGGGAGTGCACTCGCCGTCGAGGTAGGCGGAGAGCACGTCGGTGTCGAGGAAGTCGTGCGCGTCGGTCACGGGCCCGTCACTCCTGCGGCGGTGAGCTGCGCGCGCAACATGCGCCGCCCACGGTGGATGCGCGAACGAACGGTGCCGATCGGCACGCCCGTGCTCTCCGCGATCTGCTCGTACGACAGGTCGCTCACGTCGCACAGGACGACGGGCACGCGGAAGTCCTCGGGCAGCTCGCTGAGCGCGCGTTGGATCTCGTCGGACAGGCCGAGTTGCACCTCGTCGGCGGCCGGAGCGGGCGGGAGCACGCGGCCGGGGTCGTCGGGCAGGGCGTCCACCGGACGCCGCTTGCGCCGCCGCACCTCGTCGAGGAACACGTTCGTCACGATCCGAGCCATCCAACCTTCCAGGGACCCGGGTTCGTACCGCTCGAGGCCCCTGCGGATCCTCAGCAGCGATTCCTGGACCAGGTCCTTCGCGTCTTCCTCGTTGCCGGCCAGGCGGTACGCCACGCTGTAGAGGAACCGCCCGTGGTCACGGGCGATCTCTTCCCAGGTGGGAACACCTTCGGCCATCGACAGGAACGACGGGGAGGGGTGGTCGGTTCCCGATCAGCGCATCCCGAACCGGGTTCGGGTCAGGCGACGATCGGGAAGTGGGTGACCGCTCGGGCGATCAGGCCTTGTCGGCGTCGCCGTCGGACGCCTTGGCGTCGTCGGCCTTGCCCTCGTCGACGCCCTTCTTGAACTCCTTCTGCGCCTCGCCGAGCGAGCGGGCGAGCTTCGGCAGCTTGGTGCTGCCGAACAGGAGCAGGACGATCGCAAGGACGATCAGCAGCTCGGTGGGACCGATGTTCATGGGAGTCTGCCCTTTCGAGCGGGCCGGTCGAGCGGAAGACTCCACCCTACCGTGCCGCCGCAGCCTTGCCGACCACCGGACGGGATCCGGCGGGGGTCGGTGGAGAATCGTCAGGATCCCGTCAGCCCTTGAGGGCCTCGCCGAGCAGCTCGACGTCGTCGAGGGTGGTCACCTGGAAGGGCACCGCCCCCGCCCCCACGATCAGCTCGCCGACCCCGAGCTCGGCCCAGCGGTCGCGCTGGGCGCGGAGCTCGTCGACGGTGCCCACCAGCCGACCCTCGCGCCACTGCTCGAGGGTGACGTCGCGCAGGACCCCGGGCGGGGTGAGCGCCACGAGCCGGTCGAAGCGCCGGGCCAGATCGGCCTCGTTCTCGCCGGCGAGCGCGTAGAGCCCGAGCGAGCGGTGGACGGTCGCCGGGTCGCGCCCGACCGCCTCGCAGGCGCGGTCGAGCACGGCGACGCGCTCGGCGTAGGCGTCGGGAGTCCAGGCCCAGCAGGTGTTCCACCCGTCGGCGAGCTCGGCGACGAGACGCAGCAGGCGGTCGCCCTTGCCGCCCACGACGATCGGCGGGTGTGGCTGCTGCACCGACCCCGGGGCGTTGACCGCGCCGTCGGCGCGGTGGTGCTCGCCGTCGACCGTGCACGGTCCACCACCGAGCAGCCCGCGCAGCACGAGGATCGCCTCGCGCAGCCGGGCGAGGCGCACACCAGGCGCGGGCAGCTCCATGCCGATCGCTTCGTACTCCGGCTCGTACCAACCGGCACCCACGCCGACGTCGAGGCGACCGCCGGTGAGCACGTCGAGCCCAGCGAGCGACTTCGCGAGCACCGACGCGGGGCGCAACGCCTCGAGCAGCACGAGTGTGCCGAAGCGCGGCCGCGTGATCTCGCGCGCGAGCGCGGCGAACGTGACGACGGGATCGAAGATGCCCGCCGGTTCGGCCGGACCGCCGTACTTGGCGAGATCGAGGAAGAGGTGGTCCGACAACCAGAGCGAGTCGAAGCCGGCGCGCTCCGCGGTGCGCGCGTACTCGACGATCGTCTCGAAGCGCAGCGGCGACTCCCCGGCGACGGAGTAGTCGTACTGCGGGAGCGCCAGGCCCAGCCTCATCGGGCCGATGCTACCGGCGGCGCTCTAGCGTGGTCCCGTGCTCGAGTGCGTCGCCAACGTGTCGGAGGGGCGCGATCCCGAGGTGCTGCGCGCGCTCGAACGCGCGTGTGGCGCGTCGTTGCTCGACGTGCACACGGACGCCGACCACCACCGTTCGGTGTTCACACTCGCGGGTCCCGACGCGACCGATGCCTACGACGCCGCGCAGTCACTGGCCCGTTCGGTGGCGGCGCACGTCGACCTCTCCGCGCATACGGGTGTGCACCCGCGTCTCGGCGCGCTCGACGTGGTGCCGTTCGTCGCGCTGGCCGGTCGCCCGATCACCGACGCGGTGCGCGCGGCACGCGACTTCGCCGAGTGGATCGCGGAGGAGTTGCACGTCCCCGCCTTCCTCTACGACGCGGCCGCTGGCGGTGCCCGATCGCTGCCGCAGGTGCGCGCGAGTGCGTTCCGCGAGTTCGCGCCCGACGCAGGGCCGGCCACACCCCATCCCAGGATGGGTGCGGTCGCGGTGGGGGCGCGCCCGCCGATGATCGCGGTGAACTGCGAGCTCGCCACCGACGACCTCGCGGTGGCGAAGCGCATCGCGCACGCCGTGCGCGAGCGCGACGGCGGGTTGCCCGGCGTGCGCGCCCTCGGCTTCCCGCTCGACACCGTGGGTCACGCGCAGGTGTCGATGAACCTCGTGGCCCTCGAACGCACGGGATTGCAGGCCGCGTGCGACGCGGTGCGGGGGCAGGCGCGGGACGCGGGCACCGAGGTGGTGCGCGTGGAGCTCGTCGGGCTGTTGCCCGCCGACGAATTGGCGCGTTGCGACGCCGCGTTCGTGGCCTTCGCCGGCCTCACCGAGGCGCAGACCATCGAGGGCCGCATGGGCGGCCGCTGCAGTTAGGCGTCAGGCCGTGATGGCGTTGGCGCGCTCGAGGCGCTCCAGCGCCCGCTGCCGGCGGACCCGCCGACGCTCACGCTCGGAGAGACCGCCCCAGATGCCGAACTTCTCGCCGTGGGCGAGGGCGTACTCGAGGCACTCGCCCCGGACCTCGCAGCCGCGGCAGACGGCCTTGGCCTCACGGGTGCTGGCACCCCGCTCCGGGAAGAACAGGTCGGGGTCGACACCGAGGCAGTTCGCCTGCTCCTGCCAGCGACGGCCGTCGGTGGTGAACCGCTGGGCCGCCACGATGGCGGAGAGACTCGTGGTGATCGGAGTGACGGTGATCGGTTCGGGCATCGGCGTAGCTCCCTCGATTCGCGGATGCACGGCGGCACCGGTGGGGTCTCCCGGGGTCCATGCCCTCCCCGAAATGACCCCACTGAAATTACATGGGTGTTACTATGCTTCTTCGTGGGCCCGAACGCAAGGGGTTTCTTCTCCGCGTCGGCCAATCGTGTGGCCACCGCCGGGATGCTCGGTGGAACGCTCGCGGGCCCGTTCGCCCCGACGACCGCCGACCCGACGGCCCCGCCCCGGGCCCATTCGGGTGTCCGGGCCATGGGCCCCTGCAGCCCCTCGGTGAGCAGCCGTAACGTGGCGCACGTGGGTCCGAGCATCGAGGTCACCCTCGGCGACATCACCCGGGAGAAGGTCCACGCGGTGGTGAATGCGGCCAATCCATCCCTTTTGGGTGGTGGCGGGGTCGACGGCGCCATCCACCGGGCGGCCGGGCCGGCGCTGCTCGAGGCGTGCCGCCAGTTGGGCGGGTGCGCCTTCGGTGACGCCAAGGCCACGCCCGGGTTCGACCTGCCGGCCCGCTTCGTCATCCACACCGTCGGCCCGATCTGGCAGGGCGGTCACTCGGGCGAGGCCCGGCTGCTCGCCAACTGCTACCGGCGGAGCCTCGAGGTGGCCGACGAGATCGGCGCCCGGTCGATCGCCTTCCCGGCGATCAGCACCGGTGCCTACGGCTACCCCGTGCCCGAGGCCACCCGCATCGCGGTGCACACCGTGCGCTCGACGATCACCGAGGTGCAGAGCGTGCGCTTCGTGTGCTTCGACCCCGCGGTCCACGAGCGCTACATGCGAGAGGTCGCCGCCGGTTAGCCCGGTGGCGCGATTCCTCCCCGAGGCTCACCGCACCGGTTCGGGGCCCACGTAGCGAGCGTTGGGGCGGATGATCGCCCGGTCCTGCGACTGCTCGAGCACGTGCGCGCACCACCCGACCATCCGGCTGACCGCGAAGGTGGGCGTGAACAGGTCACGCGGCAGGCCGCACAACTCCATCACCACGCCGGCGTAGAGCTCCACGTTCGTGTGGAGCTCTCGGTCGGGCTTGAGCTCCGCGAGCACCCGTTCGACGGTCGCCTCCACGTCGACCGCGAAGTCGACGAGCGGACCGCCGAGTCCGCGTGCGACGTCACGCAACATCACGGAGCGGGGATCGGCCGTGCGGTACACCGCGTGCCCGAAGCCCATGATCCGCTCACCGCGTGCGACGGCGTCGCGCACCCACGCCTCCGTGTTCGCGGGGTCGCCGATCTCGTCGAGCGTGTCGAGCGCCCGGCTCGGTGCGCCACCGTGCAGCGGTCCGCTCAGCGCGCCCAGTGCGGCCACGACTGCCGCGCCCACGTCGGCGCCGGTCGACGTGACGACCCGCGCGGTGAACGTCGACGCGTTGAAGCCGTGGTCGATCGTGAGGATCAGGTACTGCTCGATCGCACGCGCCACCGCAGGCGAGGGCACCACGCCGTCGACCATGTACAGGTAGTTCGCGGCGAAACCGAGGTCGTCGCGCGGCGCGATGGGCGCGAGCCCACGTGCCGCGCGGTGGAGCGCGGCGACGAGGGTGGGCGTGGCCGCGCAGACACGCAGTGCGTCGCGTCGCACCTGGTCGGTGGTGAGATCCCAGGTCGGGCCGAAGTGCTCGAGCGCGGCGAGGTGCGACAGCGCGGTGCGCAGCGCGCTGAGCGGAGCGATGCCGGGACCGCCGCGCGCGGGCAGCGCCGCGAGCAACGTCTCGGGGAGTGCCCGCAAAGGCGCGGTCTGCGCGACGAAGGCGCCGAGCTCGGCGGCATCGGGGAGCGCACCGTCGAACAGGAGGTGCCACACCTCCTCGAAGGTGCGGGTGGCGGCGAGCCCGGGGGCCGGGTGCTCGCGGTAGTGGTAGAAGCCCTCGGCGCCCCGCACCTCGCCGATGGTGGTGTCGGCCACCACCACGCCCTTCAGCCCCCGGACGGGGGCCCCTGCTGCATCTGCATCCATGGTCGTCGTCATGGGCCGAGGATCCGCCCGGCCGTCTGACTCGTCAACGTTGATTGCTCATCAATGTATCGAGCGGTACGCTGCGGCCGTGGACCGTGAGTGGCTCGACGCCCGGGAGGCGACCACCCGCCTCGGCGTGAAGCCCCAGACCCTCTACGCCTACGTGAGCCGGGGCCTCGTGCACAGCGAGCCGGTGCCCGGCGAGGCGGGCCGCGCCCGTCGGTACCGCCGGTCCGACATCGAGCGCCTCGCCGACCGCGGCCCGCGTCGCCCCGCGGGCGACGGCCCCGAGGTGGTCGTCGACACGGCGGTGACCCGCCTCGATCCGGCGGGGCGGCTGGCGTACCGCGGCTGGGACGTCACCGAGGCCGCCCGCACCGCGCGCTTCGAGGAGGTCGCCGCGTGGTTGTGGGACGTGCCCCTCGGCCCCAACGCGCACTGGTCGGCGCCCGACGACGCGCTCGCCCTCGCCCGCGCCGTCCAGCGGCCGCTACCGGCCGCCGCGACCGCCGGCGACCGGCTCCGCGTGGTGGTGGCCGCGCTGCGGGCCGCCGACCCGTTGCGCGACGACCGTCGCCCCTCGGCGGTCGCGGCGCGCGCCGGATCGCTGCTCGCGACGTTGGTCGAGGCGCTCCCTCCCGTCGACGCACGCGACCGGCCGAGCGAGGCCGGCTCGGTCGCGGCGCGGCTCTGGCCCCGCCTCACCGCCACCGAGCCGACCAAGCGGAGGGTGCGCGCGCTCGACGGCGCGCTGTCACTCCTCGCCGACCACGAGCTCGCCACGTCGACGTTCGCGGCGCGCGTCGCCGCGTCGACCTGGGCCGATCCGTACCTGGCCGTGCTCGCCGGGCTCGCCGCGCTCGGCGGCCCGCTGCACGGCGGCGCGTCGGAGCAGGTGCGTGCGCTGCTGCGCACGACCGACCGGTCACCCGCGGTCGCCGTGGGCGCGGTGCTGCAGTCGGGCGCGCCGGTGCCGGGCTTCGGGCACTCCGTGTACACCGGGCCCGACCCGCGCACGCCAGTGCTGCTCGAGTTCGTCGAGGCCGCGAAGCCGCCCACCGCGTTGTGGCGCACCGCGCAGGAGGTGCTCGCGATCGTCGACGACGGCGGCACTGATTCGGCCGGGCCGCACCCCAACATCGACTTCGCGCTCGGTGTGCTCGCCGAGGCCGGCCACTTCGCCCCGGGCGGAGGTGAGGCCGTGTTCGCGATCGCCCGCACGGCGGGCTGGATCGCGCACGCGCTGGAGGAGTACCCGCACCGCCTGCGCTACCGCACGCAGGCCCTCTATACGGGGGACTAACTAGCGCGACGGTTCTGGCGGCGGTGGTCGAGGAAGTCGACCAGCACGTAGTCGCCGAGCGTGTCGGGCGTGGTGAAGAACGCGCGCCCGCGGTTGATGCGCATCATCTGCTCGACGAACGAGCGCAGGTAGTAGCTCTCGTCGAGCATGAAGGTGTTGATGCGGATGCCGTCACGCGTGCACCGCATCACCTCCTTCAGCGTCTCCTCGATGGTGACGTGCGACGGCGGGTACGAGAACAGCGCCTGCCCGTTCTCGATGTGGGCGGTGGGCTCGCCGTCGGTGACCATGATGATCTGCTTCGTGCCGGTCTGGCGGGAGAGCTGCTTGCGGGCGAGCAGCAGCGCGTGCTGCATGTTCGTACCCCACTCGAAGTCCCAGCTCATCTCGGGTAGGCGCTCGGGCTTCACGTCGCGCGCGACACGCCCGAACGAGACGAGACCGAAGTAGTCGCGCGGGTACTGGCTGGTGATGAGCGCGTGCAGCGCCATCGCCACCTTCTTCGCCGGCAGGAAGTTGTCGCGCATCGGCATCGACAGCGACACGTCGAGGAGCAGCACCGTGGCCGAGCGCGTGGTCTGCTCAGTGCGCTCCACCTCGAAGTCGGCGGGCTTCAGGCGCACCGGCGTGCCCGCGCCCGAACGCCAGATCGCGTTCTTCACCGTCTCCTGCACGTTCAGGTGGAACGGGTCGCCGAACTCGTAGGGCTTGTGCTCGTACGACTGCTCGTTGCCCACCCCGGAGCGCTGGATCTGGTGCGAACCCGGCTTGTCCTTGACCAGCTTCTTGTAGAGGTCGGAGAGCGCCTTGTTGCCGATGGCGCGGATGGCGCGTGGAGTGAGCTCGAGCCGCCCCTCCCGCTGCTCGATGAGGCCGGCCTCCTCAAGCAGCTTGGTGAGGTCGCGCAGTCGGTCGAGCGAGCGCGCCGCGTCGTCGCCGAGCAGCTCGCGGGCGCGGTCGATGTCGACCTCGGCGAGCTCACCGGGTTGCGTGGCCGAGCGCATCAGGTTCTCGAGCGCATCGAGGTCGCCGAGCGTGTCGAGCAGACCGGGCATCTCGCCGAAGCTCATGGGGTCGTTGCCGCTGAAGTTCTGCGACCGCTGCCACGGCAGATTCGGGAACGCGTTCTGCAGGTTGCGCGACAGCTGGTCGACCTGCCAGCGCAGGTCCATGTCCTCGAGCAGCGACTCCGACAGCGCCTGCAGCTGCGCGCGCTGCTCGGGCGTCATGGAGTTGAGCAGCTGCTGCATCTGCGCCATCGACTGCGCCATCTGCTCGAGCAGTTCGTCGAGGCTCTGGGGGTTGCCGGGGAAGAACTCGCCGTGGCGCTCCATGAAGCCCTCGAAGTCGGGCTCCTCACCCTGCTCGCGCTGCTCGAGCATCTGGTTGAGCTCGGCCATCATGTCCTTCATGGCCTGCATCTTCTCGGGCGTGAGGTTCTGCATGCCCTCGGACATCTGGTTGAAGTAGCTCTGCATGAGCTGCTCGCGCAGCTCGTCCATGAGCTCCTCGAACCGCTCGCGCGCGGCGTCGTCCATGAACTCGTAGTTCTGCAGCGATTGCACGCGTCCCGCGAGGTCGGGCGGGAGCTCGTCGAGCTCACGACGACGCAGCTCGGCGACGTCGTCGATCAGCTCCTGACGGCGCGGGTCGCCCGACTGCGCGGCTTCGTCGACGCGCCGGTCGATGCCCTGGCGCTCCATGTCGACGACCTCGTTGAGCTGCTCCGCGATGTCGTCGTACACGCCGCCGAGATCGCGGCGTTCGAGCTCTTCGCGACGACGCTCCCGCAGCCGCTCCATCATCTCGCGCAGGCCCATGAGCTCTTCGCCGTTGCGGTCCTTGAACCCCTGCTGCATCATCCGGCGGAGCGCGGCGTTGAGGTCGCCGTGGTAGAGGAGGTCGTCGCCCATCTCCTCGAGCAGGGAGTCGGCGTCGAGGTCGAACCCGCGCTGGGTGCCGTCCCAACGGGAGTAGCGGAAGCCCGATCCACGCGCCATGGCCCGAGGGTACCCGGGTTGCCGCGCCTCGTGCCCGGGCTTCCGGCGCCCTGACTGAAACCACGCAGGTCCCCGCGACCACAATGAGGCGATGCGCGCGCCGACCCGAGCCCTCGCACTCGTCCTCCTGTCCCTCGTGGCCGCGGCCGGTCTCGCCGGCTGCTCGAAGGACGATTCCAAGTCGCTGCCGCTGCCGAGCAAGGCGTTCTGCAAGGCCGCCTACACCTACGACAAGAAGGTGGAGCGCAAGGCCTCCCTCGAGGTGCAGATCGACCTCGTCCAGACCATGGCCGACCACGCACCCAAGGACATCGCCGCCGACACCCAGACCTTCCTCGATGCGCTGCAGAAGCGGGCGAAGGGTGACAAGTCGGTGGTCGACAACCCGAAGATCATGACGGCGGTCAACAACGTGAACCGCCGCGCCCAGAACGACTGCGGCCTCTTCGAGCAGGACCCGCCCAGCGGCGGCTGACCCTCCCCTTCTCGTTCTGGCGCCAGTTCCGCGTGACTATCACGCGCAAGTGGCGCAAGAACGCTCTAGCCGCGGCCGCGGTAGGCGGCGCGGCCGCCGACGGCGTCCTTGTTGAGCCGCTTGGAGAGGTGCAGGCCCTCGAGGACGAACTCCACCGCCGAGGCAACACCCGCGGGCGACTCGCCGACGTCGAGGTCGGCGAGCGTCTCGCGCAGCGCAGGCCCCTCGTCGAGCCACTTGGCGTACACCGACGACGAGATGTCCTCGCCCGTCTGGATGACGAGCCCCTCCTCGAACGCGGTCACCACGCCGGAGAGCTTCTCGGGGCGGGTGCGGGCCCGGAACGTCTCGAGCACCGCGGTCTTGACGATGCGGTCGAGCACCTGCTCCTCGCGGCCGTCGTCGACCGTCTCGAACTCCACCTTGCCGGCGGTGCTCGCGACCAGGGCGTCGAGATCGCTCACGCGCGGCACGACCTCGTGCTCGCCGTGGCGCAGCGCGCGACGGGTGGCGTTGGCGACGAGCGTCTCGTAGTTCGCGATCGAGAGCCGCACCGACACACCGGAGCGCTGGTTGATGTGCGGCGACCGGCGCGCCTGCTGGCTCGCCTCGGCCACGATCTCGGCCATGTACTCGGGCACGGTGACGGTGAGGCCGTCGGCGGTGAGCGGCCGCGCCTCCTGCTTGATGACCGCGGCCTCGAGCTCGGCGTCGAGCGGGTAGTGCGTGCGGATCTGCGCGCCGAAGCGGTCCTTCAGCGGCGTGATGATGCGCCCACGGTTGGTGTAGTCCTCGGGGTTCGCCGACGCGACCAGCATGAGATCGATGGGCAGGCGGATCTTGTAACCCCGGATCTGCACGTCGCGCTCCTCGAGCACGTTGAGCAGACCCACCTGGATGCGCTCCGCGAGGTCGGGCAGCTCGTTGATCGAGAAGATGCCGCGGTTGGTGCGGGGCACGAGGCCGTAGTGGATCGTGAGCTCGTCGGAGAGGTAACGCCCCTCCGCCACCTTGATGGGGTCGACCTCGCCGATGAGATCCGCGATCGACGTGTCGGGGGTGGCGAGCTTCTCGCCGAAGCGGCGCTCGCGGTGCACCCACTCGAGCGGCGTCTCGTCGCCCCGCTCCGCCACCAACACGCGGGCGTGGTGCGAGATCGGGTGGTAGGGGTCGTCGTTGATCTCACTGCCCGCGACGATCGGCATCCACTCGTCGAGCAGGTCGGTGAGCGAGCGGATCATGCGGGTCTTCGCCTGGCCGCGCTCGCCGAGGAAGATCACGTCGTGGCCGGCGATCAGGGCGTTCTCGAGCTGCGGCAGGACCGTGTCCTCGTAGCCCACGACACCGTCGACCAGCTGACGGCCCTCCGAGATGCGGGCGATGGCGTTGGCCCGCACCTCTTCCTTGACCGGTCGTGACACCCAGCCACTGGCGCGCAGTTCGCCCAAGGTTCCGGGTCGCGTCATGAGAGATCTCCCGTTTTCGCACGGCTCAGGGGGTCGCGGCGCAGCGTACCCGCATGAGAAGATCGGCGACACCGGACCCGGGGAGTTCGCCTGTGAGCATCGCCGCCGAGACCATCGAGCAACTGCACTCTTGGGCGTCGGCGCGCGACGACGTGCACGCCCTCGTGCTGCTCGGTTCCCAGGCCCGGACCGACCATCCGGCCGACGACTCGTCGGACATCGACGTCGTCCTCGCCGTCGATGACCCGACGACCTACCTCGCGGATGACGATTGGCTGCACTCGTTCGGCGCGGTGATGGCCTCGTTCGTCGACGCGACCCCGGTCGGCGGCATGTCGGAGCGTCGCGTGCTGTTCGCGTCCGGCCAGGACGTCGACTTCACCTTCGTGCCCGTCGAGATGATGCGCCTCCTTCCGGAGTTCGCCGAGGACCCGGACGTGCGGGGGATGTTCGGCCGTGGTGTGCGCATCCTCATCGGTGACGACGCACTCCGAGCCGGCATCGCTCGGATCGTGCCGCCGCTGCCGGGCGACCCGGCGCCCGTCGACTCGGACCTCGGAGCCGTCTCCAACCGGTTCTGGTTCAAACTCGTGTGGGCGGCGAAGAAGTGGCGGCGGGGCGAGTTGTGGGTCGCAATGACGACGTGCGAGACCGTGTTGACCACATGCCTCGTCGACATGCTGCGGTCGAGGACCTCGTTGCGGGACCCGACGCGCGACCTGTGGCACGGAAACCGCTACCTCGAGGAGTGGCTCGAACCCGATGTCGTCGAAGCGCTCGCGGCCACCCGCGGTGGGTACGGGCGTGATGCGATTGCCACGAGCCTGCGGCGCGTCGCGGCGATGTTCACCGACGTGGAATCCGAGTGCCGTGCGCTCACCGACTTCTCGAATGGAGCCGACGACGACGGAAGTCGCCGGCTGTTCGAGCGACTACTCGCGACCTGATCAACAAGGAGGCAGGAGAATGGCGGACACACCGGAGAAGGTGAAGGGACCCGCGTCGTACTTCCCGTCGATCGAGAAGACGTACGGCCAGCCCATGGACCACTGGTTCAAGATCCTCGACAAGGCGAAGCTCGAGAAGCACTCGGAGATGGTCGCCCTCTTGAAGAACGACTACGGCATGGGCCACGGGCACGCCAACGCGATCGTGGCGTACCACCGGGCGCAACAGGAGAAGAAGTAGGGAGCGCGTGGACGGACCGGCGATCCTCTGCGCGGGGCCGCGCTTCGGCGAGGGCCCGGTGTGGTGCCCGCCCGACCGCGCCCACCCGGAAGGGTCGCTCGTGTGCACGTCGGTGTCCGACGGCACGCTGCACCGCGTCGACCTCGCCACCGGCACCCGCTCGCTGCTCGCCGACACCGGCGGCGGGGCGAACAGCGCGGCGCCGGCGTCCGATGGCGGCTTCGTCGTCACGCAGAACGGCGGCCTCGACTTCTCCGTGTTCGGCGACTTCTTCGCCCCCGCACCTCCGCCGGTGCCGACCATCCCGTCCGGCCTGCAGCACGTGGCTGCCGACGGCACCGTCGCCACACTCCTCGCCGGGCAGAGCCACGCCCCCAACGACCTCGTCGTCGGGCCCGACGGCACCGTCTACTTCACCGACCCGCCGCACTGGCCGGTGCCCGACGAACCCGTCGGCCGGGTGATGGCCTGGTCGGCCACCGCCGGCCTCCGCACCGTCGCCGACGGACTCCACTTCCCCAACGGGATCGCGCTCGACGTCGACGGCGAGACCCTGATCGTCGCCGAGAACGGCCGCCACATGCAGGGGCAGTGCCTCCTGCGGATCCGGCCCGACGGGAGCCAGGAGCGGTTCGCCGAGGGGCGCACCGTCGACGGGTTCGCCCTCGACGTCGACGGCCGCATCTACGCCGCGGGCGGCGGGCACATCGTCACGATCCTCGAGCCCGACGGCACACCGATCGAGGTGCTGGAGTCGCCTGGCGACCACCCCGTCAGCACCAACTGCTGCCTCGGCGGGGTCGACGGCCGCACCCTGTTCGCGGTCGACGCCGGGAGCCCCGGCCACGTCTACTGCTGGTCCGGCCTCCCCGCGCCCGGCCTGCCCCTCAACCCCTGGCCAGGGCCCTAATTCCCGAATAGGCCAAAGGCCAAGCGGGAGTTGTAGTTTTCGCCTCATGGCGAAGGTGGAGGAAGAGCTCTCGACCGCTGACCAGACCGCCGGCGCAGACGACGCCGACGAGCTGGCCCGCACCTTTGGTGCGCCGGTGCCGCCGCCGAAGCAGGGTCACTTCCTGCTGCGGTTCTGGCAGTCGGCGGTCGGCAAGAAATGGTTGATGGCCCTCTCGGGCATCGTGCTCCTGGGCTTCGTGCTCGTGCACATGATCGGGAACCTCAAGGTCTTCTTGGGCAAGGAGCACATCAACACCTACGGCGAGTGGCTACGCACCCTCGGTGAGCCGGCGCTCCCCCGCACGGTCCTCCTGTGGATCGTGCGCGTGGTGCTGATCGGCGCCTTCGTGGTGCACATCGTGGCGGCCGCCCAGCTGACGCGGATGAACCAGAAGGCCCGCCCGGTGCGCTACCAGTCGAAGCGCGACTACGTGGCGGCGAACTTCGCGTCCCGCACGATGCGCCTCACCGGCATCGTCGTGGCGCTGTTCGTGATCTTCCACCTGCTCGACCTCACGGCGGGCACCGCGAACGGCGGGCACTTCGTGCGCGGCGACGCGTACGACAACCTGTTCAACAGCTTCGAACGGGTACCGGTGGCGATCGCCTACATCGTCGCGATGTGCGCCCTCTCGGTCCACATCTTCCACGGCGCCTGGAGCATGTTCCAGAGCCTCGGGCTGAACAACCCGCGGTACAACGCCGCACGCCGGTACTTCGCGGTGGGCTTCGCCCTCCTCATCCTCGCCGGCAACGTGAGCATGCCGTTGCTGATCACGACCGGAGCAGTCAGCCGATGAGCATCACCCTCGACGCGAAGATCCCTGCGGGTCCCATCGAGGACAAGTGGACGCAGCACAAGTTCGACGTGAAGCTGGTGAACCCGGCGAACAAGCGTCGCTACGAGGTGATCGTGGTGGGCTCCGGCCTCGCCGGCGCCTCGGCCGCGGCGACGCTCGGTGAGCTGGGCTACAACGTCAAGCTCTTCACGTTCCACGACTCGCCGCGCCGTGCGCACAGCATCGCCGCGCAGGGCGGCATCAACGCCGCGAAGAACTACCAGAACGACGGCGACAGCGTGTACCGCCTCTTCTACGACACCGTGAAGGGCGGCGACTACCGCGCTCGCGAGGCGAACGTGTACCGCCTCGCCGAGATCAGCGTGAACATCATCGACCAGTGCGTCGCGCAGGGCGTGCCGTTCGCGCGTGACTACGGCGGCCTCCTGGACAACCGGTCGTTCGGTGGTGCGCAGGTCTCCCGCACGTTCTACGCGCGTGGCCAGACGGGCCAGCAGCTGCTGCTGGGCGCCTACCAGGCGCTCGCCCGCCAGGTGCACCTCGGCACCGTCGAGCTGCACCACCGCACCGAGATGCTCGACCTCGTCGTGCACGAGGGCAAGGCGGCCGGCATCGTCACCCGCAACCTGATCTCGGGCGACATCCGCTCGTGGTCGGCGCACGCGGTCGTGCTCGCCACCGGTGGCTACGGCAACGTCTTCTACCTCTCCACCAACGCCAAGGCGAGCAACGTCACCGCGGCGTGGCGGGCACACAAGCGGGGCGCGCTCATGGCGAACCCCTGCTACACGCAGATCCACCCCACCTGCATCCCGCGCAGCGACGACTTCCAGTCGAAGCTCACGCTGATGTCGGAGTCGCTCCGCAACGACGGTCGCGTCTGGGTCCCGGAGAGCGCGGAGGACACCCGCACCCCCGACCAGATCCCCGACAGCGAGCGCGACTACTTCCTCGAGCGTCGCTACCCCGCGTTCGGCAACCTCGTCCCGCGTGACATCGCCTCCCGGGCGGCGAAGCGCGAGGTCGACGCCGGCCGTGGAGTGGGCCCGCTCAAGAACGGTGTGTACCTCGACTTCGGTGCGGCGATCGACCGTCTCGGCGCCGACGTCGTCGAGGAGCGCTACGGCAACCTCTTCGAGATGTACGAGCGCATCACCGACGAGAACCCCTACAAGGTTCCGATGCGCATCTACCCGGCCGTCCACTACACGATGGGCGGGCTCTGGGTCGACTACAACCTGATGAGCAACGTGCCGGGCCTCTACGTGCTCGGCGAGGCGAACTTCTCCGACCACGGTGCGAACCGTCTCGGCGCCTCGGCGCTCATGCAGGGTCTCGCCGACGGGTACTTCGTGCTCCCGTCGACCATCTCCGACTACCTCGCCCCGCAGCTCGGCACCGCCCCGCTCTCCACGAGCGAGCCGGTGTTCAAGGCCGCCGAGGCCGAGGTGCGCGACAACACCAACCGCCTGCTCAAGGCCAAGGGCACGCGCTCGGTCGACGACTTCCACCGCGAGCTCGGCAACATCATGTGGGACAACTGCGGCATGGCCCGCAGCAAGGAGAGCCTCGAGAAGGCGCTCCAGGAGATCCCGGTGCTGCGCGAGGAGTTCTACCGCGACGTGCGCGTCCTCGGTGAGAACGAATCGGTGAACCAGTCGCTCGAGAAGGCCGGCCGCGTGGCCGACTTCCTCGAGTTCGGCGAGGAGCTCGTGCTCGACGCCCTCACCCGTGAGGAGTCGTGCGGCGGTCACTTCCGCACCGAGCACCAGACCGAGGAAGGCGAGGCGCTGCGCGACGACGAGGGCTTCTCGCACGTCGCGGCGTGGGAGTTCAACGGCGTGGACACCCGGCCGACGCTGCACAAGGAGCAGCTCGAGTTCGAGTACGTCCACCTCGCCCAGCGGAACTACAAGTAGCCCGCGGAACGAAGCACAGAGGACTGAAGCAATGGATCTCAAGCTCCGCGTCTGGCGTCAGAAGAGCCCGACCGCCGCTGGTGCGTTCGAGGAGATCGACGCCCCGGGCATCAGCGAGGAGATGTCGTTCCTCGAGATGTTCGACGTCGTCAACGACCGTCTCACCGCCGAGGGGCGGGAGCCGATCGCGTTCGACCACGACTGCCGCGAGGGCATCTGCGGTTCGTGCTCGATGATGATCAACGGTCGGGCGCACGGCCCTTCGGAGGGCACGGCCACCTGCCAGCTCCACATGCGCAAGTTCAAGGACGGCGACCAGATCACGGTCGAGCCGTGGCGGGCGAAGGCGTTCCCGATCCTGCGCGACCTCGTCGTCGACCGCAGCGCGTTCGACCGCATCGTGGAAGCGGGCGGCTACATCAGCGCCCCCACCGGTGCGGCCCCCGACGCCAACCTGATCCTCGTGCCGAAGGAGGCCGCCGACTCCGCGATGGACGCGGCCGCCTGCATCGGCTGCGGCGCCTGCGTGGCGGCGTGCCCCAACGGTGCGGCGAACCTGTTCACCGCCGCGAAGGTGGCGCACCTGAACCTGCTCCCGCAGGGCCAGCCCGAGCGCTACGCCCGCGTGGTGAACATGGTCGAGACGATGGAGAGCTTCTTCGGCTCCTGCACGAACCACGGTGAGTGCGAGAAGGCGTGCCCGAAGGAGATCAGCATCGACTTCATCGCGCTGCTGAACCGCGACTACGTGAAGGCGCAGTTCAAGAACCGCAAGCTCACCGGTCAGAAGAAGTAGCGCGAGCTACAGGTTCGCCTCACGCACGACGTCGAGGTTGCGGAAGATCGGCGGCCCGTCGCACAGCGCCATCATCTTCTGGGCGAGCGCGTCGGTCTCGGGCAGCTCGCTGTTCTTCATCGCGTCGTCGTACGACGGGAACTCCACGATCTGCACGTAGGTGTTGGCGCGGTCGCGGTCACGCGTGGTCCACGCACGCGTGGGCCGGTGCGTGGAGGCGGTGGACGACTCCCACTCGTCCATGACGGCGGCGACCTCGTCGTAGCGCGTCGTGGTGAACTCGATGGTCTGGACGAACTTCATCGTCGACCTCCTGAGACGGACCCGCGGTGGCGTCCACTGTTGTCCCGCGCGGAGGTCGCGTCAATCGCGCGCCTGTCAGGCGTCGTCGGCGTCGCCCTCGGCGGCGGCGAACGCCTCGAGGTCGGTGACGATCCCCTCGACGTCGGCCCGGGCGCGCGCGATGCGCCCCCGGCAGAGCTTGATCAGGAAGCTGGCCCGGCGGACGCGCTCGGCAAGCACGTCGACGTCGAGATCGTCGCGCTCGAGCTCGTCGAGGATGTCGCCGAGCTCGTCCATCGCCTCGGCGTAGCCGATGGTGGTGTCGTCGTTCGCGGCTTCGGTCACGTCGGTCATGTCCCTGCTTCCTCGGCTGTTCCCGGGCTGTGCTCCACCCGGCTCGCGGCGCGGCCGTCGGCGAGCTCGGTGACGATGAATTGTCCGGTGGCCGTATCGGCCGCGTGGCGCACGGCGCGCCCGTTCTCGTCGCGCGTGATGCTGTAGCCGCGTTCGAGCACGCGGCGGGGGTCGAGCGCACGCACGGTGGAGTCGCGCGTCGAGCTTGAGCACCTCGAGGTCGAGGCGGTGGCCACCGCCGGCGCGATGGCGCGCTGGCGGGCGTCGAGCACGGTCACCGAGTCGCGTGCCGCGCCGCCCGCGCCAGGTCGGTGAGCCGCGCCACGGCGTGGTCGAGCCGGCGGGCGGCCTCACCCGTGCGCAGCCGGGCAAGCTCGTCGACCCGACCGTGACGGCGGTCGACGAGCGCTTGCTCGCGGGTGATCGCCACCGGCACCGAACGCCGGACGCGGCGGGCGGCGTCGTCGAGCTCGCGTTGGGCGAGCGAGGCCCGCCGGCGCGCCAGCGCCGACACGACCCTGGCCGCCTCCGCCAGTCCGTCGTCGAAGCGGCGCACCTGCTCGACGAGGGTCTGCGCGCAGGCCGTGGGGGTCTTGCGCGGTGTGCGCGACCTCGTCGGCGACGCTGCGGTCGATCTCGTGGCCCACGCCGGTGAGCACCGGCACCGGCATCTCCGCCACGGCGCGCGCCACGATGTCGGTGTCGAACGGCATGAGATCGCGCGACCCGCCGCCGCGCACCAGCACCACGGCGTCGACCGCGAGACCGGCAAGCAGGTTGAGCCCGTACTTGATGCGGCGCGCCGCCGCGCTGCCCTGCACCCGCACGTCGACCACCGCGACCTGGAGCGCGTAGCCACTCAGCTCCAGCTCGTGCACGAAGTCGTGGTAGGCCGCGCTGCCGACGCTGGTGACGAGCCCGGCGCGCAGCGGCACCGGCGGGATCACGTGGCGGGCGTTGTGCCCGATGAGACCCTCGGCGGCCAGCGCCCGCAGCACCCGCTCCCGGTTGGCCGCGATGCCGCCGACGGTGAACACCGGGTCGATGTCGCTCATGACGAGCTGGTAGCGGCCCTGCTCGGGGTAGAGGGTGACCCGCCCGCGGATACGCACCTCGACGTCGTTGCCGAGCTCGGCACCGGGCACCGCCTTCAGGCGACGGTCGACCGTGCGGGCGTCGTCGCGGAAGAGCGCGACATCGAGGCGGGCGACGGGCCGGTCGCCCCGGACGCCCTTCTCCACGAGCGTGAAGTAGGTGTGCCCCGAACCGTGGCGCTTGAGGTTCTGCACCTCGCCCCGCACCCACACCTCGTCGACGAAGGACCGGCGCAGCGCATCGCGCACCTTCCCGTTGAGCTCGCCGACGGTGAAGGTGGGGACCGCCTCCTCGTCGGGCTCCTCGGGCTGGGAGGGTCGGGCTCGTCCCAGGAGTCGAGGAGCGGGTCGGGGCGGCGGGGTCGTCGAGGGCCGGTTCCGGATCGGCGGGGTCCGGGAACAGGGAGAAGGCCGACTGCTCCATCACGGGGGAGGGTACCGGCCGCCTGCGACAGGGAAGGGCGACTTGATCGAGCGTTCAAGTAAGTTCGGACCCGTGAGCCCCACCAGCGCCTCCACGACCGCCGTCCCCACCCGCGATCGCATCGTGGAGGTGGCCCTCCGGCTGTTCTCCGAGCGGGGCACCACCGCCGTCAGCATGCGGGAGCTGGCCGACGCCGCCGGGGTCACCGTGCCCGGGCTCTACTACCACTTCGACTCGAAGGCCGAGCTCATCCGCGAGGTGTTCCGGGCCCGCTTCACCCGCCCCGAGGCGCCGGTGGAGGACCCCGAGCCGGCCCCCGCCGAGCGGCTCATCGTGGAGCAGGCCCGGCGCTCGTTCCACCGCCTGGTGGAGGACCGGGAGTTCCTGCGCCTCATGCAACGCGAAGCGGTGCTCGGCGACGAGGACGCGCTCGCGGTGCAGGGCACCCTCGCCGCCGAGTGGCGCCAGCGCTGGGCCGACGTGCTCGCGAAGGCCACCGACCTCGACCCCACCGTCGACCGCGATGCGGCGGCCGACGTCATCGCCACCTTCCTCTGGGGCCTGTTCGTGGAGCACCTGCTGCGCTCCGACCCCGCCGACATCGACCGCATCGACGCGTTCGCACGCACCGTCGCGCCCGCGCTCACGAAGGGAGCGACCCGATGAGCCACGACGTGTCGGGAGGCGACGCACTCACGCCGAGCACCGACTTCGCCCGCACGATCTCGAAGCGCACCCGCACCATCACCACGATCGCCGCGGTGATCGGTATGTTCCTCGCGACGCTCGACGGCACGGTCGTGTCCACCGCGATGCCCACGATCATCGGTGACCTCCACGGCATCGACCACTACGCCTGGGTGTTCACCGGCTACCTGCTCTTCGAGATCGCGAGCATCCCGTTGTGGGGTCGCCTCGCCGACATGTACGGCCGCAAGCGGATCTTCCTCATCGGCATGATCCTGTTCCTCGGCGCGTCGGTGATGTGCGGCCTGTCCACGTCGATGCTGCAACTCGTCTTCTTCCGCGCACTGCAGGGTGCGGGCGGCGGCTGCCTCATCCCCGTCGCGCAGACGATCGTCGCCGACATGTACACGCTCGAGGAACGCCCCAAGGTGTCGGGCTACATGTCGATGGTGTTCGGCGGCGCGACCATCCTCGGCCCGATCATCGGTGGCTTCCTCACCGACAACCTCTCGTGGCGCTGGGTGTTCTTCGTGAACCTGCCGATCGGCATCGTCGGCATCTTCCTCGTCGTCACGTTCATGGTGGAGCCGCTCAAGCACCGGCGGAAGCACGCCATGGACTGGGCGGGGACGTTGTTGCTCCTCGGGTGGACGGGCTTGCTCGTCTTCGGTTTGGAGACCGGCGGCCGCGACTACGGCTGGGGTTCACCCACGATCGTCGGCGCGTTCGCGGTCAGCGCCGTGCTGCTCGTCGCGTTCGTGTGGCACGAGCGGCGCACCGCGGAGCCGATGATCGACTTCACGTTGTTCGGGCTGCGCGCGCTGCGGGCGGCCACGATCATCGGTGTCGCAATCGGCATGATCATGTTCGCGGTCAACTCGTTCCTGCCGCTGTTCGTGCAGGTCGTGCAGCAGTCGTCGGCCACCGACGCCGGCCGCGTGCTCACCCCGATGATGTTCTCGATGGTGGTCGCGTCGGCGTTCGGCGCGCGCATCGTGCTGCGCACGGGCTACCGGCCCATCACGCTCGTCGGCATGCTGGTGATCCTCGGTGGCGCGGGCGTGCTCACCCAGGTGAACGCCGACTCCTCGACCGAGATCGTCTCGCTGGCGATGATCCTCCTCGGCGTCGGGATTGGCTTCAACTTCATCACCACCGCGCTCGCCGCCCAGAACGCCGTCGACCTGCCCCGCATGGGCATCGCCAACGCACTCGTGAACTTCACGCGCCAGCTCGGTGGCGCGCTCGGTGTCGCGATCGCGGCCGCCCTCGCGCTCGGTTCGCTGTCGGACCGGATGGCCGAGCTGTTCCCGGGGAGCCACATCAAGCCCGGCGCGCTGCTGTCACCGCAGACCGCGAAGTCGTTCCCACCGGAGACGCAGGACCTCGTGCGCCACGCCTTCTCCGACTCGATCCACCTCGTGTTCATGTTCGTGTTCGGCGTGGCGATCGTCGGCGTGTTCCTCGCCTTCCTGATGCCGAAGGGCTCGGCGCTCGCCATCCGCGACGCCCTCCGCACCGACGAGGCGAGCGACGCCCCCATCGGCGCCGCGCAGGCGATCGCCCTCGAGGAGCAGCTCGAGTCGGTGATGCCCGACGGCGAGATCCTCCTCCTCTCCGACCCGGTCGACGAGGAGACCGACCTCCCGAATCCCACAACTTCCTGACGACCCCGTGAGGGTGGATCTTGGGCGAGTGGACGCCCGCGCGTCGCGGCCTCGCAACGCCCCGTTCACACGTCACCCGTACCGTTGACCCTGGAACGACGTACGGGAACCGCCCAACCCACGAGGAGACCCGCCATGTTCCAGGACCCGACGAACTACCCGCCCGCCGAGATCGAGGTCGCCGAGACCTTCGAGGCGCCCGGCCCCGTGTCGCGTGCCGTGTCCGACTACCTGGCGATGTGCGCGCCGCGCCAGCGCCGCGGCTCGATGATGTTGCGGGCCGCCGACCGTCGCGAGCTCACCGCGGCGATCGCCTTCAACTAGCCGGCCGAGCCGAGAGCTAGAGGCCCAGCGCCGTCCAGGTGGCGGCGTCGACGACGCCGGTGGCCGGCAGGCTCTTCGACGTCTGGAACTGGATCACCGCGGCCTTCGTGCCGGGCCCGAAGCTGCCGTCGGCGGTGACCTGGTAGCCCAGCGAGGCCAGCTTCTGCTGCAGCACCGTGGTGTCGGCGGTGTCGGTGGTGCCCTCCTGGAGGGTGGGCCGGGTGGAGAGCGGCGTGGTGGTGCTGGTGGGCACCGTGGTGCTGGTGACCGAGGTGTCGCCCCCGCCGCCGCCCGACGAGGCGCTTGCACCCTGCGGGAAGCCGTTGCCGGGATCGATCGACAGCAGCAGCGCGCCCGTCGCGATCATCAGCACCACCACGATGATGCCCCGCGTGTTGTGCAGCCACTGGTCCACGGCCACAGACTAGGGAACTCGGCCGTCGAGTGCAGTCACCCTGCGCCCAACGCCCGCCAGAGCGCCCGGTACGAGGTCCACTCGGACGTGTCGTCCACGTAGCCCGCCTCCCGCAGCGCCCGGTGGTACCGGGGCAGGTGGCGCATCGAGACACCGGCGTCGACGTGGTGCGCCAGGTGCCAACCGATGTTGTACGGCACGAGCCAGGAACGGGTGACCCACGACTGCTGCACGCTGTGCGTCGTGAGCCGGCGGTCGGGCGACGCGTCCATGCCGCCGTGCTCGGCGATCGAGCGCAGCCGGTTGATCACGCGCCACACCGTCAGGTACGGCAGCAGCCAGAACACCGGGTACACCCACCACACGCCGCCGGCGATCGCGGCGGCGAGCAGCACCGCCTGCACCGCGAGGATCTCCCACAGCGTGCGGCGCACGCGCGCGTCGGGCGAGCGGAACCCGCGCAGTTGCGCGCGCAGCAGCTTGAGCCCGGTGCGACCGGTGGCGTCACGCACGAGCTTGCGCCGCAGGCTGTCGCGCGCGACGGGGTAGCCCGCGTACAGCGGGATGTCGGGCTCGTCGGGACCGAACTCCTTGCGGTGGTGCGCCATGTGCACGCGCCGGTAGGCGTCGGTCGACGTGAAGCCGGGAAAGCCGACGAACCAGCGCCCGACGAAGTCGTTCCACCACCGGTTGGCGAACAACGTGCGGTGCGCGGCCTCGTGCATGAGCGACGCGAGCTGCGCCTGCGTGCGACCCATCAGCAGGAACGCGAGCACGTACCCGACCGGGTTGCCCCACCACACCGCCGCGCCGACGATCACACACGTCTGCAACCACACGAAGACGACGGACCACGCGTTGCGCCACGTGGGGATGCGCCGGGCTCGTCGCGAAACGCTGGCTGTGGCCGCCCGTCGGCGCGCACGAGCGCGGTCTCGTGCGCGATCGGCAGCGTCGACGGGTCGGGCACCATGCCCCCGAGCGCACTGGTGGACGGGCATGGGTCCGATGGTAGGACCGCACGTTCCGCTCCGGCCCCCGGCGGGTACTCGCGCGGGATGACGATCACCAACGCCTTCGCGAGCCTGGCCGTCCACGATCTCGAAGTCGCGCGGCCGTGGTACGAGCAGCTTCTCGGCCCCGCATCCCAGCCCATGCCGGAGGTGCTCGAGTGGACCCTCGGCCGGGGCGGTGGTCTGCAGGTGTACCGCTTGCCCGAGCGCGCCGGTCAGGGCTCGTGCACGATGATCGTCGACGACATCGACGACATCGCAGGACAGCTCCGCAAGACCGGCCTTGCCCCCGACGCCGAACCCGTCCGTTCAGAGCAGACCGACACCGTCATGGTGAAGGACCCCGACGGGAACTCGATCGCGCCCGCAGTGCCGAAGGACCCGACGCTCGCCCGCTGAGGCGCCGAAGCGATTCAGGCGTCGTCCTCGTTGCGGAGCTCGATGCCGAGCTCGGAGAACAGGCTCAGTGCGAGCGGGATCGCCCGGTCACCCTCGATGACCACGCCGCGCAGGTGTAGCGCCCCGCGGACGCCGTCGAGCTGGTGAACGCCCGCGAGCCGCAGGCCGGGCACCGTCACCTTCGTGAAGTCGGTCTCGCGGAGATCGCACCCGCGCATCGCGGCGTGGACGAGTCGCGACTCGCAGAAGTCGGCAGTGCGCATCGAGCACCCGACGAACTCGACGTGGTCGGCTTCGACGAGGCGGAGGTTGGCGTCGTCGAGCTTGCACCCGTCGAAGCGGACGTGGCTCAGCGCGAGTCTGCCCGAGCACGACGCCGCTCATCCGACAGTTGCGGAACTCGGCGCGCTGCAGCCGCGCCTCCTGCAACAACGCGCCCGAGAGACTCGCAGTCGACCGCGAGCACGTCGACGAGGTGGAACCCGCGCAAGCGCGCGCCGGTCAGCGCGACGTTGCGCAGTTCGCAGCGTGAGACGCGCACTCGCGGCGTCGACGCCCGCGAGGTCGGCGCCCTCGACGACCTCGTCCTCCCACTCCTCGTGGGCCACGAGGTCGTCGTGTTTCGACCACGCGCTCGTCCTCGGGTGGCTCCGGCGCGAGCGGCGCGGCGTGCTTCGCGGCACTCACCGCGGCGCGACCCCACGAACAGGTGACGCTGACACGGCACAGACGGGGGTCGAGCGACACATGTTCGGGATGACCGACTACTCGACGGCGGCGTAGCCCTGGGCGAGGCGCTCGAGCCACCAGGCGGGGGCGTTGTCGATGATGTTGCCGAGGTGCGAGTAGTCGTGCCAGCGGGTGATCTTGCCGTCGTGCACCTCCATCACCGTGACGAACGGGTGGAGGATCACCTCACCGGTGTGGAACTGCCACTCCTCGACGTGCTCCCAGATCACGAGGTCGCCCTCGGCCACGAGGTGACCGGGGTGGTGGTAGTAGCCCGACAACGGCTCGATGCCGATCTTGAGCCGGCGGATGATGTCGGCCCCGCCGGTGGCGCCGACGCCGTCCATCCCCTTGTCGGTGTAGTGGGCGTCGTCGGTGAAGAACGTCGCCATCGCGTCCCAGTCGCGCAGGAAGTGCGCGGCCCAGTACGACTCGACGACCTGACGGTTGCGTGCTTCGAGAGTTCCCATCGCCGCAGTCTGCCGGATACGGAAGGCCCGTGTGGTCGACTGGTGCGCATGGCCCACGATCCCGCCGCCCTGTCCCCCGAGCTCACCGAGTTCCTCCGCGAGCGCCACCTGGCGTCGCTCACCACCGTGCGCGCCGA
Source organism: Acidimicrobiia bacterium (assembly GCA_046331125.1). Lineage (GTDB taxonomy): Bacteria > Actinomycetota > Acidimicrobiia > IMCC26256 > DASPTH01 > CAVRGQ01. The sequence continues at coordinate 69,024 of JAXLRL010000011.1, forward strand.
CGGCTCGCTGCACGTGTGCGCGGTGGGCTTCACCTGGGACCCCGAGGCGCGGCTCGCCCGCGTGATCACGAGCGCGGGGTCCCAGAAGGCCCGCAACGTGCAGGCGACGGGGCGCGCCGCGGTCGGGCAGGTCGACGGGCCGCGCTGGTGCTCGCTGGAGGGCCCGGCCCGCGTGGTGGACGACGCCGACGCGGTCGGCGAGGCCGTCGACCGCTACCGCGCCCGCTACCGCGAGCCGCGGGAGAACCCGAAGCGGGTGGCGATCGAGATCAGCGTGGAGCGGGTGCTCGGCCGCGCCTGAGTCAGTGGGCCGGCGCGGGTGCCGGCCGGTCGGGGCGCACCTCGACGTGGTCGATGGTGAGATCGACCTCGTCGACGCCCGGCACCTCGACGCGTGGGATCAGCAGCGACATGATCGCCCCGATCGTGACGAAACCCGCCGCGATCAGGAGCGCGCCGCGCGTGCCGTCGGTGATACCGGTGGTGAGCGCGTGCGACAACTGGTTCGCGATCTCGGGCGGAACCTTGGCGCCGGGGCGGAAGCCCGCGCCCGACGAGTGCACGCCCGCGATCGCGGCGTCCTTCACCTGCCCGGGGAGTGACGACGCCTGCAACGCGTCGGTGGTGTTGCGTGCGGTGAGGCTCGCGAACGCGGCGCCGATGGTGGCGACGCCGAGTGCGGAACCGACCTGGCGCGACGTGGAGTTGGCGCCGCTGGCCACGCCCGACTTGTCGGGGTCGACGTCGGAGAGCACCACGTTGGTGAGCTGCGAGTTGGCGAAGCCCACGCCGAAACCGAAGATCAACCAGCCGGGGAGCAGTTCGGCGAGCGTGATCCCAGGGTGGATCGAGAACGAGATGATCACGAGACCGACGACCTCGAAGATGATCCCGATCTGCACGACGCGCGTGGTGTTGATGCGCCGGGTCATGCGGCCGCCCACCTGTGCACCCACGACGAGGAACGCACTCAGCGGCAGCATCCACAAGCCGTTCTCGAGCGCGGTGAGGTGCTCGGCCTCCTGCAGGAACACCGGGATCACGAAGAACAGGCCGAGCTGGCCCATCGAGAGGATGCCGCCGGTGATGAGGCCGTAGCGGAAGCCCTTGTGCCGGAGCTGGCCGAACTCGAACAGCGGGTCGCGGTTGGCCCGCTCACGCGCCTGCTCGTAGCGGTAGAACGCGAGGAGGAACAGTGCCGAGAGCAGGAACACGAACGGCAGCACCGACACACCGATCGACTTCGGCCACACGTCGACGCCGAACAGCTCGAAGTTCTCGAGCGGCTTCAGCCAGCCGTACTTCCCCACCTCGTTGAGGCCGAAGACCAGTAGGAACATGCCGGTGGCGACGAGCAGCGCGCCGGGCACGTCGATGGCGAGGCGCTTCGCGGCGCGCTCACCGCGGTCGATGAAGAAGAACGCGGCGACGATCGCGATCGGCGCCACGATCACGTTGATGCCGAACGCCCACCGCCACGTGTAGTTGGTGGTGAGGAAGCCGCCGACGAGCGGGCCGAGCGCACCGCCGAGGCCGATCACGGTGCCCCACACCGCGAACGCGGTGGCGCGCTCGCGACCCTGGAAGTTGGTGGAGATGATCGCGAGCGTGGCCGGCAACATCATCGACGCGCCGATGCCCTCGATCAGCGACTCGCCCACGAGCAGGCTCGGCACGTTCCACGACAACGCGGCGAGCAGCGAACCGCCGCCGAACAGCGCGGCGCCGATGATGAACATGCGCCGGTGGCCGAACACGTCGCCCAGACGGCCGCCGATGATGAGCAGCGTGGCGAACACCAGCGAATAGCCGGTGAGCACCCACTGGAGGCTCGGGAGGGTGGTGTGGAAGTCGGCGAGGATCGACGGGATCGCGACCGTGAGCACCGTGTTGTCGAGCACCACGATGAGCGCGGCCGCGACGACGATCGCGAGGGTGACCCACCGGCGCGGGTCGAGGTGTTCCTCCGCCTGTTCCTGGTCGACCGGGCTTATCATCCGTTTGGATGATAGCGGACGGCGCCGCCTTCCCCTAGGCCGTCTGGCCGCCGTCGAGGACGAAGTCGGCACCGTTGGCGAACGCGCTGTCGTCAGACGCCAGCCACAGGGCGAGCTTCGCCACCTCTTCGGGCTGCGCGTAGCGCCCCATCGGCACGATCATGTTCGCCATCCCCTGGAGGTCCTTGCCGCCCATCATCGGGGTGTCGATGATGCCGGGGAGGATGGCGTTCACCCGCACCCCCTGCTTGCCGAGCTCCTGAGCGGCGCCGCGCGTCATGCCGCGCACCGCCCACTTGGTGGCCGCGTAGGCGAAGCAGGCGGAGCCGCCCCGCAGGCCGCCCACCGAGGCGATGTTCACGATCGAGCCGGAGCCCTGCGCGGTCATCGGACCCGCGGCGGCCTTCATGCCGAGGAACACACCGGTCTGGTTCACGGCGACGACGCGGTTCCAGTCGTCGAGCGTGGTCTCGGTCATGTGGGCCCAGTGCAGGATGCCGGCGTTGTTGATCAACACGTCGAGCCGGCCCTGCGCGTCGAGCACGCCGGCCACCACGGCCGCCCACTGCTCCTCGCTGGTGACGTCGTGCTCGAGGAAGGTACCGCCGACGTTGGCCGCGGTCTTCGCGCCCTCGTCGGTGAGCACGTCGGTGATCACGACGTGTGCACCCTCCGCGGCGAAGAGCTCCGCCTCCGCAGCGCCCTGCCCGCGTGCGCCACCCGTGATCAGCGCGACCTTGCCGTCCAGCTTGCCCATGGTTCCCCCTGCGATGTCGCGCGCGGGTGCGCGCGTCGTCCGATGATGCCGCGTTCAGCCCGCGGATGCGTAGCCCTGGCCCGCGCCCCCGAGGTCCGCGACGAGGTGCACGACCGGCAGACCGGTCACCAGGCCGATGCGCTCGGGCAGGTCGTCGGCCACCCAGCGCGACTCCGCGGGGAGCGTCGACAGCACGATCTCGTCGAACCGGGCGCGCCGCAGCACGTGCAGCACCGCCCGCAACGGGCTGGCGTCGCCGACCTCGCCGCCGACGCTCGCGCCCTCGGCCTCGAAGCGCGCGAGTGCACCGGCGAGGCGGCGGCGGGCGAGCCCGCGAGCATCCGTTGCGGAGAGCGTCTCGCCGTGCTGGTGCACGGTGGCGGGCACGACGACGTAGAACCAGCACGGCCCGGCATCACGTTCACCGCGCACCCACTCGATGAGGTGGTGACCGGCGAGCGTCTGGTTGGCGACCACGAGATAGCGGCGCACCGGCGCCTCCTTGCCGTCGTCCGGCGACCATAGACCCGTCCCGGGAAACCGGCCAGTGGCACTCGAGGGCAGCCGCCTAGCGTGCGCACATGGCCCAGCCCGCTGCCCCCGTCGCCGTGCTGCTCGACGCCGGAGGCGTGTTCCTGCTCCCCGACCACGATCGCATCGCAGGCGCGTTCGAACGGGCGGAGGTGCCGGTCGACCGGTCCCGCCTCGACGACGCGCACTACGCGGGCGCCGCGTGGTTCACCACCGAGCTCGAGGCCGAGGCCGATTGGAACGCGTGTTGGAGCCTCTACCTCGACGGCTACGTCGAGTTCCTCGACGTCCCGGAGGACGCGCGCGCCGACCTGCACCACCACCTCGACAGCGAGTTCGCCGATGCCGGGTTGTGGACGCGGGTCGCGCCCGGCTGCCGCGACGGCCTGCGCGAGCTCGCGGCAACCGGAGTGCGCCTCGGCATGGTGTCGAACGCCGACGGCCTCATGGCGCAACGGCTCGGTGAGCTCGAGCTCCTCCAGGTCGGCCCGGGCGTCGGCGTCGAGGTGGAGTGCGTGATCGACTCGGGTGCCGTCGGCGTGCTCAAGCCCGACCCGCGCATCTTCCGCCTCGCGCTCGACGCGATGGGGATCGACGACGACGCGGTCGCGGCGGGCCGGGTCTGGTACGTGGGCGACATGCCCGGCATCGACGTGGTGGGCGCGTGGCGCGCCGGCCTGCGACCGTTCCTCGTGGATCCGCTCGGACTGCACCAAAACGCCGATCACGACCGGATCGCGACGTTGACGGAGCTCGCCGCGCGCGCGACCGGTTGAGGCTCGGTGGTCGCGGAACCCGCAACGAGTGACACCATGGCCGGGTGCCCGAAGTGACCCAGCCGGCCGCGCAGCCGTACGAGCGTCGTTGGTGGGCGCTCGGCGTGTTGTGCCTGAGCTTGCTGATCGTCTTCACCGGCAACTCCACCCTCAACGTCGCCCTGCCCACCCTGTCGAAGGACCTCGGCGCGACACAGTCGCAACTGCAGTGGGTCGTGGCCTCCTACTCGCTCGTGTTCGCCGGCCTGCTCTTCACCGGCGGTGCGCTCGGCGACCGCTTCGGGCGGAAGGGCGCCCTGCAACTCGGGCTCGCCACGTACTTCGTCGGCGCGCTGCTCGCCTCACAGTCCACCGACACGGTGCAGGTGATCGCGTGCCGGTGCGTGATGGGCGCCGGCGCCGCGCTGATCATGCCGTCGACGCTGTCGATCCTCGTGAACATCTTCCCGCCCCACGAACGGGCGAAGGCCATCGCGATCTGGGCCGCCACCACCGGCTTCGCCGGTTCGCTCGGCCCGGTCATCAGCGGCTTCCTCCTCACGCACTTCTGGTTCGGCTCGGTGTTCCTCATCAACCTGCCGATCATCACCGTCGCGATGATCGGCGGCTTCTTCCTGGTGCCGAAGTCGCGCGACCCGCACGAGGCCGCGCTCGATCCCGTGGGCGCGCTGCTGTCGATCGTCGGCATCTCGTCACTTGTCTACGGCCTCATCGAGGCGCCCGACAAGGGGTGGACCGCGCCGACGACGCTCGGCGCGTTCGCGATCTCGCTGGTGGTCCTCGCGTTGTTCGTCGCGTGGGAGCTGCGCCGCGCCGAGCCCATGCTCGACATCCGCTTCTTCCGCAACCCGAGCTTCAGCGTCGGCAGCGCCGGGATGATGCTCACGTTCCTCGCGATGTACGGCGTGATGTTCCTCATGGCGCAGTACCTGCAACTCGTGCTCGGCTTCTCGCCGTTCGGCGCGGCGGTGCGCCTGTTGCCGATGGCGCCGCTCATGCTCATCTTCGCCCCGATGACCCCGCGCCTCAGCACGCGCTTCGGCGTGAACCGCGTGGTCGGCGTGGGCATGGGGCTGATCGCGGTGGGCTTCCTGCTCCTCGCGTTCACGCGCGTCGACTCCACCATCTTCGTGGTGTGGATGAGCCTCGTGCCCGCGAGCATCGGCATGGCGCTCTCGATGTCGCCGATGACCGCGGCGATCATGGCCGCGGTGCCGGCGCGGCGCGCGGGCGCGGGCTCGGCGATGAACGACGCCACGCGTGAGCTGGGGGCGGCGTTCGGCGTCGCGGTGCTCGGCAGCGTGGCCGCGTCGGCGTACTCGTCGAACCTCGCCGACGCGCTGCACCGAGTGCCCGCCGGGCTGCGCGCCGAGGCGGGCGCGTCACTCGCCGGCGCCCTCGAGATCGCGGCGAGGCTCCCGGGCGCCGCGGGGTCCGCGTTCGCCCATGCCGCGCAGCAGGCGTTCGTCGACGGCATCCACACCGCGTCGTTCGCCGGCGGCACGCTCGCCCTCGTCGCCGCGTTCGTGACCGCCCGCTTCCTGCCCCGCCACATCGCCCCCGAGGGCGCGATGCACTCGGCGCACGAGGCACTCGAGAACGTCGCGGAGCTCGGCCTCGGCGGGGTCATGCCGGTGTTCGACGAGGAGCCCTTCCCCGACCCCGTCGGGCCCGACGACACCGCCGTCGGCGAGCCCCTCCCCGACCCGACGCCGTAGCCGCCCCTGGCCCGGTTTCAGCCGCGTTGGCTACGTTGACGCCCGTGATCGCCGTCGTCGCCGCGCTCAAGGGAGGGGTGGGCAAGACCACCACCTCCGTGTACCTCGCCGCCGCCGCGAGTGGGGGCAAACGCCCCGTCACACTCGTGGACGCCGACCCGCAGGCCAGCTCGGCCGACTGGTTGGAGGTGGCCGAGGACGAGCAGCTCGCCACCGTGAGCCTGGGGGAGGCGCCCACCGACCGGCTGCTCCTGAAGACGCTGGGCAAGCTCGACGACGACGAGACCGCGGTCGTCGACACGCCCCCGGGCCACGAGCGGCTCCTCGTGAAGGCGTTCGAGCTCGCCGACTTCGTGGTGATCCCCACCCGGGTGGGCGGCGTCGAGGTGAGCCGGGTCGAGGCGGTCCTCGACCTCGTGCCCAAGCGCCTGCCCGTGGGCGTCGTGATCTGCTCGGCCCGCACCTACACCCGCGACTACCAGGACACCGTCGCCTACTACGAGGAGAACGGCGTCGAGGTGTGGGGCTCCATCCCCGAACGGGTCGCGGTGGCCTCGGGCCCCGAGGGCTGGCTCGCCGCCGAGGCGCTCGAGGCGTACGGCGCGGTGTGGCGCAAGGGGAAGCGTGCCGCAACCCGCTGACGCCGACACCCAGCCCGCCGAGCCCGTCCCGTCCGCCGAGCCCGTCCCGTCCGACGAGCCCGTCATCCTCGTCAGCTTCGACATCGACGGCACCATGGAGTTCGGTGACCCGCCCGGACCCATCCCCGCGTCGGTGGCCCGCGAGCTCGTCGCCCGCGGCGTGATCGTGGGCGTGGGCTCCGACTGGCCCCGCTCGGCCCAGGCACCCCTGTGGAACGGCCACGGCGTGGAGCCCCGGTTCGTGGGCGGGAAGCACCATCTCCACGAGGTGAAGGCCGAGTTCCCCCACGCCGACCGCTACCTCCACATCGGCGACACCGACGTCGACGAGCGGTACGCGCTGCTCGCCGGCTTCGAGTTCCTCCACGTGGACGATCTCGAGCTCCCCGTGGTGCCCGAGTCGATCCACGACCCGGCCACCTGGCGTTCCTGACCGGCGTTCCCGACCGGCGTTCCTGAGAGGCACCTGAGGCGCACGGGTGCCCGCGGTCAACCGCCGCGAGGCCACCACTAGGGTTCCGTCCTCACGCTCCGCTCACGAAAGGCCGCCCGTGCGCCGTTCCGGTGTGACCGTCACCATCGCCACCCTCGCCCTCGTCGCATCCGCGGCGACGGCCTCGGTCGCGGGCGCCCAGACCACGACGACCGCACCGGCCACGTCGTCGTCGGCCACCACCAAGAGCGTGCTCGACAAGGTGAAGGTCACCACGCCGTCGGGCGCGGGCACCACCGCTCCGGTGCTCAAGTTCGCGAAGCCGCTCGCAGTGAAGAAGTCGATCCACAAGGTGCTCACCGAGGGCACGGGCGCCGCGCTCACCGAGGGCTCCGTCGTCACCGTCGACTACGTCGAGGTCGACGGCCGCACCGGCAAGACCGTCAGCACCTCCTACGGCGCCAAGCCGCAGACCGTCACCCTCGACGTCACCAAGAGCGTCCCGCCGTTGGTGCAGGCACTCCTCGACACCAAGGTGGGCGGCCAGACCCTCGTCGCCGTCGCACCGAAGGACTACGCGAAGAAGTTGCAGGGTGCGATCAAGAGCGTGAAGGGCACCGACACGCTGCTCTTCCTGATGACGCCCACCGGGGTGCGCCACCCGCTCGCGCGGGCGACCGGCACCGCGGTCACACCGACCGACGGCCTGCCCACCGTCGCGGTCGACGTCACCACCGGCAAGCCCACCGTCACCGTGCCCGCGAACGTGGCGGCCCCGACCTCGCTCGTGGTGCAGCCGCTGATCAAGGGCGACGGCCCCGTGGTCGAGGCCGGCCAGACCGTGAGCGTCCACTACACCGGCATCATCTACGGCAGCGGCAAGCAGTTCGACTCGTCGTGGGACCGCGGCGAGCCCGCCGACTTCGTCATCGGCAAGGGCCAGGTGATCCCGGGCTGGGACAAGGGTCTCGTGGGCCAGACCGTCGGCACGCAGGTGCTGCTCGTGATCCCGCCGGCCGACGGCTACGGCACGAACGGCAACACGCAGGCCGGCATCAGCGGCACCGACACCCTCGTGTTCGTCGTCGACATCCTCGACGCCTACTAGTCACCCGAACCGAGGTTGCGTCGGCAAACCGGCGTGGAGCTGGTCTGGTGACGCAACCTCGGTGAGTGGGCCTAGCCGTCGATGGGCGGGAAGAAGGGCGGCACACCCGGGTCGCGGCCCTCGAAGAGGGTGGCGCGGGCGGCGGTGAGGTCGTCGAGGCTCCAGATCGCCTCGTTCGACACCTCGGCGACCGGCGTCCAGCGCTTGATGAGCTGCGCGACGCCGCCACCGAACTTCATCACCTGACCGCTGATGCCCTCGGCCAGCGGGGACGCGAGCCACACGGCGCCGGTGGCGGGGTTCTCGGGCGCGAGCTTCGGGTCGTTGGCGAGGTCCTCGCCCATGCCGACGGTGCCGAGCAGGCGCGTGGCGGCGAGCGGCGCGATCGCGTTGACGCGCACGCCGATGCGCTCGAGCTCGCGGGCGAGCGTGATGGTCATGCTCGCGATGCCGCCCTTGGCCGCCGCGTAGTTGGCCTGGCCCGCGTTGCCGTAGAGGCCCGCCTCCGACGACGTGGTGACGATCGCACCGTTCGCCGGCTCGCCCGTCTCCTTCGCCTTGCCGCGCCAGTAGGCGGCGGCGAAGCGGATGGGGGCGAAGTGACCCTTGAGGTGCACGCGGATCACCGCGTCGAACTCCTCCTCGGTCATGTTGAAGCTCATCTTGTCGCGCAGGATGCCCGCGTTGCAGATGAGCACGTCGAGCCCGCCGAAGGTGTCGATCGCCTGCTGCACCATCGCCTCGGCGCCCGTCCACGACGAGCAGTCGTCGTAGTTGGCGACGGCGTCGCCGCGTCCCGCGGCCTTGATCTCGTCGACGACCTGCTGTGCGGGCGTCTGGTCGGCACCCTCGCCGGCACCCGAACCGCCGAGGTCGCCTTCACCACGACCTTGGCGCCCTCCGCGAGGAGCAGCGCCTCGCAGCGACCGATGCCGCGGCCGGCGCCGGTGACGATCGCGACCTTGCCGTCGAACACTCCCATGACCCGCTCCTTCAGCTCCGGCCCACCGCGGGCGGATACGGCCGCAGACGTTAGTTCGCCGGTTTCGGCACTTGTCCAAGTGCGGGGTCACCCGGCAGGCACCGTCTAGCTTCGGGGCCGTGCAGGACGAGGAGACCCTCCCGCGGGCGGCCAACCTGGTGCAGCTCCTCGACCTCGAGGAGCTCGACACCGACCTCTACCGGGCCCGCAACCCGGAGCAGTCCTTCACCCCGCACCTCTACGGCGGCCAGGTCGCCGCGCAGGCCCTGCGCGCCGCGGCCAACACGGTCGAGGCCGACCGCCCGCCGCACTCGGTGCACTGCTACTTCCCCCGCCGCGGCGAGGCCGACATCCCCACGATCATGCGCGTCGAGCGCAGTCGCGACGGCCGGGCGTTCTCCGCCCGCACCGTGGTGGCGCAGCAGCGCGGCAAGGCGATCTTCACCGCGTCGGCGTCGTTCCACGTGCACGAGGACAGCCCCGACTTCGACGGCCATCCCCTCGCCGCCGACGCCGGCGAGCCCGGTCCGCCCGGCAAGTACGACCGCCCGTCACGCCTGAGCGGCTCGACCGTGATCTTCGACACCCGCGGCATGTACCCACCCGGTCCCGACGAGCACGGGTACCTCCGGCCGTCGCGCCGGTTCTGGGCCCGCAGCCCCGAACCCCTGCCCGACGACCCCGTCGTCCACGCGTGCGGCCTCGTGTACCTCTCCGACATGAGCACCGGCTTCTCGGAGACCTGGATCGACGACCTGCCGCCGGGCGGCCCGTCGATCGACCACGCGATGTGGTTCCACCGCCTGATCCGCGCCGACGACTGGGTGTACGTCGACCAGGAGCCGGTGACCGCGCACGGCGCCCGGGGCCTCTACCGCGGCTACCTCCACGACGCGACCGGCCGCCTGGGGGCGACCTTCGTGCAGGAGACCCTGCTGCGCCCGCAGGGCGGCTTCCGTCACCGAGTCCCCGCCCCCGCGCCGGACGCCTGAGCCACCGCTACGCCCGTGCCGATGCGCCGGTCCCTGCTCGCCGTCGTCGCCGTCGTGGTCGGCGCCCTCGCGCTGAGCGCCTGTCTCCCCGCCACCGCACCCGAGAACGGCCGGCTCGCCGACACGTCGCTCACCACCATCTCGCCGTCGTGCCGGATCGTGAACGAGGTGGCGCCGCGTCTGCAGCAGATGCTCGCCGACGCGAAGCGCGACGGGTTCGCGCTCGCACCCGAGTCGAAGTCGTTCTCGATCGTCGCGCCACCCACGTTGGAGTCGTGCTACCGGAGCTACGACGGTCAGGTGTGGTGGCGCGACTACTACTGCTTCTTCGGCCAGTGCCAGCTCGCCGCCGTTCCCGGCACGAGCGTGCACGGTTGGGGGCGCGCCGTCGACTTCGAGTGCGCGGGCAACGAGATGACGTTCGGCGACCCGTGCTACACGTGGCTCGCGCTGTGGGCGCGCAACTACGGCTTCGTGCACCCCGCGTGGGCGGAGCCGGGCCAGCCCTCCGCCGAGGCCTGGCACTGGGAAGCCCAGTAGCGGTTACGCGTCGGGCGTCATGGTCCGCGACACGAAACGCCACTCGCCGTCTTCGCGTCGCAGGTCGTCCCGGTAGATCCCGGAGATGATCAGCTTGGTCTCGGCCGCACCGCCCGCGGTGACGTACGCCTGAAGGTAGACCTTGGTCGACGCGCGGTCGCCGCTGCCCTCGATCGAGATGTTGCTGATGAGGTGGCGGATGCCGGGGACCATCGACGGCAACGCGCCGGCGAACTCCTTGAGCGCGGCCCGTCCCTCCGTGACGCCGTGGCCGACGTCGAGCGTGCCGTCCTCCACGAAGGCGCCGGCGAACGCGTCGGCGTCGCCCGAATCGATCGCGTGGTTGTAGTCGGCGAGCAGCTTCTGGATGGCGAGCACGTCCTCGACGGGCAGCGACATGGTGGGTCCTCTCGTAGCCGGGCGGGCATTCTGGCACCGGAACTAGCCTGCGCGCCATGACCTCCACCCATGACGTCGAGTCCGTCGAACGAGTGATCCCCGCGCCGCCGGAGAAGATCTTCGACCTGATCGCCGACCCGAGCCGCCACCACGAGTTCGACGGCTCCGGCACGGTGAAGGAGGCAAAGGACGCCCCCACCCGCCTGAAGCTCGGCGACCGCTTCGGGATGTCGATGAAGCTCGGCGTGCCCTATTCGATGGTCAGCGAGGTCATCGAGCTCGACGACAACAAGCGCATCGCCTGGCAGACGTGGCCGCCGAACGACTTCGCGGCCAAGCTCGCCGGCGGCCGCATCTGGCGCTACGAGCTCGAGCCGGTCGAGGGGGGCACGCTCGTGCGGGAGAGCTGGGACATCTCCCAGGAACGGGTGAAGTTCGCGGTGCGGCCGGCGCGGGGCAAGACCCGCAAGGCGATGGAGGCCACGCTCGAGCGCATCGAGCAGGTCGTCACCGCGTAGCCCGGTCAGGGGCCGAGCACCACGTCACGACTCGGCTCGATCGGTTCCACCGCCTCCATCGCCTCGAGCACCGCGAGGGTGCGGCCGAGGTGATCGGGATCGGCGTCGTCGTCGAGCGGGGGCGGCGGCGCGATGTAGGGCACGAGGAACGAGCACGCGATCCCGAGCACCGACGCCAACACGGTGAACCACAGCGCGGCGGACGACGCGTCGGACACCGCCTGCAGGCTCCCGCCACCCTGCACCGCGAGGATCGTCCCCACGATGGCGATGCCGAGCGCGGCGCCGACCTGACGCACCGTGTTGTTGGTGGCGCTGGCCACCCCCGACTTCTCGTCGGGGATGTCGCACAGGATCACGTTGGTGAGCTGCGAGCTCGCGATGCCGATCCCGAGCCCGAACAGCACGATCGAGGTGCACATGGTCGCGAATGCGATCGTCGGCGACACGAGCGCCGCGCACATCACGAGACCGACGAGCTGGAGCAACAGCCCCCAGCGCACGGTCGCGGTGATGCCCAGGCGGTGGGTCATCGACGTGCCGAGCCGCGACCCCACGATGATGCCCGGCCCCATCGGCAGGAGCCACAGGCCCGCGTCGAGCGCACTGAGTCCCCGGCCGTCCTGCAGGTAGTAGGCGAGGACGAACATCTGCCCGACCTGCCCCATCGCGAGCGTGCCGGTCGTCAACAGGCCGTAGCGGTAGCTGTGGTGACGCAGCTGCGCGAACTCGAACAGCGGGTCGCGGTCCGCGCGCTCCCTGCGGCGCTCCACCACCACGAACGTCACGAGCATCACCACCGAGATCACGAACGCGAACGGGATGACCGACAGCCCCGCGATCGACGGCCCCTCGAGCGGCGCCCACCAGCCGTAGCGGTGCCCCTCACTGATCCCGAAGACGAGGAGGAACAGGCCGACCGCCGCGAGCACGGCACCGACGAAGTCGAGCCGCGGACGACGCGCGGGTGGCGCCTCACGATCGAGGAACAGCAGCACGCCGAGTGCGCTCAGCGGCGCGACCACGAGGTTGATCCCGAACGCCCACCGCCAGGAGAGCTCGGAGGTGAGGAAGCCACCGAGCACCGGACCGATGGCGACACCGAACCCGATCACCGCGCCCCACACCGCGAACGCCGCCGCCCGGTCACGTCCCTGGAACGTGATGGAGATCACCGCCAACGTGGCCGGGAGCATGAGCGACGCGCCGATGCCCTCGATGAGCGCCTCCCCCACGAACAGCGTCGGCACCGACCAGGACACCGTCGCCAACAGGGAACCGGCCGCGAACAGCAGTGCCCCGCCGACGAACGTGGTGCGGTGCCCGAAGATGTCGCCGAGGCGGCCACCGATGATCAGCAGCGACGCGACGACGAGCGAGTAGCCGGCCAGCACCCACTGCACGCTCGGCAGTGACGCGTCGAAGTCGCGCATGATCGTGGGGATCGCCACCGTGAGCACGCTGCTGTCGATGGTCACGATCAGCGCGGAGAGCGCGACCGACACCAACACGAGGAACCGCTTGCGGTCAGCGATCAGTGCAGGGTCCCCGGTTCGCGGCCGCGCACGACGTCGCGGCTCGGTTCGATGGGCTCCATCATCTCGAGCGACTCGAGCAGTTCGATCGTCCGCTCCTCCTCGTCGCGCGGCTTCGGCGTCGCCGCGATCACCGGGATGAGGAACGACAGACCGAGGCCGATGACGACCGCGACCGTCGCGAAGACCAGCGCGACCTGCGACGCGTCGGCCACGCCCTGTACGAAGGCGTCCTCTAACACGGCCGACTCGCGCGCGGTCACGCGCGCCGACGGCACGAAGTTCGTGCCCGCCGCGCGCACGTCGGCGACGGCCTGCGCCTGGACGGCCGCGGGGAGGCGCGCGGCGCGGATCTCGCTGCTCGTGTGGTGGATCGTCTGCACCGTGAGGATGGTGCCGACGATCGCGATGCCGAGCGCGCCGCCCACCTGACGCACGGTCGTGTTGCTGCCGCTCGCGACCCCGGTCTTGTCCTCGTCGACGTCGGAGAGCACCACGTTGGTGAGCTGCGAGCTCGCCATCCCGAGGCCGATGCCGAACGCCGACATGCCGAGGCACAACGCGAGGAAGGTGACGCCGGGCGTGATGACGATCGCCATCTCCACGAACGCGAACACCTGCGCGGTCAGACCGATGCGCACGGTGTGTGTGGGACCGATCCGGTGGGCGCACCACGTCCCGATGCGCGCGCCGATTGCGATCCCCACACCGAGCGGCAACAGCCAGAGTCCGGTCTCCTCGGCGGTGAGGTGGTTCGACGCCTGGAGGAACACCACGAGCAGCAGCATCATCACGAGCTGCCCCATCGCGAGCAGGAGGTTCGTGAGCAGGCCGTAACGGAAGCCGCGGTGACGGAGCTGCCCGAACTCGAACAAGGGGTCGCGTCCGGCGCGCTCCTTGCGCCGTTCCACCACGACGAACGTCGCGAGCAGCACGACGGCGAGCGCGAACGCGACCGGGACCGGCGACACCGGCGCGCTCGCGGGCCACACGTCGGTGCCGTTCACCGACACCGCCTCGAGCGGCTTCCACCATCCGTACCGGCCACCTTCGCTGATGCCGAGGACGAACAGGAACATGCCCGACGCGATGAGTGCCGCGCCGGTGAAGTCGAGCCGTGGTCGGCGCTCCGGCTTCGGTGCGGCGCGCAGGAAGAGCAGCACCCCGAGCGCACTCACCGGCGCGACCACCACGTTGATCGCGAACGCCCAGCGCCAGGTGAGCTCCGACGTGAAGAAGCCGCCGAGCACCGGTCCCAGGGCAGCGCCGACACCGACGACGGTCGCCCAGAGACCGAACGCGGTCGCGCGTTCGTGGCCCTGGAACGTGGTGGAGATCACCGCGAGCGTCGCCGGCAGCATCAGCGACGCGCCCAGGCCCTCGATCAGCGCCTCGCCGACGAACAGGCTCGGCACCGACCACGAGAGGGTGGCGAGCAGCGACCCGAAGGCGAAGAGCGCGGCGCCGATCGCGAACGTGGTGCGGTGCCCGTGGATGTCACCGAGGCGGCCACCGATGATCAGGAACGTGGCGAACACGAGCGAGTAGCCGGTGATCACCCATTGCACGCTGTTGAGCGTGGCGTCGAAGTCCTTCATCACCGTGGGGACCGCCACGGTGAGCACGCCGTTGTCGATGGTGACGATGAGCGCGGCCATGGCCACGGCTGCGAGCACCAGCCAGCGCCGGGGATCCGGCTCGGTGGCGGCGCCCGCCACGTCGGCGTCGGTCGTGGTCTCGCTCATGCGGCGACGGGGGTTATCATCCGCGCGGATGATAACGAAGTCCGGCGGAACGCGTGAGCGGAACCCCGAGCGCAGTCGCGAGCGCATCCTCGCCGCCGCGCTCGAGGAGTTCGCCGCGCACGGCTTCGCCGGTGCGAGGGTGAGTGCGATCGCCGAGCGGGCCGGGCTCAACAAGCAGCTCATCTCCCACCACTTCGGCGGCAAGGAGGGTCTCTACCAGGCCGTCATGCGCGACCGGCGCTCCCGTCCGGGCGGCGATCTCGCCGGTCCGCCGGGGGAGCACCCCGACGCGCTCGCCGCACTGTTCGAGCGCGGCCGCACCGACCCGCTCTTCGTGCGCGTGCTGCTCTGGGAGGCGCTCGAGGCGCCCCTCCCCGACGACGACACCGACGACACCCGGCGCGCGCTCTACCGCGAGCGTGTCGCGTGGATCCGCGACGAGCAGGAGGCCGGCCGGCTCCCCGCCGCGTTCGACCCCGAGATCCTCTACCTCATGCTCGTCGGTGCCAGCGTGTACCCGGTGATCCTGCCGCGGGTGTGCGAGCTGGTCACCGGCGACACCCCCGCGAACGACGAGTTCGCGCAGCGCTATGCCGACCAGCTCCGCCTGCTCGCGCGCACGCTCGCCGGCGACGCCTGAGCAACTCGGGCGCGCGTCAGCGACCGTCGCGCTCGCGGGCGGCGTCGGCCGCGGACACGCTTGGCGCCCTGCCACTCGCGCACGATGCACGACTGCGACGCCGTCGCGAGCAGGGTGCCGTCCTCCGCCCACAGGTGCACGGTGCCGTGCCCGAAGCCGTTGGCCACGGTGTCGACGCGCACGTCGATGAGCACCCACTCGGTGGGGACGAGACGGCAGATGCGGATGGTGTTGTCGAGGCTGTTGCCGCCGACGTACTCACCGAGGCCCTGCCCCACCCCGAACGGCACGTAGTCGCCGAGGATCGCCAGGGTGGCGGCCGACATGCCGAGGTGCGCCGGGATCCGGCACCACAGCGCGGCCTGACCGTCGCTGCGGGTGCCGTCGTAGTCGAAGAAGTCGCGGCCGCGCGCGAGCCGCATCTCGAGCCGTTGCGCGATCGACTCCTTGCCGTCGGGTGACTGCACGGGACGCACGCGCGCCGGGGCCTCGCCGGGCGTCGGCACGTCGGGCATCACCGCCCACTGCCCGGCGTGCTTGTCGGCACGCGTGCCGAGCGCGGCGTTGACGGTGAGGATCTCGCGGTCGGCGACGTGCGCGACGACGCGTGCCTGCGTGGTGTTGTGGCCCGCCGACGCGACGGTCACGTCGATGTCGACGATCTCGGGAGGGTGCGCGAACGACAGGTACTGCGCGGTCGCCCAGATCGCAGGCCGCCCGGTGGTGCGCTCCATCGCGTCGATGGCCGCGCCCAGCGCGCAGCCACCGAAGAGGAACATCTCGTCGGTGCAGATGCCGGGGACGACCTCGAGGCACCAACGATGCGGGTTGTGCGTCTCGCGCAGACCGAGGAACTCGCGGGCGTCCATGCGCCGATGCTAGGAGCGACTCACGCGTTGGTCGGAGCCTGGGTGGTCGGCGGGGTCGTCGTCGCCGACGAGCCGTTGCCGAGCCTCACGGTGGCGGTCGCGGTCGTGCCCCCACGCGTGTAGGTGATGGTCACCTGGTCGCCGGGGTCGTGGGACTGCACGGCGGCGCCCAACTCCGCGGGGCTGGTCACCGCGTCGCCGTCGACCGCGGTGATCAGGTCGTTGGCCTGGAGCCCGCCGTCGGCAGCGGCGCTCCCGGCCGCGACCTCCTGGACCAGCACGCCGGTCTGACCGGACGGGGCCGCCGCCGCCTTCACCCCGAGCACCGCGCCCGACGAGGAGTCGCTGGACGAACCGCCGGATCCGCCGTGCTCGATGCGGTTGCGCAGGTTGTCGAGCAGGCCGCCGATGAGCCCGCCGATCTGGTCGGACGACGAACCGGAATCCGAGCCCCCGCCCAGGATCTGCCCGAGCGCCCCGCCCTTCTGCTTGCCGATCGACTGGATCAGCTCCTGGAGGTCGAGCTGGCCCACGGGGAGGTCGCCCTTCGCCGTCTCCGACACCGCGTCGGCCAGCGACGTCGGGCCCTCGTCGGGCGCGGTCGCACGGCCGAGGAGGAACCCGCCGCCGATGCCGAGCACCAACGCCAGCACCGCCACGACCGCCCACCGCGGGCCTGATGGCGCCTTGGACGGCACCTGCTCCGCAGGCGCCGATGCCGGCGGCGTGGCCGGCCCACCCTGGTCGACGGCCGCCGTCGGCGAGATCGCCTCGGTCGGCGGCTCCGCCGATGGGGCGGGCGTCTCGACCGGCATGGTCGGTTGTTCCTGGTCGGGGGTGTCGTCGGCCACGGGGTGCTCCTGTCGGGGGGATACCGACTCTCAACGCCCTCGGTGCGCACGTGGTTCCCGCCTACGATCGCCCGATGACGCCCGTCACCGTCATCACCGAGCACGAGACGCCGATCGAGGCCGTGGTGACCGACGGGCGGGTGCTGGTCGACCCGGCCGTGCTCCCCACCGCGCTCGGCTGGACGCTCAAGCCCGAGGGCCTCTGCCGCGACGAGGTGTGCGTCCCCGTACGCGACCGCGACGCGCTGGTCGTCCACGGGCAGGTCGACCTCGTGGCCGCGGCCGAAGCACTGCGTCGACCGGTCGTGGTCGACACGAGCGGCCGCCAGGGATACGTGGCCGTCGCGCTCGCGGCGGAGGAACGCCGGCGCGCGCTGCGCGGCCTCGAGGCACCCGACGTGACCCTCCCCGACCTCGACGGCACTCCGCACCCGTTGAGCGAATGGGGTGGCCGCAAGCGGCTGCTGCAGGCCTTCTCCTCCTGGTGAGGCTGCCGCTACGACCTGCCCGGGTGGCAGGCGCTGCACGACGAGCTCGCCGGCGACGGCTTCACGGTGATCGCAGTCGCGATCGACGACGACGCCGACGCCGTGCGGCCGTGGGTCGACGGCATCACCATGCCGGTGCTGCTCGACCGTGAGCACGTGCTCACCGAGGTGTTCGCGATCAGCAACGTGCCCGCGGTCGTGTGGATCGACGAGAACGGTGGCATCGCCCGGCCCACCGCGGTCGCGTTCGGCAGCGACATGTTCAAGGACTTCACCGGGGTCGACGCCGGGCCCCATCTCGACGCGGTGCGTCGCTGGGTGCGCGACGGCGTGGTCGACATCGGCACCGACGCCGCACGCGACGCAGTGCCCGACCTCTCCGACGATCTCGTGCGCGCGCGGCTGCACTTCCGCATCGGTGCGGCGGCGCGACGCGCGGGTGACGACGCAGTGTCGCGGGCGAACCTCGAGCGCGCGGTCGACCTCGCACCCGACGACCTCACCATCTGGCGCGCCGCGATGCCGCTGATGGGCGACGACCCGTTCGGCGAGCCGTTCTTCGCGAAGTTCCAGGCGTGGCAGGAGCGGGGCAGCCCGTTCAACGGCCTCGCGGCGTTGACCGGCGACGACGCCTAACCCGACAGCACCGCGCGCATCGCGCGCGCCGCGAGCGCCGCGGCCTCGCCCGCGCCGAGCGCGTGCAGGTCGTCCGAGTACACCTCCACGCCGAACGGCGCGGTGCACCCCTGCGCGCGCAGCGCCCGCAACAACTCCGCGACATTCGCCGCGCCCTCGCCCGGGAGCAGGCGGTCGTGCATGATCTCGCGCCGCAACTCCATCACCGGCTCGGCGCGCACGTCGTTCACCTGGACCGCGAACACGAGCGGCGCGGCATCGTCGAGATCGGCGCGGCCCGCATCGGGGCCGCGAGTGTGGTGGAACACGTCGAGCAGCACACCGCCGTTCGGGCGGCCCGCCGCCCGCGCGATCGCGTGCGCGGTGGCGAGATCACGGATGCCCGACACCGGGAAGTACTCGAGGTGCACGAGCAGCCCCCGCGTCGCCGCGCGGTCGCACAGGTCGGCGAAGGCCTCCACCACCTCCGCGAAGGGGCGATCCTCGCCCACGATGCGGCCGTCGACCTCGATGACCGTGCACGAGCGCGCGCCGAGCGCGGCCGCCACGTCGAGGAACTCCTCACTCGACGGCCCGCGCGAGTCACCCGGCAACCAGCGCATCGCACCGTCGAGCTCGGCGACGGCCACGTCGTGGTCGTCGAGCAGCGCGCGCAACCCGGCATCGGACCAGCCGGCGGCGCGCACCGCCGCGTGGTCGTCGAAGTACACGGAGAGCCCGCGGAAGCCCGCGGCGGCCGCGATGGTGACCGCCGCGGGCAACGGCGCGCGAGCGATGGTGCCGCTGCAGAGGACGAGATCGTCCTCGTGGAGCGGCCGGGGCACTACTCCTGCGTGGCCTTGATGGCGACCGCGGCGATGGCGCCGAGACCGACGAGCACGAGCAGGATGACGACGAACTTCTTCACGGTGCTTCCTCCCGGGCGGTGTTCCGGCGCCATTCTGGCCCACGGATCCGGCGGTTGTCAGGGCCGGACGTCCTCGCCTTCCGGCTCGACTTCCGGCTCGACTTCCGGCTCGGGTTCCGTCGGCGTCGCCGAGCTCCCCGGTTGCACGGTGGGGATGCCGCGGGCGAAGAAGAGGGCGAACAGCGCGATGACGGCGAGCACGGCCAGGGCCTGCCGCAGGCCGTCGAGGCGGGCCTGCGCGTTCTCGTCGACGATTGCGGTGGCGGTGGAGCCCGACACGCCGGCCTTGTTCAGCGCAGCCTCGAGGTCGGCGTCGGAGATGAACGGCACGCCGCTCGACAGCGACACCTGCGCCTGCGACGACAGGTCCTTCGGGATGGCCGAGTTGGCGGAGATGCCCGACAGGAACGACGCGGTGAGCGCGGAGATGAGCACGGCCCCGGCCAGGGCGGTGCCGATGGACGCGCCCAGGTTCGTGAGCGTGTTCTGGAGCCCGCCGACCTCGCCGCTCTGCTCGTCGGGGACGGCCGACACGGTGACGCTGCCGAGTTGCGACGCGAGCGCCCCGATGCCGAGGCCGGCGAGGATCATCGGCCAGGTGATGATCTCGGGACCGGCACCCGCGTCGAGCGCGCCGACGAACGCGACGATGCCGGCGAAGAGACAGAGGAAGCCCACGCGGGTGATGAGACGCGGCGAGCCGTTCGGCCAGAGCTTCGGGACACCCAGCGCGGTGGCGAGCAGCGCGACCGACAGCGGCATGAGGCGCACGCCGGTCTCGATCGCGCTCAGCCCGAGCGCGACGGACAGGAACAGCGGCACGGTGAAGAACAGGCCGGCCTGCAGGAGGAACTGGAAGAAGAAGGCGGTCAGGCCACCGCGCAACTGGCGGATGCGCAACAGCGCCGGGTCGAGCAGCGCGCCCTTCCCCTGCCGCTGCCGGTGCCGCTCCCACTCCATGAACCCGAGGAGCACGAACCCTCCGCCCAGGACCAGCCAGATGACCGGCGACAGCCCGAGCCACACCGGCGCGTCGGGCTTCGGGTTGACGAAGCCCCACGAACCGCCCCGGAGGATGCCGTACACCACGAGACCGAGGCCCAGCGCCGAGAGGAGCGTGCCGACGAGGTCGAGCTTCACGCCCTCCTCGGCCGGCGTGTCGGCCATGCGCCGGGTCAACGCGAGGATGGCGATCACCACGACCACCTCGCCGAAGAACACCACGCGCCACGTGAGGTACGTGGTGCACAGCCCGCCGATGAGCGGGCCCGCCGCCACCGCGATGGCACCGGCCGCGGCCACGAGCCCGTACGCGCGCGGGCGTTCCGGCTTGCCGAAGTTGGACGCGATCAGCGCGACGACTGCGGGGAGGATGAGCGCGGCGCCGACGCCCTCGAGCACCGACCAGCCGATCATCAGCACGACGAGGCTCTGCGACAACCCCGTGATGAACGAACCGGCGCCGTAGATCACACACCCGATCGCGAACGCCTTCTTGCGCCCGATGATCTGGCCGATCTTGCCGCCGGTGATCATGAGCGACGCCATGACGAGCGTGTAGAAGGTGATCGCGGTCTGGATCCCGGTGACGGTCGTGCCGACGTCCTTCGCGACCGTCGCGATCGACACGTTCATCACCGAGCTGTCGAGCGTCATGAGGAACTGCGCGCTCGCGAGCGTGAGCAGGACGATGCCCGCGCCCTTCGCCGCCCCCTTGGCCGCCCCGGAGGTGTTGTCGCTCATCGCCGGACCGTCGGTCAGGCGAGCGCCGGCAGCACGTCGTCGGTGTAGAGCTTCAGGGAGCTCCACCCCTCCTCGATCGGCATGCCGCCGACGAGCGGGTGCAGGTTGCACGCTGCGAGGTCCCCCGCCGCCTTCATGCGGTCGACGAGCTCCGCGGGCGTGACCACCTCGTAGATCCCCTCGGCGCGCAGCGCCGCGACGTCGTCGGCGTGCGAGTGCACCGCCGACTTGATGTCGGCCGTCTGCCACGACGAGTAGGTGGTGGCCTCGTGGAGGAAGCAGTGGCCGTACTCGGCCCACACCTTGTCGGGGTCCTCGGCGACGTGGGTCATCACCGTGGACGCGCCCGGCATCATGCAGAAGCCCTGCGTGCCGTTCTCGGCGCACTGCTCGTAGTAGTAGGCCTCGAGCTCGGGCATGTGGGCCGCCGGGAAGAACGGCAGGCCGAAGCGGGCCGCGCGCCGGGCCGCCACCTTGCTGGTGCCGCCGAGCAGCAGCAACGGGTGCGGCTGCGTGAACGGGCGCGGGGTGACCCGCACCGTGGTGCCGCGGTACTCGAACGGCTCACCCGTCCACGCCTTGAGCATGGTGTCGATGGCCTCGTCCTGGAGCTTGCCGCGGTCGGCCCAGCTCTTGCCGTGGGCGGCGTACTCCTCGGGGCGGTACCCGATGCCGGCGATCACGGTGAGGCGCCCGCCGCTCGCGAGGTCGAGGACGGCGATGTCCTCGGCGATGCGCAGCGGGTCGTGCAGCGGCACGAGCAGTGCCGAGATCGACACGCCGATCGTCTTCGTGCCCCCGAACACCATGCCCGCCATCACCAGCGGCGACGGGCTCCACCCGTTCTCGGCACCGTGGTGCTCCTCGAGCGTGACGGTGGAGAGGCCGGCGGCGTCGGCGTGGCGCGCCATCTCGACGAACGCCTGGTAGCGCTCGGCGGTGGCCTGAGGGTCGAGACCGGGCTGGATGCAGTTGAAACGAACGGCGGTGAACGGCATGACGGCGACGTTACCGCCGGTGGCGTCGAATTGCCCCCGCCCCGTAAGGTCGGCCCCCGCACGACACGCGACGAGGGGGACCCGCACCGTGAAGCTCGACCTGTTGTACGAGTTCCAGCCGAAGGTGAAGCCGTGGGACAAGCCGCACCCGTACGGGCAGCGTGAGGCCGAGCAGGCCACCTACGACGAGGCGATCGAGGAGATCCAGTTCGCCGACAAGCTGGGCTTCAACACCGTGTGGTGCGTCGAGCACCACTTCCGCGACGGCCGCTCCGCCTGCCCCACCCCCGAGGCCGTCCTCGGCGGGCTCGCGTTGAGCACCGAGCAGATCCGTCTCGGCTTCGGCGTCACGCTGATGCCCTTCGGCTTCGTGCACCCCGCCCGCATCGCCGAGAAGGTGGCCACCGTCGACGTGCTCTCGCACGGGCGCGTCGAGTGGGGCACCGGCCGCTCCACCCCGATGGAGCAGATCGCCTTCGGCGTGCCCGCCAACGACCTCTCGCGCGAGCAGTGGAAGGAAGCGGTCGAGATCGTCGTCGGCATGTGGGAGAACGAGCGCTTCTCCTACGAGAGCCCCAACCTCTCGTTCCCCGAGCGCATGCAGACGCCCAAGCCGTTCCAGGACCCGCACCCGCCGGCGTGGCTCGCGGCGTCGAGCGAGACGAGCGCCGCCACCGCCGGTCGCTACGGCATGGGCCTCCTCTCGTTCGCGCTGATGCAGCCCGTCGAGTCGATGGCCAACCAGATCGATGTGTACCGCGCCGCGCAGGCCGAGTGCACCGAGCCGCTCACGCGCGTGCGCAACGACCGCGTCGGCGCGTACACGCTGGTGCACTGCTGCGACGACGTCGACGAGGCCGCGGGCTACGGCCTGTGGGACAGCGTCGGCTGGTGGTACAAGCACCTCGCAGAGTTCACCCTCGAGTGGGAGCTGCCCAACCTCACCAAAGAGGAGCAGGACGCGGTCTTCCCGCTGCTCGCCGACCAGCTCGCGGGCAACATCAACATCGAGAAGTACACCAGCGAGGACATGATCATCATCGGGACGCCCGAGGTCTGCCTCGAGAAGATCCTGCGCTACGAGGAGGCCGGCGTCGACCAGCTGCTCTGCTACGTGCAGTTCGGCATGCTCCCGCACGAGAAGGTGATGCGGAACCTCGAGCTGCTCGGCACGCAGGTGATCCCCGAGCTCGAGAAGCGTGGCCACCGCGTCGCCGCCACGTCCTTCGCGAGCGTCTAGGAGCCCGATGGACCTCATCTCGCAACTCCGGTACCAGGCCCAGCGTGACGCCGAGGCCGCCGCGGCCGCGGCGCCGGCGGAGTCGCCCGACCCGCTCGCCCGCTTCCGTCTCGACGGCAAGGTCGCGGTGGTCACCGGCGGCGCCGGCGGCATCGGGCGCCAGTGCGCGCTCGAGTTCGCCGCGGTGGGTGCCACCGTGGTGATCGTCGACCGCGACGGCGCCGACCTCGACGGCGCGGCGCGCAACATCACCGACCAGGTGGAGGGCGCGACCGTGGCCACCGCCGCGGTCGACGTCGCGTCGAAGGCGGCCGTCGACGCGCTCGCCGCGAAGGTGGCCGCCGACTTCGGCAGCATCGACGTGTGGGTGAACGCGGCCGGGGTGCTGCGCTACCAGCCGTTCGTGGAGATCGACCAGGACCACTTCGACACCGTCGTGGGCGTGAACCTGCAGGGCGTGCTGTGGAGCACGGCCGCGGCCGGTCGTCAGATGGTGAAGCAGGGATCGGGTTCGATCGTCAACATCGCGTCGGCCGGTGGCGACATGCCCAGCCCCAACATCGCGATCTACGGCCTCACCAAGGCCGCGGTGATGCACCTCACCAAGACCGCCGCGGTGGAGCTCGGCCCGTCGGGCGTGCGCGTGAACGCGATCGCCCCCGGCTTCATCGACACCCCCATGGTGTCGGTGCACTGGACCGACTCCGCGGGCAACGTCGACCCGGAGGCGCGCAAGCACATGATGAACATGCGCGCCGCCCAGTCGCCGATGAACGCCACCGGCGAGCCGCGCGACATCGCGGACGCCGTGCTCTACCTCGCAACCGATGCCGCGCGCTTCGTGACCGGTCAGGTCATGCGCCCCAATGGAGGAGTGGTGATGCCATGACCCGCACCGACGACACCGAAGTCCCCGATTACGCCGCGCGCCTGCGCCAGGACGGCCGGGGCATCATCATCCTCGGCGCCGGTCAGGGCATCGGGCGCCAGGCCAGCCACGCGTTCTCGTCGCTCGGCGCCAACACCTTCCTCGTCGACAAGGACCCCGACCTCGCCGCCGACATCGCGGCCGAGACCGGCGGCACCGCGGCGTCGGGCGACGCGACCTCCCGTGAGGACGCGTCGCGCCTCTTCGCCGAGGCCGAGAAGGCGCTCGGCCGCGTCGACGGCGTGGTCGACATCATCGGCATGGCGCAGTACTGCGACCTCGTCGACATCGACGACGACCTCTGGAACTGGCACTTCGACATCTGCCTGCGCCACGCGTTCCTCGCCATGCAGCTGGGCGGCCGCGCGATGAAGGAGCACGGTGGCGTGCTCACGTTCGTCGCGTCGGTGTCGGGCCTCACCGGTGCACCGGAGCACGCGGCCTACGGCGCGGCGAAGGCCGGCCTCATGTCGCTGGTGCGCAGCGGCGCGGTCGAGCTCGGCCCCTACGGCATCCGGGTGAACGCGGTGGCCCCCGGCGTGGTGTGGACGCCGCGCGTGTCGGGCTACCTCGGCGAGGCGGGCCGCAAGCACAACTCCGACAACGCACCGCTGCGACGGGTGGCGCTCCCTGCCGACATCGCGTCGGCGTTGCTCTTCCTGTCGTCCGACCTCGCGGGCTACGTGAACGGCCAGGTGCTCACGGTCGACGGCGGCGTGTCGGCCAAGTTCCCGTACACCGTGCCCGACGTGTGATGATCCGCTCCTCGTGAGCGACGCACCACCGGACTTCCCCCACTTCTCCGAACACCTCGACTTCCGCTGGGAGTACGGCGAGGGCACCTACACCGCGCGCGCCGAGGTGCAGGGGCACCTGCGCGTCCCGGGGTCGAACCTGCCCCGTGCCGGGGTGCTGGCGATGTACGCCGACAACCTCGGCGGGTTCATGTGCTCGGTGGGGTTCGGCACGCCTGCGCCCACGCTCGACCTCAGCGTGCACGTGTTCAGCCGGCCGCCGACGCCCGTGATCCACCTCGAGAGCCGCCAACTGCGCAAGGGCCGCAACGTCGCAGTGGCCGAGACGTGGTTCACCGCCGAGGGCGACGACGAACCGTTCGCAGCCGCGGTGGCGTCGCACATGGCGATGGGCGATCCCGACACCACGGAGTTCTCGCTCGGGTACGCCGAGCGCCGACGCGAGAAGCCGACCGCGGTGCTCGACGAGCCCATCGCCGAGCGCGCCGGCATCCGCGTGGTCGCACCCGCGACGGTGGAGCTGGCGCCCGCGCCGCACGTGATCAACGGCATCGGCACGCTGCACGGCGGCATGCTCGCACTGCTGAGCGAACGCACCTGTGAGGAGGTGCTCGCCACCGACGACGGTCTGGAGCACGTCGTCACCGGCCTCGACATCCGCTACCTCTCGAGCCCGCGTGTCGGTCCGGCACGCGGCACGGGGACCGCGCTGCGGAGCGACGATGCGGGCACGCACTGCTGGGTGGAGATCGTCGACGCGGGTGACGACGACAGACCGTGTGGTGACGGCGCTGGCTACGACCGTGCGCCCGGCCTGGAGTCGGCGGTGACCGCTGCCGCACTTCCTCACCCACTTCGGCATCCAGTGGGAGCAGGACGCGAGGATGACCGGCACCGCGGTCTTCGACGAGCAGCTGTGCCTTCCGGGAACCGCCGCTGCGCATCAAGGCGCTGGCGGTCGTCACCGACAACGCCGCGGGCTACGTGGGCATCCACGCACTCGGCGCGATGGCCGCCACCGCCGACCTCAGCATGCACGTTCCGCACTCCCACCTCGCGAAGTGGGTACACGTGCTGCTCGCTGCGCGCCGGCTGGCGCGCCGCGGTGTTGAGGACGCGGTGCACCGCCGCCGGTGAGGACGATCCGTTCGGTGTGTCGGTCGCCACTATGCCGATCCCGGGCGATCCGCCCGTCGACGGCCCTGACCCGGTCATTCACGATGCCCACGGGCGACGACCACCCGTTCGCACCACCATCGGCGATCGACGAGCCTCTCGACGCGCGCCTGCGCATCACCCGGGTGGCGCCGGGCGTGCTCGAGCTCCCGCACGAACCGCACGTGTCGAACGGCCGCGGCACCGTGCAGGGCGGCATCCTCTCGCTGCTGATCGAGCGCGCGTGCGAGTCGGCCCTCGGCGACGACGGCTCGCATGTCGTGACCGGCCTCGACGTGCGCTATCTCGGTGCCGTGCGCACCGGACCCGCTCGCGCGGAGGTCACCCTGCTGCGCGACGACGACGGCAGTGGCCACCTCTGGTGCACCGTCGTCGACGCCGGCGCCGACGACCGGCTCGTCGCCCACGCACTCGTGAACACCGCGATTCCGCACAGCATCCGGAGCACCCGATGACCGATCATCCCCACTTCTTCAGCCAGCTCGGCTTCGACTTCGAGGTGCTGCCCGACGACCGCTTCGTCGGCAGCGCGCGCGTGCAGCCGAACCTGTGCGTGCCCGGCACCGTGATCCCGCGCCCGAGCATGCTCGCCACCTACGCCGACATCGCGATCGGGTTCCCCGCCGCGCACCGCTTCACCTTCCCCGCGCCGACGCTCGACCTCAGCATGCACGTGTTCCGCACCCCGAGCGCCGCCGACCTCTCCATGGAGGCCAAGCTGGTGAAGATCGGCAAGCGGGTGATCGTCGGCGAGTGCTGGTTCACCGCCGACGGCGAGGACGACCCCTACGCGGTCTGCGTCGCGACCTTCTTCACCACTGCCGACCCGTTGGCCGAGGGCTGGCGCACGCCGCTCTCCAGCAACCCGATGTTCAACCCGACGCAGGACCTGCCCGAGCCGATCGCGGACCGTGCCGGCATCGTCACCCACGCGCCGGGCAGCGTGGAGGCGCAGCTGCTCCCCCACATCGGCAACGGCACCACGATCCAGGGCGGCATCGTCGCGCTCCTCGCCGAGCGCGCGTGCGAGTCGGCGCTCGGCGACGACGGCAACTACGTGGTCACCGGGCTCGACCTGCGCTACCTCAGCGGATTGCGGGTGGGGCCCGCCCGGGCGACGGCGCGTCCCCTGCGCAGCGACGACCGCGGCAGCCACCTCTGGGTCGACATCGTCGACGCGGGTGACGACGACCGCCTCATGGTCCACTGCCTCGCCACCGCGAGGCCGCTGCACGCGGTGTAGTCAGCCCGCGGGCGCGAGGTCGATGCCGCGCTCGCCCTCGGGGAGCACGTGGGTACCGGGCCGGATCCGGGCGACGAACCAGGCGTGCGCGATCGCGATGACGGTGAACGCGATGACCGTCTCGGTGAGGTGCACCCACGGGATCGCCCACGCGCAGGCGCCGACCGCGAGGACCAGCGCCGCGGTGATCAGGCGCAGCCGCAGGAGGGGAGCGACGGGACGGCGGCGCGTGCAGGCCCCGATGACCGCGATCGACGCGTAGAACCCGGCCAGGAGCAGGGTGACCTCGAGGATCTCCACGTCGGTGAGGTGCGAGAGGAGCTCGAAGTCGACCAGCTTCGACACGACGATCTCCACGCCCGCGATGCACAGCTGCGCCAGGAGGTGGAAGCCGACCCAGGGACCGAGCCGCGAGTCCTCGATCCCCGCGTGTGGGATGTCCTCGAAGTAGGAGGCCCACAACGCGAACGTGAGCACGAACTGGAAGGCGAGCGTGACCGCGCTGGATGCCGTCGTGGAGCGCCGTGCTCGACACGATGGCCACCTTCACGAACGACTCGCCGCACACGATGATGGTGAACTCACCCATGCGGTGGACCAGGTGGTGCTGGTCGAGCGGCGGGAAGTCGGCCGGGCGCGCGGCGCGCACCACGGCGGGCACGAGGAGGACCGCGAACGCAACTGCGGTGATCACGAGTTGCACCGTCTCCGAGAACGGCACGCTCAGCGCGAGGAGGACGCCGGACAGGCCGTGCAGCACCGCCATGCTGCGCGCGAAGTGCCGGTGCGCCTCGGCGGTGCGACTGGCGTGCCAGTACATCGCGGCGATCAGGAGGATGAGCACGCTGAACGTCGCGCCCAGCCAGTCCTGGTCGTGGCGCACCCCCGCGCCGGCCTCCAGCGCGACGAAGGCGACCACGAGCATCTGCGCGAGCAGCAACACCCGGTGGACGGTGTCGTGGCTGTGGTAGCGGTTCATGTAGAGCGTGGTGGAGAACCAGATCCACCAGAGGCCCACGAACACGCCCACCAGCCAGAAGACCCGACCCGCGTCGGCCACGTGCGACACCGCGGTGCTGAGCACGAGGATCGCCGCCACGAACACCAGGTCGTAGAAGAGCTCGAGCCACACCACGATCTGCTCGAGCGTGTGCGAACGCGGCTCCGGGGTCGACCGGGGTTCACGCGGGAGTCGGGGCAGCGGCACGACGGCGAGCGTAGCCATGGCAGACTGACGACCGGATCATCGAGTCCGCCACCGAGACGACTGGAGACATGATGGGTGACGAGCGCGACAACGAGGAACTCGAGGAGATCGAGGTCGTCACCACGGTGGTGGGCGACGACGGCACCGTGGTGGTCGACGACCTCCGTGCCGTGGTCGACGCCGACGGCAACATCCTCGCCACCGACGAGACGATCGCCGCCGAGGCGCCCGACGGCACCATCGTCGTCGACGAGGTGATCTCCGTCGCCGACGAGGACGGCGAGCTCGTGCCGATCGAGGAGGACGTCGCCGTCCTCGAACCCGACGAGGGCTGACCCCACCGACTCGGCACCGCGGTGAGCGCCGGCCTCGTCGCCGCAGTGGTGATGGCGCTGGCGTTCGCCTTCACCAACGGGATCCACGACGCCGCCGACGCGATCGCCACGCTGGTGGTCACGCGCGCGGCATCTCCCGTCGCGGCCGTGACCCTGGCGGCCGCGGGCAACATCGTCGGCCCGCTGCTGCTCGGCGCGGCGGTGGCCGACACCGTGGCCGGCGTGGTCACGGTGCCCGACGACCAGATGGTGTTCACCCTCGGCGCGGCGCTCACCGGCGCGGTCGTGTGGAACGGCGTCACCTGGTGGAAGGGGCTGCCCTCGAGCTCCAGCCACGCGCTCCTCGGCGGCCTGGTCGGGGCCGCGGTCGCCCAGGGCGGCACCGGCGCAGTGAACTGGGGCGGCTTCGACGGGATCAAGCCGGTCGGCGTGTTCGGCATCCGGCGCTTCGCTCGCACCGTCGTCGGCTTCGGCGCCGGCGTGCTGGTGAACCGCGGCGCGCCGGCGCGGCCTGCGCCACCCGTCGCGCAATGCGCGGACCGGTGCGCGCCGACAGTGGCTGGCGTCGGGCGGGCCTGCGCTGGCCACGGCGCCAACGACGCCCAGAAGTCGGTCGGCATCGTCGCCTATCCTCTTCGCGGCCGGTGAGACCAGTCACCTGCGCCGCCAACCTGGGTGGAGCTCGCGCAGCGGCATCGCGCTTCACGCTCGGCACCGCCTCGGCGGCTGGCCCATCGTGCGCACGCTCGGGCGCCGCATCATCCGGCTGCGCCTGCTCGACTTCGCCAGCCAGACCGCGTCCACCGGCGTGCTGCTCGGCGCGTCGTTCATCGGCGCGCCGGTGAGCACGTCGCAGGTCGTGGCGTCGTCGGTCGTCGGCGTGGGCGGCGGGCGACGCCGCTGGCGGCACGTGCACTGGCCGCTCGTGCGCACGATGCTCGTCGCCTGGTTGGTCACCATCCCCGCGGCGGCGTTGATCGCCGCCCTCGCCCTGCTGCCCTGGAGGTGGCTCACGTGAGCACGAAGCGCTGGTTCCTCCCCGAGAACCCCGACCTCTTCGGCCTGCTGCAGGAACAGGTCGCGATCACCGTGGAAGGCATGCACGCGCTCGTGCGCTGGGCCGGGGGCGACCCCACCGGCGCCGACGACGTGCGCGCGTGCGAGCACCGGGCCGACGACAAGAAGCGCGAGCTGTGGCGCAAGCTGCGCGACGCGTTCTCGCCGCCGATGGACGCCGAGGACCTCTACTCGTTGTCGGCCGACCTCGACGAGGTCCTCAATGCCGCGAAGGACCTCGTGCGCGAGGCCGAGATCGTGCGCGTCGCGCCGGACGCCCCCACGCTCGAGATGGTGCAGTTCCTCGCCGACGCGGTGGGACACCTCGCCGACGCGTGCGCCAGCCTCACCTCACGCGACGGCGATCCCACCGCCGACGCCGACCTCGCGATCAAGAGCCAGCGGAAGGTGGAGAAGACCTACCGCGCCGCGATGTCGGAGCTCATGGAGCTCGACGACCTGCGCGCGGTGATGGTGCACCGCGAGCTGTACCACCGCGTGTCGCGCATCGCGGATCTCACCCACGTGGTGGCCGAGCGCGTCTGGTACGCCGTGGTGAAGGAGGGCTGACCGCGCCCGGGTCAGGACTTGATGGTGGCGAGCGCGGCCAGCGCCTTGTCGGCGTGCACGTTCATGCGGATCTCGCTCTTGACCACCTCGACGACCTTGCGGTCGCGGTCGATCACGAACGTGACGCGCTGCGGCGGGCCCTTCTTGCGGGCGACGTCGAAGATGCGCGCCACCGTGCCCTCGGTGTCGGAGAGCAGCGGGTAGTCGAACCCGTGCTTGTCGGAGAACTGCGCCTGCTTGTCGACGCCGTCGCGGCTGATGCCGACCCGCTGACCGCCTGCGGCGGCGAACTCGCCGGCGAGGTCGCGGAAGTGGCAGCTCTCGCGGGTGCAGCCGGTGGTCATCGCGGCCGGGTAGAAGAACAGCACGACCGGCCCGTCCTGCAGCATGGTGCTGAGACGGCGCGGCGTGCCGGTCTGGTCGGGCAGCTCGAAGTCTTCGACGACGTCACCGGGATTGAGGGCCATCGGGGCAACGTATCGCAGCGCGCCGCCGCGTGCGCTCAGTAGTGGCGCAGCTCGACCGTGTTGCCGTCGGGGTCGAGCACGTAGAGCGACGTGCCCCGGCCCTGCGCACCGAAGCGCTCGGCGGGCCCGTCGACCACGGTGAAGCGCCCGCTCGCGGCGACCGCCGCCAGGTCGACCGGGGCCACCACGAGGCAGAGGTGCTCCAGGTTCACCCCGGTGCGCGCCGTCTCCAACAGGTCGACGATGAAGGTGGGGGTCACTCGCACGGACGGGAACGGCACCTCGCCCCGGCGCCACTCGTCGACCCGGAGCGGCACGAGGCCCAGCTCCTCCACGTAGAACGCGAGCGACCGCTCGGCGTCGGCGACGTTCAGCACGACGTGGTCGACGTCGACCACCTGCAGGCCCGAAGAAGGGACGGACGGCACGGGCTCACGGTAGCCCCGGGTGGGATCATCGAGACGATGACGCGCGGTCCGTACCACCCCCGGACGCCGGCCCGACCGGCCCTGCTGCGCACGAAGGACGCGACCGCGATGGCCGTCGGCGGGATGATCGGTGGCGGCATCTTCAGCGTGCTCGGTGTCGCGATCACCCTGGCCGGGAACCTGGCGTTCGCGCTTCGTGCCTGGCGGCGCGCTGGCCATGGTGACCTGCTCGTGGGCCGAAGCGTCACCGCTCGAGCCGGGCGTTCCGGCGGCCTGTTCGACCACCTCCGCGAGGAGGGGCACGCGAGCCTGCGGGCGTGCTGCCGTGGCTGCTCGTCTTCGGCTACATGGTCGCGATGGCCGTGTACTCCTTCACCTTCGGGCGCTATGCCGCGAACGCGCCGAGGCCGGAGGGGTCGCGCGATCGTGCCGTGGCGATCGTCGTGGTGTTCCTCGGGGTGAACCTCCGCGGCGTGCGCACGTCGAGCCTCACCGAGGACCTCGTGGTGCTGGTGAAGCTGCTGGTGCTCGCGGGCATCGCGGTGGTGGGCCTCGCACAGTTCGACACCGCGCGGCTCGCGCCACTCGCCGACCGCGGCGTGACCGGCCTGTTCCTCGGGACCGCGACGGTGTTCTTCGCCTACGAGGGGTTCGAGCTTTCATCTGCCGCGACCGCGATGACATGCACGACCAAGCGCACGTTGCCGCGCGCTCTACCTGTCGGTGCTGATCGTCGCCGCGGTGTACATCACGGTCACGCTCGGCGCGCAGATGCTCGTCGCCGATCGTGCGCTCACTGCGCAGAAGGAGGTGGCGTTCGTCGCGGTCGGTGAGGTTGCGCCAGGCGGCTTCTTCGGCCGCTGGGCCGCGATCCTCGGCGTGGTGTTCGCCACCGGCTCGGCGATCACCGCGACCCTGCTCCGTGCGCACGCCTCGTGCGGCGACGTGCTGTTCATCGGCGATCTCCGCTCACTCGGCGCGACGCACGGGCTGCTGATGGTGGCGATGGTGTTCATCTCGGTCGCGGGGTGGCGATGGCCATGTTGCCGGGCATCACCGCGGTCATCGCGCTCGTTCGGCGTTGCCCTTCGCGATCACGGCGATCGTGAACTGGTTGCAGATGCGCATGGCGACCGACGGCCGGTCGCGCGCTGCGGCGGTCGGCGTACGGCCTGCGCCGGTGCGATCGCGGCCTTGTTCGTGGAGCTCGCGGCGGATGACACCACGGCCTCGTCGTGCTCGTCACCCTCGTCGTGCTCGTCGCCGCCGGGCGCGCCGTCTTCCGGTTGCGCACCAGGCGGGCGCGCGACCGTGGGCCGCACCGGCATCTTGCGGTAGATGCCGAGGCGGCGCCCTGCGACGGTGCCGAGCACCAGCGCGATGAGCGCCGACGCGGCGAGCGCGCAGGCGCAGGCATCGAGATCTGGTTCTGCCAGGCGGCGATGGTCGCCAGGTTGAGCAGTGCGCACCACGGCGGCCGGCAGCAGCGCACCGGTGCGGAGCACCGGCATCGAGCACGATGCCGAGGCACACGAACGGGTGCAGGGTGTCGGTCATCTGGGCGACGTGCCCCGGCAGCAGCGCGAACACGAAGCCCGACGCGCAACACCGCGATGACGCCGGGCCCGACGCCCCAGTCCTCGGTGTGGCGCCAGTTGTAGCCCGAGAGCCGGCGGCGATCGTCTCGACCAGCACGAGGATCGCGAGGCGGTAGACCATCTCCTCGTCGAACGCCGCGACCACCAGCCCCAGCGCGCCCTTCGGCGAACCCGCCGACGTGCTCGCCGTACTGGTAGATGCCGAACAGGATCACGGCGAGCGAGATCCTCGAGGAACTCCCGCCACGCCCAGATGTTCGACCGGTCGAGACCGAGGCGGCGGAAGCCGATCACGGCCACGAGCAGGAGCTCGAGCGGCAGGGTGGGCGAGACCGGCACGCGGCCCAGGTGCCCGATCGTGAAGTCGGACCAGGAGGTGACGTCGAAGGCCACGGTGAGGGCGGCGACGACGATGATCGTGGGCTGGGAGCGGCCAGCGGGTCCACCGGCGTTCAGCGCCACACGTGCGGCGTGTCGGGCGACTCGTCGTCCTCCACGCTGCCTACCAGGCGCTCCACGTCGGCGCTCCCCGATCCTCGTCGTTCTGCTCGGCACCGCGATCGCGGTACCCGTCCCTGATTTCGACCACTTTCCGGGGCAGCTTAACCACCCCCAGCGGCTTTTCGGCCCGTCCCGGGTGGCCCGGCGCCGCGACGGACCACGTACGTGCCGGCGAGGAGGTCGCCGACGCGCCGGTGGCCGGGGGTGAACCAGGCACTCCACAGCGCGATCGGCACGAGGAGCGAGATCGTGCCGACGACCCAGGCCAGCGCCCGGATCGCCGAGCGCCGGAGGCCCGGCTTCGCGCCTGGTGGTCGATCACCTGCACACCGAGGAGGGTCTTGCCCGGCGATCGCGCTGCGTGCGCCTGCACCACCACGAACAGGAGCACGTAGAGCGCGGCGAAGAAGGCCAGGAACCAGAGCAGCGAGCCGTTCTCGACGACCACGCCGTGGCCCCGGAACGAGAAGCAGCTGCGCCCGGACGCCAGGCGTGCGGGGCACTCCCGCACCGTCCGCGAGTGTCCGACGACGAACACCGACACCGCCGATGTCCACCACCAGGAACGCGCCGACCATCAGGGCGACGGCACGCCGGGTGATCACCTGCGGGATCGCGCCTGTCGGCATCCTCCCGTGACCCGCGACGATGTGCATGCGGCGGCAGCGATGCCGGTCAGCGGAGGTCGGGGTCGCCGGCCGCGGCCTGGCCGCACCACGACCACCACCAGGACTGCGTTGGTGATCGCGGCGAGCATGAGCAGGCCGAACACCGTCTCACCGGTGGCGATCACGACGAGGCCCTGATCCCGAACAACACGGCCACCGCCGCGACCTCGATGATCGTGCGCAGCCGGCCCATCGCCCGAGCGTACCGTGGGCCCATGGCCCCGACCCTGCCCGCGCCTGCGTTGTCCGTCCTCGACGTGTCCGGTGCGCGCCGGCGAACACCCGGCGCAGGCGCTCGCCGACGAGACGGGTCGAGCTCGCCCGCACGGTCGAGGCCCTCGGGTACCGGCGCTACTGGCTCGCCGAGCACCACAACACCGCGGGCATCGCGAGCTCCGCACCCGAGGTGCTCATCACGCACGTCGCCGGCGCGACCTCCACCATCCGCGTCGGCTCGGGCGGGATCATGCTGCCGAACCACAGCCCGCTGAAGGTCGCGGAGACGTTCCGCACACTCGGCGCACTGTTCCCCGACCGCATCGACCTCGGCCTCGGCCGCGCGCCGGGCACCGACCTCACCACTGCCCTCAGCTGCGGCGCCCACGGGAGGCCATCACCACCGACCAGTTCCCGCAGCTCCTCGGTGAGCTGCTCGCGCTCTTCGAGGACGACTTCCCCGGACAACCACCTGTTCCAGCGTGCGCGAGCCCGCCGGCATCGACACCCTGCCGCTGTTCCTGCTCGGCTCGAGCGACTACAGCGCAACGTCGCTGCGCAGCTCGGCCTCGCCTTCGTGCCTGCGCCATCAACCCGGCCCTGGTGCAGATGCTGAGGCGCCTACCGCGACACGGCTTCCAACCCGGCGACTTCGGCACCGAGCCCTACGCGATCCTCGGCGTGTCGGCACTGTGCGCGGAGACCGCCGACGAGGCGGAGCGTCTCGCGGCCCCGCCTGGACCCTCGCGGTTGCGCATCGGCCAGGGCCGGCGGGGGCCGTCACCCACCTTCGAGGAGGCGTTGGCCTACGAGTACACGCCTGCCGAGGAGGCCATGCGACGCGCGAACTGCGCGACATCATCGGCGACGCCGCGCCGGTCGCCGACCAGGTGCGCACGTCGTCGCGGCGCGCAGGCCGACGGTGATGATCCTCACCATGGCCCCCGACGCCGCGACCTGCCGCCGCTCCTACGAGCTCCTCACCGCCGAACTCACGACCTGACCCGTTCATGCGTCAATCGGTGCGGATATGTGCACGCGATCGACGCATGAACGACGGGGTCAGCAGGTCGACGACGCGCACCTTGCGCGCCACGAGCCCACGGTCGTTGGTGATCACCTCGAACTCCACGTGCTGACCCTCCTCGAGGTTGCGGAAGCCGCCGCCCTCGATGTCGGAGAAGTGCACGAAGACGTCGCGGTCACCCGGCTCGGGGGTGCGCTCGATGAAGCCGAAGCCCTTGCGCGTGTCGAACCACTTCACGACACCACGCGGCAGGCCGCCGCGGGCGGGGCTGGTCTCCTCGGCGAACTTCGGACGCGGGCCCGATCCCGGCGCCTGCGACTCCGCCTCGCTCCAGGTGGTCGGACGCTCGCGCCGGTCACCGCGGTCAGCGCGCTCGGCCCGCTCGGCCTCGGCGAGCTTCTTCGCCATGTGCGTGGAGACGTGCTGCTTCTTGCCCTTCTTGCCGGGCACCTCGACCATCGCGGGCCGACCGCTCTTGTCGTGGCGGTCGTGGCGGTCGTGCTTGTCGTGCTTCTTGTCGTGGTGCACCGCGACGGGCTCGTCGCCGGTGAGCACCCCGAGCTGCACCGGTGACAGGTGCTTCGACACGCCGAGCTCCTGCTGGAAGCGCGCGACCGCACGCTTCTGGTCGGGCTGCACGAGCGACACCACGATGCCCTCGGCCCCCGCCCGTGCGGTACGGCCCGAGCGGTGCGTGTAGTCCTTGAAGTCGGCCGGCGGGTCGTGGTGGACGACGCACGCGACACCGTCGACGTGGATGCCACGCGCGGCGACGTCGGTGGCGACGAGCACGTCGACCTTGCCGCGGGCGAACGACTCGAGCGCGCGCTCGCGCTGACCCTGCGTGCGGTTGCCGTGGATCGCGGTGGCGCGCACCTTGCGCTGCTCCAGCTTCTTGGCGAGCGCCTCGGCACCGTGCTTGGTGCGGCAGAACACGATCGTCGGGCCGGCCGCGCGCGCGATGTCGGCGGTGACCTCCACGCGGTCGTGCTTGTCGACCTTCCAGAAGAGGTGCGTGAGCGCCGACACGTCGGCCTCGGGCAGCCGGTGCACCACCGGGTCGTGCTGGTACTCGCGCACCAGCGCGTCGACCGCGCCGTCGAGCGTGGCCGAGAACAGCAACGTCTGGCGTTCGGGCGACGTGAGGTCGAGCAGCGCCCGCACCTCGGGCAGGAATCCCATGTCGGCCATGCGGTCGGCCTCGTCGACGACGACGAACTCCACCGCGTCGAGCTTCAGCTCCTTGCGGTCGAGCAGGTCCTTCAGACGGCCCGGGCACGCGACGAGCACGTCGACGCCGCGCCGCAGCGCCTGCAACTGCTTGCCGAAGCCGGCCCCGCCGTACACCGCGGCGACGCGCAGCTTGCGCGACCGGCCGAGCCACTCGAGCTCGCCGCACACCTGCGCCGCGAGCTCGCGCGTGGGCACGAGGACGAGACCGCGCGGGTGGCGCGGCTTGGCCTTCGGCACGAGGACCGCGAGCGGCACGCCGAACGCGATCGTCTTGCCCGAACCCGTGGGCGCGCGGCCGCAGAGGTCGCGGCCCTCGAGCGCGTCGGGGATGGTCATGGCCTGGATGGGGAACGCGGACTCGATGCCGCGCGCGTGGAGGGTGCCGACGACGTCGGCGGGCACGCCGAGATCGGCGAATTGGTGGGACATGGGAAGAAGAACTCCGTTTGTTGTCTGGCTGCGACTCACGAGGGCGAACGAACCCCGTGGCGCACGACCGGACCGCTCACCAGGGAGGGAGCCGGAGTCACGCAAGAGAACGTGTACCCAC
>JAXLRL010000012.1:0-104774 GCA_046331125.1 Acidimicrobiia bacterium
GTCTCCGCGTCGGTGGCGTCGCCCAGGTGGCGCTGCGCCTCACGCAGCCCGTCGAGCTCGTCGGCGGTGGCCCGCTCGGTGGCGCGCCGGGCGGCCAGCCCGTACACGAGGCCCTGCAGCTCGTAGTGGTCGCGCAGCGCGTCCTCCTCGAGCCCCTGCACGAACGCGCCGCGGTGCGGCGTGACGCTCACCCAACCTTCACGGTCGAGTGCGATCACCGCCTCCCGCACGGGGATGCGGCTCAGGCCGAGTTGCTGCGCGATGTCGTCCTGGCGGAGGCGGTCACCCTGGCGCAGCTGGCCGTTGAAGATGGCGGTGCGGATGTACATCGCGACCACGTCGGCGCTGCTGAGGCGGCGGGCCGCCTGCGTCGGCGCGAAGCCGTCGTCGTTGCCACCGTTGATGTTGCCGTCGTCGGCGGGCGCCTCGATGACCAAGGCGGCAACGTTAACCTTCGCGGGAGTACGGAGGGAACGTGCACGAGGGGTCGTCGGCCGAGTTCAGAGCGGAGATCCGCGACTGGTTGCGCACGCGCCTCCAGGGCGACTTCGCCGAGGTGGTCGGCACGGGCGGTCCCGGGCGCGAGCACGAGGCGCTCGACGCCCGCATCGCGTGGGAGCAGGAACTCGGGCGCGGTCGGTGGATCGGCATGGCGTGGCCCGCGGAGGCGGGCGGGCGCGATCTCTCGATGCGCGACCAGATGGTGTTCTGGGAGGAGTACCTCGCCGTACGCGGCCCGGGGCGCGTGGGCGTGGTCGGCGACTGGCTGCTCGGGCCCACGGTCGTCGCCCACGGCACCGACGAGCAGCGCCGCACCGTGCTGCCCGGCATCCTCGACGGCACCGTGCGCTGGGCCCAGGGCTACTCCGAGACCGACGCCGGCTCGGACCTCGCCAACCTGCGCACCCGCGCGGTGCTCGAGGGCGACGAGTGGGTGATCGACGGTCACAAAATCTGGACGTCGCTGGCGCAGATCGCGCACTGGAACTTCGTGCTGTGCCGCACCGGCGACCCCGACTCGCGCCACCGCGGGATCTCCTACCTGCTCGTCCCGCTCGACCAGCCCGGCATCGACGTGCGGCCCATCCGCGACATGACCTCGGGGCGCGAGGACTTCTGCGAGGTGTTCTACGAGGGCGCGCGCACTGCACGCGAGAACATCGTCGGCGAGGTGAACGGCGGCTGGGCGGTGGCGATGAGCACCGTCACATCGGAACGTGGTTTCGGCACGATGGGCTACCAGCTCTCCTACGAGCAGGAGGTCGCCGCAATCGTCGAGGTCGCGAAGCGCACCGGGCGCTGGGACGAGCCTGCGGTGCGGCAGAAGATCGTGCAGGTGTGGGAGAAGAACCGCATCATGCAGCTGAGCATGCTGCGGATGCTCAGCTCGCTCGAGCTCGGCACCACCGCGCCCGTCACCAACGTCTACAAGATGTTCTGGAGCCGGCTCCACCAGGAGATGGGCGAGGCGGCGATGGAGGCCATGGGCCCCGCGGCGATGCTCACCCGCGGCGGCTCGCACCCGTTCGACCCGCTGCAGACGCTGTTCCTCTACTCGCGCGCAGAGACGATCTACGGCGGCAGCGAAGAGGTGCAGCGCAACATCGTCGGCGAGCGCGCGCTCGGGTTGCCGCGCGAGCCGTAGTGGCGTGAAGATGCGCGCATGACACGAGAGCTCGAACGCCGCGTCGCGATCGTCACCGGTGCGAGCCGGGGCATCGGTGCGGGCATCGCGAAGCGGTTCGCGGCCGAGGGTGCGCGCGTCGCGCTCGTGGCGCGCACCGTGGAGGAAGGCGACTTCCACCTGCCGGGCTCCCTGGCGCGCACGCTGGCGGAGATCCGTGACGCGGGTGGCGAGGCGGTCGCGATCCAGGCCGACCTCGCGTCGCCCGACACCGACCGCGCCGCGATCGTGCAGCAGGCGGTCGACGCCTTCGGCGCGCCGGTCGACGTACTCGTGAACAACGCGGCGGCCGCGGTCCACCAGCCGTCGCTCCACGTGAGCGAGCGGCGTGTGCGCGTGGCGTTCGAGGTGAACGTGTGGTCGCCGTGGGCGCTGGCGATGGCGGTGTTGCCGTCGATGCTCGAGCGCGGCGAGGGCTGGGTGGTGAACATCTCGACCGCGGCCGTCGAACCGCCGCCCGGGCCACCGTTCTCGGCCGCCGACGTCGCCGGCGGCATCGGGGGCTCGGTCACCTACGGCGGCAGCAAGGCGATGCTCGAACGGATGACGGTGGGCGCCGCCGTCGACGTGTACGGGCGGGGCGTGCGTCTCAACGCGCTGCGGCCGACGTCGGGCGTGCACACCGAGGGCGCCGACATGCTCACCGACTGGACGGGCGTGCTGGCGGAGCCGCTCGACTCGATGGTGGAGGCCGTGCTCGCCCTCGCCACGTGCGACGCCTCTTGCACGGGTCGCGTCACCGACAGCCTCCACCTGCTGATGGAGCTCGACCGCCCGGTGCGCAACCTCGAGGGCCGCGCGCTGGTCGACGGCTGGCAGCCGGCCGACATCCCCGCACAGCTCGCGGCGTTCGGGCGGAGCTAGCGCCCGCGGCTACCGCGGTTCCTCGTCGCGAGTGTGCCCCGACGCGAGGAGCAGGTCCTCGTGGAACTGCATCCACACCGTGTGGTACGAGTCGCACGCGGGTGACGCGAACCATCTGCGGTCGCCGGTGTCGAGCTGTTCGAGCGCGGCGGCGAAGCGCGCCTCGTACCCGCCGAAGTGGGGGAGTGCGGCCGCCAGCGGTTCGAGGATGCGCCGCGCCGACGAGTGGACGTCGTGCAGCCGGCGGATCACCTTGTGGTCGTACGTGGCGTCGGTGTGGTCGTTGGGGATGCCGCCGCGCCGCAGTTGCCAGTCGTGGCACACCTGCAGCAGCCGCGCGTTCACCGGGAGGAACTGCCGGTACGCGTGCTCCGCCGCTGTCATCGCTAGAACGGCGACGGCAGCCGGTCCATCGGCACCTCGATCACGGTGGGCCGGTCGTTGGCGATCGCCTCCGGCAGCACCTGCTCGAGGTCCTCGATCCGGGCGAGCTTCAGGCCATCGGCGCCGAACGACTCCGCGAACTTCGCGAAGTCGGGGTTGCGCAGCTGCGTGCCGATCTCGCGGCCGCCGAAGCGCTCGCGCTGGTCGCGGTTGGAGTTGCCGTACGCGTTGTCGTTGAAGATCACCGTGGTGGTGTTGATGCCGTACTGCACCGCGGTCGCGAGCTCGGTGGCGGCGAAGAGGAAGCCGCCGTCGCCGCTCACGCAGACCACCGGGCGGTCGGGCACGCCGACCTTGGCGCCGAGCGCGGTGGGGAACGCGGAACCGAGCGTGCCCATGTAGCTGGTGGAGATGTACGTGCGCGGCTCGTACACGGGGAAGTGCATGTGGCACATGTACCCGATGGTGGTGGTGCAGGGCACGAGCACACCGTTGTCGGGGATGGTGCGGCGCAGCAGCTCCACGTAGGCGGCCTGCGGTCCGACCGCGCGCAGGCCCTCCGCGACCGCGGCGCGTTGCGCGCGGGTCTCGTCGGTGCGATCGGCGCGCGGGTCGCCGAGCTTGCGGAGCTCGTCGAGCAGAGCGGCGAGGGTGGGGGCGGCGTCACCGACGACCGCGTACGAGTTCGCGTGACGCAGGCCGATCTCCGCGGGATCGACGTCGACGTGCACGACCTGCGTGTCGGGCGACACGCCCGACGCCATGAAGTGCGTGCCCACGGCGAGGATCACGTCGGCGTCGTCGAGGACCGGACGGAGGCGGCTGTTCACCCACATGGTGCCGATCGACAACGGGTTGCGGTCGTCGATCGCACCCTTGCCCGACCGGGTGGTGACCACGCCGGCCTGGAGGAACTCGGCCACGGCGGTGAGCTGGGCCGATGCGTCGTTGAGCACGACACCGCCACCGGCCCAGATCAGCGGCCGCTCGGCGCCGGCGAGGATCTCCGCGGCGCGCGCGATCTGCTCGGGGTCGGCGGCCTCCACGACCTCTTCGGCGCGCGGGAAGAACGTCATGTCGGCGGAGTCGGAGAACGCCTCGGGTGGGAACTCGATCTCCACCGGACGGCGCCGGCCGCGCCGCACGCGGGCGAACGCCTCGTGCACGGCGGCGGGCACGCCGTCGGCCTCGAGCGTGCGCTGCTGCCAGTCGGTGACCGGGCGTACGAGGTCGAGCTGGTCGTCGACCTCGTGGAGCAGACCGAGGCCCTTGCCGATGCCGTGACGCAGGATCTGCCCGGCGATGAACACCACGGGCGACGACGCCGCGTACGCGGTGGCGAGGCCGGCGCCCGCGTTGTAGACGCCCACGCCCGGCACCACGAACGCCACGCCCGGCTTGCCGGTGACGCGCGCGTA
Organism: Acidimicrobiia bacterium; assembly: GCA_046331125.1. Taxonomy (GTDB): domain Bacteria; phylum Actinomycetota; class Acidimicrobiia; order IMCC26256; family DASPTH01; genus CAVRGQ01. The sequence continues at coordinate 4,351 of JAXLRL010000012.1, forward strand.
GCCGTCGGCCATGTAGGTGGTGCCCTGCTCGTGGCGGGTGGTGATCCAGTTGAGCCGCGGCTCGTCGAAGATGCCGTCGAGCGCGTGCATGATCTGGTCGCCGGGCAGGCCGAACATGTCGGTCACGCCCTCGTCGGCCAGCTGCTTCGCGAGCGCGTGCCCGCCGTCCATCTGCGTCATCCGTATATTCTATCCAATCAGTACTTCAGCGCGCCGGGCGGGGCGGCGGCTTCGCGAGCTGTGACTCGCGGCGCAGGCCGATGGTGCGCCGCGAGATGCGCCAGCCGTCGGGTGTCTTCACGCACACGTCGTCGTAGGTGCCGCTGCCGCACAACCCACCACCGAGGAGTGACAGCACCTTGGTGCGCATGCGCACCGTACCGTCGGCATCGGTGGTCACCACCGGGTTGGTGGGATGGTGCGCGACGGGGTGGCGCGCGTCCACGTACGACGCGATCACCGGCTCGATGCCGACGAGCGGCGGGTTGCCGAACTGCGACGTGTCGAACTCGATGTCGTCGGTGAAGATCTCGCGCAGGCGTTCCCAGTCGGCGTCGTCGACGATGTGCGCGTATTGCGACGCGAGCTGGTGCAGTGCGATCGTGTCGTCGGCCGACTGGCCCGAGTACGTCATGCGGCGACACTACGCACACGAGGAGCACACGTGCACCTGGGGTTGAACCTGTCGATGGCGAACCCGAAGCGCGCGCACGAACTCGCGATCCTCGCCGAGGACCTCGACTACGAGTCGGTGTTCGTACCCGACCACCTGGTCATCCCGGTGCACGTCGACGACCGGTACCCCGGCACGCCCGACGGCGCGTTCCCGTGGCCGCAGGACATCCCGCTGTACCACCCCTTCGTGCTCCTCGCCCGCATCGCCGAGCACACCACGCGCATCAAGCTCGGCACGGGGATCTACATCCTGCCGTTGCGCCACCCGATCGTGGCCGCGCGCGAGATCACCGCGGTCGACGTGCTCTCCGGCGGCCGGGTGATCCTCGGCATCGGCGTGGGCTGGCTGCGCGAGGAGTTCCGCGCGGTGGGCATCGACCCTGCGTCACGGTTCCGCCGCACCGAGGAGTCGGTCGAGGCGTTGCGGCTGCTGTGGACCGAGAAGGAGGCGGAGTACCACGGCGACCACTTCGACTTCGGGCCGCTCTACTTAGAGCCCAAGCCGATCAGCGCGCCCCACCCGCCGATCCTCTTCGGCGGCGAGTCGGAGAAGGCGCTCGAGCGCGCAGTGCGCTGCGGTGACGGCTGGATCTCGGGGGGCGGTGACGACGCGGTGGCGAAGATCACGCGCATCCGCGAGCTGCGCGCCGAGCGCGGCGACGAAGGTCCGTTCGACCTCACGGTGCTGCTGTTCGACCCCGACGAGCGCACGATCGAGGCGCTCGCCGCCGCGGGCGCCGACCGCCTCGTGGTCGCGCCGTGGACGACCAGCCGCGAGGCGCCCGCCAAGATCGAGGAGTTCGCCGCGCGCGCGGCACGCGTGCTGGCCTAGCGAGAGTCGCGCGCGACGCGCCCTTCGCGGGTCGCGGCGAGCCAGCCCTCCACCTCGGCGCGCGCCTCGGCCTCCGCACCCCGGCGTGCCTCGGGTTCGTGAGCGAAGCGCTCCATCGCCATCCCGACGAGCTTGTCGCGCTGCGCGTCGTCGAACGAGAACTGCGTGTCGACGAAGCGGACCTCGGTGGTGACGCGGCCGTCGTCGTGCAGGTCGAGCACGCGGTACCCGGGGCCGGGCCGGCCGGTGTAGGTCGACGGCGTGAGCCACACCGGGATGCCGTCGAGGTCGTGTTCCGCTGCCACGTGCACGTGCCCCGCCGCGATGCCGCGCACCCGCGGATCGCCGTCGAGCGCGGCGCGCAGGTCATCGCGCACGAGCGTCTCGTGCGCGGGCAGGTGCTGGCCCACCGGCGGGTGGTGGATCCACACGAACACGTGCGGTGCGTCGCTCGCGGCCAACGCGCTGCGCACCTCGGCGACGTGCACGGGGCTGATCTCGCCCCACTCGGTGTTCCCGGTACGCACGAACACGAGCAGCCAGTCGCCGAGCCGCGTGGTGAGCGGCGTGCCCACGCCCGCGCGGGCGAAGGTGGCGTCGTGGGCCTCGGCGAGGTCGTGATTGCCCGGCATCGCCTGCACGGGAACGCCGAGATCGAGGAAGAACTCCGCCCAGCGTTCGTAGGCGGCGGGGTCGCCCGCGTCGGCGAGGTCGCCGGTGCCGACCACGAGGTCGGGTGCGGGTTCGAGGGCGGCGATGTCGGCCAGCACCAGTTCGAGGTGCACGACGGGGTCGCCCGCCTCGATGGCGGCGAGCACCTCGATGACCGTGGGCGCGTCGGGCCGCGCGGGCACGTGCGTGTCGGTGACCTGGGCGACCCGGATCATCGGTCGGGGCTCAGCGGGCGATCTGGTCGCGCTGGTAGCGCGCGACGTCGTCGCGCTCGTAGGAGATGAACTCGAGCAGGTTGTGGTCGGGGTCGCGCACGTACACGCTGATCCCGACGGTGGTACCGCCCGCGCGCCCGCCGATGCGCGGCACCGGGCCCTCGATCGGTTCGATGCCGTGGCCGGAGAGCATGGCGATCGCGGCGTCGATGCCGCCCTCCCACACCACACAGAGGTCGGCGGAGCCCGCCACCGCGGTGTCACCGCGCAGGTACCAGGGGTTGCCGCGCAGCGGCGTCATCGTCTCCGGGTGCACGTTGATCTTCTGGTTGCCCGCGGCGATCGAGAACAACGGCATGGTGCCGGCGCGCCACTCGTCGAGGCCCTCGACGGTGAAGCCGACTGCCGCGTAGAACGCGGCGAGGCGCTCACCGTCGTCGGTGGGGAACGCGAGGTGGTCGATGCCGGTGACGGGCATGGCGTGAACCTACCCGTCGTGCTCGTACGTGGAGGCGGCGTGGGGCAGCACCACGTGCGACGGGTGCGCAGGGGAGTGGTGGATCGTGTGCACCGCGGGCACCGTGCGCACCGCGGTGGCGAGCGGTTCGTCGGTGCCGAGGTTGCGGGCATAGGTGGGGTGCGCGCCGCCCGACACCTGCACGCGCACGCGGTGGCCCGCGCCGAAGCGGTGCCCCGCCGGCCACAGGTCGATCGCGGCGACGAACACGCCGTCGGGCCCGCGCCCGATGCGCTCGATGGTGGCGGGGATGTATCGCTGCAACGCGTCGCACACGTTGTACGACGTGCCGTCGGGGTGCACGTCGCACAGGCGCACGAACACGTCGGTGTGGTCGTTGTCGAACCGAGGTGGATCTCGGCGTGCACCGGGCCGAGCAGCACCAGCGGTTCGGCGAGCGCGTCGCTCGTGTACACGAGCACGTCGTCGCGCGCCTCCAGCGCGGAGTTCTCGGCCATGCCGCCGCTGATCATCCCGATGCCGCCGACCGCAGGCGTGGGATCGGCGGGGTCGTAGCGGTGTGAGTCGGGCGCCGACTCGGGCGGCTCGCTCGTTGCGAGCGCGCCGTCGGGCTGCAGGTACCAGTTGGTGGGCGTCGCGGGCGGCGGCCAGTTCTCGTAGCGTCGCCACTCGGGTGTGTCGCCCTGGATGTGCACGGCCACCGGCCGCGCGTCGTCGAGCAGGCCCGGGCGCCCGAGGAGGTAGGTGTCGAACCAGTCGAGCGGCGCGTCGGTCATGCCGCCCTCGCCGCCACCGCCGAGGTGGCCGCCGGCGCCGATGCGGAGATGCACCGGCGCGGGCGCGTCGCGCAGCACCGCGTAGTCGCGGATCACGCCGGGCAACGGGTAGTCGTGCCAGCCGTCGACGAGCAGGGTGGGGATCGACCAGTCGGGGAGCAGCGTGCGGAAGTCGACGACCGACCACTTCGGGTCGTCGAGGCCGGCGTGCGCGAGCTGTTCGAGGAAGAACGGGTAGTCCTCGCCCTTCATGAAGCGGATGATGTCGCCGACGGGCAGGTGCGCGTACGCGACCCGTAGCTGCTCCATGCGCTCTGCGATCGCCTCGGGGGTGACGTCGCTCACGACCGGCGTCGCGTCGGGCTTGCCGAAGTCCATCGCGCCGAGGTCCCACGACACGATGAGCTCCAGCGCGACGGAGTCGCCGCAGAACCACGACCACTGTCGCATCGACGTGGAGAGCGCGACCGCCATCGCCTGCAGGTGCGGCGGCTTCGTGGACGCGAGCGCCCATTGGGTGAAGCCCATGTAGCTGGCGCCGTAGGAACCGAGGCGGCCGTCGAACCACGGCTGCTCCGCGATCCAGTCGGCGGTGTCGCGCCCGTCCTCGGCCTCGCCGAAGAAGCTGTGCTGCCCCTCGGAGCCGTCGGTGCCGCGGCACGCCTGGACGATGTAGCGGTAGCCGCGCTTCGCGAACTCGGGGCCGCCTCCGAAGTGTCCGATGTTGGTGCGGCCGTAGGGCGTCCGTTCGAGGATGGTGGGTGCGTCCTCGATGATGCCGCCGTCGTCGACGGGGTGGAACACGTCGGCGAGCAGCACGGTGCCGTCGCGCATCGGCACCTTGACGTCGCGTTCGAGCTCGATCTCGTTCGTGCGGTTCCGCATCTCCCTATGCAATCATCCGCTCGACACCGGGGCCAGTGCGCCCGGTGAAGGGGGTCGTCGGCGTGGCATTCGAGTCGATGGACGGCGTCGAGGTGACCCTGCGCGATCACCTGCTCACCATCACGATGAACCGCCCCGAGCGGCGCAACGCGATGACGCCGGACCACATGAACTTCGTGGGCCAGGTGTGCGCGCAGGCCGAGCACGACGACGACGTGCGCGTGGTGCTGATCACCGGCGTGGCCGACGCGTTCTGCGCGGGGGCAGATCTCGCCGAGGCCGATCTCTCGGCCGACGGTGGCCAGATCCCGCCGGTCACGGCGGGGCGCAACCTGTTCCTCCCGATGCTCGAGCTCAGCAAGCCGTTCATCGACGCGATCAACGGCGTCGCCGCGGGTGGCGGCCTCGGTGTCGCGCTGTGCACCGACATCCGCCTCGCGTCGGAGGATGCGCGCTTCGCCACGTCGTTCAGCCGCATCGCGCTCACCGCCAACGACGCGGTGGGCTACCTGCTCCCGCGCATCGTCGGCACCGCGAAGGCGCTGGAGCTCATCTACGCGGGCACGCCGATCGGCGCGGCCGAGGCGGAGCGCATCGGGCTGGTCTCCTACGTCTACGGGCGCGACGAGTTCGCCGACCGCGTCGGCGAGTTCGTGGACCGCATCCTCGCGGGCCCGCCGATGGGGCTGCGGTTCTCCAAGCGACTCGTGCTCGAGGGCCTCGACCGCACCTACCGCGAGCACGTGCTCGCACAGGAGTACGCGTCGCTCGCCAACCGGGTCGTCGCCAACGACGACATCAACGAGGGCGTCGCCGCGTTCAAGGAGAAGCGGCAGCCGCAGTTCGAGGGCTCCAAGCTGCAGAGCCGCTGGGACAACTACTAGTCAGTCTTTCAGACCTTCCAGCCGCCGGGGCCGTCGACGATCTCGTTGCCGCGCGGGTCGTAGGGGTCCTTGAAGATGTGCGACGGGCACGGCCCGGTGCCGAGCGCCGCCGGGCACATCGGGAGGGGCCAGGGCACGCCGATCTGCTCGCGCGCCATGAGCACGTGCATCACGGGGATGTGCGTGCGGTAGATCGGGGTGTCGCCGCGGCCCCCGGTGACCGGGTGCACCTCGGTCACCACCGCGAGGTCGAGCGGGGCGCCGTAGCGGCCGTCGGTGATCTGCGTGGTGCAGGTGCCGCACGGGTCCTGGTGGATGGTGAACTTCTCGTCGTCCTCGGTGATCGTGAACTCGGTGAAGTGCCCGTGCAGCATGCGCGCGGTGCTCAGCAGCCGCTTCTCCGGTGCGCGCGAGATGTCGGTGGCGAGGAACGCCATCAGCGTGTCGCGTCCGCCGCGACGGATGGCTGCCTCGAGGCCGTCGGGTCCGTGCGTGCGGTACACGAACGACAGCAACGCGCTCACGAGATCGCGACCGAGGTCGTTGTGGGCGCGCCACTCGGTGACGAGTGCATCCCAGGTGTCGAGGTCTTGCACCTCGTCGGGTGCGGTGGCGGGCGAGGTCGCGAGGTCGACGCGCTCGCCCGGGTAGTCGCGCTCGAAGGCGCGGATCGCGTCGAACAGCCCGGCGGCGTCCTCGGGGTGCTCCTCCAGGATGTGGCGCACCGTGGACGCGCTCCATGCGTGGTAGCCCTCGACGCTTCCGCGGTGTGCGCGGTCGAACTCGCGCACCGTGGCCGCGAACCCGTCGTGGTCGCCCGCGGCAAGGTGGGCTTCCAACCGGGCGCGCGGCGGCATGGCCAGGGCGGCGAGCTCGTCATCGGTGAACAGTCGGGTCATCGCTCGGCTCCCGGGAGTTGCAGGCGCGTGCGCACCTCGGTCGGCGTGGCCGGTTCGTACCCGGCCTCCTGCACCAGCTCCACCGCCCGCGCGACCAGCTCCGCGTTGCGCGCGCTCGGGTAGGCACCCGGGTTGTCGCCGATGCCGACGCGGATGTTGCAACCGCGTGCGAGCGCGGCGCGCAGGAGCGCCTCGGTCCGTTCCGGCGAGGTCATGGTGTACGGCACTACGGTGAGCTCGACGTCGAGGCCGTCGGGGACCTGCGAGAGGTAGGCGTCGAGGCCGCGCTCGTCGGCGAACGGGCCGGTGACCAGCTGGTCGAACAGGAAGATCTTGAGGTGGCAGGGCGTCGGGAGGAAGCCCGACCGGATCGCCAGCACCGCCCAGCGGAGCTGCCCGACGTCGAAGGCGCCCACGGTGACGCACAGGCCGAGCGACCGGAAGCGCTCGACGAGCGCGTCGGGGCGGCGCACCTCGCCCACCACCTCGAACGGCGGATCCTCGAAGCGCCCCGTGGCCTCGTTCCACAGCACCGAGCTCGTGATCTCCTGCGCGACGTCGAACGATGCCATCGGGAGCGGCGCGCCGTCGGGCGGTTCGTTGCACAGCTCCCAGATGTGGGAGTGGTCACCGAGGTAGCTCGGGTACAGCACGATGTCGGAGAGCTTCGCCGTGAGCTCCATGCCGCGGCGGTAGAGGTCGGCGTCGGACCAGGCCTGCGTGCCGTCGTCGAGGCGCGAGTGGAAGTGCCCGAGCGCGGCGCCGGCCTGCGCGCACGCCACCGCATCGGCGGCGACCTCTTCGGGTCCGTACGCCACGTGCGGGTTCTGTGCTCGGGTGGTGCTCTCGTTGAGACCCACCTCGATCGCGATGCGCCCGGCATCGACGAGTGACATCCCAGACCCCCTCTCCGTGCCGGGTTACCTTAGGCACCTTCTTGCGAGGGAGGACACCGTGACCGACGAGATGCCCGCGTCAGAGCCCACCCCGGCCAGCGAACCCGCGCCGCCCGCCGCGCCACCCGCCGAGACGCCCGCTCCGCCTGCACCGGCGGCCTCGGAGCTCCCGCCGCCGCCGCCCACCGGTGCCGCGCCGCCTCCGCCGCCGGGCTACGCGCCCGCGCCCGCTGCGCGCGGCAAGGTCGCGTGGCCGACGCGCACGAAGGCGGTGGTCGTGGCCGGCGCCGTGCTCACCATCGTCGGCTCGGTGCTGCCGTGGGCCAAGCAGGAGATCCACTTCCTCGGCCAGTCGGCGTCGAAGACGACGAACGGCCTCGACGGCGACGGCAAGATCACGATCGTGCTCGCGATCGTCGCGCTGCTCGTCTTCTTCCTGGTGCCGCGAGCCAAGGTCGTGGGTGGGCTCGTGCTCGCCGCCGGCATCCTCGTGGGGCTCACCGCCATCGCCGACATCGTCGACGTCGGGAACAACGCCGACGACCTGAAGAAGATCTCGTCGAACGCGGATGCCACCGTCGGCATCGGACTCTGGCTCGTGGCGATCGCCGCCGTGGTGCTGATCGTCGGCGGCGTCTTCTGTCTCATGCAGAAGGATCGCGCGGCGCCGGCCGCGCCTCCTACCGCGTGACCGGGAGCATCACCGCGACGTAGCGCACGCCGTCGTCGCCCACCGGGCGCCAACGGTGCATCGTGCCGCGCTGCACCACGCAGTCGCCGGGGCCGAGGACCACCGGTTCGCAGTCGGGGAGCGCGAGCTCCAGCCGACCGTGCACCACGATGTCGACGTCGATGGTGTCGGTCGCGTGCCAACCGGCGTCGCCCGGGTCGTTGCCCGCGCCCATCTCGATCGAGCGGAAGGCCACGCCGCCGCCCTGCGGGTCGAGCCCCCACGGGAGCGGCGGGTCGCCGCCCTGGCCGGCGGCCGCGGTGGGGCCACCGGTCTGCCACAGGTCGACCAGCGCCACGCCGGCGGGCCCGGGTGTGGCGAAGCCGCACGGCGCCCGGCCGTCGCTCGTGACCGCGCTGCGGCCGTCGTCGCCGGTGGTCACCACGACGCGCCGGGGCCCGTGCTCACCCACCGCGCCGGGCGCGAGCCCGGTGACGTCGCCCGCGGACGACGGGTCGGGCCGCACCATGCACACCGCGTAGGTGCAGGGCCGGTCGCCGTGCACGCGCCAACGGTGGCGGGTGCCGCGCTGCACCACCGTGTCGCCGGCGCCGAGCACCCGCTCGCCGTCGTCGGTGCCCAGCACGATCTCGCCGTCGAGCACCACCATGAAGTCGAGGGTGTCGGTCGCGTGCATGCCCGGCTCGGCGTCGGAGTCGCCCTCCACCCGCAGCCACTGCTCGGCGACCGGGGTGCCCGGCGCGCTCGGTGGCATCCGGATGACGCGCAGCGAGCCGCCGCCGGCGGGCGGCTCCAGCGCGAACGGCCCGTCGGTGATGTCACGGCCGTCGTCGACCGAGGTGACCGGGCCGTCGAGCCACAGCACCTCACTCACCCCGAACCCCGACGGCATGTCGATGGTGCGGGGCGGCGGGCCGTCGCTGCGGAAGACGGCGCGGCCGTCGGCGTCGTGGCCGGTGACGACCCGGCGGGTGGGGAAGACCATGCGGTGACGCTAGGCCACGTCGATCGGTGCGTCGACCGGTCCGCGGCCGGGTCCACCGTGCGAGCCCGGACCGAAGCGCCGCGTGAACGCCGCGTCGCGCGCCTTCCACAGTCGCTGCATCTTGGTGAGCATCACCACCCGGGCCACCAGCAGCGCGGCGAGGATGCCGCCGATCACGAGGTTGCCGTTGGCGAGCAGCGCGGCGGCGAGCAGGCCGCCGAGGCCGACCATCACCCAGCGCCACCGCAGCATCGTGCGGCGCGAGCTGCGGATGTGCTCCACCCGCTGCCACCGTTCCCGTTGCGTCATCGTCTCCATCGTGCACCTCCGGGGTCGTTCCCACTGTCGGCTCGATCGTGCGGGCGGAATGTCAGGGAACCGTGAAGCGCCGCGCCCGGCCCTGTTAGGTTCCGGCCGTGCTCTCCGGCGAGAAGATCCTCATCACCGGCCCGGCCGGCCAGATCGCCTTCCCCCTCGCCCGCACCCTCGCGGCCGACAACGAGGTGTGGGGGATCGCCCGTTTCGGCGACGCCGAGAAGCGGGCCAAGGTCGAGGCGCTCGGGGTGACCACCCGCCGCTGCGATCTCGCCGCGGGCGACTTCACCGACGTGCCCGACGACTTCACCTACGTGCTGCACCTCGCGGCCTACCAGGAGCCGGGGCTCGACTACGACGAGGCGCTGCGCCAGAACGCGGAGGCCACCGGCCTGCTGCTCGCGCACTGCCGGAAGGCGAAGGCCGCGCTCGTCATGTCGACGCACTCGGTGTACGAGCCGCACCCCGACCCGCTGCACGTGTACGTGGAGACCGACCCGCTCGGTGACGTGCACTCGTCGATGTCGCCGCCGTACTCGGTGTCGAAGATCGCGCAGGAGGCGGTGGCCCGTACCTGTGCGCGGCAGTTCGACCTGCCCGTGGTGATCGCGCGCATGAACGCGTCGTACGGCGACAACGGCGGGCTGCCCACCTACCACCTCGACGCGATCATGGCCGGTCAGCCGGTCACCACGCGTTGGGACCCGTGCCCGTACAGCATCATCCACGAGGACGACATCAACGCGCAGGTCGTCGCGCTGCTCGACGCCGCGGCGGTGCCCGCACTCGTCGTGAACTTCGCCGGCGACGAGGCGGTGAGCGTGCAGGAGTGGTGCGCGTACTTCGCCGAGCTCACCGGCCGTGACGCGCAGGTCGACGTGGTCGAGACACCCGGCACGCTGCGCGGTTCGATCGCGAGCAACGAGCGCCGGCTCGCCATCACGGGGCCGTGCACGGTCACGTGGCGCGAGGGGCTGCGCCGTGCCTACGAGGCCCGCTACGGCGACGGCGCCGACGCCACCGCGAGGACGCGCTGACGTGGGCGCCAACGTGCTCGTCACCGGCGCGTCGTCGGGCATCGGCGCCGCGACCGCGCTGGCCTTCGCCCGCTCGGGTGCGACGGTCGGCATCTGCGCCCGCCGCGAGGACCGCCTCACCGAGGTGCTGGCGCAGTGCCGCGAGCACGCGCCCGACTCGCGGATGTGGGTCGTCGACCTCGCCGACCTCGACGCGTTGCCGGCGTTCGTCGCCCGCGCCGAGGAGGAACTGGGCGGCATCGACGTGCTCGTGAACAACGCCGGGGTGCCGAAGCGGCGCCGCTCGGCCACGCTGACGCTCGAGGACGCGCACGACGTGATGCGCACCAACTACTACTCGCCGGTCGCGCTCACCGTCGCGGCGTTGCCCGCCATGCTGGCGCGCGGCAGCGGCGACATCGTGAACGTGTCGTCGATGGGCGTGCACATGGTCGCGTTCGGCGTGGGCGCGTACGCAGCCTCGAAGGCCGCGCTCGAGATGTTCACCGAGGCGCTCTACGTGGAGATCGCGGGCACGGGCGTGCAGGTGCACCTGCTCGTGCCCGGCACCACGCTCAGCGAGTTCAGCACCGACAAGCCGGGCAACGACCCGCCGTTCCCGCTCGACCCGCGCACCGCGGCCACCCCCGAGCAGGTGGCCGACGCCATCGTGGCCTGCGTCGACGACGACCGCTTCCTCACCTTCGCCACCGACCGCGACGCCGCCACCGCCGCGGCCAAGGCCGCCGACCCCAACGGGTTCCTCGTGAAGATGCGCGAGGCGCTCGGCGGGCTGCGCGACGGCTGAGCCCGGGAGCGGAGTCCCCTGGTCACGATTCGCGGCGTCACCCGCCGCGCCCGGGAAGAGGCCCACCTCGCCGCGCTGCGCACGAAGGCGCGGTGGACCGCGGTGCCCCCGCCAACGCTCGGGCCCGACGGGCAGTTCCGCATCGTGGCGGTGATGTCGGCCTACCTCCCGACCCACCGTCGGGGAGCCCAGCTCTCGACCCACGACGCCCTGGCCCGGTTCGTCACCCTCGGCAACGAGGTCACGGTCGTGTGCACGCGCGATGCCGTCCCCGGCGAGCTCGACGGCGTGCGCATCGTGGACCACGACGAGGTGAAGACGCGCGGCCTCGTGCGCGGTGCCCATCTCGTCGCGACCCAGCTGAACGCGCGTCCGCACGCAGCCCGCCTGGCCGCCGCCGAACGCCGACCGCTGGTGTTCTTCTCCCGGGTGGGTGACGTCTCGCGCGCCAAGCTGGCGGGCCGGGCAGCGCTCACCGTGTTCGCGAGCCGGGGCCTCGCGGAGGAGCAACGGTGGCTCCGACCGGGCGTGGTCGTCGACGGCCGTATCGACCAGGCGCGGTACCTGACCACGCCGGGCGAGTGTCTCACCCTGGTGAACCTGCTCGACGGCAAGGGCGCCGGCGTGTTCTTCGAGCTGGCGCGCCGCCTGCCCGATCGCCGGTTCCTCGGGGTGCGCACCTCCGGCCCGCAGGACATCCCGAACGTGGTGCCCGACAACGTCGAGCTGGTCGGGCCCGTGGACGACATGCGCGAGGTGTACTCACGCACCCGCGTCCTGCTCGCGCCGTCGCAGCGCGAAGCCCTGGGCCGCGTCCCCGTCGAGGCCGCGGTGTCGGGCATCCCGACGATTGCCCACCCCAACTCGGGCACACGCGAGGCACTCGGCGACGCCGCGATCTGGGTCACGCGCGACGACCTCGACGGCTGGGTCCGTGCGATCGAGTCCCTCGACGACCCGGTGGCCTACGCGCAGCTCGGTGCCGCCGCCCGGGAGCGGGCCCGCCCGTGCGCGTCGTTCGACGCGATCGACGGGCTCGAGCGCCGACTCCGTGCGATCGCTCGAGCACACGCGTGGTGAACGGAGATTCCCGCCAAGGTCGCCCGCGTCGTCGGCCGGTGGCCCGACCGCTCCGCGCGCTCCACCGCCGCGTGCTCGTGCTCCGTGCGCGTGACGCGACTGCGACCACCGCGGCGCGGAGTGCGCTCGTGCTCGCGCCGCATGCCGACGACGAGTCGCTCGCCTGCGGGGCGACGATCGCCCGCAAGCGCGCCGCCGGGACCCGCGTGCGGGTCGTCGTGTTCGCCGATGGTGGCGACGAGCTCCGGCGCGCGGAGACGCGCAACGCGTGCGCGATCCTCGGCGTCGACGCAGCGGACCTGTCCTTCCTCGGCTTCCCCGAGGGCGGCCTCGACGGTGACCCGGACGCGCTCGACGCCGCGCTGCGCACGCTGCTGACCGAGCCGGTCGACGAGCTCTTCCACCCGACCGCGATCGACGCCCATCCGGACCACCGAGCCCTCGCCGCCGCGGTCATCCGCGTCGCACCGGGCACGTCCCGGCTCGCCTACCCCGTCTGGTACTGGCGCCGCGTGGCGTGGGTCGACGCCGACGCGCCGCGTTGGCGCAACGCCCTGCGCTTCGTCGGCCGGTCCGGGTGGGCGCTCGTCACCGCCCGCACGGTCAAGGTGAGCACCGGGGAGCTGGCCGACCGGAAGCGCCGGGCGATCGCGGCACACGCGAGCCAGGTGACCGGCGTCGGGTCACGCGGAGGCAGGCTGGGCCGCTACACGCTGGAGCTCTTCAGCGCCCCCGAGGAGCTCTTCTTCGTCGAACGCGCGAAGGGTCAGAGTTCGAAGAGCAGGTGACGCGAGAGGTCGCCGAGGTAGTCGACGCCCATGTGGCGGCGCGCGTAGCGCCACTCACCGTCGACCTTCGCGAACTCGTCGCGGTAGTGGCCGTTGATGACCGGCTGCAGCGGCGTGTCGGGCGTCTTCTGGAACACCGTGTAGTACGAGCGCACCGTCGCGGTGAGGCCGTCGTCGGCCACCTCCACGATCGGGTTGGTGATCACGTGCTTGGTGAGCGGCGTGCCGTCCTCGTACTTGCGCGTGGACGTGTGGTACATCCCGGCGATCGCCTCGGCGCCGCGGATCTCCTGGTCGGAGCCGTCGGTGGTGATCACCGCGTGCTGCAGGTGCTCGCCGATGCCCTCGTAGTCGCCGGCGTCGATGAGCTCGGCGTAGCGGTAGAGCAGGTTGGTGACGGCGATGGCGTCGGGCACGTTGCTCACGTTCAACCCCCCACGGGTCGGAAGTACGGCAGGACGAAGCCGTCGGCGATCGGGTGGAAGTCGACCTCCACCCGCAGCCCGGCCCCGAAGCGGGCGTCGACGTCGTCGGTGTCGATGCCGATCAGGTTCGACAGGATCTGCCACCCCTCGTCGACGTCGACGATGACCGGGCAGTACGGCACCTCGAACGCGGGGGTCTGCGGTCGCCACACCATCGTCCAGCTGTAGACGGTGCCGGTGCCGGCGCTGCGCTCCCACGCCAGATCCGACGACAGGCAGTGCGCGCAGATCGGCGCCGGGGTGTGCGTGATGCCGTTGCACGCGCCACACCGCTGGAACAGCAGCTCGTGACGGGCGAGACCGTCCCAGTACGGCTGCGACACGATGCTCGGGAACGGCGCGGGCACCGCGGTGCTCTGCGGCTTCAGCAGCGTCATGCGTGCGACCTCCCTGCATGGCGAGTGCTCACGCCCTCGACCTCCCCAGCAGCAGCACGTCGTTGAACAACGCGCCCGCGCCGCCGCCAGTGCACATCGCCACCTCGGCGTCGAGCACCTGCATCGTGACGCACTCGTGTCGCAGCTGCTGCACGCCGCGGATCACGCGCTGCAGCAGTTGCACGACCGCGCCGCCGTGGCTGAACGACATGAGGCCGCCGTCGGTGGTGACGGGGAAGCGCTCGCCCGGGCCGATGTTGCCGTCCATGACGAAGTCGCCACCCTCACCGGGCCCGCAGAACCCGAACGCCTCGAACTGGCGGATGATCTCGAACGAGAACGGGTCGTAGAACTCGCACACCGACACGTCGTCGGGGCCGAGGCCGCACATCGCGAACGACATCTCCGCGGCGCGCCGGCCGACCGTGCCGGCGACGAGGTCGGGACGCACGTTGCCGCCGAGGTCCCACGAGGGCGGGTGCTGGTACGAGGGGCCGAAGTGGTCGGTCTGCCCGCCGAGCACGAACACCGGGTCGTGGGGGAGGTCCTTCGCCCGGTCGGCGGTGGTGAGCACCAGGGCGCAGCCGCCCTCGGCCGTCATCGAGCAGTCGAGGAGGTGGAACGGGTCGGCCACCATGCGGCTGTCGAGGACGTCCTGCACGGTGAACGGCCCGCGGCCCCGGTACACGGCGTCGGGGTGCACGTGTCCGTTGTTGCGGATGGTGGCGGCGACGGTGGCCAGCGCCTCGGGCGTGGTGCCGTACATCTTCATGTGCCGGCGCGCGATGAGCGCGAATTCCGCGGCGGTGAACATGCCGAACGGCGCGACGTACTCGTGGGCTGGGCGGGTCCACGGCGCGGTGGACGCGCGGTCGGTGTAGACCCCGGCCGACCCTGCGGCGACGAGCACCGTGGTCGCGAGGCCGTTGGCGATCGCACCGAATGCGTCGAGCAGTGCAGGGATGCCGAGTCCCGACATCGAGCGCCAGACCGGGCCGATGCGCGCCTCGTACAGGAAGTCGGAGCCGGTCATCCCGACGACGCCGTCGATGTCGCGCAGTGTGAGTCCCGCGTCGGCGACGGCGCCGAGGCCGGCCTCCCGCGTGATCGAGCGCGAGTCGTGCCCTTCGAGCACGCGCGCCTGCTCCGTGTTGTGGATGCCGACGATGCAGACGTCGTGGAACGGGTGCGACGCGTGACGCGTCATCAGAGGGCCGCGATCACCCGAGCACGAGGTCGCGGAACTGGCGCATCTGCTCGTGGTCGCGAGGCGACACCATCAGCGTGGTGATCGGTGTCTTCTCCCACTCGGCCAGGCGCTCCTTGATGCGCGACGCGGGGCCCACGAGCGAGATCTCGTCGGCGAAGTCGTCGGGCACCGCCATGATCGCCTCGTTGCGCTTGCCCTCGAAGAAGAGCTCCTGGATCTTCAGCGCCTCTTCCTCGTAGCCCATGCGCTGCATCAGCTTGGTGTGGAAGTTCTGGCCCTTGGCGCCCATGCCGCCGATGTAGAAGCCGAGCATGCCCTTCACGGGGAGCAGGCCGGCCGCGACGTCGTCGGTGATGTTCATGTTCGCCATCGCGTTGATCTGGAAGTCGGCCTTCGCTCCGACGAGCTGGTCGGCGTACACCTCGGGCCGGAACGGCGAGTAGTAGAGGGGCAGCCAGCCGTCGGCGATCTCCGCGGTCTGCGCGACGTTCTTCGGGCCCTCGGCGCCGATGAAGATCGGCAGGTCGGCGCGCAGCGGGTGCGTCATGATCTTCAGCGGCTTGCCCAGGCCGGTGGCGTCCTCGCCGCGGTAGGGCAGCGGGTAGAACTCGCCGTCGAACTCGAGCGGGCCCTCGCGCCGCAGCGCGCGCCGGATGATCTCGACGTACTCGCGGGTGCGGGCGAGCGGCTTGGTGGCGGGGCGGCCGTACCAGCCCTCCACCACCTGCGGGCCCGACACGCCGAGGCCGAGGATCAGCCGGCCGTTCGACAGGTGGTCGAGGGTGACCGCGGCCATCGCGGTGGCGGTGGGGGTGCGGGCGGCCATCTGCACGATGCCGGTGCCGATCTTGATGGTCGAGGTGTTCGCGGCGACGTAGGCGCCGTAGGTGAACGCGTCGTTCCCCCACGACTCGGCCACCCACACGGAGTCGTACCCGAGGCGCTCGGCCTCCTGCGCGTCCTCGACGAACCCCTGACGGGGGCCTGCGCCCCAGTATCCGAACACCAGTCCCAGCTTCATGGGCGGGGAGCGTACCCCGGAGGGCTCCCGACCGGTAACGGGCTACGCTCCCGCGCCCATGGATGACGTCCAGAAGCTCCTGGCCCACGAGGAGATCCGCCAACTCGCCGCCCACTACGCGGTGTTCGTCGACCGCCGCGACTTCGACTCGCTGGTGGAGCTGTTCGTCGACGACGTGCGGGTCGGCCGCGACACCTACGGCCGCGAGGCCCTGAAGGAGTCGTTCGCCGGCCAGATGCGCGACATGCCGCGCAGCATCCTCAACGTGGGCACCCACGCCATCGACCTCGTCGACGACGACCACGCCACCGGCTCCGTCTACTGCAAGGGCGAGATCCAGGACGGCGAGCGCTGGATCCACCAGGCGATCGTCTACTCCGACACCTACGAGCGCCGCGCCGGGAAGTGGTACTTCGTGCGGCGCATCCACGAGCTGTTCTACGGCGCCGAGGTGGGGCTGAACCCGCTCACGCTGGCGCCGGCGAACTGGCCCGAGCACCACGACGGCATGGGCACCCTGCCCATGAAGTGGGACACGTGGAAGGCGTTCCACGGCGTCACCGACTCCGACACACCCGAAGGGGAATGACGTGGACATCTCGATGACGCTGCCCACGATGGTGGCGCACACGCGTGACGACACGCTGCGCTGGTGCCGCGAGGTCGACGAGGGCCCGTGGCCGAGCCTGGCGATCCCGGAGCGGGTCACCTACCCGAGCCACCACTACGCGGTGGAGCTGGCGGCCGCGGCCGCGCTCACCGAGCGGGTGCGCCTCTGGACCACCATCGTGATCCTCCCCGCGCACGACGAGGTGGAGGTGGCGAAGCAGATGGCGTCGGTCGACGTGCTGTCGAACGGCCGCCTCACCGTGGGCGTCGGCGTCGGCGGGCGCGAGCACGACTACCTCGCGATCAACGGCCGCTTCGACCACCGCTGGCAGCGCATGGACGAGCAGGTCGCGCGCATGCGCCGCATCTGGGCCGGCGAGCCGCCGTTCGAGGGCGCCGCACCGGTCGGCCCGCCGCCGGTGCAGCCGGGCGGACCGCCCATCGCCGCGGGGGTGATGGGCCCGAAGGCGATCCGCCGCGCGGCCGAGTGGGCGTACGGCGTCGACGGCGCGTGGACGATGGACGGCGACCTCCAGCACATGAAGACGTCGTACGAGGTCATCAACGCTGCGTGGGCCGATGCCGGCCGCACCGATCGGCCGCACCTCTCCACCAGCATCTGGTACGCGCTCGGCGACGGCGCCGAGGAGCGCCTGCGCTCGTACGCGTACGAGTACATGAAGGTCATGGGCGAGGAAGTGGGGCAGTGGGCCGCCTCCGCGGTGAACTGCTTCACCCCCGAGGCCCTGCGCCAGGCGATCGCCAACGCGGCGGAGGCCGGGGCCGACGAGTTCTTCCTCGTGCCCACCACCGCCGACGCCGACGAGCTCGCCCGCACCCGCGACGCGCTGGGCCTCTGACATGAGCATCCCGGTGGAGCTCGACGCGCTGCGCGCGGCCATCGAGGAGATCGGCACCGAGGGCTTCCTCCTCACGGTGGGCGACGACCTGCGCTCGCACAGCGTCGCGGTGGGTGTGCAGTGGGACGGCGACGACATCGTCGTCACGTCGGGTCGCACCACCAGCGCCAACGCGCAGGCCCGCCCGCTCGTCGCGTTGCTGTGGCCGGCGCCCCAGCCGGGTGAGTTCAGCCTGATCGTCGACGCCGAGGTGGTGCGGGCCGACGCCGAGGCGATCGTGCTGCGTCCCACCCGGGCCGTCCTGCACCGCCCCGCACCCGCCGGGAACGGGAGCGACTGCCGCCCGGTAGGTTCTCCCGGACCGGAGCAGTGAGCCAGGGGGGACACGCATGACGTTCGGGTTCGACACGACGACCGACGAGGTGATCGCGGGTGTCGACCTGTCGGGACGGGTCGCCCTCGTCACCGGCGCGTCGACGGGCATCGGCCTCGACACCGCACGCGCCCTCGCGGCGGCGGGCGCGTCGGTCACCCTCGCGGCACGCGACGCCGCCAAGCTCGCCGCGGCCGCCGACACCGTGCGGGAGCGGGTGCCGGGCGCCACCGTCGACACCGGCGTACTCGACCTCGCCGACCTCGGCTCCGTGCGCGCCTTCGCCGCCGAGTGGCTCGCCGGCCACGACCGCCTGCACCTCCTCGTGAACAACGCGGGGATCATGTTCGCCCCCTACGGCCACACCGCCGAGGGCTGTGAGCTGCACTTCGGCACCAACCACGTCGGCCACTTCCTGCTCACCAACCTGCTGATGCCCGCGCTGCTCGCCGACCCGCCGGCGCGCGTCGTGAACCTCAGCTCCGGCGGGCACGTCGCCTCCGGCATGATCTGGGACGACGTGAACTTCGAGACCGCCGAGTACGACAAGATGACCGCGTACGGGCAGTCGAAGACGGCGAACGTGCTGTTCTCGGTGGAGCTCGACCGCCGTCTCGCGCCGCAAGGCGTGCACGCGTACTCGGTGCACCCCGGCCTCATCATGACGACCGAGCTCGGGCGCACGATGACGAAGGCCGACCTCGAGAACATGATGGCGAAGGCCAAGGCCTCGCAGGACGCCGGCGGCAGCGGCATGCCGAACCCCAAGAGCATCGAGCAGGGCGCGGCCACCGCGGTGTGGGCCGCCACCGCCCCGGAGCTCGACGCCCACGGCGGCGCGTACCTCGAGGACTGCCACGTGAGCACCGCCGCGCCGCACGCCACCGATTCCGACGACGCCGCGCGCCTCTGGGCGCTCAGCGAGCAGATCGTCGGCCAGACCTTCCCCTACTAGCAGGAGCACCACCATGGCCATGCCCACCGACATCGGCGCGATCGACCTGATGATCGGCTTCCCGCGTCCCGAGGCGGCGAAGACCTACGACTACCTGCGCGCCGGCATCAAGGGTGACGACGCCAGCACGTCGGAGATGCCCGCGGGCTACATGTTCCACAACGTGCCCAACCACCTCGAGGCCGACGACCCGTTCGTGGGCATCCAGATCACGCTCGAGGAGATGGACAGGTTCGGCGTGGCGAAGGGCATGGTCGGCGTGGGCAGCGAAGTCACCGCCCGCGCGCTGAAGGACTACCCCGACCGCTTCTTCGGCAGCATCGAGATCGACCCCAACGACATCACCGGCGCGGTGCGCAAGATCCGCGCCGCGAAGGACGAGTACGACATCAAGGCCGTCACGACGTTCCCCGCCGGCTGCCTGCCGCAGGTGCCGGTGAGCGATCGTCGCTACTACCCGATCTACCAGACGTGCATCGACCTCGACATCCCGATCATCGCCAACGCCGGCATCGCCGGGCCGCGGTTCCCCTCCGCGTGCCAGGACGTCATGCACTTCGACCAGGTCTGTTACGACTTCCCGGAGCTGCGCATCGTGATGCGTCACGGTGCGGAGCCGTGGGAGGACCTCGCGGTCAAGCTCATGCTCAAGTGGCCGGGCCTCTACTACATGCCCTCGGCCTTCGCTCCGAAGTACTACCCCGAGGCGATCGTGAAGTTCGCGAACAGCCGCGGCGCGGAGAAGATCATGTACGCGGGCTACTACCCGATGGGCCTGTCGCTCGAGCGCATCTTCACCGAGCTGCCCAACGTCCCGTTCAAGGACGGCACCTGGCCCCTGTTCCTGCGTGACAACGCGATGCGCGTGTTCAAGCTGGAGGACTGACGATGGCGATTGCGACCCCGGTCGACCTGCTCGACGGCGACATGTACGCCGCGGGCGCGTGGGACACGTACAAGTGGCTGCGCGCCAACGACCCCGTGCACTGGGACCCGGTCAACGAGCTCTGGGGCATCACGAAGTACGACGACATCGTCGAGATCGAGAAGGCGAAGGACGTCTTCATCTCGTCCGACACGAAGAAGGGCGGCTACCGGCCCAACCTGCCGGCCGACCCGTCGATCATCGGCCTCGACGACCCGGTGCACACGCAACGGCGCAAGCTGGTGAACCGCGGCTTCACGCCCCGCACGGTGCTGAAGTGGGACGACCACTGCAACGAGACGGTCACTTCGCTGTTGGATGCCGCGCAGGCGAAGGGGCCGGCGGCGAACATCGAGGTGATCACCGAGCTCGCCGCGCCGCTGCCCGCGCAGATGATCGGCCTGCTGCTCGGCTACCCGAACGAGATGTGGCCGAAGCTCAAGGAGTGGTCGGAGCGCACCATCGTGGGTGGCGGTGGTCCGCGCTACGCGACCGACGACGTCATCATGGCGGCGTTCGAGTTCGCGGGCGCGTGCGCCGAGCTCTACGAGGAGAAGCAGCGCTGCCCCGCCGACGACATCATGACGGTCTGGACCACCGCCGAGATCAACGGTGAGCCCATCGGTCTCGACCCGGTGATCTCCGACTGCCTCCTCCTGCTCGACGGCGGCGCCGAGACCACCCGCACGGTGATCGGGCGCACGATCCTGGAGCTCTCCCAGCGGCCCGACCAGTGGCAGCTCCTCAAGGACGGCGCCGACATGGAGGTCGCCACCGAGGAGTTCATCCGCTGGGTCACGCCCGTGCTCAACATGTGTCGCGTCGCGACGCGCGACTACGAGCTGCGCGGCAAGACCATCAAGGCGGGCCAGCAGGTGGTGCTCATGTACCCGTCGGCCAACCGAGACGAGGAGCACTTCGAGAACCCCGACGTGTACGACGTCACCCGCGACCCGAACCACCACATCGCGTTCGGCTTCGGCACGCACTTCTGCCTCGGCGCCGCGCTTGCCCGGCTCGAGATCAAGACGTTCTTCGAGCACTTCGTCCGGCGCGTCGAGCGCGTCGAGATCGTGCCCGGCAGCGTCGACTTCCTCGCCAACGCGTTCGTCGCGGGACTCAACCGCGCCGAGATCCAACTGGAGTTCGTGCAGTGAGTGCACCGAAGCTGAACATCGACCCCAACGGTCATCCCGACGACGAGCTGCACCAGCCCACCAGCGACGACCCGTTCTGGGGCGAGACCTCGTGGTGGGCGTTCTCCGTGCCGGAGCGCAAGCTCGCCGCGTGGTTCTACCCGCTCATCCGGCCCAACCAGAACGTGTGCTCCGCCGCGGTGTTCGTGTTCGACCACCAGGGCGACAACCCGTGGGACTGCCGGTACTTCAAGCAGTTCTGGCACCTGCCGCTGCCCGACGGCCCGCTGTCCGACTGCACGTTCGGCAACGGCATCTCCTACAAGGTGCTCGAACCGCAGATGGCGTACTCGCTGAAGTACACCGACCCCGACGTGGTGGAGGGCACGGAGTCCGCCATCGAGATCGACGTCGAGTTCCGGGCGATCATGGAGCCGTTGCACACGAAGACGTCGGGTCCCGACGGCGGGCACCTCGACCAGCTCGGCCGCTTCACCGGCACGCTCGTGCTCGACGGCGAGACCATCGCGGTCGACTCGCTCGGTGCGCGCGACCGCTCGTGGGGCCCGCGCACGCCATTCGGCCCCTACCTCATGTCCGGGCACGGCTACCACGCCACGCGCATGCCGTACAGCCACGCGACGTCGGAGACGGCGTCGTTCCTCTCGATCAGCGCCAACGTCACCGAGGATTTCCCGGTGCTGATGGGCTTCACCCGCCTCGACGGCGAGGTGTCGCGCATCGCGAGCGGCAAGCGCACCGCGCTCGCGACCAACGACGAGAAGGGCACCGTCACGCGTGTGCTCATCGAGGGCGTCGACGAGCTCGGTCGCGACTTCCACGCCGAGGGTGAGTGCCTCACCGACTTCCTCAACTCGTGCAACGAGAACCTGGTGGGCTGGAACCACCTCGTGCGCTGGGAAGTGAACGGCGTCGAGGCGTGGGGCGAGCACCACGAGAACTACAGCATGAGCGCCCAGCGCACCATGCTGCGGCGCGCGCAGGGCTGGTAACCCGGCTACCTCTGGTTCTTCCCGTTTCCCGCTCGTGGCGCCTTCGGCGCCGGGCCGCTCGGGCCACGGTTCACTGCGGCGCAGGATACCTGCGCCGCGGCCGTTCACCTCTTGCCTGCCGCCTTGATCGCGGCGGTGAGGTTGGAGCGCACGGCCTGGGTCGACTCGAGGTGGAACGCGAGCCCGTTCAGCTCGCTCACACCACGCGTCGCCTCGCGGATGCCCTTGTGCTCCATCGCCCGGTGCACCGTGCGCTTGTTGATCTGCACGATGTCGGACGGGATGGTGGCGATGCGCGACGCGATGCGCAGCACGTCGTCGTCGAGCGTGTCGGGCGCGAACGTGCGGTTGGCCATGCCCAGTTGCACCGCCTCAGCGGCGGTGAGCGGACCGCCGGTGAGCATGAGCTCCATCGCGCCGCGGAAGCCGAGCAGCCACACCGGGTACTGGAAGTCGGGTGGGCTGATCACGGTGACGACCGGGTAGCTGATCGTCGCATCGTCGGCGATGTACACGAGGTCGCACGCCGCCATGAGCTCGGTGGCGCCCGCCATCGCGTAGCCGTGCACCTGCGCGATGACCGGCTTGGCCATGTCCCAGATGCTCGTCCACGTGTGCGTGACGTGGCGCGCCCAGTCGGCCACCCCGCCCGCGGTGTACACGGGTCGGCCCTCGCCGAGCGGCGTCTTGAGGTCGTAGCCGGACGAGAAGCACGGGCCGCTGCCGCGGATGATGGTGACGCCGACGTCGGGATCGCGGTCGCTGCGCTGCAGCTCGGTGTGGATCGCGCTGCGCAGCTCGTTGGAGATCGCGTTGCGGCGCTCGGGTCGGTTCAGCGTGAGCCGGCGCACCCGCGGCGCCGGGTCGTCGACGAGCAGGACGGGAGGCGTGGCTTCCGCGGCGTCGCTCACTGGTCCCTCGTTCCGGCCAGATCGGCCATCAGGCGCAGCGCCTCGGGCTGCGACGTGCGGATGGTGAGCTCGGTGACGCCGCAGCGCAGCCACGGCTCGAACCGCTCCTTGATGCGCGCGGGCGAACCGTAGAGGCCGCCGTTGTCGACGAACTCGTCGGGCACCGCGGCGATGGCCTCCTCGCGCCGCCCCGCGAGGAACAGCTCCTGGATGCGCTCCGCCGCCTCGCCGTAGCCGCGCCGGACCATCGCGTCCTTGTGGAAGTTGCGGTCCTTCGCGCCCATGCCGCCCACGTAGAGCCCGAGCATCGGCTTCACCGCGTCGATCGCGGCCTGCACGTCGTCGGTGATGGTGACGCTGCAGCCCGACGAGATCGCGAGCGTCGACAGGTCGCGGCCCGAGCGCGCCGCGCCCTCCTCGAGCAGCGGGCGGAACGACGTGGCGTTGTCGGGCACCATGCCCATCGTCATCCAGCCGTCGGCGATCTCGGCGGTGAGCTTCACGTTGGCCGGGCCGCCCGCGGCCACGTAGATCGGGATGTCCGGGTTCATGTGCAGGATCGACTTCAGCGGCTTGCCCAGGCCGACCGAGCCGGGGCCGTCGTAGGGGAGCGAGATCGCCTCGCCGTGGTACTCCACCGGGCCCTTGCGCTCGAACACCTGACGCATGATCGCCACCGTGTCGCGCGTGCGGGCGATGGGCTGCGACCACGGCTGGCCGTACCAACCCTCGACGATCTGCGGCCCCGACAGGCCGAGCCCCGCGATCACGCGGTTGCCGCCGGCGAGCTTGTCGATGGTGCCGAAGTGCATGGCGGTGGCCGCCGGCGTGCGCGCCGCGATCTGCACCACCGAGGTGGCGAGCCGGATCCGCTTCGTGATCGCCGCGAGGTACGCGAGCGGGCTGAACGCGTCGGCCCCGTACGCCTCGCTCGACCACACCGCGTCGTAGCCCAGCTCCTCGCACAGCAACACGTTCTCGACGGGCACGGCGAGGTCGGCGCCGTTCCACATCTCGAGCAGGTACCCCAACTTCATGACCGCATGTTCGCACACGGCAGCACGACGTGACCGCGCTCGGTAACGTCCCCGCCCATGACGACGCCCGCGACCATGACCGCGTACCAGCTCACCGACGAGGGCCCCCGGTTCAACGAGGTGCCGGTGCCGGAGCCCGGCCCCGACGAGGTGCTGCTGAAGGTGGCGGGCTGCGGCCTCTGCCACAGCGACATCATGTTCCTCGACGCGCCCCCCGGGTCCATGTACCCGCTGCCCTACACACTCGGCCACGAGACCGCCGGTTGGGTGGAGGCCTGCGGCGAGCGGGTCGACGACCTCGCCGAGGGCGCGAGCGTCGCGGTGGTGGGTGTGCCGTCGTGCGGCCGTTGCCACTGGTGCGTGCGCGGGCACGACAACTACTGCACCCGGGGCCAGATGGGCCGCGGCTACGGCGAGGACGGCGGGCTCGCGCAGTACCTCGTGGTGCCGCGCCGCGAGCTCGTCCCGCTGCGCACCCTCGACCCGCGCCGGGTCGGTCCCGTCACCGACGCGGGCGTGACCTCGTACCACGCGGTGAAGAAGGCACTGCCCAAGCTGGAGCCGGGCACCACCGCGCTGGTCATCGGCGCGGGCGGGCTCGGCGGCTACGCGGTGCAGTACCTGCGCCTGCTCAGCCCCGCGCAGGTGATCGCGGTCGACACCGCGCAGCACCGTCTCGACTTCGTGCGCGAGCTCGGCGCGCACCACACCATCCTCTCCACCGGCGACAACAACGCCGACCTCGTCGCGCAGATCCGCGAGCTCAGCGGCGGCGAGGGTTGCGCGGGCGTGTTCGACTTCGTCGGCGACGACGGCACCATGGCGCTCGCCCTGCAGTGCGCGCGCATCCTCGGCACCGTCGGCATCGTCGGCGCGGGCGGTGGCACCGCGCGCGTGGGCTGGGGCGCGCTCCCGCTGGAGTGCGACCTCTTCGTCCCCATGGCCGGGACGATCTCCGACCTCCAGGAGGCGGTCGCGCTCGCGGAGTCGGGCGCGCTGCGCATCGAGGTGGAGCTCTTCCCCTTCGAACAGGCGCCCGAGGCCTACGAGCGCCTGCGCAACGGCACGCTGCTGAGCCGCGCCGTCGTCACGCCCAACGGCTAGGCCCACTGGTACGGTGCCCCGATGGCCCGGCTCGACGACCTGCAGCGCCTCGAGCGCGCCCTCGTCCGGATCGGTCGGGCCGGTCAGAGCCGGGAGGCCGCGCGCATCCGCGCCGAACGCTCCGGGGTCGCGCTCTCGCGGCCCGCGATGACCATCATCAGCGCGCTGCACACCGCCGGTCCGGTGCGGCTGTCGAGCGTGTCGCGCATCACGCGGCTCGAGGCGCCCCTCGTGAGCCGGGAGACCGCGTCGCTCGTCGCCGAGGGCTACGTCTCGCGGGCGCCCGATCCCACCGACGGTCGCGCCACCATCGTGAAGCTCACGCCCAAGGGGCGCCGCGCCTACCAGAAGTACCGCGACGCGGTCGACGAGATCATCGTCGAGGCGTTCGACGGCTGGAAGGCCGCGGACCTCAAGGCGTTCGCCGACTACCTCGAACGCATGGCAGGCGACGTCACCCTCCGGTAGCTTGCGCGCACACCCGGCTTCGAACGTTCACGAGGGGGAACCGCCATGACGATGTCCATCGAGGAGATCTCCGACCGCCTGGAGATCCAGGACCTGTTCGTCCAGTACACGTACGCGATCGACTCCCGTGACTTCGACGCGCTCGACGACATCTTCACGCCCGACGCCTTCGTCGACTACTCGGCGATGGGCGGTAGCGCCGCCGACCTCGCCGGCACCAAGAAGTTCCTGAGCGAGGCGATGGGCATGTTCCCGTCGTTCCAGCACATGACGAGCTCGAGCACCATCAAGATCACCGGCGACACCGCCGAGGCCAAGACGATCTGCCACAACCCGATGGTCCTCGACGAGAACGACGACCCCACGCTCATGCTCTGCGGGCTCTGGTACGTCGACAAGCTCGTGCGCACTGCCGACGGCTGGCGCATCAAGGAGCGGGTCGAGGAGAAGAGCTACATGAAGATCCTCCCCGGCAAGGCCTGAGCCGGCCGTCCCGGCGGGCGCGATGAGTTCGGTTGGTCGAGGGAGTCGAAGGGTTCATGCGCACACTGATCGTCACGGAGTTCGTCACCCTCGACGGCGTCATGGAGGCGCCCGGCGGTGAACCCACCCACCCGCACAGCGGTTGGGTCATGCCGTTCGTCGGCGAAGAACAGATGGCCTACAAGTTGGCCGAGACACTCGAGGCCGAGTCGATGCTGCTCGGCCGGGTCACCTACGAGGGCTTCGCCGCGGCGTGGCCGTCGATGGAAGGCGTGTTCGCCGACAAGATGAACTCGATGCCGAAGCACGTCGCGTCGACCACGCTCCGCGAGGCCGAGTGGAACGCCACCGTCATCGACGGCGACGTCCCCGCGGCGGTGGCCGCGCTGAAGGCGTCCGACGGCGGACCGATCCTGGTGGCCGGCAGCGGCACGCTGGTGCACACGCTGCTCCGCAACGGACTGGTCGACGAGCTGCGCCTCATGGAATTCCCCGTGTCGATCGGCGCCGGCCTCCGGGTGTTCCCGGAGGAACAGACGAAGCTCACCTGGCAACGAACGGAGCGGATCGAGTTCTCCACCGGGGTCACGGTCTCGCACTACGCGCCGGTCTGAACGCCCACCTGGACGAACTCGGGGCTCGCCGTCCCGTCTAGGGTTCCAGGCCTATGGCCCGGGACGCGACGGCAACGAGGGAGAGCCTGCTCGCGACCGCGCGTCGGTTGTTCGCCCGTGACGGCATCTACCAGGTGCCGCTGAAGCAGGTGGTGCAGGAGTCGGGGCAGCGCAACGCGTCCGCGCTCCACTACCACTTCGGCAATCGCGACGCGCTCCTCTACGCGATCATCGGCCGTACCGACGCGGAGATCGAGGCCGAACGGGCCGAGATGCTCGCCGCGCTCGAGGCCGACGACCGCCTCGACGACCTGCCCGCGCTGGTCGAGGCGCTGGTGGTGCCGTTCAGCCGCCCGCTCGGTACACAGGAGGGACGCGAGTTCCTCGCAATCATCGCCCAGATGTCGTCGACGTTCGACCAGTGGGACGTCGAGGCGGTGGAGGTCCCCTCGCAGGCGCAGCGCACCTTCCGCGCCATCGAGGCTTGCCTCCCCGACCTCGCGCCCGCGGTGCGCCACGAGCGGGTCACCGTGTTCCTCGGCCTCACCACCGAGGCGCTGGCCCGCCGCGCGCGCCTGATCGACGCCGGCGGCACCCCCTCGCTCGACCACGACGAGTTCGTCCGGAACCTCGTCACCATGTCCGTCGGCGCCCTGCGCGCGCTGACCGTCTTCTCGGAGGAACGATCGTGAGCACTGCCGTCCCCGTCCCGCCCTACGTCGAGGGCCACGGCCTCCTCGCCGGCAAGGGGGTGCTCGTGACCGCGGCCGCCGGTTCCGGCATCGGCTTCGCGGTGGCGAAGAAGTGCCAGGAGGAGGGCGCACGCGTCGTCATCTCCGACAAGCACGAACGCCGGCTCGGCGAGTCCGCCGAGGCGCTCGGCGGCGTGCCGTCGGTGGTGTGCGACGTCACCGACGAGGCGTCGGTGCAGGCGATGATCGCGTTCGCGGCCGAGCAGCTCGGCGAGATCGACGTGCTCATCAACAACGCGGGCCTCGGTGGCACCGCCAACCTGCACGAGATGACCGACGACCAGTGGAACATCGTGCTCGACGTCACCCTCAACGGCACGATGCGCTGCACCCGTGCCGCGCTGCACCACATGTACGCGAACGGGCACGGCGTGATCGTGAACAACGCGTCGGTGATCGGCTGGCGCGCACAGGAGGGGCAGTCGCACTACGCGGCGGCGAAGGCCGGGGTGATGGGCCTCACCCGCTGCGTGGCGATCGAGGCCGCGCCGCACAACGTGCGGGTGAACTGCGTGGCGCCGAGCCTGGCGATGCACGCCAACCTGGCGAAGGTCACGAGCGACGAGCTGCTCGCCGAGCTGTCGCAGCGCGAGGCGTTCGGCCGCCCGGCGGAGCCGTGGGAGGTCGCCAACGTGATGGTGTTCCTCGCGTCGGACTACTCGGGCTACATGACCGGCGAGGTGCTGTCGGTCTCGAGCCAGCGGGCCTGACGCCGTCCGGCGGGACGCCGTAGGCTCACCGCCACTTCGAACGATCGAACGATCTGGGGGGATCACTGATGGAGTTCGGCATCTTCACGGGCATGTACTGGCCCAACCACCGCCGCGCGGTGCAGACCGAGGCCGAGATGTGCCACGCGGAGCTCGACCTCGTGAAGGCCGCCGACCGCGCCGGCTTCAAGTACGTGTGGGTCGCCGAGCACCACTTCCTCGACGAGTACTCGCACCTCTCGGCGAGCGAGGCGTGGATGGCCTACGCGCTCGCGGTCACCGACAACATCCACATCGGGTCCGGCATCATCAACGTCACGCCGCCGGTGTGCCCGCCCGCGCGCGTCGCCGAGAAGGTGGCGATGCTCGACATGCTCGCCCCCGGCCGCTTCGAGTGGGGTACGGGGCGCGGGTCGTCGTCGGAAGAGGTCTTCGGCTTCGGCATCGAGTCGATGGACATCACCCGCGAGATGTACGACGAGGCGCTGCCCGAGATCGTGAAGATGATGGGCCCCGAGCCCTACGGCCCCTACGAGGGTCGCTTCTTCTCGATGCCGCAGCGTCAGGTGCTGCCCAAGCCGGTCACGTTGCCGCACCCGCCGATCTGGGTGGCGGCCGGTTCGCCGGGCACCTTCGAGAAGGCCGGGAAGCTCGGCATCGGTGTGCTCTGCTTCAGCTTCTCCGGCGTGGAGGACCTGAAGCCCCTGATCGACGTCTACAAGGAAGCGATCAAGGACGCCGACCCGGTGGGCGGGTACGTCAACGACAACGTGATGGTCACCACGTCGATGATGGTCATGGAGGACGGCGCCCGCGCCCGCGAGGTGAGTGCCAACGCGCAGGCCGACTACCACACCTCGCTGGTGGCCAAGTACCTCGACTCGTTCCCGCAGACCGCCGGCATCGACAAGGTGCCCACGCTGAAGGACCCGATCCCGATCGAGGTGCTCGACCAGCTCATCGCGGCCAAGCGCATCGCGGTGGGCACGCCCGACGAGGCGATCGCGACGCTGAAGACCTACGAGGCGATCGGCGCCGACCAGGTGGCGTTCGGCCTGATGGCCGACGACACGCCGCTCGACGCGGCGGTCGAGTCGGTCGAGGTGTTCGGCAAGCACGTGCTGCCCGAGTTCGACAAGGACCCGGTGCACAGCACGACGCGCCAGCGCATCGCGCAGCTGGGCGCGTAGCCCGCGCTAGATCGCGGCTCAGATTGCGCTGACGTCGAGGTACGGCGGCGGTTCGCCGCCGCCGTGCACCGCGAGGTTGGCGCCGCTCACGTACGACGCGAGGTCGGACGACAGGTACACGCACGCGTCGCCGATGTCGGACGGGTTGGCGATGCGCCCGAGCGGCACCGTCGCGCCCACCGCGGCGATGCCGTCCTCGTCGCCGTAGAAGAGATGGGCCTGCTCGGTGCGGACCATGCCCGCGGTCACGCAGTTCACGCGCACCTTGGGCGCCCACTCCACCGCGGTGGTGACGGTGAAGTTGATGATGCCGGCCTTCGCCGCGCCGTAGGCCGCGGTCTTCGGCGTGGGGCGCATGCCGCTCACGCTCGTGATGTTCACGATCGAGCCGCCGTCGCCCTGCTGCATCCAGTGGTTGGCGCGCTGTGCGCAGTAGATCGTGGACAGCAGGTTGAGCGCCACGATGCGCTCGGTGAAGCGCGGCGCGGCCTCGGTGCTGTCGGCCGGCGGCGACCCGCCCGCGTTGTTCACGAGGATGTCGATGCGGCCGAGGCGCTCCACCACGGTGTCGACCATCGCGAAGGCGGCCTCGCCGTCGCGGATGTCGGCGCTGAGGAACAGCCAGTCGGCGGGGAGGTCGTCGACCTCCTTGCGAGCGCACACCGCGACGGTGGCGCCGGCGTCGGCGAAGCGCTGCGCGATGCCGCGCCCCACACCCTTGGTGCCGCCCGTCACCAGGACGACCTTGCCGCTCAGATCGATCTCGAGGCTCACGGGCGTAACGTACCAACCCATGGGCTCGTGGCACTTCCTGACGATGGAGACGGCCGACGTCGGGCCGGCGGCACGGGTGACCCGCATCACCCTCGACCGCCCCGAGAAGCGCAACGCCCTCGGCCTGCACGTGATGCGGGAGCTGCTCCGGGCGCTGCACGCGGTGCCCGACGACTCGGCGGTGGTGGTGCTCGGCGCCAACGGCCCCGCGTTCTCGTCCGGACACGATCTCTCCGAGATGCTGGAGCGCGAGGCCGCGTTCTACGACGAGTTGTTCCTCGTGTGCACCGACCTGATGCTCGCGCTGCACGAGCTCCGGCAGCCGGTCGTCGCCCGCGTGCAGGGGGTGGCCACCGCGGCCGGGTGCCAGCTCGTGGCCGCGAGCGACCTCGCCGTTGCCGCCGACACCGCGTGGTTCGCCACGCCCGGTGTGCGCATCGGCCTGTTCTGCTCCACGCCGATGGTGCCGCTCTCCCGCGCGATCGGCCGCAAGCGCGCGCTGGAGATGCTGCTCACCGGCGAACCCGTGCCCGCCGCCACCGCGGCCGAGTGGGGGCTGGTGAACCGGGTGGTGCCCGCCGAAGCCCTCGACACCGCGATCGACGACCTCCTCGCCCCGATGCTGCGCGCCAGCCCGTCGGTGCTCGCCCTGGGCAAGCGCGCCTTCTATGCACAGGTCGACCGCAGCGAGGCCGATGCCTACGGGGTGACCCGCCCCGTGATGTCCGCCAATGCCGCCGACCCCGTCGCGCAGGAGGGCATCGACGCCTTCCTCACCAAGCGCGACCCGCAGTGGCCCCGATGAGTGCGCCGGTGCTGCGCGGCAAGGTCGTGATCCTGCGGCCGCCGACCGTCGACGACCTCGCCGCGCTCGCCGCGATCCGGGCCCACCCCGACGTGTCGCGCTACTGGGGCGGCGGCGCGGATCCGACTGCCGCGGTGCTCTCCGACCTCGAGGACGACGACACGGTGGCGTCGGTGATCGAGCTCGACGGTGCGGTCGCCGGCTGGATCGCCTGGTACGAGGATTCCGACCCCGACTACCGCCACGCGGGCATGGACCTCTACGTGGACCCCGAGCTGCGCGGCAGGGGAGTGGGCCCCGACGCCGTGCGCACCCTCGCCCGGCACCTCTTCACGCATCACGCGCACCACCGCATCGTGATCGACCCCGCGGTCGACAACACCGCCGCCACCGCGCCTACGAGAAGGTCGGCTTCCAGCGCGTCGGCGTGATGCGCGCCTACGAGCGCGTCGACGACGGCACCTTCCACGACAACCTGCTCATGGACCTGCTCGTCGACGATCTCACCGACTGATCCATCCCGCTCCCGAGTGAGTTCGCTGCCCGTCAGTGCAGCATCACGACGCCGTCGGGGCCACGGATGAGCTGGCGGCCGCCTTCGTGCACGGTCACATGGTGTCTCCGACAGAGGGCGACGAGGTTCCAGAGATCGGTGCGACCACCGCGCTCCCACGGATCGAGATGGTGGATGTCGCACCAGCTGATCGGTGCCCGACAGCCGGGGAACTGGCAGTGCTCGTCGCGCAACATCACCGCGCGCCGCTGTGCCGCACTGGGCTCCCGCGTACGCCGACCCATGTCGAGGACTTCGGCAGCCTGGCGGGCGAGGTCGTGGGCCAGTGGCCGGCGGATCACCGCGTAGCCCGCGGCGGAGTCGCACAGGATCCGCTCGACCGCGGCCCGGGAGAGGATCCCGCCGCCGGCGATGTCGCAACGGACGTGGAGGAGGTCGCCCGGGGGTCGCCCGGTCGCGGTGTCGGCGTCGATGAGGATGTCGACGTTGCTCTTCGCCCGTGACGACGGCGAGGTGCCACCGAGCGAGCGCTGGCACATCTCGACGAAGGCATCAGCGCGCCGCTGCGACAGCGTGCGCGGCGCCTCCGGCCCGTCCTGCGGGTCGGGAGGCATCAACGCGTCGAGCGCGGCCGTGATGATGGCGGTCGCTTCAGGGTCGACGAAGCCGTCGATCCTCCCGCCGCCGCTGGTGGGGGACACGTGCAGGTGGCGCCGCTCCCAGTTGTGCTTGCCCTTCGCCTTCGAGAGTTCGTCATCGGCGAGCTCCGCCCAGCGACGCGCCACCTTCACGAAGTCGTCAGGCTTCACCCGGGTGGCGGCGTCGATCAGTGCATCCTCGTCGCGGGTCGCGAGGGTCGCCCGGCCGCGTGCGACCTCGGCGAGCTGCTCGGCGTGTTCGACCTTGATGTCGCCCGCCGCGAGCGCCTTCGCCGTGCGTTCGTACCCGCGGAGGTGCCGGGCGGTGCGCACGAACCTCGCCGCGGCCGGCCGGGTCATCGAGCACCGGTCGACCAGCCACGTGGGCGCGCTCGGTGCATCGTCGTGTGTCCACGACTTCGCCGCGTCCCAATCGGAGGCGCAGCGCAGCGCCTCGGCGCGCATCCGCTCGGCCCGGTCGAGCACCTCGGTGAGACGCTGTGACCGCGCCGCCTCACCCCATCCCGAACGGTCCTCCGCCGCGAGATCGGCCAGAACCTGGTCGAGTCGGTCGATGGGATCGGAGACGAACATGTGTTCGATCATAGAACAATTCGGACACGCACTGCAAGGGGTAATTCGGTCGGCACCGCACCGAATCTGACGGTCCGTCAGGTCGCAAGTAGGCTCCCCGGCCGTGACCATCACGACCGTACGCAACGACCACGGCATCGTCGAGGTGATCGTCGACGCCCCGCCCGTGAACGCCCTCACCGTCGCCGGCTGGTTCGACCTCGCCGACCAGGTGACCGCCGCCGGCGCCGACCCGACCACCCGTGTGGTGATCCTCCGGGCCGAGGGCCGGGGCTTCAACGCCGGTGTGGACATCAAGGAGATGCAGAACACCGAGGGCTTCGGGGCCCTCATCGGCGCCAACAAGGGCTGCTTCGCGGCGTTCGCCGCGGTGTACGACTGCCCGGTGCCGGTGATCTGCGCGGTGAACGGCTTCTGCGTGGGCGGCGGCATCGGCCTCGCCGGCAACAGTGACGTCGTCGTCGCCAGCGAAGACGCCTTCTTCGGCCTCCCCGAGGTCGACCGCGGCGCGCTCGGCGCGGCGACCCACCTCGCCCGCCTCGTGCCGCAGCACAAGATGCGCGCCATGGTCTACACGGGGGCCACCGCGACCGCGCAGGAGCTGCACCACTTCGGTTCCGTGCTCAAGGTTGTGCCGCGCGACGAGCTGCGCGCCGCTGCTTTCGAGATCGCGGAGAACATCGCGGAGAAGTCGCCGACGGTGATGCGCGCCGCCAAGGAGAGCCTCAACGGCATCGACCTCTGGGACGTGAAGCGCTCCTACCGCTTCGAGCAGGGCTTCACGTTCGAGCTGAACCTGTCGGGCGTGTCCGACGAACTGCGTGACGCGTTCGTCGAGGGCCGCGACGCCGACACCTCCAAGTAAAGGGAGCACAGTGGCCGACAAGCGGATGACCGAGGACGACGTCGTCGCGGAGCTTCGCTCCGGGATGACGATCGGGATCGGCGGGTGGGGGTCGCGGCGCAAGCCGATGAGCCTCGTGCGCGCCATCGCCCGGTCGAACCTCACCGACCTCACCATCGCCAGCTACGCGGGCCCCGACCTCGGGCTGCTGTGCGCGACCGGCAAGGTGAAGAAGGCGATCTACCCGTTCTGCTCGCTCGACTCCATCGCGCTCGAGCCGCACTTCCGCAACGCGCGGCAGGCCGGCACGGTCGAGACGCTCGAGCTCGACGAGGGTCTCTTCCTCCTCGGCCTGCAGGCCGCGGCGTGGCGGGTCCCGTTCATCCCCTCGCGGGTGGGCCTCGGCTCGTTCGTCGTCGACCGCCAGCCCGAGATCAAGACGGTGGTGTCGCCCTACGCCGACGGCGAGGAGCTCGTCGCCGCGCCGGCGATCGAAATGGACGTCGCGCTGATCCACATGCACCGTGGTGACGCCCGCGGCAACGGCATGTACCTCAACGTCGACCCGTACATGGACGACCTGTTCGCCATGGCCGCGCCGAAGACGTTCATGAGCGTCGAGCAGGTCGTGCCCACCGAGGAGCTGGCGAGCCACGGCCCGGTGCAGGCGATGAAGATCAGCCGTCTCATGACGGCCGGCGTCGTGGAGGCGCCGAAGGGTGCGCACTTCACCGAGTGCGTCCCCGACTACGGGCGCGACGAGGCGTTCCAGAAGGAGTACGCCGCGAGCGCCAAGGACCCCGAGCTGTGGGCCGCGTGGAAGGCGAAGTACCTCGACTGCGGCGGCCACGACGAGTACCGGAAGGTGGCAGGCCTGTGAGCGAGCGAAGCATGCGAAGCGAGCGCGGGGCCGAGCGCCCCGGCGTCAGCCGAGAGCGGGGAAAGCTGTGACCGAGATCTCCCGGGCCGACTACTGCGTGATCGGTGTCGCCGAGTGCTTCCGTGGCGACGGCGAGATCATGGCCAACCCCATCGGCACCATCCCCGCCATCGGCGGGCGCGTGGCGCGCGAGAGCTTCGAGCCCGACCTCGTGATGACCGACGGTGAGGCGCTGCTCGTCGCCAACTCCGTGCCGGTCAGCGGCGCGGTGCCCGACAAGATCGTCGAGGCGTGGAACCCGTACCGCTCGATGTTCGACGTCGTGTGGAGCGGCCGCCGTCACGTGATGATGGGTGCTTCGCAGATGGACCGCCACGGCAACCAGAACTTCGCGTTCATCGGTGACCCCAAGCAGCCGAAGGTGCAGCTGCTCGGCATGCGCGGCGCGCCGGGCAACACCGTGCAGAACGTCACGAGCTACTGGATCCCCGCGCACTCGCCCAAGGTGTTCGTGGAGCAGGTGAGCGTGGTGTCGGGCATCGGCTACGACCGCGCCGCGGAGCTCGGCGACTGGGTGCGCGAGCACCACGAGCTGCGTCACGTCGTCACCAACCTCGGCGTCCTCGACTTCGGCGGTCCGAACCACACCCTGCGCGTGCGCAGCGTGCACCCGGGTGTCACCGTCGACGAGCTCGTGAGCGCGACCGGCTTCGACCTGGTGGTCGAGGGCGACGTGCCCGAGACGCGCGCACCTACCGAGTTCGAGCTCGAGGTGATCGAGCGGCTCGACCCGAAGGGCGCGCGCAAGGCGGAGGTGCCCGACTGATGCACGCCCGACTGCACACCCGCCTCTGCGACCTGCTGGGTATCGAGTACCCGATCATCCAGACCGGCATGGGCTGGGTCGCCGGCGTGAGCCTCACGTCCGCCACTTCGGAGGCGGGCGGCCTCGGCATCCTCGCCAGCGCCACCATGGACTTCCCGCAGCTTCAGCACTCCATCGCCGAGGTGAAGCGCCGCACGAACAAGCCGTTCGGTGTGAACATGCGCGCCGACGCCGGCGACATCCACGCCCGCGCGCAGCTCTGCATCGACGAGGGCGTGAAGCTCGCGTCGTTCGCGCAGGCGCCCAAGCAGGACGTCATCCAGAAGCTGAAGGATGCGGGCGTCATCGTCATCCCGTCGATCGGTGCGAAGCGCCACGCCGAGAAGGTGCTCGACTGGGGTGTCGACGGCGTGCTCGTGCAGGGCGGCGAGGGCGGTGGCCACACCGGCTCGGTGCCCACGTCGATCCTGCTGCCGCAGGTGGTCGACGCGGTGGCCGGTCGCGTGCCGGTGATCGCGGCGGGCGGCTTCTTCGACGGCCGCGGCCTGGTGGCCGCGCTCGCGTACGGCGCCGACGGCATCGCGATGGGCACGCGCTTCCTGCTGAGCGCGGATTCGCAGGTGCCCGAGGCGGTGAAGCAGTACTACCTCACCAAGGGCGTGACCGACACCGTCGTCACCAAGCAGGTCGACGGCGCGCCGCACCGCATGCTCGAGACCGAGCTGGTGCAGGAGGTCGAGTCGGCCCGTGGGCGCGTGTGGGCGCTGCCCCGTGCGGGCGCCAACGCGTGGAAGTTCCACAAGCTGTCGGGCATCTCGCTGCCGGCGATGGCGAAGGAAGGCCTCGCCATGCGCAAGCAGATGGGCCTCACGTGGACGCAGACGATGATGGCGGCCAACGCGCCGATGCTCACCAAGGCGTCGCTCGTCGACGGCAAGGTGGAGTCGGGCATCCTGCCGAGCGGCCAGGTGGTCGGCATCATCGACGACCTGCCCACGTGCAAGGACATCATCGACGGCATCATCACCGAGGCCGACAAGGTCCTCGACGACCTCGCCAAGTAGGGAGACAGGCAATGACGCGCACGTTCACCGGCATCGCGGAGGTCAAGGCCGCGGAGGGCCAGCACCTCGGGTACAGCGACTGGCTCGAGATCACGCAGGACCGCATCGACAAGTTCGCGGAGGCCACCGGCGACTACCAGTGGATCCACGTCGACGTCGAGCGCGCGAAGGACGGCCCGTTCGGCGCGACGATCGCGCACGGCTACCTCACGCTGTCGCTGGCGAGCTACTTCCTGCCGCAGATCGCGAAGTACGAGGGCTTCTCGATGGCCGTGAACTACGGCGTCGACAAGGTGCGCTTCATCAACCCGGTGAAGTGCGGCGCGCGCATCCGCGCCGGCGCCGAGATGCAGGCGGTCACCGAGGTCGGCACCGGTGTGCAGACCAAGGTGCTGATCACCATCGAGATCGAGGGCGAGGACAAGCCCGCCTGCGTGATCGAGTCGCTCAGCCGCTGGTTCGAGTAGACGACCCGCGGGTCACGGCTGCCACTGGTCGCCGTGACGCGCCCAGGGGTTGTGGTGCGCGTCGGTGGGGAGCGCGACCTTCGCATGCGCTTCGGTGCACACCTGCGTGCCCACGCGGATGGTGAGGTCGAGGACGACCCAGCCGCAACCGGTGTCGTCCACCTCCACGTCGCGCACGCTGCCGTCGATGGCCATGCGGTCCCCCGCGAACACCGGGGTGCGCATGCGGATGCCGAGGCGCCCGAGGCGCGCGGTGGGGCCGGCCCAGTCGGTCACGTAGCGCTCGAGCCAGTTCCCCTGCGTCTGCGTGTCCATGAAGATGCCGCGCACGCCCTGGCGGTGCACGGCGTAGTCGTGGTCGTGGTGCATCGGGCGCCACACGTGCGCGGCGGCCGCGCCCTGCACCACCGTGGTGGTGGTGACGTCGTGCACGAGCTCGGGCAGCATCTGCCCGGGTGCCACGTCGGCGAGGGTGAGCGTGACCGGGTCCTTCACGAAGCGCGCCTCATGCGGCGTCCGCCCCGTAGCCGAACGCGGTCCACCGCTCGACCGCGACGAGGTCGTCGCGCTGGTTGCGGTACTCCACGTCGATCACCCAGAAGCGGCCGGTGCCGAGCCGGGTGGTCTTCTCCTCGCTCACCGACACGAGACGCTGCTCGCTGGTGAGCGCGTCGCCGGGGCGCACCGGCTCGTAGTAGGTGGCGACGTTGTCGCTCATGATCGCCTCGGGGTACCCGAAGCGGGCCTTGAGCTCGAAGTGCAGCCGCAGCGGGACGGCCGCCTCTGTGCGCTCGGGTTCCCACGGCAGTGGCTGGAACCACACCGACAACATCGTCGCCGGTGCGATGGGGCCGTCGGTGAGGGCCTGCGCGGCCTCGTCCCAGTAGATCGGGTTGCCGTTGTGCGATGCGCTGACGAACGACGTGATCGCGCCCTGCTCCACCGGCACGACGCTCTGCTCGCGGTGGCACGGCACGCCGACCTGCGCGAGCACGTCGTCGGGGACGCCGGTCATGTCACTGCCGTCATCTCACTCGGGTGCGGTGATGACGCCGTCGGCCGCGAGCTGGTCGATCGCGGCGTCGTCGAGGCCGAGCTCCTCGTGCAGCACCGAGCGGGTGTGCTCGCCGATCCACGGCATGCGCACGTCGGGGCCCTCGGCGACCTTCGACATCTTGATCGGGTTGCCGGGGATGAGCAGCGGCGGCTCCTCGCCGTCGGTGCGCTCCATCTCGATGAGCATGTTGCGCTGCAGCACGTGCGGGTCGCGCCGCACCTCGGGCGAGGTCTGGATGGGCGACGCGGCGATGCCCGCCGCGCTCAGCTGCTCGCACGCCTGCAGGCGGGTGAGGTCCTTCGCCCACTTCTCGATGCCGGGGCGCAGGATGTCGTCGACGTGCAGCGCCCAGCCGCGGCGTGTGGCCATGCGCTCGTCGGTGAGGAACTCGGGGCAGCCCACGAGCTCCGACAGCTTCTGCATGTGCGCCTCGCGGCCGATCTGCACCACGAACCAGCCGTCGTTCGCGCGGAACGGGTCGCAGATGAGGTTCTTCTGCTCGCCGAGGCGGTCGATGCCGAGCGAGCCCATGCTGGTGACGATGTCGGTCATCGCGACCATCGCGTCGTACATGGCGACGTCGATGTACTGGCCCTCGCCGGTCTGGTCGCGGTGGCGCAGCGCGGTGAGGATGCCGATGGTCGCGAACAGCGCGGACGAGATGTCGCCGAGCGCGCCGACCGGGTTGGGGCGGGGCGTCTCGTCGGGGCCCGACAGCATGTAGTCGTAGATGCCCGACATCGCCTCGGCGATCGCCGCGTACGCGGGCCAGCCGTCGTAGGGCGAGTTGCTGTTGCCGAAGCCCGACACCGACACGTAGATGAGCTTCGGGTTCACGGCCGACACGACGTCGTAGCCGAGGCCCATGCGGTTGAGCGCGCCGCCCTTGAAGTTCTCGGCGAACACGTCGAACCTCTTCGCCAGGTCGAGGATCAGCTGCTTGCCCTCGGGTGACTTGAGGTTGACGGTGATCGAGCGCTTGTCGAGGTTGTTGCGCAGGAAGGTGGCGCCCACGAACTCGCCGTGCGGCGCGGTCATGCCGGGCTGCGCGCCGCGGCCCGACTCGCCGCTGAGGGCCTCGACCTTCACGACGTCGGCGCCGAGGCGGGCGAGGAGCTGGGTGGCGTACGGCAGGGCCTGCATCTGCTCCAGCGACAGGATGCGCACCCCCGCGAGGGGCTTGCCGTACTTCAGGGCGTCTGGGTTGACCACTTCTCCGAGTTTCACGGGGTGGAGGGTATCGCCGGTCGCCGGTGGGGGCCCCACCGTTCTGACGGGGCGTCAGAAACGCTCGCGCCGATAGAGTGCGGTCCATGCGTGGAATCGTCTCCTCCGCCGCCTACCTGCCCTACCGGCGGCTCGACCGCACCCAGATCGCCCCCTTCGTGGGGCAGGGCGGGGGCAAGGGCACCCGCACCGTCGCCAGCTACGACGAGGACTCCACCACCATGGCGGTGGAGGCCGGTCGCCTGGCGCTGCGGGGTACCGGTGCCGTCCCGAACCAGCTGCTGTTCGGCACCACCTTCCCGGCCTACGCCGACAAGACCAACGCCACCGCGGTGCACGCCGCGCTGCGGCTGCCGCACGACTCTCTCGCGCTCGACCTCGGAGCGTCGGTGCGCTCGGCGGTCGGTGGTCTCCTGCTCGCGCTCGAGGGCACCGGCACCTCCCTGGTGGTCAGTGCGGATGTCCGCACCGGCCTGCCGGGCAGCGGTGAGGAGGCGGCGGGTGGCGACGGCGCCGCCGCGCTCGTCGTCGGCGACGACAACGTGATTGCCGAGTTCCTCGGGCGGGCGAGCGTGAGCGACGAGTTCGTCGAGCGCTGGCGCCAGCCGGGTGAGCAGCGCACGAAGGTGTGGGACGAGAAGTTCAGCGAGATCAACCTCGTGCCGCTCGGCGTGCGCGCGTGGAACCAGGCGCTCGAGGCCGCGGGCATCACCGCCAACGACGTGAAGGCGGCCGCGGTGAGTGCGCCGGTCGCCCGCGTCGCCAAGTCGATGGGCGGGAAGCTCGACGGCGTGCACGTGATCGACGACCTGTCGGCGACGGTCGGTAACACGGGTGCGGCCCAGCCGGCGCTGCTGCTCGCTGCGCTGCTCGAGCAGGCCGAGCCCGGCCAGGTAGTCGCGCTGGTGGCCGTGGTGCTCGCCGACGAGCGGATGTGCTGTTGTTCCGGGCCACCGGCGCGCTGGGAGTCGTACCGCCCGGCGCGCGCCGATCGCCGAGCAGGTCGCGGCCGGTGGTGCGCTGCCCTACGGCAAGTTCCTCGTGGCGGGGCATGTTGCCGGTGGAGCCTGCGGCGTCCGGAGCCCGGGCGCATCTCTCGGCCGCAGTCGCAACGCGGCAGGGACTGGAAGTTCGGGTTCGTCGGTTCGAAGAACCCCGAGACGGGCGAGATCCACATGCCGCCCGCGCGGGTGTCGAGCGACGGTCTCCGCACCGACGAGATGGAACCGATCGCGATGGCCGACGCCGTCGGCACGGTCGTCACGTTCACGATCGACCGCATGGCCTACTCGCCGAGCCCGCCGGTCGTGTTCGCGGTCGTCGACTTCGACGGCAGCGGTCGGCTGCCGATCGAGGCTCACCGACATCGACGCCAGCGAGGCGGCGATCGAGCAGCGGGTCGAGATGACGTTCCGGAAGCTCTTCGTGGCCGACGGCATCGTCAACTACTTCTGGAAGGGAAGGCTGGTGCGCAATGGGTAGCCACGGCATCAAGGACCGCGTCGCCATCGTCGGGATGGGCTGCACCAACTTCGTCGAGGCGTGGGACAAGGGCCTCGACGACATGGTGATCGAGGCGTCGAGCACGGCGTACGCGTCGGCCGGCATCGAGAAGGACGCGGTCGACGCGTACTGGTTCGGCACCGCGCAGGGCGGCATGACGGCGTCACGCTCGCCGCGCCCGCGCAGCTGCAGAACAAGCCGGTGACGCGCGTCGAGAACTACTGCGCGACAAGGTCAGGCGCTGCGCCAGGCCGCGTACGCCGTGGCGTCGAGCACCACGACGTCACCCGATGGCCGTCGGCGTCGAGAAGACGAAGGACGGCGGCTTCCAGGGCCTCAACGCGGTGCCGCCGCCGCACGACGGCACCGGGCGCACGCTCACCGCCGCTGCGATGTTCTCGATGGTCGCGCCCGCCTACGCGGCGAAGTACGGCGTCGACTACGACAAGATGCGCGAGGCGATGGCGCACGTCGCGTGGAAGAACCACTACAACGGCGCGCGCAACTCGCGCGCGCAGTTCCGCCGCGAGGTGGCCGTCGAGACCATCATCAACTCGCCGAAGCTCGCCGGCGACCTCGGCGTGTTCGACTGCGCGGGCGTGGCCGACGGTTCGGCCGCGGCGATCGTCGTGCGGGCCGAGGACGCGCACAAGTACACCGACACGCCGCTGTTCATCAAGGCGCTCTCGTTCGTGGCCGGCAACGGCTCGGGCGTCACCAATCCCGACTACGACTACACGAACTTCCCGGAGATCGCGGCCACCGCGAAGGACGCCTACTTGCAGGCCGGCATCACCGACCCGCGCCGGGAGAACCGCCTCGCCGAGGTGCACGGCTTCTTCACCATCACCGAGCTGGTGCTCATGGAGACCTCGGCTTCCTCAACAACGGCGTGGCGCGACGAGCTCGACGGCGTCTACGACCTCGACGGCGACCTGCCGGTCAATCCCGACGGCGGCCTGAAGTCGTTCGGCCACCCCGTCGGCGCGAGCGGGCTGCGCATGATGTTCGAGGCGTGGCTCCAGCTCCGGAGCGAAGGCCCCGCCCGAGCGCCAGATCGAGGCGGCCAGGCGGTGGCGACCCGCTCGATGGCGCTCACCCACAACCTCGGCGGCTACCCCGGCGAGATGGTGAGCTTCGTCTCCATCTCGACGCCCAGCCCCCTCTTTCCTCCCGAACCGGCGTCAATCAGGTCGCATAATGCGTCGCGATTGACGCCGGTTCGTTGCGGCTGGGGAACGGTTGCAGAGAGTCGTAGTGGTTGCTATGTTCCCGCGCCATGGTCTCCTGCTACCGCGGCCGGCGCCGACGGTCACCGACGACGGCGGTGTTCTGGGGCGCGGCCGCTAGAGGTCGCCTGGTCGCCCAGCGCTGTACCGACTGCGGGCGGTTCCGCCACCGCCGCGCCCGATGTGCCCCGCGTGCCACTCGCTCGTGGTAGGTGGTGGAGCTGTCGGGGCGGGGGACCGTCTACTCGTACGAGATCCTGCACCACCCGCAGCATCCGGCGTTCGAGTACCCGGTGCTCGCGGTCCTGGTCGACCTCGACGAGGGCGTGCGCCTGGTGTCGAACCTCACCGACTGCGCCAAGGACGACGTGCGCATCGGGATGCCGGTGGAAGTGCACTTCGTGCCCGCCGGCGACGACGCCGTGCTCATCCCGGTGTTCCGCCCGGCCGAGGGCGCGGCATGAGCCGGGCGATGAGGAACGGCACCGCGATCGTGGGCATCGGACAGACCGAGTTCTCGCGCATGGCGGGGCGCACCGAAGGCGCCAGCTCGCGTGCGAGTCGATCAGCGCCGCGCTCGCCGACTGCGGTCTCACCGCGGCCGACGTCAACGGCATCGTGAGCTACACCGTCGACCCGGTGGAGGAGACCGAGCTGGTGCGCTCGGTCGGCTTCGAGGAGATCAACTGGTCGAGCCGGGTGCCGTACGGCGGCGGCGGTTCGATGGGCGTGTTGTCGCACGGCGGCCGCGATCACGAGTGGCATCGCCGACGTGGTCGTCGCGTCCTGCGCCATCCGCGCGCGGTCAGGCGCGGCGCGCTTCGGCAACGAAGACCGCGGCGAGCCCCACGAGCGGCCACTCGGGCACCACCGCGATGCGGTGGTGCGCATGCCAGTACAACGTGCTCACGCCCGCATCGTGGATGGGCCTCAACTCCGTGCGCTACATGCGCGACGGCGTCACGGCGAGGACATCGGCTGCGCGGTGGTGCAGGTGCGCAAGTGCGCGGAGGTGAACCTTGCAGCGTGGGGCTACCAGCGCCCGATGAGCCTCGCCGACCACCAGAACTTCCGCGCTGGATCGTGGAGCCGTGCATCACCTCTACGACTGCTGCCAGGAGACCGACGGTTCCATCGCGCTCGTGATCACCAGCGCGGAGCGGGCGCAGGACGCAGATCGACCGGTGCGCATCGGCGGCTGCGGCCGCCGGCCTGTTCGAGCAGGAGATCGCCAGCGACCACTACCGCCCCGACCTGTCGATCATGGACGGGTCGGTCGCGCTCGCGGCGCAGCTGTTCGAGGGCAGCGGCTACCGCGACAACGACATCGACGTCGCGATGATCTACGACGTTCTCGCCCATCCTGCTCATGCAGATCGAGGCGCTCGGGTTCTGCGGCTTCGGCGAGGCGAAGGACTTCATCGCCGACGGCAACCTGCGCGCTCGACGGCGCGCTGCCCACCAACACCAACGGCGGGCTCATCGGCGAGGGCTACATCCACGGCCTCAACCTCGTGTCGGAGGCGGTGCGCCAGTTGCGGGGCACCGCGATCAACCAGGTCGACGGCGCGTCGACGGTGCTGTGCACCGCGAGCCGCACCGGTGCCATCCTGACGACGAACCCGTAGGAGGCAGCCATGGCGTCCACATTGAGCGCACTGGGTGACATGCAGATCATCGGCGTGCAGGACGGCGCCGGGTACATGTACGACGGGATCTACGCGGGCCCCGGCGGCGACGCCGACACCGACCTT
The DNA here is from genome assembly GCA_046331125.1 of Acidimicrobiia bacterium. Lineage (GTDB taxonomy): Bacteria > Actinomycetota > Acidimicrobiia > IMCC26256 > DASPTH01 > CAVRGQ01. Next base: position 47,655 of record JAXLRL010000012.1, read on the forward strand.
GGCGCGGCGCCCCCCCATGGGGGCATGGGCGACGAGGTCGACGAGCACGGCCGCACCGTCATCCCCATCTCCGCGTTCGTGGTGCGCACCGCGGGCGTCACCGCGATCATCGACGCCGGCATCGGCGAGCGATCGGTGGAGTGGACGCCGCCCGGTGTGGGCACGCAGAAGCTCGGGCGGCGCGTTGCCGGCCGCGCTCGATGCCGCAGGTGTGGCCGGCGAGGAGATCGACCTCGTGCTCCTCACCCCGTGCACCTCGACCACAACGGCTGGGTGTGGGCCGACGACATGCCGTTCTTCCCCAACGCCACCGTTCGCTGCGGCGCCGGCGACTGGGCGCTGGTGGAGGAGCAGGGGAGCGAAGGTGCTCGGATGATGCAGCACCTCGCGGCCTGGGCCGGGTGGGCTCATCGAGGGCGACATCGACGTCGCGCCCGGCATCAGCACGCTGCACACCCCAGGCCACACGCCCGGCCACACGATGTACGTGCTGCCGTCGGGCGACCAGCGGGCGATGATCCTCGGCGACGCCATCTCCTGCCCGCTCCAGGTCGCGTTGCCCGAGGCTCGAGGCGGCCGCCGACGTCGACAAGAACCGGCATCGCCACCCGCAACGTGCTCCGCGGGCTCGAGGGCACCGACACGCTGGTCGGCGGCCCGCACTTCCCCGGGCTCGAGTTCGGTCGGGTGCTCCGGGGCGAGGCAGGCGGTACTTTTCCTGACGTCGTCGCGCCCACCGGAAGCGTCCGCGAAGGGGAGCACCATGTTCGACCTGACAGGCGCACCGCGCTCGTCACCGGGTCCGGCCAGCACGTCGGCGCCGGGATCGCGCGCCGGCTCGCGGAGCAGGGCGCGACCGTGCTCGTCAACGACATCGTCGCCGACCGTGCGCAGCAGACCGTCGGCGATCGTCGGCGCGGGTGGCATGGCGCGCCCGGTCGCGTTCCGACGTCACCGACTACGCGCAGGTCGTGAGTGCGCTGGACGGCGAGACGGTCGACATCCTCGTGAACACCGCGGGGAACGGCGGCGCGCAGCGCATGGCGATGAAGCAGTTCAAGGACATGGAGCCGTCCGACTGGGACGGCCCCATCGACGTGAACCTCTACGGCGTCCTCAACTGCACGCGTGCCGTCATCAACCCGATGCGCGAGCGCAACTGGGGACGCGTGATCACCATCTCGTCGGGCGCGGGGGTCACCGGCCTGCGCATCGGCGTGTCGCCGTACGCCGCGGGCAAGGGCGGCGCGATCTCGTTCATGCGGCACCTCGCGGCCGAGAACGCGCGCGCCGGCGTCACTGCCAACTCGATCGCGATCGGGCTCATGCAGCCGCCGCAGTCGGGCGAGCTGGAGTCGATGGCCGCGCAGGTGCCGGTGGGCCGCACCGGGCAGCCGGATGACATCGGCTTCCTCTGCGTCTACCTTGCCTCGAACGAGGCGTCGTGGATGACGGGCCAGACCGTCCACCTCGACGGCGGCGCGACGTTCACCTGACCCTTCACCTCACCGACTCTGCGGGGAGTACACCAAATGGCCGACGACCAGGCATCCGTCTTCGAGCAGCTGGCTGCGGCCGACGTGCTCACCGTGCCGCTCATGGAGGCGCTCTGGAAGCTGGAGCGCAGCGGCGAGGGGAGCTACCTCGCGATGGCGGAGCTGGTCGACGACCCGCGAGCGAAGGAGCTCCTCACACGCAACGGCCGCGAGGAGATGGGCCACGCCCGGCGCATCGCCCGGGCGCTGTCGATCAAGCTCGGCCACGAGTGGGAGCCGTCGGCGGAGCTCGCGGCGGAGGAACCGGTCGCGGCGCCGCCGCACCTCGACCGCGCCATCCTCGAGATGATCGTGGCCGCGGAGGTGCAGGGTGACGCCGGCTACCAGAAGTGGGCCGACAACGAACCCGACCCCGAGGTCGAGCGCATCCTCCGGCTCAACGGCCGCGAGGAGTCGATCCACGGCGAGCGCATCGCCGAGGTGATGGAGATCCTCGGCTGACGCGAGCCCGTCAGGAGTTGGCGCGCACCACCTCTCGCTTGCGAACCGCTAGCGGTTCGCTTCGACCATGTTGGCGATCCCGTCGCGCCACGACACGCTCGAGTGGAAGCCGAGGTCGTGGAGCTTCGTGAGGTCGACGATGATCGACGGGATCGTGGCCTCGGAGTGCACGTAGTTGATCGGCTTGTCGATCATCTCGCCGATGAGGTCGCACCACTCCTCGACCGACACGACCTCGTCGCCACCCCAGTTCACGACGGTCGCGGGCACGCCCGCGGCGTCGAGCAGGAACGGGATCGAACCGACGATGTCGTCGAGGTGCAGCGGCGAGAACTGCGACGGCGCGTCGGGGTGCACGTCGATGTTCATGCCGTGCTCGATCATCATCTTGTGGAAGAACGGCCAGCCGAAGTGGTCGCCGTACGGAACGCTGAGGCGGGCGATCACCGTGGGCACGCCGAGGCGCGCCGCGGTGTGCATCACCAGCGCCTCCGACACGATCTTGGAGATCGAGTAGCTCTCCATGCCCGCGGCGCGGTGGCTGTCGCCGAGCGGCGCGTCCTCCGCGAGCACCTCGTGCCCGTTCGGCTGGTACACCGCGGCCGACGAGCACTGGAAGAACGCGACGACGTCCTGGCAACGCTCCATCAGCGCGGCCGAACCCTCGCCGTTGGCGGCCATGTCGGTGGCGAAGTCGTTGGTGCGCGCCACCGCGAAGTTGAGGACGTAGTCGAGGCCGTCGGGCACCTCGGCGAAGTCGCGCGTCTCGAGGTCGACGCGCACGGTCTGCACGCCGGCGGCCTCGTGGGCCTCGCGCTGCGCGGGGTCCTTGAAGCGCGCCGCGCCGTAGACGGTGTTGCCGGCGGCGGCCAGCTTGGCGGCGACCGGGCCGGCGACCATGCCGGTGACGCCGGTGACGAGGATGCTCTTGCCCGTGAGCGGGGAAGCGGTCATGGTGGGGCCCTTTCGCCCGGGTGCGCGTCGCCTCCCCCCTGGAGACCGACGTCGGCGACCCGAATCAATGCAGGACATTAACAGGAGAACCATGACCGAGAACGGGGTCCCTTCGCTCGCGTGCGCGTTCCCGCCCAGTGCCGAGCTGCCGCGCCTCGCGCAGGTCGCCGAGTCGCTCGGGTACGACCGGGTGTGGGTGTACGACTCGCCCGCGCTGTACGGCGACGTGTGGGTGGCGATCGAGCGGGTGGCGAGCGCAACCGAGCGGATCGGCGTGGCCACCGGCGTGGCCGTCGGGTTCCTGCGCCACGTCATGGTCACGGCCTCCGCGATCGCCACGATCGAGGAGCTGCACCCCGGCCGGTTGAGCGTCGCGATCGGCACCGGGTACACGGGCGCCCGGGCGATGGGGCAGACGCCGATGCGCTGGGCCGACCTCGACACCTACCTCCGGCAGCTGCGTGGCCTGCTGCGCGGTGAGGCGGTCGAGATCGCCGGCGCCCGCGCCCGCATGATCCACTCGCCGGGCTACGCGCCGCCGTGGCCGATCGAGGTGCCCTTGCTCGCGGCACCGATGGGCCCAAAGGGGTTCGCCCGGGCCGAGCAGCTCCGCGCCGACGGTGTGATCGACGGGGTGATCGTGGCGTCGCCACCGGAAGGTGGCGGCTGGGATCCCTGCGCGATGTTGTGCAACGGCACCGTGCTCGAACCGGGGGAGGACCACACCTCGCCGCGGGTGGTCGACGCGACGGGCTCGATGTACGCCACCTCGATCCACGCGATGTGGGAGATGGCGCCGGAGGTGGTGCCGACCCTGCCCGGCGGTGCGGAGTGGCTGGCCGACCTGGAGGCCACCCACCCCGAGGCCGACCGGCACTGGGCGGTGCACGAGGGCCACATGATCGCGGTGAGCGAGCGCGACCGCGCCTACGTCGCCGCGGCCGGGCCCGCGATCCTCCAGACCGGGTGGACCGGCGACGCCGCCGCGGTGCGCGCCCGCGCCGAGGCCGCGGCCGCGGCCGGCGTGACCGAATTGGCCTACGGGCCGGTCGGCGGCGACGTCGAGCGCGAGCTCGCGGCATTCGCCGCCGCGGTGCGCGGCTGCTAGAACGTCAACCCGGAGTAACCGAGTTACGGCACCTCAGAGGAGCCCCCATGGAGATCGGGTACACCCCCGAGCAGTTGGCGATGCAGCTCGAGCTGCGCGCCTACTACGAGAAGTTGCTCGACCCGGCCACCGTCGCCGAGCTGAACGAGTCGCACGCCGTGGGCAGCGCCCCCCGGCGCATCTGGAAGCAGATGTGCGCCGACGGCTGGGCCGGCATCGGCTGGCCGAAGGAGTACGGCGGCCAGGGCCGCTCGGCGATCGAGCAGTTCATCTTCTTCGACGAGTCGATGCGCGCCGGCGCCCCGGTGCCGATGCTCACGCTCAACAGCGTCGGCCCGACGATCATGAAGTTCGGCACCGACGAGCAGAAGGCCGACTACCTCCCGCGGATCCTCTCGGGTGACATCCACTTCTGCATCGGCTACTCGGAGCCGGGCGCGGGCACCGACCTCGCGTCGCTGAAGACGCGTGCGGTGCGCGACGGCGACTCCTACGTCATCAACGGACAGAAGATGTGGACGTCGCTCTCCAGCGACGCCGACTACTGCTGGCTCGCGGTGCGCACCGATCCCGACGCCGCGAAGCACAAGGGCATCTCGATGATCCTCGTGCCGATGGACACGCCGGGCATCACGCTGTCGCCGCTGCACCTGCTCGGTTCGCACGACATCAACGCGGTGTTCTTCGAGGACGTCATCGTCCCCGCGGCGAACGTCGTCGGTGGCGAGAACCACGGGTGGAAGCTGGTCACCAACCAGCTCAACCACGAACGGGTCACGCTGTTCGCGAGCGGCGTCATGGACCGCGCGCTCACCGAGGTCACGCAGTACGCGCAGGAGACGAAGCTCCCCGACGGCCGTCGCGTCATCGACCAGCCGTGGGTGCAGCAGAACCTCGCCAAGCTGCACGCCAAGACCGAGGTCGTGCGGCTCATGAACTGGCAGGTCGCGTGGGAGGCCACCCAGGGCATCCTCGACATCGGCCACTGCTCGGCGCTGAAGATCTACGGCAGCGAGCTCAACATGGAGGGTTACCAGCTCCTCATGGAGATCCTCGGGCCGGTGTCGTACCTGGAGCCCGACGCCCCGGCCGCGGTGCTCAAGTCGCGCATCCAGCAGGGCACGCGCGGTTCGATCATCCTCACCTTCGGTGGTGGGGTCAACGAGATGCAACGAGACCTGATCTCCCAGTTCACGCTGGGCTTCCCGAGGGCGGACCGCTGATGGACTTCTCCTTCTCCTCCGACCAGCAGGACCTGCGCGAGCTCGCGACCAAGATCCTGGGCGACGCCACCACGCTCGAGCGCACCAAGCAGGTGATCGCCGACCAGGACGGCTTCGACCGCGACCTCTGGAAGGCGCTCGCCGATGCCGGCCTGATCGGGATCTCGCTGCCCGAGTCGGTCGGCGGCGGTGGTCTCGGCTTCCTCGAGACGTGCATCGTGCTCGAAGAGGTCGGCCGCACCGCGGCGCCGATCCCCGCACTCGCGGTGATGGGCCTCGCGGCTCCTGCACTCGCGCAGTTCGGTGCCACCGACGCACTCGCGGGCGTGGCCGACGGCACGCGCATCGTCACCGCCGCGCTCACCGAGGCGGTGGGCGACGCCCATTCGCCGGCCACCACGGCCACCGACGGCAAGCTCACCGGTACCAAGGTGTGCGTGCCCGCGGGGCTGTGGGCCGAGTGCATCATCGTGTCGGCGGCCGACGGCATCTACCTCGTCGACCCGTCGGCGAGCGGTGTGACCGTCACGCGCGAGGAGACGATGCTCGGTGCTCCCACCGCGCAGCTCGTGCTCGACGGCGCGCCGGCCACCAAGCTCGCGGGTCCCGAGGGGCTCACGTGGCTGCTCGAGCGGGCGATCACCGCGATGGCGGTCACGATGTCGGGTGCCGCCAACGAAGCGCTCGACCTCACCGCCTCCTACGTGAAGGAGCGTGAGCAGTTCAACCGCAAGATCGCGACCTTCCAGGCGGTCAGCCAGCGCACGGCCGACACCTACATCAACAAGGAAGCGATCAAGCTCACCGCGTGGCAGGCGGCCTGGCGGCTCGACACCGGCCTCGACGCGTCGACCCAGGTCGACACCGCGAAGTACTGGGCCGCGCAGGGTGGACAGGACGTGCTCCTCGCCGCGCACCACCTCCACGGTGGTGTGGGTGTCGACCGCGACTACCCCCTGCACCGCTACTTCCTGCTGGCGAAGCAGCTCGAGCTCGACCTGGGATCCGAGACGCCCACGCTTGTGCACCTGGGTGGTCTGCTCGCCGACACGCCCGTCGGCTAGGCGGAAGCCTCGGCTTCGGCCGGGGTTTCCACCCAGGCGGAGAACACCGGCACGCCGTGCCAACCCCGCGAGTCTGCCGGGGTTGGTGCGGCGTCGTCGCGTGCGACCGCGACCACCGCGTAGGGCCGGTCGAACCGCACGGTGAGGACGCGCTGCGTGTGGGTGTGCTTCGGCCGCGAGAGGGTTCTCGCCACCATGGCGGTGACGGCCGCGGCCTCGAAGCCTTCACTCGTGTACCTCGCCACCGCCGCCTGGACGGCACTCATGTCGGGCGGCCCGTCGCCGGAGGCGACGAGCGCGGCCAGCGTCGTGAGCGTCGGCGCGATGCCCGGAGCCGCGACCCCGGCGAGATCGTGTTGCGCGTCGGCACCCCAGGCGGGCAGGAAGGCCTCGGTCCGCTCCGCCGCGGGCTGCCGGTCGCGGTCGACGGTCTCCTCCCGGAGTTCCCATGCGCCGTGCGGCCCGACTGGCAGGTCGGCGATGCCGATGCGTCGAGCTGAGGTGGTGTCGCCGCACACGAGTGCAGTGGCGACGTCGAGGGCCGCCACCCGCACGTCGTGTCGCGGCCGGTCGGGGTCGGCCATCACCGACACGACGACGAGCCCGTCGGCCGACTCCGCTGCGTGCACGCCGACCTGGCCGACGCGCTCGGTGTCGACCACCCCGATGTCGTGACCGGTGCGTGGGGCGGCGAGGACCCGCTGCACGAGCGTCCCCCAGGAGCCCGGCGCAGGCGACAACTCGGCGTCGAGGAACACCGATGGCACCCTGCCGAACGGGGTGGTCCACTGCACCTTGGTGGCCAGTGCCGACGCGAGCACGAGCGCGCTGAGCTCGTCGATCTCGGCCGGGAAGTGCTCGATCAGCCCTTTGGTGTGCTCCGAGGTCCAGCGATCGGCTCCCTCCTGGGAGGGCACCGGGCCGGTCTCGACGTCGTGCAGGGAGTCGGACCACTCCGTGAACGCCGGCCGGACGAGCTCCTCGCGGTGCCACACCGCGACCGCGTGGGCGACCGCGTCGTGGGGTTGCGCGAGCAGCGCCGCGGCACGCGCGTGCGCGTCGTCGGCGGTGGTGCCGAGCACGGCCTCGACCTCGGCGCGTTCGTCGCCGGTCGTCAGCGGCGCCGCCAGTGCGACGAGCAACCACGCGCCGAGCGGTGACGACACGGTGTGCCCGGTCGCGCCGACGACCGCGTCGAACTGCTGCGCGTAGCGGGTGACGAGCGCTGCCGTCGAGGAAGGGTCGGCCACGGCGGTGAGTCGAGCACCGCGACGGGCGCGTGTCCAGCTATGCCGCGAAGACGGGCTGCGTCACCAGCTCGGGGATGTCCTGGCCGGCAGCCGCGACCTCGGGGACGAGCACCGGCGTCTTGCGGTGTCGGCGGAGGGTGACGCCCCACGCCGCGCCACCGGCGAGGAGCGGGAGCCACAGGTCGAGCAGGCGGAACGCGACGACCGCGGCCGCGGCCATCGGGGCGTGCACGCCGTTGGCGACGAGCAGCGCGCCGAGTGACGCGTCGGCCACGCCGATGCCGCCGGGCAACGGGCCGACCAGCGCGGCCATGAGCGTGAGCGTGTACACGAGCAGGGCGGTGGCGATGCCGAGGTGGATGCCGAGGCCGCTGAGCACGAGCAGCAGACCGGTGAAGCCGATGAGCTTGCCGACGACGGCGGTGCCGACGAGCGGTGCCGCGGCGCGCGGGTCGCGGCGGAGGCGGCCCATCGCGTCGGACAGCTCACCCGCCGCGGACGGGCCGTCGGCCGTGGGCTCGGTGACGGGGCGCCCGGCGATGCGGCGGAAGCGGTTGAGCACGGCGCGCCCGGCGCGGGCGGCCCACTCGACGAGCGAGCGGCTCGACGCGAGCAGCACCACGCCGACGCCGACGACGAGCGCGTACGCACCCGAGGCGATCGAGCCGAAGAGTGCGGTGCCGTGCAGACCGCCGGTCGCCGCGCTCCACGCCACCGCGGCGGCGATGAGCACCACCAGCGAGACGGTCTCGGCCAGCTTGGTCGACACGTAGGCGGCGACGACCCGGGCGCGGCAGTGGCCCTCGCGGTCGGCGTGGGCGAAGAAGGGTACGAGGCCTGCGGTGCCGCCGGACTTCACGACCTTGTTCGTCGCGTACGAAGCGGCGGAGACGCTGGTCATGGTGGGGATCGTCGCCGGCAGCTCGACCAGGCGGAACGACGCCCGCGCCTGCAGGCCCCGGTTCACGATCCCGAGCATGACGAGGGCGAGGGCGAGGGGGAGGACGTGCGGGCCCATGGCCGCGACGTTGCCGATCGCCGGGAGGAGGTCGCCGCCGTGGACGACGAGGAACCACCCGGCCGCGAGCGCGAGGAGCCCACCGAAGATCCGGGTGCCCCAACCCGCGCGCGAAGTCATGGGTTCATCATCGACAAACCGGTTGAGAACTTGATGAGTGGGGCCGAGATCGCGGGGTCGGAATCCCCGGGTCAGACCGGGGCCAGGAGCGGCATGACCTCCGCCGCGAACTGCTCGAGCTGGGCGCAGTGCTCCTCGCACGAGTGCGCCCGGACCGCGATCTGGAGCTGGTTCACCCCGGTGGGGGTCCCGGCGAGGATCTGGTCGGCGACCGAGGCGGCGTCGCCGGTGATGGTGCCGGGGGCCAGGTCGGCCGAGGCGGCGCCCAGGTGGACGGCGGGGACCACGTGCCCGATGGCGAAGGGGCCGTGGTCGCGCCCGTGGGCGGCCCGCACCTCCTGGAGCCGGGCGATCTTCTCGTCGTCGGCGGGACCCTGCGGGAGCCAGCCGTCGGCGTAGGTGCCGGCCCGGCGGATCGCCGCCGCGCTCGACCCGCCGACCCACACCGGGGGCCGGGGCGACTGCACCGGCCGGGGGCGGGCCTGCAGGCCGTGGTGGCACTCCTGCTCGAGCGCCTCGAGCAGCGGCGGCAGCTTCTCCTCGAGGATGCGGCCGCGGGCCGCGTGGTCGACGCCGAGGGCGGCGAACTCGGCCTCCACGTGCCCGGCACCCACCCCCACGATCGCCCGCCCGCCCGAGAGCCAGTCGAGGGTGGCGAAGTCCTTCGCGGCGATGAGCGGCGCGCGGTAGGGGAGCACGTACACGTTCGAGAGCAGGTTGACCCGTTCCGTCTGCGCCGCGAGCCACGACAGGGTGCCGACGCAGTCCTGCCAGTGGCTGCTCATCGTGGGGACGAGCGCGTCGGGGATGGCGACGTGGTCGCACACGCCGATCGAGAAGTAGCCGGCGCGGTCGGCGGCCCGCGCGACGGCGGCGAGCTCGGCGGGGCCGGCCTCCTCCTCCCAGGGCTGGAAGAAGATGCGGCTCTGCGCCTGGATCGGCAGGAGCGTGGAGCAGACGCGCGTGCCCGCGGGGATCTCGATCATGGGCGCGAACGTACCGACGACAATGGAGAGGCGTCAGGGCACTAGGTCCCGATAGGGTCCGGCGATGGCCGAGCACTCCACCGTCCGCCACCCCGTGACGTGGCTGCCGTACGCCGCGGTGACGCTCGCGCTGCTCGGCTGGGCGTGTGGGCCGCTGTTCGTCAACAGCATCGACGCGAGCGCGCAGGCCATCGTGCTGTGGCGCACGATCATCGCGGTGCCGATCATGGTCGCGGTCGCGTACGCCACCGGTGGCCGCATCGACCTCAAGCTGCTCCGCGCCGCGGTGCCCGCCGGTATCTGCTTCGGGCTCAGCTTCATCACGTCGTACGAGTCGTTCCGCAAGACGTCGATCGCCGCGGCCACGCTCATCCCGTCGCTGCAGCCGGCACTGATCCTGATCTTCGCCGGCCTGCTGTTCGGCGAGCGCCGCACCCGTCGTGAGCTGGGGCTCGCGCTGGTCGCGTTCGCGGGCATCTCCGCGGTGGTGCTCACTGCGTCGGCGGGCACCACCACCACGGAGGGCAACCTCTACGCGGCCGGCAACCTGCTGGTGTTCACCGCGTTCTTCCTGCTGTCGAAGCACCTGCGCAACCGCGACGTGCACGCCTGGTCGCTGCTCGCGGCGGTGTTCATCGTCACCCTGGTGGTGGTCGCACCGTGGGCGCTGCTCACCGGCGACGACCTCGGCGCCATCCACGGGGTCGACTGGGTGTGGGTGCTCGGTCTCGTGTTCCTGTCGGGGTTGATGGGCCACGGCCTGATGACGTGGTCACACCGCTATCTGGATGTCACCATCACGTCAACGCTCACGTTGGCGAACCCGGTCCTCGCCACCATCGGCGCGTGGATCGTGTTCGACCAGACGCTCAACCCGGAGCAGGTCGCGGGCATCGTGGTGACGCTGGTCGCGCTCGGGTTCCTCGTGCGGGGCCAGACGCGCGACGTGCAGTTGGCGTCGGAGGCGGCGTTCGGCGGTGATCTCCTCGACGAGGTCGTCGCCGAGGAGTAGCTACAGCCGTTCGATGATGGTGACGTTGGCCTGACCGCCGCCCTCGCACATCGTCTGCAGGCCGTAACGGCCGCCGGTGCGCTCGAGCTCGTCGAGCAGGGTGGTCATCAGCCGCGCGCCGGTCGCGCCGAGCGGGTGGCCGAGCGCGATCGCGCCGCCGTTCACGTTCGTCTTCGAGTGGTCGAAGCCCGACTCCTTGAACCACGCGAGCACCACCGACGCGAACGCCTCGTTGATCTCGACCAGGTCGATGTCGTCGGGCGTCATGCCCGTCTTCTCCAGCGCGTACGCGGTGGCCGGGATCGGCGCGGTGAGCATGTACACCGGGTCGTCGGCGCGCACGCTGAGGTGGTGGATGCGCGCACGCGGCGTGAGGCCGTGCGTCTGCAGCGCGTCCTCGCTGGCGATGAGCAGCGCGGCGGACGCGTCGCTGATCTGGCTCGACACCGCCGCGGTGACGCGGCCGCCCGGCGTGAGCGTGGGCAGCGACTTGATCTTCTCGACGTTCGGCTCGCGGGGTCCCTCGTCGACGGTGCACTCGCCGAGCGGCACGATCTGGTGCTCGAAGCGGCCTTCGTCACGCGCGCGGATGGCGCGCACGTGCGACTCGATCGCGAAGTCCTCCATCTCCTCGCGGGAGATGTCCCACTTCTCGGCGATGAGCTCGGCGGCGCGGAACTGCGACACCTCCTGGTCGCCGTAGCGGGCCTGCCAGCCGGGCGACTCCGAGAAGGGGGTCTCGTGGCCGTACTGCTGGCCCGCGACCATCGCGCTCATGATCGGGATCATGCTCATGTTCTGCACGCCGCCCGCGACCACGAGGTCCTGCGTGCCCGACATCACGCCCTGCGCGGCGAAGTGGATCGCCTGCTGCGCAGAACCGCACTGGCGGTCGACGGTGGTGCCCGGGATCTCCTGCGGGTAGCCGGCGACGAGCCAGCACGTGCGGGCGATGTCGCCGGCGTGCGGGCCGATGGTGTCGACGTTGCCGAACACCACGTCGTCGACGGCGGCCGGGTCGACGCCGGTGCGCTCGATCAGGGCCTTGATGGAGTGCGCGCCGAGGTCGGCGGGGTGCACCTGGGAGAGACCGCCACCGCGCCGTCCCACCGGGGTGCGGACCGCGTCGACGATGTAGGCCTGGCTGGCGGGTGCTCGCATGTCGGTTCCTGTCTCTCGATCAGACGCTCACGATCACGGACGACCCGTGACCGAACAATCCCTGGTTGGCGGTGATTCCCACACGCGCACCCTCGACCTGGCGGCCCTCGGCGCGGCCGGTGACCTGCCACGTGAGCTCGCACACCTGCGCGATCGCCTGGGCGGGGATGGCCTCGCCGAAGCAGGCCAGGCCGCCGCTCGCGTTCACGGGGATGCGACCGCCGATGGTGGTGGCGCCCGAGCGCAGCAGCGCCTCGGCCTCCCCCTCGCCGCAGAGGCCGATGTTCTCGTACCAGTCGAGCTCGAGCGCGGTGGAGAGGTCGTACACCTCGGCGAGGTCGAGGTCGTCGGGGCCGATGCCCGCCTCCTCGTACGCGCCGTGCGCGATCGAGTCCTTGTAGGTGCGCACGGGCGGCGCGACCACGGCCGACGAGTCGGTCGCGAAGTCGGGCATCTCGAGCACCGTCTGCGGGTAGCGCGGCGTGACGGTGGAGACCGCCTTCACGCGCGGGATGCCCGCGGTGTTGCCGCGCAGCTTCTCCGCGAACTCCATGCTCGACACCACGAGCGCCGCCGCGCCGTCGGACGTCGCGCAGATGTCGAGCAGACGCAGCGGGTCGGAGACGACGGGCGAGTTCACGACGTCCTCGACGGTGTTCTCCTTGCGGAACCGCGCGTACGGGTTGTTGAGCCCGTGCCGCGAGTTCTTCACCTTCACCTGGGCGAAGTCCTCGGCGGTCGCGCCGTAGACGTCCATGCGGCGACGCGCGTAGAGCGCGAAGTACACGGGGTTGGTGGCGCCGAGCAGGTGGAAGCGCAGCCAGTCGGGGTCGGCCTTGCGGTCGCCACCGCCGACGGGGGCGAAGAAGCCCTTCGGCGTGGTGTCGGCGCCGATCACGAGGGCGACGTCGCAGAAGCCGGCGAGGATCTGGGCGCGGGCCTGCTGCAGCGCGTGCGCACCGGTCGCGCACGCCGCGTAGCTCGACGACACGCGCACGCCGGTCCAGCCGAGCTTCTGCGCAACGTGGAGCCGGCGACGAAGCCGGGGTAGCCGTTGCGGATGGTGTCGCCACCCGCGACGTACTGGATGTCGTTCCACGAGACGCCGGCGTCGTCGAGCGCCGCGCGTGCGGCGACCATGCCGTACTCGGTGAAGTCACGGCCCCACTTGCCCCAGGGGTGCATGCCGGCACCGAGGATCGCGATGTCCTTGCCGCTCACTGCGCACCTCCGGCCGTGCCCCCGGCAGAGGGGGCGGCGGGCGCCCACACGTACACGAGGTACTCGTGCTCGTCGTCGGTGTAGAGGGTGTCGAGCTCGAGCTGCATCTCCATGCCGACCTTCAGGTCGGCGGCGTGCACGTGCTTCGCCACCTGGCCGAGCACCACGATGCCCTCACCGTCGAGCTCCACCGCCGCGATGGCGTAGGGCTCGAACGGGTCGGCGGCCACGTAGGGCGCCGGCGGGGCGTAGTGGTTCTCGGTGTACGACCACACCTTGCCCCGGCGCGACAACGGCGTCGGCTCGAGCGTGTCGGAGTCGCAGCTCGGGTTCGGGCAGTTGTTCTCGCGGGGCGGGAACACCAGCGTGTGGCACTTCGGGCACTTGGCCCCGATCAGGTGCGGCGCGTCGGGATCGGTGGTGAACCACCCCTCGACCGCCGGGACTCGCGTGACGGTTTCTGACACCCCGTCAGGTTACGTGAAGGCCACGGATACGGCACTATGCGCTCCATGGACGACGAACTGCTGCTCGCGCCCGCCCACCGCCTCGCGGCGGCGGTGCGGGGGAAGGAGGTGTCGAGCCGGGAACTGCTCGACGGCTACCTCGACCGCATCGGGCGCCTGAACCCGGCGATCAACTCGGTGGTGACCCTCGACGAGGAGCGAGCCGCCGCCGCGGCGGAGGCCGCCGATGCTGCCCTGGCCGCGGGCGACGACGTGGGCCCGCTGCACGGCCTGCCGATCACGATCAAGGACGCGATCGAGACCGCCGGCATCCGCTCGACCGGTGGCGCCACCGAGCTCACCGACCACGTGCCTGCGGTCGACGCGCCCGCAGTGGCGCGGCTGAAGGCGGCCGGGGCGATCGTGTTCGGCAAGACCAACGTGCCGCGCTGGTCGGGCGACTTCCAGACCTTCAACGCGATCTTCGGCCAGACGAACAACCCCTGGGACGTCACCCGCACCACCGGCGGGTCGTCGGGGGGCGCGGCGGCGGCGGTCGCGGCCGGGTTCACCAGCTTCGAGGTCGGCACCGACATCGGCGGGTCGGTGCGCATCCCGTCGCACTGCTGCGGCGTGTTCGGCCTCAAGCCGAGCTTCGGCGTGATCCCCCAGCGCGGCTACCTCGACCACGTCGGCGGCGGCCTCACCGACGCCGACATCAACGTGTTCGGTCCGATCGCCCGCAGCGCCCGCGACCTCGACCTCCTCCTCGGTGTGCTCGCCGGGCCCGAGCCCGAGCGCGCGGTCGCGTGGCGGCTCGACCTCCCTGCGGCGAACCTCGAGTCGCTCTCGGGGCTGCGCGTCGGGACGTGGCTCGACGATCCGGCGTGTCCCGTCGACACCGAGTACGGCGCGCTGCTGCGCGCGGCCGCGGATCGACTCGTCGACGCGGGTGCGCGCGTCGACGACGCGCACCCGCCCGTGACCTTCGGCGAGCAGCACGCGCTGTTCACCCGGATGATCATGCCGGCGATCTCGCCGAGCCTCCCCGACGAGGCGGCCGAGGTGATGGGAGGCTCGCATCGCGCGTGGCTGCGCGCCGAGGAGGAGCGCGCTCGCCTGCGCGCGGTGTGGGCCCAGTGGTTCACGCAGTACGACGTGCTGCTGCTGCCGGTGATGACGGTACCCGCGTTCCCGCATGACAACGAGATCGGCCTCCAGGAGCGCCGCATCGTCGTGAACGGCCAGGAGCGCTCGTTGTCCGACACCATCCAGTGGCTCGGCCTCGTCGGGGTGGTCGGCCTGCCGTCGGCGGTGGTGCCCATCGGGAAGGTCGCGGGCCTTCCCGTCGGGATGCAGATCGTGGCACCATTCCTGCACGACCGCCGGGCCGTGCGCGGGCGGAACTCGATCGACGAAGTGCTCGGCGCGTACGCACCACCACCCCTCGAGCTGAGGGAGCCTTCGATGACGTGTCGACCGCAGGACCCGGGTCGACGGGACCATCCCCACGATGGATCCGGTCGCCGTCTTCACCGACGTGCTGCCCGCGGCGTTCACCGAGCACGTGGACCTGCTCGAGCGCGGTGCGGGCGTTCGACCCACCGCCACTGACGCTCGACGCAGGCGCGGTGCAGTGCAGTTGTCCGCGCGACGGGCGGGTCGTCGTCACGCCGGGTGGCGTCCGACGGCCTGCAGTTGCGCGTCGACGCGGAACGGCTCACCGACCTGCTGTCCGACCAGGTGACGGTCACCGGGTGGTGGACGAACGGCACGCTCGACATGGACGGCCGCTACGAGGACCTCCTCGACTGGTGGCTCCTGCTCCGCGGCGCGTGTGACGGTGTGGCGCCGCACGTGCCGGGCGACATCGACCTGGTCGACGCCGACGGCGCCGCTCGACCCCGCGCAGCAAGCCTGCTGCCGACGACCCGCTCGACGAGATCGGCGACTTCCTCCAGCGGGCCGGCTCGCCCGCGCATCCGCGGCCTGTTCACCGAGGCGGAGATGGCCGCGGTGTCGCGCGACATGGACCGCGCCGCGCCCACCTACACGCAGGGCGACGGAAACTCGTGGTGGGCGACGCTCGCGTCGGGTGAGGAGCGGGTCGTGCGCATGCAGCGCTTCGACGAGCAGTCGGAGGCGGTCGCGAAGCTCGTGGCCGACGACCGCTTCGTGCGGCTCGGCGACCTCACCGGCGACCACCACGAGTGGGGCACGATGGCGGGCAACAACATCGAGGCGCTGTTCAAGCCGATCGGTGTGGTGGCGGGCATCTCCGACATCCCGTGGCACAAGGACTGCGCGCTCGGCCGCCACTCCTTCGACTGCGCGTTCACCACGATGGGCATCTCGGTGACCGGCGCCGACGCGGTGTCGGGCCAGTTGCGGGTGGTGGCCGGGTCGCACCGGGCGCTCATGTGGCCGATGGCCCACGACGAACGCCGCTGCGACCTCCCCGCCGTCGACCTCCCCACCGAGACGGGCGACGTCACGGTCCATCTCTCGTGCACCCTGCACATGGCCCAGGCCCCGGTGACCCGTGAGCGCCGCGTCATGTACACCTCATTCCGGCTGCCCCTCGCCGGGACCGCGGCCGAGGCCGAGGCCCGTGAACGGCTCCGGGCGATCCGCGAGGCCGCGCCGATCGAGGCACCGCTGACGACTGCTCCCTGACCGGCGCCCCCTGACCGGAACTGCCGACCGGGCGCGTCTGACGGCCCGTCAGATAGCGTCTCGTCCGCATGGATCTGCGCCCGACGCCCGAACAGGAAGCCTTCCGCGCCGAAGCCCGCGCCTGGCTCGAGGCCAATGTGCCTGCCGAGCCGCTGCCGAGCTTCGACACCGAGGAGGGCTTCGCCGCCCACCGCGAGTGGGAGAAGAAGCTCGCCGAGGGGAAGTGGTCGGCCGTCTCGTGGCCCGTCGAGTACGGGGGCCGCGGGGCCGACTACATCCACTGGCTCATCTTCGAGGAGGAGTACTGGCGCGCGGGCGCACCCGGCCGCGTGAACCAGAACGGCATCTTCCTGCTCGGCCCCACCATCCAGGAGGTGGGCACCGACGAGCAGAAGGCGCGCTTCCTCCCCACGATGGCCAACAGCGAGATCGTGTGGGCGCAGGCGTGGAGCGAGCCGAACGCCGGTTCCGACCTCGCGTCGCTGCGCTCCACCGCGCGCCTCACCGACGACGGCACCGAGGGGGTGCTCAACGGCCAGAAGATCTGGGCGTCGCGTGCGGTGTGGGCCGACTGGTGCTTCGGCATCTTCCGCACCGACCCCGAGTCGGAGCGGCACCGCGGCCTCACCTTCATCCTCTGCCCGCTCGACTCGCCCGGCATCACCGTGCGGCCGATCGCGCAGCTCGACGGCGACACCGGCTTCGCCGAGATCTTCTTCGACGACGTGCACGTCGGCGTCGAGAACACGCTCGGGGGTGTGAACCAGGGCTGGAGCGTCACCATGGCCACCGCGGGTTTCGAGCGCGGCGTGAGCCTGCGCAGCCCCGCCCGCTTCTCCGCCGCCGCCGACCGCCTCGTGCACCTGTGGCAGCAGCACGCCGACAAGAGCGACACCGCACTGCGCGACGCGGTGACCGACGCGTGGATGCAGGCCGAGGGCTACCGCCTGCACACCTACATGACCGTCACCGCGATGATCGAGGGCAAACCGATCGGCGCGGAGGCGAGCCTCAACAAGATCTTCTGGAGCGAGATGGACGTGCGCATCCACGAGCTCGCGCTCGACATCCTCGGCCCCGACGCCGAACGGATGAGCGGGCCGAACGAGCGGTGGGTCGACGGCTTCCTCTTCTCGTTGTCGGGCCCGATCTACGCGGGCACCAACGAGATCCAGCGCAACATCATCGGAGACCGAGTGCTCCAGCTGCCGAGGGGTGCCTGATGCGGTTCGCGTTCACCGAGGACCAGCTGCTCTTCGCCGAGGGGCTGCGCGACATGCTGTCGAAGGAGTGCCCGCCGTCGCGCGTGCGCGGCGTGTGGGAGGACGGCTCCGGTCACGACCCCGCGCTGTGGGCGCAGCTCGCGGAGATGGGCGTGCTGTCGATGCTCGTCGGCGAGGACGCCGGCGGAATGGGTGGCACCGAGGTCGACGTCGTGCTGCTGCTCGAGGAGCTCGGCCGCGCCGCCGTGCCCGGCCCCGTGATCGAGACCATGGCCGTGGTCGCGCCCGCGCTCGGAGACGTCGAGATCGTCGGCACGGCTGCGATCGGCACCGACGCCGAAGGGAATGGAGTCGTACGTGCGCCGTACGTGCCGCACGCGCACGTCGCCGACGTGGTGCTCGTGCCGGGCGGCATCGTGCGCACGCAGGGCGCGAAGGTCACCGACGTCGAGGGCATCGACGGTGGTCGGCGCCTGTTCGAGGTCGACGGCCCGGTCGAGGCACTCGACTACGACGAGGCACTCGCGTTCGACCGCGGCGCGCTGGCGTCGGCCGCGTACCTCGTGGGGCTCAGCCACTGGATGATCGACACCGCGGCCGAGTACGCGCGTCAGCGCGAGCAGTACGGCCGGCCGATCGGTGTGAACCAGGCGGTGAAGCACCTGCTCGCCGACGCGTTGCTGAAGATCGAGTTCGCCAAGCCCGCGGTCTACCGCGCCGCGTGGTCGATCTCGGTGGGGGAGCCCACGCGTGCCCGCGACGTGTCGATGGCCAAGGCCTTCGCCAGCGACGCCGCCTACCGCGCGACGCGCAGCTCGATGCAGGTCCACGGCGCCATCGGCTACACGTGGGAGGCCGACCTCCAGCTCTGGATGAAGAAGGCGTGGGCACTGCAGCGCGCGTGGGGCGACGCCACCTGGCACCGCCGCCGCGTCGCGAGCGCGGTGCTGGGCGCGTGATCGCCGGGGACTCCGTTCCCGCGCTCGTGCGGGAGCGGGCACGGGTCACCCCGGACCTCGAAGGTCTGGTGGATGGCGACCTGCGGCTCACGTTCGCCGAGGTCTCGGCCCGCATCGACGACGCGGCCCGTGCCTACATCGCCCTGGGCGTGGAGCCCGGCGATCGCGTCGGCATCTGGGCGCCGAACATCGCCGAGTGGGTCTTCGCCGCGTTCGGTGCGCTGGCCGCCGGCGCGGTGGTCGTGCCGCTGAACACGCGCTTCAAGGGCGCCGAGGCCGCGTTCGTCCTCGGCCGCTCGCGCGCCAAGGTGCTGTGCTGCGTCAACGGCTTCCTCGGCAACGACTACGTCGGCATGTTGCGCGAAGCCGGTGTCCCCGAGTCGATCGAGCAGATCGTGGTGCTCCGCGGCGACACGCCCGCAGGCACGTTGTCGTACGACGAATTCGTCGCGCGGGGCGAGTCCGTCACGGTCGACGCGGTCACCGCGCGCATCGACGCGCTGCGGCCCGACGACGTGTGCGACATCATCTTCACGTCGGGCACCACCGGGAAGCCGAAGGGCGCGATGCTCACGCACGCGCAGTCGCTGCGCGTGTTCGACGCGTGGGCGAGCACGGTGGGTGTGGAGGAGGGCGATCGCTACCTCGTCGTCAACCCGTTCTTCCACACGTTCGGCTACAAGGCCGGCATCCTCGCCTGCTTCATCAAGGGGGCGACGATCGTGCCGGTCGCGGTGTTCGACGTGCCCACGGTGCTGCAGCTGGTGGAGCAGGAGCGCATCACGGTGGTGCCGGGCCCGCCCACGTTGTACCTCTCGATCCTCGACCACCCCGACCGTGACGCGCACGACCTGTCGACGCTGCGGCTCGCGGTCACGGGCGCGGCGGCGGTGCCGGTCGAGATGATCCGCCGCATGCGCGAGGAGCTCACCTTCCGCACCATCGTCACCGCGTACGGGCTCACCGAGTCCACCGGCACGGTGTCGATCTGCCGCCCCGACGACGACCCCGAGACGATCTCGCACACGTCGGGCCGCGCCATCGACGACGTCGAGGTGCGCATCGTCGACGACGAGAACCACGAAGTGCCGCGGGGCGAGCCCGGCGAGATCGTGTGCCGGGGCTACAACGTGATGCTCGGCTACTTCGAGGACGAGGAGGCCACCCGGCAGGCGATCGACGCCGACGGCTGGCTCCACACCGGCGACATCGGCGTGATGGACGAGCGCGGCTACCTGCGCATCACCGACCGCAAGAAGGACATGTTCATCGTCGGCGGGTTCAACGTGTACCCGGCCGAGGTGGAGGGGATGCTGCACGAGCACCCGCAGGTCGCGCAGGTCGCGGTGGTGGGGGTGCCCGACGAGCGCATGGGCGAGGTCGGCATCGCCTACGTGGTGCCGCGCGCCGGTGAGACCATCGAAGCCGACGAGTTCCTGCAGTGGTGCTCCACGCGCATGGCGAACTACAAGGTGCCGCGGCGGGCCGAGATCGTGACGGAGCTCCCGGTGAACGCGAGCGGCAAGGTCCTCAAGTACGAGCTCAGGGACCAGGCTTGACCACACCCGTGATCGTGGGGGTCGGGCAGTACACCCACCGCGACGACAACGACCTGGCGGGTGCCGAACCGATTGCCCTGATCGAGGCCGCGGCGCGCGCGGCGGGTGACGACTCGGCTCCCGATCTGCTGCGCAAGCTCGACGTGGTGGAGCTCATGGGCCTCGGCTCGTGGTTCTACGACGACCTGCCCGGCCTGGTCGGGCAGCGCCTCGGTGCCGACGTGCCGGCCAGTCGCCGCCGCATGTTGCCCACGGGCGGCGAGACCCCGTTGCGCGCGCTCGACCTCGCGGCGGCGCGCATCGCCGACCGTCAGGCCAAGGTGGTGCTGCTCGCCGGCGCCGAGTCCACGCGTGCGCTGACCCGCGCGAAGAAGGCTGGCGCCGAGGTGCCGTGGACGGCACCGTCGCAGCCGCGACCGCCGTGGGACCTCGGCGCCGAGTTCGCCGGCGCGCAGGCGCTCGGGCTCGAGCGCGCGTTCGACACGTTCCCGCTCTACGAGCACGCGTTGCGCGCGGTGGAGGGGAAGTCGCTCGCCGACGCGCAACGCGAGTCGGCCGAGTTGTGGGCGGGGCTGTCGCGCGTGGCGGCGGCGAACCCGTACGCGTGGTCGCGCGAGGAGCACACCGCCGACGAGCTCGCGACCGTGAGTGACGACAACCGCATGGTGAGCTTCCCGTACACCAAGCGGCTCGTCGCCAACCCGTTCGTGAACCAGGGCGCCGCGCTGCTGCTCACCGACACCGACACCGCGCGTGCGCACGGCATCCCCGAGGACCAGTGGGTGTACCCGTGGGGTGGCGCGGGCGCCGACGAGCCCACCGACCCGCGTGCGCGCGACCACTACGCGCACAACCGCGCGCTCGAGGCCGCAGTGCAGATCACGCAGGCGATCACACGCACGTCACTCGCCGACTACGACGCGGTCGAGCTCTACAGCTGCTTCCCGATCATGCCCAAGCTCACCGCTCGGGTGCTGGGGCTGCGCGAGGGTAATGTCTCCGTCACCGGTGGTCTCAGCTTCGCGGGCGGGCCGGGGAGCAACTACCTCACGCACTCGCTCGCGCAGATGGTCAGGCGCCTGCGCGAGTCGGGGGGCACCGGGTTCGTGCACGGCGTCGGCATGTTCAACACCAAGCACCACTGCGTGGTGCTGTCGGCGCGCCCGTCGCCGCGGGGCGAGTACCCCGAGGTGCCGCACGACCCGGCCGAGCCGCGCCCGCCGCTCTACGACCCGCTCCCCGTCGACGACGCCTACGAGGGCCCGCTCACGATCGAGACGCTCTCCGTGCGCTTCGGACGCGACGGCGCCCCGACCCAGGGCGTCGTCCTCGGCCGGGGGAGTGACGGCCAACGGGTCGGCGCCCGGCTGCGTGATGCCGACACCATGGCGGCGCTGACCGACGCCGTCGGTGAGGGAGTCGGTGAGCCCGTCGGCGTCACCGGCACCGCGGTCGCGGGTCGCCCTCCCGAATTCCGGCTCTGACGGCTACCGTTCCCAGCGCATCCCGACGCGCGAAGGAGCGATTTGATGAACCGGGACAAGTTCTTCATCGGTGGTGACTGGGTCGACCCCGCGAGCGGCGACCAGCTCGCCGTGATCTCCCCTCACACGGAGGAGGTCATCGCCAAGGTCCCCGAGGCGACCACCGCCGACGTCGACCGTGCGGTCGCCGCCGCCCGTGAGGCGTTCGACAACGGCCCGTGGCCGCAGATGAGCCCGGCGGAGCGCGCCGACGTCATCGCCGCCATCTCGGCCGGCCTGCAGGCCCGCTACGAGGAAGTGGCCAAGACCATCACCGAGGAGATGGGCTCGCCCATGTCCTTCTCGATCATGGGCCAGGTCTTCGCCTCCACCATGGTCCTCGACTTCTACGCCAACCTCGCGCGCGAGTTCGCGTTCGAGGAGCTGCGCACCGGTGTGATGGGCCCCAACCTCGTCCGCCGCGAGCCGGTCGGCGTGGTCGGTGCGATCGTGCCGTGGAACGTGCCGCTGTTCGTCACGTCGCTCAAGCTCGGCCCGGCCCTCGCGTCCGGCTCCACCGTGGTGCTGAAGCCCGCGCCGGAGACGCCGCTCGACGCCTACATCCTCGCCGAGGTCGCGCAGGAGGCCGGGCTGCCCGCCGGTGTGCTCAACATCGTGCAGGCCGACCGTGAGGTGAGCGAGTACCTCGTGCGCCACAAGGACACCGACAAGATCTCGTTCACCGGTTCCGGTGTGGCCGGCCGCAAGATCGGCGCGATCTGCGGCGAGCAGCTCAAGCGCTGCACGCTCGAGCTCGGTGGCAAGTCGGCCGCGATCGTCCTCGACGACGCCGACCTCGACACGACCATCGCGGGCCTGCTGCCCATCGCGATCATGAACAACGGCCAGGCCTGCGTCGCGCAGACCCGCATCCTCGCCTCGCGGTCGCGCTACGACGAGGTGGTCGACGCCCTCGCCGGCGCTGCGTCGGCGATGAAGGTCGGCGACCCGCTCGACCCCGAGACGGCGCTCGGCCCGATGTTCGCCCAGCGTCACCGCGACCGCGTCGAGAGCTACATCGCCAAGGGCCGCGACGAGGGTGCGCGTGTGGTCACCGGTGGTGGTCGCCCGGCCGGCCTCGACAAGGGCTGGTACGTCGAGCCGACGATCTTCGCCGACGTCGACAACCGCATGACCATCGCGCAGGAGGAGATCTTCGGTCCCGTCGTCGCCGTGATCCCCTACGACGACGTCGACGACGCCGTGCGCATCGCCAACGACTCCGACTACGGCCTCTCCGGCTCGGTGTGGACCGGCGACCCGCAGGCGGGTGTCGACGTGGCGCGTCGCGTGCGCACGGGCACCTACGGCATCAACGGCATGGGCATGGACTTCGCCTCGCCGTTCGGCGGCTTCAAGGACTCCGGCCTCGGCCGCGAGCTCGGTCCCGAGGGCCTGAACGAGTACCTCGAGTCGAAGACCGTCGTGCTGCCGCAGGGCTTCCAGCCGAACTAGCTCTCCCCCGATCGTCGGCTCCGCCTCCTCCGTCCCAGTCGGGGCTCACCGCGTAGCGCCGAACCCCTCCGAGGTTCTCGGGTCGGAGTAGACAAGGCCCATGAGCGAACTGATGCGCCGCACCCTGGCCCTCGACGTCACCGACGCCGAGTTGTCCGGGGTGCGGCGTCTCGCGTCCGACGTCTTCGTGCCGGATGCCATCGCCGCGCCGACGACGATCCTCGTGTGCATCCCGGGCGGCGGCATGTCGCGGGTACTTCGACGTCGACGCACCGGGCGAGCACGGCAACTACTCGATGGCGCGCCACCTCGCCGCGCAGGGGTTCGTCGTCGTCACCGTCGACCCGCCCGGGGTGGGCGACAGCGACGTGCCCGACGACGGCTACGAGCTCACCGTGCAGCGCGTCGCCGACGTGTGCTGTTGGCGTCGATCGTGCGATCGCGCAACTCCGCGACGACGGCATCGACGGCACGCCTCGTCGGGGTGGGCCACTCGGCCGGGGCGATGATCACCACCGTGCTGCAGGCCCGGCACCGGCCCTACGCCGCGCTGGGGTTGTTCGGGTTCGGCAACAACGGTCGCATCGCGGCGGCGGAGGCCGACCGGCGGGACGACGGCGCCTCGGGCCGGGCCGACATGTTCGCCGAGCTCGAGGCGCTCGACGACCGCGCCGAGTTCGAGCGTCGCGTCGCGGAGATGGCGCGGGAGCGCTTCGGCACGCCGCTGCCGAAGTCGTCGAACACCTCCACGTCGCCGTTCCTGCTCGGCGGGATGGACGTGCCCGAGCCGGTGCTCGACGCGCTGGGCGACGTGAAGAGCAACCTGATCGCGGTGGTGGGGCTCACTTCGATGGTGTCGGGCAGCGTCGCCGCCGAGATGGCCGCGGTCGACGTGCCGGTGTTCCTCGGCATCGGCGAGCGCGACATCACCGGGCCCGCCCACGCGATCCCCGCGGCCTACGCCGCGGCCCCCGAGGTGCTGCTCTACGTGCTGCCGGGCGCCGGCCACAACCACAACGTGGCGCCCAACCGCGAGCTGCTCTGGGACCGGCTTTCCACCTGGATTCGAACGCTTCGATAGCCTCCGGTCCCGATGGACCTCCAGTACACCGCAGAAGAGCAGGCGTTCCGCGCCGAGCTGCGCGAGTGGCTCGCCGACACGCTCCCGACCCTCGGTCCCGAGCCCGACCGGGAGGACTGGGCCGCCCGCCGGGCCTGGGACCTCGGCTGGACCGCGACCCTCCACGGTGCCGGGTACAGCGGCATCAACTGGCCGAAGGAGTTCGGCGGCCGGGGCGCCACCCCCACCGAGCACCTCATCTACATCGAGGAGACGGAGCGGGCCCACGCGCCGTACATCGGCATGAACTTCGTGGGCATGCTGCACGCCGGCCCCACGCTCATCGCCGAGGCGTCCGACGAGCAGAAGGCGTTCCACCTGCCGGGCATCCTCGAGGGCCGCCACCTCTGGTGCCAGGGCTTCTCCGAGCCCAATGCCGGCTCCGACCTCGCCAGCCTCCGCACCAAGGGCGTGCGCGACGGCGACGACTACGTGATCAACGGCCAGAAGATCTGGACGAGCTTCGGTCACGTCGCCGACTACTGCGAGATGCTCATCCGCACCGATCCCGAGGCGCCCAAGCACAAGGGCATCTCGTGGGTGATCGTGCCGATGGACACGCCGGGCATCGACGTGCGCCCGCTGCGCACCATGGAGGGCTCCACCGAGTTCTGCGAGGTGTTCTTCGACGACGTGCGGGTGCCGGTGGCGAACCGCGTCGGCGACGAGAACGACGGCTGGCGCGTCGCCATGGTCACGCTGAGCTTCGAGCGCGGCACCGCGTTCGTCGCCGACGTGATCCAGTCGATGGAGCTGGTGCGCTCGCTCAAGGAGTTCGCCCAGCACGTCACCAGCAAGGGCGCCACCCGCTGGGAGGACAACGCGCTGCGGCTCGAGATCGGCAAGTGCGCCGCCGAGCTCGACGCGCTGTGGGCGCTCACCAAGCGCAACATCTCGCAGGCGCAGCGCACCGGCCTCGTCGGTGTGGGCGGCAACGTGTTCAAGGGCGCGTGGACCGACCTGCGCCACCACCTCGGCGACGTCGCGATGCGGGTGCTCGACCGCGCGTCGCTCTCGATCGAGGACGTGGCCGGCCTCGCCAACGGCGAGCACGTGAGCGGCCGCTTCTTCGCCCTCTCCATGAGCATCGCGGCGGGCACGTCGCAGGTGAACCGCAACGTGATCGGCGAGCGCGTGCTCGGCCTGCCGAAGGAGCGCTGATGGACTTCGAGCTCAACGCCGACCAGGAGTCACTGCAGGAGGGCGTGCGCGCCTTCGTCGAGGGGCGCGTGCCGCTCGAGACGATCCACGAGCTCGAGGACGCCGGTGCGCGCGTCGACCGCGCGCTGTGGGGCGAGCTGGGCGAGATGGGCGTGTTCTCCGTCGCGCTGCCGGAGGACCAGGGCGGTCTCGGCATGGGGGTGGCCGAGGCCGCGCTCGTGTTCGAGGAGCTCGGGCGCGGCATCGTGCCCGGCCCGCTCGTCGGCACCGCGCTCGCGGCAGGTGTGCTCGACGGCGCCGCCTCGGGCGAGCTGGTCGTCGCGGTGCTGGAGCCCGCCGAGCCGATCACGGTGGTGGAGTTCCCCGCCGACGTCGACGCGCTGCTGCTCCTCGCCGACGACGGCATCCGCCGCATCGACCCGTCGTCGCTCGAGACGACGCCGGTGGTGAAGCCCACCGACGCGCTCACTCCGCTCGCGGTGGTGACGGGCGGCATCCCCGATGGTGGGGCCGGTGGCGAGCTGGTGGCCGACGCCGCTGCGTCGGCCCGGGCCCGCCTCGTGGGCACCACGCTCACCGCCGCGTTGCAGGTGGGCGTCGCGCTGCAGGCCCCGAGATGGCCAAGCAGTACGCCAGGAAGCGCGAGCAGTTCGGCAAGGTGATCGGTTCGTTCCAGGCCGTCAAGCACCTGTGCGCCGACATGCTCATCCGCGCCGAGGTGGCGCGCGTCGCGGTGTACGCCGCCGCGGTCACGCTCGACGGCAAGAGCGACGACGACGTCGAGCGCGGTCGCCGCGGCCAAGTGCGTCGCCGGCGACGCCGCGCTGCAGAACGGCAAGAGCGGCATCCAGGTCCACGGTGGCAACGGCTACACGTGGGAGTTCGACATCAGCCGCTACTGGAAGCGTGCCTGCGTGCTCGACACGCAGTTCGGCAACAGCGACGAGCACGCGCTGCGTCGCCGAAGTGGTGTAGGTCATGGGTATCTGCGACGGTCGTGTCGTCATCGTCACCGGTGGAAGCGGCCTCGGCCGGGCACACTCGCTGGCCTTCGCCGCCGAGGGCGCGGCGGTCATCGTCAACGACCTCGGCGCCACGCTCGACGGTCAGCCCACCGACGAGTCGCCCGCGGCGGAGACCGTGCGCGACATCGAGGCCATGGGCAGGCCGGGCGATCGTCAACGGCGACGACGTCGCCGACTGGGACGGCGCCGGGAACATGGTGCAGCAGGCGATCGACACCTTCGGTGGTCTCGACACGATCGTGTGCAATGCGGGCATCGTGCGCGACCGCATGTTCGCCAACATGTCGGTGGAGGAGTGGGACGCGGTGATCCGCGTGCACCTGCGCGGCGTGTTCTCGCTGCGCCACGCCGCCGCCTACTGGCGTGACGAGTCGAAGGCGGGCAACCAGCGCGCCGCCCGCATCGTCACCACGTCGTCGGGGGCGGGCCTGCGTGGCTCGATCGGCCAGTCGAACTACGTCGCCGCGAAGGCGGGCATCGCCGCCCTCACCCTCAACATGGCGTCGAGCTCGGCCGCTACGGCGTGCTCGCCAACACCATCGCCCCCTCGGCCCGGAGCCGCATGACCGAGCAGGGCATGCCCGAGATGATGAAGAAGCCCGAGTCGGGCTTCGACGCGATGGACCCGGCGAACATCTCGCCGTTCGTCGTGTGGCTCGGCAGCGGCGACTGCGACGTCACCGGCCGGGCGCTCGAGCTCGTCGGTGGCGAGGTCTGCGTGATGAACGGGTGGAACCGCGGCCCGTTCGTCGACGAGGGCCGGCGCTTCGAGCCGTCCGAGGTGGGCGCCACCGTGCGCCGGCTGGTCGCCGAGGCACCCGAACCCGAGGCTGTCCACGGTTCGTAGGTCGTTCTGACGACCCGTCAGATCGTGCGGTAGCGTCGGGGCATGACGGAGTTGGCGCTGGCGTCCGACGGACGGGTCATCGGGGCCCGCGCCCAGCGGACCCGCCGCCGCCTGCTCGACGCCACCGCCAAGCTGCTCGGCGAGCGCGGTGCCCTCAACCTGCGTGTCGTGGACATCACCCGAGAAGTGGGCACGTCGCCGGCGACCTTCTACCAGTACTTCTCCGACGTGGAGGAGGCGATCCTGGTGCTGGCCGACGAGGCCACCGACGAGGTTGCGGAGGTCGAACCGCTGCTCGAGCGGTCGTGGACCGATGCCGACGGCCTCGCGAACGTCGACGCCTTCGTCGAGGCGCTCATGGAGTACTGGGAAGCCCACTCGGTGATCCTCCGGGTGCGCGACCTGCGTGCCGAGGAGGGGGACAAGCGCTTCTGGGCCGTGCGTCAGCGCGGCTGCTGGCTGACGTCCCCGCCCTCACGTCCAAGATCGAGGAGGCCCAGGCCGCGGGCCGCCTCACCCAGGAGATCAATCCATGCGCGGCTGCATCCGCCGCCATGGCGATGCTCGAACGTCTCTTCACGTACCAGTCGGTGTTCCGCCGGCGTGGTGTCACGAAGGATGCGATGACCACGACGCTGGGTGCGATGTTGCACTCGACCGTCACCGGACTGTCCTAGGTCCCTGCCCGATCAAGGAGCCCCCAATGGCCCGAGAGATCCCGCTGTTCGTCAGCGTCGACGACCATGTCGTCGAGCCGCCCCACCTCTTCGAGCGGTGGCTGCCGGAGAAGTACAAGAAGGACCCGAACGCGCCTCGCGTCGAGCGGCGCGGGATCGCGTCGATGACGTACACGGGTGGCAAGCCCATGTACGACATCGTGTGGGACGACTCGCAGCCCAAGTCCGACACGTGGTTCTACGAGGACCTCGTGCAGCCGCACAAGCGCCACGTCGCCGCGGTGGGCTTCGACCGTGACGACATGACGCTGTCGCCCATCACCTACGACGAGATGCGCCCGGGTTGCTACGACCCGAAGGCCCGCCTCGAGGACATGGACGTCGACCACGTCGAGGCGTCGCTGTGCTTCCCGACGATGCCGCGCTTCTGCGGGCAGACGTTCGCCGAGGCCACCGACAAGGACCTCGCGCTGGCGTGCGTGCGGGCGTACAACGACTGGATGGTCGAGGAGTGGTGCGGCGACTCCGGTGGCCGCCTGATCCCGCTGTGCCTCATCCCGCTGTGGGACGTCGACCTCGCGGTCGCCGAGATCCAGCGCAACGCGGCGCGCGGCGTGACCGCGGTGGCGTTCTCGGAGATCCCGTCGAAGCTGGGCCTGCCCACGCTGCACTCGGGCTACTGGGAGCCGTTCTTCAACGCGTGCAACGACACCGAGACGCTGGTGTGCATGCACATCGGGTCGTCGTCGCAGATGCCGGCGACGTCGCCCGACGCGCCGCCCGCCGTGCCGGCGACGCTGAGCTTCGGCAACGCGATGTCGTCGATGGCCGACTACCTGTTCTCGGGCGTGCTCCAGCGCAACCCGAACCTGAAGCTCGCGTACAGCGAGGGCCAGATCGGCTGGATCCCGTACATCCTCGAGCGGGCCGACGACGTGTGGGAGCAGCACCGCGCCTGGGGTGGCGTCAAGGACGTGATCACCGAGCCGCCGTCGACCTACTACTACAAGTCGATCTTCGGTTGCTTCTTCCGTGACGCGCACGGCCTCGAGTCGCTGCACAAGGTCGGTGTCGACAACGTCACGTTCGAGACCGACTACCCGCACACCGACAGCACGTGGCCGCACACGCTCAAGCTGTTCACCGAGCAGGTGGAGCACCTCGACGACGAGACGGTGTACAAGATCGCGCGTGGCAACGCGATCCGGATGCTGCGCCTCGACCACCTCAAGTAGGACGGCCCGCGATGAAGTTCGGCACCCCGATCGCGATGATCGACCCCGACTACTACCTGCCGCTGGTGCAGGCGGCGGAGGCGGCCGGGTTCGACACGATCGCGGTGCCGGACAGCATCGCCTACCCGCGCGAGTCGTCGAACACGTACCCCTACAACTTCGACGGCACGCGCGAGTTCCTCGAGAACAAGCCGTTCATCGAGCCGACGGTGGCGGTGGCCGCGATGGGCGCGGTCACCTCCACCATCGAGTTCCACACGTTCGTGGTGAAGCTGCCGATCCGCAACCCGGTGATCTACGCGAAGGAGATCTCCTCGCTCGCGGTGATGACCGGCAACCGGTTCGTGTTCGGCGTGGGGTCGAGCCCCTGGCCCGACGACTACGAGATCACCAACCTCCCGTGGGAGGGGCGCGGCCGGCGCTTCGACGAGTGCATCGAGGTGATCCGGGGGCTGTGCACCGGGGACTACTTCGAGTTCCACGGCGAGTGCTACGACTTCCCGGCGATCAAGATGCTGCCGGTGCCGTCGGTGCCGGTGCCGGTGCTGATCGGCGGCCACGGCGACGTCAACCTGCGCCGTGCCGCGCGCATCGGCGACGGCTGGATGAGCGCGGGCGACACCATCGAGGGCGTCACCGAGAAGCTCGCGAAGATCGACGACTACCGGCGCGAGTTCGGGACCACCGGTCGGCGCTTCGACGTGTACGCCACCACGATGGAGTCGTTCAGCGCCGACGGGATCAAGCGGCTCGAGGACCTCGGCGTCACGCACACGTCGGGCGGGTTCTCGTCGTTCAACCCGTACTCGAACGACGCCGACACCGAGACGCTGCAGGACAAGATCGACGCGCTGAACCGCTACGCCGACGAGGTCATCGCGAAGGTGCGCTAGTCCTCGGCGGTGCGGTAGTCGCCGAAGGGCGTGTCGCGCTCGGTGAGCGCGCCGGTGAGGCCCTGGCCCTGGACGTTGGCGATGAACTTCTGGAACGTGTCGGTGTGCGTCGCCAGCGCGCTGAGCTCGGTGCCCTGCCGGATCGACGCCCGGAGGCCCATGATCTCCATGGCCCGGTGCACGGTGCGCTTGTTGATCTGCAGCAGGTCGGCGGGGACCTGCGCGATGCGGGACGCGATCTCGAGCACGCGGTCCTCGAGTTCCTCCGCGGGGAACGCGCGGTTGGCCCAGCCGAGCTGCGCGGCCTCGACACCGGTGAACGGGTCGCCGGTGAGCATCGCCTCCATGCCACCGCGCATGCCGAAGAGCCATGCGTGGTACTGCATGTCGGGCGTGCCGAAGCGCACCGCGGGGTAGCCGATCTGCGCGTCCTCGGCGACGTACACGAGGTCGCAACCGGTGGCGAGCTCGGTGCCGCCGGCGAGGCAGTAGCTGTGGATCTGCGCGATGACGGGCTTCGCGAGGTCCCAGATGCTCATCCAGCCGTTGGTGACGCCCCGCATGTAGGAGCCCTCGCCGTCGGCGTTGTAGTCGAGCGGCTCACCCTGGGTGGACGGGTCGCCCGACAGGTCGTAGCCCGCGCAGAAGCACTTGCCCGCGCCGCGCACGATGGTGACGCGCACGTCGTCGTCGCGGTCGGCCTCGCGCAGCGCCTCGAGGATCTCGCGACGGAGGGTCGCGTTCATCGCGTTGCGCTTCTCGGGGCGGTTGAGCGTGACCCGCCGCACGAAGGGCGCGGGGTCGTCGACGACCAGGAACTCGTAGCTCATGGGAGCACTATCGCACGTCCCTATCGGGCGGTGACGGTCTCCGTGTCGCGGCCCGAGCGCAGCACGGTGCCGGGCGTGGCGCCGGTCGGCTCGTCGTCGACCACGATGGTGGTGCCCGAGACGATGACCCGCTTCATGCCGGTGGAGCCGGCCAGCAGGCGGGCGGTGCCTCCGGGCAGGTCGTTCACCAGCGTGGCCTCCTCGGCGCCGACCGTGGCCGGGTCGAAGAGCACGAGGTCGGCGATGGCGCCCTCACGGATCACGCCGCGGTCCTTCAGACCGAACAGCGCCGCGGGCGCGCTGGTCATCATCCGCACCGCCGACTCGAGCGGCACGAGCTGGCGACCACGGATGCAGTCGGCGAGGAAGCGCGTGGTGTACGGGGCGCCGCACATGCGGTCGAGGTGCGCGCCGGCGTCGGAACCGCCGATGAGGGTGCGCGGGTCCTCCCACACCTCCTTGCGGAGGTCCCACGACGCCTTGTCGTCGTCCTGGGGGATGGGCCACAGGATGGTGCGCAGGTCGTCGGCGAGCACGATGTCGAGCAGCGTGGAGAACGCCGACTGGCCGCGCTCGGCGGCGATGTCGCGCACGATGCGGCCCTTGAGGCCCTCGTTGGCGGCGGAGTAGGTGTCGCCGATGCGGTAGTCGCCGAAGTCGGCGAGGCGACGGAACACGCCGGCCTCCTTCGACTGCGACCACTCGAGCAGCTGCATGCGGGTCTCGGGGTCGCGCAGACGGGCCATGCGCTCCTCGACCGGCACCGACAGCGTGTCCTGCCAGTGCGGCAGGAGCCAGATGCCGCAGAAGTTGAGGAAGCTCATGTTCATCGGGACCTGCACGGGCAGGCTGAGGGCGACGACCTTGCCGCCCTTCGCCTCGGCCACGTCCCACGCCGAGAGCTGGCGGGGCACGCGCTCGGGCTCACGGGCGTCGACGGTGAGCACGTTCCAGTTGAGCGGGCGGTTCGCCACCGCGCTGAGGTCGGAGAAGAGCTCGATCTCGTCGTCCGAGAACTGGTCGAGACAACCGGCGACGATGCCCTCGAGCGTGGTGCCCGGGTGGCGGCCGACCTCCTCGGCCATCAGGCGCAGCTCCTCGGGGGTCGACCACCGCGACGCGACCGGCTGGCCGTCGCCGTCGCTGTGGGAGCCGGACTGGGTGAACGAGAAGCCGAGCGAGCCGGCCTCGATCGCCTGGGCCAGTTCGGCGCGCATGGCGTCGAGCTGCTCCGGAGTGGCCTCCTTGCCGACCGCGTCGTCACCCATGACGTACTTGCGGATCGCGCAGTGGCCGGTGAGGAAGCCGGCGTTGACCGCGATCTTCCCCTCGAAGCGGTCGAGGTACTCGGCGAAGGTCTCCCAGTTCCACTCGACGCCGTTCTCGAGCGCGGCGAGGGGCATGCCCTCGACCTTCGCCATCATGCGGCGCGTGTAGTCGGCGTCACCGGCGCGGATGGGGGCGAGGGTGAAGCCGCAGTTGCCGGCGATCACGGTGGTGACGCCGTGGACGTTGGACGGGCTCGCGGTGGGGTCCCACAGGAGCTGCGCGTCGTAGTGCGTGTGCGGGTCGACGAAGCCGGGAGTGAGCACGAGGCCGGCGGCGTCCACGACCTGCTCGGCTGCCTCGTCGATCGATCCGATGGCGACGATGCGCCCGCCGCGGATGCCCACGTCGGTGACGACACCGGGTGCACCGGTGCCGTCGATCACGGTCGCGCCCTTGATGATCTGGTCCAGCATGCTTGGCCTCCGCGTGTCGACGGCGTCCGGCGGGTCGACGGATTGTAACTTCTTACTCCGGCGGTCGACTGGGCCGGAAGTCCCTGTTCCTTCGACCCTCTCATGAGGTGGGATACCCGGATGACTGACGTGAACCGCGCCTGGAAGCTGCTGATCGGCGGAGAGCTGGTCGACGGCGAGGCGGGAACCTCCCCGATCGTGAACCCGGCCACCGAGGAGGTGGTGGGCCACGCGCCCGAGGCGTCGGTCGCGCAGGCGGAGGCGGCGGCCCGGGCCGCCCAGGAGGCGTTCCCCAAGTGGGCGGCGACCCCCGCCGCCGAGCGGGCGGAGCTGCTCACGAAGGTGGCCCGGCGCCTGGCGGAGGTCGGCGACAGCCTGGTCCCGCTCATCATCTCGGAGACGGGGGCGACCGCGCAGGTGGGGTCGCGGATGCAGGTGCCGGTCGCGCTCGAGCGGTTCGACCGCTACGCGCGCGACGCGGTGAAGCCGCTCGGCATCCCGCTGCCGCCCCAGGCGATGCAGGCGACGCCGCTCGCGCCGGGTGGTCTCATCGGCGCGTACGTGAACCGGCAGCCCGCCGGAGCGGTGGCGTGCATCTCGCCGTACAACTTCCCGCTCACGAACGTCGCGGGCAAGATCGCGCCGGCGTTGGCCGTGGGCTGCACCGTCGTGATGAAGCCGGCACCGCAGGATCCGCTGGCGATCTGCGCGCTGGGTGAGGTGCTGCACGAGGTGGGCTTCCCGCCGGGCGTCGTGAACCTGGTGACCTCGGCCGATCCGGCACCGGCCGCCGCGCTGAGCTCGAGCCCCGACATCGACATGGTGTCGTTCACCGGATCGACCGCGGTGGGTCAGCGCATCTACGAGGCGGGCGCCACGACGATGAAGCGAATGCTGCTCGAGCTGGGCGGCAAGGGCGCGTGCGTGGTGCTCGACGACGCCGATGTGGACGCGGCGGTCACCGCGCTGGTGAGCGTGTGGGCGTTCCACAGCGGCCAGATCTGCACGGCGCCGACGCGCGCGATCGTGCACCGGAGCCTCTACGACCAGGTGGTGGAGCGTCTCGCCAAGGCGGCGGGCACCCTGACGGTCGGCGACCCCACGTCGCTCGAGACGGTGGTCGGGCCGGTGATCTCGGGCGCGCAGCGCGACCGCATCGAGCACTACATCGGGCTCGGCGAGACCGAGGGTGCGGAACTCGTGGTCGACGGTCGTCGCCCGCAGCACCTGGAGCGCGGCTTCTACGTCGGCCCGACGCTGCTCGCGGGGTGCAAGCCCGGGATGACGCCGGTCCAGGAGGAGATCTTCGGGCCGGTGATCTCGGTGCTCACGTTCGACGACGACGACGAGGCGATCGAGATCGCGAACGGCACGTCGTTCGGTCTCTACGACTACGTGATGACGAGTGACACGGAGCGCGGCTTCCGCGTGGCGGGTCGGCTCCGGTCGGGGAACGTGGGTGTGAACACGGCGCAGCGCAACCACGAGACGCCCTTCGGCGGGTTCAAGCTGAGCGGCATCGGCCGCGACGGAGGTGACTTCGGGTTGCAGGCGTACACCGAGATGCAGTCGGTGGTCTGGCCCGCCTAACGTTTCGGCTCCCGACCCCTCATTCCGGAAAGGGAGTTCCCGTGACGAAGCCTGGGCTGCTCGCCGGTGTCCGCGTGCTCGAGTGCGCCATCCTCGGCCCGAACGCGCTCGGCGGCCATCTGGTCGACCTCGGCGCCGAGGTCATCAAGATCGAGGCGCCCGGTGGCGACTACGTCCGTCAGATGACGTGGCCGATCATCGAGGGTGACTCGCTGCTGCACCTGCACCTCAACCGGGGCAAGGAGTCGCTCGTCCTGAACCTGAAGGACGCCGAGGGCAAGGCGCTCTTCGAGCGGTTGGTCGCGGAGTCCGACGTCGTGATCGAGGGCATGCGTCCCGGGTTCCTCGCCCGGCTCGGGGTGGGCTACGACCGGCTCAAGGAGATCAACCCGAAGATCGTGATGTGCACGATCTCGGGCTACGGCGCGACGGGTCCGTACGCGAACCTCCCGAGCCACGGGATCGCCTACGACGCGTGGTCGGGCACGTTGGAGCCGACGGTGGACGCCGAGGGCTTCGCCCGGATCCCGAACGGGCCGAACATCGGCATCGTGGTCGGTCCCGCGTTCGCGGCCCTCGGCATCTGCGCGGCGCTGGTGCGCGCGGAGAAGACGGGCATCGGCGCCTGCATGGAGATCGCGCAGTCCGACAGCGCGGCCTACATGGACTGGTACCGCATCGAGACGTACAAGGCGTACGACGAGCGTCCGCAGTCGGAGGTCACCGGCAACGCGACCGACGACTACGAGCGCCGGGCGCCCGGCCTCGCGGGCATGCACGAGGGTGTGCGGTACCAGTTCTACGAGGCTGCCGACGGGTACGTGCTGTTCATGGCCTCGGAGCAGGCGTTCTGGAAGAACTTCTGCGAGGGCATCGGCCGGATGGACCTGTTCGAGAAGTGGCCGGGCAAGAAGCTCGCGGATCACGCCCGCGGCAACAAGGAGCTGCAGACGGAGCTGCGCGACATCTTCCGCACGAAGACGTGCGAGGAGTGGGTGGCGTTTGCCGACGAGTTCAACACCACGATCTGCCCGGCGAACACCGCGCAGACGGTGCGCGACGACCCGCAGTTCGAGGACCGCTTCACGTGGGTGGGGCGCGATGTGCTCGGCGCCGACGAGCTGCTGTTCCCACTGCACCTCGAGGGTGAGGAGCTGCCGGTGCCGCGCCGTGCGCCCACGGTCGGTCAGCACACCGACGAGGTGCTCGGGCGGGTGCTCGGCCTCGACGCGGCGGCCGTGGAGGAGCTGCGCACGAAGGGTGCCGTCGGCTGACGCAGGTTCGCCGGGGCGTTCTGGCGAGCGCGACGATCGAGATCAGTTCGAATGTGACCGGGCCGGCCGCGGGGGCCGGCCCGCCGCCTCGCCGAGGTGACATCCCCGCACCACGCACGTCTCTTCCTCGCCCTCCGCGGATGGGCAACTAGCTGCCCATCCCGTGAGGGCGGCGAAGAGGTGGGTGCTTCCCGACCTTGTGTTCCCCGGCCGAGGCCGGGCCGGTCCGGGAGGCGCGCCATGAGGCGTCGACGAGGCTTTCTCTCCACACTGGAGTCGCACATCCTCCAGGTCATGGTGACGAAGGAACGCGACGGGCAGGACGCCGTGCACGGCTACGCACTCGCGTTCGACCTCCCGGAGTACCTGCTGCCCGACCAGGTGACGCGCCAGCCCGGTGTGACACCGCGCCTCGACCGCCGGTCGAGCCGCGCTGCGTTGCACCGCCCGTCGGTGTATCGCGCCCTCGCCCGGCTCGAGACCTTCGGGCTGGTCGAATCGGCGTGGGAGCACCCTGACACCGCGCTGGAGGAGCGTCGACCCCGACGGCGGTACTACCGAATCACGCCGGCAGGGCGCAGCATCCGCTTCCGCGCCATGGTCGGCGGCCGCGTGCTCGACACGCCGCCGCTCCGCCCGTCGGTCAGGGCTCCGGGTACTCCGGGGCCGATCCGTCGGCGGCGACCGCGCCCCAGGTCGAGAACAACGCGGGGTAGCGGATCACGCGGACCCGCCCGTACCCGGGCCACTCCTCGATCCGGTACAGCCCGTTGTGCGCCACCTGTTCGTCGGCGAGATGCTCGTCGATGGTCAGGCACGGCGCGCACGGCACCCCGATCTCGCGCAGCGCCGCCAGCAGATCGCCGGTGGCCATCGTCGCCGTCACCCGCTCCACCCGGTCGAACAGCTCGCGCACCATGTCGCCCTGGTCGGGGATCGCGCGCAGCTCCTTCGCCCACTCGGGGTGCCCGAGCAGCTCCACCGTGTCGCGGATCTGGCGTCCCGTCACCATCGCGATCACCATCCAGCCGTCGCGGGTCGGGACCGGACGGATGCCGAGCGCCTGTCCGTTGCGGGCGTCCTCGGGTTGGTGGTCGACGAACACCCGGTTCGTGAGCAGCTCCGGGAACTGGAAGTACGCGGTGGCGTCGAGCATCGAGAGGTCGATGCGCTCGCCGGCGCCGTCGGGCCCGCGCTGCGCCCGCGCGAACAACGCGGCGAGCACGGCCTGGGCCGCGCTCGATGCCGTGATCTTGTCGACCGGGTACCCGGCCAGCAGCTGGGGCCGTCCGTCGGCCGACAGCGCGCCGGTCAAACCGCTCACCGCCTGCGCGACCGTGTCGAACGCCGGCTCGTCACCGAGCGGCCCGCCGGACCCGTAGCCGGTGACGAAGCAGCGCACGAGGCGCGGATTCACCGCGACGAGCGAGTCGTCGTCGAACCCGAGCGATTCGGCGACGCCCGGCCGCCAGTTGCACAGGAACACGTCGGCGTCGCCCAGGAGTCGTCGCAGCTCCGCCCGCCCCGGTTCCGACTTCAGGTCGAGCACCACCGAGGTCTTGCCCCGGTTGCAGTTCGCGAACAGTGCCGAAGTGGGCGTCACCGGGCGGCCCATCGTCCGGAAGGGGTCGCCACCCCCGGGCGCCTCCACCTTCACGACGTCCGCACCGAGGTCGGCGAGCATCATCCCCGCCAGCGGCCCGCTCATGTACGACGCCGCCTCGACGACGCGAATGCCCGCCAGGGGGCCCCGGGCGGTGCTCACGGATGGGTGCCTAACATGCGAGTCATGCAGATCCCGAAGATCATCTCGGTCGACGACCACGTGGTCGAGCCCCCCGACCTCTGGACCGAGCGGCTGCCGAAAAAGTACCTGGACCGAGGGCCACGCGTGGTCCGGGACTCCGCGAAGTTCCACTTCGAGGGTGGCGTCTTCTCCTACGAGCGCGGCGTCGACGACGGCGAGCCGTGCGACTGGTGGCTCTACGACGACCTCGTCTACCCGTTCCCCAAGCTGTCGGCCGCGATCGGCTTCGAGAACCTCGACGTCACGCCGACCACCTTCGACGAGATCCGCCCGGGCTGCTGGATCCAGAAGGACCGGCTGGCCGACATGGACGCCAACCACACCGACGCGTCGATCTGCTTCCCGAACACGCTGCCCCGCTTCTGCGGCCAGGCGTTCCTCGAGCGGGCCGACAAGGACCTCGCACTGGTCTGCGTGCAGGCCTACAACGACTGGCTCATCGACGAGTGGTGCGCCGGGGACGGGTACGGGCGGCTCATCCCGCTCACGATGATCCCCCTGTGGGACCCGCAGCTCGCCGCCGACGAGATCCGGCGCTGCGCGGCGAAGGGCAGCTTCGCGATCACCTTCCCGGAGAACCCCTACCCGCTGGGCCTCCCGTCGATCCACGACAAGAGCCGCCACTGGGACCCGGTGTTCCAGGCGTGCGAGGACACCGAGTCCACGATCTGCATGCACATCGGTTCGTCGTCGTCGATGCCCACGACGTCGCCCGACGCACCGTTCATCGTGAGCTCCACGCTCACGTTCTCGAACGCGATGGGCTCCATGGTCGACTTCATCTTCTCGGGCACACTCGAGCGGTTCAAGACGCTCAAGCTCGCGTACTCCGAGGGCCAGGTCGGGTGGATGCCCTACGTGATGGAGCGCGCCGACAAGCTCGCGGCGGAGCGGGTCGCCGACGACACGTTCGGCACCACGCTGCCCAACCCGCCGTCGAGCTACGTCGACCGCATCTACGGCTGCGTCTTCGACGACGAGGTCGGCCTCGCCAACCGCGACCGCATCGGCATGGACCAGATCACGTTCGAGGTCGACTACCCGCACGCGGACTCCACGTTCCCGCGCACGCTCGAGGTCGCGACGGAGATCTGCACCAACGCCGGTCTCGACGACGACGAGGCCTACAAGTTCCTGCGCGGCAACGCCATCCGTTGCTACGGGCTCGAGAGGTACGGCATCACCGAGTAACCGACGATTCCGGATCCAGGGGGGACCATGGAATTCGCACTGTTCCTGCAGGGGTACAACCCCGGCTACCGACGCGAGGGCAACCCGAACGCCGAGCACCAGGTGTTCATGGACGAGATCCGCGCCGCCGTCGCCGCCGACCAGGCCGGCTTCAAGTACGTCTGGCTCACCGAGCACCACTTCCTCGACGAGTACTCGCACCTCTCCGCCAACGACGCGTTCGCGGGCTACCTCGCCGGCGTGACCGAGCGCATCCACGTGGGCTCCGGGATCTACAACCCGCTCCCGCAGGTGAACCACCCGGCGAAGGTCGCGGAGCGCGTCGCCATGCTCGACCACCTGAGCAACGGCCGCTTCGAGTTCGGCACCGGCCGCGGCGCCGGCAGCCACGAGATCCTCGGCTTCCTGCCCGGCATGGAGGACCTCACCGGCACCCGCGAGATCTGGGAGGACGTCATCGGCGAATTCCCGAAGATGTGGATGCAGGACGAGTACGAGGGCTACGACGGCAAGTTCTGGTCACTGCCGCCGCGCAAGATCCTGCCGAAGCCCTACGTCGCGCCGCATCCCCCGATGTGGTACGCCGCCGGCAACGTGCAGAGCTGGGAGATGGCGGGCCGCAAGGGCCTCGGCATCCTCGGGTTCTCCGTCGGTGAGCTCGAGACGTTCGAGCCGCTCGCCAAGCAGTACCGCGACGCGATCGCGAACGCCGAGCCGATCGGTGCATACGCCAACGACAACATCATGATCTGCCTCTCGGCCTACGTCGCCGAGGACACGCAGAAGGCCCGCCAGTCGTGGGTGAACGCTCGGCCCAACTACCTGGTGAGCAACGTGTTCCGGTACCACGACACGTTCCCGCACCCGCCCGAGATCCCGAACTGGCCCGAGACCATCCCCGAGGTCACCCTCGACATGGCCGACGCGGTCGTCGAGGCCGGGGCCACCATCCTCGGTGATCCCGACGAGGCACTCCGTCAGTGCCAGCGCTGGGCCGACACCGGAGTCGACCAGATCGCGTTCGGCATCGGGCCGGCGCCGATCGAGGAGACCCTCGAGATGATCCGCCTTATGGGCGAGTACGTCATCCCGAAGATCGACACCGACCCCGAGCACTCCACCAGCCGCTACCGCGCTTCAGCGTCGTAGCACTTCAACACCCCGCCTGCCGCGAGCTGGGCGATCTCGTCCTCCGAGTAGCCCAGCTCGCGCATGATCTCGCGTGTGTGCTCGCCGACCATGAACGGGCCGCCCTGCGACACGCCGGGCGTCTCCGAGAAGTCGAACAGCAGGCCGAACGTCTCGAGGTTCCCCAGCACGGGGTGCGGGTGCGACGTCACCCAGCCGCGCTCGATCAGCTCCGGGTCGTCGAACATGCCGAGCACGTAGTCGGCGTCGGACACCTCGCACGGCACGCCGGCCGCGTCGAGCGCGTCGAACCATTCGCGCGCGGGCTTCGTCGCGAACACCGGCTCCAGCGCGTCGAAGCGGGTGGCGTCGGTGATCGACTCCACGCCGAGTGCCGCGGCCAGGCGTGCGGGCTCGTCGCCGGCGGTCGCGGCGACGACGATCCAGCCGTCGGCGGTGTCGTACATGCGGTGCGCGGCGCTGAAGCCGTACTGCATCGCGTCGAGTGACGGCCGCACGCCCTGCTGCGACCCGTCGGCGGTGATCCACGACATCGACGCGTTCAACAGGTGCGCGTACACGATCGACGTGTCCACGAACTGGCCCTCGCCCGTGCGGTCGCGGTGGTAGAGCGCCTGCAGCATCGCGATGGTCGAGAGGAACCCGTTGCCGGTGTCGCCGAGCGACACCACCGGCCAGTAGGGGATTCCTCCCTCGTGGTCGAGTCCACCGTCGAGCCAGTCGGGACCCGCCAGCGCGGCGCCGGTCTGGTCGTTGCCGGGCAGCGGCTCGCGCGGCCCTGCTCGAAGCCGCGGTGTGGCAGTACACGATCCGCGGGTTGACCTTGCGCAGGCTCTCGTAGTCCACGCCGAGACGGATAGCCGCGTCGTAGCGCATGTTGTGCTGCACGACGTCGGCCTGCTCGACGAGCCGGTGCAGCACCGCCATCGCCTCCGGGTCCTTGAGGTTCAGCGAGATGCTGCGCTTGCCGCGGTTGCAGCCCATCGCGATGTGCGTGGCCATCCAGTAGTCGTCGTAGAGGTGTTGACCTTGATCACGTCGGCGCCCAGGTCGGCCAGCATCATCGTGCCCCACGGCCCGGCGACCGCGAGGCCGAGGTCGAGCACCTTGACTCCCGCGAGAGGAGAGGCGGGCGCGGCAACCGTCGACCGCTCGACCGCCGGCCGCGACTCGAGCAGTGCGTCGGCCTCCGCGAACACCTCGTCGTTGTGCGTGCCCACGGCGACCGGCGCCGTCGGCGTGACCATCGGCGTCGCATCCAGTCGGTAGACCGCACCCACCTGGCGCACGGGACCCAGCGCCGGGTCGTCCACCTCGATCACGCACCCGTCGGCGACGCACAACGGGTCGAGCAGCGCCTCCTCGGGGGACCGGATCGGCTGCAAGGGCACCAGCTTCTCGGCCGCGAGCTCCACCCACGGGTCGGCCGGGAACTTGGCGAATCGCTCCGCCATCAGCGGGATGTAGTGGTGCAGCAGGAGGATCTCGGCCGAGTCGACGCCGATGCGCAACGGCGCGTCCTTCACGCCGGTGGTCTCGTCCGTGGCCGCGAGCTCGTCGCCCTCCGACACCGACAGCACGAAGCTCGGCAGCGGCGTCCACTGGTGCACCCAGCGGCCGTCGGCGCACCGGAACACGGCCTTCGGCGCGCGGGAGTCGACGACCCAGCTCTGCCAGTTGTCGGCATCCGGGTTCGCGGCGCGTTGCCAGCCGCCCATCGTGGTGGTGAGCATCCCCTGGAACATCGACGTGCCGACCTGCTGGCCGCGCCCCGTGCGTTCGCGCACGAGCAACGCCGCGGAGATCGCGATCACGGCCTGGTAGCAGGTGGCGACGCTGATCCACGGCACGCCCGACACCAGCGGGCCGTCGCGGCGGGCGCCGGTGACGCACTCGTCGGGCACCTCGAGGTCGGGGAGG
Organism: Acidimicrobiia bacterium; assembly: GCA_046331125.1. Taxonomy (GTDB): domain Bacteria; phylum Actinomycetota; class Acidimicrobiia; order IMCC26256; family DASPTH01; genus CAVRGQ01. The sequence goes on from JAXLRL010000012.1 coordinate 89,071, forward strand.
AACGGCTCGACACCGCCGAGGCGCGCGAGCGTTCCGCCCGGGTAGCCGCGCGCCTCCCAGTGCTGGCCGGTGCGGGCGGCGACGAGGAGGTCGCGGCCGGGCCGGCCCGCGTGCGCGGACAGCCCGCCGTACGCGGTGATCGCGCACACGATCAGGCGCGGATTGCGCGCGTGCAGCGAGTCGAGGTCGAGACCGAGCGCGGCGGCCTCGTCGGCCTCGTACGAGTGCACGAGCACGTCGGCGCCGCTCGCGAGCGCGTGCAGGCGCGCGCGATCGCCGGGGTCGGTGAGGTCGAGCTCCGCGCTGCGCTTCGAGCGGTGCCACACCTGCGCGCCGGAGAAGCTGCGTGACCGGTCGCCACCGGGCGGCTCGATCTTGGTGACCTGCGCGCCGTGGTCGGCCAGCAGCATCGTGGCCATCGGCCCGCCCACGCCCGTGGTGAGGTCGAGCACCTTCACGCCGTCCAGCACGGGAGCCATCAGTGGCCTCCGACCGCGTTCGCGTACACGTTCGGGTCGGAGAACTCGCGCCAGCGGTACACCTTGCCGTCCCGGAAGTACAGGAACATCACGTAGTGGTTCCGGTACCAGTGGTCGGAGCCCTTCACCTTGTTGTTGCCGCGCACCTCGACGATCACGAGGTCGGGGTCGACGGTGGGGACGTGGTCGACGATCTGGTAGTCGACGGAGTCGAACCGCTCGAACACGCCGCCGAGCATCGACCGCAACGCCTCCTTGCCGACCCGGTCGGGGAGGTCGAAGTACTCGATCGAGTAGACGATGTCGTCGGTGCAGTGCGCCAGCTCCCCCTCGGGGTCACCGGCGTTCATGCACTCGAGCATCTCCCTCACTGTGTCCACGTTGGCCATGACCACGAATCATAGTGATCACTACCGATTGCCGCTCGCGGCGAGTCGGAGCGCGTTGTAATAGGTTCCCCGCCCATGAGAACCATCTGCATCACCGGATCCGCATCGGGCATGGGCGGCGCGACGGCCGCCCGCATCCGCGCCGCGGGCGACCGCGTCATCGGCGTCGACATCAAGGACGCCGACGTCGTCGCCGACCTCGGCACCGCCGAAGGCCGCGCCGCCGCCATCGCCCAGGTCACCGAGCTCTCGGGCGGTTCGCTCGACGGCCTGGTCACCGCGGCCGGCCTGGCCGGCCTGCCCACCCGCCCCGCCTCGCTGCTCGTGTCGGTGAACTACTTCGGCACCGTCGAGTTGCTCGCGGGCCTGCGCCCGCTGCTCGCCGCGGGCACCGAGCCCGCGGCCGTGGCGTTCAGCTCGAACTCCACCACCTGCCAGCCCAACCTCGACGAGAAGCTCATCCGGGCGCTCCTCGACGGCGACGAGGCCGCCGCCCGCGCCCAGGCCGGCGAGGGCGAGTCGCTCTCGACCTACCCGGTCACCAAGACGGCACTGTCGTGGTGGGTGCGCAAGCAGGCCCCGACGGCCGAGTGGGCGGGGCAGGGGATCACGCTGAACGCCATCGCCCCCGGCGCCGTCGACACGCCGCTCCTGCAGGAGGGCCTGAACGACCCGACCGTCGGCCCCGCCATCGAGGGCTTCCAGGCGCCGCTCGGCCGCCGGGGCACCCCCGACGAGCTCGCCGCGGTGGTCGAGTTCCTGCTCGGCCCGAACACGCGCTTCGTCACCGGGTCGATCTGGTTCGCCGACGGCGGCATGGACGCCATGCTGCGCACCGAGGACTTCCCCAAGCCGTGGGTCGTCTAGGGAGGGTCTGATGTACGACGCCGAAGCCATCGAGGCGATCAAGAACCTGAAGGCCCGCTACTACCGCTGCATGGACACCAAGCAGTGGGACGGCTGGAACGACGTGTTCGCGGTCGACGCGACGCTCGACACGCGCGAGGAGGCGCCCGACCTCGACCTCGTCGTGGGGCGCGACAACATCATCGCCTTCGTGTCGAACGTGCTCACCGGCGTGACCACGTGCCACCACGGCCACATGCCCGAGATCGAGCTCACGTCCGACACCACCGCCACCGGGATCTGGGCCATGGAGGACCACCTGTGGGTGGAGGAGGGCAGTGAGCTGCCCTACAAGAGCCTCCACGGCTACGGCCACTACCACGAGACCTACGAGAAGGTCGACGGGAAGTGGTACATCAAGACGCTGAAGCTCACGCGCATCCGCGTCGACGCCGAGCTCCCTTGAGCTACGACCCGCGGCTCCGCCCCGCGCAACCGCCCACACCCGCGGCCGACGCGTTCACCATCCACCGTTCGGAGGTGGCGGACGGCCTCTCGCTCGCGTACGTGCGTGAGGGCATCGGGGGCTACCCGGTGCTGCTGCTCCACGGGTACCCGGAGACGAAGCGCATCTGGTGGCGCAACATCGAGACGCTCGCCGCGTGCGGCTTCGAAGTGATCGCGCCCGACTTCCGGGGCTTCGGTGACAGCGACCTCTCCGATCGCGACGAGTACGACATCGTCCTGTACTCGCGCGACGTGCACACCCTCGTGCACGACGTGCTCGGGCACGAGTCGTGCGCGGTCGTGGGCGGCGACGTCGGCGGCGTGGTCGCGGTCGATCTCGTGCACCGCTTCCCGGGCTTCGTGTCGCGGCTCTGCTACTTCGACACCGTGCCGCCGATGGCCCTCGACGCGTACGCGGCCGTGGGGCTCGACCTCTCGAGCATGAGCGCGATGGCCGACGGCCCCACCGGTGACTACCGGGAACTGCAGGGCGCACGGCCCGACGAGCTCGCGGCGATGCTCCCGAACGACGCCGCCCGCCGCCTGTGGATCGCGGGCATGTACCAGTCGCGCCTCTGGGCGTCACCGGGCGCGTTCTCTCGCGACGACGTCGACTTCATGACCGAGCCGTTCGCGAGCGAGGCGCGCATCCGGGCGTCGTGGGCCGTCTACCAGCTCGCGCACGGCCGGCCGATGAGCGAGATGCCCATGACCATGGGCACCGTCGACGTCCCCACGCTGCTGCTCTACGGCGCCGACGACCACGTCGTCGGCGAGGACTTCATGCACTTCTGCGAGGCCGCGTTCACGAAGCGGCTCGGACCGCTCATGGTGCCGGGCGCCGGCCACTTCCTGCAGTGGGAGCGGGCCGACATCGTGAACCCGCTCCTCGTCACGGTGTTCGAGACGCTGAAGTCCTAGGGGGTCCGGATCCCCGGCCCCTCGAGGTCGTGACGGATCAGGATCTTCATGTGCTCGATGTCGTGGTACGAGCCGGGGCGCAACTGCGCGAACACCTCGTCGACCGCGTCGAGTGACGCGTACCCGGTGACGAGCTGCGACGCGTCGATGCGGCCGTCGGCCAGCCGCTCGTAGGTGTCGGCGAACGGGTACTCCTCGCCGTCGGGGCCCATGCCGATGCAGAACTCGATCGTGATGTTCTTGTAGATCCCGACGATGGGGCGGATGGCGTCGTCGACCATGCACGCGCCGACCACGGTGATGCGGGTGAACGACGGCGCCGAGTACAGCAACTGGTCGAGCACCCCCGGCTTGCCCGACGCCTCGTACACGAAGAGGCGCTGGTCGGGTGCAGCCAGGTCGTGCCAGGCCGCGACCGGGTCGGTCTCCGCAGGGTCGACGGCGACGTGCGCGCCGAACGCCTTGGCGATGCGGCGCCGGTCCGACGACGGCTCCGACACCACGATGGGCGTGATGCCCCGCGCCGCGAGCTCGGCCACCGCGCCGAGGCCCACCGGGCCGCAGCCGGTGACGATCGCACCGGCGGGCGGTTCGATCTTCGAGCGCATCACGCCGTTGATGCCGGTCGCGAGCGGGTCGACCGCCGCTGCGTCGTACGGCGACACACCCTCGGGGATCTTCACGTGCCCGAACGGCGCGACCACGCACCGCTCCGCCAGCGCGCCCGGGTAGTCGCTCGCGTAGCCGACGCAGTGCACCACCCCCTCGGGGTCGATCACCGCGGGCGACACGAGCAGCACGTCGCCGGGCCGGTACTCCACGCCGTACTTGTCGACGTCGGCACCCACCTCGACGACCCGGGCGGTGAACTCGTGGCCGAACACGAGGTCGCGGTCGGGGTCGAACAGGAACAGCGGGGTGCCGCTGGCGCGGGACGCGTGGAGGAAGTCGTCGGTGTGGTCCATCGCGTTGAGGTCGCCACCGCACACCCCCGCCGCGATCGGCTCCAGCAGCAGCTGCTCGCGGGTGGGTTCGACGTCGGGCACCTCCTTGAGGTCGAGGTGCCCGTCGCGCATGACGACCGCTCTCATTTCACTGCGCTCCACGTGATGGGCAGCTCGGAGAACCCGTCGATCAGGTTGGAGTGCACGCGCGGCATCTCGTCAGGGTCGCACGCGAGCTCGAGTCCCTCGAAGCGGTCGAGGATCGCCTCGAACATCAGCTTCCCCTCGAGCCGGGCGAGGTGTGCGCCCAGGCAGAAGTGCGGGCCGCCCGCGCCGAACGCGACGTGGTCGTTGGGCGATCGGGTGATGTCGATGCCGTCGGGATCGGTGAACTCGCGGTCGTCGCGGTTGGCCGACGTGTACGACATGAGCACGTGGTCGCCGGCCTTGATCTCCTGGCCGGCGATCTCGGTGTCCTTCGCCGCGGTGCGCGTGAAGTGCATGACCGGTGACGAGTGGCGCAGGAGCTCCTCGATCGCGCCCGGCAGCAGCTCGGGGTCGGCCTGCAACCTCGCGAGCTGGTCGGGGTGCTCGAGCAGCGTCTTCGTGCCGGTGGTGATGAGGTTGCGGGTGGTCTCCGAGCCCGCGTTCTGCAGCAGCATGAAGAAGAAGTCGAGGTGCAGGTCGGTGAGCTTCTCGCCGTCGACCTCGGCGGCGATGAGCGCGCTGATGAGGTCGTCGCGCGGCTCCTTGCGGCGCTCTGCGCACATGGCATCGGCGTAGGCGAACATCGACGTCATCGCCTCGGCCCGCTGCTCCATCGTGACCTCGGCGTCGAAGCCGAAGGTGAGCTCGGTCCAGTCGAAGACCTGCTTGCGGTCCTCCTCGGGGACTCCCACCAGGTCGGCGATGATGTGCAGCGGCAGCCACAGCGCGATGTCGTGCACGAGGTCGCACTCCTGGCGGTCGGCGACCGAGTCGATCACCGAGTGCACACGGCGCGTGATGTGGTCGCCGAGCTCGTTGATGCGACGGGGCGTGAAGCCCGCACTGATCAGCTTGCGCAGCTTGGTGTGGTCGGGCGGGTCGAGGCTGATCAGCAGCAGTGACGTGCCGTCGGCGCCGCCGGGGTCGACCGGCCCGTCGGGGACGAACGGGTCGGGCGAATTCTTGAACGCGGTCCAGTCCCGGGACACCCGCTGCACGTCGGCGAAGCGGGGGACCACCCAGTAGCCGTTGTCCCAGGCCGGGTGGTCGAAGTGGTGGATCGACCCCGTGTCCCGGAGCTCGGCGAACGCCTCGTAGGGGAAGCCGTGGGCGTAGGTGACGGGGTCGTGGAGGGCGAGGTCGACGGCCATCCGCGGACGCTAGCCCTTCCGCGGATCAGGCGCTGACGCGGTCCTCGTCGACCGAGAGGAGCTCCGGCGTCCAGGCGTGGTTGCCCTCGTGGCCCGCGGGCAGCAGGCAACGCAGTTGGTAGTGCAGCCGGGTCGACCGGGTCTCGTTGCAGGTTTCGTGGGTCATGGGAATCACCTGAATCTGTTGTACCCGGTCAATCATCGGCGGTGCGACCGACTTTCTGAAGGCTCCGTGGTAACGGGCAGATGAACATCACCGACACGAACTCCTGCGGCCGTGCAAAGCTTCCCGCCATGCAGGCATGGAGAATCCACGAGTACGGAGCGCCAGATGAGGTGCTGGTGCTCGACGAGGTGCCGGTGCCCGAACCCGGACCACGCGAGGTGCGTGCGGGTCGAGGCGGCGACCGCGAACTTCAACGACGTCGACCTCGTGCGGGGGCGCTACATCACCGTGAACCCACCGCTGCCCGCGATCCCGGGCATGGAGGTCGTGGGCGAGGTCGACGCGGTGGGGGAGGGCGTGGGCGACGAGTGGCTCGGCCGCCGGGTGTGCGCGGTGCCGTCGGGCGCGTTCGGCGGCTACGCCGACTTCGCGTGCGCGCCCCTGGCGATGACGTTCGAGATGCCCGCGTCGTTCGCGCTGCCCGACGCCGCCGCGCTGTACATGCCGTTCCACCTCGCGTGGCAGGCGCTGTTCGCGCGCGGCGGGCTGCAGGCGGGCGAGACGCTCCTCGTGCACGCGGCGGCCGGTGGTGTCGGATCGGCCGCGGTGCAGCTGGGCGTGCTCGCCGGTGCGCGGGTGCTGGCCACCGCCGGCTCACCCGAGAAGACGCACTTCGCCGCGCAGCTCGGCGCCGACGTGGCCATCGACTACCGGGCCACCGACTTCGCCGACGCGGTGCTCGAGGCCACCGACGGTCGCGGCGTCGACGTCGCGTTCGACACCATCGGCGGCGACGTCACCACCGGCACCTTCCGCTGCATGGCCTACGGCGGCCGTCACCTGATGGCGGGCTTCGCGTCGGGCATCGAGGCGGAGGACGTCGGCAGCATCGTGCCGCGCCCGATCCTGTTCGGGAACTTCTCACTCGTCGGCGTGTGCCACAGCTACGTCGACGACCCGGTGGCCGTGCGGCGGATGGGCGGCGTGAACTTCCCGTCGCGCGAGCAGGGCGAGGCGGTGCACGAGCAATTGCTCGACCACGTCGCCGCGGGCCGGCTGCGCGCCGTGGTGGGCCTCGACGTGCCGTGGTCGGAGCTGCCCGCGGCGCTCGCGGCGATGGAACGCCGCGAGACCGTGGGCCGGATCGTGATCAGGCGCTAGGCCTGGACGGCGCCTACCACAACTGGTCGGTGTACTCGTCGGTCCCGAACACCGTGTTCAGGAACGGCGACGTCCACACGTGCGTGGCGAGACCGCTCGCGTCGATCGCCTCGCCGATCTTCGCGTAGCCCTCGGCCCAGCCCTCCTCGGGGTCGTGGTCGAGGAAGTGCAGCTGCAGGAAGCGGGTGGGCCCGGCCTCCGGGAGGATGACGTCGGCCGGCCGGTCCTCCTTCATGGGCAGCACGGTGTTGCTCGACACGAGGTCGGGACCCCACGACGCCGCGAACGCGCCCGGCAGGTACTGCTCCTTCATCCACGCCTCGACCTCGGCGTGGGTGTGGCCCTCCTTCACGTCGCCGGCGACGACGACGAGGCCCGGGTAGTTGCGGTCGAGGGCGAGCTCGATCGTGGTGCTGACCTCGGCGGAGCGGGCCGACCACTCGAGCTCGTACAGGAGCGTGTGGACGTGGCGCCGGTGGGCGAACATGCGCCCGTCGCGGTGCAGGTTGTTCACCTGGATGACCGACCAGTCGTTCCAGTCGTCGTGGTGGCCCTCGAGCACCCAGTAGATGGCCAGGTACGACCCGATGTCGTTGCCGTCACCCATGGTCATGTCGGTGTTGGCGGGGTAGCGGAGGTCCTTCATCCGCTTGGTGGCGACGAAGCGGTCACCGGCGAACTGCCACGGGGCGATCATGCAGCCCGCGTAGAAGTGGTCGTGCTCGTACCAGCGGTTGTACTCGACCTCGTGGCCCTTCTCGGGCTCGACCATCGTGAAGAGCAGCGTGCCGAGCTTGATCGCGTAGTCGTCGACGCCGGGGATGGCCATGGTGGTGAGCTCCTTCTTGGGGCGCGGGTCGGGCGCCGACGCTAGCTTGTTTTCTGACGACTCGTCAGACGACCCGTGGGGGCAGCTGCATGTCCGACTTCCGACCCAGCCACTTCGGGCTCTGCGTGAGCGACCTCGAACGGTCACTCCGCTTCTACGTCGACGGCCTCGGCTTCGAGAAGGGTGACGGCTTCGAGCTCGACAGCGACGTCGCCCCCGGCCTCGACCGCAGCCTCGAGGTCCCCGGGCGCGTGCAGATCACGTCGCAGTTCGTGAAGAACGACACGATGACCATCGAGTTGCTCGGCTGGGCGGAGCCGGGCGTGGTCGGCGAGCCCTCCGCGGTGCGCAACCGCCGGGGGCTCACCCACATGTCGTTCTACGTCGACGACGTCGACGAGGCGGCGAAGCACCTGGTGGCCCACGGCGCCACGATCCTCCCCGACACCCGCTCCAGCGTGGGTGTCGAGATCCTGTTCCTGTCCGACCCCGACGGCGTGCGCGTGGAGCTCATGGCGCTGCCCCCGTCGGCCTGAGGAGGGTCGCAATGCCCGACGTCGAACTGAGCGACGACCTCGAGCAGTTCCGCGCCGACGTCGCGGACTGGCTCGCCGCCCACGTGGTCGGCGAGTACGCCGAGTTGAAGGGCCGCGGTGGCCCCGGTGACGAGGACGTCGGCTTCGACGTGCGCGTCGCCTGGGAGCAGGAGCTGGGCAAGGCCGGGTGGATCGGGCTCGGCTGGCCCGAGGAGTTCGGCGGGCGGGGCGCCTCGCTCGACCAGCAGATCATCTTCGCCGAGGAGTACGCCCGGGCGCAGGCGCCGGCGCGCGTCAACCACATGGGCGAGAACCTGCTCGCGCCCACGCTGATCGCGTACGGGACGCCCGAGCAGCAGGACCGATTCCTGCCCGGCATTTTGCGCGGCGAGGAGCGCTGGTGCCAGGGCTACAGCGAGCCCAACGCGGGCTCCGACCTCGCCAACGTCGCCACCCGCGCGCACCTGGACGGCGACCAGTGGGTCATCAACGGCCAGAAGGTGTGGACGTCGCTCGCCCACGTGTCGCACTGGTGCTTCGTGGTCGCCCGCACCGACCCCGAGTCGGCGCGCCACAAGGGGCTGTCGTTCCTGCTCGTGCCGATGGACCAGCCCGGCGTGGAGGTCCGCCCGATCGTGCAGATCACCGGCGGCGGCGAGTTCAACGAGGTGTTCTTCGACGACGCCCGCACCGAGCGCGACCTCGTCGTCGGCGACGTGAACAGCGGCTGGGCGGTCGCGATGGGCCTGCTCGGGTTCGAGCGTGGCGTGTCCACGCTCGCGCAGCAGGTCGGCTTCGAGCGCGAGCTCGACCACCTGCTCGAGCTGGCGAAGGCGAACGGCCGCGCGCAGGACCCGATGTTGCGCCAGCGGCTCGTCGACGCGTACATCGGTCTGCACCTCATGAAGTGGAACGCGATGCGCTCGATGGCCGCTCGCGGTGTGCCGGGTCCGGAGGCGTCGATCTCCAAGCTGTTCTGGGGCACGTGGCACGCGGACCTCGGCGAGCTGTTCATCGACGTGCTCGGGCCGCAGGGGCTCATCGCCGAGGAGCTGCCCTACGAGCTCACGCTCGAGCAGAAGCTCTTCCTGTTCACCCGCTCCGACACGATCTACGGCGGGTCGAACGAGATCCAGCGCAACGTGCTCGGTGAGCGCGTGCTCGGCCTGCCGAAGGAGCCGAACTGACATGAGCGAGGTCGGGGGGACCGTAGCCGCCGGGTACGAAGGGGTGCGCGACGCGTTCGCGCGCAACTTCGCGGAGCACGGCGAGGTCGGCGCGACCTGTGCCGCGTACGTGGACGGGAAGCAGGTCGTCGACCTCTGGGCGGCGACGACCGCCGACGGCGACGCCCGTACACCGGCGACACGCTGCAAGTGGTGTTCTCGTCCACAAGGGTGCGGCCGCCGCGTGCGCCAACCTCCTGGTCGACCGCGGGCAGCTCGACGTGCGTGCGCCCGTCGTGGAGTACTGGCCCGAGTTCGGCCAGGCGGGCAAGGAGCACGTGCCGGCCGAGTGGCTGCTCACCCACCAGGTGGGCATCCCGGCCGTCGACGCGAAGCTCACTGCCGACGAGGTCTTCGCCCGCGAACCACTCGTGGAGGCGCTCGCCGCACAGCAGCCGTTCTGGGAGCCGGGCAAGGCGCACGGCTACCACGCCATCACCTACGGCCACCTCGTGAGCGAGCTCGTGCGCCGCATCGACGGCCGCCCCGTCGGGCAGTTCTTCGCCGAGGAGTTCGCGGCGCCGCTCGGGCTCGACTGGTGGATCGGTCTGCCCGAGGAGCAGGAGCACCGCGTCGCCCCGATGATCGGGATGAACCCGGGTGGCCCCTCGCTGATCGACCTCCTCGGCCCCGACGCGCTGGTGGCGCGCGCGCTCACGATCAACGGTGCCTTCTCCGACCTCGCCAGCGCTGCGAACACCCGCGGCTGGCACGCGGCGGAGATCCCCGCCGCGAACGGCGTCGGCAACGCCCGCGCGCTGGCGCGCTTCTACGCCGCCCTGATCGGAGGAGTGGAAGGCGGGCCCTCGTCCGCGATGATCTCGTCGGCGACCGTCGACGAGGCGCGCCGGTGTCGCACCGCGGGCACCGACATGGTGTTGTCGTTCCCGGGGATGCCGGCCGAGTCCACGTTCGGGCTCGGGTTCATGACCCCGGGACCGTTCTCGCCGATGGGTGGTGGCCGCACGTTCGGTCATTACGGCGCGGGTGGCTCGCTCGGCTTCGCCGACCCCGAGCGCGGCCTCTCGTTCGGCTACGTGATGAACAAGATGAACGCGGGCCTCAACGACGACCCGAGGTCCAACGGCCTGATCCAGGCGCTCTACGCGGTGGCTTAACGTCGCTTGAAGTTGGGCTGGCGCTTCTCGGCGAACGCGCGCGGGCCCTCCTTGGCGTCCTCGGTCTGGAAGATCGCCTGGCCGTAGTCGAACTCGTACGCGAGCGCCTCGGCCTCGGTCATGCCGTCGGTCTCGTGCAGCGTGCGCAGGATCGCCTCCACCGCGAGCGGCCCGTTCTGCGCGATGACCGCGGCGATCTCCTTCGCCTTGTCGAGCGCGCCCCCGTCGGGCACCACGTGGCCGATCAGCCCGATCTCCTTCGCCTCGGCCGCGGTGATGTGCTTGCCGGTGAGCAGGATCTCGGCCGCGACGGTGTAGGGGATCTGCCGGCGCAGGCGCACCGCGGAACCGGCCATCGGGTACAGCGACCAGCGCGCCTCGCTCACGCCGAAGCGGGCGGACTCGCCCGCGACGCGGATGTCGGTGCCCTGCAGGATCTCGGTGCCGCCCGCGATCGCGACGCCCTCCACCGCCGCGATGAGCGGCTTGGTGGGACGGTAGTGGCGCAGCAGTCCCTTCATGGGCAGGTCGGGGTCCTCGGCCATGCGCGCGGGCACGTCGATGTCGGGATCGGAGTCGTCGGCGTCGCCCGCGAACGCGCGCAGGTCGGCGCCCGAGCAGAAGTTGCCGCCTGCGCCGGTGAGGATGATGCAGCGGACGTCGTCGTCGGCGCACGCCTCCACCATTGCGTCGTACATGCGCACGAGCATCTGGCCCGAGAGCGCGTTGTAGCGCTTCGGCCGGTTCATCGTGATGACGACGGTGGCGCCGTCGCGCTCGACCAGTGCGTCGGCCATGGTGGTTCCTTCCCCCGAGGAGTGATGTGCGGCCCGAGGTTACGATCCCGCGCATGACTGTGCTCACGGACCAGGTCGCGATCGTCACGGGCGCGGGGCGGGGTGTCGGGCGGGGCATCGCGCTCGCGCTGGCGAAGGCCGGCGCCGCGGTGGCGGTGCTCGAGCTCGATCCGGTGACCGGGACCCGCACGGCCGACGAGATCACCGCGCTCGGCGGCCGCGCCTTCGCGCAGCAGTGCGACGTGAAGGACGCGGCCGACTGTGCGGCGGGGATCGCGGCGACGGTGGAGGCGTTCGGCGGCCTCGACATCCTGGTGAACAACGCCCAGCAGGTGCGGCCGTTCATCCGCTTCGAGGACGTCACCGACGCCGACATGCTCGCGCTGGGAGTCGGGACCGCTCGCGACGTTCCGGCTGATGTAGCCTGCGCCTCCCGCACCTGCAGGCGCGGGTGGCGCGATCAGGAACTGGCTCCGGCAAGTGGGCACCGAGGATGCCGGCCTGCCGCACGCGGCGGCGAAGGAGGCGACTCGCGGGCTCACCAAGGTGGGCGCGCGCAGCGGGGGCGCCACGGCATCCGCGCCAACGGGTTGTGCCTGCATGCGGCGTCCGAGCACTGGCACCTGCTCTCCGAGGATCGAGCAGGCCGGCCGCTCAAGGGCGTGCCCCGCGGCGCATGGGCGACCCGGAGTCCGACGTCGGCGGCGTGGTGTTCCTCGCCAGCGCCGCGGGCAGCTACGTCACCGGCCAGACGATCATGGTCGACGGCGGCACCGGCGGCTTCCGTTAGAGCGGAAGCGCCAGGCGAGGTGCCGCTTGCGCCTGATCTGCCCGGCGCGGGCGCACTCGTCGAAGATCGGGGTGTCGGCCGAGCACCGACGGGATCTCCTCGAACTTCACGACGCGGGTGACGGGCTGGGCACGACGTCGTCGTGGGGCCAGAACCAGGAGTTGCAGGGATGGCCTCGGGGCGCCCTCGGTGTAGAGCCAGTTCTGGATGCCGGGGTCGTCGTGCGCCACCGCCGACGCGGATCTTCCCGTCGGACGAGATGTGGGTCTGCGAGTGGCCGATGGTCACGCGAGCCGTATTCGAAGGCGCGCCACCACGCGTTCGTGTACTGGTGCCAGCTCCAGTAGCGGCTGTTGGGCACGTCGCACTCGATCACGAGCGCGTCGTCGGGCGCCAGCGACCAGAAGCAGAACGAGTAGCGCGCGTTGGCGAGGCCCTTGCCCACCTCGTGGCGGCCGCCGAACTCGTTGTCGACCTGCTTGGCCCGCGCCTCGAGCATGTACTCGTTCCAGTACGTGAGCGAGCGCCACATGTGCGCGGTGACCTCGTCGAGATCGCGCGCCGTGCGCGCACTCGTGACCTCGGCGGGTCCGGCGTCGGGGGAGAGGCACTCGATGGTGAACGTCGCCGGCTCCGCGGGCAGCCAGTCGAAGTAGTACTCGCGGATGGAGCAGCTGATCGCTTCCTCGGGCAACGGCACGTGTTGGGTTCGTCGCCCTCGCCGCCGAGCAGGATCTCGAAGTCATCGCCGGGCCGGATGCCGATGTCGTGCGCGGTGAGCTGCGCGATGGTGCCGTGCACCTCCATGTGCATGAAGTCGCGGCGGATGGCGAGGATGAAGTCGTCGCACGAGTGCATGCGCCCGCGGATGCGTAGGTGAGCGACGGCTCGACGGAGTGGCGGTACACGCTGTCGCCGTTGGGGCTGCCCCACTGCAGCAGCAGGTCGTTCTGGCGCTGGAACATCGGATTGCGTGGGTCGTCGTGGCCGACCGACCACCACAGCCACGTGGCCGCCTGCAACGCGACGGCGGAACCCCTCGGCGCGGTCGAATCCCCCTGGGGAGAAGCCGACCCGGTGATGCGGGCCCCCAGGTCGCCGAGCGACTGCGTGAACTGCTGCCACCGTTCCAGATCGCTGCTCACCTGACTGCCTCCTCGGGGACGGCGAACCGTTCCTGGTAGCGCGCGAACTTCTGCCGCTCCGGGCTGCGGATCGAGGCGGAGGTCGGCGAAGGAGTACTCGTGCATCGCCGTGCTTGTCCTTCGACGCGGATGAGATAGTCGCGCATCCCCTGTTCCAGGTGGTCGCGGCACCCAGCCCAACGCCGAGTAGATGCCCGCGATTCGGGTCTACCTGGTCGCGCACGAACTGGCGTAGTGCACGTGGTGCGTGCGATCCGGGGGCAGCGTGTCGTGGACGCGGTCGACGAGGCCGTCGAGATCCGAGAGGTAGAGCGCCTTGTGGTAGGCGCCGATGCTGGCGAGGTCGACGTCGTCGCCGCGCCTCAGCGCAACGTCGCCACGAGGCTGGTGACTGACGCCAGTACCGTGAGCGGGTCGCGGTGGGTGATCGCGAGCGACGCGTCGGGGTACACGCTCATCAGCTCCGGCAGCCAGTGCAGGTGGATCGGCGACTTCAGCACCCACCGCACGGGCCCACCCGTCGGCGAGGTCCAGCCGCGTTGAGCACCTGGAGCACCAGCTTGTGCATCTCGTACGCGGGGTCACGTCGCACGACTGCAGCCAGTCGACGTACGACGGCACGCGATAGCGCGGTGAACTCCTCCGAGCGGAAGGAGAACGACATCGACGACACGCACCTTGTGCGCATGCGGCCGCGGCACACGTGGATGGCGCGTCGAGCTCACCGGCGACCTTGCCCCGGCAACTGCAGCTCGCGGTCGGCGAGCGGGATGCGGGCATCGGCGGCGAACGCCGCCGGGTCGGGTTCGGCGGCGGCACCGGGCCGCAGCAGCTCCCAGCCCTCGGGCACGCGGCTCGCGGGTCCTGCGCCAGCATCGCGGAGGATGGTGCGCCGTGCGGCGCGCTGGTGACGAACAACGGCGCCACGATCTCCTCGTCGAGCACGCCCGGGTCGTCGCGCACGTAGCGGGCGAGCTGCAGGCGCACCTCGAGGAAGCGCAGCAGGAAGCGCCGGGTGATCCAGCGGCCGATGACGGTGAGCTCGGCCTCGTCCTCGAGCGCGGGCAGCAGCACGGCCAGCGGCTCGAGGAAGTCGTCGGCGAGCGCGGCCACGCCCGGCGCGCAGAAGTCGCCGATACCGCCATCGGCGAGCCCGAGGTCGGCGCGCGCCTCGGCGAGCAGGCCGTCACGGTCGAACGGCAGCTCCGCGACCTCGCTGATCGGCAGGATGTCGCCGCGGTTGATCGCCTGCACCCACTCGGGGCGCGCCGGGCCCTCCCACGTCATCAGAAGCCACCTGCTCTTGATGGCGGCTTCCTCATCAGAAGCCGACCTGTTGCAACATCTCCTCGAGGGTGGGCTTGAACATGATGAGGTCGTCGAGCTCGGCGACCGGCTCGGACTGGCCGTACGCGATGGTGCGCAGGCTCGTGCGCACCGACACCACGCCGAACCGCAGCGCCGCGAACATCTCGTACCAGTCGAGGTGCTCGACCTCGCGGCCGCCTTCCTCCGCGTAGATGCGGGCGGCGCGCTCACGGGTGAGGAAGTCGGGCATGCCCGGCATGCCGAAGCGCTCGGCGATCTCCTGGAAGAACGCGTGCATGAACGTCATCCACGCGACGTCGACCTCGGCCGGGCCGATCGCGGCCATCTCCCAGTCGAGCACCGCGGCGGGCTCGAAGTCGGCGAAGATCATGTTGCCGATGCGGCTGTCGCCCCAGTTGAGGACGCCCGGCGCCTCGGGCGGACGGGTGGCCTCCAGTGCGGCGAACGTGCGCTCGAGGATCGGCACCGTCTGTCCTTCGCGACCCCAGTCGTAGTAGTGGCGCTGGTAGTTGAGGTGCTGGTCGAGCCACGACTCGCCGTGCTGGGGGCGGGCGAGGAAGGCGAGGTCGTGGGTCTCGGGCGTCAGTTGGTGCAACTTGGCGAGCGCGCGCAGCGAGGTGCGCTCGAGTCGTTCCTGCTCCGCCTTCGTCGCGTCGCCGAGCCAGCCGCCGAACGGGTACGGCGGGATGTCGCTCGGCACCACGCCCTCGACCCGGTGCATCACGAGGAACGCGGATCCGAGCCACGACGCGTCGGGCTCCAGCCAGGCGATGCGCGGGACCGGGACGTCGGTGGCGTCGGCGACGAGTTGCATCACGTCGCGCTGCAGGGCGAGGTCGTACTCGGGGAACACGGGGATGACGTCGGCCTTGGGCGCGAGGCGCGCCACGTAGGGCGTCGACTGCCCGCCCTGCTCCACCGTGAAGAGCAGCGTCTCGCTCGACATGCCGTTGCCGTCGGGCGCCTTCACCTCGGTGACCGTCGCACCGGTGCCGACGGTGTGCGCCACCCACTTCCCGAGGTGCTCGATCATCACCGCCGGGTCGGTGCGCCAGGGCGTGTCCATGCCCTCGTAGCTGCCCTGATCCCGATTCTCGTCGACCATGGTTCCCCCCTCGGCCCGCAACTAGTAGCTGCGGGGCAGTCCCATCACGTTCTGGGCG
>JAXLRL010000013.1:0-104640 GCA_046331125.1 Acidimicrobiia bacterium
CGCCTCGGGCACCACGGTGAAGGGTTCGCAGCACTACCTCGTGCTGTTCAACCCGTTCGGCGACGACGCCATCGCCGACGTGAGCTTCCTCACCGACACCGGGGTGCAGCAACCCGACGACGTGCAGGGCCTCGTGATCCCGCGCCGTTCGCGCGTCACGATCGCGGTGCACGACCTCGTGCCCCGCCAGGTCGACGTGGCGGCCGAGGTGCATCTGCGCGCCGGGCGTGTGGTGGCTGAGCGCGACCAGATCTTCGACGGCACCACGCCCGACGCCGGGCCCACCCGTCAGGGCATCGCGGTGTCGCTCGGCGCGACGGCGCCGGCGCGTCAGTGGGTGATCCCAGCGGGGACGAGCGCCAACGGCGGCACGGCCTCGGTGGCGGTGGCGAACTACGCGGCGGTCGACACCGAGGTGGAGGTCTCGGTGCTGCTGCCCGACGGTCGGACCGCGAGCCCCCAGTCGGTGAAGGTGCCGTCGCGCCAGGTGGTGGCCGTCGACTTCACGAACCGAGTCCCCGTCGACAGCCCGTACTCCCTCGTCGTCCGCGCCCGGAGCGCGGAGGGCACCACTGAGCCGGTCGTCGCCGAGTCGCTCGCGTGGTGGTCGGCGGCGTCGTCGAGCACCGGCGTGGCGAGCACGCTGGGCCCGGTCAAGCCGGCGAAGCGTTGGGTGGTGCTCCTCCCCGACGTCGACGCCGACGCGACGATCACCGTGGCCAACACCGGCACGAAGCCCGTGACCGCGTCGCTCCTCGCCGCCGACCAGATCGACCGGTCGGTGGGTCCGGTGAGCGAGCCGGAGCGGGCGGTGGCACCCAACTCGATGTCGACCTTCGAGGTGCCGAACCTGCGCACGAGTCGGGGCACGCTGGTGGTCACCGCCGACCACCCGGTGTTCGTGGGCCTCACCGTGCTCGGCGATGCCGGGGCGTCGACGAGCGCCGCCTTCCCCGACTACGAGTACACCGGCTCCTGATCGAGTCCCTAACCTCCTGACCGATGGCAGTGCGCATCGGCATCGGGGTGGTGATCCTGGCGGCGGTCGGGCTCCTCGCGTGGTGGCTGCAGCGCCGCCCGCCGTCCCCGCCGCCCCGCGACTCGTACCCCGTCCCCAAGCAGTTGGACCGCAACGACTTCCCGCGCCCCGAGGCCGCGTGGCTGGTGGCGTTGTTCTCGTCGTCGAACTGCGACTCGTGCCAGGGCCTCGGCGAGAAGATGCTGGCGCTCGAGTCGCCCGAGGTGGTCACCACCGAGATCGAGGCGCACGACCGCGGTGAGCTCCACCGTCGCTACGAGATCGCGGCGATCCCCACCACGGTGATCGCCGATGCCGACGGCGTGGTGCGCAAGAGCTTCGTGGGCTCCTTCACCGCCACCGACCTCTGGGCCGCCGTCGCCGAGCTGAAAGACGGGTCCAGCACTTCTCACTGAGCCACGGCTGCTGACAACGTCCGGCGTACCGGCGGCCGCCGGGCTTCGCCCGGTTGCCGCCGCTGGGACGGAGGAGGCGGAGCCGACGATCGGGGGAAAGTCAGTCGACGAAGTCGGAGAGCGATTCGCCTTCGTTGGGGGTGACGGGCTCTTCGGTGCCGTCGGCGAGGGTGACCATGCGGGGGCCGCCGCTCTTGTGGCCCATCGCCTCGTCGACCAGTGACGACACCTCGTCGCCGTCGACGGTCTCGCGGGCGAGCAGTGCCTCGGCCACCGCGACGAGCCCGGCCTTGTGCTCGGTGAGGGTGCTCCGCGTGCGGGCCTCCTCGTCGCGGAGGATGCGCTCGACCTCTTCGTCGATGACACGGGCGGTCTCGTCGGAGTAGTCGCGCGTGTGCACGAGGTCCTCGCCGAGGAACACCGCGCCCTCGGAGCCCCACGCCATGGGACCGATGCGATCGGACATGCCCCACTCCCGCACCATGCGGCGGGCGATCTCGGTGGCGCGCACGAGGTCGTTCTGGGCACCGGTGGACTTGGTGCCGAACATGATCTCCTCGGCGACGCGGCCACCCATGAACACCGCGAGGGAGTCCTTCAGGTAGTCCTTGTCGTGCGAGTAGCGCTCCTCGATCGGCATCTGCTGGGTCATGCCCAGCGCCATGCCGGTGGGGAGGATCGTGACCTTGTGCACCGGGTCGGCGTGCTCCATCACGTAGGCGACGACCGCGTGGCCGGCCTCGTGGTAGGCGGTGTGCGCCTTCTCGACGTCGTTCATCACGATCGACGGGCGGCGCAGACCCATGAGCACGCGGTCACGCGCGTCGTCGAAGTCCTTGTCGTGCACCTCGTTGTCGCCGCGGCGCACCGCGAACAGCGCGGCCTCGTTCACCAGGTTGGCGAGGTCGGCGCCGGCCATGCCCGGCGTGCCGCGGGCGACGACGTTCACGTCGACGTCGGGGGAGATCTTCTTGTCGCGGAAGTGCACCTTGAGGATGTCGACCCGCTCGTCCTGCGTGGGGAGCGGCACCATGATCTGGCGGTCGAAGCGGCCGGGGCAGCAGCGCGGGGTCGAGGACGTCGGGGCGGTTGGTGGCCGCCATCATGACGATGCCCTCGGTGGCCTCGAAGCCGTCCATCTCGGCGAGCATCTGGTTGAGGGTCTGCTCGCGCTCGTCGTGGCCGCCACCGAGGCCGGCGCCACGCTTGCGGCCGATGGAGTCGATCTCGTCGACGAAGATGATCGCGGGCGCCTGCTTGCGTGCGGTCTGGAACAGGTCACGCACCCGAGCTGCACCAACCCCGACGAACATCTCCATGAAGTCGGAGCCGGTGACCGACACGAACGGCACCCCCGCCTCGCCCGCAACGGCACGCGCGATGAGGGTCTTGCCGGTACCGGGGGGACCGACGAGCAGCACGCCCTTGGGGATGCGCGCGCCGATCTCCTTGAACTTGCCGGGGTTCTTCAGGAAGTCGACGACCTCCGAGATCTCCTGCTTCACCGGTCCGTACCCGGCGACGTCCTGGAACGTCGTCTTCGGCTTCTCGGTGTTGTAGACCTTCGCCCGGCTCTTGCCGATGTTCATCACCGCGCCCATCTGGCCCTGCGCGCGCCGGCTCATCCAGACGAACAGCCCGATGATGAGCACGAGCGGCAGCACCCAGAGGAGGATGTCGCCGATGATGTTGGAGCCGGAGTCGACGTAGGAGAGGGAGACGTCCTGCTTCTGCAGCTTCGCGACGAGACCCTCGGGCAGGTTGTCCTTCGGGCCCGAGCTCGTGTACTCGGTGTTGCCCTTGACCGGCTCCTTCAGCTCACCGCTGATCGCACCGGTGGACTTGTTGAAGTCGACGGTCTTCACGTTCTGGGCGTCGACCTGGTTCACGAACTGCGTGTAGGTGAGGTCGGTCTTCGACGAGCTGCTGCCCGCGAGCGTGGTGACGAGGAACGCGGCGGCCACGAGTGCGAGCAGCACCCACGGCACCCAACGCAGCGACGACGACGTGCTGCCGCCGCCACCCTGCTGCGGCGGGCGACGGTCGACCGGCGGGCGCTCCATCGGCGGGCGGCCGTCGGAGCCGCGCGGCGAGTTGCCGGACGCGCCGTAGCCGGGACCGCCGTTCGGTGCGCCGTTGCCCGCGGGCGGGCCGGGGCTCCAGCCGGGCGGAGGGCCCTGCGGACGGGAACCGGGCGCACCGGGCGCACCGGGCGCGGTGGGGGCTTCGCGCCCTGCGTCGGTGTCGGTGTCGACACCGGCTTCCAGGCTGGTGTCCATGCCTGATTCGAGATCGGTCTGGCGGCGGCTCATGCGGTGGCCGGCTCCTCTGGTTCGACCGCTCCATGCTACGACCCCGGACCCCGGGCGGGGCAGCCGCTCCTGAGAGGCGGCTGAAGGGTGCCGGGGGACGGGACCGGTCGCCGTTGCAACCCCGTGGGGGTGCCGCGGATTCCGCCCCGCACGCCGGTAACGTCTCCTCCGTGCGCAGTACACGGGTTGCCTCACGGGTCGCCGCGTCGGGTGTCCACCCGGCCTTCGGCGGCGTGCCCGTGCGCCGCTGCGCCCGCCCCGACTGCTCGGCCACGGGCGCCGTCACCCTGGTGTGCGACTACGCCGCCCGCACCGTCGTGATGGTGGCGGCGGCCGACTCGCCCGAGGTCGACGACCCGGCCCGCTACGACCTCTGCGCCCGCCACGCGGAGCGGTTCCGCCCGCCGCACGGCTGGGAGCTCACTGTGGACATCCGCGACCCCGACGTCCACGAGGCCGAGCCCGAGACCGCAGCGCCGGCACCCACGGTCGCGCAGGCGAACGCCGAGCGTGCGGCCAATGCGTTCGCACAGCTGGCGCTCTCCGACGTCGACCCGCGAGAGCTCGCCGCCGCACTCGGGTGAGCGACCTCCCGCCGCCGCCCCCGCTCCCGCCGCCCCCACCGCCCGGCGACGCTCCGTTCGTCGCGGGCCCGCGCATCCGATGGGGGATCGGCGACGTCATTGCGGCCTTCGTCGTCGGTGCGCTGCTCGGCGCGATCGTCGCGCTCCCGTTCGTCGACGACGCCAAGAGCATCGTCACCCCGGCGGCCCTGATCGCCACGATCTTCGCCCAGGACCTCGGCATCATCGCCTGGCTCGAGATGGTGGCCCGCCGCAAGGGCCGCGGTTCGCTGGCCCTCGACTTCGGTCTCACGTTCCGGCCGGCCATCGCCCGGGGCTTCGGCGAGCTCAAGTGGCTGCTCATCGGCGTGGGCATCCAGTTGGTGGCCCTCGCGCCCACGAGCCTCCTCCAGGAGTTGCACGGCGACACCGGCGCCAAGCAGGACGTGGTCAAGACGGCCGAGCGGGCGCACGGCTTCGAGGTCCTGCTGATGATCGTTGGAGTCGCCCTGCTGGCGCCCCTGGCCGAGGAGCTCCTCTTCCGCGGCGTGCTCCTCCGCTCCCTGATGCGCCGGATGACCCCGGAGCTCGCGGTGTTCGTGGCGGCCGTGGTGTTCGGCCTGGTGCACGCCATCGGCGACCCGTCGGTGGGCACCCTCATCGCCCTCCCGGCGATCATCGCCCTGGGCATCGTGTCGGGCTACCAGGCGGTCAAGACGGGCGACCTCGCCCGCTCGGTGATGCTCCACGTGGGCTTCAACGCCCTCTCCGCCATCCTCCTCTTCACCACCTGATCCGCCGAGAGCGGGAAAGACGTGACGGCGGTCACAAATTTCTCAAGTTCGGGGCCCAACCTGCCGACACACGTGGCGGGTAAAGGACTGGGAGGTCCCGAAATGCAGTGTGCACGTTGTGCCAAGCCGGGCATGGTCGAAATTCGTATGCGGGTCGCCGAGCGTGACGTCACGTTCCGCCGCTGCGGTCGCTGCGAGGCGCAGTCGTGGGAGACGGCCGACGGTCCGCTCGCACTGACGCAGGTCCTCGATCTCGCTCGCGTTCGCTGACGCACCCGGGTCGCGGCTGCGACCACCGGATCGGGCGCGAGCGCGTCCCCCCGCCGCTCGCGCACCGATCCCACCTTCGCGTTTGGCATGCTGGCGCGATGACGACCTCGCACGGGGTGATCGACGCGCCCCAGGGCGAGGACGACGACGCCGCTCCCGCCGATCCACCCGTCGATCCTTCGTCGCCGCGCGACGACACCGGCGAGGAAGGTGGCCGGGAGTGGTGGGACTACTTCGAACGCTGGGTCGGCGTCGCGATCGTCGCGGCCTGCGTGCTCTTCGTCTTCACGCAGCTCGCGCCGCGCGAGCTCCTGCGCAACACCACCCTCGCCGGCGGTGACAGTGGCGCGCACGTCTGGTTCCCCGCGTACCTGCGCGACCACCTGCTGCCGCACTTCAGGCTCGCGGGCTGGGCGCCCGACTACTACGCGGGCTTCCCCGCCGGGCAGTTCTACTTCCCGTTCCCGGCGCTGCTGATCGTCTTCCTCGATCTCTTCCTGCCGTACAACATCGCGTTCAAGCTCGTCACCGGGTTGGGCCCGCTGCTGCTGCCGATCGGTGCGTACGTGTTCGCCCGGGGCCTGCGCGCGCCGCGTCCGACGGCACCGATGCTCGCGGTGGCCGCGACGGCGTTCATGTTCTTCAAGACGGGCGGCGACAGCACGCAGACGTTCGACCTGCACATCATGGGCGGCACCCTCGCGAGCACCTTCGCCGGCGAGTACTCGTTCATGATCGCCCTGGCGCTCTCGTTGTGCTTCCTCGGCACCCTCGCCCGTGCGGTCGACCGGCGAGGTCCGTTGTGGCTGCCGACGCTGCTCTTCGCGGCGACGCTCACCAGTCATCTCGTCGTCGCGATCTTCGCGGCGGTGGCCGCCGTGATCGTGTGGCTCACCCACCGGCCCAAGCGCAACTTCACGCGGGTGCTCGCAGTCGGCGCGGTCGGCGTGCTGCTCACCGCGGTGTGGCTCGTCCCGGTGGCAGCCACGCTCAAGTTCACGACCGACATGCGCTACGAGCCGATCGGCATCGGTGCCACCATCCCGTCGTACCTCGACTGGATGTTCATGAGCGAGAACATGTGGTGCTACCCGCTGATCGCGCTCGCGATCGGCGCCGGGATCTGGTACCGCCGTCGCTCCACCCTCACCATCGGCGCGCTGTGGGTCACCACGGGGCTGGTCTTCTACAACTGGGAAGGGCTCCGCGAGATCCTGGGCAAGGCGCCGGCGTGGAACCTGCGGCTGCTGCCGTTCTGGTACCTGATGCTGTACCTCCTCGCCGCGGTCGGCGCGGCCGAGGGCATCCGCCTGCTCGCCCTCGGCGCGGCCTGGGTGATCCGCGGCCGCGACCACGCGCCGGTTGCCGGCTCCACGGATCCGCCAGCACCCTCGCTCGACGACACGACTCCGGTCCCGCCGGGCACCACTGCGGTGGTCACGCGCGCGGAGCGCGCCGCGCGGACCGAGAGCCCGGAGCGTGCGATGACGCGCGTCGTCGCGATCGCGCTGCTCGCCGCGATCGTCACCTCGTTCGGCATCTGGCGCATGTACGACCGCCGCGACTTCCTGCCCTACTGGGCGAAGTACAACTACGCCGGTTACGAGGGCGGGACCGACGCGGCACAGACCAAGAAGTCGTTCCCCGAGTACCTCAGCTTCATGGACACCGCGCGTGCACTCCCCGCCGGCCGGATGGCTTGGGAGCCGGGCGACGCCATCGGCGCGTACGGCACGCCGCTCGCGCTGATGCTGCTGCCGTACTGGACCGACGGTCACATCGACTCCATGGAGGGCCTCTACTTCGAGGCGTCGGGCACCACGCCGTACCACTTCATGACGATCGCGACGCTGGCACAGACGCCGTCGAACCCGGTGCGCGGCCTGCCCTACAAATCGATCGCCGACTTCGACCTCGGCGTGCGGTACCTGCAGCTCATGGGGGTGCGCTACTACGCGGCGTTCACCGACCAGGCGAAGGCCGCGGCCGCGAAGAACTCGTCGCTCACCCTCGTCGCGACCGTGCCCGATCTCGACGGCAAGCCGCCGAGCGGGTGGAACATCTACGAGGTCGCCGACTCGTCGCTCGTCACGCCGCTGAAGTACCGGCCCGTCGTCGTCGACGACATGACCGCGCAGCCGAGTTGGAAGTGTGAGGGCACCGCGCAGCCGCCGGCCGGCACGAGCGAGTCGGAGTTCTCCCCGTGGGAGTGCTCGGCGGTGCCGTGGTTCGCCGACCCGGCGGCGCTCGACCGGCCGCTCACCGACGCCGGGCCCGAGGACTGGCAGCGGGCCTCGCAGGCCAAGGCCCGCACCGTCACCAAGCAGGCATTGCCCGAGGTCGAGGTCACCAACGTGAAGACGACCGACTCGTCGATCTCGTTCGACGTGTCGCGCACCGGCGTGCCCGTGATGGTGAAGGCGTCGTACTTCCCGAACTGGCAGGTGGAGGGGGCGAAGGGCCCCTACCGGGCCACCCCGAACTTCATGGTGGTCGTGCCCACGAGCAGGCACGTCGAGCTCACCTACGGCACCACGTCGGCCGAGTGGGCCGGCCGCTTCCTCACCCTCGTCGGGTTCGCCGGCCTCGGTGGGCTGGTCTGGTGGGGGATGCGCCGCCGTCGGGGAGCGGTCGCCGACCCGGCGCTGTCAGGGTTGCCGTCGGGCTGGGCACGATCTGCGCGAACCGACCACACGACACCCGAGGGCGACGACACCGGCGGGTAGGCTCGCACTCCCGCTTTCCGGCGGTGAGGACCCGAGGCCAGCCGTGCCCGACTCCTGCTCGACTCCATCTTCAAGGCCTACGACGTCCGCGGCATCTACCCGGACGAGATCGACGAGGACATCGCCCGTCGGGTCGGCAACGCCTTCGTCGCGTTCACCGGCTCCGCCCGCATCCTCGTGGGCCGTGACGCGCGCCCGTCGTCGGAGCCGCTGGTCGCCGCGTTCATCGAGGGCGCGCTGGTCGCCGGCGCCGACGTGATCGACCTCGGCCTCGCGTCCACCGACCTCTGCTACTTCGCCGCCGGCACCCTCGACGCCCCGGCTGCGATGTTCACCGCCAGCCACAACCCGGCCGAGTACAACGGCATCAAGATGTGCCGGGCCGGTGCGGCGCCCATCGGCCAGGACACCGGCCTCGCCGAGATCAAGGCCATGGTCGCCGCGGGCCTCTTCGAGCGGGCCGAGGATCCGGGCCGGGCCGAGCGCCGCGACATGCTCACCGCGTTCGTCAACCACGTGCACTCCTTCGTCGACGTGAAGGCGCTCTCGCCGCTGCGCGTCGTCGCCGACACCGCGAACGGCGTCGGGGGTCTCATCGCGCCGGCGGTGTTCTCCGGGCTGCCGATGAAGGTGTCGGTGCTGTTCGGCGAGCTCGACGGCACCTTCCCGAACCACCCGGCCGACCCCACCAACGTCGACAACCTCCGCGACCTGCGCGCCGCGGTCCTCGAGTCGAAGGCCGACGTCGGCCTCGCGTTCGACGGCGACGCCGACCGCGTGGTGCTCGTCGACGACCAGGCCGAGCCGGTGTCGGGTTCCACCACCACCGCGATCCTCGCCAGCGCGATCCTCAAGCGGAACCCGGGCGAGAAGGTGGTGCACAACCTCATCTGCTCGAAGACGGTGCCCGAGGTCGTGCGCGAGCTCGGCGGCGAACCGATCCGCAGCCGCGTCGGCCACTCGTTCATCAAGCAGATCATGGCCGAGACCGGCGCCGTGTTCGGCGGTGAGCACTCGGCGCACTACTACTTCCGCGACAACTTCCGCGCCGACTCCGGCATCATCGCCGCGATGCTCGTGCTCGAGCAGCTGTCGCAGGCCGGGGTGCCGCTCTCGGAGCTGCGCAAGCCGTTCGAGCGCTACGCGATGTCGGGTGAGATCAACACGCGCGTCGAAGACCCGCTCGCAGTGATCGAGCGCGTCGCCGAGGTGTACTCGGCCTCGCCGCAGGACCGCCTCGACGGTCTCACCGTCGACCTCGGCGACTGGTGGTTCAACCTGCGCCCGAGCAACACCGAGCCGCTGCTGCGCCTCAACCTCGAAGCCGCCGACCGCGCCGCCTGCGACGCGCGCACCGAAGAGGTGCTCGCGGTCGTGCGCGGCAACTGACGCCCGCTTCCCGCCCTCACCCACACAGGAGTCGATGATGGCCCTCGATCCCGCACTGCTCGAGATTCTCGCCTGCCCGGAGGACAAGGGCCCGTTGCTCTACTTCGCCGACGAGCAGGCTCTCTACAACCCGCGCCTCAAGCGTCGCTACGCGGTGCGTGACGACATCCCGATCATGCTGATCGACGAGTCGGAGACGGTGAGCGACTCGGAGGACGAGCGGCTGCTCGCCAAGGCCGCGGCCGACGGCGTGAAGCCCACCTTCGACCCGGGCTCCTGAGGTGCCGGTCGACACGCTCGCCTTCGGCGAAGCACTCTGCGGCCTCCCCGAGCAGCTCGCCGCCGCCCACGAGGCCGCGGGGAAAATCGACACCGCGAAGCTGCCGTCCGCCGGCGACTTCGACAACATCGTCGTGCTCGGCATGGGTGGCTCGGGGATCTCCGGCAACGTGCTGCAGGCGATGGCCACCGGCTCGGTGCCGGTGCCGCTCGTGGTGCTGAAGCACATGCGCGTGCCCGCGTTCGTGGGGCCGCGCACGCTCGCGTTCGCGATGTCGTACTCGGGCGACACCGAGGAGACCCTCGAGATGGCGCGCGGCGCGCTCGCCGGGGGCGCGACGCTGGTCGCGGTGTCGAGCGGTGGCGCGCTGCAGCGCCTCGCCGAGGAGACGGGCTCGTTGCACGTGCCGTGTCCCACCGACATCCCGATGCCGCGGCTGGGGCTCGGCGCGCTCGTCGCGCCGCTCTTCGTGATCCTGTTCCGCATGGGCATGCTGCCAGAGGCGCACGCGGCGCTCGTCAACGCGCAGCAGCAGCTCGCCAAGCGGCGCGACCAGTGCAAGCCCGCGGTCGAGGGGCAGAAGAACCCCGCGCGCGAGCTCGCCCGGCGCATCGACCGCACCATCCCGATCGTCTACGGGCTCGGTGGCCTCGGCGGCGTCGCCGCGATGCGGTGGAAGCAGTCGGTGAACGAGAACGCGAAGGCGCCCGCGTTCTGGAACGAGTACCCGGAGCTCGACCACAACGAGGTCTGCGCCTGGGGCCAGCACGGCGACGTCACCCGTCAGGTGTTCACGCTCGTCGAGCTGCGTCACGGCATGGAGCACCCGCGGCTCGAGGCGCGCGCCAGCGCGACCCGCGAGCTCGTCGAGGAGGCGGTGGCGCAGGTGCTCACCGTCGAGGCCGAGGGCGACGGCCGGCTCGCGCAGCTGCTCGACCTCGTGTACCTGGGCGACTGGACGAGCTACTACCTCGCGCTCCAGAACGACGTCGACCCGGGCCCGATCGACGCCATCGCGCAGCTCAAGGCCCTCCTCGCCGACGGCTGAGCCCGCTCCGCTGCTCGCCGGCGTTGCGGCAGCAGTCCGGATGATGGGCGGTCCGGTGGCGCAACGCCCGCGGTCCCGCGGCTACCCTGGATCGCTGGTCGGGCCCCTACGGGCTGTCATCCGGTGATCCGGGCCGACTCTGGAAGCAACCTCACCCGCGCAGCCGCGCGGGCGAAGCCTGTCTGAAGGAGTCAGTTTCGTGACGACCACCGTCGATCCGTCCACCGCGCTCGAGTTCTCCGACTTCAAGGTCGCGGATCTCACCCTCGCCGACTTCGGTCGCAAGGAGATCGAGCTCGCCGAGCACGAGATGCCCGGCCTCATGGCGCTGCGCGAGCGCTACGCCGCGACGCAGCCGCTCGCCGGCGCCCGCATCACGGGCTCGCTGCACATGACGATCCAGACCGCCGTGCTCATCGAGACCCTGGTGGCCCTCGGTGCGCAGGTGCGCTGGGCGTCCTGCAACATCTTCTCCACCCAGGACCACGCCGCCGCGGCGATCGCGGCTGCCGGCATCCCCGTGTTCGCCTGGAAGGGCGAGACGCTCGAGGAGTACTGGTGGTGCACCGAGCGCGCGCTCGCGTGGCCCGGTGGTGAGGGCCCGAACATGATCCTCGACGACGGTGGCGACGCCACGCTGCTCGTGCACAAGGGCGTCGAGTTCGAGCGCGCGGGCAAGGCCCCCGACCCGTCGACCGCCGACAACGACGAGTACGCCGTGGTGCTCGGGGTGCTCAACCGCACGCTGGCCGAGGACCCGCAGCTGTGGCACCGCGTCGCCTCGGGCATCCTCGGTGTCACCGAGGAGACCACCACCGGCGTGCACCGGCTCTACCAGATGATGGAGAGCGGCTCGCTGCTGTTCCCCGCCATCAACGTGAACGACTCGGTCACCAAGAGCAAGTTCGACAACCTCTACGGCTGTCGCCACTCGCTCGTCGACGGCATCTGCCGTGCCACCGACGTCATGCTCGCCGGCAAGGTCGCCGTGGTCTGCGGCTACGGCGACGTCGGCAAGGGCTGCGCGCAGTCGCTGCGCGGCCAGGGTGCCCGCGTGATCGTCACCGAGATCGACCCGATCTGCGCGCTGCAGGCGGCGATGGAGGGCTACCAGGTCACCACCCTCGAAGACGTCGTCGAAGAGGCCGACCTGTTCATCACGACCACCGGCAACATGAACGTGATCACGGTCGACGCGATGTCGCGGATGAAGCACAACGCGATCGTCGGCAACATCGGTCACTTCGACACCGAGATCGACATGGCCGGCCTCGCGAAGTACCCCGGTATCGAGCGCGTGAACGTCAAGCCGCAGGTCGACGAGTGGGTGTTCCCGGCGGAGGGCGGCAAGGCCGCGCACGCGATCATCGTGCTCGCCGAGGGTCGCCTCCTGAACCTCGGTTGCGCCACCGGCCACCCGAGCTTCGTGATGTCGAACAGCTTCACCAACCAGGTGATGGCCCAGATGGAGCTGTTCGGTCACCGCGACTTCTACGAGCGCAAGGTGTACACGCTGCCGAAGCACCTCGACGAGGAAGTGGCCCGGCTGCACCTCGAGAAGCTCGGCGTGAAGCTCACGACCCTCTCCGAGGACCAGGCCGCGTACCTGGGCATCCCCGCCGAGGGCCCGTACAAGCCGGAGCACTACCGCTACTAGGAGCGTCGCTCCCGGATCTGCGAACGGCCGGGCCTTCGGGCCCGGCCGTCTCGCGTGTGCGGTGCGTGTGCGGCGGTTGGGGGCGTGCGGGCTACTGGCTGAAGAGGAAGATCGACGCGAGGGCGAGCAGCACCATCACGCCGACCAGCATGTAGTCGAAGTGCTTCTCGGTGTGACCGAGCTTGGTGTCGACGTTCGCCATCGTGGACCGGGCCCAGCTCATCATGACCTTCATCGGGGTCCTGCCTTGTGTGTCAGCCGTTCCCGTCCCTCGCGGATCACGGATCGGCGGCGCCCCGAATTTCCTTGAGCGCCCCCCGGCGATCTTGGCCGTCTCTTGGCCAAACGGTTGCCGTCACACCCCACTCGTACCGTCGCACCGTGCTCGAGCTCCTGTTCCCGTTGTCGTGTTCCTGCGGGCAGCGGGCCGCGCCCGGCGCCCCTGTGTGTGCCGCCTGCACGGCCGCCCTCCGCCGGGCCGCGCCCGCGCCGCCGCCGGTCGGCATCGAGGCGTGGTGGTCGGCGTTCGCCTACGAGGGCGTCGCCCGGGAGGTGGTGGCCCGGGCGAAGTACCGCAACGTGCGGGCCGCGGTGCCGTGGCTGGCGGGCGCGCTCGCCGGCGTGCTGCTCCACGAAGGGGGTGCCGGGCGCCTCCGGCAGTTGCAGGTCGTCACCTGGGCGCCCACCACCCCCGAGCACCGGCGTGCCCGTGGCTTCGATCCCGCCGAGGTGCTGGCCCGCGCGCTCGCCCGGCACCTCCGCCTCCGGTGCGCCGGCCTGCTCGCGCGCACGCCCGGCCCGGCGCAGACGGGGCTGTCGGCCGCGGCTCGGCGCACCGGACCGCGGTTCCACCCGCGCGCGCCCGTGCCGCCCGGCGTGCTGGTCGTCGACGACGTCGCGACCACCGGCGCCACGCTCGCGGCGGCTGCCCGGGCGCTGCATGCCGGAGGGGCGCGCCACGTGCTCGCGGCCACCGCGGCGCGCACACCACCGCCCGGCGCGACGGGCCGACCCTGGAGGGAAGGACCCTGACGGCTGTTTCCTATACTCCTCGGCTCATCGTCCGGCGGCGTGAGGTCATCATGGAGATCCTGGTCCGAGGCAAGAACTGCACCGTTTCCAACGAGTTGAAGGAGACGGCGCAGGAGAAGATCGGCAAGATCGCCCGCTTCACGCCCGACGCCAGCCGGGTCGAGGTCGACTTCGTCGAGCTCAAGAACCCCTCGATCGCGAACCGCCAGCAGTGCGAGGTCACGGTCCACCTCAAGAAGCATTTCGTGAAGGCGCACGCCGCGGCCACCGAGCCCGAGGCCGCCCTCGACCTCGTCGTCGACAAGGTCGAGCACCAGGTCTCCAAGATCAAGGACAAGCGCGTCAAGCGCTCGCACCCCCGCGGCCGGCTGCACCACAACGGCCTCGGCGAGGTCATCCCGATCGAGGTCGACTTCGACCACCAGGAAGAGGCCGAGTTCGTGAAGACGAAGCAGTTCGTCTCCACGCCCATGGGTGCGCAGGAGGCCGCGGTCCAGATGGACCTGCTCGGCCACGACTTCTACCTGTTCACCAACTCGGAGACGGGGCACGCGGCGGTCGTCTACCGCCGCAACGACGGCCACCTCGGCCTCATCGAATCCCCCGTCGACTGACCGCCGTTCCTCCCTCGCTCGCTCCGCTCACTCCGTCCCAGCTGCCACCACCGCGGGACCCCGGCGGTGACTTTCCCCCGTCGTTCGCGTCCGCTCACTCCGTCCCAGCCGCCACCGCCGGGGGGACCCCGCCGGCGGGGGTGCGTGTGGACTGGTCCTCTGAGCGAGCGGCTGCTGCTCGAGGGAGGAGCATGCCGAGTGCAACCAGGATGGCGAGGCGCACCTGCACGTTGCCGATCGACGCGTGGCGGGTCACCTCCATGCCGTCGCCGTGCCACGCGATGAGCATGTGGGCCACGCCGATCACACCGAGCAGCGCGACCATCTGCCACGCGTGCAGCCGCCACCGTCGCCACCACCACGCGCCGAGCACGGCGACGAGCGCGGCCGGTTCCACGACCCACCACGGCGGGAACAGGAGCGTGTTGGCCAACGACACGTCGGTGCGGTCGGGCGCGCCGTAGTAGGTGAGGTGCCCCTCGGCGTTGTTGAACGTGCGCTCCGGTCGTCGGAGCGGTTCGTTCACCACGTAGCCGGGGTGGGTCAGCAGCCACTCCACGTAGGTGGCCGTGCCGTGGTCGCGCAGCCAGCGGCCCAGTGCGGCGAACCGGGGCACGTTGGTGTCGACGCCGGCGTAGGGGGCGTTGCCGTCGACGCCCTTCACCTGCGCGGCGCGGGCCCGCAGCGCACGGGCGGCGGGCATGCCGTGGTCGGCGAACCAGTCGATGCGGTCGGCGTAGGGGAAGACGCGGACGCTGTACACGTTCACGATGTTCTGCTGGGTGCGGTGCGACGAGGCGGAGCCCCAGCCGGTGACGAACACCACGACCCCGAGCGCGGCGGCGACCCACGCCACCCGGGTCGCGCAGCGGGCGTTGCGCCGACCGGTCGCCCGCCACGCCCCGTAGGCACCCAGGGCCACGGCGAGCATGGCGATCACCCAGATGTGGGTGTCACGGACGGCGGCGAACAGCAGCGCCACCGTCACGAGGACCGCGGCCTCGGCGCGTCCCGGGCGGCGGGCCCACACGATCGCAGCCGCGAACAGCAGGGCGACGAGGCTGAGCGACAGGCTCTCCGACAGGACCGAGCGGTCCCACTGCACGATGGGGGTCGCCGTCGCGAACCCGAGCACCAGCCCACCGGCGACCAGCTGGGCCCACCGCGGGCGGGCGAGGCGGCCGACCACGACCGCGAGCACACTCCAGGCCACGATCGAGAGCAGGGTCTGGGTGACCACGAACGAGGTCTCCGTCCCCGTGAGCTTCCACAGCACCGGGGTGAGCGGGGCGCGGTCGCCGGCCCACAGCGCCCGGCTGAACCACGAGTGGGACGCGCTGGCCTCGTAGCTCAGCGAGTCCTGCCACACGAGGGCGTCGCCCACCAGGCACTGCCAGAGCTTGTAGGCGCCGAAGAGGGCGATCCCGACGACGGTGAGGGCGGGGACGAGACGGTCCCGCGCCGGGCGGTTCATGGGCGGCGATCCTACGCACCCCCGGGATGAGATCAGGCTGTGGAGGCCCGGGACCGGTCCGGAGGGACCCGCCGGTAAGCTGAGAAACCTCATGGGCCTCTTCAACAAGATCCTCCACGCCGGCGAGGGCAAGAAGCTCAAGTCGCTCGAGCAGCTCGCCCCCGAGGTCGCGAAGTACGAGGCCGAGATGCAGGCCCGCTCCGACGACGAGCTCCGCGCGCTCACGGCCATCTGGCGCCAGGAGCTCGACAACGCCGGCGACTACGACGCCAAGCAGGAGCACCTCGACGACATCCTGCCGGAGGTGTTCGCCGCCGTCCGCGAGGCGGGCGTGCGCACCCTCGGTCAGCGCCACTTCGACGTCCAGATCATGGGCGGCGCCGCGCTGCACTTCGGCTGGGTCGCCGAGATGAAGACCGGCGAGGGCAAGACCCTCGTCGCCACGCTGCCGTCGTACCTCAACTCGCTCACCGGCGAGGGCGTGCACCTCGTCACCGTCAACGACTACCTGGCCAAGCGCGACGCCGAGTGGATGGGCCGCCTGCACCGGTTCCTCGGGGTCGACGTCGGCACGGTGCTCCCCGAGATCGACGACTTCGCCGCGAAGCGCGCCGCCTACGCCGCGGGCATCACCTACGGCACCAACAACGAGTTCGGCTTCGACTACCTGCGCGACAACATGACCGTCGCCCGCGAAGACCAGGTGCAGCGCGGCCACGCGTTCGCGATCGTCGACGAGGTCGACTCCATCCTCATCGACGAGGCCCGCACGCCGCTCATCATCTCGGGGCGCGCCGACGACGCCCAGGAGCTCTACGTCCAGTTCGCCGCCGTGGTGAAGAACCTCCAGCGCGACCGCGACTACGAGGTCGACGAAGCCAAGCGCACCGTGGTGCCCACCGAGGAAGGTGTGCACCGCGTCGAGCAGGCGCTCGGCGTCGAGAACCTGTACGAGCACGTCAACCAGAACTACGTCCACCAGCTCCAGGCCGCACTGCGCGCCAAGGAGCTCTTCAAGCGCGACGTCGACTACCTCGTGGCCGACGGCGAGGTGAAGATCGTCGACGAGTTCACCGGCCGGGTGCTCGAGGGACGACGGTGGAGCGAGGGCCTGCACCAGGCGGTGGAGGCCAAGGAGCGCGTGAAGATCAAGGAGGAGAACCAGACCCTCGCGACGATCACGCTGCAGAACTACTTCCGTATGTACGACAAGTTGTCGGGCATGACGGGCACGGCCCACACCGAGGCGGGCGAGTTCGCCCACACCTACGGTCTCGACGTCGTGTCGATCCCCACCAACCGCGCGCAGATCCGCCTCGACGAGCCCGACCTCATCTACAAGACCGAGGAAGCCAAGTTCAACGCGGTCGCCGACGACATCGCCGAGCGCAACGCCAACGGTCAGCCCGTGCTGGTCGGCACCATCTCCGTCGAGAAGTCGGAGCTGCTCGGGCGGCTGCTCGAGAAGCGCGGCATCCCGCACGAGGTGCTCAACGCCAAGGCCCACGAGCGCGAGGCGCACATCGTCACGCAGGCCGGTCGGGTGGGCGCGGTCACCGTCGCCACCAACATGGCGGGCCGTGGTGTCGACATCCTCCTCGGCGGCAACCCCGAAGGCCTCGCCCGCGCCGAGGTGCTCGCGAGCGGCACCACCGTGGAGGAGTCCCCCGAGAAGTACGAGGAGCTCGTCGAGAAGTTCAAGGTCGAGTGCGCCGAGGCCGGCGCCGAGGTGCGCGAGCTCGGCGGTCTCTACGTGCTCGGTACCGAACGCCACGAGAGCCGCCGGATCGACAACCAGCTGCGCGGCCGTTCGGGTCGTCAGGGCGACCCCGGCGAGACGCGCTTCTACCTGTCGCTCGAAGACGACCTCATGCGGCTCTTCGCCACCGGCGCGATGAGCTACGTGATGAACAAGGCCTTCCCCGACGACGTGCCGCTCGAGGCGAAGATGGTCACGAAGGCCATCGAACGCGCGCAGCGCACCGTGGAGGACCGCAACTTCGAGATCCGCAAGGACGTCCTCAAGTACGACGAGGTGATGAACGAGCAGCGCAAGGTCATCTACAAGCGCCGCCAGCAGATCCTCGACGGCGGCGACCTGCGCGACGAGGCGTTCACCGCGATCAACGACACGATCGAGCGCGTCGTGCTCGCCAACTGTCCCGGCGAGTACCCCGAGGACTGGGACCTCGACGAGCTCGAGCGCCAGCTGCCCACCGTGTACCCCACGACCGTCACCCGCGACCAGATGAACGACGCGTTGTCGCGCGACGAGCTGCTCGAGATCCTCACCGCCGACGCGATCGCGCTGTACGAGGAGAAGGAGCTGTCGGTCGGCGAGGAGAACCTGCGCGAGATCGAGCGTCGCGTGATGCTGTCGATGATCGACCAGCACTGGCGCGAGCACCTCTACGAGATGGACTACCTGCGCGAGGGCATCAACCTCCGCGCCATGGGCCAGAAGGACCCGCTCGCCGAGTGGCAGCGGGAGGGCTTCGACATGTTCGAGGCGATGATGGGCCAGATCCAGGACCAGTTCGTCGCCTACGTGTCGCACCTGCAGGTCGCGCAGGTCGAGGAGGCGCCCGCCGCCCCGGTCACGTCGCGCATGCAGTACTCGTCGGCCGAGGACACCGCGCAGGGGGCGGCCGCGATGCGGGCCGCCGCGGCCACCATGACCGCCGAGGAACTCGGCGGTGGTGGGCTCGACGGTCCCGAGGCGTTGCCCACGGAGCCCGAGACGATGCAGCCGGTGCGCGTCGAGCAGATGCCGGGCCGCAACGAGCCCTGCTACTGCGGCAGCGGCAAGAAGTACAAGCTCTGCCACGGCCGCTGACGCCGCACCTCACCCATGCGCGATTTCTCGGACGACCTCACTGAACTGCGCCGCCGTGTCGACGGCGCACGTGACTACCTCAAGATCGACCTCGCGCGCGCCCGCATGGGCGAGCTCGAGGAGCAGATGAGCGCGCCCGGCTTCTGGGACGACGCCGACGCGGCGCGCACGGTGACCACCGAGCACGCCCGGTGCCGCGAGGACGTCGAGCTGATCGACGCGCTCACCGGCCAGGCCGACGACATCGAGACGCTCGCCGAGCTCGCCCGCGAGGAGAGCGACGAGTCGCTCGAGGGCGAGATCGAGGAGGGGATCGCCGCCGCCACCCGCGAGCTCGACACCCTCGAGCTGCGCGCGCTGTTCACCGGCGACCACGACGACCGCGACGCGATCTGCACCGTGAACTCCGGCGCGGGCGGCACCGACGCCCAGGACTGGACCAACATGCTCCTGCGCATGTACCTCCGCTGGGCGGAGCGGCGCGGGTTCTCCGTCGAGATCGACGAGGTCTCGGAGGGCAGCGAGGCCGGCCTGTCGTCGGCCACGTTCACGGTGAAGGGCCGGTACGCGTTCGGCCTCCTGGCGAGCGAGCGGGGCGTGCACCGGCTGATCCGCATCTCGCCGTTCGACGCCAACGCCCGCCGCCAGACCGCCTTCGCGTCGCTCGACGCGGTGCCCGCGCTCGACGAGGCCGAGGAGCCCGAGATCGACCTCACCGAGCTGCGGATCGACACCTACCGCTCGTCGGGTGCCGGCGGCCAGCACGTCAACGTGACCGACTCCGCGGTGCGCATCACCCACCTGCCCACCGGTGTGGTCGTGTCGTGCCAGAACGAGCGCTCGCAGACCCAGAACAAGGCCCGGGCCATGCAGATCCTCGCGGCGCGCCTCGCGGAGCGACAGCGCCAGGAGCGCGCCGCCGAGCTCGAGGCGCTGTCGGGGGAGAAGCGCGACGTCGCGTTCGGCAGCCAGATCCGCACGTACACGCTCCACCCCTACCAATTGGTCAAGGACGAGCGCACCCGGCACGAGACGGGCAACGTGCAGGCCGTCCTCGACGGCGAGATCGACGACTTCATCGAGTCGTTCCTGCAGTGGCGCCGCACCCAGCAGGGTTGATCACCCCCCGAATTGACCAGCATTTGAAGGTCCGGGGCGCGCCGGGGGAGACACCAATTCCGCGGAACCCGCTGCTACCGTGACTGGCCAGCCATGATCCGTTTCGAGAACGTCTCCAAGGTCTACAAGGGCGACGTGGTCGCACTCCGTGAGGTTTCGGCGGAGGTCCAGAAGGGGGAGTTCGTCTTCCTCGTGGGCCCGTCGGGCTCCGGGAAGTCCACCTTCCTGCGCCTCCTGCTCCGTGAGGAGCAGGCGTCGTCGGGTCGCATCGTCGTCGCCGGGCGCGACATCTCCCAGCTCAGCCACTGGAAGGTGCCGCAGCTGCGCCGCAACATCGGCTGCGTCTTCCAGGACTTCAAGCTCCTCCCCAACAAGACCGTCTACGAGAACGTCGCGTTCGCGATGGAGGTCATCGGCCGCCCCCGCCACGTGGTGCGCACGCAGGTGCCGCAGGTGCTCGACCTCGTCGGCCTCGCGAAGAAGGCGGGTCGGTTCCCGTCGGAGCTGTCGGGTGGTGAGCAGCAGCGTGTCTCGGTGGCCCGCGCGTTCGTCAACCGGCCGCTGATCATCCTCGCCGACGAGCCCACCGGCAACCTCGACCCCGCCACCACTGTCGGCATCATGCGCATCCTCGACCGCATCAACCGCACGGGCACCACCGTCGTGATGGCCACGCACGACCAGCGCATCGTCGACGCGATGCGCCGGCGTGTGATCGAGCTCGACCGTGGCACCCTCGTGCGCGACCAGGCGCGCGGCGTCTACGGCGTCGGAGGCTGATCACCCACCATGTGGACGCGCATCAGCTACTTCTCGCGCGAGACGCTCGTCTCGCTGCGCCGCAACCTCCTCATGACGATCGCGGGCATCGCGACGGTCACCGTGTCGCTCGCGCTGTTCGGCGGCATCCTCATGCTGTCGCGGTGGGTCGACCACGGCACCGAGAAGATCAAGGGCGGCGTCACGCTCGAGATCTTCATGAAGGTCGACGCCACGCAGCAGCAGATCGACGACGTCGAGTCCACGCTGGGCAAGGACCCGAACGTCAAGTCGTTCCGTCACCTCACCAAGGCCGACGCGTACGCCGAGTTCAAGCGCATCTTCCGCTCCAAGCCCGATCTCGTGAACAGCATCACGGCGAAGGACCTGCCGGAGTCGTTCCGGGTCGCACCCAAGGAAGGTGACGTCCCGCTCGACACGCTCACGAGCAACCTGCAGAAGCAGTACCGCACGGAGCTCGGGGTCGACAGCGTGGAGACACCCGGTGAGGCGCTGAAGGGCCTCGTCGACGTCACCGACACGGTGCGGAACATCTTCCTGCTGATCTCGGCGATCCTGCTCGGTTCGTCGCTGTTCCTCATCGTCAACACGATCCGTCTGGCCACGTTCGCCCGTCGCCGCGAGATCGAGGTGATGAAGCTGGTGGGCGCGTCGAGTTGGTTCGTGCGCATCCCGTTCATCGCCGAGGGCATGGTGCAGGGGCTGGTGGGCGCAGGGTTGGCGATCTTCGCCGTCCTCGCGCTCAAGCACTTCGGCTTCGACCAGGCGTTCAACGACCCGAACAGCTTCTTCAGCGAGTTCTACGTCACCAGCGCCGACGCCACCTTCATCGCCCTGCTGGTGCTCGGCGCCGGCCTCCTGATCGGCCTCATCGGGGCGAGCATCGGCCTGCGCCGCTTCCTCAAGACCTAGCTCGCGGCGCCGATTTCACCACGGTCGGTGACATTCGCGACCACGCGGAGTCACATCCGTTGTGGTGTTGTTGATGTTGCCAGTGTTGCTCAAGTTTGGTGAGTCGTTTTACGATTTCTACCCCATGAGCACGCTCCGTCGACTCCTCGCTGCGGCCGTCACCGTCGCCGCCGTGGTGCCGATGTCGGTGCGCGCCCTGGAGGCCCCCGCGGCGGCCCAGTCGTCCGAGAAGCAGCAGCAATTGCAGCAGCAGCTCAACGAGAACGCGGCCCAGACCGCGGCCGCCCGCCAGCAGCTCGCGGATGCGCAGGCGGCACGCCAGAAGCTCGACGGACAGCTCGCCGGGATCGACGCCCAGGTCGCCGCCGCCACCCAGCGGCTGCAGCAGGCGCAGGCCGACGCCGACAGCGCCGGCTTCGTGGTGTTCGTGCTCGGCGAGAAGGCGAAGAAGACCCGGGCCAAGCTCGATGCCGCCAAGGACGACGTCCGCCAGAGCGCGCTGATGCTCTACACGCGGGGCAGCCCCGGCGCGAACTCGATCGCCCTGCTCAACGCGGCCGACGGCTCGGGCGACATCGTCGAGGGCAAGCACTACCTCCAGCGGATCAACGACAAGCGCCAGGGCGACTTCGACCGCGTCGCCAAGCTGCAGGCGCAGCTCGACGCGCAGCAGGCCGACGCCACCGCGAAGAAGCAGCAGGCCGACGCGGCCAAGGCGTCGGCCGCCGAGGAGCGGCAGAAGCTGCAGGACCTCGCCAACCAGCAGCGCTCGGCACGCGACGCCGCGGCCAACGCCGAGGCGCAGGAGAACGCCGCGGTCGGGGCGCTGCGGGCGCAGCAGGACTCGATCGAGGCCGACCTCCAGGCCGAGTCCGACCGCATCGCCCAGCTCGCCCGCGACAGCGGCGGCGGCCCGGTCATGGGCAACGGCACGTTCATCTGGCCGGTCGGCGCCAACATCACGAGCGGGTTCGGCTACCGCACCGACCCGGTCACCGGCGCGCAGGCGTACCACTCGGGCCTCGACCTCGGGCAGCCGTGCGGCACCCCCATCAAGGCGGCCGGCACCGGCGTCGTCATCAGCGCCGGGTTCAACAGCGGCGGCTACGGCAACATGACGCTGATCAACCACGGCGGCGGGCTCTCCACCCTCTACGGCCACCAGTCGTCGATCATCGTGTCGGCCGGGCAGAACGTCACGCAGGGCCAGGTGATCGGCTACGTCGGCAGCACCGGCAAGTCCACCGGCTGCCACCTCCACTTCGAGGTGCGGGTCAACGGCAACCCCGTCGACCCCGCGGTTACCTGTAACCCCGGGCGCAGTCGTCGGCCGCCACCGTGCACGCCGAGCTTGCGACCTGAAGCAAGCTCGACCCTGAGCGAGCATGTGACAGTTGGGCCGCCTCGAGGCGGCAGAAGTGGACACATGCTCGGAGATCTGGGCGCGAAAGAGCCCGGGTCGGGTGACCCGGGCTCTCGTGCGAGCTCGCGCCGGTCGGCGCGGGCAGCTACTTGTTGGGCTGCTTGGTGACGCGGAGGTAGGGCTTCAGGGCGTTCCAGCCGTTCGGGAACTTCGCCTTGGCGTCCTCGTCGGAGAGGGCGGGGACGATGATGACGTCGTCGCCGTCGGTCCAGTTCACCGGGGTCGCCACCGAGTAGTTGGCCGTGAGCTGGAGCGAGTCGATGACGCGCAGGATCTCGTCGATGTTGCGGCCCGTGCTCGCGGGGTAGGTGATGATCAGCTTGACCTTCTTGTCGGGGCCGATCACGAACACCGAGCGCACCGTGAGGGTGTCGTTCGCGTTCGGGTGGATCATGTCGTACAGGTCGGCGACCACACGGTCGGGGTCGGCGATGAGGGGGTAGTTGAGGGCGGTGCCCTGCGTCTCCTCGATGTCACCGATCCAGCCGTTGTGGGAGTCGAGGGAGTCGACGCTCACGCCGATCAGCTTCACGTTGCGGGCGTCGAACTCGCCCTTGCGCTTCGCGAAGGCGCCGAGCTCGGTGGTGCAGACCGGGGTGAAGTCCTTCGGGTGCGAGAACAGCAGGCCCCAGCCGTCGCCGAGGTACTCGTGGAAGTTGACGGTGCCGTCCGTCGTCTCCGCGGTGAAGTTCGGGGCTTCGTCGCCCAGGCGCACGGGCATGGTGTGTCCTCCAGGGGATCGTCGTTCGTGTGCCCGTCCACGTTATGCCTGC
Source organism: Acidimicrobiia bacterium (assembly GCA_046331125.1). Classification (GTDB taxonomy): domain Bacteria; phylum Actinomycetota; class Acidimicrobiia; order IMCC26256; family DASPTH01; genus CAVRGQ01. Next base: position 23,437 of record JAXLRL010000013.1, read on the forward strand.
GCGAGCGAAAATGCCAGTGAAACGGTCAGGAAATGAAACCCACCGTCGCCGGTGTGCTCGACTGCACGTTCCGCCGGCCGTTCCGACCCGTTCAACCGGTTGACACCATGGCCCTGGCGGGGAAGTCTGCGCACGGGGCGGCGGCACGCGAAGGAAGCGGATGGCGGCGGAGAGCGGATACTCGGGCACGGCGCTGCCGAAGAAGCTCGGCATCGGCGCGGGTTCACGCGTCGCCGTCGTGTCGTGCCCCGACGGCTTCTGTGAGCGTCTCGGTTCCCTGCCCGACGACGTCGTGCTGCGCACCGAGCGCGCGGCCACCTCGACGTGATCCTCTTCTTCGTCACCCGCCAGGCCGAGCTCGCCCGTCGCTTCCCGGCGTTCACCCGCCGGCTCGAGCCCGCCGGGGGCTCTGGGTCGCCTGGCCCAAGAAGACCTCGGGCGTCGCCACCGACCTCTCCTTCGACCGGGTGCAGCGGGTCGGTCTTGCACTGCGGCCTCGTCGACAACAAGGTCGCCGCCATCGACCAGACCTGGTCGGGTCTGCGCTTCGTGAAACGGGTACAGGACCGCTGAATGTGCGGTCGCTTCGTCTCGGTCTCGTCCCCCCAACTGCTCGCCGACCGCTTCGGCATCGACGAGACCGTCCTGCCCGGCGCGAAGCTCCCTGATCACGAGGCCGACTACAACGTCACGCCCCGCGCCCAGGTGATGGTCGTGCGGGAGCGCCCGCCGCGTGAGGAGGGCGACGACGTCACCCGCGTGCTCTCGCTCGTGCGCTGGGGTCTCGTGCCGTCGTGGGCGAAGGACCTGTCGATGGGCGACCGCATGATCAACGCGTGCCGAGTCGGTGGCGAGCAAGCCTGCGTTCCGCAAGGCGTTCACGAAGCGGCGTTGCATCGTGCCGGCCGACGCCTTCTACGAGTGGAAGGTCGGGAGCGGCCCGAGCGCGAGCATGGCGCGTCGGTGGGGAAGCGTGCGCCGCGCCAGCCGTACTGCGTGCGCCGGCGCGACGGTGAGCCGCTCGCGTTCGCGGGGTTGTGGGAGATCTGGCGCAACGCCGAGATCGAGGATCCCGACGCGCCCGACGCGTGGGTGCGTTCGTGCACCATCATCACGACGCGCGCCAACGGTGTGCTCGCGCCGATCCACGACCGCATGCCGGTCGTGCTCGACGAGTCGACGTGGGACGAATGGCTCGATCCCACCAACCACGATCTCGACGCGCTCGGCGCGCTGCTCGAACCCGCACCCGACGACTGGGTCGAGGCCTACCCGGTGAGCACCCGTGTGAACAGTCCGAAGAACAACGACGCCGAACTGGTCGCGCCGGCCGAGCCCGAGACGCTGCTGTAGGTCGTAGTCTCGCCGCCATGACGCTTGCCCGTACCGAGTACCTCGACCACCTCGCGCGTGAATCGACCGCGCTCGCCGACGCCGCGGCGGCTGCCGGTGCCGACGCGCCCGTGCCGTCGTGCCCGGGCTGGACGGTCACCGAGCTGGTGCGTCACGCCGCGGGCGGCGACACGTGGGCGCGCCTGATCGTGGAGACGGGCAGTCGCGAGGGCGTGCCGACCGACCTCCCCGACGACGCGCCCACCGGCGACGCGCTCGTCGCGCTCTACCGCGACGGCGCCGACGCGCTCGTGCGCACGCTCACCGACGCCGATCCCGCGGCTTCGGTGTGGACGTTCTCGCCGGTCGACCGCACCGTCTCGTTCTGGATCCGTCGCCGTGCCCACGAGAGCACGGTGCACCGTGTCGACGCGGAGGGCGCAGCGGGCGGCGAGATCACCCCGATCGATCCGGCGTTCGCGTCCGACGGCATCGACGAGTACCTCCACGTGTTCGCGCCGCGCTTCGGTCGTGGCCTCGCCGCGCTCGGCGGCACGATCCACCTGCACTGCACCGACGTCGAGGGGGAGTGGCTCGTCGCGCCCGACCCCGACGGCGACGAACGCAACCAGATCGTGGTGACACGCGAGCACGCCAAGGGCGACGTCGCGGCGCGCGGCCGCGCCGAGGACCTGCTGCTGCTCCTGTGGGGCCGGCGGGACGTCTCGGCGGTCGAGGTCTTCGGTGACGCCGACCTGCTCCAGCGGTTCGTCGACGCGGTGAACGTCTGACCGGCAGCCCGATCAGGCGGTCGTCGGCGCGATCGCCCGGATCGCGTCCCACATCGCGTCGCCCGCGCCCATGATCGCGGGCGCCGGGGTGTGCACGCCGTTCGCGCAGTACGCCTCGATGCCCGCCTTGATGCGCGCCGCGTCGCCCCACACGTAGAGCTCGTCGATCACCTCGTCGGGGACGACCTCGAGCGCGCGGGCGCGGTCACCCGCCTCCCACGCGTCCCACATCGGCTGCAGTGCGGCGCTGCGCCCGAGCCACTCGTGGAACGCCCGGTACGCGGGCACGGTGAGGTAGGCCGCGAGGTTGCGCGCGCCGACGGCCCGAACCTTGTCGAAGTCGTCGAAGGGCGCCACGAAGATCCGGCACATGATCTCCTTGCCCCCGACGAAGGGTGCGACCTTGGCGACGTCGGCGGCCGACAACCAGTTGAGGATCGCGCCGTCGGCCTCGCGGCCCGCGAGCTCGAGCATCTGCTGCCGGAGCGCGGCGACCATGATCTTGGGCTGCGTCGCCGGCGGCGCGAGCAGGCGGAACCCGTCGATGGCGAACGTGTCGTACCGCTCCGTGACCTTCTCGCCGGTGAGGGCGCGCTGCACGAAGCGCAGCACATCGCGCGTGCGGCGGAACGGCTCCTCGAAGGGGATGCCGTTCCACTGCTGCACGATTGCCGGCGACGACGCGCCCAACCCGAGCACGAAGCCACCCGGCGACGCGTCGGCCATGGTGGCCGCGGTCTGCGCGATCAGTGCCGGGCCGCGCGTGAATGCAGGGGTGATCGCGATGCCCGTCCGCAACGACGGCTGCCACGCCGCGGCCTGCGCGAGTGGGGTGAACCCGTCGTGGGCGTTGGCCTCGCCGCTCCACACGTCGGTGTAACCGAGGGCTACGAGCTGCTCGTACGCGGCGCGGTGGTCGGTCAGGCTCGTGAGCGGGAGCGGGACGGTGATGCCGTGTCGGCGGGCGGGATCCATGTGCGGAATCTACGGGGTCGGCCGGTAGGCTCACACGACCATGTGTGGCATCGCCGGGTTCTGGGGCCCGCCCGACCCTGTCCTGCTCGCCACCATGACGGCGCGCATCGCCCACCGCGGGCCCGACGGCGAGGGCTTCTTCGAACACCCCGTCGCCAGCCTCGGGCATCGCCGCCTCGCGGTCATCGACCCCGCCGGCGGTCACCAACCCGTCGGCACCGACGACGGCCTGCTGCAGATCTCCTACAACGGCGAGGTCTACAACTTCCGTGAGCTCCGCGACGAGCTGGTCGCGGCGGGCCACACCTTCCACACGAACTGCGACACCGAGGTCGTGCTCCACGCCTACGCCGAGTGGGGCACCGACTGCTTCGCCCGCTTCAACGGCATGTGGGCGCTGGCGATCCTCGACCTGCGCGAAGGCCGCGAACGCCTGGTGCTCGCCCGCGACCACTACGGCATCAAGCCGCTCTACTGGGCCCGCGCGAGCGACGGCAAGGTTCTGTTCGCGTCGGAGGCCAAGGCGGTGCTCGCGGATCCCGCGCTCGAGGTGGAGCCCGACCGGCAGTGGCTCTACGACTACCTCCTCCACGGCCTCCACGACCACAAGCCGCAGAGCGCGTTCCACGGCATCCGGTCGCTGCCCGCAGCCACGTGGGCCGTCGTCGACGGCGAGGGCGTGCACGAGCAGGTGTACTGGACGCCGAAGCTGACGACCGACGCGAACAACGACCCCGCCGAGTTCCGCGCCCGCTTCGAGAAGTCGGTGGAGCGCCGCCTCGTGGCCGACGTCCCCGCCGGCACCTGCCTCTCGGGCGGCATCGACTCGTCGTCGATCGTCGGCATGGCGTCGCAGCTGCTCACGCGCCACGTACCCGACGCGTCGTCGCTCGGCGACCACCTCAAGACGTTCTCGATCGTCTACGACGGCGACCCCATCGACGAGCGCGCCTACATGGACGCGGTGCTCGCCGAGGTCGACGCCGAGCCGTTCTTCGCCGAGCCCACCTCCGAGCGCTTCGTCGAGGAGCTCGACCAGATGGTGTGGCACCAGGACGAGCCGATCGTGTCGACCGGCCCGTACGCGCAGTGGTGCGTGATGCGCCTCGCGCAGCCGCAGGTCACGGTGCTGCTCAACGGCCAGGGTGGTGACGAGCTCCTCGCGGGTTACGTGCCCTACCAGTACGTCTACATCCGCGAGCTGCTGCGCAAGCGCAAGTTCCGTGCGGGCGTGCGTGAGGCCTGGGACTCGCGCGACGTGCTGAAGCCGCTGATCAAGCGGCGCCTCTCCGACCGGCGTCGCTCGCTGCCGATCAAGCCGCTGCTGCAGCCCGCGTTCTACGACGGCCTCGAACCGCCGAAGTTCCAGCGGTCGCAGGACTCCATGAAGGAGCGCCTGGTCGCCGACCTGCAGACGTTCTCGCTGCCGTCGCTGCTGCGCTACGAGGACCGCAACTCGATGGCGTACTCGATGGAGTCGCGCCTGCCGTTCCTCGACCAGGAGCTCGTCGACTGGGTGCTCAGCCTCCCGCCCGAGGCGATCGTCAACGAGGGTTGGAGCCGGTACATCCTGCGCGAGGGCCTGCGCGGTGTGCTCGTCGAGAAGGTGCGCACTCGCCGCTGGAAGGTGGGCTTCACCACGCCGGAGACGCGCTGGCTGCGCGCCCGGCGCGCCACCGTGCAGGGGCTGTTCCGGTCGCCGCAGTTCTGCTCGCGTCCCTACTGGGACGCCGCCGCGCTCACCGAGGCGTTCGACCGCTTCTGTGCAGGCGAGGTGGAGCCGTCGCAGATCTTCTGGCGTGCGATCAACACCGAGATCTGGCTGCGCGTGTACTTCGAGCACGACGGCGGTTCGCGTCTCGGCGCCACCCCCGACGCGCACTTCACCCGCATCGGCGACGAGTGGATGGCGCAGCGCAGCGACGCTGCCGCCGACGCGCTGGCGCGCTTCGCACCGAACCCGCCGCACCACCTGTTCGCGCAGTCACACGTCGACGGGCCGAGCAAGGGGAAGGTGTACGCGCGCATCCCCGTGCGCACGCGCCTGTTCGTCACCGGCGACTCGCTCGAGGCCGGCGTGCGCGACGCGCTCGCCGAGCGGCTGGGCGACGCCGACGCTGCTGCAGGTGGCCTGCGCGATGGCGACGTCGTCGCGATCAGCGAGAAGGCCGTCGCCATCTGCCAGGGACGTTCGTTCCCCGTCGAAGACGTGCGGGTGCGGCCGTTGGCGCGGATCCTGTCGCGCTTCGTGGGCCGGACCGCATCGGGCATCGGCCTCGGCATCCCCGCCACGATGGAGCTCGCGATCCGCGAGGTGGGTGCGGGACGCATCCTCATGGCCACCGCGGCGTCGGCGGTCACCAAGCCGTTCGGCATCAAGGGCGTGTTCTACCGGGTCGCCGGCCCGGCGGTGCGGGCGATCGACGGGCCCACGCGCGGCACGATCCCGCCCTACGACGGTCACGCCAAGATGGGTCCCGAAGATCCCGAGGGGGTCGCGCGCGATCTCGCAGCTGCGTGGGGTGTGGGCGTCGCGATCATCGACGCCAACGACATCGGCGTGAACATCCTCGGCACGTCACCGGGGGTCGACACCGCGCTGGTGGAGTCGCTCCTGCGCGACAACCCCCTCGGCCAGGGCGCGCAACAGACCCCGGTCGCACTCCTCCGCCCGGTCTGAACCCGAACTTGCGTCGCTGGAACCGGCTGTACCGGGATCCTCGACGCAAGTTCGAGGTACTCAGTCGTCGAGCTTCGCCATCGCGCGGAAGTCGTCGGTGGAGTTCACGTGGGGGAACGGCTCGTCGGGCACCGCGATCCCGAGACGTTCGCAGATCGGTGCCCAGCCGTCGCCCGGCTGCCACTCGACGAGCCGGTCGGCTGGCACCGCCGCTCGCACCGCGGCGTTGTGCGCCTCGTAGGCGGCCTTGGCCTCGGCCTCGTCGTTCCAGTGCGGCGTGAACGACTTCGTGAACATCGCGTCGACCATCGCGAGCTGCGCGCGGAACGGATCGAGTGCGGGATCGTCGTCCTCGGGGAGCGGACGGCGGCTGATCTCGAAGATGGTCGCGTGCGCACTCCGCCACCACGCGTCGGCGCTCGAACGGGTGGACAACAGCACGATCGCGCCGGGGTTCGCGTCCGCCAGCTCCCGCCAGAACGCGGCCGCCGGCCAGTCGACGGTGGCGTCGTACTCGGCGAGGAACGTGCCCCAGTCGGGTGCGTCGCCTTCGATGGCACCGGCCCACACGGGCATGTCGTCGGGGCGACCGAAGACCTCCATCATGTGGTAGCAGCGTCCGTCGAGCAGCTGTTCGAGCGCCAGCTTCAGCGAGTGCGTGCCCGTGCGGCCGAGCCCGGCCCCGACGACCTGGAGTGCCATGATTCCCCCCGGTGACCCACGGCCCGTGTCGCTAGATTGACCCGGTTCCCGATGGGAAATCTAGCCATCGAGCGGCGTGGGAGACGGGGGACACGGTGAGTGCAGCAGAGCCGGCGGGCGAGCGCCGAGGCGGGCGCGACGGTCAGTCCCGCGGCGGGCAGTCCCGTGGTGGTGGTGGCGGCGGCGGTCGCGGTGGTGGTCGTGGCGGTGGCCGCGGCGGCCAGGGGCGCGGTGGTCAGGGGCGCGGTGGCCAGGGGCGCGGTGGCCAGGGCGGCGAGAAGCGCGGCGACGGCCCGCGCAAGAAGGTCGACCGCAAGATCCAGATCGGCATCGTCGTGCCGCCCGACGCGGTGCTCGACCGCGCGCAGCACACCCGCCTGCTCCAGGTCGACGCGTCGTCGGAGCCGCTCACCGAGCGCATCGTCACTCCGTGGCTCGAGCGCACCCCCGACAACACCATCCTCGACGTGCGGGCACACCGCATCCTCACGCAGCACGGCGCGCCGGGCGAAGGGTGTGGCCCGAGGTGCGCGACCTGCTCAACCCGGAGCTGCGCCCGCCCCACTCTCTACGCCGGTGACCTGCCCGACAAGGCGCTCGACCTCGCGCTCGACCGCTTCCTCGCGTCGGTCGCGCCCCTGCGGGAGTACGGGCGGCTCGGCACGCTGATCTTCCCGTTCCCGTCGTACTTCACGCCCGGGCCCCGCTCGCTCGACTACCTCGGAGCGGCTGCGCGGCCGGAGCGGTGACGTGCCGATCGCGGTCGAGCCTCCGCCACAAGGACTGGGTCGCCGGCAAGCAGCGCGAGGCCACGATGGACTTCCTGCGCGAGCACCAGCTCGGCTACGTGTGCGTCGACGTGCCTTCCGGCTTCGACAGCTCGTCGCCGCCCCTGAGCGTCGCCACCACCGACACCGCGTACGTGCGCTTCCACGGTAAGAACGCGGGCGCATGGGAGACCGGCGCCGACACGGGCGACGACCGCTTCCCCTACGACTACCGCGACGGCGACTTCGAGCCGTGGCCCGCGCGGCTCGAGAAGCTCACCGCGGCGGCCAAGCAGGTGCACGTGATCTTCTCCGGCCGCAACGCCGAGGGCGCGCAGCGCAACGCGCGGCTGCTCGTGCGCGTGCTCACCGGCGACGTGGTGCCCGAGAAGAAGCCCGACCCGTCGGCCGACAAGCCCCGCAAGGGCGGCGGGCGTCGGGGCGGCCCCGGCGGTGGCGGGTACGGCGGCGGCGCGCCCGGCGCCTTCGGTCGCCGCTGACGACGGCGCGTCGCTCAGCCGGCGCGGCCGGTGACCAACGGCAAGGGCTGGCGGTTCACGATGCCCGGCGGTGCGGCCACGACGCGCGGGATCGCGTTCACGCACGGCATCGCCGTGGTGACGGTGCCGTCGAAGTGCTCGCCCGTCGGCGAGATGAGGAACGTGCAGGCCTGGTCGCCCTCGATCTCGATGCGGTAGCCGTGCTCCACGGGCCAGTTCGGCGTCATCTTCTCGTCGCCGAGCTTCCACACGAAGCGGCACTGCACGCGCGGCGTGCCGTCCTTCATGCCCGACACGAAGCCCTTGAAGCCGGCGATGCGACCCTTGCCGACGGTCATGAAGCCGAAGTCGAGGTCCTCGTCGGCGGTGGCGAATTCCGCGTGGAACCCGATCTCGTCGATCTCGATGCCCATCGCGATGGCCATCACTCGGATCTGGTCCTTGAACGACCCGCAGTTGGCCTCGATCATGCCGGGCACCTCGGGGTCGTCGACCTCGCGGTCGATGCTCATCGCGCGGTACATCTGCTCGTTGCGGTAGCCGCTCATGTCGAGCGACTCCTGCACCGACACGCAGTCGACCCGCGTGAACATGGCGGTGGCCGCGAGCGCGACCATCGGCGCGTGGCCCGGGTACACGCCGCTCGTGTACAGCGACGACTGCCCGCGCTCGCACGCCGCCTTGATGCGCTCGTGGGCGTCGTCGGGGTAGCCGATGCCGGAGAGCATGTACATCGTGCTGACCACGTTGACGCCGGCCTCGAGGATGCGCACGACGTGGTCGATGTCGGGGCGGTACGGCATGTAGCTCACGCAGTCGGGGCGCAGCGCGAGCAACGCGTCGATGTCGTCGGTGCACAGCACGCCGACCGGGTCGATGCCCGAGAGCGTGCCGGCGTCCTGGCCCACCTTGTCGGCCGACCACGCGTAGCACCCCACCAGTTCGAGCTCGGGGTGGGCCACGATGCCCCGCACCGCGGCCGCCCCCGTCTTGCCCGTCGTCCACTGCACCACTCGAAAGACCATGGCCGCACCCTCGCCCAGCGGGCGTGGGGCGTGCAAGTCAGCGGGTCTAGGCTCACGGCACGTGTCACGACGCGTCACCACGATGCATCCGACGACGCGTCACGCGACCCCGGGAGGAACGCCGTGAAGACCACGCTCGCCTGCCCTTGTGGCCAGATCATCCGTGGTGAGAACGAGGACGACCTCGTCGAGAAGGCCTTCGAGCACCTCCGCGAGAAGCACCCCGACATGGCGAACGAGTACCAGCGGGAGCACATCCTCTTCATGGCCTACTGACCGGCTGCGACCGCGGCTGCGGCCGGCGCCGAGAGGCCGTCCGGCCCTGGTGAGCCGCGGTCCGGAGTCGGCAAGAATGGACGTCATGGGCGCGAACGAGGCGGACCTCCGGGCCGCGCTGGAACAGGGGCAGTTCGACGTCTGGTACCAGCCGGAGGTCGAGGTCGACGGTCGTCACGTGGTGGCGCTGGAGGCGCTGCTGCGCTGGCACCACCCGTCGGGTGACACGTGGGAGGCCGGGCGCTTCGTGCACGACGCGATCGACTCGGGCCTCATCGTGCCGATCGGCGCGTGGGCCCTGGCCCACGCGTGCGCGCAAGCCGTGGTGTGGCGCGACCTGCTCGACCGCGTGCCCCCCGTCCTGCGTGTGAACGTGTCGGCCCCGGAGATCGGCGATCCCGGCCTGCTGGCCGCGCTCGACGTCGCGCTCGCGTCGGGCGTCGACGCGGGCTACGTGAGCCTCGAGCTCGACGAGGCGGCGCTGCTGCTCGCGGCGGCCGGCGAGGTGGGTGCCGCGAACCTCGCCGGACTGCGCGAGCGGGGCATCGCGTTGGTGGTCGACCGCTTCGGTCTCGGCGACGGCGGTCTCGGCCCGGCCACCGATCTCCCGGTCTCGGTGCTGAAGCTCGACCACGTGATCGCGCTGCACGTGCTCGACGACGACCGCACCCGGGAGCTCGTCACGCGTGTCGTCGCCGCGGCGCGCGACGCGGGACTCGACGTCATCGCACAGGGGGTGGAGGAGCAGGCGCAGGCCGACGTGCTCCTGGAGTTGGGTGTCACCGCGGCGACCGGCTATCTCTTCTCGGGCGCGGTCCCGGCCGCGAGCATCTCCGAACTGTTGATGGTCACGCGCTGAAGGTGCGTTCATGAGCTTCACGATCACTCCGCTGCCCCAGGCGCTCGGCGCCGTCGTCGAGGGCCTCGACCTCACGGGTGGCCCGGAGGCGGTCACCGACGAGGTCGCCGAACGGCTCCACGCCGCGTGGCTCGACAACCTCGTGCTGTTCTTTCCGCGGCTGCGCCTCGACGCCGACACGCAGATCGCGTTGGGGGAGCGCTTCGGCCGGCTCGCCGCCACCACCACCGGCGACGACGACTTCCGCCAGCAGGAGACGTTCGGGCCCAACGGCGAGGTGCTGGTGCTCGACTGCTCCCGCCCCCAGGACCGCGCCAACGCATGGCACACCGACGTCACGTTCACGCCGAACTTCCCGAAGGGCTCGCTGCTCTCGATGCAGGTCTGCCCCGACAAGGGTGGCGACACGCTCTGGTCGAACCAGTACGCGGCGTACGAAGGCCTGTCGCCCGCGGTGCGCGACTTCGTCGACGGGCTCGAGGCGCAGCACGGTCGGCCGGGCATGACCGGCGTCACCACGCACCCGGTGGTGACGACGCATCCGGAGACCGGGCGTCGCGCGCTGTTCGTCAACCGCGGGTGGACGACCGGCATCGTGGGGCTCACCCAGATCGAGAGCCGGAACCTCCTCAACCTGCTGTGCGAGCACACGGAGCGTCCCGAGTTCCAGGTGCGCTGGCACTGGCACGAGGGCGACGCCGCACTCTGGGACAACCGCTGCACGATGCACTACGCGGTCAACGACTACGGAGACGCCGCGCGCATCATCCACCGCGTCACCATCCATGATCGCTGACGGTCACGACGCGTGAGTGCCACGCGGGTCTCGGCGAGCGCGGTCGAGGAGTCGGCGCGTCGCGTCACGCGCGTGCTCGACGACCTCGCGGTGCCGCGCGACGGCGCCGAAGGCTGCGGGGTCGCGCTGCTCGGCGGCAACACCCCCGAGTTCCTCGCGGTGTTCCGCGGCGCCACCTGGTCGGGCCGGTACTGCACGTCGATGTCGTGGCGGTGGACGCCCGACGACGTCGCCTACGTCGCGGAGAACTGCGAGGCGCGCGCGCTGTTCGCCGACGCGCGGTGGCCCGAGCTCGCGGCGGCCGCCGCGCCGCGCTTCCCCGACGACGCGCGCTTCGCGATCGGCGGCGACCTCCCCGGCTTCCGTCCGTGGTCCGACGTCGCCGCCACCCCCGCCGTACCGCTCCACCCCGCCACGGCCGGCGCGCCGATGCTCTACACGTCGGGCACCACCGGGCGCCCGAAGGGTGTCCGGCGCCCACTCACCGGTCGTCCCGTCCCCACCGACATGGCGGCCGGCGGCGCGGCGATGCTCACCCGGTTCCTCGCCGATCCACAGCTCGCGAGCGAGGCTCCGCACCTCGTCACCTGCCCGCTCTACCACTCGGGCCCGATGGCCTACTGCGACGGCGCCCTGCACCTCGGCGCCGACATCGTGCTGATGGACCGCTTCGACGGGGAGGAGTTCCTCCGCCTCGTCGAGGAGCACCGCCCGGCGTCCACGTTCCTCGTGCCCGCGCAGTTCGTGCGCCTCCTCCGCCTCCCCGCCGAGGTGCGCGACCGCTACGACCTCTCGTCGCTGAAGCTCGTCGTGCACGGCTCGGCCCCGGTCTCGGTGGAGGTGAAGCGGTCGATGATCGAGTGGCTCGGCCCGATCCTCTTCGAGTTCTACGGCGGCACGGAGGGCGGTGGCATCGGGATCGACTCGCGTACCTGGCTCACCAAGCCGGGGTCGGTGGGCAAGCCGTTCCGCCCCGAGTTGCAGGTGCAGATCCTCGACGAGCACGGCGCGCCGGCGCCGCCGGGGCAGGAGGGGCTCGTCTACTTCCGCGAAGACGGGCGCGACGGCTTCGCCTACAAGGACGACCCGGAGAAGACCGAGGCTGCCTGGCGCGACGGCGCGTTCACGCTCGGCGACATCGGCTACCTCGACGACGACGGCTTCCTCTTCCTCTGCGATCGCCGCACCGACGTGATCATCAGCGGGGGTGTGAACATCTATCCCGCCCAGGTCGAGAGCGTGCTGCTCGGACATCCCGGGGTGGCCGACTGTTGCGTCGTGGGGGTACCCGACGACGAGTGGGGCGAGTCGGTGCGCGCGGTCGTGCAACCGACCGAGGCGAGCGCGGAGGATGCCGCGGGCATCCTCGCGTTCTGTCGTGAGCGCCTCGCCGGCTACCAGGTGCCGCGCGCCGTCGACTTCGTCGACGAGCTGCCCCGCACCGAGACGGGCAAGCTCGCCCGCCGCACCGTGCGCGACCGCTACTGGGAAGGCCGCGCCCGGCGGATCTAGTCAGTCCTCGGGGGGCCAGTCGATCGTCACGCGCGCCGCGACGTCGGGATGCGTGCTCAGCCACCCGCGTGCGAACGGGCAGTCGGGTCGCACCGCGAGCCCTTCCGCCTCGGCCCGGTCGATCGCGGCGGTCACGAGCCGGCCGCCGAGCCCGCGGCCGCCGAGCTCGTCGGGGACGCCCGTGTGCACGAGCACCATGACGTCGCCGCGGATCCGGTAGACCAGCTCCGCCTCGAAGCCGTCCTCCTCGTAGAGGAACCGGTGGGACTCGGGGTGGTCGACGATCTCGGGCATCACTCCACGCTATGTTGCGGCGCTGAACTCGGGAAGCGGTCGCGCAACACGCGCTTCTCGATCTTGCCGGCGGTGTTGCGCGGCAGGACGTCGACGATCTCCAGGCGCTCCGGGATCTTCTGGCGCATCATCCCCGCCTCGATGCAGAACGCCACGACCTCGTCGAGCGTCAACGTCGCGCCCGGTGTGAGGGCGACGACCGCGCACACCATCTCGCCCCGCTCGTCGTCGGGGATCCCGATGACGCCGACGTCGGCGATCGCGGGATGCGCCGCGAGCACACCTTCGACCTCGGCCGCGCTCACGTTCTCGCCCTTGCGGATGATGATGTCCTTGATGCGGCCGACGATCCTGAGGTAGCCGTCGTCGTCGAGCACGCCGAGGTCGCCGGTGGAGAACCAACCCTCGTCGTCGAACACCTCGGCGTTCAGTGCCTCGTCGAGGTAGCCCGCGAACACGAGCGGGCCGCGCACCGTGACCTGCCCCTCCGTGTTCGGCGGCAGGTCGCGGCCCTGGAGGTCACGGATGCGGAGCTCGACCGTGCTCACCGGCTTGCCGACCGTGTACATCAGGTGGTCGTCGGTGTCGTCGGGGTCGTTCATGCCCATCGTGCAGCCCTCGGTCATGCCGTAGCAGTGCGCGACCCCCTTGCCGCCGACGACCTCGCGCACCTCGGGGTGCAGGTGCGGCGGCATCGGCGCCGCACCTCCCGACATGAAACGCAGGTTCGGGAAGAGCTTCTCGTCGCCCGCCTTGCGCTGCTGGTCGATGAACGCGAGGTAGAAGGCGGTGCCGCCCCCGGTGACGGTGACGTCGTTGCGGGCGTAGAACGCGGTGGTCTCCTCGGGCTGGAACGACTCCGCGATCACGAGGGTGAACCCGCAGCTGAGCACGGCGGCGAGGTTGGTGGCGCCGCCGATGTGGGTGAACGGGAAGGCGAGGCCGTAGCGGTCGCCCGGGCGGAAGCCCTGGCGGTCGCCCTGGGGCCACGCGCCCGCCATCACGGAGCGGTCGCAGTGCTGCACGCCCTTCGGGTCCGCGGTGGTGCCCGACGTGTAGAAGACCCAGCGGAGCAGTTCGCCCTCGGCGTCGGCCGGGGGCGCGGGCAGCGTCGCCGGATCGCCCTCGGGCAGCGCGTGCGCGCACTCCACCAGGGTGATCGTGCCCGCGTCGAGCGCGCCCGAGTTGCGCACGGTCGTCGTGAAGTCGGTGCCGCGCCACGTGCCGGGGTGGAGCATGAACGTGGCCTGCGACTGTTCGAGGCAGAAGCGCAGCTCCCGCTCCTTGTAGATCGGCAGCAGCGGCACCTGGCGGGCGCCGAGGCGCGCCAGCGCGGCCATCAGCACGATCGTCTCGATCCAGGTGGGCAGCTGCCAGGCGATGGTGACGCCCTCGTGGACGCCGAGCGCCTGGAGGCCGGCTGCGGCGCGCTCGGCCTCGTCGCGGAATTCGGCGAAGGTCACCTGCCGGCGTTCGTCGACGATCATCACCGCGTCGGGCGTGGCGGCGACGCGCGCCTCCACGAGCCCCCACATCGTCGGCGATCGCAGCAGCACTTCCGCTTCCTGGCCCACCGTTCCCCCGGTCGCTCGGCCTCCGGGTGACCCTACGCGAGCGGTGGTCAGAGGTTGTAGATGCGCGCGGAGTTGCCGGCGACCATGAGCTCGCGCTCGGCGTCGGGGATGCCATCCATCTGGCGGTCGACCGCCGCGACGGAATTGGGCCACGTGGTGGCCGGGTGCGGGAAGTCGGTCGACCACAGGATGTTCTCGACGCCGATGTCGTGGCGGAGTCGCAGGCCGGCGACGTCGTCCATGAACGTGATGGCCATCTGCCGGCGGAAGATCTCGCTCGGGCGCGTGTGGATGTTCGGCACGCTGTACACGCCGCCCTCGTAGCGGCGGTCCATCGCCTGCAGGTACCCGGGGATCCAGTACAGGCCAGGCTCGACGAACACGATCTTGAGCTCGGGGAACCGCTCGAGCGTGCCCGAGAGCAGCCAGAGGCCGAGCACCTCCGCGAGGGCGAGCGACGGCAACGACGTGAACACCGCGAGTTGCGGGGTGGGGTCGCGGCGGTACACGTCGTAGAGCCAGTTGCGCACGCCGAGGTGGTGGCTGATCGAGATGCCGGCCTCCTGGAGCACCGCCCACAGCGGGTCGTAGCTCTCGTCCCAGTAGTCGGGGAGGCCGATCTCGGTGGGGAAATTGGGCAGGTGCACCGAGCGGGCGCCGAGCGCGGCGAGCCGTTCCACCTCGCTCACCGCGTAGGGGATGTCGATCACGGGCACCTGGTACGACACTGCGAGGCGGTCGGGGTCGACGGCGGCGAAGTCGGCGAGGTGGTCGGTGAACGCGCGGCTGATCGGCTTCCAGTCGCCCTTCACGAGGCCGAACGAACGGAACGCCGACACCTCGGAGTACAGGACCTCGGCCTGCACGCCGTCGCGGTCCATCGCCTCGAGCCGCGCGTGCGGCTCCTTGTACCCGGGGTGGGTGTAGGCCTCGAGGTCGAAGTCGGCCGACGAGAACTGGCGGCCCCCGCGGAGCTCGGCGTCGATCGCGGCCTGCGCGGCGATCGCGTCGTCGAACACCTCGTGCAGGTTCGCCGGCACCCGCGCCTTGATGACCTCGAGGTCGACGGCGACATGCGAGTCGGCGGAGATGAGGCGTGCGCTCACGGAGTCCCTCCAGGGGCGTTGCCGGGTGTTGGCATACTGATTACTATGACTTGCTGGTCGACGGCAAGGGGGGACCACATGGGTGTGTTGGACGGTGTGCGCGTGCTCGACCTGTCGTCGGGGATCGCCGGCCCGGTGACCGGCATGCTCCTTGCCGACCACGGCGCCGACGTCGTGAAGATCGAGCCGCCGGGCGGCGACCCGTACCGCGGCAACCCCGGGTACGACGTGTGGCTGCGCGGCCGCCGCAGCGCGGTGCTCGACCTCACCGACCCCGCCGACCACGACACGTTCCTCGCGCTCGTGCGTGACGCCGATGTGGTGCTCGAGAGCTACGCGCCCGGGGTCACCCACCGCCTCGGCATCGACTGGGACACACTGCGCGCCGAGAACCCGCGCCTGGTGCACTGCTCGATCACCGCGTACGGGTCGCGCACGTCGTTCCGCGACCGTCCCGGATACGACGCGCTGGTCGCGGCGCGCTGCGGCCTGTTGAACGAGCAGCGCGCGCACCTCGGTGGCGCGATGGTGCACATGAACGGCGAGGAGCCGTACCTCCCCGACCTCGAGATCCCCGAGGGCATGGAACCGGGTTCGCCGCGTGAAGGGCCGATCTTCACGTACACGCCCTGGACGAGCCTGGCCACCGCGTTCAACGCGTCGCTCGGCATCAACGCCGCGTTGTTCGCGCGCGAGCGCACCGGCGAGGGCCAGCACGTCGAGACGTCGCTGTTGCAGGCCGCGTTCACACTGACCGCCTCGAAGTGGATCCGCGCCGAGGACAGCGACTCCCGCCGCTTCCGCACGTGGGTGTACGACCGGCGCGCGACCAAGGGCATGTTCGAGTGCTCCGACGGCCGCTGGGTGCAGCAGTGGGTGCCCAACCCCGCGTTCGCCACGTCGAGCGCCGACGGTGACACGCTCGAGCTGCGGCGCGACGTGAACCGTCAGCGCGACGACCCCGAGCGCATCGACAGCGACCTCGAGAACATCATCGTGCTCGCGCATTGGTACCCGTTCATGCGCGACGCGTTCCGGAAGTTCCCGAGCGACCAGTGGACCGCGCTCGCCGCGCAGGCGAGCGTGCCGCTGCAGCCGGTGCGCACGCCGGAGGAGGCGCTGTTCGACCCCGCGCTCGAGGCCGAGGGTGCGGTGGTCGACGTGGAGCACCCCGAGTACGGCACGTTGCGCCAGGCCGGGATCCTCTACGGGCTGAGCGAGACGCCCGGCGCGGTGCGGGGACCGGTGCCCCGCGTCGGCGAGCACTCCGCGGAGATCAGGCTCGGATGGTCGGGTCCGCAAGTTCCGCCGACGGCGGGGGAGCGTGGGCTCACGCTGCGCGGCCCCCTCGACGGGATCACCGTGCTCGACCTCGGCTTCGCGGTGGCGGGCCCGTTCGGCACCCAGATCCTGGCCGACCTCGGGGCGAACGTGATCAAGGTCAACGCGACGCGAGACCCGTTCTGGCACCAGAACCACATCGCCTACGGCGCCAACCGCGGGAAGCGCAGCATCGGCATCGACCTCAAGACCCCCGAGGGCCTCGAGGTGCTGCACCGGCTCGTGGAGCAGGCCGACGTCGTGCACTCCAACATGCGGCGCGACGCGCTGCGGCGGCTGAAGGTCGACGAGGCGTCGCTGCGCGAGGTCAACCCCGACATCGTCTACGTGCACACGCGCGGGTTCGACCGCGGGCCGCGCTCCGACTCGCCCGGCAACGACCAGACCGGGTGCTCGCTCGCGGGCGTCTGCTACGAGGACGGCGGCATGCACGACGGCGGGCGTCCGTTCTGGGGGCTCACGTCGCTCGGCGACACCGGCAACGGATTCCTGTCGGCCATCGGTCTGATCCAGGCGCTGTACCACCGCAAGCGCACCGGGGTCACGCAGTCGGTCGACACGTCGATCCTCAACGCCGCGCTGCTGTGCTCGACCTACGCCGCGGTCACAGGCGACGGCGAGTCGCTGCCGCGACCGCAGCTCGACCGGATGCAGCTCGGGTTGTCGCCCCGGTACCGGATCTACCCGGCCACCGACGGCTGGGTGTGCGTCGCCGCGATCAGTGATGTCGAGCAGGCCGCGCTCGCCGGCGCGCTCGGGCACGCCGAGTTGTCCGACGACGCGACCCTCACCGCCGAGCTCGAGCAGTGGTTCGCGGCGCGCACCGCGGCCGACGCGTTCGCCGCGCTCGACGGCGCGGGCGTGCCGGTCGAGGTGTGCAACGGCGATTTCGGCGTGCACGTGCACGACGACCCGGAGATGCAGGCGCTCGGCCTCGTCGTGAAGCAGCAGCACCCGAAGCTCGGTCGCTACGAACAGCTCGGCGTCACCATCGACTTCTCCGCCACGCCGCAGCACATCGTCGGGCCGCCGCCGGTGGTGGGCCAGCACACGCGCGAGATCATGCGCGAGTACGGCTACGACGATGCCGACGTCGACAAGTTGGTCGAGTCGAAGGCGGTCTTCGAAGAGCTCTGGTACGAGTGAGCTCGTTGCCGGCCCGGGCCGGCCGGCTCGGCGGATTCGTCCGCACGCCCGCGGGCCCGCCGCGCGCGGTGCTGGCGTGTCTCGCGGGTGGCACCTGCACCACTGCGTACTTCGACCTGCGGGTGCCCGGCCTGCCCGGGTACTCGATGGCCGAGCACCTCACCGGCCTCGGGTTCGCGGTGCTCGCGTTCGACCACCTCGGCCTCGGCGCGTCCGCCGTGGTCGACGATCTGTACTCGGTCACGCCGACGGTCGCCGCGGCCGCCCAGGCCGACGCGATCCGCGCCGCACTCGACCGGTTCCCCGACGCGCCCGCGATCGGAGTCGGTCACTCCATGGGCGGGATGCTGCTCACCGTCCTGCAACACGACCACGCGCTGTTCGACGGCATCGCGGTGCTCGGGCACGGGGGCGACGGCCTGCCCGAGGTGCTGTCGGACGACGAGGCCGCGCTGCGTGTCGACCGCCCGTACCCGGAGATCGAGCGCGACATCGAGGCGCTCGCGCGGGTGCGCTTCGCCCCCGACTCGCCGGTGCCGCGGAAGCGGCCCACCAAGGGGCCGTTCCTGCTGCCCGACGTGCCCGAGCCGGTGCGCGAGGCGTTCGTCGCCCAGCAGGTGTCGAACCTCTTCACGTGTGGGCTGACGTCGATGATCCCGGGCGCGACCGACAGCCACAAGGCGGGCATCGACGTCCCCGTGTTCGTCGCGTTCGGCGACCACGACCTCACCGACGACCACGAGGGTGCGCGCGAGAAGTACACGGCGACCCGCGACGCCGAGCTGTTCGTGCTGGCCGACTCCGGCCACTGCCACAACCAGGCGAACACCCGGGTGCAGCTGTGGGACCGACTCGCCGGCTGGGCGACCCGGGTCGCCGACCGGGCCGACGGCGGCGTGCGCTGACGAACGCGGACCGCCTCAGGTTGGTGACGTGCGCCGCAGTGCGCTGATCTCCGCCGCGGGCATCGCCTTCGCGTACAGCCAGCCCTGCGCGCCCTCGCAGCCGAGCGCGTAGAGCAACTCGGCCTGCTCCGGTGTCTCCACGCCTTCGGCGGTCACCGGGATCCCGAGTCGGTGGGCGAACGCGACGATGCCGGCGACGAGTTGGTGGTCGAACGGGTCGGTCGTCATCGTGCTGATGAAGCTGCGGTCGATCTTGAGCACGTCGACGGGGAACTCGCGCAGGTAGGCGAGCGATGCGTACCCGGTGCCGAAGTCGTCGATCGCGATGCGGATGCCGCGCTTGCGGATCGCCTCCACGTTGTGGCGCACGGTGGAGACGTCGCGCAGGAGCGCGGTCTCGGTGATCTCCACGCAGAGGAGCGCGGGGTCGACGCCCGTGTCGGCCAGGGCATCGTCGACCGCGACGATCAGCCCCGCCTCGGAGAGCTGGAGCGCCGAGAGGTTCACGCGCACCGTGAGCGGGTCGCCGGATTCCTCGGCCCAGCGCGCCGCCTGCGCGCACGCCTCGCGGATGACCCAGTCGCCGATGTCGAGGATCAGCCCGGAGCTCTCCGCGACGCCGATGAAGCGATCGGCGGTGACGAGGCGGCCGTCGGGATGCTGCCACCGCAGCAGGGCCTCCACGGCACGGAGGGCGCCCGACTGCAGGTCGATCTCGGGCTGGTAGTGCAGCACGAGCTCCTCGCGATCGAGGGCCGGGCGCAGGTCGGTCTCGATGCGCAGACGCTCGTCGACGATGGCGCGCAGCTCCTCGTTGAACAGCTCGGCGCGGTCGCGGCCCTTCTCCTTGGCGACGTACATCGCGGTGTCGGCCTCGCGGAGGAGGTCGTCGGCGCCGGCCTCGGTGTCGGGGTCCGCGATCGCGATGCCCACGCTCGCCGTGGCGAACAGCTCGGCGTCGTCGACGAGCATCGGCTGGCGGAACGCCACGACGACGCGCTCGGCGGCCCGCAGCGCCTCGGTCGGGTCGTCGAGGTCGCGGATGACCACCACGAACTCGTCGCCACCGTGGCGCGCCACGAGGTCGGCGTCGCGCACCGTGCGCGCGATGCGACTGGAGGCGACCCGCAACAGGCCGTCGCCGACGTGGTGGCCGAGTGAGTCGTTCACGTTCTTGAAGTGGTCGAGGTCGCAGAGGAGCACGGCGGTCGCGTGCCCGGGGCGACGGCCGGCGGCGAGCGCGCGCTGCAGCTCGGCCAGCAGGGCGGTCCGGTTGCTGAGCCCGGTGAGCGGGTCGTGGGTCGCGCTCTCGACGAGCTCGGCCTCGACGCGCTTGCGGTCGGTGATGCTGCGGTTGGTGAGCACCACGTGGTGCACCGAGCCGTCGGCGCCGAACTCGGGGGCGAGCCGGATCTCGAACCACGCCCCGTCGGTGAGCGAGCCCTCGATCTCGGCGGTGGTGCCCACACCGGTGGCGAACACCTCGTCGAGAGGACCGGCCCACCGATCGACGTAGTCGGCCGGCCAGCCGACGTCGAAGATGCTGCGGCCCAGCCAGTCGTGGGTGGACCGGCCGGTGAGCAAGGTCGTCGCACGGTTCACGTACTGGATCGTGTGATCGCGCGCGATGCGCACGATCATGTCGGGGGAGGAGTCGAGCACGGCGCGGAGCAGCTCGGCCCGGTCGAGCAGGGCTTCCCGCGCCGCGACCTCGGCCTCGATGTCGCGCAGGCCGAGCACCCCGGCCCGGAACGAACCGTCGGGACCCGTGAGCCGCTGCACCCGGACCGACATCCAGCGGTGGCCGCCGTCGGCCGTGCGGAACCGTCCCTCGTCGCCCTTGAGCTCCCCCACGCGCTCCACGTGGGCGCGCCGGGCGAGGGCGGAGGTCCGGTCCTCGTCGACGAGCAGGTCGACGACCGCGGTGCCGACCAGCTGCTCGGGTCGCCAGCCGAGCACCTCCTCGACGGAGGGCGACACCCACCGGATCACGCCCTCCTCGTCGCCCTCGACGACGACGTCGGTGGCGTGCTCGGCGAGGATGCGGTAGCGGTCCTCCAACCGTTCGGCGGCGCGTTCGGCGGCCGTCTCGGCGGTGAGGTCGACGATCTGCGCGACGAAGCAGTCGATCCGTTCGTCGTCGTCGCGGATCACGGTGACGGTGACCTGGCCGTGCAGCACGCGCCCGTCGGCGTGCAGGTAGCGCTTCACGGTGCGGAACGAGTCGCGGCTGCCGTCGAGGAGCTCGGCCACCAGCTCCTGGTCGGTGGCGACGTCGTCGGGGTGGGTGAGGTCGGCCCAGTGCAGGCCCTCGAGCTCGCGCTCCTCGCGCCCGAAGAACGCGCAGATCGCCGGGTTGAGCTCGGTGAAGCTGCCGCCGGGGTCGAGCACCGCGAACGCGACCGACGAGTCGGCGGTGGCGCGCCGAAACCGCTCCTCCGATGCCGCGAGCGCCCGCGACGCGAGCACCGCCTCGGTGACGTCGCGCATCGAGCCGATGATCCCGCGTCGCCCGTCACGGCCCGGGTAAGGACGGAGGCTCGACTCGATCCAGCGGTAGCTGCCGTCACGCGTGCGCAGGCGCAGGGTGTTGCGGATGGTGGCGCCCGAGAGGGTGGCCTCCCGGATCTCGAGCATCGTGGGGAGGTCGTCGGGGTGCCACAACTCGTGGACGTCCCGCCCGACGATCTCCTCGGGGGAGTAGCCCATGACCTCGCGCACCGACGGCGAGATCCACTGGACGATGCCCTCGATCGAGTGGAACACGACGTCCGCGCTGTGCTCGAGGAGGTCTCGCAGGTATCCCGCGTCGTGCTGGTCGCCGCCGCCCGTCATCCCGCCATTCTGCTGTCACGCGTTGCAAAGGATCGAGCCCACGGCGGGGTCCCGCCGGAGTTGCACCCCTTCCGCCCCGGCGTGCACTCACCCTGCTGCGGCCACGGGAGCGCGCCGCGCGACCGCCGGCCTCGGGCTCTGCCCGGCAACTCGTCACTCCACGCCGGGCTGCCCGTGGGCAGACCGGATCGCTTCGCTCCGGTTGTGGAACGGCAGGACCCCGCCCTGGGCTCGATGGGAGCAGCGTGACGAAATGGACGCGCCGAGTCCAGGGCCGGAGGGGCAGACGTGCCCGAGTTCACGGCCCGTGGTGGCCGGCGTGAGCCGGCGGGAGCCGGCGGGAGCCGGCGGCAGTGGGTCAGACGTTGCTGGGGGCCACCACGACGAGCGGCGTGCCCACGGAGGTGCGCTCGGCGATGGCGGGGGCCTCGTAGACGGCCGTGCTGCGGAACACCGCCGACGGCACGCCCGCGAGGCCGGAGGTCTGGAGACCGATGAGGGGCATCTCGAGCTCGGTGCGCTCGGCGATGGCCGGGGCCTCGTAGACCGGGGTGCTGCGGAACACGGCGGACGCCGGGTTGCTCACCGACGGCGCGACCCCGATGAGGGGCATGTCGAGCTGGGTGCGCTCGACGATGGCGGGCGCCTCGTAGGCCGGGGTGCTGCGGAAGACCGCCGAGACGGGCGTGAGCGAGCCGACGATGGCGACGAGCGGCGCGCACACGGGGGTGCGCTCGACGATGGCCGGTGCCTGGTAGCGGGAGCTGCTCAACGTGGGACCTCCTGAGGGTCGGGAGACGCTACCACGGATGCATCACCCCGGTGCTTGAACCCCACCGCCCGCATGACCGCGGGGGAGACGCCGGCCTTGACGCGGCCGCTCACCCCACCCCCGCCGTGCATGTCGAAGGGGCGGGGACGGAGGCCCAGGGCCCGCAGCCGCATGTCGACGCCGAGCACCTGCTCGTTGCGCTCCGTGGTGGCCGTGCTGAACCCCACGGAGAAGCCGGTGGCGCCGTCGTCGAGGATCTCGGTCCAGTGCCAGGCGTAGGGCGGGATGTAGACGCCGTCACCCGGGAGGAGGAGGAAGGTCTCCGCCGGCGGGAGGTCGGGGGCGCCGTGGTGGGGGTGGCGGAACCAGTCGAGGGTGCGCGTGTACTGCGCCCGCAGGTCGGGGTCGCAGCCGACCCACACCTGCTTGCGGCCCTGCACGTTCAGCAGGAAGTTGTGGTGACGGTCGGGGTGCGCGGCCGTGACCGCCCCCTTCGACGCCACGAAGGTCGCGAGGTTGATCTCGCGCACGCCGCCCTCGCGGCCGTCGACGAAGCCGAGCACCGCGGGGGTGGCGGCGTCGAGGATCGGCCGGAAGTCGGTGGTGTTCTCGAGGTTGTAGGCCCGGATCGACACGCCCGAGGTGGGGAGCTCGGCGATCGCGCGGCCGAGGTCGGTGCCCGGCGCCAGCTTGGTCTTGCCCCGGCGCTCGTGCGGCGAGAACTGCGCCTCGTGGGCGAGCACCCAGGGTGACGGAAGACGGGGGACGAGCTCGGCGAGGTGGTCGAGGTCGAAGCGCGGGTCGTCGCTCAGCGTGTGCGTGAAGGTGAAGGCCCGGGCGCCGAGCGCGTCGCGGTGCGCGGAGAGGTCGGACAGCACCCGGCCACGGTACCGCGACCCCGCGCCCGGTCGCGGCGCCTGCCCGGTATGGTGCGCGGCCTGTGAGCGGGGTGATCGAGCGCACCGTCGACGTGGCCGGGGTGCCGGTCCGCCTGCGCGCCCCCGACCTTGCGCCCGGGCCGACGCCCTCGACGCCAACCTCGCGGGGTTTCCGCGACCACCGCCGCGCCGGTCGCGACGCTGCAGGTGGTCGCCGGCGCGGCGCCGCCCGCCGTCGTGCCCGCACGTCCCCCGACGACGAGCTCGACGACTTCCGCTACTGGCGGGCGGCCGACGGCATGGTCGTGGCGCGGCACGACCTCGTGCTGCACGGTGACGGCGACCAGGTGAC
The DNA here is from genome assembly GCA_046331125.1 of Acidimicrobiia bacterium. Classification (GTDB taxonomy): domain Bacteria; phylum Actinomycetota; class Acidimicrobiia; order IMCC26256; family DASPTH01; genus CAVRGQ01. The sequence goes on from JAXLRL010000013.1 coordinate 46,855, forward strand.
CGCGTACCAGCCCGATGCCGACGACCTCTGGTGGCTCGAGGAGATGGTGGCGTTCGCGCTCACGTGGGTGCTGGCCCGCCGAGCCCGGTTCGTGCTGCACGGCGCGGTCGTCGCCGCGACGGGCAGGCATTGCTCGTGCTCGGGCAGACGGGCGCGGCAAGTCGACGCTCGCGGCGGCGCTGGAAGCCGGCTGGGAGCTCCTCGCCGACGACCGGCTCGTCGTCGACACCTCGGGCGCGACGACCACCCTGCGCAAGCCGGCTTCCACCACTCGCCCGCGATCCCGCGCGAGATCGGCGGCCCGGTCACCGAGGCGGGCACCGTGCTCGACGACCCGCGCGACCGCGCCGAGCTCCCGCGGAGTGTGCTCGCAACCGGTGGACGGACGCTCGTCGGCGTCGTGCTCGTCGCCCACTCCGACCGTGCCGACGGCGAGGTCGTCCCCGCAGCGCGGCCCACGGCGTTCGCGCTCATCCTGCAGTCGTTCGCCGCGACCAGCGATCCCGCGTTGCGCGAGCCGATCTTCCGCGCCGCCGGTGAGCTCGTGCAGCGGCCGTGCTTCGAGCTGCGTCACGCGCTCGACCCCGCGCACCGTCGTGCCCGCGCCGGTGTCCACCTCGACGAGATCCTCGCCGCGATCGCCGCCGGCGAAGGGGAAGCCGGAGACCTTGCGGACCCGGACGACGACGGGGGAGTGGTCAGCCCCGGCGGGTGAGGCCACGCATGGCGCGGGAGCGGGCGAGGACGCGCTCCTTCCACCGGTCGTTGCGCTCGTCGCCGGGGCCCGACGGCTTCATGCCGATGCGGCGCAGGTGCCCGTTCATCGTGTGCACGTCGACGGCCCGCTGCGTCGCCTCGGTGGTGGCGGCGAACGTGAGCGCGACCGACACCTCGTCGCCCACGTTCACCCAGTGGAACGTGTAGGCCGGGATCACCAGTGCGTCGCCGGCCTGCAACGCGAAGACCTCGTGGTCGTCGGGGACGGCGTCGGCGTTGAGCCGCTCCGCGTACATCCCGCGTTCGAGCTGGCGCTGCTGCTCCTGCTCGTCGCGGAACCGGCCCACCCCGACGTGCTTGGTGCCCTGCGCCTGCGCGAGGAGATGGTGGTTGCGGTCGTAGTGGACGGGCACCACCGCGCCGGGGGACGCCACGAACGCGATGAGGCTGTGCCGGACGGGGATCTCGCCCCGGGCCCGCAGCGCGAACTCGAAGGCGCGCGCGTGGTGCTCGAGCAGCTCGCGGTACTCGGGGAGGAGCGCGAGGTCGCGGATCATCAGCCAGCAGCCGTTGTCGGCCAGGCCGCGCACGATGTCGGCGGGTGCGAGCGGGAGATGACGGGAGTTGCCCTCGGGTGACACCACCGGCATGTTGCCGAGGTGGTGGGAGACCTTCTCGGGTGCCACCCGGGCGGCGGCCTCGGCGAGGGCGTCGACCGAGACGAGGGGGTCGCCCACGAGGTCGTGGGTGACGACGTTCGGCCGGAGCGGATCCATGGGCCGGGCGGGCTCAGGTGCGCTCGACGAGCTGGGCGGCGAGCAACTCGGCGAGGAAGGCGTCGACGTCGCGGGCGACGTCGTCCCGTGGGATCTCGGGGTAGGCCTCGTGGACGAGGCCGGTGATCGCGTCGGCGTCGTCGTGGTCCTCGAGCAGGCGCCACACGAGCGTGCCCGTGTCGTTGAGGACGATCACCTCGTTCCCCGAGGCGGCGGCGAGCATGGCTCGCCCGTCGGCGGTCTCACTCAGCACGCCCTCGGCGCGTCGGTACGGCATGGGCGAATGCTAACGACTGGCGCACCGCCCGCCGCCGGAAGGTCGCCCGAGTGTGCGCGGGCGCCCTCCCGCGGATACCCTGGGGGGTATGTGCAGAGCAGCGACGTGCAAGCGGTGTGGCAAGCCGACCTGGAAGGGGTGCGGCATGCACGTGGAGCAGGTGCTGGGTGACGTGCCGAAGTCGCAACGCTGCCGCTGCGCCGAGGGTGTGACCGCCACCGCGGCCGGCGCCGGCGCGTCCGCACCGCGGTCCCGTCGCGGCTGGTTCCGTCGCTGACCCGCGCCTGACCGGGGATCCGCTCCCGCGGCCGTCGCGGGCGGCAAGATTCGCGGCGTGAGTGAGGCACCCGAGGACAAACTCCTCCGACGGGCGAAGTCGCCGGAGGACGCCGCCAAGCTGCGCGAGTTCGATGACCGCATGAGCGTGCCGCTCGTGCTGGCCGCGCTGCTCCCGCTCGTGCTGATCCCGGGGAAGAACGCGCAGGACTGGGTCGTCGGCATCGTGGTGACGGTGTCGTGGCTGGTGTTCGTCGTCGACTTCACGGTCCACATGAAGCGGCTGAACCACTACCTCGGCACGTGGTGGGGCCGTTTCGACCTCACGGTCGTCGTCCTCACCGCGCCCTGGTTCCTCCTCGTGCCGAACCAGAGCGCGAAGTTCGTGATGCTCGTGCGCCTCGCCCGCCTCGCCCGCGTGCTCCTGGCGAGTGGCGGCATGCGGCGGCTGATCCAGCGCCTCGGTCGTGTGGCGATCGTGGCTGCTCTCGTCACGCTGCTCGGATCGGTCATCGCCTACCACGCCGAGCACCCGACGAACGTGGAGTTCAAGACCTTCGGTGACGCGCTCTGGTGGGGGATCGTGACGCTCACCACGGTGGGCTACGGCGACGTCGTCCCCGTCACGACCGCCGGCCGCGCCGCGGGTGTGATGATCATGCTCACCGGCATCGCGGTGCTCGGCCTGCTCGCCGGTTCGCTGGCGTCGTTCTTCCGGCTCGAACCCAAGACCGACGAGCAGGGCAACGTGATCGAGTCGGGCGACGAGGGCATCGACGCGATCACGGCCGAGCTCGCCCTCGTCCGGGCACAACTGGCTCAACTCACCCAGCAGATTGCCGAAATTGTCCCGAAGGGTGATGCGGCCAGGGTGTCACCGGACGACGAGGAGTGACACCAGTGGGACCTGCGGACCTTCTGCACGGACGAGACCTCTCGCGGCGCGACGCGCTGCGCGCGCTCGCCACGACCGCCGCGGTCGGCGGCGTCGCGCTCACCGCGCCGGCGTGGTTCCCGACGGCCGCCGGGGCCCGGGCCCTGCCGGCGGCCGCCGAGGCCACCATGACCCCCGACCAGGCGCTGGCGCGCCTCGTCGCCGGCAACCGCCGCTTCGTCGCGAACAAGGCGCGCAACCCGCGTCAGGGCACGGTCCGGCGCGCCGAGCTGGCGCAGGGACAGGCGCCGTTCGCGTCGATCGTCAGCTGCTCCGACTCGCGCGTGCCGATCGAGGTCGTGTTCGACCAGGGCCTCGGCGACCTCTTCGGTGTGCGCGACGCCGGCAACACCGTCTCCACCGACCCGGTGAACTTCGGCTCGGTGCAGTACGGCTGCCTGGAGCTCAACACGCCGCTCCTCATGGTGCTCGGGCACTCGGAGTGCGGCGCGGCGAAGGCCGCGATCGACGTCGCCGCCAACGGCACGCAGCTTCCCGGTGACCTCCCCGACGTCGTCGCGCCGATCCTCCCCGCCGCCCAGCAGTCGCTCACGCTGGCGAAGGACGACCAGCTGCCGGCGACGATCCTGGAGAACGTGCGGGCACAGGTCACGTGGCTCGGCACCGACCCGCTCCTGAGTGAGCGGGTCACCGCGAAGACGCTGAAGATCGTCGGCGCGGTCTACCAGCTGCACACGGGCAAGGTCACGCTGGTTCCGTGAACCAGCTGCCCGTGTGGAAGGTCACGCTGGTTCCGTGAACCAGCTGCCCGTGAGGAAGGTCACGCTGGTTCCGTGACGCAGTTCCGCGCGGTGTGCTGGCAGCACGTCGGACCCGACGCCTGGTACTTCGTCACGCTGCCCCTCGGGCTCGCGGAGGAGATCCGGGCCGAGCGCGAGCACAAGCCGTTCGGCTCGGTGCCCGTGCGGGTCACGATCGGTGCCACCACGTGGACGACGTCGGTCTTCGCCGACAAGCAGTCGGGCTCGTACCTCCTGCCGGTGAAGGCCGAGGTACGCCGCAAGGAGCGCATCGACGACGGCGACGAGGTCACCGTCGTGCTCGTCGCGCGGTAGCTCAGCCCTTCGACGCGCGGCGTTCCGCGTCCCACTCGTCCCACGCCGCGTCGAGCGCGGCGAGCGCCTCCGGGATCGCGTCGTGGCTCTCCAGGTAGGCGCGCAACCGGGCCCGGGTCACCTTGCCCGACGGCGGCCAACCGTTGTCGCGCCGGGTGTCCCGTGCGAGGTCACCGATCGCGTCGCGCCGCCACTTCTGCTGCTTCAGCCAGTCGACGAAGTCCATTCACACCGCGATCGGCACCGCCGAGTAGCCGCGCACGGTGCTGGTGTGCAGGCGCACGGCGTCGTCGGCGACGAACGACCACTCCGGGTAGCGCTTCAGCGTCTCCTCGAGCGCGATCCGCCCCTCGAGCCGGGCGAGCGACGCGCCGAGGCAGAAGTGGATGCCGAACCCGAACGACACGTGCGTGTCGAACTTGCGGTGGATGTCGAACTTCTCGGCCTCGGGGTACTTGCGCTCGTCGCGCCCGGCGGAGCCGGTGAGCAGCAGCACCTTCGAGCCGGCGGGGATCGTCTCGCCGTGGTGCTCCGTCTCGGCCGTGGTCCAGCGCGCCTGCACCGGCGACGGCGCCTCGTAGCGGAGCATCTCCTCGACCGCGTTGGGGAGCAGGGACGAGTCGGCGGCGAGCTCGGCGCGCTGGTCGGGGTGACGGTCGAGCAGCACCGCGGCCCAGCCGAGCAGGCGGGCGACCGTCTCGCTGCCCGCGCTCACCACGAGGTTCGCGAAGTCGGCGGCGTCCGACGTGGTGAGTGTGGTGGTGGTGCCGTCCTGGGTGATCTCCGCGCTCGCGAGCGCGCTGAGCATGTCGTCGGTGGGGTGGGCGCGCCGCTCGTCGATGGCGTTCTGGAAGTACTCGTGGAGCTTGATCTGCGCCGCGAACGAGACGTCGTTGATCATGCCGACGCCGGGCTCGATGTGGAAGGTCTCGTCGAACCAGCCGCGCGGCTGCTCGGCGCTCGTCGTCGGGGATGCCGAACAGCGACGAGATGACCATGCCGGGGAGGAGCGCCGAGAAGTCCTGGACGTAGTCGAACCGGTCGCGGCCTTCGAGGCGGTCGAACAACTCGTTGCACACGCGCCGGATGGTGGGCTCGAGGTCGTCGACCCGCCGCGGCGTGAAGGCACGCGACACGAGCTGACGCATCAGCGTGTGGCGCGGCGGGTCCATGAAGATGATCTGGCCGGTGTCCAGGAACGGCTCGGCCGTGATCAGCTCGAGCACGGTGCCGTGCGCGGAGCTGTAGGTCTTGGCGTCGCGGTGGACGGCTTCGACATCGGCGTAGCGCGACAGCGCCCAGAAGTCGTAGGTGTCGTTGCGGTACAGGGGTGCCTCGTCGCGCATCCGCTTCCACACCGGGTACGGCTCGGTGTCGATGTCGGTGTCGAACGGGTCCCAGTAGATGTCGGTCATCTCGTCCTCCTGCGGTCCTGGCACGGTACGCGGCGAGGACGACCGGTCACAACCGTGCGCGACGGATCAGGTCGTGCAGCACGGCCGGTGGCAGGTACTGCGTGGTGAGCTCGACGCCGAGCGGGGCCAGCGCGTCGTCGATCGCGCTCACGAGCGCCGCCGGTGACCCGATCGCACCACCCTCGCCCACCCCGCGGAACGGCACCGGCCCGGCGTCGGGGTTGTGGTCGTGGAGGTGGTGGATCTCGACGGCCGGGATCTCCATGGTCGAGGGCACGAGGTAGTCGAGGAGGGTCGCCGCTCGGGGCTGGCCGTCGTCGTCGTAGGCGGCGTGCTCGTGCAGCACCGACGCGATGCCCTGCGCGACGCCCCCGCGCACCTGGCCGTCGACGATCGTCGGGTTGATCGGCGGGCCGCAGTCCTCCACCACCACGTAGCGCAGGATGTCGACGGCGCCCGTATCGGGGTCGACCTCCACCATCGCGAGGTGGGTGGCCTGCGACCACGTGCCGTCGGCCGACAGGAACGCGCCGACCACCTCGGGGGCCGCGGGTGCGGCGGCGGCGAGGTCGGCGAACGTGGTGCCGCGCGACGGCGCGCCGCGGCACCACCGCGCCGGCGCAGCTCCAGGTCCTCGGGTGCGATCTCCAGCCGGTCGGCGGCGGCGCGAGCAGTTCGGTGCGCAGCCGGTCGGCGGCGTCGAGCACTGCGCCGGAGGCGAGCATCGCGGCCCGGCTGCCGCCGGTGCCGACGAGGTTGAACGGCACGAGGTCGGTGTCGCCCCACACGACGCGGATCTGCTCCATCGGGAGTGCCAGCACGTCGCTCGTGAGCTGCGCCAGGGTGGTCTCGTGGCCCTGCCCGTGCGGCTGCTGGCTGGTGAACAGCGTGACGCCGCCGTCGGCGTCGAGGCGCAGCCGTGCCTCCTGGGTGGTGCGCGCCACCGCCTGCACACCCATGGCGCGCAACAGGCTGGGCGACACCGGCGCCGGTTCCACGTAGGTGGACAGCCCCACGCCCACCAGCCGACCTTCGGCGCGCGCCGCGGCCACCTGCGCACGCCAGCCCTCGCCTTCGAGCAGTTCCGTGGCGTGAGTGAGGGTGGCGTCGACCGTGACGCCGTGCAGGTCGACGCCGAGACAGCTGCCCCGTTCCCGCTCGTCGCGCGTCAGCAGGTTGCGGGCGCGCAGTGCTTCGGGCGTGACGTCGAGGCGGCGGGCGGCGAGGTCGAGCACTCGCTCGCGCAGGAACGTCTCCATCTCCCACGGGCCGCGGTACGGCACGTAGGTCGACTTGTTGGTGGCGACCATGGTGGCGGTGAAGGCGAAGTGGTCGAGGCGGTAGGCCGCCGGGAGCAACGCCCGCACGAGGTTCGAGTAGCCCGCGGCCGGATAGCCGATCTGCGGGTAGGCCCCGAGGTCGGTGACGAGGTGGACGCGCAGCCCGAGCAGATCGCCCTCGGCGGTGAAGCCGATCTCGACGTCGGCGTACGCCTCACGGGAATGGCCCGCGGCGAGGAGGTTCTCGGTGCGGGTCTCCTGCCAGCGCACGGGACGCCCGAGGAGGATCGACGCGGCCGCGAGCGCGGCGTCCTCGCGGGCGAGACCGCTCTTCTGCCCGAATGACCCGCCCACGAACGGGCACACCACCCGGATGCGCCCGGTGTCGAGGCCGAGCACCGTGCCGAGCAACGTGCGCACCTGGTTGGGTGACTGGTGCGCGGTGGTGAAGGTGAGCGTGCCGGCTTCGGCGTCGAAGTCGGCGACGCTGGCGCGGCACTCCATCGGCGCCTGCGCGACGCGGTGCTGGTCGATGCGCGTGCGCACCACGACGGACGCGTCGCGCAACGCGGTGTCGGGGTCGCCGACGACGTGCTCCTGTTCGTGCACCACGTTGGTGCCGATCGCCGGCCACAGGACGGCGGCGTCGGGCGCGAGCGCGGCGGCGGCCGACGCGACCGGCGCGAGTGGCCGGTAGTCGACCATCACGTGCTCGGCCGCGTCGTGGGCCTGCGCCAACGTGGTCGCGACCACGAGCGCGACGGGATCGCCGACGAAGCGCACGGTGCCGCTCGCGAGCGCGGTGTGCTCCGGCGCGTGGAGCTCGGGGAACACGGGTGGGCGGATCGGCGGCAGCACGGACAGGAGGTCGGCGTGCGTCAGCACCGCGTGGACGCCGGGCTGCGCCCACGCGCCGCTGACGTCGACGGCGGTGATGCGCGCGTGTGGGTACGGACTGCGCACGAACACCGCGTGGAGCGCACCCGCGGGCTGCACGTCCGCGGTGAAGGTCGCCCGGCCGGTGAGGAGCCGCTCGTCCTCGGCGCGGAGGACGCGCGCGCCCGTGAGTCGTTCGCTCATGCCGTGGTCATCATGCGGTGACGGTGAAGCGCAGTTCGGTCCACTCGCGGTGCTCGACGAAGCGGGGGCCCACCCGCACGCCGATCTCCGCGGCCTCGGGCGGTTCGACGCGACCGAGCATCCGAACGCCGTCGTCGAGCTCGACGGTCGCGATCGCGTACGGCACCTCGTCGGCCATCTCCGCGGTGAGCGCGCGGTGGACCCGCACGAACGAGTGCACGGTGCCCGTGCCGCCGATCTCGACGTCGGTGCCGCCCGACGCGCCGCAGTAGGGACACGCGCCGAGCCGGCCGAACCGGCGCCGCCCGCACGCCGCGCACTCCTGCACGAGGATCACCCCGCGGCGCAGCCCGGCGAAGAAGGGCTCGCTGTCGAGGTCGGTGACCGGTGCCGGCAGCTCGCTCATCGACCTTCGAACCTCGGCGTGCGCTTCTCCGCGAACGCGGCGAGTCCCTCGGGGGCGTCGTGTGAGGTGAGGCAGTACTCCACGTCGGCGTCGAGCTCGATCGCGAGGCCGTCGTCGACCGGGCCCTGCTCGGCCCAGATTCGGTGCATCACCTGCTTGGCGTTGGCCACCGCCAATGGGCTCTTCGCCGCGATGCCCGCGACCAGTGCGAGCCCCTCGTCGAGCAGCGCGTCGTCGTCCACGACCCGGCTCACGAGTCCCCACTCCGCCGCTTCGCTCGCGTCGAGCAGCCGGCCCGAGAGCATCAGCTCGGTGGCGCGGGCACGCCCGACCGCCCGCCAGAGCAGCGTGAGCACTCCGCCGCCGCCCATCTGCCCGAAGTTGAGATGGCCGTCGCCGATGCGCGCCGACCGCGCCGCGAGGGCGAAGTCGCAGTTGAGGATCAGCTCGAGCCCGCCCGCGACGGCGACGCCGTTCACCAGGGCGATCGCCGGCAACGGCCCGCTGCGCAGCCGGCCGAAGACTCGGTGGAGCTCGGCGACGAACCGGTGGAAGGCACTGCGGTCGCGTTGCAACGACTGGTAGCCCTTCAGGTCGCCGCCCGCGCTGAACGCCCGCCCCGCACCCGTGACGAGGATCGCCCGCACCGCGTCGGTCGCGATGCGGCGCGCCTCGATCTCGTCGAGGGCACGGTCGAGCGCGACGAGCATCTCGCTGTCGATCGGGTTCAGGTCGTCGGGGCGCGCCAGGGTGAGGAGCGCGGCGTGCTCGTGGTACTCGAGCTCGATGGTGGTCATGCGTGCTCCCCGAGCAGGTCGGCGACGATCACGTGCTTCTTGATCTTGCCCGACGCGGTGGCGGGGAGCTCGGCCAGCACCTCCAGCCGTTGCGGCCACTTGTAGGTGGCGACCCCGGCGGCGTCGAACCGGGCGACGACGGTGTCGAGGTCGAGCGCGGTGCCGGCGCGCAGCACGACGCACGCGCACGTGCGCTCGCCGAGGCGTTCGTCGGGGAGGCCCACCACCGCGGCGCGCTCCACCTCGGGGAAGCCGAGGAGCACATCCTCGATCTCGCGGGGCGCGATGTTCATGCCGCCCCGGATGAGGATCTCCTTCTTGCGCCCGACGACGGTCAGGTACCCCGCGTCGTCGACGGTGACGGTGTCACCGCTGCGCACCCAGCCGTCGGGCGAGAAGACCGCGGCCGTGCGCTCGGGGTCGGCAAAGAAGCCGACGCAGGTGTTGGGGCCGCGGGTGACGAGTTCGCCGGGCGTCCCGGGGTCGACGGGCGTGTCGTCCTCGTCGAGGACGCGCAGCTCCACCCCGGTGACGGCGACGCCGTCGGTGTCGCGCTTCTGTGCGGCGGAGGAGCCGGGCCGGTTCCACGAACCGACGAGCACCTCGGTGGAGCCGTAGAGTCGCAGCACGCCGATGCCGACGGCCGCCGCCGCGTCGACGAGTCGCGGCGGCACGGGTGCCCCGCCGCAGCCGAACCGACTCAGCCACGGCACCGTCGTCTGCGTCGCGGCCGCGCGCTCCACGAGGTCCTGGAGGAACGTGGTTGCCGCGAGGGTGTAGGTGGCGCGCTCCCGCACGACGAGGTCGAGGGCGGCGGCCGCGTCCCACCGGTCCTGCAACACGAGCGGGAGGCCGTGGTACAGCGCGAACCGCAGGCCGTAGTTGAAGCCGGTGGAGTGGCCGACGGGCGACGGCATCCACACGACGTCGTCGTCGGTCATCGCGAGATCGTCGTAGGCGGCCCGCACGCTGAAGTTCGTCGTCTGCTCGGTGTGCATGATCGCCTTGGGCTGCGCCTCGGTGCCCGAGGTGAAGATCACCTCCGACACCGCGTCGGCGCGGCCGGCGCCCAGCGCGCCCACACCCGCGTGCCGGGCGAGCAGCGCCGCGAACGACGACTGCCCGGGTGCCGGCTCGCCGACGACCACCACGTGTGGGTCGACCCCGGTGGTTGCCGCGACGCTCGCGACGAGCGAACGGTGGTCGTGGTCGCGGTACACGTCGGGGATCACCACGACCTTCGGCCCCGCGGTGCGCCACACGTGTTCGAGCTCGTGGGCGCGGTAGTTGGGGAGCAGGGGGTTGATCACCGCGGCGAGCGACTGCGCGGCGACGGCGGCCACCACCGTCTCGTACCGGTTCGGCAGCTGGAGCGAGACCACGGCACCCTCGGCGACGCCGAAGGCGGTGAGCGCAGCCGCGAACGCGCACGCGTCGCGTGCGAGCTCGCCGTAGGTGTACCGACCGGAGTCGTCGACGACCGCGACCGCGTCGCCGCGTGCCCCTGCGTGGAGCGCGACCCGTGCCGCCAGTGTGCTGTCGTCCCACGCGCCCGACGCGAGGTACGCGGCACGTCGTTCGGGAGTGGTGACGACGTCGACGAAGCCGGGTCGTGACGTGTCGCCCGCAGTGCTCGCCATACCGCGGATCAGGCGAATCCGTAGAGGCGCTGCGCGTTCCCGGCGAGGATCGCGTGGCGCTCGTCGGCGGGCACGCCCGACATCGACGACTGGATGACCCGCCACGACGACGGCCAGTCGGCGCTGATGTGCGGGTAGTCGCTCGACCAGAGGATGCGCTCCACGCCGACGTCGTGGCGGTTGCGGATCCCGAACGTGTCGGTCATGTACCCGAAGTGGAAGTGGCGGCCGATGTAGTCGCTCGGCAGCCGCTGCAGGCCGAAGTGCGCCGTCGGCTCGAGGCGTTGGTAGTTGTTGTCGATCTGCTCGCGCACGTAGGGGACCCACCCGAAGTCGGTCTCGGCGAACACGACATCGAGCTCGGGGAAGCGGTCGAACACGCCGGCGAAGATCAGCTCGATCATCCGGTTCGGCGCGTCGAAGAAGCGGCCGTAGCCGGGGAGCTTCGCCTTGTGCGCGGCGGGCATGCGCTGCCCGAGCGACACGTGGATGCCGAGCGGGATGCCGCGCTCGGCGAGGCGGCCGAACAGCTTGTCGTCCTCGGGCTGCACCTCCAGCGTGCCGTTCGGCCAGCAGCCGATGACGACGCCGCGCATGCCGGGCCGTTCGATCACCCGCTCGAGCTCCGCGACCGCGCCCTCGGCGCCGCGGTTGGGGAGCATCGCCATGCCCGCGAAGCGCTCGGGCGCGTACTCGACGTACTCGGAGAGCCAGTCGTTGTAGGCGCGGATCATCGTCTCGTGGTACTCGACGTCGGTGTTGGCGAAGATCGCCTGTGAGAGGCGCGGTGTGGGGTAGAGCACCTCGGCGTCGACGCCGTCGGTGTCCATCTCCTCCAGTCGCGCCCGCGGGTCGTGACCGCCGGCGCGCAGGTCGTCGTGGAACGCCCAGCCCTTCTGCTCGGCCGGGGGGAGCCCCGCGCACGCGTTCATCCCGAAGTTGATCGGGTCCTTCACGCCCTCGATGATCCAGGCGTCGCCCTCCTCGAACCGCTCCATGCGTGGCGCCCGGTCGCGGAAGGCGGCGGGGACGCGTTCGGTCCACACGTCGGGCGGCTCGTTGACGTGGCTGTCGGCCGAGATGAGCTGGTACCGGCGCATGGCGTCCCCCTGGCGGTCGTGAGCTTTGACTGTAAAGACTATAAGGATGGCGATCCGCTGTCGACCGGGGCCGACCGCGCTCGGGCCGGGCTCGGCCGCCGGGCTCAGCGGTCGGCCAGCAGCACCATGGCCGAGCCGTCCATCAGCGCCCCCGACGTGATGGCGACCACCTCGTGGTGCGGGGCCTGGCGCTCGCCGGCGGCGCCGTGCACCTGGCGGGCCGCCTCCACCACCGTGTTCATGCCGTGCAGGTAGCCCTCGGCCAGCAGGCCGCCGTGGGTGTTCATCGGCATCCGGCCGTCGAGCGCGGTGGCGCCGGAGCGCACGAACTCGCCGGCACCGCCCCGCTCGCAGATGCCCAGTCCTCCAGCCCCATCAGGACGGTGCTGGTGAAGCAGTCGTAGATCTCGGCCACCTGCACGTCGGCGGGGGTGATGCCCGCGCGTCCGAACAATTCGTCGCGCAGGTGCGACGTGTAGTTGCGCGTCATGTCGTCCCACAGGAGGTGGTCGCCGATGTCGAGACCGGGGCGGGGCCCGGCGCGGTACCCGCCCGACGCGACGACCGCGGGCGGGTGGCGGAGGTCGCGCGCGGCGTCGAGCGCGCTCACCACCACTGCACACGCGCCGTCGACCTCGATGGTGCAGTCGGGCGCGCGGTAGGGCTCGACGACGTACGGCAACGCGAGGTACTCGTCGATGGTGAGCGGTGTGCGGCGCACCGCGTTCGGGTTGCGCAGCGCGTGTTCGCGTTGCGCGACCGCGACCGCGCCGAGGTCCTCGGCACCCTGCCCCGTCTCGTGCAGGAACCGCTGGCCCCACATCGCGACGTACATGAGGTAGGCGTCGTACCCGATGGGGTAGCGGTAGGCCGCGCCGCCACCGTGGAACTGCATCGTGCCGACGCGCGGACCGCTGCGCCCGTTCATCGCGCGGAACACGAGCACGTGACGCGCCTGCCCGGTGGCGATGGCGGCCGCCGCCTGCGTGACCAGGTGACACGGCGACTGCCCGCCGAGGTCGAGGTCGAACTGCCAGCGCAGCGCGGGCAGCGCGAGCGAGGTGGCCAGCGCCACGGTGGGCACGGAGTCGTGCATCACCATGAAGCTGGCGATGCCGTCGATGTCGGACGGTTCGAGACCGGCATCGGCGATGGCGGCGCGCGCCGCCTCGTCGGCGAGCGAGAGCACACTGCGCCCCGACTCCTTCGTGTACGCGGTCGCGCCGGTGCCGGTGATCGCCGCGTGCCGCCAGCTCACCGGGCACCACCGAACAACAGGGTCGCGTCGACGCGTTGCGCGAGGTCGAGCTGCCATCCGTCGCGGTTGGCGTCGCCGGTGTGGGCACGCGCGGCGCGCTCGGCGGCCGCGGGGTCGCCCTTCTCGATCGCGGCGTAGATGCGCTCGTGTTCCTTCACGCTCTCGCGGCGCGCCTTGATGTCGGCGTACTCGCCGAGCGCGCCCGTGTCACGAGCCAGCCGGTCGACGTGCACGGTCCACAGTGCCTCGAGCACGCCGCACACCACCTCGAGCGCGGCGTTCCCGCACGTGCGCACGACGTCGTGGTGGAACTGGCGTGCCAGGCCCGTGTACGCATCGGCGTCGTCGAGCACGGCGCGTGACGCGTCGATGGTCGCGCGCAGCACGGGCAGCACCGTCTTCGCACGGTCGGCCCGCCCGGCAGCCGCGGCGACGCAGAGCGGCTCGATCGCCGCCATCGCCTCCAACAGCTGCCCGAGCGTCGCGTCGCGCGACTGGAGGAGCATGGCGACGAGCGACGCCGCGGCGGTCTCGCTCGGCCGGTGCACCACCGCGCCGCCCTGGTTGCCGCGGCGGACGGTGATCAACCCCTCCGACTCGAGGATGCGCAACGCCTCGCGCAACGGCGGCTGGCTGATGCCGAACTCGGCGAGGAGGTCGTCCTGCTGGGGGAGTTCCGCGCCGTCGGGGAGCTCGCCGTTCAGGATGCGTTCGCGCAGGACCGCGGCGACCATGTCGGCCAGCTTGGCGGGCCGCATCGGGGTCGAGGGCGGAGTCGGAACCGCGGCCCGGGACGCCATCATGATAGAGATTGTACTGATGAGCGTTCCCGGCCCCCGCTGCTCCTGCTCGGTGATCGCGATCACGCCGTTCGCCGCCGACGGTTCGCTCGACGAGCGTGCCGTACGCGCCCACCTGCGCCGCATGCACGACGCGGGCATCGGCGTGTACGTGGGCGGCGGCGGCAGCGGCGAGGGCTTCACGCTCACCGACGACGAGATGCGCCGCCTGCTCGCAGTCGCCGCCGACGAGCTCGACGGCAACGTGCGCGCGATGGGCATCGAGCCGCGCACCGCGGCGCAGATGATCGCGTTCACGCAGGATGCGGCGCGTGCCGGTGTCGAGGCGGTGCAGGTGTACTCGCTCGACCCGGGGCACGGGCACCGCCCGACCATGCCCGAGGTGCAGAAGTACTTCGACGCCGTGCTCGACGCGTGCCCGCTCCCCGCGGTGGTCTCCACGCACCAGTCGGTCGGCTACCGCGTGCCGGTCCCGATGCTCGCGGATCTCGTCGCGCGCCACGAGGGAGTGATCGGCGTGCACTGCAGCCACGCCGACGTCATGTACCTCGCCGCGCTCGTCGACGCGCTGGGCGAGGTCGCGGGCGACCGAATCGACATCCACGTCGGCGGCCCGCTCCAGACGCTCACCGCGGTCGGCCTCGGCGCGCACGGCTTCCTCACCTCGGAGGCGAACCTCGCACCGAACCTGTGCGCGGCGTTGTGCGCGGCGATCGAGGCCGGCGACCTCGCGGCCGCGGCCGCCGCCTTCGGGGTGCTCGCCCGCCTGCACGAGCTGCTCTACGGCAACGGCGGCATCCGGGTGACGAAGGCCCTCCTCGGTCGCCTCGGCCTGCCCGGCGGCACCGTCCGTCCGCCGCAGGTCACGCCCGACGACGCGGTGGTCGACGCCGTCCTCGCCCGCGTGCGCGAGCTCGGCATCCCGATGATCGAGGGCTGGGCCTGAGGCAGTTCACGGGCGGCGCCGACGCCGGCAACGCTCCCGACACATACGTGCGGTGACCTGGGCACCGTCACGCAGTCGAGGGGACGGGGTCCGGGTGTTCGTGTTCGCGCAGATCGTCGGTTGGGAGCTCCTGCTGGTGCTCGCGGTGGTGGCCGTGCTGTTCGGGGGCTCCAAGCTCCCGAACCTCGCGCGGTCGTTGGGCGAGGCGAAGTCGGAGTTCGACAAGGGGATCCACGGCTCCGGCGAGGGCAGCTCCGGCGAGGGCTGAGCCAGCTTCCGCCTCCCCACGATCGGGGATACATTCGCGGAACCGGTTACTCGACGTAGCCGGGCACCGCGAGACCCGAGGGGAAGCAACGCATGAGCTCGTCGAGCCTGCCGGAGCGTCACGTCGTCATCAGCGCCGACGGCCACGCCGGGGGTGACATCCTCGACTACCGGCCGTACCTGGAGTCGAAGTGGCTCGACGACTTCGACGCCTGGGCTGCGGCGTGGGAGAACAACTTCGAGGACCTCGAGGGCGACCTCGGCAAGCGCAACTGGGACTCCGCGCGCCGCATGGCCGATCTCGAGGCCGACGGCCAGGCCGCCGAGATCATCTACCCCAACACGGTGCCGCCCTTCTACCCGAAGACCTCGCTCACCGCGCAGCCGCCCGCGCTCACCGCGCAGGACGCCGAGCGTCGTTGGGCCGGGCTGCGCGCGCACAACCGCTGGCTGGTCGACTTCTGCAACGACTACCCCGGTCGCCGCGCCGGTGTCGCGCAGATCAACCTGCACGACGTCGAGGGCACCGTCGAGGAGATCCGCTGGGCGCGCGAGCAGGGTCTGAGTGGCGGCATCCTGCTGCCGGGCACGCCGCCGGGCTCGGGCCTGCCGCAGCTGCACCACGCGTCGTACGAGCCCATCTGGGCGGTGTGCGAGGAGCTCGGCATGCCGGTGAACCACCACACCGGTTCCGCGGCGCCGCCGATGGGCCCCGACCCCGAGGACACGATCACCTTCCTGTTGGAGGTGTCGTGGTACGCGCACCGCGCGTTCTACCAGCTGATCCTCGGTGGCGCGCTCGAACGTCACCCCGACATGCAGCTCGTGTTCACCGAGCAGGGCACGGCGTGGGTGCCCGAGGAGCTGATGCGCCTCGACTACTTCTTCGCACGCATGCGCGGCGAGGCCGGCTCCCGCTCGCAGGAAGCGGTGTGGGGCGAAGAGGTCATGAAGAAGCTGTCGCTGCAGCCGAGCGAGTACTGGGCGCGGCAGTGCCACGTCGGTGCGAGCTTCATCCGGCCCGCCGAGCTCGCGCACCGGTACACCGTGGGCGTCGACCGCATCATGTGGGGGAGCGACTACCCGCACAAGGAAGCGAGCTCGCCGTACTCACGTGAGGCGATCGCGTTGTCGTTCGCGGGCGTGCCGCGCGAGGAGACGCAGCAGATGCTGTCGGGCAACGCGGCGAAGCTCTACGGCTTCGACCTCGACTTCCTGCAGCCCATCGCCGACCGCATCGGTCCGCGTGTCGACGACGTGTTCGCCGGCCTGCCGCCCGGTGCGGTGCCGCTCGACGCCAACAAGTGCCCCGCCTTCGCCGGGTACGACTTCGCCGCGAGCTGAACCGCCCGCTGCGTGAATTGGGGGAACCAATGAAGCCCGAAGACTTCGCCGACAACGACCCGTACCTGATCATCGCGGCCGACAGCCACGCCGGCCTGCCCACCGAGGACTACCGGCCGTACCTGGAGCAGAAGTACCACGCCGCGTTCGACGAGTTCCTCGCCGAGCACAACGCGATGGTCGAGGCGGCCACCAAGCTGGGCGTGCGCGACGACAAGTACGCGAAGAAGTGGTTCGAGGACCACGACGAAGAGCTCGCCGGTGGCTGGGACGCGATCAAGCGCGACCAGGCACTCGACGCCGACGGTGTCGCGGGTGAGGTCGTCTACCCCGACGCCGACGCGGTCGAGAGCCGCACCGCGGTGCCGTTCGGCGCCGGCCTCGGGCTGTCGGGCGACCTCGACCCCGAGCTCGGTCTCGCCGGCGCGAAGGCGCACAACCGCTGGCTCGCCGACCTCTGCTCGGTGAACCCCGAGCGCCGGGTCGGTGCCGCGCTGGTGCCGATCACCGGGCCGATCGACGAGACGCTGGCCGAGATCACCTGGGCCAAGGAGCACGGCCTCGGCGCGGTCATGATCCCGGCGCGCTGGTGCAACCAGACGCCGTACCACGACCGTCGCTACGACCCCGTGTGGGCCATGTGCGAGGAATACGAGATGCCGATCGTCACGCACTCGGGCTCCGCGCCGCGTGAGGAGTACGGCGACCTGCTCGGCATCTACGTCACCGAGGTCACGTGGTGGCCCGCGCGTCCGATGTGGTTCATGCTCTGGTCGGGTGTGTTCGAGCGCTACCCCGGCCTGAAGTTCTGCGCGACCGAGGGCGGCTGCTGGTGGCTGCCGCAGCTGCTGTGGTTCTGGGACCGACTCTGGATCGGCAACAACAACAGCTCGGCCAAGCTCGGCGCGAGCGCGTTCGACGGCAAGGTCGACATGCTCCCGAGCGAGTACATCGACCGCAACGTCTTCACGGGTCTCGCCAACGTGAAGCGCCGCGAGCTGGGGCAGCGCTACGAGATCGGCATCCAGAACATGCTCTGGGGCACCGACTTCCCGCACCCCGAGGGCACGTGGCCGAACACGTTCGACGCGCTGAAGAGCACGTTCTTCGACATCCCGATCGACGAGACGCGCGTGATGCTCGGTCTCTCCGCGGGTGAGGCATTCGGCTTCGACATGGAGGCGCTGCGCCCCATCTCGGAGAAGATCGGCCCGACGCCGACCGACCTGGGTCAGCTCGGCGAGGGGCGCACCGCGCAGGACCTCACCGACCGCTGGGCGCCCGTCAAGGAGGTCGGCCGGCACTGGCTCACCGGCAACGACTTCCCGCTCATCCCGCAGTAGCGCCGGTGGAGGAGGGCGGCCGGCGTCAGCCGCCGCCGCCCTCGCCGCCGCAGTTCCATCCCTGGAGGGTGGCCTTCAGTCCGTCGGCCAGCTCCTGCTTCTCCTTCGCGGTGAGCTTGGCGTTCGAGTGCATGCCGAACCACGTGTAGTAGTTCGGTGGCATCGAGCCCTCGCGCACCTGCTCGGACGCCTCGTTCTCGCCGCGACCCTGCTTGCACTCCGAGAAGTTGAGGGCGGCGCGCCCTTCCTTCACGTGGTTGGTGATCCACCACGAGACGGGGGCGATGTCCTCCCACCAGTAGGTCTCGGTCTCGTTGGAGTGGCAGTTGTAACAGGCGGCCACCGCCAGCTGGCGGGTGCGCGGGCTGTTCCACGTGGGCTCCTGGGCGACCGCCGGGTTGTCGACGCGGTAGGGGACGAGCTGGATGAGCGCGAACAGCACCACCACGACGCCGATCACGATCAGCAGGATCCGCCGGCCGCGACGACGACGCTTCTCGGGGGCATGATCCGGGGCCGGTGCGGGGGAGTCGACCGGTTCCGGGATGTCGTTCGTCATGTCGGTCATACCTTCACCATCGGCAACTGAGATCGAACATCACAGGGCAATCTGTCCCGAACATCGACAAATTTGGCCGGATCCCCGAGATGTGTCATGCGGATGTCGTAACTTCTGCGCCCATGACCACCTACGCGATGCCCGCCCGTGCCCGCAAGCTCCCCACGTGGGGCTATGTGGTGATCGTCGTCGTCTACCTGGCGATCGTGCAGTTCGGGAACGCCATCGCCACGAGCGGCCTCGACTGGGACTACGGCAAGTTCCGCACCAACGAGCAGGTGCTGCGCGCGCTCACCATCCCCGTCGGCGCCTCGATGATCTTCGCGGTCATCGTGGCCACCGTCCTCGGGTGGTGGGGGCCGATCTGGAAGGACGACCGCCCGGTCCAGAAGTGGGTGCGCATCGTGCCCGGCCTACTGCTCGCCGCGATCGTCATCGGCACCAACTACCCGGAGCTCTCGAACCGAAACGCCGACTTCGTCCTCCTGTTCATCGTCAGCGCGCTCATGGTGGGCTTCACCGAGGAGCTCGTGTTCCGCGGCATCGGTGTCATCGCGTTCCGGGCGAACGGGTTCCCGGAGGCACGCGTCGCGCTGTGGACCTGCCTGATCTTCGGCCTCGCCCACGGCACCAACATCTTCGTGGAGGGACCGTCGGCGATCGGCCAGGTGCTGGCCACCGCGATCGCCGGCTTCTTCTTCTACCTCGTGCGTCGGTCCACGGGTTACATCGTCTTCGCGATGGCGCTCCACGGCCTGTGGGACTTCGGCCTGTTCACGAGCAACCTGGTGAAGGACGAGCTCTACTGGGGTGCGGCGCTGTTCATCCTCGCCGACATCGTCCTCGCCATCCTGCTGCTCGTGCGCCGTCACCACATCGAGCTCGAGGGCTCCACGTACTGATCGTCGGGTGGGGCCGGGTCACCGCTTCCGACCAAGGCAATGTGTGCGGATGGAGATCAGCCCGCTCGACCTGGAGATTGACATCTACCGCGGATCGCTGAACGACAGCGCGGTGCGGATCACACACCTGCCGTCGGGTGTCTGCGTGTCATCGGACAACCTGCCGACCCAACAGTTGAACTACGA
This sequence comes from Acidimicrobiia bacterium, assembly GCA_046331125.1. GTDB lineage: Bacteria > Actinomycetota > Acidimicrobiia > IMCC26256 > DASPTH01 > CAVRGQ01. The sequence goes on from JAXLRL010000013.1 coordinate 66,234, forward strand.
GGCGGCGATGCGGCTCCTGCGGGAGCAGTTGGGCGAGTAGACCGGAATCGGCGATCGGCTCGAGTGCTGCCGGGAATCGGCGCACGCTCGGGTGGTCAAGCGCGCCGAGATTCTCGAACTTGTTCGGCTGATCGTCCGATTCGGGCGATAAGTGTCACACCCCTCTGTTTGGATGGGTGCATGGCGAAACAGGTACTCGGGATGCGTTCCGCGAGTTGTGCGACGAGTTCCGGCGGTGGCACACCGAGCGGTTGATCGTCGAGCGCAGGCGCGTGATCCGCGTGCAGTGGCGGGGATCACCGCGCCGCGAGTTGGCGCTCACGCGGTGATCGAGCCAGCAGCAGTTCGCCGACGACCAGCCGGCGCGCGACGGCGACACCGATGCGCAGGCCGACCGCGCGCGTGAAGCCGCGCTGAAAGAGGTGGAGGAGTTGCGGGCCTCGGCAACGGCGATCGACGGCGAGCTGTCGCCGTCGGCTGGAGTTGGGAACAGGCGCGGGCCTCGCCGATCCGGAGAACGGCGCCGAGGTCACCGAGCGCGCCAAGGGCACGTCGCCGTTGGATCTGCAGCGGATGGCCAAGGAGCAGCGGGCGCGGCCGAAGCGGGAGGATTCGCAGCGGCGGAGGAATCGGCGGTCTGTGGAAGCGTCGCGACGACGGTAGCAGGTTCTGGTGGGCCGAGTTCGCGCGCTGCCGATGGAGCACGGCGGCGCGATCGTCGTCGTTCTTCGACCTGGTGACCGAGCGGATGCGCCCGAAGACCGGTGAGGCGTGGGAGCCGCTGGAGCGGCGGCAGGCCGACGTGCTGATCGGGTTGTGTCAGCCCGAGAGTGACGAACACGGTCGCGACGAGGAGGACCGTGCCGGCGGTGTGACGCTCGGTGGGCGGGTGGACGTGAACGTCGACATCGGCATGGACGGTGTCGCCACGATGTGCGGTGTGGCGTTGCCCGACGAGTGGGTCGAGGCGGCGCGCGCGAACGCTCGGGTCCGGTTGCGGGTCGTCGACGACGCGGGGAACGTGGTGCACGAGGAACGGGCCCGCACGTTCGTGTCGCAGAAGCGCCGCCAGGCAGTGGTCCGAAGAGACGGGCGATGTCGCTGGCCGGGCTGCAATCGGCGGCTCCGGCTGCAGGTCCACCACCTGCACCCCCGTTCGTGGGGCGGCAGCGACGAGATCTCGAACCTGGCTGCGGTGTGCCCGTACCACCACGGGTTGTTGATCCCCCACGGCGACTACGTGCTCGAAGGCAACCCGAACACGCCCGACGGCCTCACGCTGCGCCACGTCACCAAGGAGGAGCGGGAGCGGCGACGAGTGGAGGAGGCGGCATGAGTCGTAGCCTCGTGCCCGTGACCGAACTGGGCGAGACGCAACACTTCGACGTGATCGTGGTGGGCGCGGGCATCTCGGGCATCGGGATGGCGTACCACCTCCGCCAGTCGTTGCCGCAGAAGACGTTCGCGGTGCTCGAGGCGCGCGAGGAGATCGGCGGGACGTGGGACCTCTTCAGGTACCCGGGGATCCGCTCCGACTCCGACCTGCACACCTACGGGTTCGGGTTCGAGCCGTGGACCGACGACGACTCCATCGCGTCGGGCGACAAGATCATGCGGTACCTGCACCGCACCGTCGACGACCACGACCTCGCGCGTCACATCACCTTCGGGGTGAAGGTGGAACGGACCGCGTGGTCGACGCCCGACCAGCGGTGGACGGTGCACGCGCGCACGACGGCAGGCGAAGCGGTCACGTACACGTGCTCGTGGGTCGTCGCGACCACCGGATACTTCCGGTACGAGCGCGGCCACCAGCCCGACTTCCCCGGCGTCGACGGGTTCCGGGGCGCGTTCGTGCACCCGCAGCACTGGCCCGAGGGTCTCGACGTCGCGGGGAAGCGCGTCGTGGTGATCGGCAGCGGCGCCACCGCGGTCACGCTCGTGCCCGCGCTCGCGGAGCTCGGCGCGCACGTCACGATGCTCCAGCGCTCGCCCACCTACTACATGACGCTGCCGCGCCAGGATCCCGTCGCCAAACTGCTCTACAAGGTGCTGCCCACCGACAAGGCGTACGCGTGGACGCGCGAGAAGAACCGCCGCACCGCCGACACCTTCTACCGGCTGTGCCGGGCGCGGCCCGACACCATGAAGAAGTTCCTCGTGAACAACGCGGCGAAGCGCCTGCCGGAGCGCATCGACGTCGGTACCCACTTCACGCCGCACTACGGCCCGTGGGACCAGCGCGTGTGCTTCGTGCCCAACTCCGACTTCTTCCGCGCGTTCTCCGACGAGGCCGGCCCGGGGAGTGCCGACGTCGTCACCGACACGGTCGACTCGTTCACCGAGCACGGGGTCAGGCTCGCGTCGGGGCAGGAGCTCGAGGCCGACGTCGTGGTCAGCGCGACCGGGCTGTCGTTGCTCGCGCTCGGCGGCATCGAGACCGTCGTCGACGGCGAGGTGATGCACCCGCGCGACCGGCTCGTCTACAAGAGCGTGATGCTGTCCGACGTCCCGAACTTCGCGTTCGTGTTCGGGTACACGAACGCGTCGTGGACGCTCAAGGTCGACCTCGTGAACGAGTGGGTGTGCCGCGCCCTCGCCTACATGGACCGCATGGGCTACACCGAGGCGGTCGCGGTGAACGACGATCCCGACATGCCGCGCAAGCCGATGCTCGACCTCGACGCCGGTTACGTGAAGCGTGCGGTCGACGACTTCCCCAAGCAGGGCACGGGCCCGTGGTCGGTGATGATGCGCTACGACGCCGATCGGCAACGGTTGCGTCACGCGCCGGTCGACGACGGTGTGCTGCGCTTCAGCCGGGCGCGGGTGCCGACGACGACCTGACCGGCGACGACCTGACCTAGGAGAAGCGGAGGGGAGCCTGCCCGATGCCGCGGATGGCGACGTTGGGGATGCGCACCACCTCGCCGGCCGGCTCGATGGTCTCGAAGCGGTCGAGCAGCTCCTCGAGCATCACCCGCACCTCGAGGCGAGCGAGGGCGGCGCCGAGGCAGAAGTGGCCGCCGAACCCGAAGGAGAGCTGCGGGTCGGGGGTGCGGCCCACGTCGAAGCGGTCGGCGGTGGGGCCGAACACCTCCTCGTCGAAGTTCGCGGAGAGGTAGCTCATCAGGATCTTGTCGCCCGCGGCGACGGGATGGCCGTCGATCTCGGTGTCGACGGCGGCGGTGCGGCAGAAGTGGAGCACCGACGTGGTCCAGCGCAGGATCTCCTCGACCGCGGTGTCGACCAGGCTGCGATCGGCGCGCAGGCGCGCCCACTGGTCGGGGTGCTGCGAGAACGCGACGAGACCGCCCGAGATGGTGTTGCGGGTGGTCTCGTTGCCGGCGATGAACAGCTGCAGGAGGAACATGAGCAGCTGGCGCTCGTCGAGGGTGCCGCGGTCGTCCTCGTGGTCGGCGAGCATCGTGATCGCGCCCGGGATGCCGCTGCCGCGGTGCTCGGCCACCTTCTCGAGCAGGAACACGCGCATCTCCTGCACGCGGGCCTTGTCCTCGTCGGCCGCGCCGACGTTGGAGGTGCGCACCGCGGCGTCCATCCACTCGCAGTACTCCTCCCAGTCGTCGGCGGGCAGGCCCATGAGGTCGGCGAGCACGATCAACGGGAAGGGCACGGCGATGTCGTGCACGAACTCGGTGACGCCACCGCGGTCGACGGCATCGAGCAGCGCGACCGCACGCGCCCGGATCGCGGGTTCGAGGCCGCGGATCTTCGACGGTGTGAACGCCTCCCACAAGATCCGTCGGTAGTAGGTGTGCAACGGCGGGTCGGCGGAGAGCAGCGAGCCGGGGTGCTCCTGGCGCTCGGGGGTGAAGTGCGCGTAGAGCACGCCGTAGCCCGACACGAACGTGGTGTTGTCGCGCGACACCTCGTGCACGTCGCGGTGCCGCGTGAGCGCCCAGTACCCGGTGCGCTCGTTGTGCAGCACCGGCGCCTCGCGGCGCAGCCGCGCGAGCGCCGGGAACGGGTCGCCCGCGTAGAACTCCGGCTCGTGGAGGAGGTCGGAGAGCTCCTGCAGGATGCGCTCGCCGCGTCGACGTCGGTGCTCGTCATCCCGGCATCCTGTCATCCGCGAGGCCGTGCGCGCGGAGGAACGACACCACGTGGTCGGCGAGTGCGGCGCGGGCGCGATCGGGATCACTGCCGCGGGAGCACACGAGCCGGCCCATCGTGCGCAGGTGACCGTCGAGCATGTCGGCGTGCCCGCTGTCGTCGACGACGAGATGGGTGCAGTCGACTCCGGACCAGGCGAGCGACGCGGTGAACACCTCGTGGTTGCGGCCCTCCGGCGCGCAGTGCCCGCCCTTGCCGCACCCGAGCACCAGGGTGGGGCCCGCCCACCCGATCGCGGGGAGCGGATCCGGCTTCGCCCACGGCGGGCCGCCGCCGCTCACCGGGTCGACCAGCACCAGCGCGGCGGGCTGCACCTCCGCGGCCGCGAGGTACGCGACGAACCCGCCGCGCGAGTGGCCCGCGAGCACCAGGGGCGCGGTGCCTGCACGCAGCTCCTCGGCCACCGCGACGATGCGCCCGGCCTCCTCGTCGGGGGTGGAGCGGCCGGTGACCTGCGCGAACAGGCCACGAGACGGGTCGTGGGCGGTGATGGCGACACCCGACGCGCCGATCGACGCGAGGAACGCGCCGTACGCGTGCGTCGGGCAGGCGAAGCCGGGCAGGAACAGGAATGGGGTCAACGGTCGAGGCGGGCCGGGTCCTGCGTGCGCGCCGCGTCGGCGGCGAGCCAGGTGCGGTACCCGCCGTCGAGGTTGCGGGCCGGGCGCCCGAGTTCGTGCAGCAACGTGGTCGCGGTGTGCCCGCGCTGGCCGACCTCGCAGTAGACGACGAACGGTCGGTCGTCGAGCGTCGCCAGTCGTTCGCGCAGGTCGTCGAGCGGCACGTTCACGCTGCCCGGGATCGCGCCGGCGCGGTGCTCCGCCGCGGTGCGCACGTCGAGCAGCGTCCAGCCGTCGTCGACGTGACCGGCGACCTCGAACCACTCGATGACGTCGCACTCGCCGGTGCGCACGTTCTCGGCCATGTAGCCGAGCATGTTCACGGGGTCCTTGGCCGACGAGAACGGCGGCGCGTACGCGAGCTCCAGGTCGGCGAGGCGCTCGGCCGGCACCCCGGCGAACAGCGCGGTGGCGAGCACGTCGATGCGCTTGTCGACGCCCTCGCGACCGACACCCTGTGCGCCGAGGATCTCGCCGGTGCGTGGGTCGAAGATCAGCTTCAGCGACATCGGTTCGGCGCCGGGGTAGTAGCCCGCGTGGCTCATCGGGTGCGACCGGATCGACCGGTGCGGGATCTTCGCGTCGACGAGGCGCTTCTCGTTCCAGCCGGTCATCGCCGCGGTGAGGTCGAACACCTTCACGATGGCGGTGCCGAGCGACGGCGACGGCGCCACCGGCCGTCCGGCGATGTGGTCGGCGACGCGCCGGCCCTGCCGGTTGGCGATGTTGGCCAGCGCGATGAGCGACTTCTCGCCGCTGATGCGGTCGCTCTTCTCCACCGCGTCGCCCACCGCGTAGATGTCGGGATCGCTCGTGCGGTTGAACCCGTCGACCGCGATGCCGCCGCGCGGCCCGAGGGTGAGCCCGGCGGACTCGGCGAGCGTGACGTCGGGGCGCACGCCGATCGACCCGACCACCAGATCGGCGGGGATGGCGCGCCCGTCGGCGAGGAGCACCGCGTCGGCGGTGATCTCCGTGACCGCCACGCCGACCTCGACCGCCACGCCGTTGGCCACGAGCTCGCGGTGCACGAGGATCGCGAGCTCGGGGTCGAGCGGGGTGAGCACCTGGTCGGCCGCCTCCACCACGGTGACGGCGATGCCCTGGTGCGCGAGGTTCTCCGCGGTCTCGAGCCCCACGAACCCGGCGCCGATCACGACCGCGGTGGCGGTCCGGCCGCCCTCGCCGTGGGCGCGCGCCGCGAGCCGTGCCGCGTCCTCGACCGTCCGCAGGCTGAGTACGCGCTCGTAGCCGGGGATCGGTGGGCGCACCGGCACGGCCCCGGGGCTGAGGATCAACTTGTCGTAGGGGAGCGTGCGCTCGGCGCCGTCGACGGTGGAGCGCACGGTGACCTCGTGCGCCGCGGCGTCGACGCCGACGACCTCCGAGTCCACCTCCACGTCGAGGCGGAAACGCTCGAACAGCGCCTCGGGAGTCTGGAGGAGCAGGTCCTCCTCGTCCTCGATGACCCCGCCGACGAAGTAGGGGAGGCCGCAGTTGGCGTACGACACATGGCCCGAACGCTCCAGCACGGTGATCTCGGCCGATTCGTCGAGGCGCCGCAGGCGGGTGGCCGCCGACATCCCGCCGGCCACGCCGCCGACGATCACGATCCTCGTTGCTGTGTCCATCCCGCCATCCTGCCCGACGCCCGACGGTCGGGGCAGGGCCGGAGGTCCGTGGCCTTCATGCGGTCGGGATGATGCGGTTCCGCGATGTGATGGTCAGGATGTCGCCGCGGTGGCCTTCATGCGGTCGGGATGATGCAGTTCCGCGCCGCTATGGGGCAGGATGATGCCTTCCGGACGGGGAGGGGCGCATCGTGGCCGACGCCGAAGTCGAGGTCGAGGACAACGCAACGCCGGCGACACCGGCAGCCCCGGTGCGCAAGCACCGGGTACGGCGGATCTTCACCGCGTTGCTGGTGATCGTGGCGTGCGTGCTCGCGCCGCTCAGCGTGGTCGCCCTGTGGGCGAAGACGACGGTGCTCGACACCGACAACTACGTGTCCACCGTCTCGTCGCTCGCGAGCAACAAGGACGTCCAGGACGCGATCGCGACCCGGATCACCGACAAGATCATGAGCCAGCAGGATCTCGTCGACCAGCTCGAGGGCAAGCTGCCGAAGCGCATCACCGACCGCCTGCCGAAGGTCCAGGACGCCGCGCACCAGTTCGTCTACGAGGCCTCGCTGAAGTTCCTGCAGTCCTCGCAGTTCCAGAAGCTGTGGGACAACGCCAACCGGCGGGTGCAGGCCCAGGCGGTCGCCGCGCTCACGGGTGACACCGGCAAGCTGAAGCTGAAGAACGACGGCACCGTCACGCTCGACCTCTCGGGCGTCGCCAAGGAGATCCGCTCGCGACTCGAGGCCCGCGGTCTCTCGCTCGACCGCGTGCCGCCCGGCACCATCGACACCTCGATCGTGCTGTTCAAGTGGCCGTGGCTCGGCACCGTGCAGGACGGCGTGAACCTCCTCGCCGACCTCGCGTGGTTCCTGCCCTTCCTCACGCTCCTCTTCTTCGCCGGTGGCATCGCGCTGTCGGTGCACCGGCGCAAGACGGTGATCCGATCGGGGATCGGGCTCTCGATCGGCATGTTCGTGATCCTCGCCGGTCTCGCCATCGGTCGCGGGCCCTACCTCGACCTCTTCCCCAAAGCAGAGGGCAAGAAGGCAGGCGGGGCCGCCTACGACGATCTCCTCCACGGGCTCCGGCTCGAGGCGCGCGGCATCTTCGTGCTCGGCATCGTGATCGCGCTGGCGGCCTGGCTCATCGGCCGCTCGCCGGCGAAGACGAACAGCGCGAAGGCCATCCGGATCGGCGTGATCGCCGTCGGCTGCCTCGCCCTCGCCGCGCTCGACCCGCTCACCGGCCTCGGTGTGCTGATCGTGGCCGGCGTGGTGGCGATCGTGCTGGTGCTGCTCGAGGTGCTCAACCGCCGCCACGCGCAGCCGGCCGTCGACGACCCGGTGCCCGACGAGGTCAGTTCCTGAATTCCTGCAGGTGGGGGTACTCGTCGAGGGTGAAGCGGTTGCGCACACCCTCGACGAGCTCACCCGGCGCGATCTCGTCGAGTGCGTCGAGTGTCCAGCCGCCGTCGCGGGTGATGACCGTCTTCGGTCGCGGCTCGGTGTAGAGCATCACCGTCTCGCCCGACACGAAGAACGTGCGCCCGTTCACGCCGCTCGCGGCGTCGGTGCACAACCACACCACGAGCGGTGCGACCTTCCGCGGGTGGATGTCCTCCGCCGTGCGCGTCTCGGTGGACCCGCCCAGCGTGACGTCCATGAGCTCGCGCCAAGGCCTGGTCTGCTCGTGGTACTCCTCCACGCCCACCGAGTGGGCGAGCGGGCGGATCGCGTTGGCGCGGATGCCGAAGCGCCCGAGCTCCATCGCCACGGTGCGGGTGAGGCCGACCACCCCTTCCTTCGCGGCCGCGTACGCGGCGTGCGAGGGGTGGCCGAAGCCCGAGGCCGACGCGGTGCTCACGATCGCGCCCGCTCGTTGCCCGGCCATGTGCGGCGTGACTGCAGCGATCATCGCGAAGTACCCCTTGAGGTTCACCGCGATGGTCTTGTCGAAGTCGGCCTCGGTGTAGCGCCAGAGGTCGTCGTTGCGCTGGTAGGTCGCGTTGTTCACGAGGATGTCGACCCGCCCGTACTCTTCGACGGCCTGGGCGACGATCGCCGACGCGCCGTCCCACGTGGCCGAGTCGGTGTTCGCCACCGCGGTGCCCCCCGCCGCCCGGATGCTCTCGACGACGCTCCGCGCGTCGGCGCCGGTGCGCGTGCCGAGGTCGTTCACGACGACCGACGCGCCCTCCTTGCCGAGGAGCAGCGCGTGCTCGCGTCCGATGCCGCCACCTGCGCCGGTGACGATCGCCACCCGTCCGTCGAGTCGTCCCATGCGGGGGATCCTGGCAGATGCGTGACCGCGGGGCTCAGCCGCGGCCGTGGCGGAGGAAGCGCCCCGGCGTCGCGCCGGTGCACTCGCCGTCCTCGAACGTGACCTCGCCGTTCACGAGCGTCCAGCGGTAGCCCTTGGCCCGTTGGATGCGCCGCCAGTCGCCGGTGGGCTGGTCGAACACGATGTCGTAGCCCTCGTCGGGGTCGAGCGCGAGCTCGTCGAGGTCGTACACCACGATGTCGGCCGGGGTGCCCTCGCCGATCCACCCGCGGTCGCGCATGCCGGCGACGTGCGCGGGCAGGCGGCTCAGGTGGTAGTGCGCCGACTCGAGCGACAACGCCTCCTGGTCGCGCACGAGGTAGGCGAGCAGGTCCGTGGGGTAGGCGCCACCGGTGAAGAACTTGCTGTGCGCGCCGCCGTCGGAGATGCCGGGGATCGCGTACGGCGAGTCGATGATCTCCGCGACGAGCTGCGGGTCGCTCGACGTGACGTCCTTGGAGCTGAACTCCACCTTCAGCCCGCCCGCGACGGAGAGGTCGAGCACCACGTCGATCGGGTGCTTGCCCTCCTCCGCCGCGATGTCGCCGACGGTGCGGCCGACGTAGCGCAGCAGGTCGGGGTTGGTGCCGGAGCCGCGCACCACGAAGCGCTCGGGCGGACCGACCACACCGAGTGGTGACGAGACCAGCTCGTGCTCCGCGATCAGTGCGGGCCGACGCGCCGGGTCACCGAGCTTGCGCAGCTTCTCCTCGACGCGGCCGAGCGTCGCGTCCTTCCACGGCTCGCTGAAGTCCCACAGGTTGAAGTGCTCGAACGTGAAGAGCGGGTAGAGCCGCACGTTGTTGCCCTGCCCGAACATCTGGATGCCGCGCCGGTGGCAGTCGGCGAGCCAACGGAGACGCTCGCGGTGCAGCTCGGGGATGCCGTCGATCACCGCCACCGCGTTGAACAACACGGGGCGTTGCGCGGTCTGCGCGAGGAGCTCGAGGAACTCGATGTCCTTGTTCGCCGTCTCCTCGTCTCCGTTGAAGTCGCTCAGCTGCGAGATCTGGATCGAACCCTGCTGCCGTTCGGCGAGCACCGCCGCGAGCGCGAGCACGTCGCGGTCGACCATGCAGTCGGTGGGCATCGGCGCGCCGTCGTAGTCGCGCTGCGCGGAGTTGGGGCCGAAGCGCTGCACCGTCCACCCGCACGCGCCGTGGTCGAGCGCCTCGCCGAGCAGACGGCACATCTCGGCGCGCTCGTCGTCGGTCGCACCGCGCGTACGCGCCGCCTCCAGGCCCATCACCCACATCAACAGTGGCGACAGCGGCAGGTAGGTGAGGCAGTTCACACCCTTGGGCATGCGGTCGAGCGAGTCCATCCACTCGGGGAAGGTCACCCAGTCCCAGAGCATCCCCTCCTGCATCGCCTCGAACGAGATCGCCTCGTTGCGCGACATCATCAGCATCGAGCGCTCGCGGTCCTCGGGCTGCATCGGTGCGAAGCCGAAGCCGCAGTTGCCGAGCGTGACCGACGTGACGCCGTGCCACCCGGAGATCGTGCAGTACGGGTCCCACTGGATCTGCGAGTCGTAGTGGGTGTGGAGGTCGATGAAGCCGGGCGCGACCACGAGGCCGCCGGCGTCGAGCTCGCGGGCACCGCTCGAGGCGGGCAGGCGGTCCTCGATGGCGACGACCTTGCCGCCGGCCAGGCCGAGATCGGCCCGGTAGGCCGGGATGCCGGTCCCGTCGACCAGCGTGCCTCCGCGGATGACGACGTCGTACTCGGGCATCGCGCCCACCTCCCGCTCGGTTCGGCCCCTCGGTCCGGCGTGACCGTGTCACAGCGCGACGACGCCCGGCAACCGTGCGCTCGTGCACACGGTCGCCGGGCGCGCCGACGATCCGGATCGACGGTGGATCAGGCGGGGTCGAGCACGATCACCGGGATCGTGCGCGTGGTCGCCTCTTCGTAGCCGGCGAACTGCGGCCACTCGGTCTTCTGGCGCTCCCAGATCGTGTCGCGCTCGTCGCCGACGGCCTCACGCGCGGTGAAGGCCTGGTCGCGGTCGCCGAGCTCCGCGGTGACTGCCGGGTCGGCGAGCACGTTGTGGTACCAGTCGGGGTTGTCGGGCGCGCCGGCCTTCGAGGCGAAGATCGCGAGCGAGCCGCCACCGAGGTCCTGGTACATCAGCGGGCTGAAGCGAACCTGGCCCGACTTGCGGCCCGTGGAGTGGAGGATCAGCAGGGGGCCGTTGCCGAACTCGGCGACCTTGCCGCCGTTGGCCCGGAACTCGTCCATGATCTTCTGGTTCCAGGCGTTCATCTCGTCGCTCATCGACGTTCTCCTGTGTGAGTGGGGAACCCCGACAATAGGTGCGCACACAAGCAAATTGCTAGATCGTCGGGTCCCAGTAGCGCTCGGCGATGGTGGTGTGCCACCGGACCAGACCCCGTTGGAGCGCGATGCCGTCGGTGCTCGGCATGTCGGCGATCACCGCGTCGACCTCCCCGGCGATCGCCCGGCAGGCGCGTTCGAGCGCGTCCCACCCCGCGGGGGTGACCACCTGGGTGACGCGCCGGCGGTCCTCGGTGTCGACGTCGCGCTCCACGTAGCCCAGGTCGACCAGGCGGTCGACGAGACGCGTGACCGAAGGCGGTCGGGTGTCGAGCACCGCGGCGAGCCGCGACGGTGGGGAGGCCTGCCAGGCCAGGTGCGTGAGCACGCGGAACTGGGCGAGGGTGAGGCCCACGGAGCGGATGCCCGTCTCGGCGCGGCTGGCGAAGCCGAGCGCGGCCCACCCGATGGCCAGGTCCCGGTCGGCCCGGAATGCGGGCGCGTCGTGATCGGGCATCGCCGGATCCCCCTCTGCCGGAGCACGCAGTGAGCCCCGTCGCCCGACATGCTGTCCTGATACGAATTGTTGCTGCACTCTAACTATTGTCGCGCCCTACTCAGTGGCCGTCGGGCCGCCGAGGAACGAGAGGGGAGCACACGTGAGGAAGCAGACAGGGTTGCGCCGCGTCATCGGCGCCGCCGTCGTGGCGGCCGTGGCCGCGAGCGCACTGGCGATCGGCACCGGCGGCGCCGGCGCCACCGCGAAGGTGCGGGGCTTCGACGGCACCACGATCAAGCTCGGCAGCATGGGCATCGCCGCGCAGTTCGGGAACATCCCGGTCGGCGTGCAGGCGCGCATCAAGCAGTTCAACGACGACAACGAGATCAAGGGCGTCAAGCTCGCCTACACCGACTTCGCCGACGACAAGGGCGACCCCACGACGGCGCTGTCCGAGGCGCGCCGCCTCGTGACGCAGGAGGGCGTGTTCGCGATCGTCGGTGACGTGTCGCAGAGCAACCCCGGCGACTACTTCAAGCAGCAGCAGGTGCCCTACTTCGGGTGGGCCTTCGACAGCACCTACTGCTCGCACGACGCGAGCACCCAGATCTGGGGCTTCGGCTACAACGGCTGCCTCGTGCCGTCGGACCCGGCGTGGATGCCCGACGCGGGCCGTCCGTCGTTCCCGTACGTGCAGCAGCAGTCGGGCAAGAAGAACCCGACGCTCACCGTCTTCTCGAGCGACGCCCAGGCGGGCAAGAACTCGGTGAAGTACCAGTCGATCGCGTACGCGGGCATCGGCTACAAGGTCGTGGCCAAGCTCAACTCGATCCCGTTCGACTCGGCGTCGATCGGTGACTACTCGCCGTACGTCACCGAGCTCATGAAGTCGGACAACGGCAACCCGCCCGACTCGATGATCTGCCTCATGTCCACCGTGTGCATCAACGTGTACCAGGGTCTGAAGGCGGCGGGGTACAAGGGCGTGTTCATCAGCTCGCTGTACTCGAACATCCTCGTGAAGGCGCTCGACGGCAGCGCGGCGAACATCACCTATGTGAACTTCGCCGACGACACCAAGGGCACCCAGCAGATCAAGAATGCAGTCGACGCGTACCAGGCCGGCGCGAGCGCCAAGCTCGACTCCGCGATGTTCGTGGGGTACGCCAGCACCGACATGTTCATCCAGGCGCTGAAGACGGTGGCGAAGAAGGGCAAGAGCAACATCACGCCCGCCAACGTGCAGAAGGCGGCCGCCGTGCAGACCTGGAAGATCCCCGAGCTCGCCGGGCCGACGCAGTACCCGGAGGCCACGGTGGGTGCGTACCAGTCGTGCAACAGCGAGGTCGTGAGCGACGGCACCGCGTGGAAGACGGTCACGCCGTTCGCGTGCTCGAAGAAGCAGTACCCGGTCAAGTAACTCCGGACCGGAACACGCGTGCAAAGGGGCGGCCCTTCGGGGCCGCCCCGCCCGCGTACGGAACCGGTTCAGCCGGCGGGGGTGAAGGTGATGTTCAGCGCCGTGAGCCCGCGCAGGATGTAGGTGGGTTCCCACGAGAAGTGCCGGTCGTCGGCCGGGCCGTGCACCGACTCGTCGATGCGGATGTCGTGCATGCGGTCGAGGATCCGCTCCAGGCTCACCCGCGCCTCCACCCGCGCCAGCGGGCCACCGGGGCAGGAGTGCACGCCGCGTCCGAACGCCATGTGCTCGCGGAGGTTGTAGCGGTCGAGACGCATCTCGTCGGGCGCCTCGAAGTGGCTCGGGTCGCGGTTGGCCGCGCCGTTCATGAGCATCACGCAGGTGCCCGCCGGGATGGCCATGCCACCGAGCTCGGTGCTCCTGAGTGCGAGGCGGAAGTCGGCCTTCACCGGGCTCTCGAGCCGCAGCGACTCCTCGACCAGCGCGGGGATGAGCGACCGGTCGGCGCGCACCTGCTCCTGCAGATCGGGGTGCTCGGCCAGCAGCATCACGATCGTGGCGAGCACGCGCGCCGTCGTCTCCTGGCCGGCGGCGAAGAGGAACGTCGCGATGCGCACGACGTCCTGCACCTCGGGCGTGGAGCCGTCGGCGAACTTGGCGGTGGCGAGTTCGGTGAGGACGTCGTCGCGCGGGTTGGCGCGCCGGTCGGCGACGTACTCGTTGAACCAGTTGTCGAGGAACTCCAGCGGGTTGATGCTCATCGAGCCCTCGGTGACGCCGACCTCGCCCGGGGTGTGGGTGAGCGTCTTCAGGAACACCTTGTGGTCCGCCTCGGGCACGCCGAGCAGGTCGGCGATCACCAGCGCGGCGAAGGGCTGGGAGTAGCCGCGGATGAACTCGCACCGGCCGTCGGCGAGGAACGTGTCCATCTGGCGGTCGGCGAGGGTCCACATGAAGTCCTCGTTGGCGTCGAGGCGCTTCGGGCTGAAGAGACGCATCAGCAGGGTGCGGTGCTTCGTGTGGTCGGGCGGGTCCATCGTCACGAGGTGCTCGTAGAGCGGGAACTCCTTGCGGTGCTCGCGCACCATCTCGGTGATGTCGTCGCCCTCGGGCGTGAACGGCAGCGGCGGGAACGGGCCGATGGGGGAGTTGATCGACGAGAACACCGTGGGCTGGCGGTACACGGAGTCGAGGAGGTCCCAGCCGCTCACCGCGACGACGCCGTAGTGCGGCTCCTTCCACACCGGGCACTCCGCCTGCACCTGCGCGAACCACGGGTAGGGGTCCTCGACGAGCGACGGGTCGGTGAAGAAGTCGAGCTCCTCGAACTGCGGCACGGTGCACCTCTCCTGGACGCCATCCTGAAGTTTGGGCGAGTGCCCAAGGTCTACCATCCCTGCGTGACCACTGCACGGGTGACCGCACGTGGCGAGGAGACCCGGGAGCACCTGCTCGACGCGGCGGAGAGGTTGCTGCTCGCCGAGGGCTACGCCGCGGTCACGTCGCGGCGCGTCGGCGCCGAGGCCGGCCTCAACCCGGCGCTGGTCCACTACCACTTCGGCGCCATGGACGACCTCTTCCTCGCGGTGTACCGCCGACGGGTGGATGACGGGCTGGACCACCTGCGCGAGGTACTCGAGGACCCGCAGCCGCTGTGGGCACTCTGGGAGTACAACTCCGACCCGCGCGGCACCGCCTTCACGATGGAGTTCGTGGCCCTGGCCAACCACCGCCCCGCGATCCGGGCGGAGATCGCGACCGCCGCGAGCCGTGTGCGCGCGGTGCAGGTGGAGGCGCTCGACCGGGTCCTCCGCGGGTACGGGATCGCCCGCAAGGAGTGCCCGCCGCTCGTGGCCTCGGTGCTCCTGTCGAGCATCTCGCGCTACCTCGTGCTCGAGGAGCAGGCCCTGGGCATCACCGACGGCCACGCCGACACCCTCAAATTCGTGGAGGGCTTCCTCCGGGTCTACGAGGGGCCACGCCGATCGCGCTAGCGTGCACGGATTCTTCCGGGCGGAAGACGGAGAGGGCAGATCATGAGGGCACTTCGATTCTGGACCCGTTGGGTCGCCGCGGTCGGCGTCGTCAGCGCACTGGTCGCCATCGGCGGCAGCGCCATCGGCGACACGCTCCTCCTCGAGTCGTTCACCGGCGCGACCGTCACCGCGCCGGGTGAATGGGTGGTCGGCGGTCTGTCGGGCTACAAGGCCTGTCTCACGGCCGGATCCGACACCGGGCAGGCCGGGGTGCCCGGCTGTCAGACGCCCGCGATCGACGCGGCGGGCTCCGGTGTGCTGCAGCTCACCTCGCTCGTCGGCAACGGCGGGTTCGCGCTGCACAACGTCGCGCTGCCCACGAGCGGCGGCCTCGACATCAGCTTTCAGCAGGCGCAGTGGGGCGGCTCCGGCGGGGCCGACGGTCTCTCCTTCTTCCTCGTCGACGGGGCCACCAACCTCACCGCACCGGGCGGTGGCGGCGGCAACCTCGGGTACTCGCCCGGCGACACCGGCGGCAACGGCGTTGCGAACGGTCTGCTGGGCATCGGCCTCGACTCCTGGGGCAATTACGGCACGTTCGGCGCGCTCCCCAACAGCACCAACTGCACCGCTCCCACGGGCACGCCGGGGTCGCGCGGCACTGGCAACACCACGTCGGAGCGCACGCCCGACCGAGTCGTCGTCCGCGGTCCGGGCAACGGCACGCAGGGATACTGCTACCTGGGCGAGTCCGAGCAACTCGCCGACTTCTCGGCGACCACCCGGGCCGCGGCGACGCACACGGTGCGGA
The DNA here is from genome assembly GCA_046331125.1 of Acidimicrobiia bacterium. Taxonomy (GTDB): domain Bacteria; phylum Actinomycetota; class Acidimicrobiia; order IMCC26256; family DASPTH01; genus CAVRGQ01. The sequence goes on from JAXLRL010000013.1 coordinate 81,918, forward strand.
TCGTCCTCGACGACGCGACTGTGGCCGCCCGCAACGTCACCATCTCCTTCGACGGCGCGCAGGTGCTGCAGATCCCGGCCCCGCCGGAACTGCTCGCCGCCTCCACGTTCAAGTTCGGTTTCAGTGGATCGATCGGTGGCGCCAACGACAACCACGAGGTCTGGAACCTGTCCATCGCCACCGCGCCGGAGCCGGTTGCCCCGGTGACACCGATCCCGGTCGTGGTCGCGCCTGCCTTCACCGGCTGACGCGCACCCCGCTCCGGACCGCTTCCAGCACCAGCGGCGCGTCGGCGACGACGCGCCGTTGTGCTGTCTCCAGGACCTGGGTGACCGCAGGTGCCTGCTCGGCGCGCAGTTCGATGCGGGCGCGGCCTGCGGTCATGCGCTGCAGCCGCATCGTGATCGACACCGCGTCGGTGTAGCCGTCGACGTCGAGCGAGCTCGCGATCCGCGACACGCCGACGATCCAGCGTTCCTGGGCGTCGCCGGCGACCAGTGGCGCCAGCGCGGCCGCGTGGGCGTCGAGGGTGTCGAGCGCGATGCGCACGTTGCCGCGCACATCGGCATCGCCCACGAGCGCACCGTCGAGCAGCATCTCCAGTCCGGCGTGCGCGGTGGCGCGCGCCGGGCCGCGGTCGACACCGGCGGCGAGGAGGTCGTCGCGCAACTGCACGCACGTGTCGTTGAACCACGCGAGCGAGTGGAACACGTGGTCGCACTCGTGGTGGAAGGCGACGCCTGCGGCGATGGGATCGGTGGTCGGCCGGGCGACGCGCACCCGCGCGATGGCGGCGACATCGGGGAGCACGCAGCCCGCGAGGAACCCGGCTGCCGAAGGATCGGGCGCCACCGCCACGTGGCCGACGAGGTTCATCGTGAACGAGCGTACCGACAGCCATTCGTGGCACCATGCGGCCGTGGATCATCTAGAGGTTTCCGACCACGACGGCGTGCGCGTCCTCACGATCGACCGGCCCGGGGCCAAGAACGCCATGAACCCGCCGCTGCGCGCGGCACTGGTCGAGGCGTTCGCCGCCATCGACGCCGACGACGACATCAAGGCCGCGATCCTCACGGGCGTCGATCCCGTGTTCAGCGCCGGGGTCGACTTCAAGCAGGTGCAGCGGGCCGAGGACGGCGAGTCGGTCGCCGCGGGCTCGCACGACAACCCGGCGGCGGTGCTGCGACGCGTGCGCAAGCCGGTGATCGCCGCGGTGAACGGCGCATGCGTGAGCGGCGCACTGGAGGTAGCCCTGAGCGCGTCGTTCATCGTCGCGTCGGAGCACGCCCGCTTCGCCGACACCCACGCGCTGCTCGGCGTGACCCCCACGTGGGGCCTCACCGCGCTGCTGCCGCGCGCGGTCGGCGTGCGCAAGGCGCGCGAGATGTCGGTGACCGGCAACTTCGTCGCGGCTGACGAGGCGCTGCGCCTCGGCCTGGTCGCGCATGTGGTGCCCCACGACGAACTGCTGCCGTTCACCCTCGGTCTCGCACAGCGCATCCCCGCCAACGAGGCGGTGCGCGAGATGCTCGAGCTCTACCGCCGGGGCGACGACCTGTCGCTGTCCGGTGCCATCACGTCGGAGACCAGTCACGGCGCCAACCGCAAGGTCGACCTCACCGCGTTCACCGCGGCAGGGAGTGCGGCCGCGGCGCGTCAACGGGAGGACAAGGAATGACGACCCCGGTCGGGCTCGTGTCGACGCTCACCGAGGAGCAGGCCATGCTCGTCGACGCGTCGGTGCGGTTCATGGAGAGCGAGATGCCGGTCGCGGCCGTGCGCGCCCGCGTCGACGAGGCCGCGCCCGACGACGCGGCCTACCGCGCCGCGGCCGCCGAGTTCGGCTGGTTCGGCTTCCTCGGCGGCGAGGACGCTGGCGGCGGTTCGCTGTCGGGCAACGCAGTCGTCGACGCCGCGGTGCTCGCGGCCGAGCTCGGCGCCCGCTTGCAGCCCGGTCCCTACGCCGGGCACTCGGTGGTGGTCGACGCCCTCACCCGCGTCGGCGGTCCGGCACATGCGGCGGTGCTCGCGGACCTCGTGTCGGGGGCGGCGTGGGCCACGTGGGCGTTCGGTGACGACGCCGCCTGCATGCTCGGCCTGGCCGCCGACGGCGTGCGCCTCGACGGGCGGATCGACCTGGTGGCGGAGGCGGCGAGCTGCTCGCACGTCCTCGTGGGCGCGTCGGGTCCCGACGGCTTCACCCAGGTGCTGGTGCCGCTGGACGCGGCGGGCGTGACCGTGCGCCCGCTCGAGTCGTTCGACGTGAGCCGGCGCTTCAGCGCGATCGACTTGCAGGGTGTCACCCTCCCCGCCGACGCGGTGGTGGGCGAACCCGGGGGCGGGACTGCCGTCCAACTGATGCGGCAGGTGCACCTCGCGGCGGTGCTGAGCGCGGCCGACGCGGTCGGCGCGATGCACACCGACTTCGAGATCGCCCTCCAGTACGCGAAGGACCGCATCGCGTTCGGTCGCCCGATCGGGTCGTTCCAGGCGCTGAAGCACATGATCGCCGACGTGAGCCTGGCGGTGGAGATGTCGAAGGGCATCGTCGCCGAGGCGGCGCGTGCGCTCGGCGAGGACGCCGACGACGCGGCCGAGCTGGTGCACGCGGCGAAGTCGTTCGTGGGCGAGCACAGCGTCGACGTGATGCACCGGTGCTTCCAGGTGTTCGGCGGCATCGGGTTCACGTGGGAGCACGACCAGCACCTGTACCTGCGCCGCATGTCGGCCGACGCGGTGATGTTCGGGTCCCCGGCGTGGCACCGGGAACAACTGGTCGTGACGACGGAGGCAGTCCGATGACCGCGACGAGCACGATGACCCTCGACGAGTTCCGCGCCGCGGCCGCCTGGATGGAGGCGAACCTCCCGCGGAAGGCCGAGGGCGACAACCAGGTCCGCAAGCCGTGGGAGATCAAGGACGTGCCGCCCGAGGAGTTCGCCGAGCAGCGCGCTCCAGCAGCGCATGTACGAGGCCGGGTTCGCCGGGATCACCTGGCCGGCGGAGTACGGCGGCCAGGGGCTCGGCGCCGAGTACCAGCACGCGTTCGACGAGGAAGCGGCCGCGTTCAAGCTCCCCGACCTCGGCACCCTCGCCGGCACCACCTTCCACGTGTGCGCGCCCACGATGTTGCAGCACGCGTCCCCCGAGTTCCTCGCGGTGCACATCCCGCGCATCCTCGCGGGGCAGGAGCTCGTCGCACAGTTCTTCTCCGATCCCGACGCCGGTTCCGACCTCGCCGGTGTGCGCACCCAGGCGGTGCGTGACGGCGACCGCTGGATCCTCAACGGGTCGAAGATCTGGAGCAGCGGCGCGTACCACGCCGATGTCGGTATGTGTCTCGCCCGCACGAACTGGGACGTGCCCAAGCACCGCGGCCTCACGTGGTTCGCGGTGCCGGTGCGGTCGCGCGGCGTGACGATGGAGCGCATCAAGCAGATCAACGGCAACGAGGAGTTCTGCCAGGAGTTCTTCGACGACGTGGAGCTCACCGACGCCGACGTGATCGGCCAGGTGAACGACGGCTGGACCGTCACCAACACGATGCTGCTGTTCGAGCGCGGTGGCGGGTGGCTGGGCGCCGCCCCCAAGTCGACGGGCATGAAGCCCGACCTCGTGGCGCTCATGGACGCGGTCGACGGGTGGAACGACCCGCTGGCGCGTGACGCCGCGGCGCGTGTGCACGTCGACGACCTCGTGCGCGCCGCCCTCGGCGCGCGCATCGGCGCCACCATGCGCACCGACCCGACGCGGGCCGCGAGCTACGCGTCCTACGGCAAGCTCGCCTCGGGTGTGTTCGACCCGTGGCGCGCGAACCACATGATGCGCATCGCCGGCCGGTCGGCGATCGCGTACCCCGGGCCCGACACTCCGGGTGCGGCGGCGTCGCTCGCGCTGCTGAATTCGCGGTTCATGGCGATCGCAGGCGGCACCGAGCAGATGCAGCGGAACACGATCGGGGAGAAGGTGCTCGGCCTCCCTCGCGAACCGTCGTTCGACAGCGGCAAGCCGTTCCGCGAGGTCGTGCGCGACGCCGCGAACTGGTCGGGGAAGGTCAGCTAGAGGCCCTTCGGCCCTCCTCGTCCCACTCCTTCCTCTATACCCTGGGGGGTATCCAGGGAAAGGAGTGGGCCATGACCAGGAACCGTCGAACCCGCTTCGCAGCACTCGCCCTCGTCGCGGCAATGGGCCTCGGTCTCGCCGCGTGCGATCCCGGCGGCGGGGGTGACTCGTCCGGCACCGGGCGGGCGTCGGGTGCGACCTCCGCCGGGACGGCATCGTCGGGGTCGTCCACGTCGTCGTCGGTCCTCGGCGCGGGCGACCGGGCGGCGGTCGTGCAGATGCGCGAGGAGGAGAAGCTCGCACGCGACGTGTACACCGCGCTCGGTGACAAGTGGGGCGTCGCGATCTTCGACAACATCGCGGCCTCCGAGCAGACCCACATGGACCAGGTCGCCACGCTGCTCGACCGGTACGGCATCGCCGACCCGGCCGCGACCACGGCGCCCGGCGAGTTCGCCGACGCGAAGTTGCAGGCGCTCTACGACCAGCTCGTCGCGCAGGGCAGTCGGTCGCTCGTCGACGCGCTGAGCGTGGGTGCGACGATCGAGGACCTCGACATCGCCGACCTGCGCTCGTTCGCCACGACGACCGCCGACGTGCAGGCGGTGTGGGACAACCTCGAGCGCGGCTCCCGGAACCACCTCCGTGCCTTCACCTCACAACTCGAGACCCGGGGCGGGTCGTACACGCCGCAGTACATCAGCGCCTCCGACTACCAGGCGATCGTGACGACGGGCACGGAGCGGGGCGGGAACCGCTGACCGCTCGGCCGGGTCAGCCGGCCGGCTCGACGTGGCAGGTGGGCATCACGTCGGGGTCGGCGTGGAGCCAGCGGAAGAACAGCACGCCGGTGCGGTGCCCGTTGGTGTCGAGCCAGTTCTCACCGCTGTCGCCCGGGTCGCCGTCGGACACCACGATCCGCACGGAGCCGTCGGCGTTGCGCGTCACCTGCGAGTCGTTGAGGTTCGTGCGCCGGTGGGGGAAGCACTGGAACCAGCGGTCGCACAGCTGCAGGGCCCAGTAGCGCGTCCCGGGTGGGGTGAAGTCGATCACCAGTCGTTCGCTCTCGGCGATCTTCCACCACGACGTCGCGTAGACCACGTCGGGGTTGCTGACCGCGGCGACGATGTCGTCGGCGGTCTGACGCACGAACTCGTTGGGGTGGTCGCGGCGTTCGGGGGTCCACAGCCGGTTGAGCTGCAGGTTCCAGCGCAGCGTCTCCGCGATGTTGGCGACGCGCGCCCCGACGCCCGGGACCGTGGGCAGCGGCGCCAACGCCGGACCGGTGGCCGCGACGCCGTCGAGCCGCTCGATGGTCCACTCGCCCCGAGGCTGCGTGCCGCGGTCGTGGAAGTACTGGCGCACGATCACGCGCGCGGCCTGCGGGTGCTCGAACTCGTAGGCGAAGGTGCCGTCGCCGCCCAAGATCGTGTCGACGTCGGTCGACGCGACGATCTCGCTCGCGCCCGACGCGCCGCCGTACGCGTACACGCAGATGCCCACGAAGGTGGCACCGCCGCGCCGACCGCTCACCCGGTGCCGCACCCCGGGCTCCACGATCGCGACGTCGTAGTCGATGTCGGGGCCGGCCGCGCCGAGGAAGCGCACCGACTCGAGCATCGCCATGAACGCGGGACGGGTGGGGTCGAAGGTGAGCTGCGCGCTCTCGCACGCGGCCTGCAGCACCCGCACCACGTAGTTGTGCCCGTCGGCCGCCTCCCGCTCGTTCAGCGGGTCGCGGTCGTCGGTGACGCACGACACCGCGAAGGTCAGCGCGTCGTTCACGGACGGCCAGATGGTGGCCGGGTCGAGCGCGGAGAGGTCGACCATCACAGGCCCCGCTGGTTGTCGACGATCCCGAGCTTCACCTGGGCGGCGTCGATCGACACCTTCTCGCCGATGAACGCGTGCTGTGTGCCGGTGTAGAGGTCGCGGAACGCGCGCTCGATGCGGCTGCCGTCGCGGATGGCGACGGTGCCCGCGGCGAGGTGCGCCCACCGTGCGACCTCGCGGCACGCGTCGGTCGCGTAACAGGCCGCGATCCGCAGGTCGGCGCGCAGGTCGGCGGTGACCTCGCCGCCCCCGTCGACGAACGCCTCCGCCTCGGTGTAGGTGTCGTACACGAGCGCGCGGGCTGCCTTCCACATCCCGAGGTGGTGCGCGTAGCCGCGCTGGAACGTGGGCTTGTGTGCGAGCGACGCCATGTCGCCCATGCGCACCCGCGTCTGTGCGAGCTCGCGCACGTCGTCGAGCATGCTCTCCGCCACGCCGAGGGCCCATGCGGCGTGGCCCGCGGCGGTGATGCTCATCAGCCCCATGCGGAACGCGGCTGCGTTGCCACGCTGCGGCTCGCGCACGAACAGGTCGAAGACGCGGTCGTCGGGGACGAACAGGTCGGTGACCTCGTAGTCGAACGAGCCGGTGCCCTGCAGCCCTTGTACGAACCAGCCGTCGGTGAACGTGATCTCGGCGCGCGGGATCACCGCGGTCATCAGCACGATGTCGCCGGCGTCGTCGACCACGAGGTTGCCGTCGACCATCGGGAGGAACCCGGCGCACACGAACTGCGAGTGGCCGGTGCCCGAGCCGAAGTTCCACTTGCCCGTGATGCGGTAGCCGCCGTCGACCCGCACACCCTGGCCGTTGGGGGCGAACTGCCCGCCCATCGTGACCTGGTCGGCCGAGCCGAAGGTGGCCGCGAACCCGGAGTCGGGGAGGTAGGCCGCGCACGCCGCGGACGACGGCAGGTTGGCGATGCCGATCCAGCCGAACGACCCGTCGAGCCAGGCCATGCGCTGCCAGGTGTCGATCATGTCGCCGAACGACGGCTCGGACCCGCCGGCCGCGGCCGGGTTCATGTAGGTCATGAGGCCGGTCTTCCAGAGTGCGTCGACCACGGGCGCCGTGAGGGTGCGGGCCTCCTGGCACGCGCCCGCCTCGGCCAGCACGATCTCGGCCATCTGGTCGACGAGGGCGGTGCCGCCCGCGGATCCGGCATCTCGGACAGTGGTGGTTGCCATGGCCGAGAGCGTAACGACGCCCGCGCGACTTCCGCCCGCACCGCCGCCCCGTGGCCCGGATGGCGGACAGGTGTACGCTCCGGGGCACTCGCACACCTCACGGAGGCAGACCATGGACAACCGCGACAAGCTCTACATCAACGGGTCCTGGGTGGCCTCCGAGAGCTCCGACACCATCGACGTGATCGACTCCGCCACGGAGGAGGTCATCGGCCGGATCCCCAACGGCACCGTCGGCGACGTCGACAAGGCGGTGCAGGCGGCGGCCGCCGCCTTCCCCACGTGGTCGGCCACGCCGGTCGACGAGCGGGCCAAGCTGCTCGACCGGCTCGCCGAGGGGCTCGGCGCACGCATGCAGGAGATCGGCGCGCTCATCACCCACGAGGTCGGCATGCCGGCCAAGCTCTCGGCCGGCGTGCAGGTCGGGCTGCCCGCAGGTGCCGCGGCCGACGCTGCGAAGAACGCCCGTGAGTACCCGTGGGAGGAGGAGATGGGCAACTCGCTCATCGTCCACGAGCCCGTGGGTGTCGTCGGCGCGATCACGCCGTGGAACTACCCGCTCTTCCAGATCGTGCTGAAGGTGGCGCCGGCCATCGCCGCTGGTTGCACCGTGGTGCTCAAGCCGAGCGAGGTCGCGCCGCTCAACGCGTTCGCGCTCGCCGACATCATCGACGAGATCGGCTTCCCGCCCGGCGTGTTCAACCTCGTCACCGGCGTGGGCCCGGTCGTCGGTGAGGCCATCGCGGTGCACCCGCTCGTCGACGCGGTGTCGTTCACCGGCTCCACCCGAGCGGGCAAGCGCGTCATGCAGCTCGCGGCCGAGAACGTGAAGAAGGTGTCGCTGGAGCTCGGTGGCAAGTCGGCCAACATCATGTTGGAGGACGCCGACCTCGCCAGCGCGATCCCCGGTGGGCTGTTCGGCTGCTGGATCAACTCGGGCCAGACCTGCTCCGCGCTCACCCGCATGCTCGTGCCCCGCTCGCGGCTCGCGGAGGCCGAGGAGATCGCGGTCGCGGCCGCCGGCGGCTTCCAGCCCGGTGACCCGTTCGCCGAGGGAACGCTCATCGGCCCGCTCGTGTCGTCGGTGCAGCGTGACCGCGTCCGCGGCTACATCCAGCAGGGCATCGACGAGGGCGCCAAGCTCATCGTCGGCGGCGCGGAGCAGCCCGAGGGCCTCGACAAGGGCTTCTTCGTGAAGCCCACGATCTTCTCCGAGGTCACACGTGACATGACCATCGCCCGCGAGGAGATCTTCGGCCCGGTGCTCGTGATCATGCCGTACGACACCGAGGACGAGGCGATCGAGATCGCCAACGACACCGACTACGGCCTCGCCGGCGCGGTGTGGAGCGCCGACAAGGACCACGCCGTCGCGGTCGCCAAGCGGCTGCGCACGGGCCAGGTCGACGTGAACGGCGGTGGCTTCAACCCGTCGGCCCCGTTCGGCGGCTACAAGCAGTCGGGCATCGGCCGGGAGCGCGGCCGCTACGGCTTCGAGGAGTTCCTCGAGGTCAAGTCGGTCCAGCTCTAGTCGTCAGATCGAGCGGGCGACCTGCAGTGCGCTGCGGGTCGCCCCTTCGATCAACGCGACTTCGTTGCAGTCACCGATCGCGTGGACCACGCGGCCGGTGGCTGCAATCGCGTCGGCGAGGGTGCGGTCGGCGGTGAGGCCGGTCGTGACGATGACGGTGTCGGCGTCGATGGTGTCGGCGGTGCCGTCCGCGGTGATGGTGACGGTGGTGTCGCCGACGTCGTCGATGGTCGCGGGACCGAGCGTGCGCACGCCGCGCCGCCGCAGGTCGGCGACCAGTTCGTAGCGGCCGGGGAGGCCGAGCGCCTGGCCGAGCACCCCGGTGGCGCCGACCATCGTGACCTGTCGGCCGCGTGCCTCGCAGAGGCTCGCCAGCGAGATCGCCGACTTCTCCTCGCCCACGATCACCACGTGCTTGCCGACGGTGTCGCTGTCGTCGCGCAACCAGTCGACGAGGTCGGTGACCATCACCGCGCGCGCCACGCCGGGCAGCTCGGGCATCACCCACTGCCCACCCGTCGCGACGACGATCTCGTCGAAGCTGTCCTCGATCGCGTCCGGCTCGACGCGTGCACCGAGCTCGATGGTGACGTTCGCCTGCTCCAGCTGGCGGATCTCCCAGCCGAGCCAGCGGTCGAGCAGCGGGTCGACAAGGGACGCGGTGTTCAGCGTGCCACCGAGTCGCGTGCCCGCCTCGCGCAACGTGACGTGGTGTCCCCGATCGGCGAGGAGGCGCGCGGCCTCCATGCCCGCGGGACCGCCACCGATGACCAACACCGACTTCGGTGACGTCGTCGGTTCGAGCGTGAGGTCGTGCTCCTTGCCGCTCTGCGCGTTGACCACGCAGTTCATCGGGACCCGCAGTGCGATGTTGCCGATGCACCGGTAGTTGTAGATGCACGGCCGCACGTCGTCGGTGCGGCCCTGGGCGAGCTTGTTGGGCAGGTCGGGATCGGCGATCAGCTTGCGCCCGAACGCCACGAAGTCGGCCTGGCCCGACGCGAGCGCCTGCTCGGCCTCGTCGGGCTCGAGCCGCCCGAACGTGATGACCGGCACGTCGACGCGGGCGCGCACCTGCTCGGCGTGCTCCTGCAGCGGGCCGGGCACGTGCGGCGCGTACGAATCGGTGGCCGCGGTGGCGACGTCGGTGTTCGCGTAGGCCGTGAGGTGCACGGCGTCGACGCCCGCGGCGACGGCCATGTCGATGACCTGCAGCTGCTCCTCGAACCGCTCGCCCACTTCGTGGTGGCGCTCGTACGCGTTGATGCGCATCCACAGCGGGAAGTCGGCGCCGAGCCGCTCACGGATGCCGCCGATCACGGTGAGGAGGAACCGCGCGCGGTTCTCGAGCGAACCGCCCCAGCGGTCGGGGCGCTGGTTCCGCGGCGCGAGGAACTCGTCGATGATGTAGCCGTGCCCGGCGTGGAGCTCGATGCCGTCGTAGCCGGCGCGCCGGCAACGATCCGCGGCGTCGACGTACATGCCGATCACTCGCGCGATGTCGTCCTCGTCGGCGATCTGCCAGGCGAAGTTCACGCCCGGCTGCATGAACTCGCCGCTCATGAGTTGCTGCTCGGCCGGCGTCACCATGTTCACGAGCGGCTCGGGGTGTGGCTGGGCCATGTCGTAGGGCACCACGCGTGGCCGGCCCTCGAACATGTCGCACATTGCGTAGACGCCCATGTAGTTGAGCTGCGCGGCGATCTTCGCCCCGTGGCGGTGCACGGCGTCGGTGAGCCGCTGCATGCCGGGGAGGAAGCGGTCGTCCGACGCGCCGGGCATGCGCGGGTGGTTGGTGCCGGCGGGGTAGCCGACGCACACGGTGCCCTGGAGCAGGAGGCCGGCGCCGCCGCGGGCGCGGGCCTCGTAGTACGCGATCTCGTTGTCGCTCGCGGTGCCGTCGTCGTTGCCGAGCAGCATGCCCATCGGGCACATCACGATGCGGTTGCGCAGCTCCAGCGACCCGATGCGACCGGGCGCGAAGAGATGCGGGTAGGCGGTGGCCGACATGTGTCCCCCCAGGACGTGCGGGCAGTGCGGAAACACTTGTACCGTACAACTGTGGCTGGCGGCAAGAGCACGGACGGGGCCCACGAGTGGACGCCCGAGGAGTCGGAGCAGGCGTTCGCGCTCATCGGCGACCGCTTCATCGACGCGATGATCGACTTCCGCCGCACCATCGCCCGCCAGGCGCTGCGGCAGAAGATCGACCATGTCGACGGCGAGGTGCTCACACCGGCGCTCGTCGACGCCCTGATGGTGGTGTGTCGCCGCGACACCTGGCAGGTGCAGGAATTTGCGCAGGAGCTCGGCATCGAGCAGTCGACCGCGACCCGCACCCTCGACCCGCTCGTGGAGCGCGGCTACGTCACCCGTGAGGTCGACCCCGCGAACCGTCGTCGCAAGGTGGTGCGGTCGACCGCGCGTGGGCGACGCGTGGCGGGTCGCATCCTCGACGCCCGCCGGCGCGCGATGCGCGCGCACCTCGAGCAGATGTCGCCCGGCCGTCGCACCATGTTCGTGGAATTGTTGGAGGAGTTCGTCGAGATCGTCGACACCACCAGTGTCGGCGACGCGGCGGAGCCACACGCCGAGATGACCAGAAGGATGAAGGTGGTCCCGTGAACCCGATGTTCGCCGTCCGCTACGACATGCGCCTGGCGCCGTTCTCGCCGATCGACGAGGCGACGCTGTACTCCGAGAGCATCGCGATGTCGCGCTGGGCCGACGAGCATGGCGCGGTCGCGGTGACGGTCTCCGAACACCACGGCGTCGACTTCATCTCGTCGCCGGTCGCGCTCGCGGGCGCGATCCTCGGCGCGACGAAGAACGTGCGGGTCACGGTGAACGCGCTGCTCATCACGTTGCACGACCCGGTGCGCCTCGCCGAGTCGATCGCGACGCTCGACCTCGTGAGCGGCGGGCGCTTCGGCATCGTCGCGGGCCTCGGCTACAAGGTCGAGGAATTCGAGATGGCCGGCGTCGACCGCAGGCAGCGTGGCAAGCTCGCCGAGGAGTACATGATCGTGCTCAAGCAGGCGTTCACCGGCGAGCCGTTCGAGTGGCGGGGCCGCACGATCGTGGTCACGCCGAAGCCCACGTCGCCCACCGAGATGCTGCTGTGGGCCGGCGGCTCGGTGCCGGTGTCGGCCAAGCGCGCGGCCCGGCTGCGGCTGCCGTTCTTCACCATGTCGACCGATCCGGCCATCGGTGACGTGTACCGCGAGGCCTGCGAGGCCGAGGGCTACCAGGGCATGTTCATGGCGCCCGCCGGTCCGCTCTTCACGATGGTGTCGGAGGACCCCGACCGCACCTGGGCGCAGATCGGGGAGTACGCGGTGTACGACGCCGGCTCCTACGCGACCTGGCAGACCGGCGACCACGACAACGTCGCCCACCACACCGGGGAGACGACCGTCGAGAACCTCCGGGCCTCGGGGATGTGGCAGGTCGTCACGCCCGAGGAGTGCGTGGAGTTGGGCCGTACCTACGGCGCGATCGCCCTCCACCCGCTCATGGGCGGCATCCCGCCCGAGCTCGGCTGGGAGAGCCTGGAGCTCTTCGCGAACAAGGTGATGCCCAACTTCTGACGGGACTGAAGTCCCTGTTCCGGGGCGGCGGGCTCGTGCAGCCTTCACCCCATGTCGGAAACCAGTGTTCCTGTCGCGCCCGCCCTCGACGCCGATGTCATCGTCGTCGGTGCGGGGATGTCGGGTCTCTATGCGCTGAAGGTGCTGCGCGAGCGGGGCCTGCAGGTGATCGTGCTCGAGAAGGCGCCGGCCGTCGGTGGCACCTGGTACTGGAACCGGTACCCCGGCGCGCGCTGCGACGTGCCCAGCATGGAGTACTCGTTCGGCTTCGACCCGGAGCTCGAACAGGAGTGGGTGTGGACCGAGCACTTCGCCACGCAGGGCGAGATCGAGGCCTACCTCAACCACGTGGCCGACCGCTACGACCTGCGCCGCGACATCCGGCTCTCGTGCGGCATCACCGCGGCCACGTGGGACGAGGCGACCGACACGTGGGTGTTCGACACGGAGACGGGGGAGCGGTTGCGGTCGCGCTTCGCGATCATGGCGACCGGTGGTCTGTCGGTGCCGCACCGTCCCGACTGGCCGGGCATCGACTCGTTCGCGGGCGTGATCGTGCAGACGAGCCTCTGGCCCGAGGAGGGCGTGGAGCTCGAGGGCAAGCGCATCGGCATCGTCGGCACCGGGTCGTCAGGCGTGCAGTCGATCCCCGAGCTCGCGAAGGTGGCCGAACACCTCACCGTGTTCCAGCGCACCGCCATGTTCACCTGGCCGTCGCAGAACAAGCCGCTCACCGATGCGGAGCAGGCCAAGGTGAAGGCGAACTACCGCGAGCTACGCGACCTCCAGTACAACTCCTACGCCGCGGCCGCGGGCACGTCGGGCGCCACGATCTTCGCGACGCCCATCGACGACCGGAAGATCAAGGAGAGCACGCCTGAGGAGCGCGAGGCCGCGCTGCAGGAGCACGGGTTCTCCGCGGCGCGCATCTGGGCCGACACCGCCACCGACCTCGACGCCAACGCCATGGCTGTCGACCTCTTCAACGAGATGGTGCGGCGCACGGTGCACGACCCCGAGACCGCCGACTCGCTCAGTCCGAAGGACTACCCGATCGGCTGCAAGCGGCCGGTGCTCGACGCCGGCTACTTCGAGACCTTCAACCGCGACAACGTGACGCTGGTCGACCTGCGCAAGGACCCGGTGCTCGAGGTGACGCCCACCGGCATCCGTACCGAACACGGCTTCACCGAGCTCGACGTGCTCGTGCTCGCGACCGGTTTCGACGCGATGACCGGCGCGCTCACCCGCATCGACGTGCGCGGCGAGGGCGACCACCTCATGCGCGACGACTGGGAGCACGGGCCGCGGACCTACCTCGGCATCAGCGTCGAGGGCTACCCGAACATGTTCATGTGTGTGGGCCCGAGCAGCCCCGCGGTGCTCGCGAACTACCCGCCGCAGATCGAGCTGCAGGTGGGCTGGATCAGCGACTTCCTGCTCTACCTCGTGAAGGGCGGCATCACTCGCGCCGCGGTGGAGCCCGCCGCGCAGGAGGCGTGGTGCGAACACGTGGCCGACGTCGCCAAGGACACGATGTTCATGGCCGACTCGTGCAACTCCTGGTACATCGGCGCCAACATCGAGGGCAAGCCCCGCGTGTTCCTCGCGTACGCGGGTGGCCTCGTGCAGTACATGGAGAAGTGCAACGAGGTCGCGTCCCGCGACTACGAGGGCTACGCCCTCAGCTGAGTCTCAACTTCGCTCGGCGAACGCTCGGCCCACTCGTCGCGCAGCGCGTTCAGGTCGAAGTCGCTGTACACGCCGGTCAGCGCGCCGGCGAACCCGTCGGGCGCGTCGGTGGGAGAGGGTTCCAGCTGCCTGCGCACATCTCGATTCATTGCCCACAAGTGTCGCGTCCCGGTGTGCCGCAGAACCATCGAATTGGGACGATAACTGTCACACCCCCATGATTCGATGGGTGCATGTTCACCGCTGATCCTGTCGACCTGATCGTCGAAGGCGCCGAGAAGCTCGCGGCGGAGGATCGGTGCGGCTGGTCGACGGCCGCGTTGGGCAATCGCATGTCGTCGATAGCGGCGGCGCGCGAACTGCTCGATGCCGAGATGTTGCGCGTCACCGGCCAGTGGGATGCCGCGGGCGGGTGGGGAGCCGACGGTTACCTGTCGCCGCGCGCCTGGCTCACCGACAACACGCCGGTGAACTCGCCCGCGGCATCACGGCAGGTGCGCAATGCGCGTCATGTGCAGCAGTTCGACGCCACTGCCGACGCGTTGGCGGACGGCCTGATCACCACCGCGAAGGTGGAGCTGCTCGCCGAGGTCGCGAAGGGCCGCGAGGAGCTCTACGTGCGCGACGAGCAGGTGCTGCTCGAGATCGCGCAGCGGTTGAGCCTGCGCGACCTCACGACGGCTTTGCGCACCTGGCGCCATCTCGCCGACGACGAACTCGGCACCGACGACCCGGGCAAGGGCTTCGAGCGCATCGGCCTGCACGTGTCACCCACGCCGTTGGGCAGTGTGCTCTCCGGCTTCCTCGATCCCGAGGGGGCCACCGCGCTCACCAACGCGCTCGACCTGCTCGAGCCGCCCGACCCGCAGCACGGTCCCGACGCGCCGCGGTCGTTGGCGAAGGGGCGCGGCGAGGGCCTGGTGAAGCTGGCCCGCTTCTTCCTCGACGCCCGGGCGTCGGGGCGCGACACCGCGGGCGACGAACCCGGGGCGCGGCGGGCCGTGCCCACGGTGGAACTGGTGTTCACGGTCGACAGCCTGCGGGGCATCAGTGCGCCCGCACTCGACGATCACCGCTGCGATCTCGCCGGCTTCGGCTCGGTGCCGCTCGACACCATCCGCCGACTCGCCCCAGCGAAAGCGCGCGTCGGCTGGATCACGTTCTGGGCGGGGACAGGTGCCGTTCGACTTCGAGGAGCGCTGGCGCCGGAATCCGTCGATGGCGCAGCGGCGTGCGATCGTCGTGCGCGACCAGCTTTTCTCGGTACCCGGGGTGCGATGCGCCCGCCCGCTGGTGTGACGTGCACCACCTCGTCCCGTGGGAGGAGGGCGGCCCCACCGATCTGCACAACCTCGTGCTCCTATGTCGAAGGCAGCATCACGTGATGGTGCACGAGGGCGGCCAAACTGCCTCGTCGCGACTTCGACGGCACGTTCGGTGCGTCCGCGACCGTCTGCGGGCTCGCCCGCATCAGCCCGTGCCCGGCCGCTCGCCCTGACCACCCGTGGCAGGCGCCGCTCGCTCCAGCCGCGACCTGACTTCGTCATCTCGGAACGGCTGCATCCGCGCGCCCATCAGCGCGGCCCACCCCAAGCTCGAGCAACCGCTCGTTCCCCTGAGCTCTGGAGGTCTCCGAAATGTCGAGAACCCTGCGAGGAACCGCGGCGATCGCGCTCGTCGTCGCCCTGGGCGCGGCGATCTTCGTCGCACGGAGCGATGTCGCCCCCGCGGCGGCCGGTGACGCTTCGGTCACCATCGTGCACGGCATCCCGAGCGTCGGCGCGGTCGACGTGTGTGCCAACGGCTCGCTGCCGCTCGCGACGAACGTGTCGTTCGGTGGAGTCGCCACCGTGCCGGTGCCCGCCGGTACGTACAGCCTCACGGTGAGCATACAACGCATCCTCGTGCACCGGTGCCGCTGATCACCAGGCAAGATTGTGAACGTGCCCGCGAGTGCGAACGTGTCGGCGATCGCCGGCCTCAACGATGGCTCGCCGGTGATCAACATCATCAGCAACGACGTCGCCTCGATCGAGGCCGGCAAGGGCCAGGTGCAGGTGTACCACGCGGCCAACGCCCCGGCCGTCGACATCCTGGTGAACGGCGGTCCCGATCTCTCCGGCCTGGCGCCGGGTGCGTCGGCGGCCGCCGACGTGCCGGCCAGGTCGTACGACTTCGCAGTGGTCATAGCAGGCACGACGGCGCCAGTGCTCTCAAACCTCCCGGGCCGCCGGTCACCGCCGGCCAGCTGCTGCAGGTGTTCGCGGTCAGCGAGCCAGGCAGCCAGACCAACCCGTTCCAGGTGATCGTGAACACGATCCCGCTGCAGGTGACGGAGCCCACGCCGACGCCGACGGCTCCCGCCCCGATGAACGTCATGCCGAGCTACACCGGCTGAGAGCTGCTGACGCTCTGCCCCGACGTCAGCGACGCGCCTGCGGGCGGGCCTCCGGGCCCGCCCGCATCGCGTGGTGACGTCAGGTCGCGGTGATCGCGGCGTCCCAGTTCGAGTGCAGGGTGTGCAACGCGGGTTCGTTGGCGCCGAACACGACAGTGGGCACCAGCCCGCTGTCGAGGCTGCGCTGGATGCGGGTCTGGGCCCAGCAGTCCTCGTCGTTCAGGATGCGCCACAACAGACCGGCCATGCCCTCCGCCCGCTTCCACGCCTCCGCGTCGTCGGGGGAGTGCCACGAGTAGACGGCCAGCGTGAGGCGGCACGTGCCCGGCACCGGGCCGGGGTCGGCCCGTTGGTACGCAACGGAGCTCTTGCCGTACACGACGACCGAGCTCGGGAAGAGGTAGGTGGTGAACGTGAGGGCGTCGAAGAGCTCGTCGTCGGACTCGGGGATCTGGTCCCAGGCCTTCGCCGCGCTGCTGAGGAAGGGTCAGCCAGTAGTTGCGCTCGGAGCCTCGTGCAACGACGGCGGCACCGTCGCGCCCCGAGCGTGTTCTGGTGGAGGAAGCGGACATGGTAGCCCTCCGACGCCGCGTCGACCGCCATCTTCCAGTTGTAGGCCATGTCCTGGACGATGGTGTCGACGTGGTGCAACCGGTCGAGGTCCACGTCGCGACTTCCGGTGCGGGGGGCCGAGGAAGCGTCGACGTCGGCGGTGCCCTCGGATCGGGGTGCACCACGATCAGACCGTGTCGTTCGGCGACGGGCAACGAGGGCGAACGCTCCTCGAGCGCACCCGGCGAGCGCGTGGCGCTCGGGCACGCCGACGAGCTTGCCGCTGAGGTCGTAGGTCCACGCGTGGTACGGGCACGCGAGGCGGGCGTCCTCGCCGCAGCCGGCCGCGACCTCCATGCCGCGGTGGCGGCACGCGTTCAGGAACGCGTGCACCTCGCCGTCGGCGTCACGCGTGAGGAGCACGGGGAGACCCGCGAGGTCGAACGTGCGCCAGGTCGACGGACCGGGCAGGTCGGCCGAGAGGCCGACGACGTGCGGCGTCCGCCGGAACAGCACGTCGCGCTCGCGCTCGAGGCGGGCCGGGTCGGTGTAGCGCGCCGCGTCGACCTCGATGGCGGAGGGGGCGCTGGCGGTCGTCTGGTGCTCGACGTGATCGAGCAGTGCCTCGATGGCGGCGACCCTGCGTCCGCGTTCCATGGCCGACTCCCTGCCGGGGATGATCGACTCGACGCTAACGCGGGTTCCGGTCGGTTGCTGCGAGGGGCAGGGGTGCGTGCTGCACCTCCAACAACGCTCCCGCAGGCGGAAGCGCTCTTGGAGGTCGTCAGGGCGGTTCGAACCCGCGTCGACCGCGTCTCGAGCGGTGGAGGTGGCTGGTGGAGGTGGCGGGAGTCGAACCCGCGTCTTCCGATATGTCAGTGGGACTTCTCCGAGCGCAGCCGGTGATGAGTCTCGGGCCGCCGCTCTCACCGGCGGATGACGGCGGCCCCAGCCCCAGTTCGATGTTCCGCACGGCCCTGGGGACCATGTCCGTGCGGTGAGCCACTCTGAATGGCGCCCCGGTTCCGACCGAGTGGCTGGGTCGGGAGGGACGCGCCGTCTAGTTGGTACTAGGCAGCGAGGGTGAGGTTGTCCTCAGCATGTATTGGTTGTGCCGACTTTTTCACGACGATTCGACAACGTCGGCTCGCTTCCCCCACCTCGATCCTCGAAATCGAAGCCACGCACCCCCATGTCAAGTGCCGCACCGGTGCGTGTCGGTAGGCGCGACCCCTCCATCGTACCGGTGGGCGGGACACGGTTGACAGCGGGTTCTCCCCGCCGGTGACGAGGAGCTGGGCTCAGTGCTGGGCCCAGGGCCCCTTGCGCTTCGTGCGCATGCGGGCCAGCGACGCGACGACGAGCATCGCCACGACGACCCAGCCCAGGGCGAGCACGGTCTCGTGGGCGGCCGCGAACACCACCGCGAGGAAGACGGCCAGGGCCGCCCACACGATGTAGAGCGTCAGGCCGATGGCGCGGCGGTTCACGGCCGAAATCGTACGGCTCGGACAAGTGCGGCGTGCGCGACGGAACGGGGTCACCGGTTCGGGCGGCCATCGGCGAAAATGAGCGATGGGCCGTGAACTGGTGGTGCTGGGTGCCGCCTTCCTGCTGGCGGGACTGCTCGCCCGCGTCGCGCGCCGCGTCGGGTTGCCCACCATCCCCGTCTTCATGGCCGCGGGAATGCTCGCCGGCCCGAACACGCCGGGACCGGTGCTCTTCGAGCACCCGGAGGACCTCGAGCTCCTCGCCGCGTTCGGGTTGATCTTCCTGCTCTTCTACCTCGGGCTCGAGTTCTCGCTCGACGACATCGCGAGCGGCGGGCGCAAGCTCGTCGCCACCGCCGCGATCTACCTCGGCCTCAACATCGGGTGCGGGCTGGCGCTCGGCTTCGCGATCGGGTGGGGCGCCGAGGAGGCGCTGGTGATCGCCGGGATCACCGGCATCTCGTCGTCGGCGATCGTCACCAAGCTGCTGATCGAGCTCCATCGCCTCGACAACCCGGAGACGAAGCTCATCCTCGGGATCATCGTGATCGAGGACCTCTTCCTCGCGCTGTACCTCGCCGCGCTGTCGCCCATCCTCGGCGACGCCGACTCCGCGGGCGAAGCGGTGCTTCTCTTCCTCGGCGGGTTCGCGTTCCTCGTGGTGCTGTTCCTGGTCGCGCGCTTCGGCACCGGGTTGGTGAGCCGCGTCATCGGGAGTGCCGACGACGAGCTGCTCGTCGTGATGTTCGTGGGCTTCGTGCTCCTGATCGCGGGCATCGCGGCGCAGCTCGGCGTGTCCGACGCGATCGGCGCGTTCATGGCCGGTGTGGTGATCGCGGGCACGGTGGCGGCGAAGCGGGTGGAGAAGCTCGTGCTCCCGCTGCGCGACGCGTTCGGTGCGATCTTCTTCTTCGCCTTCGGGCTTGCCATCGATCCGGGCGACTTCGGCAAGGTGTGGGCGCCGGCGCTGATCGCCATCGTGATGTCGACGGTGCTCGCGTTCGTCGCCGGCTTCGCCGCGGCGCGCATCAACGGGCTCGACCGCCAGGGCGCGGTGAACATCGCGTGCTCCGTGCTGGCGCGCGGCGAGTTCGCGCTGATCCTCGCGACGCTCGCAGTGGAGGCCGGGCTCGACGAGCGGCTCGTGCCCTTCGTGGGCATCTACGTGCTCGCGTTGGCGGTGGCGAGCCCGATCCTGGCGGCGAACTCGAAGCGACTCGTCCGCCACCGCGCCTAGCGTCAAGCCCGCGGGCGGGCCCGAGTTCAGTCGCGCAGGCCCTTCATCGCCCGGTCGGTCTCGCGCTTGGCGTCGCGCTCGGCGAGGGTCTGGCGCTTGTCGTAGGCCTTCTTGCCTCGCGCCATCGCGAGCTCGACCTTGGCGCGGCCGTCCTTGAAGTACACGCGCATCGGCACCAGCGTGACGCCCTTCTCCGCGGTGCCGCGCTCGATCTCGACGATCTCCTTGTGGTGCAGGAGCAGCTTGCGCTTGCGCACCGGGTCGAGGTCGCCGCGCGAGTAGGCGTAGGGCGACACGTGCATGCCGTGCAGCCAGACCTCGTGGTCCTCCACGCGCGCGTAGGAGTCCTGGAGGTTCGCACGACCGTCGCGGATCGACTTCACCTCGGCGCCGGCGAGCACGATGCCGCACTCCCACGACTCGAGCACGAAGTAGTCGTGGCGCGCGCGCCGGTTCGTGATGACCACCTGGTCGCCACGTCGGCTGTCCTTCTTCGCGCCGCCGGCCTTCTTGCTCACGGCGAGCACGGTACCGGGTGGGGGCGCGTGCCCCGGTCCCGTATCTTCGGGGGCATGAGCGAACGATCCGCCGACATCGTGAACGTGGCGCAGGCCGAGGCGTGGAACGGCGCCCAGTCGGTCGGCTGGCTCGAACGGGAGGAGCAGCACGCGTCGGCGGCACGGGCCCACCGGGAGGCCGTGCTCGCGGCGGCGGCCGTCGGCGCGGGGGAGACCGTGCTCGACGTCGGCTGCGGCACCGGGGCCACCACGCTGGCGGTCGCGCGCGCGGTCGGTCCCGAGGGGAGCGCCGTCGGCCTCGACATCTCCGGGCCCATGCTCGCCCGCGCCCGCGAGCACGCGCAGGCCGAGGGCCTCGGCAACGTCGAGTTCCTGGAGGCCGACGCGCAGGTCGAGCCGCTCGGGGCGGCGCGCTTCGACGTGGTGCTGAGCAAGTTCGGCGTGATGTTCTTCGACGACCCGGTGGCCGCGTTCGCCAACTTCGCCGCGGCCACGCGTCCCGACGGTCGCCTCGCGTTCGTGTCGTGGCGGCGCTACGTCGAGAACCCGTGGCTGCAGGTGCTGCGGGGCGCGGTGGCGGGCGGTCGCCAGCTGCCTGCGCCGCCCGAGGACGTCGCCGGGATGCTGGGCCTCGCCTCCGCGGGCCACATCGAGTCGGTGCTGGCCCAGGCCGGGTGGAGGGACGTCGCGCTGGAGGCGCTCGACCTCCCGTTCGCGCTCGGCCCGCTCGACGAGGCGTGCGCGTTCGCCGCCTCGGTGGGCGTCGTCTCGGCGGCGTTGCAGGACGCCGACGACGACACCCGCGCCGCGGCCCTCGCGTCGTTGCGGGAGGTGCTGGCCGCCTACGAAGGCCCCGACGGTGTCGACCTGCCGTCGGGCGTGTGGATCGTGACGGCCCGGAGCGGCGGGGCCGGGCGCTAGGTTCTCCCCGTGCCCGAGCCCCTCGCCACCCCCACGCTGCGTCTCACGCACGCGCAGTACGACATCGTCCTCGCGCACTGCTTCGACGGGTTCCCCGAGGAGGCGTGCGGGCTGCTGGCCGGGCCGTTCGAGGACGGCAAGCCCACCGGTGAGGTCGGCGAGGTGTACCCGTGCCGCAACGCCGACGCCTCGGCCCGCACCTACACGGTCGACTCGAAGGACCTCCTCGCGGCCATGCGCGACGCCGACGACCGGGGCCTCGACGTGATCGGGGTGTGGCACTCCCACACCCACACCGACGCGTACCCCTCGGCCACCGACGTGCGCCAGGCCGTCGACCCCACGTGGTGCTACGTGATCGTGAGCCTGAAGACGGGCGAGCCGGTGCTCCGCGGGTACTTCATCCGCGACGGCGCGATCCACGAGTGCGCCGTGCAGGTGGGCTGATCCGGTCCTCGCCGGGCCGTCACCCCTGTCTTTCCCGGCCGTCCCGGGAATGTCGACTGCCGGGGTCGGACTTGTAGAGTGACGCCATGGCCGTCGAAGTCCGTCTCCCCACCCTGCTGCGCGCCCACGCCGATGGCGCCTCGTCCGTCACCGCCGAGGGCGCGACCGTGGGTGAGGTGTTCACCGACCTCGTCGCGAAGTACCCGGGCATGGCCGGCAACCTGATCGACGAGAACGGCGGCCTGCACAAGTTCGTGAACGTGTACCGCAACGACGACGACATCCGGTACCTCGAGCAGCTCGACACCAAGGTGTCCGACGGCGACGAGCTCTCCATCCTCCCCGCGGTCGCGGGAGGCTGACCCCGGCCGGGCCGGGTCCTCCACGAATGCGCCACGACGACGTCCTCGGGCTGATCGGCAACACGCCCCTCGTGGGCGTGCACCAGCTGTCGCCCAACCCCGACGTCCGCATCTTCGCCAAGCTCGAGGGCCAGAACCCGGGCGGCTCCGCGAAGGACCGCATCGCGCTCCGCATGGTGCAGCTGGCGGAGGAGCAGGGCCTCCTGCAGCCGGGCGACACCATCCTCGAGCCGTCGTCGGGCAACACCGGCATCGGCCTCGCGTTGGTGGCCAAGCTGCGCGGCTACAAGCTCCGGATCGTGATGCCGGAGAACGTGTCGGTCGAGCGTCGCCAACTGCTCGACATCTTCGGTGTCGAGATCGTCGACTCCCCGGCGGAGGAGGGGTCCAACGGCGCCATCCGCCTGTCGGAGAAGCTCGCGGCCGAGGACCCGTCGCAGGTGATGCTGTTCCAGTACGGCAACCCGGCGAACCCGCTCGCGCACTACGAGGGCACCGGACCCGAGATCTGGCGCGACTGCCCCGAGATCGACTGCTTCGTCGCCGGTCTCGGCACGAGCGGCACGTTGATGGGCGTCGGTCGCTACCTCAAGGAGCAGAACCCCGAGGTCAAGATCGTCGCGGTGGAGCCGCCCGCCGGCGAGCTGGTGCAGGGTCTGCGTTCGCTCGACGACGGCTTCGTGCCGCCGATCTTCGACCCCGAGGTCCTCGACCGGAAGTTCATCGTGCGGCCGCGCGAGTCCATCGAGTGGCTGCGCCGGCTCCTCCAGGACTGCGGTGTGTTCGCCGGCGTGTCGTCGGGGGCCGCGGCCGCCGGGGCGGCCAAGATGGCCGCCACCATGGAGCGCGGCACCATCGTGGTGCTGCTCCCCGACGCCGGGTGGAAGTACCTGTCGTCGG
>JAXLRL010000014.1:0-99295 GCA_046331125.1 Acidimicrobiia bacterium
TCATGTCGACGAGGAAGTAGGTGATGCCCCTGCGCTTGGGCACGTCGGGATCGGTGCGGGCGATGGCGACCCCGTAGTGCGCGGCGAAGCCCCAGGTGGTCCACACCTTCTGGCCGTCGAGGATCCACTCGTCGCCGTCGCGCACGGCACGGGTGGACAGCGACGCGATGTCGGAGCCGGCGCCGGGCTCACTGAAGAGCTGGCACCACACCTCCTCGTTCCTCACGATCGGCGGGAGGAAGCGCCGCTTCTGCTCCTCGGTGCCGTAGGCGATGATCGCGGCGGCCGCGTTGTTGAGGCCGAGCGGGTTGAGGCGGCCGAGGTTGTACTTCGACAACTCGGCATCGCACAGGCGCGCCACCGCGGGCTCGAGCCCGAGGCCGCCGTACTCCGGGGCCCATGTGGGTGCCACGAGGCCCGAGCGCCCGAACACCGGGTACCAGGCCTCGTAGTCGTCACGCGACCGCACCTCGCGGATCGCGGCGTTGCCGCCGCGGTCGGCCGCTTCACGCCACGCGACCGGCACGTACTCCTCGGTCCAGGCCTTCACCTTGGCGACGACCTCGTCGGCGGGCGTGTCGGGGCCGACCAGCAGACGGCCGTCGGCGTCGGTCAGTTGCTCGTTCGTCATCGTCGGCCGAATGCCTCGCTGATCGCGGTGAGGGCGGATTCCAGGTCGGTCGCGTTGCCGGGCGGGTCGGGCAGGCGCACCGCGCCGCGCTCGCGCGACGGCAGCAGGACGGTGGCGGTGCCCGGCGAGGTGACGACGCCGCGCTGGTTGCGCGCCTCGATCTCGAGGTCGACCGCGGGCCGGTCGCCCTCGGCGAGGTACTTGCGCACCACGGTGCCGGTGAGCCACTGCGCGTCGCCCACGTAGTTGAAGCTGCGGTACTCGCACTCCAGCTTCCAGAGCCAGGCGTCGTCACCCATCCAGTCGGTGCAGAGGTGGGTGAGCCACGTCTCGCGCATCCGGCCGTAGTCGTAGGTGGTGGGGTTGCCCGCCCGGCGGGCCCACTCGGTGTCCCAGTGCACGCGCTGCTGCACGTCGGGGATGTTGAGGTCGTCGCGCAGGTAGAAGCGCGGCACGCGCTGGCGGTTGCGGTTGCCGAGGCGCAGCGGCTTCACGTCGTAGAGGCCCATGCCCATGCCGGTGTGCCAGCACACCATGTCGGTGACGAGCATCGGGCCCTTCACCATGGGGCCGACAGGGTCGCCCTCCTCCACGTCCTCCCAGAAGCGGGGCTCGGCGCCGCGGGGCTTCTCGGAGTTGTACTGCTCGGTGATCCGGTCGAGCTCCTCGTCGGTCCACACCTGCGGCTCGATCGCGAGGTTCTTCTTCTTCTCGCGCGCCTTGCGCCGCTCGGTGCGGATCATCAGGCGGTACTGGCCGGAGAGCAGCGTGCCGTCGTCGGTGCGGAACACGCTGGCGTCCCACTCGTGCACCGCCCGCTCGGCGAACTCGCTCGGCTTGTCGAGCACGGCCACGAGGGCGTTCCGGCGCCAGATGCGCTGGTCGGGCCGGAGGGGTGCCCACCACTCGCGCAGGCTGGCAGAGAAGAAGGCGTGGACGCCCCGGAGCGGGTCGCCCTTCATGAGGTCCTTCTTGTCGGCCGGGACGCTCGTGACCTCGTCCTCGCCGATGAGCGAGTCGCCGCCCACCAGCGACGGCGGGGCGATGAGGCCACCCCACACCGTGTCGGCGGCGTAGTCGGGGTCGCACCAGAGGGGGTTGTCGTCGCCGAAGCACTCGGCCACGTTGCGGAAGGCGTCGCGGTTGGGCTGGAAGTACTGCGGGCGGCGGGTCCACGGCACCGGCACCCCGATGCGGGCCCGGAGGCGCTCGATCCCCTCGTCGGTGATCTGACCGCTGGTGTCAGGCTTCTCGGACATCCCACTCCCCGGAGGACGGCAGGGCACCGGAGCAAAGGGGACGGACATCCCTCGGAACTCCGGATCTCATGCAATATACGATGCGCCACCATGAGCGGCGCCACTGGCAATCAGAAGATCTATCTGCACGAGTACATCGAGATCATCGGGCAGAACCGCGCCAAGTACATGCACCACATGACGGCGAACTGGAACCCCGTCGGCATGGAGGAGCGCAACCAGTTGTGCGCGGGACTCTGGGGCACGGTGGGGTCCACCGGGCGCTGGCCCGAGACCGTGAACCTGTGGGAGCTCGACGGCTTCGACGGGATCGCCAAGTCGTTCTCGTTCGAGACCGGCACCGCCACGCAGCAGGACCCGAAGCTCGCCAAGTGGTGGGCCGAGGCCGCCAACTTCCGCCGGGGCGGCTTCGACCGCCTCATGCTCCCGGCGCCGTGGTGCCGCACCGTGACGCAGAACGTCGAGCAGGGCGTGAAGGGCGAGGCGTACGTCCACGAGACCATCGAGGTGGAAGCCTGGACCGCGGTCGACTTCCTCTCCGCGGTGCAGGACATCGCCGTGCCCGCGTTCGCGACGTTCGGCATCGAGGTCACCGGCGCCTACCGCACCGCGATGCGCGACGACTCCGAGGTCACCCTGATCTACGCCTTCCCCACCTGGCAGGCGTGGGCCGACTACGAGAACGCCTGGCACTTCAAGGGCAGCTCGGGGAACGGCGCGCTCACCAAGTGGCAGCGGTACCTGCGTGACAAGGACGCCTCGGTGGAACGGTTCGCGATGGTGGAGGCGCCTCTCTCCCCCATGCGCCTCGGCCGCCAGCCCGACCGCTCCGACCGCACCGACGACTGGCAAGACTGAGCGACTAGACAGGTCCGGCCAACCGCACCACGTCTACTGGGAGTCCCCGTGAGCGAAGCGAACGAAGAGATCCTGGTCGAGCTCGCCGACAACGGCGTCCTCACCATCACGATGAACCGGCCGGAGGCCGCGAACTCGCTCACCATGGAGAACCGCGCCGCGATCGCCGACGCGTTCGTGCGTGCCGACGAGGACCCGTTCGTGCGCTGCGTCGTGCTCAAGGCCAGTGGCAAGTTCTTCTGCACCGGCGCCGACCTGCGCGCGGGCTCGGCCGCCCCGCCGCCCAAGCCCGAGGGTGCGCCCGACAAGATCGTCGGTGACCACCGCCGGATGATGCTGCGCAACGCCATCCGGCTGATGAACCTGATCATCGACTGCGAGAAGCCGGTGATCGCGCAGGTGGAGGGCACGGCGGCCGGCATCGGTGCGCACCTCGCGTTCGCGTGCGACCTCGTGGTCGCGGGCGAGCAGGCCAAGTTCATCGAGGTGTTCGCCCGCCGCGGCCTCGCCGCCGACGGCATGGGCACCTGGCTGCTCCCCCGCCTCGTCGGTCTGCAGAAGGCCAAGGAGCTTGTCTTCCTCGCCGAGGACATCACTGCGGCGCGCGCCTACGAGATCGGCCTGGTCACCCGGCTCGTGCCCGCCGACGAGGTCCAGGCCACGGTCGACGACCTCGCCGGGCGCATCGCCGCCGGCCCCACCCGAGCGCACATGATCAACAAGCGCCTGATCAACCGGTCGACCGACGTCGACCGCGCCACCATCGCCGAGGAAGAGGCGATGTGGGTCGAGCTCAACGGCTACACCGAGGACAGCAAGGAGGGCGTGGCGTCGTTCATGGAGCGCCGCGACTCGAACTTCCGGGGGTTCTGAATCCATGGTGGCGCCGATCTGGAGCAACCGCGACGAGTACACCGTCGCCCGCCTGATCGAGGAGCGCCTCGCGTCCGATCCCGACGGCGAGCTGTTCGACGTCAACGGCGACAAGTGGACGGCCGCGTCGTTGATCGCCGAGGCCGACCGCGTCGCCAACACGCTCGCCGGGTTCGGGGTGGCGCGCGGCGACCGCGTCGCCACCCTCACCGAGAATTCGAGCGAGGCGGTGGTGTCGCTGTTCGCGGCGAACCGCGCGTCGGCGGTCGGCGTGCCGATCAACACCGCGTACAAGGGCGAGTACCTGCGCCACCAGCTCGCCGATTCCGGCTCGAAGGTGCTGATCGTCGACGGCTCGCTCGCCGAGCGCGCGGTGTTCGTCGCCGACCAGATCGACTCGCTCGAGCACGTCATCGTCGTCGACGGCGACGGCGAGTCCACGCCCGGCACCAACTGGCACTCGTGGTCCGACGCCCGCACGTCCGACGCCACCCCGCTCGGCCGACCCACCGACCCCACCGACCTCGACATCTTCATCTACACCGGCGGCACCACCGGCCTGTCGAAGGCGTGCGCGATCAACCACAACTACGCGGTCACCCTCGCGTGGCAGATCGCGCACATGTGGGAGCGCACCGCCGACGACGTCGTGTGGACGCCGATGCCGCTGTTCCACTTCAACGCGGTGAGCGTGATGCTCACCGGCACACTGCTGTGCGGCGGGCGGGGCGCCATCTACAAGAAGTTCTCGGTGTCGAACTTCTGGCCCGAGATCAACCGAGTGGGTGCCACCCACGCGAGCACGCTCGGCAGCATGGTCACGCTGCTGGTCAACGACCCGGTGAAGCCCGAGGCCCCCGACTCCGGGCTGCCCGAGGCCAACACCACCCTGCGCTTCATCTCGGGCGTCCCGATGCCGCCGGCGGTGTGGGAGAAGACCGTCGAGCGCTGGGGTATCAAGCCGTTCGACGGCGGCTTCGGCACCACCGAGGCGTCGCTGTGGTCGTGGCTGCCACCGGGCACGAAGAACAAGGACAACGCGGCCGGCGTCGTCAACGACGAGTTCTGGGACATCCGCATCTTCGACGACGAGGACAACGAGCTCCCGCCGAACACACGCGGCGAGATCGTCGGCCGGCCGAAGAAGGCCAACGTGATGTTCGACGGCTACTGGGGCCGCCCCGAGGCCACGCTCGAGATGTACCGCAACCTGTGGTTCCACTCGGGCGACTACGGCAAGATCGACGAGGACGGCTACCTCTACTTCCTCGACCGCAAGGCCGACTACATGCGCCGCCGCGGCGAGAACGTGTCGAGCTACGAGCTCGAGGTCGTCTACGCGAAGCACCCCGCGGTGCGCGACGTCGCGGTGCACGCGGTGCCGAGCGAGCAGCTCGAGGACGACATCAAGGTGTCGCTCGAGCTCCGCGAGGGCGAGACCGTCACCGCGGAGGAGATCTTCGTGTGGTCGATCGACATGGTCCCCTACTTCGCGCTGCCCCGCTACGTCGAGATCCGCGACGAGCTCCCCCGCACGCCGCTCGGCAAGATCATGAAGCGCGAGCTGCGGGAAGAGGGCGTCACGCCCACCACGTGGGACTTCGAGAAGAGCGGCATCACGGTAGAGCGTCGGTGACGACGAGCGGGTCGACCATGGCCAGGTGGCCGCGGTGCGACTCGACGATGCCCTCGAGCTCCAGCTCACGGCCGAGACCCACGCCGTCGACGGCGCGCCGCTTCGGGAACACCGCGTAGAGGCCGCCGGTCTCGTCGGCCACCACGCACTCCAACGTGGTGACCCCGTGCACCGGGTGGATACGCATCGATTGCACCCGGCCGCGCACGCGCGCGATCTCCCGCCACCGCACCTCGGCGATGGGCGAGCACGCACTCACGACAGCTCCCTCATTGGGGCAGGCCCTGGCCGGGTTCCGCGACGGTCTCGCCCCGCGGCGCGCCACCGATCACGCCGGCCTGCGCGAGCACGTCGGTGAGGATGGGCGCGCCGCCCCCGAAGATGAACGGCACCATCGTGACGTTCACATGCGGGAGTTCCCCCACCACACCGGCGATCTCGTCGGCGGTGCGGTCGTGCAGCAGGCGGTGCCAGAACCGCTTGTAGACGCGGTGCGGCATGAGGACCGACACCTCGGTGTTGCCGTCGCTCACCTCCCGCGCGACGACGTCGAGGGCGGAGCGCGTGAGTCGCCGGTCGGGGCAGTCGACGACCTCGAGCGGCACCCGGGCGAGCCCGAGGCGCGTCCACTCCTTCGCCAACCCGTCGGCCGCGATCCGGTCGACCGCGATGTGCACCGCGCGCATCTCGTTGGGCATCAGCGCACGCGCGTACTGGATGGCGCGCGCCGTGCTCTGGTCGATGCGGTCGATGAACACCAGCACCACGTGGCGGCGCAGGATCGGCGCCTCACACGCGGCCTGGGCTTCGTGCTCGAGCTCACGCGCCTCGTTCGTGTACTGCTTGTTCAGCCGCATGAGCAACAACACGAACAGCGGGACGAGCAGGATGATGACCCACGCGCCCTCCATGAACTTGAAGCGGATGAAGATGCACAACACCACGAACGACAGGAACGCGCCGAACCCGTTGACGAAGAGGCCCTTGCGCCAGCCCGGTTCCCGCTTGCGCTTGTGGTGGCGCGCCATCCCGGCCTGCGACAACGTGAACGACGTGAACACGCCGATCGCGTAGAGGGGGATCAATCGTTCGACTTTTGCGCCGGTGGCGAGGATCAGCACAGCGGCGCTGATCGACAGGAAGATGATGCCGTTGGAGAACACCAGGCGATGGCCGCGCTTGGTGAGCTGGCGGGGCATGAAACTGTCGCCCGCCTGGAACGACGCGAGCCGCGGGAAGTCGGCGAACGAGGTGTTCGCCGCGAGCACCAGGATCAGCATCGTACCCACCTGCAGCGCGTAGAAGAGGATCGCACCACCGCCGGTGTCGCCGAACACCTGCTTGCCCACCTGCGAGATCACCGTGGGGTAGCCCGACTCGAAGGGCACCGGGTGAGCCTTCGACGACAGGAACGACAGGCCGAGGAAGAGCGTGCCGAGCACGCACCCCATGATCACGAGGGTGCGACGGGCGTTCAACCACTCGGGCTTGCGGAATGCGGACACGCCGTTGGAGATCGCCTCCACGCCGGTGACCGCGGTGCCGCTCACCGCGAAGGCGTGCAGCATCACCGCGATGCTGGCACCGTAGAAGATCCCCTGCGCCGCGCTCCCCTCGTGCTCCGGCTCCAGCATGCCCTTGGCCGGGGCGACCGTCCCGAGGGTGCCGGCGCCGTACTTGTAGATGCCGACAACGAGCATCAATCCCATGATCGCGATGAAGAAGTACGTGGGGACGGCGAACACCTTGCCCGACTCGCGGACGCCCTTCAGGTTCCCGAACGCGATCAGTGCGATGAAGAAGAGCGCGATCGGCACCGCGTACGGGCTGAGGTCGGGCACCGCGGAGATCAGGGCGGCGGTACCGGCCGCAGTCGACACCGCGACGGTGAGGATGTAGTCGGTGAGGAGTGACACACCGGCGACCTGCGCGGGCAGGATGCCGAAATTGTCTCGAGTCACCGTGTACGCGCCACCGGCGGTCGGGTACTCCTTGATCGTCTCGCGGTAGCTGAGGATCAGGAAGAACAGCACCACCAGCATCGCGATGGTCACGCCGACCACCAGCGAGAACGCGGCCAGGCCGACGGCGACGAAGAGGACGCGCAGGATCTCCTCGGTGGCGTACGCCGACGACGAGATGCAGTCGGACGAGAACACCGCGAGCGCAGTCGGGATACCGAGCCGCTCGTGCTCGAGCGCGTCAGTGGGGAGCGGCGGCCCGAGGACCTTGTTCTTCACCCGGTACGACAGGCGTTCGGGGAGTTGGATCTCGGGGTCCGGCGGGAACGGCCGGGGCTCCAGGTCGGGGCGAAGCGACGTCATGGCCGCAACGTCTATCCGACTCCTAACCCTGCGCGCCATCTTGCTGACGCAAGGATTACAACAGGAAATCGGGACCTTGGTCCCTGGACCACCCTCCCCGACTTTGTGATTATTTTCACAAGGACTCCGGGACAGGGCCGGGGTCAGCGTGAGGGAGGCCCGCCATGACGATCATCCCCGTCGCCGAACCGGTATCCGAGCTCCACCTGCGGGCGGCCACCGGCACCCGCCTCGACCACCTCCGCCACCACCGCGCCCGGGTGCGCGACGTGGCCTTCGCCGCCCACGTCGCCCCGGCAGCTGCGCCGAACGTGCGGCACCGCGGCCGCGCCCGCTGAGCCAATCGGCCTGTCAGAATCTGGTCGTGCCGCTCACCCGTCTCGACCGAGTGTCCCCCGCCGTCGCGGTGCTGACCCTCGACCGGCCCGAGCGCCGCAATGCCCTCTCGGTCGCCCTGCGCGACGAGATCACGGACAGGCTGGCCTCCCTCGCCGGCGACCCCGATCTCGTCGCGCTGGTGCTCACGGGCGCCGGTGCCGTCTTCTGCGCCGGGTTCGACCTCGGCGAGTTCGACCAGGCAGCCGCCGACCCCATCTTCGGCCAGCGGCTCTGGGCGTCGAGCGACGCCTACCACGACGCAGTGGCGTCGTTCCCGCTGGTGACCATCGCCGCGGTGAACGGGCCGGCGATCGCCGGCGGATTCGACCTCGCGGTGCTGTGTGACCTGCGCGTCGCCGCCACCACCACGCGATTCGCGCATCCCGAGTACACGGTCGGCGACGTGGTCTACGGACCACTCCACGACCTCGTCGGTGGCGCGCTCGCGCGCGACCTGTCCATGACCGGTCGCGTCCTCGACGCGGACGAGGCGCTGCGGTACGGCCTGGTGTCGGCGGTGGTGCCACCGGGCGAGGTGCTGACCGCAGCGCTCGCGCTGGCCGAGCGGGTGGCGCAGGGCGACCGCGCCGCGCTCCGGCGCACGAAGGCCAAGGCACTGGCGCGTGCCCGCGAAGCGGGCGGGACCACGCTCGACCGTTAGCCGGCGCCGGTCAAGAGGCGAAGCGCTCGAGCCGCCGGTCGGGCACGATCCACATCACCGCGACCAGGGCGTACAGCGCGACCGCGATCCAACGGTTCACGAACGCGAGCCCGATCGCGGCCGCGTAGAGCACCAGCGACGCCTTGCCCTTCCAGTCGCGCTCGAGCGCAAGGGCGATCGCGGAGTCGGGCCCCTCGTGCCGCACGATCACCTGCGACAGCACGTAGTACGACATGCCCGCGCACAGCGCGACGACGCCGTAGATCGAGACCGGCGTGGTCGCGAAGTCGTTCTCGCCCATCCACGCGGTGGCGAACGGGAACAGCGACAGCCAGAACAGCAGGACGAGGTTCGCCCACAGGATCCCGCCGGTGACCGTGCTCGTGCGCTTCAGCAGGTGGTGGTGGTTGTTCCAGTAGATGCCGATGTACGCGAAGCTCAACACGTAGGACAGGAACACCGGCAGCAGTGGGCGCAGCGCGTGGAGCGACGCCGAGTGCGGCACTTTCAGCTCCAGCACCATGATCGTGATGAGGATGGCGAGCACGCCGTCGCTGAACGCCTCGAGCCGCCCCGGCGTCATCACGACGGCTGCTTCGACGTCGTCGCTCACGAGCGCGTGAGCTCCGTGTTCGCCGCCAGCTCCTTCAACGCGCGCTTGTCGATCTTGAGCACCGGCGTGAGCGGCAGCGCGTCGACGACGACCACGTGGTCGGGCGCCTTGTAGTCGGCCATGCGCTCCTTCGCGAACGCGCGCAGCTCGTCCTGCGTGGGCGGGTTCGCGGGATCGGTGGCCTCCACGAACGCGACGCCGACCTCGCCGATCACGGGCGCGGGCATGCCCACGACCGCGGCCCGGGCGACGCGCGGGTGGTCCTCGAGCACGCGCTCCACCTCGAGCGGGTACACGTTGTAGCCACCGCGGATGTACATCTCGCTGCTGCGCCCCTGCAGCACGAGGTTGCCGTCGTCCCGCAGCATGCCGAGGTCGCTGGTGGTGATCCAACCGTCGTCGGTGCGAGTCTCCGCGGTGCGTTCCGGGTCGTTCCAGTAGCCGCGCATGCCGACGGGCGAGCGCAGGGTGACGATCCCGGTGTCGCCCCGGGGCACCTCGTTGCCCTCCTCGTCGACGAGCTTGAGCTCCACGCCGGGCCCGGGCCGGCCGACCGTGTGCAGGAGCACCTCGGGCGGGTCGTCGGGCAGCGTGCCGGTGACGGTGACCGACTCGGTGCGCGCGTAGCGCACCACCGGCACGCCGAGGCGGGCGCGCAGCTTCTCCGCCAACTCCGGGGTGACCGGCGCTGCCGGTGCTGCAGAGGCGCAGCGACGAGAGGTCGGCGTCGGCGAGGCCGGGCAGCTCCACGAACTTGGTCCACTGGGTGGGCACGCCTGACCGCCGGTGACCCGCTCCTCGATCATGAGCTCGAGCATCTTCTCCGGCGTCCACGGCACCGGCATCAGGATGCAGTTGATGACGTACTCGACCTGGTCCACAGCTTGCTCATGTAGCCCGAGTGCGCGAACGGCACCGCGAGCCGCACGTCGTGGTAGGCGGAGAGGATGCCGCTGAGCCGGGCGCCCGCCTGCAACTCGCGGTGGTCGAACCACGCACCCTGGGGATGCCGGTGGTGCCACTCGTCCACACGATGCACACCGGGTCGTCGGGCTGCCGCACGGGACGGTCGGTGACGGCGTGCCCGCAGCCGCGGCCGCCTTCATCTCCGTGCAGGTCATCAGCACCGCGGGACGGTGCGCCTGCGGGATCGGGTCGCCGTCGACCTCGTGCACCAGCGCGACCGGCTCGCAGCGCCCGAGGATGGCGGTGATCTCGGTGGGCCCGAGCCGGGT
Source organism: Acidimicrobiia bacterium (assembly GCA_046331125.1). GTDB lineage: Bacteria > Actinomycetota > Acidimicrobiia > IMCC26256 > DASPTH01 > CAVRGQ01. The sequence goes on from JAXLRL010000014.1 coordinate 10,469, forward strand.
GTTGATGCCGGTCACGACCGCACCGAGGCGCGCGCCCGCGGCGTACACGACCGCGTAGTCGATAGACGACGGCAGCATCACCCCGAGCACGTCACCGGGCTGCACACCGCGGGCGCGCAGCTCGGCGGCGAGCGAGTCGGCCCGCGCCACCCAGTCGGCGTACGTCATGCGCTCGTCGCCCTCGACGTACGACAACGCATCGGGCTCGCGGGCCGCGATCTCGCCGAAGAGGTCGCCGAGCGTGGTGCTGGTGACTGCGGGGGGCTGCAAGCCCGTCGTCGGAGTCGTCATCGTGACTGTTCTAGGCGATGGCGCCCGAGGCGCGCAGCCCCGCGATCTCGTCGGCGCCGAAGCCGAACTCGTCGAGCACGGTGTCGGTGTCGACGCCCGGGTACAGGTAGGCCTCCCCCGGCTCGGCGACGGTGCGGCTGAAGCGCGGCGCGGGCGCCACCTGCAGGCTGCCGTCGGCCGCGGGCACGAAGAGGTTGCGGGCCTGGTTGTGCGGGTGCTCGTGCGCCTCGCCGAAGCGGTACACCGGGGCGAAGCACACGTCGGTGCCGCCGAGCTGCGCGTCCCACTCGGCGCGCGTCTTGGTGCGCACCACCGCCGCGATCTTCTCCTTCGCCGCGGGCCACCGGCTCTGGTCGTACTGCGGACCGAGGTCGTCGGGGTCGAGGCCGAGCTGCTCGAGCAGCTGCGCGTAGAAGTGCGCCTCGATCGGCGCGAGGGTGACGTACTTGCCGTCGGCGGTCTCGTACACGTTGTAGAAGGGCGAACCGCCGTCGAACAGGTTGGTGCCGATGTCGTCGGTGTGGAAACCCGACTTCGCCATGCCGTAGAACACGCTGTAGATCGACGCGACGCCGTCGACCATCGCGGCGTCGACCACCTGGCCCTTCCCGGACCGCTGTGCCTCGAACAGCGCGCACACCACGCCGAACGCGAGGTGCAGACCGCCACCGGCGAAGTCGCCGAGCACCTGGAGCAGCGGGATCGGCGGGCCGCCCGTGGGGCCGATCGAGCCGATCGCGCCGGTGAGCGACTCGTAGTTGAGCGAGTGGGCCGCACTGTGCGCGAGCGGGCCGTCCTGGCCCCACCCGGTCATGCGGCCGTAGACGAGCTTCGGGTTGCGGGCGAGCGCGTCGTCGGGGCCCACCCCGAGGCGCTCGGCCACGCCGGGGCGGAACGACTCGAGCAGGGCGTCGGCCTTCTCGGCGAGGCGCAGCACCACCTCGACGCCCTCGGCCGACTTGAGGTCGACCGCGATCGAGCGCCGGCCCCGGTCGAACTCCGACACGCGGTGCTCGGCGGTGGGCTTCTCCGCCGGCACCTCGCTCGCGCGGTTCACGCGGATCACGTCGGCGCCCATGTCGGCGAGCTTGTAGGTGCCGAACGGGAGCGCGCCGAGGCCGGCGAGCTCGATGATCGTCACTCCGGCCAGGGGCCCGGTCATTGCGCGTCCTCTCCCTCTGCATCTTCTCTGGGTGCGTTGCTCATGATCTCGGCGAAGCGGGCCTCGAACGCGGGCGTCAGGTCCGAGTGGGTGATGATCCAGAAGCGGTCGTGGAGGATGGCGTCGACGACCTGCGCGGCGACCTCCTCGGGCGACTTGCCCACTTCGCTCGTCATCTGCGCACCGATCCCCGCGCGCCACGCCTCGGCGAGCTCGGTGCGCTGTTCGGGGTCCATGCCCGCCGGCCGGTTGCGCTCGGCCTCCATCATGGCGGTGTCGGTCGCGCTCGGGCACAGCACCGACACCCCGATGGGCAGGCCCTCGATCGCGACCTCCTGGCGCAACGTCTCCGACAGGGAGACGACGCCCACCTTCGCCACCGCGTAGGGCCCGATGACGGCGACGCCGCTCAGGATGCCGGCAACCGACGCGGTGCTCACGATGTGCGCGGGCGTGCCCTGTGCCTTGATCACCGGGAGGAACGTGTGCACGCCGTGGATCACGCCCCAGAGGTCGACCCCGAGCACCCACCGCCAGTCGTCGATGGTGGTGTCGCTCAGGAGGTTGAACGTCGACACGCCGGCGTTGTTGAACACCACGTCGACGCGCCCGTACCGGTCGAGCGCGGCGTCGCGCAGCGCCTCCACCGACGCGAGGTCCGACACGTCGGTCGGCACCACGAGCGTCCCCTCGGGCAGGGTCGGCGCCACCCGTTCGAGCGCAGCGGTGTCGATGTCGGCGACCACCGGGTGCCCGCCGAGATCGGCGACCGCCCGGGCGAACGCCAGGCCGATCCCGCTCGCGCCGCCGGTGACGACCACGACCTTGTCCTGCAGTGTGTCCATCAGTCGCTCTCCCCCAGTCTGCGACGAGGCAGTACGGTACGCCGGTCCACGACTTCAGGGGGAACCTCGGATGGCAGAGCAGCGGTTTGACGGCAAGGTGGCACTGGTCACGGGCGCCGGTTCGGGCATCGGCCGGGCGGTCACGCTCCGGCTCGCCTCCGAGGGCGCCCAGGTGTTCGCCCACGACCTCAACGCCGCCACCCTCGACGAGACGGCCAAGCTCGCGGCCGACGCGGGGGGCACCGTGGCCACCCGCACCGGCGACGTCACCCGCCGCGACGAGTGCTTCGCCGCCGTCGCCGCCGCCGTCGACACCTTCGGAAAGCTCGACGTGCTCGGCAACGTGGCCGGCATCGCCCGGGCCGAGCACTTCCACGAGGTCGAGGAGTCGGCGTACCGGCTGCTCGTGGCGGTCAACCAGGACGCCCCCTACTTCTTCTCGCAGGCCGCCATCCCGCACCTGCTCGAGTCGCACGGCAACATCGTGAACATCGCGTCGAACGCCGGGCTGATGGGCCAGGCCTACACCGTCACCTACTGCATGACGAAGGGCGCGATCGTCCAGATGACGAAGTCGCTCGCCATGGAGTACGTGAAGGAGCCGATCCGCATCAACGCGATCGCGCCCGGCGGCACCAACACCGCGCTGAGCAACAACTTCCAGATCCCGTCCGACGTCGACTTCGACCTGATGGCCCGCTACACCGGCTTCCGTCCGATGGGCACCGCCGACGAGATCGCCTCGCTGTTCGCGCTGATCGCGTCCGACGAGGGCAAGAGCTTCCACGGCGCGATCCTCAGCTGCGACAACGGCATCACCGCCGGCTGACCCGAACTTGCGTCAGAATTCCCGATATACCCGGGAGCAGCGACGCAAGTTCGGTCAGTAGCCGGCTTCGAGGTCGACGACGCCTTCGAGGGGTTCGCCGGCGCGGTGGCGCGGCACGTTGGCCGTGAAGCCCTCGATGATCCGATGCATGGTGATCGGCGCGCTCCACGACACGTGCGCGCTCACGTCGACCTGCGGGTGCGCGTAGAGCCAGTGGCCCGCGGGGAGCGGTTCGGGGTCGACGACGTCCAGCGATGCGCGGGCGACGCGGCCGTCGTCGAGTGCGGCGCGCAGCGCGTCCTGGTCGACGAGGGAACCGCGCGCCACGTTGACCAGGTGCAGGCCGGGCTTCACCTGCGCGAACGCGTCGGCGTCGAGGATGTGGCGCGTGGCGGGCGTGGCCGCGGCGGCGACCACCAGGTGGTCCGACTGCGCGAGCACGTCGGACAGTGAGGTGACGATCTCGATGCGCGGGTCGGCGGCCGGGAGGGCACGGCGGCGGTAGCCGAGGATGCGGGTGTCGAACCCGGCGAGCCGACGGGCAACCCAGGTGGAGATCGACCCGACACCGAGGAGGCCCACGGTGGCGCCGTCGAGCGAGGCCAACTGCGCGAAGTTCCACTGCTCGGTGGGTTCGGTGAGCCAGGTGCCGGGCAGGCGCTTCGCGTGGGCGAGCATCATCGCCAGGCACCACTCGGAGATCGCCTCCGCGCTCGCGCCCCGCGAGCAGGTGACGGTCACACCGTCGGGCACGAGGTCGAGCGCGGTGTTGTCGACGCCGGTGCTGAGGATGTGCACCCAGCGGGTGTCATCGCCGATGAGCGCGGCCGAGCGCTCCCGCTGCTGCTCGCGGAGGAAGGTGACGAGCACCTCCGCGGTGCCGCCGGCGGCGAGCACGTCGTCGGCCGCGACGAGCGACTCGCCCTCGGGCAGGAACCGCTCGACGAAGGGGCGGAACTGGTCGCCGACGTCGACGACGATCGGGTTGGTCATGTGGTCAGTCTGCCTCGGCGAGCCTGTCGACGAGGATCCCCGGCGCGTGCACCGGCGACAGGTTCTCCTGCAGGTACCCGGGCGCCTCGGTCGTCTCGATGAACCACCCGGTCGGGCACATGGTCAGGATCTCCACGAACGAGAAACCTTGGCGCGCCACCTGGGTCTCGAACGCCCGCTGGATCATCTTCTTGGTGCGCGCCACGTTGCCGGCGTTGTTCACCGCGCCGCGCGCGACGAACGCCGCACCCTCGAGCTGCGCGATGAGGTTCGAGATGAGGATCGGGTAGCCGTCACGCTCGGCCTGGCGGCCGTCGAGCGTGTTCTTGGTGCGCTGCCCCAGCACGGTGGTGGCGGTGACGTGACCGCCGGTCTCGCCGAACACACCGTTGTTGAGCAGGATGCACGTGACGTTCTCGCCGCGCGCGGCGGTGTGCAGCACCTCCTGCAGCCCCTCGTTCACCATGTCGCCGTCGCCCTGCACGGTGAACACGAACGTGTCGGGCTTGGCCCGCTTCACGCCGGTGGCGAGCGACGGCGCGCGGCCGTGCAGCGCCTGCAGCACCTCGACGTCGAGGTTGTTCGAGTAGGCCGTGTAGCACCCGATGCCGAACACCACGATGGTCTTCGTGGTGAGGCCGAGCTCCTCCACCACCTCGAGCGCGGAGCGCATGGCGATCGGTTCGCCGCACCCCGGGCACAGGTGGTGGTCGCCGAAGTCGATGAGGGTGGGGGTGAAGTCGTCGACGAGCTTCGCGGGGATCGTCGGCGCCGTCGTGGTGGGGATGGTCAGGTGGCCCTCGACCTCGTGCAGCTGCGTCATCGCGAGACCTCCACCGGGTTGCCGTTCACGCGGCCCAGCAGGCCACGGATCCGGTCCTTCATCTTGTGCACCTCCAGATCGGGGGCGATGCCGAAGCCCGACTCGTCGTAGCTCGGCCCACCGATGAACACGGTGGGCACACTGCCGAGCAGGGCCAGGCGCACGTCGTCGTACATCTGGCCGGTGTTGACCTCGTACACCGCCACGCACTTCGCCCCCGCGGCGGCGGCGCGCACGGCGGCGTCGGGGAACGGGAGCAGCGTGACCGGCCGCACGTAGCCCACCTTCTCGCCCTCGGCGCGCAGGCTCTCGACCGCGGCGCGCACGTAGCGACCCGGCGTGCCGTACGCGACGACCACGACGTCGGCGTCGTCGGTGTGGCCCACCTCGGCACGCGGCTCGATCGCCGACAGCATCTCGGCGATGCGCAGCGCGTGCTCCACGTAGACCTGGCCGAGGTCGTACCCCGCCATGTCGCGCCGCTTCGTCTGGCTCAGCGACGACAGCAACTTCGCCTTGCCGGTGCCGCCGCTCGACCCGTCGAGCGCCCAGTCGGCGGGCGGCAGCGGGCCGAAGTCGAGCTTCTCCACGGTGACCGACTGCATCGTGTGCGCGAGGTAGTAGTCGCCCATCACCAACACCGGGTTGCGCCACAGGAACGCGAGGTGGAACGCCAACTGCACGAGCTCGACCGCCTCGTTGGCGTCGGCCGGTGCGAGCACCACGTGGCGGTAGTCGCCGTGGCCGCCACCGCGGGTGGCCTGGAAGTAGTCACCTTGGGCCCGCGCCATGTTGAGCAGCACCAGCGGCACCCGGCCGTACGACAGCTCGGCGAACGACTCCTGCATGAGCGCGAGACCCTGGCCGGTGGAGCCGGTCGCCGCGGGAGTGCCGGTGGCACACGCGCCCCACGCCATGCCCACCGCCTCGAGCTCGCTCTCGGCGTTGATGCACACCCCGCCGACCGGCGGCAGACGCTTCGCCATGTGCTCGAGCACCTCGGTGAACGGCGTCATCGGGTAGCCGGCGAAGAAGCGGCAGCCCGCCGCCACCATCGCCGCCGCGATCGCCTCCGAGCCCTCCATCAATTCCGGCCTCGCCAGTTCAGCGGCCATCAGGGCACCTCGATCTCGATGGGCTCGTCGTAGCGGTACACCTGGAACACGAAGTCGGGGCAGATCTGCGAGCACGCCTTGCACGCGGTGCAACCCGCGAGCAGCAGCGGGTAGCGGTAGCCCCGCGAGTTCACCTCGTGCTGCGTCATCACCAGCACGCCGGGCTTGCACGCGTCGATGCAGAGGTCACATCCCTTGCACGCCTCGACGTCGATGACGACGGTGCCACGGGTGAGCACACTCATACCGTTGCCTCCTGAGACGACGCCGACGACCACGCGTCGACGTGCTGCGCGCCCATGTGGTCCCAGCCGGCGCGCAGTGCGGTCTGGTTGAGCTCGATGTGCTTCACACGGTACGGCGGCAGCGCGTCGGCGACCGCGGCCGTGAGCGCGTCGATCGGCACGAGTCCCGTGTACCGCGCGTACGCGCCGGTGATCACCATCGACCCCACGAGCACGTTGCCGAGGTCGACCGCGAGGTCCATCGCCGGTACGTCGACCACCGTCCACGTGTCGTTGTCGAGCGCGGCCGCACCCGTTTCCTCGTACACCGACGAGTTCACGAACACGATGCTCCTCGCCCGCAACTTGAGCGGGTGGGCTCGAGTACTCGTGGTGCATGAGGATCGCCGACCACGCGCCCCACCGTGGGCGGCGCGGCGATGGAGTCGTCGGCGAGCACGCAGGTTCGTCCTGGTGCTGCCGCCGCGCATCATGCCGCCGTAGCTCCCGAAGAGCTGCACCTGACGGCCTCGGCTGCCTTCGCCACCACCGTGGTCGCGAGCTGCACTTCGGCCGCCGATGCCCGACATCAGCAGTTCCCGTTCCATGCCCGGAGTTCAGGAACGCTCGTTCTCCCCGCTCAAACACGTTTTCCTTGTGTTGAACGAACCGGCGTCAATGACGACGGAATATCCGTCCGAATTGACGCCGGTTCGGAGCCAGGGAGCCAGGGGGCGAGTTGCTCGACCAGGAGGCGGCGCTGACCTGCTTGCGGCGGCGGTGCGGGGATCTCGCTCGACGGCCACGCCGGGGCTGCTTGAAGCGGGCGAGCCTGTCCCCCACGTGGGCGCGCAGGTCGTCGACCGACGGCGCTCGGCCCCGCGTCGCAGCACCACCACCGCGACGATCTCGCCCCATTGCTCGTCGGGCAGACCGACCACGGCGACGTCGGCGCTGGGTGCCCGGCGAGCGCGGAAGCCCACCTCGGCAGGACCGACTCCACCGGTGCGGATCACGCCGCGGCACGCCCCACCACGTACACGTAGCCCTCGTCGCCGAGGTCGACGAGGTCGCCCGAGTGGTACCAGCCGTCGACGAGCAGGCCTCGGCCGTCGCCTCGGGGTTCTCGAAGTAGCCGTCGAAGAGCATCGGCCCGCGACAGCAGATCTCGCCGGCCTCGGTGAGCTGGATCTCGGCGAGTGGCCCGCACGCCGACGCTGCTCGGCTTGCGCTCCACGTCGACGGGATCGAGGGTGGTCGCGGTGCCCGCCTCGGTGGAGCCGTAGAAGATGCGATCTCGGCGCTCGGGATCGCGGCCTTGATCTCCGCAACAGCTCGATCGGCGTGGCCGACGTCGCCGACTCCGCGAGCCGCAGCGGTCCCAGGTCGTTTCCTCGCCCTCCGGCGAGCCGAGATGCTCGAGGATGCGCCGCCAGATGCCGGGGATGCAGTGCAGCCGGTACGCATGGTGCTGCTCGATCGCCAGCAGATCTCGGCCGGGTCGGGCGCAGAACACGATCAGCTCAGCGGCGCCACGCCCAGGCCGATGGTCCAGCCCGCCATGTGGAACAGCGGGAACGGGCACACCGTCGGACCACGGGTCACGCCGAGCGCGCCGGGGTACGAGCGCAGCATGTTGGCGCGGTGCGAGAGCACCACTCCCTTCGGTCGGCCCGTGCTCCCGCTGGTGAAGAACAACACGTGGGGTCGGTCTCAAGTAGCGCAGGTTCGTGGACCGGCGAGGTCGTCCTCGCCGACCCCCAGCCCGGCGGTGCAGATGGCGGTGATGCCCGCCGCGGCGGCGATGCGCGGCGTCGTCGAGGCGGGCGAGCCGGCCAGCAGCAGCGCGGGCTTGCGGTGACGAGCATGTCGGCCGCCTCGTCGGCGCGGAGAAGGACCTCGATGGGCGCAACACCGCGCCGAGCCGGGCGAGTGACGGGAACAACGGAGCGTGTCGAGGCTCGTGGCGCTCCACACGACCACCCGGTCCCCGTGACCGATGCCGCGCCCGCAACGTGCGGGTGCGGCGACCTGGTTGGCCCGCCGGTCGAGCGCTCCAGGAGCACGTCGTCGCCGACGACGGCGAAGCCGGCTTCGCGCCGGCACCGGGATCGCCGCAGCTCCGAGGATCGCGGATCTCGACTGCCTTCGGTCGTAGTTGGGGTAGTCGGGATGATTGAGCATCGCCTGGTACACGGTGGGAGGGCCCGGGAAGACGGTCACCTTCTCCTCGGCGATGAGTTGCATCGTGGCCAACGGATCGAACGGCGATGAGCGAGGATCGGCCCATCAGGCAGCACAGGATCCCCGCGTGCAGGCCGAACGAGTGGAAGAACGGATTCACCACGAGATAGCGGTCGCCCTCTCGCAGGTCGACCACCTCGGAGAACACCAGGTATGCCGCACAGATCTGGCCATGTTCCAGCACGACGCCCTTGGGAGCGCCAGTCGTGCCCGATGTGAAGAGCACGTGACAGACGTCATGAGGTCCGACTGCGGCCGCGCGCTCGGCGCGTACGACGTCGTCGATCTCGTCGGCCCGATCGAGGAACGCGCCGAGCGACACCGCGCCCTCGGGAACGTCGCCGCGCAACACCACGATCTCGTCGACATCGACCGCAGGTTCGTCACGCAGCAACTGCACGTAGTCGGTGTCGAGGAAGCCCGTCACCGTGAAGACGCGCCGCGCCTTGGCGCGGTTCAAGATGTACGCGGCTTCCTTGGCTTTGAACCGCGTGTTCACGGGGACGAGCACCCCGCCCACCGAGTGGATGGCGAGGGCGACGACGGCCCACTCCGGGATGTTCGGCGCCCAGACGCACACGCGGTCGCCCGGCTCGACGCCGCTGGCGATCAGCGCGCGAGCGGCGGTGTGCACCTGAGCCGCAAGATCCGCAAAGGTCCAACGCGTGTCGTGGTCGACGAGGGCCAGCCCTTCAGGGAACCGGCGCGCCGCGTCGTCGACCAGTTGCGGGATGGTCTCCCAGGGTGCGTCGCTCATCCGAGTAGGGTGCACGACGCTTGACGACTTCGTCAAGAAGCTTCGGCTCGCAAGCCGAGGTCGACGGCGACACCGCGCCGCCAGCGTAGAGTCCGGAGATCGACCGGCGCTCGCTCGCGACGCAGCGGGGACCGTCGAGCGAGCAGTGAACGGAGCGGACGTTGGCGAACACGAAGACGAACCGGGCTCGCAAGCAGGCCAGCACCGCGTTCGATCTCAAGGGCACGTCGCGTAGTCCCGCGCCGAGCATGGGTCCCCGCGCGCTGCGCACCTCCGGGAAGATCATGGACAGCGCACGTGCCGTGTTCCTCCAGAAGGGGTACCACGGGACGACGATCGACGACATCGTCGAGGATGCCGGCGTCTCGCGCGCGTCATTCTACAGCTACTACCCGTCAAAGCGCGATCTCCTCCTCGAGTTGGGACGACACACGGCGGCGGCGATCGACACGACCATCGAGGCGATGGAGGCCGTCGTCGATTCGGACGCCGACGATCCCGTCACCGAGATCGTCCGCATCTACCTGGATTTCCTCGACGAGCACGGCGCCTTCGTCCTCGTCTGGGGGCAGGCCACCTTCGATGACGAGAAGCTCGCCGTAGCGGGCATGCGGACGAGACTCGTCTCTGGCCGCCGGTTCGCCCACCTCCTCGAGCGGCTCGGCGCGACCCCACCGACGACCGACGACGCGGCGCAGGAGGGCCTCGCCCTCCTCGTGATGATGGACCGGTACTGGTCCTACTGGCACGTGAACGGCTTCCCCTTCGACGAGGAGCAGGTCGTCCATACGCTCGCCGGGATCATCCAAGCCGTGATCGACTCCTGGAGCCGCTGACCTCGTCGCTCCTCCGCGGGGCAAGCGCCGCGGTCACGTGAGCCGGGCACGTGACCTGCGTACACTTGACGAAGATGTCAAGATTCTCCGCCATGGATCGCCGAGTCATCGCGCACGCGGACGGCCCCGACTGCGCGGCTTCCCACCCGCGCGACTTCTCGACGCCGCCTGCGACGTCCTGCTCGGGTGGTTGCCCGACTCACGATCCTGGCTCGACGGGGAGCTCCGGGGTCGACCGTGATGGCCGGCTACGCCCTCGCCGGGGCCGTCGCCGACGGACGCCTGGCCTACCTGCCGACCAGGTTGACGGGCGTACCAGGTTGCTCGAGCAGGTGCGCCCCGCCGTCGTCGTCGTCCCCGCGGTCCGGCGGGGCGACGGCTCGCGTACACGGGATCGGTCGGGTGGGCGCCGCTCGTCGGCAGCGGCCGACCGGGTCGTCGTCGAGATCGACGACGGCGCGCCGATCTGGGCGCGCCGCCGATCGAGCTCGCGGTCGCGGCCACCGTGCTCGCGCGCCGGCCTCCCGCGCCGCCCCCGCGCAGCGAACCGATCGACGCCGACCGGCAGATCGCCGAACACGTCCTGTCCCTCCTGCCGCCTGCAGCCACGCTGCAGTTCGGCCCGGGAGCAGTCGCCGACGCGGTCGTCCGCGCCATCGACCGCCCGGTCGGTGTGTGGTCGGGGCTGCTCACCGACGGAGTCGCCGAGCTTGCGGCTCGCGGGCTGCTCCGCGAACCCGCGGTCGGCGCGTACGTGTGGGGCGGGGACAGGATCGCCGATCTCTGCCGAGCGGGGGGTGCCCGTCTCACGTCGATCGCCGAGACGCACGACCCTGCTCTCATCGCCGCGCACAGCGCCTTCGTGGCGCTGAACACCGCCGTGCAGGTCGGACTCGACGGCGCGGTGAACGTGGAGCGCACCCGTGGACGCCTGGTCGCCGGCATGGGTGGGCATCCCGACTTCTGCGCGGCTGCGGCACGTGCCCCCGGCGGCCTGTCGGTGATCGCGCTGCGCGCCTCGCATCGCGGACGCTCGAACATCGTACGGCGGGTCGACACCGTCTCGACACCACGCTGCGATGTCGACGTGATCGTGACCGAGCACGGCGTCGCCGACCTCCGCCGCGTCGACGACGACGAGCGCGCGCGGCGCATCGCCGCGATCGCTGCGCCCGAACACCGCACAGAACTGGAGGAGCCGCAACGATGACGCTCGACCTCTCCCGCGTGGGCGAACCACTGCCCCCCGTCGTCCGCTCCTGGGACGAGACTGCGACGATGTTGTACGCGCTCGGTGTTGGCGCGACCGAACTGCGCTACACGACGGAGAACTCGGAGGGCGTGGAGTTGGTCGCGCTGCCGAGCCTGGCGGTCACGTTGCGCGGCCGGCTCCTCGAAGTACTCGCGACACTCGGCGACATCGATCCCGCCACCGCCCTCCACGCCGAGGAACGCGTCGAGTTGCACCATCCGCTTCCCAACGCGGGCAACGTGCGCACGACCACCGCCGTACGCGCCGTGTACGACAAGGACCCGCACGCGCTCGTGATCATTGAGACGACCGGCTACGCCCACGACGACGAGCCGCTCTTCACCACGAGCTCCTCGGTGATGCTCCGGGGAGCAGGCGCGTTCGGCGGGGAGCGGGGACCCTCCGCGCGCGGTCCCGCCCCGGAAGGTGCGCCCGATCACGTGGTCGAGCAGTCGACCCGCACCGATCAAGCGCTGCTGTATCGCCTCACCGGCGACCGGAACTCGCTGCACTCCGACCCCGCCCGCGCCGCGCGCGCCGGCTTCGACCGACCGATCCTGCACGGCCTGTGCACCCTCGGTTTCGCCTGCCGCGCGCTCGTCGACACCGTCGCCGGCGGCGATCCCCGGGCAGTCGCCGCCTTCGGCGCACGATTCTCGTCGCCCGTCTTCCCCGGCGAGACCCTCAGGACCGAGATCTTCGTGGACCCCGGACGAACGGGCGCATCCTTCCGCACGACCGCATCAGGCGCGGGCGGCGAGTACCGGGGCGTCCTCGAACGCGGCGCGCTGGAGCTCCGCCCGACTTGACGATAAGGTCAAGTTCATGACGCTCAGGCTGAGCATGCGGCCGACCGGCTGGTTCCACGCCGGCTGGTCCGCCGAGTTCCCCGTCGGGACCGCGACGCCGCTCCGTTACTTCGGCGAAGAGCTCGTCGCGTTCCGCACCGAATCCGGCGAGCTCCACGTGCTCGACGCGTACTGCCGCCACATGGGCGCGCACCTCGGTTACGAGAGCCGCGTCGAGCAGGAGTGCGTCGTCTGCCCGTACCACGGGTGGCAGTGGGACGGCGACGGTGCCAACCGGTCGATCCCCTACCAGGACCGGCCGAGCCGGGCACGCGCCCGGAGCTGGCCGGTCGTGGAGCGCCACGGCATCGTGTACGTCTGGCACGATCCCGGCGGCGGCCCGCCACGCGACGACTTCTCGATCCCCGATATCTTCCGCGACTTCCCGGCCCTCCCGGCTACCGAGGACGACTACTTCCCATGTTGGCCCCACGGCATCGTGGACAAGCCCGACGAGAAGATCCATCCGCAACTCGTGCTCGAGAACTCGGCCGACTGCGCGCACTTCCGGTTCACGCACACCGCCGCCGAGACTCCGCAGATGCGCGAGTTCGGCTCCGACGGTCGGCAGTGGTGGTCGACGATCGACTTCATCTCGCCGCGCACCGGGCAACCGGCCATGCAGGTGCACGTGCGGAACTACGGCATCGGACTGACCGCCGCCTTCTTCGACAGCAAGGCCTTTCGGTACCGACTGGTTCTCGCCGCCACGCCGATCGACGAGGAGCGCTCGCACCTGCGCGTCAGCTACTACTTCGCGAGGAACGGCGCCTCCGGCGAGGAACTCCCGCCCGACACTGCGGCGCTCGCCGGCACCGTCGAGGAGCTCTTCGAGCAGGATGCGCGCATCTGGCGCCACCAGGCGTTCGTGCAGAAGCCGGTGTACGCGTTGTCCGACCGCGCGGCCTACTCGGATCTGCGCCGGTGGTGCGAGCAGTTCTACGAAGCATCCCCGCACCAGCGAGCGATGCCGGTGCTCGACGCGGAGTGAGCCGGCGGCCGCCGATTCGGCCGTTCAGCTGGGCGCCATCCGGAGCCCGGCGTCGAAACGAATCGTCTCGCCGTTCAAGAAGACGTGCTCCATGACCGAGGCGACAAGAGCACCCAGCTCCCGCGGCGCGCCCAGTCGTTTCGGGAAGGCGTTCGCGGCCGCGAAGTCCGAACGTCGCTCGTCGTCGAGCGTGCCCAGCATCGGCGTGTCCATCGTGCCGGGCGCGACCGAGACCACCCGCACGCCCACGTCGCCCAGCTCGCGAGCGAGCGGCAGCGTCATCGCGGCGACGGCGCCCTTCGACGCCGCGTATGCCGTCTGACCGATCTGGCCCTCGAACGCCGCGATCGACGACACGTTGACGACCACACCGCGCTCGCCCTCGCACCCTGCGCTCTGCTCGCGCATGAACGCGACCACGTTCCGCAACACGTCGAACGTACCGACGACGTTGACGTCGAGGTGTCGTCGGAACAGCTCGAGGTCGTGCAGGGAGCCGTCGCCGCGAAGCACGCGCCGAGCGCGCAGGATGCCGGCGCAGTTCACGAGGCAGTCGATCCGCCCGAGATGCGCGTGCGCCCGCTCCACCGCGCCGGCCACATCGGCCGCGATCGTGACGTCGCACGGCTCGAACCAGTGGTCGCCGCCCATCGCGTCCACCAACTCCGCGCCGTCGGAGCCAGGGAGGTCCAGCACGACGACACGTGCGCCGCGTTCGGCGAGTACCTGCACGACGCCGTGTCCGAGCCCTGATGCTCCTCCCGTCACGACAACGCCCGCACCTGCGACCTTCACGACACTCCTTCCAACCCGCGCAGCGAGCGGGCCGCCCATGATCCCGGCTAGTTGACGGACATGTCAAGTTCAAACGTAGACTCGCCGCGACGACGGAGGTCGAAGATGCCCATGCTCGACGGAAGAGTGGTACTCGTGACCGGCGCCGGCCGAGGACTCGGACGGGCCCATGCGCTCGAGCTCGCGCGTGCCGGTGCGACAGTCGTGGTGAACGACCTCGGCGTGTCGCTGCGCGGCGAGGACGAACCGGGCCCCTCCCCCGCCGAATCGGTCGTCGCCGAGATCGAGGAGCTGGGCGGTACCGCAAGCCCCGACGGCACCTCCGTCACCGACTGGGACGGCATGGAGTCGCTGGTGACCCGCATCGTCGACCGGTACGGGCATCTCGATGCCGTCGTCAACAACGCGGGCTTCCTCCGCGACAAGATGCTCACGTCGATGAGCGAATCCGACTTCGACGACGTGTTGCAGGTGCACGTGAAGGGCACCTTCGTCGTGACCCGCCACGTCTGCGCGCACTGGCGCGCCGTCGCGAAGGCCGGCGGCACCGTGTCGGGCCGGATCGTCAACACGACCTCGGGCGCAGGCCTCTGGGGCAATGTCGGCCAGGCGAACTACGGCGCCGCGAAGTCGGCCATCGCAGGCATGACGACGATCGTCGCACTGGAGATGGAGCGCTACGGGGTCACCGCGAACGCCATCTCGCCCATCGCAGCCACCCGGATGACGCAGAGCGCGGGCATCGTCGACGACGCGCCCGCCGACGGCTGGGATCGCCTCGATCCGGCGAACGCGTCACCTGTCGTTGCGTGGCTCGTGAGCGAGCAGTCGGGCTGGCTGTCTGGCGCGATCCTGCGGATCGACGGCGAGACCGTCAGTCGAGTCGACGGTTACCACCTGAACGGCTCGTACCGGTCGCAGGGTGGCGAGGCGGTCACGCTCGACGAACTGGGCACGGCGGTACGCAAGCTCTACGGCACCTTCCCGAAGGGATTGGCCGGACTCGGGTCCTGAGCTTCCGGGGTTCAGGACTTGTTCTTGAACCCCTCGATGGTCCGCTTGATGTCCTCGGTCGCGAACGACTCGGCTTCCGCCGACATCGCGAAAGGCGCGACCAGCTGGATCGCCTGTTGCAGGTGGAGGTTCACCGCGCGCTTCGTCTCCTGCACCGCCTGAGGAGGCTGGGCCGCGATGCGGTGCGCCAGCGCGAGCGCCTCGTCCATGAGTTGATCGCGCGGCACGACCCGGTTCGCGAGGCCGAGTTCCACCGCCAGCTCGGCGGAGATGCGATCGCCGGTGAAGAGGTACTCCTTCGCCTTGAGGATGCTCATCATCAGCGGCCAGGCGACCGCGCCGCCGTCACCGGCCACGAGCCCGATCGACACGTGCGTGTCGGCCATGAAGGCCGAGTCCGCGATCAGTACGAGGTCGCACGACGTGGCGACACTGCACCCCAGGCCGACGGCCGGACCATTGACCGCAGCGATCAGCGGCTTGTGGAACGCGACCATGCTGTCGAGCAGGCGACGGGCCATCCGAAGCGACTTCCGACGGTGCTCCGGGTCGTCGTAGTCGCGGATGAAGCCGGGGACGTTGCCTCCTGCGCTGAACGCCTTGCCCTCGCCGGTGAGCACCACGGCGCGCACGTCGGGATCGTCGCCCAGGTGCTCCCAGACGTCGGTCATCGCGTGATGCAGGTCGTCGACGAACGCGTTGCGCTCGTCTGGGTTGTTGAGTGTGAGGATGCGCACGGGCCCGTCGGACTCGATGCGGAGCACGGACGGCGGGACGTAGTCCACTGCGGTTCCCCCTGGTTCGATGGCGGGCGCTCGATGGCACCGGAATTGGCGAAGTTCGCGTTTGACGATAGCGTCAAGTTCGCCGTGCGTCGACCCGGTGCCGACGCCGCGCCACGCGACCCGAGTGTTCGGGTGGGGCGAGAGGGAAAGGATCCGCAGGTGGTGCAACTGGTCTTCCCGGACAACCGGTGGTCACCGCAGGAGTATGCGCGGGCCTTCACGACCTTTCTGGCGTCCGACACGCGCATCGCCGAATACCGCGGCTACCGGAACGCCGTCGTCGAGGACGCCGCCGAACACCTCGCCGGCCTCCAGGCGCTGCTGTTCGACGAAGGCTGGTCGCGGGTCGGGTGGCCGACAGGCGTCGGCGGCCTCGGTGGCGATCCGGTGTGCCGCGCCGCGATGTTCGAGACCCTCACCCTCGCGGGCATCCCCCTGCCCGAGGGTTACCTCACCCTCGAGATCCTCGCACCGGTCCTCCTCGTGCATGCGCCCCATCTCGCCGATCGGTACTTCGCCGATCTGCTCCGCGGCGACGAGGTGTGGTGCCAGGGGTTCTCCGAACCGGATGCCGGCTCGGACCTCGCGAGTCTCACGACCCGACTCGTTCCCGACGGCCACGACTGGCGGGTCACGGGCCAGAAGGTCTGGTCGTCGTTCGGCGTCCTCGCGAACCGGTCGGTGCTCCTCGCGCGCAGCGGCGAGCCCGGGCACCGCGGTCTCACGATGGTGCTGGTCGACCTCGACCAGCCCGGCGTCGAGGTACGTCCGATCCGGACCGAGGACGGGCACAACCACCTGGCCGAGATCTTCCTCGACGATGCTCTCGTCGACGGCGACCACTTGATCGGCTCCCTGGGCGGCGGCTGGGCAACTGCCATGTACATGCTCCAGTGGGAACGCGGCGCGTGGGGGTGGCAGCAACAGGGCAAGTTCCACCGCCGGCTCGAGGAGGCCCTGGCCGCGCCCGGTCCGCACCCGCCGTCGGCCGAGGCGATCGGCCGCGCGTACCTCGCCACGACCGCCCTGCGCGTGCGTACGCGCAACACCGTGCACCGCCTCGCGCGAGAAGAAGAGATCGCGGCCGAGACTTCGATCGACAAGCTGCTGCTCGTCGACGCGGAGGTGCAGGTGTTCGACATCGCCCGTCGGCTGCTCGCGCCGCTCCTCGAGACCGACGACGATCCTGCGATCGGCGAATGGTGGCGCTCCGAGTTCCTCTACAGCCGAGCGGCCCCGATCTACGGCGGGTCGCAGGAGATCCAGCGCACGCTGGTCGCGCAGCGGCTCCTCGGCCTTCCACGGGAGGCGTGATGGACGACCAGACCCTGGAACTCCTTCGGACCAGTCTCGGGCACGTCCTCACCAGCGGGGAGGCTTCGTCGTTCCTCAGCCAGCTCGACGAGCTCGGTTGGGACGACGTCGTCGCGGACGACGACGCAACGGCGGTTCGCACCCTGTTCGAGGTGAAGGGTGAGTCGCGATCGTCGGCCCCGGCGCTCGACGTCGTGCTCGCGGCGCGCCTGACGTCACTCGTCGGTGACACCTCGCTGCGCACGGCGGTGCTCGCGCTCGGTCCCGACCTGCTCCCGGCGGAGCTGGCGGCCGCTGACGGCGAGCAGGTCGTCGACATCGTCACGTTGGCTCCCGTCGACGACTCGACGCGTCTGTACGCGGCGGCGCGCGCGGGTGACGAACTGCGGCTGACGACCTTCGCAACGAGCGGGCTCGAGCGCCGCCCCATCGGCGGCCTGGATCCGTCGCTCGGGCTGACGCGACTGGTTGGCACCACGACCACGAGCAGCATCGCCGTCGACGCCGCGCTCGTACTGGAGGAGTTGGGCGCGCTGGGCCGGCGCGCGCTCGGCGCGGAGCTGTGCGGGCTCGCTGAGGTCATGTTGCGCGACGCGGTGGCCTACGCAGGCGACCGCCGGCAGTACGGCCGGGCGATCGGGAGCTTCCAAGCGGTTCAGCACCGGCTCGCCGACGCGCGTGCCGCGCTCACCGGCGCCGCGGTCGTGGTGGCCGAGGCCTTCGCCGACGGTTCGCCGTGGACCGCGACCGCCGCCAAGGCGCTGGCGGGGCGCGGCTTCGAAGAGGTCTCGCGCCAGTGCCAGCAGACCTACGGCGCGATCGGCTTCACCTTCGAGCACGACTTCCACCGCTTCCTGCGCCGCGGTTACCTGCTCGACGCGTGCCTCGGCGACTGGCGCTCGTTGCAGGAGAGCATCGGCCGGGAGCTCGCCACGACCCGTACCGTCCCCCGAATCGGGAGCCTCTGATGAGCAGCGTGAGATCCATCGGCACCTACCTCCCGCGCTGGGGGACCGACGCGGCTCGTGTCTGCGGGCCGGACGAGGACGCGGTCACGCTCGCCGTCGCCGCCGGTCGAGGTGCGCTGCGTGGCATCGCCCCCGCCGACGTGCGGCGCGTGGTGATGGTGACCCGACGCCCTCCGCTCGTGGACGGCGGCAACGGCGCGGCGCTGCTCGCGGGCCTCGGTCTCCCCGCGGCGACCGACGTCGTGGAACAACTGGGGGGCGGGCCCGCGCCCCTGGCGACTCTCGCCGCGGCCGCGGACGGCACCCTGGTCATCGGCGTCGACACCGAGGACGGCGCCGGCGCGGCCGGGGCCCTGACCGGCCCGGGCGGCGCGCGGCTCGAGCCCGGGGCCACGCTGGCGCGCAGCCTCCCGGTGCGGACGCGCGACCTCGACGGGGTCGTGCACGACTACGACGACCCGCGGCTCCTGCGCGTGCGCGGCTCGGCGAGAGCGATCGAAATGGTCGGCGCGCCCGGCGGAGTCGCCGCCGTCACCGGTCTCGGCGCCCGCGACGCCGCCGCGCTGACGAGTCCGGGAGCGCCATCGGTTCCCACCAGCGGAGCGAGCGCTCCCCTCTTCGCCATCGCAGCCCTGGCCGAGGCCGACTCGGGCGGCACCGTGCTCGCGCTCGAGCAGGCCAGCGCGAGCGTGGCCGAGCTCGGCGCCGGAGGCATCGCGGTGCACCTCGACGCCCGGCGCGCGGCTCCACTCCCCCAGTTGCGGCACCACGATGGGCCGGACATCGCGATCGCCCTCGCCGGTTACGACCGGGCGTTCGACCCGAAGCTCCGCCTCGAAGCCGCCCGGTGCCCGGCATGCGGCACGCTCTCGTACCCGCCGCGACTGCGGTGCCTCGAGTGTGGCAGCGAGGAACCGACCTCGGCGGTCGAGCTGCCGCGACACGGCGAGGTCTACACGACCACGACCATCCGGGTGCCAGTGCCCAGCCTCGCTACCCCGTACTCCCTGGCGATCGTCGAGCTCGGCGAGACCGGAGTGCGGCTCCTCGTGCAGGTGACCGGCACGCCGCCCGGCGTCGTCGGGATCGGCGACCACGGCACGCTGGTGTTCCGGCTCGTCGCGGTTCGCTCCGGCGTCCCCGACTACGGCTACGCCTTCCTCCCCGACGAGATCGACGACCCGACCGTGAACACCGCGAACAAGGAGGTCGGACCATGAGACGGGTCGCGATCGTCGGCGCCGGGATGACGCCGTTCGGCGAGCACTTCGGCCTCGGCATCAAGGAATTGCTCCCGATGGCGCTCAGCGAGGCGGAGGCCCACGTCGACAAGGGGTTCGACCGCGCCGACTTCCAGGCTGCGTGGTTCGGCGAGCTCACCACGAGCGACGGATTCGCGTCCGGGATCCTCGCAGATTCCTGCGGGCTGCTCGACCTCCCGATCACGCGGATCGAGAACGCGTGCGCGACCGGCAACGACGCGGTTCGCAACGCGGTCTTCGGGATTGCGAGCGGCGCGTTCGACGTGGTGCTGGTCATGGGCGCCGACAAAGTGCGCGAGACCTCCGCCCGCACCACGTTCTGGGACTGGATGACGATGACGCGCGACATGGCCTGGGACTACCCGCTCGGCCTCGTCGCGCCCGGCAACTTCGCGCTCCACGCGGCGCGCTACCTCCACGAATCGGGTGCGACCCGCGAGCACCTCGCGATGGTCGCGGTGAAGAACCACCACCACGGGGTGAGCAACCCGAAGGCGCAGCTGCACCAGGAGATCACGGTGGAGCAGGCTCTCAACGCGCCCCTCGTCGCCGATCCCTTCGGTCTCTACGACTGCACGCCACAGAGTGACGGCGCGGCTGCGCTCGTCCTCGCCGCCGAAGAGGTGGTCGACCACTACAGCGACCGACCCGTCTGGATCCGCGGAGTGGGCCTCGGCCTCGACCGCGTGATGCACGCGCACAAGCGCGACATGACCACGTTCCCGGCCACGGTGAAGGCCGCGAAGGCCGCGTACGCAATGGCGGGCGTGGGTCCCGCCGACATCGACGTCGCGGAGGTGCACGACTGCTTCACCGCGGTCGAGCTCATCGACTACGAAGATCTCGGGTTCTGCGAACGGTTCGACGCCAAGTCGCTGATCGAGCGCGGCGAGACCGCGGTGGGGGGCCGCCTGCCCGTCAACCCGAGCGGCGGCTTGAAGTCGAAGGGACACCCGCCGGGCGCGACGGGCGTCGCCCAGTGCGTCGAGCTGTTCGAGCAATTGCGCGGCGAGGCCTCGAACCAGGTCGAGGGAGCGCGCCTCGCCCTCGCGCACAACATCGGTGGCCCGACCGCCGCCGGTGCGGTGACGGTCCTCGGCATCGATCGCGGCTGACGCAGCGCGCGCCGGCTCCGCGCAGGAGCCTCAGCGCGGGAGGCCGAGCACGCGCTCGGCGAGCACGTTGCGCAGGATCTCGCTGGTACCGCCCTGAATGCTGTACGCGGGCGCATAACAGATGGCCCGCGCTCGTCGCCCCCACACCATCGACTCGGGGTGCACCGAGGCGATGAAGTCGGCGATGCGCTGCATCAGCTCCGTGCAGAACACCTTGGTCGCGGCGGAAAAGCCGGCGGGGGCCTGCTTGAGGACCTCACGGATCACGAGCATTCGACCCACGCGCAGCCCGATCTCGAGGTCGGCGATGCGTTGGCGCACCAACGGATCGCTCGTGTCGACGGTCTCGAGCACGTCGCGGTAGATCGCCTGGTTGCTCATCAGCCGGTCGATGCCCGCGCGCTCGTGTTCGAGTTGGCGCATCACCTGCTTGAAGCTGCCGTTGAGCGCGCCGACGAGATTGGCGGCGGGCACGCGCGCGCCGTCGAAGATCACCTCGTTGAAGTGCGCCTCTCCGGTGGCTTCGCGAATCGGCTTGACTTCGATGCCGGGCGTGTCGAAGGGCACGATGATCTCCGACATGCCCTGGTGCGGCGGCGCCTCGGGATCCGTGCGCGTGACGAGGTACACGTAGTCGGCGTCCATCGCGAAGCTCGTCCACACCTTCTGGCCCTCGATGACCCACTCGTCGCCGTCGAGCGTCGCCCGGGTCCGGATCGCCGCGAGGTCCGAGCCCGCGTCGGGTTCGCTGAGCCCGATGCTCCAGCAGGCGGTGCCGTCGATGATCCCGGGCAGGAACCGGCGCCGCTGCTCGGGCGTGCCGAACTCGACGAGTGTGGGACCGATCTGGCGGTCGCCCACCCACGTGGCCCCGATCGGTGCCCCCGCTTCGATGAGGGCCTCGGTGACCACGAAACGTTCGATGGGCGGACGACCATGGCCGCCCTCCTCTCTGGGGAGCAGCATCCCGAGCCAGCCCCGCGCCCCCAGCTCACGCGAGAACTCACGGGAGAAACCCCGGATCCAGGAGTCCTCGCGGATCGACTCCCCCGCCGCGGCACGCTGCGCCACCTCGCGCACCTCCGATTGGAGGGTCAGCAGGTCGTCGGAGAACCGGAAGTCCATGCCGTGGGCCTTTCGGGCGAGTGGGGCGGGCGGAAAGCGGCTGCACCTTGCCGCCGCTCCGAACTTGACGATACTGTCATGTTGTGGATGTGCGCTACCCGGCCGAAGCCGAGGAATTCCGGGCCGAGGTGCGGGCCTTTCTCGCCGAACACCTACCCGAGGGCTGGCCGGGCATGGGCGCGCTCGACCGCGAGGAGGCCGAGGCCTTCGCGATCACCTGGCGCAAGACGCTGCACGAGCATGGGTTCCTCGGCATCGCGTGGCCGCGGAAGTACGGAGGGGGCGGGCGCACCAAGCTCGAGCAGGTCGTGCTCGCCGAAGAGCTCGCCCGGGCCCGCGTGCCGTTCGGGCGGGCCACCGACACCACCAGCGTGAAGATCATGGGCAACACCCTGCTGCGCTGGGGCTCCGAGGAGCAGAAGCAGCACTTCCTGCCCCGCATCATCTCCGGTGAGGACATCTGGGTGCAGGGCTTCTCCGAGCCCGACGCGGGCTCCGATCTGGCGAACCTGAAGCTCGTGGCCCACCGCGAGGGCGACTCGTGGGTGTTGAACGGCCAGAAGATCTGGACCTCGCGCGCGCAGGAGGGCAACTGGATCTTCGTGCTCGCCCGCACCGACCCGGAGGCGCCGCGCCACCGGGGCATCTCGTTCCTGCTGGTGCCCCTCGACAGCCCCGGCGTCGACGTGCGCCCCATCCGCGTGCTGACCGGTCAGGACGAGTTCTGCGAAGTGTTCTTCACCGACGTGCGGATCCCGGCGGGGAACGTGCTGGGCGGCGAGCACAACGGGTGGATGGTCGCGATGAGCGGGCTGGGTGTGGAGCGCGGCGAGGAGGCCGCCATCAACCCGATCCTGTTCCGCGCCGAGTTCGACCGCATCGTCGAGCTCGCGCGCGAGCACGGCGTGGCCGACGACCCCGTGGTCCGCGATCGGCTCGCCTGGTGCTACACGAAGGTCGAGACGATGCGGTTCCTCGGCTACCGGATCCTCACGCAGTACCTGCGCGACGGCGAGCTCGGGCCCGTGGCCTCGATCTCCAAGCTCTACTGGAGCGAGTACCACCAGGTCGCCGTCGACCTCGCGCTCGCGATCATGGGGGCCGACGCGCTCGTCCGCGAAGGTCGTCATCCCTTCCGGCACTTCCGCACCGATGAGCCCGGCGCACCCAACTCGTCGAACTCGTGGATCGACGTGTTCCTGCTCAACGCCCGCAGCGGCACCGTGTACGCGGGGACGTCGCAGGTGCAGCGCAACATCATCAGCGAGACGATCCTCGGCCTCCCCAAGGAACCACGGGGCTAGGGCATGCCGTTCGATCTCGCACTCGACGCGTCACAGGAAGCCGTCGCTGATCTGTTCGCCCGGTTCTTCGCCACGGAATGCCCACCTGACGTGGTCCGCGCGTCCGAGCCGCTCGGCTTCTCGCCGACGCTCTGGGACCGGCTCACTGCGCTCGGCGCGCCGGGGATCGGCGCCCCGGAGGACACCGGCGGCGGCGGCGCGACCATGGTCGACCTCGCGCTGGTCGCCGAGGCGGTCGGCTCGTCGGTCGCACCGGTGCCGATCATCGAGCACATGGTCGCGGCACGCGCGTACCCCGAACCGGCGATCGTCGACGGCACCACGCTGGCCGCAGTGGCGCTCCATCCCGCGCGCGACGGCACGTGGGCGATGGTTCCGGGTGGCGCGGTGGTGCACGTCGTCATCGGCCTCGACGGCGACGACCTCGTGGCCGTCCACGCCGATCCCCCTGGTGTCGCGCTCCCCAACCACGCCGACGCGCCGGTCGCGGATCGGTCGACGACCGGACGGCGCCTCGTGCTCGGTGACATCACCGACTTCGAGCGCATCTTGACCGAGTGGAAGACCCTCGTCGCCGCTTCGCTCGCGGGCCTCGCGCGCCACGCATTGCAGCTCGGGACGGAATACGCGAAGGAGCGAATCCAGTTCGGTCGCCCTATCGGAGGGTTCCAGGCCGTCCAGCACGGCCTCGCCGACTGCGTGCCACTGGTCGAGGGCGCGACCCTGCTCTCGCGCAAGGCCGCCTGGGCGATCGATGCCGGACGACACGGCGAGTTGGCATGGGCCGAGAACGACGTGCACGATCCCGCCGCGCTCGCAACGATGGCGTTCTCGTTCGCCTCGGAGGCTGCTGCGCTCACGACGAAGCGGTCCCTGCAGTACCACGGCTCCTACGGCTTTTCGCGCGAGTACGACGTA
This sequence comes from Acidimicrobiia bacterium, assembly GCA_046331125.1. Lineage (GTDB taxonomy): Bacteria > Actinomycetota > Acidimicrobiia > IMCC26256 > DASPTH01 > CAVRGQ01. The sequence continues at coordinate 34,279 of JAXLRL010000014.1, forward strand.
CAGCTCTACTACCGCCGCGCGCGCGGCTGGCCGCTGGTGCTCCGCAGTCCCGCGAGCGGGCAGCACTTGCCGACCTCCTCTGGCCGCGGGGTGCGGCCGACATGGACTTCACCCTCTCCCACCGCCTCGCGCCTGCGACGAGGTCCGTGCCGTCATCCGCGACGTGATGCGTCCGGAGTACGTGCAGGAGGCGCACGAGACGGGGACCAACGTGTGCCGTCCGCTGTACCGCGCGCTCGGTGAACGCGGCCTGGTCGAACGCGCGGTGCACGCGCTCGGCGCGGGCGACCCGATCGAGTGCTGGATCCTGCTGAGCGAGCTCGACTACGCCGCCACTCCGCACGACGCGCTCGGGATGGCGATCAGCGCGGCCGCCGTGATCGAACGGGCCGGCACCGACGAGCAGAAGGCGCTCATGCTCCCCGGCTTGCTCGCCGGGGAGTCGCTCGTCTGCTTCGGCCTCACGGAACCCGACGTCGGCAGCGACCTCGCGGGGATCGCGACCCGCGCGCGGCTCGAGGGCGACGAGTGGGTGATCGACGGCGCCAAGATGTGGACCACGATGGCGCACGTCGCCGACTGGGTGATGCTCCTGGCCCGCTCCGATCCGTCGGCGCCGCCGTACCAGGGCTTCACGTTCTTCGTCTTCCCGACCTCGGTACCGGGCTTCTCGTTCGACCCCATCTGGACGATGAGTACCGAGCGTTCCAACGCCACCTACTTCGACGGTGTGCGCATCGGGCGGGAGTACGTGCTCGGAGCGGAGCAGCAGGGTTGGCGGACGCTGAGCATCATGCTCGGGTTCGAACGCGGCATGGGCAACACCGGCTTCGGGGTGCCGGTGCTCCGCCGGGCCGTCGACTGGGCCGAGGCCTCGGGCGCCATCGACGAGCCCCTGGTGCGAGACGCGCTCGCCCGGCTCGCCGTCGACAACGAGGTCGCGAAGCTGCTCACCCAACGCACCGTCTCGCTGGCCCAGGAGGGCGGCAACGCCCAGGCCATCGCCGGCTCGCTCGCCAAGATCTTCTCCACCGAGAACTACCAGAAGTCCGCGAGCGAGCTGCAGGCGCTCGCTGCACCGACGTCGCTCCTCGGCTTCGGCGCCGCGGGCGCGGCCGGCGGCGGCTACCTCGACTACGACGCGCGCCACTCCGTCCCCCAGACGCTGCAGGGCGGCACCAGCGAGATCAACCGGAACAACATCGCCGAGCGCGGGCTCGGACTGCCGCGCGCGCGGTGAACGGAAGGATGACGATGCGCGATCCCATCAACGGTGCAAACGACCTGCGCTACGTGCGCTACGAGGTCGACGGGCGGGTCGCGTCGATCACGCTGGACCGGACCGACAAGGCGAACGCGCAGAACGATCGCATGCTCGACGAGCTCGAAGCCGGCTTCACCTGGGCCGAGTACGACGACGACGTCCGCGTGATCGTGCTGCGCGCCGAGGGGAAGCACTTCTCGGCAGGCCACGATCTCGAGGTCGGTGATCCCGACCAGGTCGACATCGCCGAGCCCGACGGCCGCTACCACCACCACAAGCTGTACCGGTGGGAGGCTCGCAAGTACTTCGGCTACTCGTGGCACTGGCGCAACATCCCCAAGCCCACGATTGCGGCCGTCCAGGGTCGCGCGATCGCGGGCGCGCTGAACCTCATCTGGCCGATGGACCTGATCGTGGCGGCCGAGGACGTCCGCTTCGAGGACCCCGTCGTGATGATGGCGATCGGCGGCGTCGAGTACCACGGCCACACCTGGGAGCTCGGCGCGCGGCGGGCGAAGGACATGTTGTTCACCGGACGCGCCATCGGCGCCGAGGAGGCGCTGGCGATCGGCCTCGTGCGCGAGGTGGTGCCGCGCGACGAACTCTGGGCGGCGGCCGAGGCGCTCGCGGAGACGATCGCGCAGCGGAATCCATTCGGGCTCGCACAGGCGAAGCGCGCGGTCAACCAGACGCTCGACGTGCAGGGGTACTACGCCGCGCTGCAATCGGTCTTCGACGTGCACCACACGGGGCACGGCAATGCCTTGAGCATCACGGGGATGCCGATCCTCATGGGGCTCGATGAGATGAAGGGAGAGCTCCAGCGATGACCACCATGCTCACCGACACGGGGATCGGCTACGGACTGTTCGACGCCGACGAGCACTACTACGAGCCCGAGGACGCCGTGACCCGGCACCTGGAGCGGGAGTTCCGTCACGCGTTCCAGTGGATCGACGTCCGAGGCCGCAAGACGCTCCTCATCAACAACAAGCTGCTGACGCTGATCCCCAATCCCACCTACGACCCCGTCGGTCGACCGGGTGCGCTCATCGACTACTTCCGCGCGCAGAACCACGACGGGCGATCGCTGAAGGAGATCCTCGGCGACGTGCAACCCGTCCAGCCCGAGTACCAGTCGAGCGCCGCGCGCATCGCGGCGATGGACGCGCAGGGCGTGGAGTTCAGCTGGCTCCTGCCGAGCCTCGGCCTCGGGCTCGAGGAGATGCTGAAAGAAACCCCCGACGCTCTCTACGGCGTCTTCCGCGCCTACAACCGGTGGCTCGCGGAAGACTGGGGTTATGCGACCGAGCGCTACCAGACCGCGCCGCTGCTGAGCCTGGTCGACCCGGCGGAGGCCGAAGCCGACCTCGCCGGCCTGATCGAGGCGGGCGCGCGGCTGGTGGTGCTCCGGCCCGCGCCGGTCTCTGGGCCCGGGTTCTCCCGCTCGGTCGCCGACCCGCGCCACGACCGCGTGTTCGCGATGGCGGCCGAGGCGGGCGTGGTCGTGTCGTTCCACGCCGCCGAGTCCGGCTACGGAAAGTATTCCGCCGAGTGGGGCGAGGGCGCGACGTTCGGCGGCCACAAGTCGTCTCCGTTCGAAGAGATCCTCGCGGTGCACATCGAACGACCCACCTTCGACACGATCGCGGCGTGCATCGCCCACGGGCTGTTCGACCGGGTCCCGGGCCTCCGCGTCGCCACGCTCGAGCTCGGCGCGGGCTGGGTCCCGGAGCTGCTCCGCCGTCTGCGGATCACCTACGGGAAGATGCCCCAGGCGTTCGTTCGCGACCCGATCGACGCGTTCCACGAGCACGTATGGGTCACGCCGTTCTACGAGGACAACGTGGCCGAGCTCTGCGCGGCGATCGGGACCGACCACGTGCTGTTCGGGAGCGACTGGCCGCATCCCGAGGGCGTGGCCCTGCCGGCCGAGTGGGTGAGCGAGGTCGCCGTCCTCGGTGAGGCGGACCGCCGCAAGGTGATGCGCGACAACCTCAGGGCACTCGCCGGAAGGTAGCGAGCGGGCTCAACCGGCGTGCCAGGCCGCGATCACGTCGTCGGCGCCGGTCATCGTGGCGACGAAGGGCAGCGTGTGGGTCAGCATCGACTCGTGGTGCGACGCGGGTGTGCCCGCGGTGGCGTCCCGCGGGATGACCACGCGGAACCCCTCGTCGACCGCCTCGACCGACACCGCGGGCAACGCGATGTTCGTGGAGACACCGCCGAGCACGATCGTGTCGATGCCGAGGTTGCGCAGGACCTTGAACGTCTCGGTGCCGTAGGTGGGCGAGAGCCCCTGGTGACGGGTCAACAGCAGGTCGTCGGGACCCACGCCGATCTCCGGGACGGGCATCGTCTCCGGCGTGCCCTGCTGCCAGTCGTCCTGCAGGTGCAGGAGCCGCGAGAACAGGACCGACTTGCGGTTCGACGACCGGTTGCCCGCGAGCGGCGAGTAGAGCAGGTGCACCACCGTGACACCGGTGCCCCGCGCCACGGCTGCCAGCTTCCCGAGCGCCTCCAACATCGGCGCGGCCTCGGCCGCCAGGGCCGGGAGCGTGGACTGCGCCCCCACCACTCCGCCCTGGCACTCGACCATGACGAGCGCGCACTGCTCCGGTTGCAGGTTCAGGTCCATGTCCACTCCGGGTCTCGCTTCTCGAGGTAGCTGCGCCGCGCCTCCGCCGAGTCCGAGAACTTCGTGATGCGCTGCGTGTAGTCCTGCTCCGTGCGGTAGCCGTCCTTCAACCCCAGGTCTTCCACGCGGTTGAGCGACTCCTTGGCCAGCCGCAGTCCGATCGGGCTCTTCCCCGCCATCACCGCGGCGAGCTCACGCGCCGTGGGCAGCAGTTCGTCGGGCGACACGACCGTCTCCACCGCGCCGAGTCGGTGGAACTCGTGCGCATCGACGAACTCACCGGTGAAGAACATCTTGCGCGTCTTGTACGGACCGACCATCCGTTGGAGGTGCCGCCCGCCACCGAGCACGCCGGCATTGATCTCCGGCAGCGCGAAGCGCGCGTTCTCCGATGCGACGATGACGTCGCAGCACGCCACGAGCGCGAGCCCGGCGCCCACGGCGGCGCCGTTGATCGCGCCGATCACGGGCAAGGGGCAGTCGCTGATCGCCCAGAAGCAATCGCGCACGATCGACCCGGGATCCAGGCGGTCGACGATGCTGTCGCCGTCGGCGTCCTCCCGGCCGTGACGCCGCGCCGAGTCGTGGAGGTCGACGCCGGCGCAGAAGATCCGTTCGCCCGGCGCGGTGAAGATCGCGACGTGTGCGTCCGTGCCGTGCCGCAGCGTGGTGAATGCCTCCCCGAGTTCGCGGAACGCCTGCGCGTTCAGTGCGTTCACGGGAGGCCGGTCGAACGTCACAGTGGCGACGTGGTCCTCGATGTCGATGCGCACGTACTCCATGTCTCCGAGCCTCGCATCTACTTGACGGATGCGTCAACTCTCGGGGTACAGTGCCGGGTCGAAGGGGGACCACCATGACCGACATGCTCTCGGGCGTCCGCGTACTCGAACTCGCCGCCTGGACCTTCGTGCCCGCCGCGGGCGCGATCCTCGCCGACTGGGGCGCCGACGTCATCAAGATCGAGCACCCCGTCACCGGCGATCCGCAGCGGGGCCTGATCGCCTCGGGCGTCGTCCCGGGCACCGGCGGCGTCGACCACATGATGGAGCTGCCGAACCGGGGGAAGCGGAGCCTCGGCCTCGACGTCGGCCACCCCGAGGGACGTGAGCTGCTGCTGCGGCTCGCGGCGACCTCCGACGTGTTCCTCACCAGCTTCCTGCCCGACGCCCGGGCGCGTCTCGGCATCGAGGTCGACGACCTGCGCGCGGTCAACCCGCAGATCATCTACGTGCGCGGCTCGGGCCAGGGCCAGCGCGGTCCCGACGCGGGCAAGGGCGGCTTCGACCTCGCGTCGTACTGGTCGCGTGGTGGCATCGCCACCATGCTGACCCCCCGCGGCCAGGAGCTGCCGATCCCGCAGCGACCCGCGTTCGGCGACGTCATGGGCGGCCTTGCGCTCGCCGGTGGCATCTCGACCGCGCTGTTCAAGCGCGCGACCACCGGCGAGGCGTCGATCGTCGACGTGGCCCTCCTCGGCACCGCGATCTGGAATCTCTCGCCCGACATCACCGCGGCGGGCATCACCGGCGACGGCCAGCTCCCCTACTTCGACTACGACGACATGCCCAACCCGGTCGTCAACATGTTCCGCACGTCCGACGGCCGCGCCATCAACCTCGTGCTCCTGCAGTCGGACCGGTACTGGCCCGAGATCTGCGCGGCCATCGGTCGTCCCGATCTCGTGACCGACGAGCGGTACGCCGACGCGGGCGCGCGGTTCGCGAACCGGCGCGAGTGCATCACCGAGCTGCGGGCCGTGTTCGCGTCGCGCACGTACGACGAGTGGCGCGCTGCGCTCGCCCACATGGAGGGCGTGTGGTCGGGTGTGCAGACCCCCGCGGAGGTGCACGACGACCCGCAGGTGACGGCAAACGGCTTCCTGCGCCCGGTCGAGGCATCCAGCGGCACGGTGTTCTCCCTCCCGGCCAATCCGGTGCAGTACGACGAGCAACCGCCCGACCTGCGCCGCGCGCCGGAGCACGGTGAGCACACCGAGGCGATCCTGCTCGAGCTCGGCCTCGACTGGGACGAGATCATCGCCCGCAAGGAGTCGGGCGCGATCCTCTAGTCGGAACGGTCCTTGCGGGTGAGCAGCACGTATACCGCGTCGGCCTCCACGAGCACATCGTCGGAGGCATCGGCCGCGGTGATCGTCGCGAGCACGGTGAAGCGGCGGCCGCTCACATCGCCGAGAGAGGCCCGGCACACGAGGTCTGTGCCGACCGGAGTGGGCCGCCGGTACCGCACCGTCATCTCGGCGGTCACCCGCGTGACTTTTCCGCCGTACACCACCGCGCCCATCGTCTCGTCGATCAACGTCGCGAGCAACCCCCCGTGCACCAGTCCGGGCGCACCCTGGTGCTCCGGCCCGAAGTGCACGCGCCCGATCGCACCGCTCTCCGCCCCCTCGAGCTCGATGCCGAGCGAGTGCGGGTTCTCCTGGCCGCAGCCGAAGCACAACGGGATGTGGACATGTGCTTGCGACGAGGCCATGGTGCAGATGCTGGCACGGCCCGAGCCGCCGGTGCGTACTGGTCGCCGCGCAGGCTGCGCAACTACTTGACATATCCGTCAAGAGCGGGCTAGACACCGCCCGGGACCTCGCACGCCGCGGGGTCCATCGGGGGGAGGTCTGCGCGTCGCTGCCACTGAGGTCGACGTGCGGACGAACGCAGGAGGAGCATTCGGCACGGCGTGGACCAGCACCTGATCTTCCTCCTGCTCGGCCTGGCGAACGGTGCCGTGTTCGCCGCGCTCGCGCTCGCCCTCGTCGTCACGTACCGCAGCAGCGGGGTGCTGAACTTCGCGACCGGCGCGATGGCGTTGTACACGGCCTACACGTTCGCCTACCTGCGCGACGGCAAGCTTCTCGTCCTGATACCCGGGCTCCCCACCACGGTCGACCTCGGTACAAACCTCGGGTTCTGGCCGGCGGCGATCCTCGCAACGGCGATTGCGGCCCTGCTCGGGCTGCTGTTGTACTGGTTGGTGTTCCGGCCGTTGCGCACGGCGCCCGCCGTCGCTCGCGCGGTCGCCTCGATCGGCGTGATGGCCGTGCTCACCGGCCTGATGTCGCAGCGGCTCGGCACGAGCCCGGTGTCGGTATCGGCGATCTTCCCGGACGACGTCTGGACAGTCGGCTCGGTACGCATCTCGAGCGATCGCGTGTGGTTCGCCATCACGATCGTCGTGCTCACCGGAATGATCGCCGCCGTGTTCCGCTTCACGCGCTTCGGTCTCGCCACACGTGCGGCTTCCGAGACCGAGCGCGGCGCATATGTGAGCGGCATCCGCCCCGACCGCATCGCTGCGGCCAACTGGATGATCAGCGCGGCCGTCGGCGGCGTTGCCGGCATCCTGATCGCGCCGATCGTGCCGCTCGTGCCGATCTCCTACACCTTGTTCATCGTGCCCGCGCTCGCGGCGGCGGTGCTGGGGCGTTTCCAGTACCTGTTCCCCGCTGTCCTCGGCGGTCTTGCCATCGGCATGCTGCAGTCCGAGGTGACCTACCTTCACTCGCAGCACGAGTGGTTGCCCACCTCCGGGATGCCGGAGCTCATCCCTCTGATCCTGATCCTCCTCGTGCTCGTCGTGCGGGCGAAGCCGCTCCCGTCGCGCGGAGCCATCATCCGCCAGTCGCTGGGCCGGGCACCGCGTCCCACACGGCTCGTGCTCCCAACCGTGCTCGCGACGGCTGTGGCGGGCGTCGGGCTGGTGCTGCTCGAACGCTCCTGGCGCGACGCGCTCGTGACCAGCCTCATCTTCGCGATCATCGGGCTGTCGCTGGTGGTCGTGACCGGCTTCGCGGGACAGGTGTCGCTCGCGCAGCTCACGCTCGCCGGCGTGGCCGGCTTCCTGCTCGGGCCGTTGACCACCGATTGGAACGTGCCGTTCCCGATCGCCCCGATCCTGGCCGCGCTGGGTGCCATGGTCGTCGGTGTGGTCGTCGGGCTCCCTGCGATCCGGATACGCGGGTTGCTCGTCGCCGTCGTCACGCTCGCTTTGGCGGTCGCGGTCGAGGCGGTGTGGTTCCACAACACCGACTTCGTGAGCACGAACGGCAAGTACATCTCCGGTCCCACGTTGTTCGGCCTCGACCTGCGAGCACGCGAGGGCGTCGACTTCCCGAGGCTCCCCTTCTGCTTCCTCGTGTTGACGGTGCTCGTGCTCGTTGCGATCGGCGTCGCGCTGTTGCGTCGGAGCCGTCTCGGCTCCGCAATGCTCGCGGTGCGCGCGAACGAGAAGTCCGCGGCAGGTTCGGGCGTCAATGTGGTGTGGGTGAAGCTCGTCGCCTTCGCGATCGGTGCATTCATCGCCGGACTCGGCGGCACCATGCTCGGCTACAAGCAGGGCAACGTCACCTTCGACTCGTTCACGGTGCTCGTCGGTATCGCACTGTTCGCAACCGTGTACGTGGCCGGAATCACCTCGGTCTCGGGTGGCATTCTCGCGGGCCTCCTCGCGACGTCGGGCCTCGTGTACTACGCAACTTCACAATGGTTCGGTCTCGACGAGTGGTATGGCACGATCACGGGCCTGCTGCTGATCCTCACGGTGGTGCTCAACCCGGAGGGGATCGTTGGGCCGGTGCACACGCTGTTCGAGCGGCTGCTCACTTCGCGACCGTCCACCGCGAGACCGGTCGCGACGCGAGCCCCGGCGCCTGCGGTCACGGTGGCAGAGCCCGCACCCGCCGTCGCCCTCACCACCGAAGTTGCGCCGCGCCCGGTGCTCGAGCTGCGCGACGTTCGTGTCGCCTATGGCGGTGTCGTCGCGGTCGACGCCGTGAGCTTCGACGTTGCGCCTGGCGCGATCGTCGGGCTCATCGGCCCCAACGGCGCGGGCAAGACCACCCTGCTCGACGCACTCAGCGGCTTCGCACCGGCGACCGGATCAGTCCGGCTCGACGGTGTGGAGATCGGGCAGATGCCCCCGTACCGGCGTGTCCGGGCCGGCCTGGGTCGTACGTTCCAGCACATTGAGCTCTACGACGACCTGTCCGTGGTGGAGAACATCCTCGTCGGACTCTCCGGGGTGCACAGCGACCGCGCCGGTCGTGACCTGGACGACACGCTCGCACTCCTCGATCTCTCCGACGTCGCTCACCGTCCAGCCGGTGAGCTCTCGCAGGGCCGGCGCCAACTCGTGTCCGTGGCGCGAGGGTTGGTCGCCGAGCCACGCGTCCTGCTGCTCGACGAGCCGGCCGGAGGCCTCGACAGCGCCGAGAGCCAGTGGCTCGGGGACCGGCTCCGTGCGATCCGCGACACGGGCACCACGATCGTGCTCATCGACCACGACATGCACCTCGTGCTCAACCTCTGTGACGAATTGCAGGTGCTGAACTTCGGTTGCGTGATCGCATCGGGGACACCAGCCGCGGTGAAGGCCGATCGGGCGGTGGCCGCGGCCTACCTCGGGAGCACGCACGCAAGTACGTCCGGCGCCGAACCGGAGAGCGTCACGTGAGCGCGCGCTTCGAGTGCCGGGCACTGGAGTGCGGGTACGGGCGCGTCAACATCGTCCGTCCGTTCGATCTCATTGCAGAAGCCGGCACGGTGGTCGCGATCCTCGGGCCCAACGGCTCGGGGAAGACCACCCTGCTGACGACCATGGCAGGGCTGCTCCCCCGCCAGCGGGGTTCGGTCCTCGTCGACGGCGCCGCTGTTCCCAGCGGGCGGGCGAGCATCGCCTCACGTGCGGGCATCGTGCTCGTACCCGACGACCGAGCACTGTTCACCACGCTGTCGGTGCGTGACAACCTCCGCGCCGCGGCCGGTCGACACGGGATCCCACCCGAGGAGATGATCGACCTCTTCCCGGCGCTGGAGCACCGATGGAACCTCGAAGCGGGGCAGCTGTCGGGCGGCGAGCAACAGATGCTCGCCGTCGCCCGCGCGCTCGTGCAGCGACCCCGCGTCCTGCTCATCGACGAGATGAGCATGGGGCTCGCGCCCGTGATCGTGGAGTCACTCCTACCAGTGGTGCGCCGCATCGCCGACGACCCGGGGGCCGTCATCGTTCTGGTCGAACAGCACGTGGGTCTGGCACTCGAAGTCGCCGACCGCGCGCTCGTGCTCGTGCACGGGGAGGTGGTCCTCACTGGTACCGCGGCCGAGCTCGCGGCCGATCAACAACGGCTCGAACGCGTACCTGGGCGAAGTGACGGACGCCGCCGTGGACACCGAGCATGCGCTCGCTCCTGCTCGCGCGGTACCGACGACCATCCTGCAGTGTTCGTCGAGGGTCGTGCGTGGAGTGGTGCCGAACTGATCGCGCACGCGGCGGGCGCGGCAGCGTGGCTCGACTGGATCGGCATCGCGCCGGAGGCTCCCGTGGCCGGCTTGCTGACGGCGAGTGCCGACGGCCTCGCGCTGGCGGTAGGCGGCGCCCTGTGGGGGCGACCGCTCGCCCCGCTCGGACCACGCGGGAGCGTGGAGGAGCTCTCCCACTGCGTCCGCGGTCTGGGCGCGGCCGTGCTCGTAGCCGACCAGCAACATCTCGATCGGGCGCGCGACGTCGCGATCCTCACCGGAGTGACGGCGGTCGCGCTGCCCGAGTTCCTCACGTCGAACCACGCGTCCCCGGGCACGCCCGCACCTGACGAGCTCGCGATGCAACTGCACACGTCAGGCACCACCGGGCTCCCCAAGTGCGTACCCGTGCGCCAGGACCGCCTCGCGGCCCGCACCGCGTTCGCCCGCAGCGTGCTCGGCATCGACGAGCACGCCGTGCACGTGAGCGCGGCCGGCTTCCACCACATCTCCGGCCTCGCGATGATGCTCGCGGTCATCGGCGCGGGCGGAGCCGTCGTCCCGCTTCCCACGTTCTCGGTCGCGGCGTGGCAGGGCCTGCGTGACGCCCGGCCTACCCACGCGCTCATGGTCCCGTCCCACCTCGAGATGCTGCTGGCGGCCGACGCACTAGACCTCGGGAGCCTCGAGGCCCTGCACTACGGCGCGTCCCCGATCCACCCCGACACGCTGCGCGCGGTGATGGCGGCGCTCCCCGGCACGCGTCTGGCCCAGCTCTACGGCCAGACCGAGGGCAGCCCCATCACCGTGCTCGACCACGACGACCACATGCGCGGTCTGCGCGAAGACCCGGGGCTCCTCCTCTCGGTCGGACGCGCGCCGGCCGGCGTGGAGATCTGGATCGCCGACGCCGACGACACCGGGGTCGGCGAACTTCGCGCCCGGGCACCGCACCTGTTCGTGTGCGACGCGCAAGGAGTGCTCGCGACCGACGACCTCGCGCGCGTCGACGACCGCGGGTACGTGTTCCTCGCCGGCCGCCGCGGCGACAAGCTGATCCGCGGCGGCGAGAACGTGTTCCCGGTGGAGGTCGAGCGCGTGCTCGACGCACATCCCGGCGTGGCGGAGGCCGCGGTGTTCGGCGTGCCCGACCGCCGGCTCGGCGACCGCATCGTCGCGGCGGTCGTAGCTGCGGATCCCATGGCGCCACCCCCGGTCGCCGAGCTCGTTCGGTGGTGCCGCGATCGCCTCGCTCCGTTCAAGGTGCCGGAGGAATGGCGCTTCGTCCCGACGCTTCCACGCAACGCGACGGGCAAGCTGCTCCGGCGGGAGCTCCGCCTCGGCGACTGACCCGCTACCGGTCTCGCGGCAAGCCGAGCAGTCGCTCCGCGATCACGGTGCGCAGGATCTCCGAGGTCCCCCCAGCGATGGTCAGGCAGCGAGCGAAGAGGTAGCCGCGCGCGAGACGAGGCTCCCGCCCCGTGACCGCGGCGGTCCCGGCGATTGCCATGCCGAGCGTCGTGACCCGCTGCGCGTGCTCCGCCGCCAGCAACTTGGTGAGATTGCCCTCAGGGCCTGGCGGACCGCCGATGAGTGCGCGCATCACGTGGCGGAGGTTGAGGCTGCGCATGGCGTGCTCCTCCGCGATCAGCGCGCCGACGTCGCGTGCGAACCCTCCGTCGGCGGACGGGTATCGGTCGAGCAGCGCAACAAGGTCGTCTGCCTCGGGCAGGTCCAGGTCGGAGTCGCTCGACCCGATCGACACCCGCTCGTTGCCCAGCGTCGCCCGGGCCACGATCCAGCCCTGCCCCACTTCGCCGACCACATCGTCGTCGGGGACGAACACGTCGTCGAAGAACACCTCGTTGAACAACGTCTCGCCGGTGATCTCGCGCAGCGGCCGCACCTCGACGCCCGGTGCCCGCAGGTCGATCGCGAACATCGAGACCCCGGCATGCTTCGGTGCGTCGGGGTCGGTGCGCACGGTGGCGAGACCCATCGAGCAGTTCATCGCATCGCTGGTCCAGACTTTCTGGCCGTTGACCAGCCACCCTCCGTCGGCGCGCGTGGCACGGGTGGCGATCGCCGCGGCGTCGGAACCGGCATTCGGCTCGCTGAAGAGCTGACACCAGCGTTGGTCGCCCTCGAGTGCCGGGCGGATCCACCGGGCGGCCTGCTCCTCGGTCGCATGCTGCGCGAGGGTCAGCACCACCCAGGTGCCGATCCCGAGGTCGGGTTGCTCGACATCGGCGAGCTCCTCGTCGATCACGAGTTGTTCGGCGACGCCCGCGGCACGACCCCACGGCTGCGGCCAGTGCGGCACGAAGTAGCCCGAATCGATGAGCGCCGCGTCGCTCGCCGGTGGGAAGCGCGTCAAGTCGGGCACGGAAGGCACGAACCTCGGTCCGGTAGCGCTCGGCTTCGAGCGGCAGATCGAGGTCGGCGCTCCATGCGTCGCCGACGCGGCAGATCGGTGACTTCGGTGGCCGTTGCGCCGGGGTCGCACAGCGTGGCGGGCGACCGCGCGACGCAGATACAGGTGCGCGTCGTGCTCCCACGTGTAGCCGATGCCGCCGTGCACCTGGATGTTCATCTCGGCGCACCGCTGCGCGGCCGGATCGCGATCGCAGCTGCGACCACGGCATGCAGGTGCGGGGCGTCGCGTCCCCGCTCGATGTCGCGCGACGCGTCCCACGCAGCGGCCGCCGCGAGCTCGGCGTCGACGAGCATGTCGGCCGTGTGGTGCTTGATCGCCTGGAACGAGCCGATCGGCCGGCCGAATTGCTCGCGCACCTTCGCGCACTCCACCGCCTGCTCGGTGCAGGCGCGACCGATGCCGGCGGCCTCGGCGGCGCTCAGGACGCGCAGGAGGCGGATCGCCTCAGCCGCGGCGTCGGCCAGTACCGCCACCACCGGCCCGTCGACCTCCGCTCGCGTGAGCGGCCGGGTCGGGTCCAGGTCGTCACCCGCCGTCAACGCGACGGACGCCCGCTCGACGACCACCAGATCGTCGCCGGCGCACGAGGAAGAGCCGCGCCGGCCCGGCGCCGGCGACGAGCCGCGTCACCGCGGGCGAAGCCGTCGACGAGCTCGACCGTGCCGTGCAGGCCGACGGCCGCGGCCGTCGAACCATCGGCGAGACCCGGCAGCAGCGCCGCGCGGTCGTCGTCGACCCCCCGGCGGTCTACCAGCGCGGCGGCCACGACCGTCGGCAGGAACGGCCCCGGGGCGACCACCGCGCCCATCGCCTCGACCACCACGGCGAGCTCCGCGAGCCCATAGCCCTGTCCTCCGTGGGACTCGGGAAGGTGGAGCCCGAGCCACCCGAGCTCGGCGATCGCCGACCAGAACGGCGGCAATCCCTCGGTCGGGGTGTCGAGCGCGTCGCGGGCCGCGGCGAGCACCTTGCGGTCCGCGAGTAGAGCGGCCGCGACCTCCGCGAGCGCGCGGTGATCCTCGGTCAGGGCGAAGGGCACGACAGTCCTCCCGCGACGACTACTCGGCGTCGAGCGCCGCTGGGCGGGCGATCGCCGCGAGCTGACGAGCCGTCATCGCGCCGACACCGGTCGGCTTGCCGATGCTGCGCAGCGAAGTGTCGACGTCGGGACTCTCGGCCCTGAGCGCACCGACCGTACACCGCTCACGTGGTCGGATGGCGAACGGGTCGAACTGGTAGACGCGCATCGCGTTGAGGTGCGTGATCTGATCGATCTCCGCATCGGGGATCCCGGCCAGCGACGCCATCAACGTCTCCGGTGACTGCGGCCACGTGCTGTCGGAGTGCGGGTAGTCGCACTCCCACATGATCCCGTCGACGCCGACGCGGTGCCGCTGCTCGAGGCCCGACGCGTCGTCGATGAAGCACGTGAAGACGTGCTCGCGGAACACGTCGCTCGGCCGCTTGCCACCGAAGTCGGCGCCCGTCCACGCGTGGTGGTGCGCGTACACGTAGTCCATCCGCTCGAGCGCGTACGGGATCCAGCCGATGCCGCCCTCCGACAGTGCGACCTTGATCCCGGGGAACTTCTTGAAGATCGGCGTCCACATCAGGTCACACAGCGCGAGGAAGGAGTTCATCGGTGTGACCGCGATGCTCACGTCGGCAGGCGCATCGAGCGACGTCACGATCATCGCCGACGACGAGCCGATGTGCAGGTTCACGACGGTGCCGGTGTCGACGCACGCCGCCCAGAACGGGTCCCAGTGGTCGGAGTGCAACCCGGGCTCACCGAGCTTCTCGGGGTTCTCCGAGAACGTGAGCGAGTGGCAGCCCTTGGCCGCGGTGCGGCGCACCTCCGCCGCCATGAGCTCCGGGTCCCAGAACGGCGTGATCGCGCAGGGGATGAAGCGGTCGGGATACGCGCCGCACCACTCGTCGATGTGCCAGTCGTTGTATGCGCGCACCACGTTGATCGCGAGGTCCTTGTCCTTTGCGCGCGAGAAGAGCTGACCGCAGAAGTGTGGGAACGACGGGAAGTTGATCGAGCCGAGGACGCCGTTCACGTTCATGTCGCGCACACGCTCGTGCACGTCGTAACAGCCCGAACGCATCTGCTCGTAGCGCGTGGGGCTCAGCCCGTACTCCTCGGGCGGGCAGCCGGCCACCGCGTTGAGACCCATGTACGCCGCGCGCTCGTCCTCGAACTGCCAGTACTCGTCGCCGGTCGTATCGTCGACGAGCACGCGCGGCGCGCGGTCGCGGTACTTCTCGGGAATGTGCGCGTCGAACAGCTCGCGCGGCTCGATGACGTGGTCGTCGACGCTGACCAGGATCAGGCCATTCGTCTCCATCGGACCCCCTTGCCCGGCCCCGCGGGCCGAACTCGACGATAGTGTCAAGATACTCCGGCGCCGGGTCCCCGTCGAGCGGACGCCCGGGCACGGATCAGCAGTGGAACGACAGCCAACCACCAAGCTCAGCTCAGCCGAGCTTGATGAGGTCCTTGGTCTCGAGCACCTTGGCCTTGGCGACCACACCGGCCTTGTCGAGTTGCGCCACCAGCACCTGCGTGGAGCAGATGTTGGGCACGATCGAGATCGGCGAGTTGCACTGCACCATGATCCCACCACCGAGCGGAAGCGCCGTCGGAGGCATGGCCTTCAGCGCCGCGGTGATCGTCTCGGGGGTCACGTCCCCGGTGATGCCCTGCAGCGATTCGACGGCGCCGAGCACCGTGGACCAGCCGCCGGTCGCCACGCCACCCTTGCTGGTGCCCTTCGCGTACTTGTCCATGGCTGCGCTGTAGGTCTTGTAGTCGGCGGTCTTGGGGCTGTTCGAGATCGCGGTGACCTCGGTGATCCCCTTCAACCCGCCAGGGACCGCCTTGGCGCTGCTCTCGTCGATGCACTGTGGGATCACCACGATGCCCTTGTCGTACCCGAGGGTCTTGAGCGCCTTGAGTGCGCTCGTGCAGAAGGACGGGTCACCGATCAGCGAGAACTGGCCGGGGCCCTTGGCAAGCGCCGCCTGCACCTGAGGGGTCATGTCGGCGGTGCCCAGAGGTACCGGCACGACGTCGAGCGTGACACCCGCGTTCTTGTAGAACACACCGCCCACCGACTGCACGGGTCCGGACGCCGCGGGTACATCGGCGACCAGGACTGCGGCGTTCTTGACACCGTTGTCGCGGGCGACTCCCGCGGGACCGGCCAGCGCGAAACCGAGGCCGTTCTGGAGGACGAACGCCCCTGGCTTGAGCAGCACGTTCTGGTCGTTGGATGCGCCGGCGATGAAGGGAATCCCCGAGCCCTGGATGCCGTCGTAGATCGACGACATTTGCCCCGAGACCGGCGTCATGATGGCCGCAACCTTGGCGTCGACCATCTGGGTCGCGCAGTTCGTCGCGCCAGTCGGCGTCTGCTTGGTCTCGCAGACTTCGAGCTTGATCGGGTGGCCGGCAAGACCGCCCTTGTAGTTGTTGATGTAGTTGACGGCCGCTTGGGCAGCCTTGATCTCCGGGGTGTTGTCGACGGTGTCGCTCTTGCCGTCCGAGATCAGACCCAACGTGACGGGTGTGCCGGTTGCCTTGTTGGGCTGGCCGAGCGCGGACGCCGCGGGGACGGCACCAGCCGTCGTGGCGAAGGCGAGCACCAGCCCACCGATGATCAGGACAGCCGACAGCTTGCGTCGCATTGAAGAATCCCCCCTGTACGAGCCCCTCAGCGGGGAACGATCGCCATGGTCTACCGTGTGTTGACAGTAACGTCAAGTCGCCCCGCCGGAGTTCACCCCACCGGGGGTAGCGCCTCGTGGTGACCGCACCGCCCCGCGAGCGCTCAGCAGAAGGGGAGAACCATGGATGACGTCGTCACCCACCGAGTGTTGCCCGTGCTCGACCTCACGAACCGCGCATTCTGGACGAGCGGTGCCGACGGCGTGCTGCGCTTCGAGCAGTGTCAGGACTGCCGCGCGTACGTGCACCCGCCCACCGGCCGCTGCTGGAAGTGCTACGGCACGAACGTGGAAAGCGTCCCGGTGAGTGGCCGCGGCGTCGTGTACTCGTTCACCGTGAACCACCAGGAGTGGATCCCCGGAACCGCGCCCTACGCGGTCGTGCTCGTCGACCTCGAGGAGGGCACCGCCGAGGAGCCGCTGCGACTCACGTCGAACCTGGTCGGCACCGCGCCCGACGAGATCACCATCGGGATGCCGGTGGAGGTGCGCTTCCTGGAGTGCGATGACGTGTGGCTGCCGCAGTTCCTGGCGCGCACGGAAGGGGCGTCATGAAGCCCGGAGAGCGCGACACCATCATTTCGGGCATCGGGCAGTCCGCCGTGGGGCGGCGCCTCGGGCGCGCGGCGCTCGACCTGACGCTCGACGCGTGCCTCGCCGCGATCGCCGACGCCGGGCTGACGCCGTCCGACATCGACGGCCTCTCGTCGTACCCCGGCGGGTTCATGGACACGTTCGAGCCCGGCTTCGGTGGACCCGGCACCCCCGACGTGCAGGACGCTCTCCGCCTCGACCTCAATTGGCACAGCGGCGGCCCCGAGGGCCCGGGCCAGATCACCGCAGTGTTCAATGCGTGTGCGGCAGTGGCGGCGGGGCTCGCTCGCCATGTGCTGGTGTACCGCACGGTGTGGGAGTCGACCGCGCAGGGTCAGGGCGGCCGGCGCGGCGTCGGCGGCGGCCAGCACGAGCGCGTCGGCGGCGCACACCAGTGGCTCCTGCCCTTCGGCGCGGTGTCGGCGGCCCACTGGCTCGCGATGAGCGCGCAGCGCCACTTTGCGGAGTATGGCACTACACGCGAACAGCTCGGTTGGATCGCGGTGAACGCACGGCGCAACGCCGGTCTGAACCCCAAGGCGATCTACCGCGACGCCATGACGATCGACGATTACCTCGCGGCGCGGATCATCACCACCCCGCTGTGCCTCTTCGACTGCGACATCCCCGCGGATGGGTCGACTGCGTTCGTGATCTCCCACCGGGACTTTGCGCCCGACACGCCGAACGAGCCGGTCCACGTGCACGCGATCGGCACTGCGTTGCACGGGCGACCGTCGTGGGACCAGCGACCCGACCTGACGGTGTCGCCAATGCAATCGGCCGCAGACTCGATGTGGAACCGCACCGACCTGCGTCCCACCGACGTCGACGTCGCGGAACTCTACGACGGGTTCAGCATCCTGACGCTGCTCAACCTCGAGGCTCTCGGCTTCTGCGCCATCGGCGAGGGCGGCCCCTTCGTGGAGGGCGGCACCCGCATCGCGCTGGAGGGCGACCTCCCCCTCAATACCAACGGCGGGCAGCTCTCGGCGGGGCGGCTCCACGGGTTCGGGTTCCTGCACGAAGCCTGCCTCCAGTTGCGCGGCGAAGCCGGCGAGCGCCAGGTGGCCGGCGATCCCGAGGTGGCCGCGGTGTGCAACGGCGGTGGACCGATCGCCGGCACCATGCTCGTGACCCGCGGCATCCGCAACTGACCGGCCCCGGCAGGACTCCGGATCAGACGAGGAGCAACTGGTCGAGCAGCGCGGCGCGGTCGCCCAGGATCCGCCGGAGCACGTGACCTCGGGTCACGAAGAGGTGCACATCGTGCTCCTGGGTGAAGCCGATGCCGCCGAGGATCTGCAGCGCCTGCGCGGCGTTGTGCTCCGCAGCCTCGCCCGCGACGACCAGCGCGCTGATTGCCTGGAAGTCGGCGTCGGAGAACTCCTCGTCGTGCGAGAGCGCGGCGATGATCGACTGGCCCCAGCTCGCCTCGCCCAACACCGCCATGTCCGCGCAGGGATGCTTCACCGCCTGGTGCACGCCGATCGGGCGGTCGAACTGCACCCGGACCCTTGCGTGTTCGGCGGCCAGGTCGCGCGTCGCCTCGGCGATCCCCACGAGCATCGCCGCCGTGAGCACCGCGGCTCGCCGGTACAGCGGGTCGTCGGCGCTCGCGACCGCCCCCACGAGCGGGACCGCGTCCGCGGTGGCCGTGAAGAGGTGCGTGGGTGCGTCGAGGCACTCGGCGACGGTGACGTCGTCGAGCGCCGCGATGTCCACGAGGCCCGCGACCGCAGGGGTGACCACGACCGCGTGGTCGGCCCCGGTGCAGTCGACTAAATGGAGCGGGCCGCGCACGCACCCGTCGGCGACCACCGCGCCGGTGGCCACCGCGAACCCCACTGCGCCGTCCCGCCCACGAGATCGCCGGCGAGCTCGAGCTCGGCGCGGCCCCGCGACCTCGCGCCGAGCACGGTGCCGAGGAAGGGCCCCGAGCCAGCGTGCGCCCGAGCTCACGGAACAGCAAGGTCTCCGTCGGCCAGGGCCGCACCGAGCCCACCGAGCGCTTCGGGTAACCCCAGGCCGAACCAGCCGAGCTCCGCGCAGGTGGCCCACGTCGCGTCGTCGACCGGTTCCGACGCGGCCGTGGCTCGCGGAGGCGGGTGACGGAGAGCGACGAGGCGAGGAACGCCGCGCTCGACGTGACGAAGGCTTCCTGCTCGTCGGTGGGCAACAGGTTCATCGGGGGAGCCCCAGGACCCGCTCCCCGATGATGTTGCGCTGGATCTCCGACGTGCCGCCACCGATGGAGTGCGAGAACGACGTGAGGAAGTTCCGCAGCCATCGTCCGTCCACCGGATCGGAGCGCGTGAGCGTGTTCGCGCCGATCACATCGAGCGCGAGTCGCGCGACGCGCTTGGAGAGATCCGACCAGTACAGCTTGAGCATCGACCCCTCCGGTCCGGGCTCGGCACGATCCAGGTTGCGCGACACACCGAGGTAGGTCATGGCGCGCAGGGATGCCACGTCGGCGCGTGCGGCGGCGAGCGCACGCGCGAGCTCCTCGTCGTCGATGAGGGGCCGGCCGTTCGGCCCCGTGCGCTCACGCGCCATCCCGATGAGCTCCTCCACCAGCATCGCCAGCTGTACCTGGTCGAGCGTGAACGCGGTGCCGCGCTCGAACGAGAGCGTGGCCATTGCCACGCGCCACCCGTCGTCGATCTCGCCCACCACGTTGGCGAGGGGGATGCGGGCCTCGTCGTAGAACACCTCGGAGAAGTCGGCGCCGCCGTCGATCGTGCGGATCGGGCGCACGTCGATCCCGGGGGTGTGCATATCGCAGATCACCCAGGTGAGCCCCTTGTGCTTGGGCACGTCGCGATTCGTGCGCACCAGGAGCTCCTGGTAGTCGGCGGCGTCGGCGAAGCTCGTCCAGATCTTCTGCCCCGTCACCACCAGTTGGTCGCCGTCGACCTCCGCGAAGGTGCGCAACGACGCGAGGTCGGAGCCGGCCTCCGGTTCGGAGAAGCCCTGGCACCACACCACGTCGCCGCGGAGGATCTTCGGCAGGTGGAACGCCTTCTGCGCGTCGGTGGCGCGCGCGATCAACGTCGGCCCGGCGTGACGCTCCCCGACGAACGTGGTCGTGATGGTGTCGAGGCCGAGACGGGCGTACTCCTCGAGCCAGATCAGCTGGCGCACGAGCGGCAGCCCGAGACCGCCGTACTCCGCGGGCCAGCCGACGCCCGCCCAGCCGCCGTCCCACTGCACCCGTTGCCACGCCAGGTCCCACTCGCGCCGGGCGAGGTTGGAGTGCGGGCGGGCCTCCTGCGGCGCGTGCTCGGCGAGCCAGGTGCGCGCCTCGTCACGGAACTGCTCGTCGTCCTTCGAGAAGCTGAGCTCCATCAGCGCCGCCCCGCGTACTCGGCGAGCACCGGCTTCGTCTCCGAACCGCCATGGCCGCGGACGGCGTCTTCCCCACCCATCTCCTGCTCGGCTCCGTTCTGCGCTTCCCGTTCGTCCGGCATGTGTCCCTGCTCGTGTTCAGTCGCGGCGAGAGAGCTCGGGAGCGTCGGCCGCCGCCTCGACGGCGTCCGATCCGAGGTAGGCGGCGCGGACCACCTCGCTGCTGATCATCTCGGCCGCAGTCCCCTCGAACAACATCCGACCGAAGTCGAGGACGTAGACACGGTCGCACACCTGCTGCACCAACGACATGTCGTGCTCGACGAGAAGTATCCCGAGGCCGCGGACGTCGACGACATGGCGGAGAATCGTCCCGAACTGCTCCGTCTCGGCGTGGTCGAGTCCCGATGACGGTTCGTCGAGGAGGATCATGTCGAAGGGGCCGGTGAGCACTCGTGCGAGCTCGACCAGTCGGCGCTGCCCGGTCGAGAGCGACTTCACCGGTGCGTCAACGTACGGGCCGACGCCGGTGAGCTCGATGGCCTCGCGCGTCGCCTCGCGCACCGCCTCGGCGTCGTGCCGTCGGGGGATGATCTGACGCACCGGGTTGCCCCCCGCGATCGCGCACTCACGCGCCAACTCGATGTTGGTGCGAACGCTGAGCGACTCGAAGAGCTGCACCCGCTGGAAGGTGCGGCCGAGGCCACGCCGCGCGCGGGCCGCGGGGCTCGAGCGGGTGACGTCGTGGTCGTGGAGCCGGACACGCCCGCTCGTCGGCTTGAGCAGCCCCGAGCACACGTTGAAGGTCGTCGTCTTGCCCGCACCGTTCGGGCCGATGAGCCCGGTGATGGCGCCGCACGGCGCCCGCAAGCTGGCGTCGTCGACCGCGACCGCGCCGCCGTAACGGACGGTGAGGTGTTGCACTTCCAGGCCCGACGTGGCGCTCTCGGTTGTCGCCGCAGGTGGAGCGGCACCGGCGCCCGGGAGCGCGGTCGCGGTGGTCGCGGTCGCGGTGGAGATCGCGGTCGCGGTGGAGGTCGCAACCGCTCCGCCAGGCGTCCGCCGGCCGCCCAGCCGGTCGATGAACCGACGCACCGCCATGGGTGTGCCGGGAATCTTGTCGCGGAACACCGGCATCACCACCGCGCCGAGCCCGAAGAACGCGGTGATGTACAGACCGATGTTGCCCCACGTGACGTACAGCGGAACGAGGACGATCACCGCCGACGCGATGAACGCGTACCACGGCTCGCCCCAGACGATCACGACGACGAGCGCGACGAGCGTCAGTGAACTGAACGACGGGAAGTTGCTCCCGATCGCGAACGTGAAGAGGCTCGCGGTCAATGCGCCGGAGATCGCGGCGATGAACGCCGAGATGCAGAAGACGATCACCCGGGTGACGTTGACGTTGAGCCCCGCGGTCTCGAGGGCGAGCGGCGAGTCGCCCATGGCGCGGAGCAGCTTGCCGAGCCGCGTCTCGGACAGCACCGCAACTCCGACGGAGACGACCACGACCACGGCGAGGATGACGAAATAGATCCCGGTGTCAGTGCCGGCGTGGAACGGGCCGAGGTCGAACGACGGGCGCGCCGCCTTGAGACCCTCGGCCGTCGGACCGAACATGAAGTCCTGCGTGTAGACCATCTGCTCCAGCAGGATGCCGAACCCGAGGGTGGCGAGCGCGAGGAACACGCCCGACAACCGGATCGCGGGGATCGCGATGATCGCCCCGACCGGGACCGCGACGAATCCGGCCAGCAGGAGCGCGACCAGCCACGGGAAGCCGTGGTCGGTAGTGAAATGCGCCATCGACGACGCCCCGATCGCGGCGAACGCGTACTGGCACAGCGACACCTGACGCGAGAGCCGGGTGAGCAGACCGAGGGACAGCACCAGGATCACCAGCACGAGCGCGCTCGAGTACACGGTGAGGTTGGTGCCCACCCACGACGGGACCATGCACAGCACGCCGAGGAACAGCACCCCGGCGAGCAACCGCATCCGGGTGGGCGCGTGCCAACTCGGTGGAATCGTCCTCGGCGTGATGAACCGGCGGGGCGCGAGCTTCGACCGGGGCGTGACCAGCAATGCCACGAACAGCACGATGAACGGCAGCCCCGACGGCAGGCCGATCAACCACGACACGTCGACCACATACTTGGTGGCCAGCGCGCCGGCGATGCCGATCAGCAGACCACCGACGTAGGTGAGCGGCAGGTTCGAGAAGTAGCCGATCGCCGCCGCGCCGAACGCCTGCACGACCAGCAGGGTGAGGATCAACGCCTGCACCGGGAGACTCGGTGCGATCAGCAGCCCCGACAGCGCGGCGAACGACGAGCCAACGATCCACGCCCAGCGGCGCACCCGCACCGGGCTCTCGCCCATCACCGACAGGAGCTCCGGGTCGTCGACCACGCCGCGCATCGCGGTGCCGAGCCGCGTCGACCGCAGGAACAGGAAGAGCGCACCGGTGGAGACCAGGGCGACGATCGCCACGATGATCTGCTGCCACTGCACGTTGACGCCGCCGAGCTCGACCGTGGAAGTCGGCAGGAACGGCGGGAAACTCTCGGTCACGTCACCGAGCCAGATCGTGCCGAGGGCGACGACCCACAGGACGAGCCCCACCGTCGACGCGATCTGCAACGTGTGGTCGACGGTCGCCAACCGCCGAGCCAGCAGCTCGAGCAGGATCCCCATCACCGGCCCGAGCACGAACACGCAGACGAACGCGGTGAGCGGCCACGGCCAGCCGTTCTGCACGTGCAGCCAGTAGAAGACGAAGACCGAGACCGTCGCCAACGCGCCGTAGGCGAAGTTGAAGATTCCCGACGTCTTGTACTGGAGCACCAGGCCGGTGCCCGCGAGGCCGTAGACCGAACCGACCGAGATCCCGATGACGATGAACGGGAGGAACTCGTTCACGAGGGTGCCTGGTTCAGCTCGTGGCCACGCAGTCCGGCTTCGAGCCGCTGGGCAACGTGAACTTCTGCTTCTTGATCTGGATCGTGAAGTAGCAGCCCTGGTTCTTGTCCTCGATGTTCGTGAAGGTCAGTCCACCCGCGAGCCCGCCGAGGGTCTCGTTGTCGAACTTGGCGAGCCCGGCGAGGATGTCGGCCGAGGTCGGCACCCCGGTCACGCCGCTCAGCTCCACTGCCTTCTGCAGCATCAGGCCCGACACCCACGCGTCGTTGGCATTCAACGGTTCTTCGGCGGTCGTGAAGTTGATGTCGGTGTACTTCTTCATTGCGGCGTTGAAGTCCTTCAGCGCCGGGTCCTTCGAGAACCAGGGCAGTACCCCGGCCGCGTTGAACGCGTTGTTGAAGGCGTCGGTCTTCAGGTAACCGGCGCCGATTGCCTCGCCCGGGATGATCCAGGCCGGCTTGTAGTTCTGTCGAGCGCAGTCGTCCGCGATCTTGCGGCCTTCGTCGGCGGTGGGGATGAGGAGCATGAGGACATCAGCCCCAGCGTCCTTCGCCGCGAGGCAGTTGGCGGTGTAGTCGGGCGCGGTCGAGCTCACGAGCCCGCCGTAGACGTAGTCGACCCCGCCCTTCGCCGACAGCCCCTTCACGAGTGCGTTCGCCGCCGCGCACTGCGAAGCCTCGGAACAGGCCAGGCTGCCCATCTTCTTGTAGCCGGCCTTCTTGGCGATCGCGATCAGCGCGTTGATGTCGGGGATCGCGGTGATGCCCTGGGGGTAGAACATCGGGTTCCCCACCCAGGGGTCGATGGTGTAGACGCTCCCACCAAGTACCGGGATGTTCTTCTCCTTGAGGTAGTCGGCGTAGCCGGCGTTGAGCGAACCGTCCTGCTGGGCCACGAACGCGACCACGTGATCCTGCTCGACGAGCTCTTTCACCTGCGACACGGCCAGGGCCTGGTCGCCCTTGTTGTCCTTCTGGATGAGCTTGACGGGATGCCCGTTGACGCCGCCGTGCGAGTTGACCCACTTCGCCCACGCGACGATCGCCTTCTGGCCGATGGAGACGCCGTTCGCGGCATTCGGCGCGGTGTAGCTGCCCACGTTCCCGAGCACGATCGGGTCGCCCGAGGTCTTCTGCGTCTTCTGCGCGCCTGCGGGTGCAGCGGTCAGCGCCGGAAGCGCGGCCAGGGTCGCGAGCGCCAGGGCCCCCGCAACGAGCGCGCGGGTTGCGCGGGTCAGGTGCTTCGCACCGTGCATCGAATCCCCCCAGGATTGACGTTCGAACGCTGTTGAGCGGCGAGTGTACGGACGGAGTGGGCGCCGTACAAGGCACCCCGTCGGCACACAGACAACCGAAATGCGCGGGTCAGGCCGGAGCCGGCTCCCCCGCGTACAGGGCGAAGATCTGCTCCTCGTCGAGATCGTCGACCGGGCCGCCGAACACGATCGATCCCTGGTTGAGGAGATAGACGGTCTCGGCCAGCGCGAGGGCGCGGCTCACGTACTGCTCCACGACGAGAAGCGAGACGCCCGAAGCGGCGATGCGCCCCAGGAACTCGAAGATGCTGTCGACGATCAGGGGCGCCAACCCCAACGACGCCTCGTCGACGAGCACCACCCGCGGCTTCGCCAGGTAGGCGCGCATGAGCGCGAGCATCTGCTGCTCGCCACCGCTCAGCGTGCCCGCGACCTGGCCGCGACGGGTGGCCAGCGCGGGGAACGCGTCGGCGACTTCTTCGAGAACCTCGGCCTTCGACACCCCGCGGGGCGTCTGGAGGAGCAGGTTCTCCTGCACCGTGAGCGACGGGAAGATGCTCCGGCCCTCGATGATGTGACAGATCCCGAGCTGCGCGCGCCGGGTGGGGCCCACGCGGGTGACGTCCTCGCCGTCGAACACGACCCGTCCGGCCGACGGCCGCAACAGGCCCGAGGCCATGCGCATCGTGGTGCTCTTGCCCGCGCCGTTCGGGCCCAGGAGCGCGACGACACTGCCCGCCGGGACGGACACCGAGACGCCGCGCAGCACCGTGGTCGAGCCGTAGCCGCCGACGATGTCGTGGAGCTCCAACATGCCGCCATCCCCCCGGGTTGAACGCCGTTGATGCCGCCGCGGGGCGAGCGTAGCGTGCCGCCGCCTCCGGCACCTCCCGGCAACCTCCCGGCAGCTCCCGACGCCTCCGAGGCTCCCGGCGGGTCTCTACACTGCCGCCATGCCGACACCACCCGTGACGCGTGCGGGCGCGCTGAGCGAAGCCGAGATCCTCGACGTCGCGCTGGCGATCATCGAGGAACAGGGCATCGACGGCTTGACGATGCGCCAGCTCTCGAGCCGCCTCGGCGTCGCGTTGGGCGCGACCTACCACCACGTCAAGAACAAGGACTCGCTCCTCGTCCTCGTCGCTCGGGAACTGTTCGGTCGGGTCGAGATCCCGGCGATCGACGATCCCCGGGACTGGACCGTGCAGGTGCGGGAAGTGCTGCTGAGCCTGACCGATGTGTTCACCGGTCAGAGCGAGCTCGCGGCGTGGATCCTGGCGCACTTCGAGGAGGCCGCCCCGAGCGGGATCATGATCCGGATGCGGGGAATGCTCGCCGACGCCGGTTTCGGTCCCGACGCGACCGAGCAGGCCCTCAACCCGCTGTTCTTCTACGTCGCCGGCATGCTCGTCGGCGGGTTCACCAACTTCGGCGACGCACAGACGAAGCGGCAACTGCGCGAGAACTTCGAACACGGGCTCGAAGTCATCCTCACCGGCATCCGCGTCGATCTGCAGCCATGACCGCGTACGTGGTGTACGAAGCGGTGATCGTCGATGCCGCGCAGTACGAGGTCTATAAGTCCGCCGCGGCGGCAGCGGTGACGGCCGCGGGCGGCCGGTACGTCGCTCGGGGCGGCGACGTCGAGTCGTTCGAAGGCACCGCGCCGGCTCGGATCGTGATCCTCGAGTTCCCCGACCTCGCAGCTGCGACCGCGTGGTACCGCAGCGAGCAGTACACGGAGGCTCGCGCGTTGCGCGAGCGCGCGTGCGACGCCCGGATGTATGTGGTCGACGGCTCGGCTTGACCGAGCCCGCCCTTACGACACCGGGGGCCGCTCCAGCCGCGGGAACGCCTGCTGGAACGCGTTCGCCACGCGCAGCACGACATCCTCGCGGCCGGGCCAGGCCGCGATCTGGAGCCCGACCGGCAGCCCGTCGACGAACCCGCAGGGCACGGACACGGCCGGGAAGCCGAGCCAGTTGAAGATCATCGTGTGGCTGCAGTACGCAGGTGCGAAACTCCCGCCAGGGAAGGACGGGCCGTCGGTGGTCCAGGCCGCCTCCCACGCGGGGATCGTCTTGGCCACGAGCTGCGACGTGGCCGACATGATGACATCGTGGTCGCGGAAGTACGCGCGGAAGTGCTCCCACCCCGCACCCGCGACTCCGCCTGCGCCCGGTAGAGATCGGGGTCGACCGGTTGGAGCGGCGTCGTGTTCGTGCCGACCATCGCCTCGTAGGCCGACGGCTCGACCGTCCACCGGAGGGTGCCGTGCTCACCGCGGTCTTCCCACGCCCGCCGGTCGGCGCCACGACGGCGCCGAGGGACGAGAGCCCCTGCGCCGCTCGCGCACGAGCGCGACGACCCGCGAGCTCTCCTCGCCGGCATAACGCGACGCGAAGCCGAAGTCGTCCGTCCACCCGAGGCGCATGCCTTCCACGCCGCGATCGAGCGTCGCCACACAGTCGGGGGTGTCGTCCTGCAGGCACACGTAGTCGCGACCGTCGGGGCCGCCGATCACGCTCGTGACGATCGCCGCGTCGCGCACGTCGCGCGCCAACGGCCCGTAGCTGGCGGTGAGCATCATGGTCGGCTTCTCGTAGTCGAGGTGTGGGACCAGACCGCGCGTCGTGTGCAACCCGACCACGCCCGAGTACGCGCCGGGGAGGCGCGTCGATCCACCACCGTCGGAGCCGATGGTGAACGGCAGCAGGCCGGCGGCGGTCGCCGCCGCGCCGCCCGAACTCGACCAGCCGGGCACCCGATCGGTGTCCCACGGGCTGCGAGCCTCGGCGTCCCAGTTGAAGGGGCTGAACACGCCCGGGTTGTCGCGGTCGGTCGGCGCGGTTGCGCCCGCCCCCATCATCGTGTTCGTCCCGACGATGACCGCGCCGGCACCTCGGAGCCGCTCGACCGACACGTCGTCGAAGGTCGAGACGACGGACTGGGCGAACTGCGTGTGGAGCATGCCCTCGACCCGGATGTGCGACTTCACGGCGGTGGGAATGCCGTGCAACGGGCCGAGCTCGTCACCCGCGGTCACCGCGGCGTCCGCGCGCGCCGCCTGGGCCCGCGCGCCCTCGATGTCGACTTCCGCGAACGCGTGCAGCGTCGGGTTGAACTTCTCGATCCGGGCGAGGAAGTGCTCGGTCACCTCGGTGCAGGAGACCTCACGCGCCTCGATCAACTGACGGATCTTCCACGCCGCCATCCAGGTGAGCTCGTCCATCTCCGGTCCCCGTTCGCTCGGTGTCACTCGACGGCCGAGCCTACTGATCGGTTCAACGCCGTTCAATCGGCCTGGACGACCTGCTCCCCGAACGCCCGCACGGTCTCCTCGGCGGCCGCGGGATCGTCGCCGCAGCAGGTCGAGACGACCCAGTCGACACCGAGACGCTCGAGCTCGGCCACCTGTGCGAGTCGCTCGTCGACCGACCAACCGGCGCGCACGTCGAGCATCGACCACGCGCCCGTGACCACCACTTCGACGTCGTCGGGCGCGCGCCCGTTGGCCTCGACCTGTCGGCGGAACTGGTCGAGGCGACGCGCCAGCGCGTCGAGGTCGGCAATGGGCAGCGTGCGGATGGTGCGCACGAGTTCGGGGCCCGCGATCATGAAGATGCAACCCTGGAGGTCACGGGCTGCCCGCTCCGATGCCCACGGGCCGTTCCCGTGGATCCACAACGGCGGGTGCGGTCGCTGCTCCGGGCGGGGCAACACCTGGTTCCCCGGCGCCGAGAACGTCGACGTGTCGCGCGCGACCTCGTGGCCCGCCCAGGCCTCGCGCATCACGTCCAGGTGCTCGTCGAACGTCGATCGTCGACGCTCGAGGTCGGCGCCCACCGCGCGGAACTCTCCGCGCAGGTAGCCGGCGCCGAGCCCGAGCGTGACCCGACCGCCGCTGAGCACGTCAAGTGTTGCGACCTGGTGCGCGGCGACGAACGGGTTCCGGTAGGCCGGCACCAGGACATACGTGAGCAGGCGGATCGAGGTGGTCACCGCGGCGCAGAACCCGAGTGCGGAGAACGGGTCGGCCACACCCTCTCCGCCGCTCTCGATCCACTTGGTCGACGGCGCGGGATGGTCGGTGAACGCGATCGCCGCGTAGCCGCACTCCTCGGCGGCACGCGCGAACGCCGCGACCGCGCCCGGCGCCAGGATGCCCGGGCCCCAGTTCGGGTCACCCGACGCGTGCTGGATGCCGAACTTCATCGTCGTGCCGACTCCTGCTCATGCTCACCACGGCAGCTCGCCGAGCTCGTCGAAGAACTGCCCCGTCGGACCGTCGGGTGCCAGCATCGCAAGTTCGATCACGACCTTCGCCGCCTCGGCCGGAGTACGCGTGCCGTCGCCGGTCATGTCGGTGTTCGTGTACCCCGGATCCACCGAGTTCACCTTGACGAACGTGTCGCGGAGCTCGTTCGCGAACTGCACCGTCACCGCGTTCAGCGCAGCTTTGGACACGTTGTAACTCAGCAATGGCTTCGCCTGGTACCGGCTGCCCTCGGTCGTCGCGAGGCCGAGCGAGCCGAGTCCGCTCGACACGTTCACGATGCGCGGCGACGGCGAGAGCCTCAGGAGGGGCAAGGTCGCGAGGATGACACGGATCGCGCCGAAGACGTTCGTCTCGAAAGTCCGGCGCACAGTGTCGAGCGCGCACTCGCTCGGGGGTGACGGCGCCCGTTCGAGCTTCAGCGCGGCGTTGTTGACCACGACATCGAGCCGTCCGAAGTCGCGCTCGATCGCACCCACCGCCGCCGTCACCGACGCGTCGTCGTCGACGTCGAGCTCGACGAAGCGCGCGTCGAGTCCCTCCCCGTGCAGCCGGGCCTCCGCCGCGCGTCCCCGCGACGTGTCTCGCGCCCCGAGCGCGACGGCGAACCCATGGCGCGCCAGCCCCGCGGCCACCGCTTCGCCGATCCCCTTGTTGGCGCCGGTGACCAGTGCGACCCGGGTGTCGCCGACGGGTGACATGGTCAACCCGCGTCGACCGTGAGATCGACCCAGCCGGCACCCGCGGCACTGCGCCGGGCCGCGTCCACGACGAGCTGCACGAGCCACCCGTCGCGCAGGGTCGGGACACCCGGCGCCGGCTCGCCGTGGAACGCCGGGAGCCACTCCTCGAGCATGAGGGCCAGTGACCGGATCGCGCCGGCCGCGCGGCGCTTGGGCAGCTCGGCGCCGCTGCGGGGCATGCGCGCGCTGGCCGTGAGCTCGAGCGCACCGTCGCGGTCGACGTGGACGGCCCGGGCCCGCGTGTCGGCGTCGTCGCCCATGATCGGGCCGTCGATCGAGATCGTGCCCTGGCTGCCGAGCAGCTCCAGCTCGCGGCGGTTGGTCCCGAGCCCGACCACGCTGGTGGCCAGCGTCGCGAGGAGCCCGCTGGCCATCCGCAGGATCAGGACGGACGTGTCGTCGGCGTCCGCCTCGACGACGGAGCCGTCAGACCGGGTGCGGCGCGGGACCGTCGTCCTCACGTCGGCACACACGGCAGCCGGCGCGCCGAAGAGGCAGCTGAGGAAGTCGATGTCGTGGGAGGCCATGCCCATCAGGTAGCCGCCGCCCTGGTCGACCCGGTACATCCATTCGGACTGCAACCCGCGGGACGGGTGCCAGTAGTCGCCGGTGCTCGCGACGCGCGCGTAGTACGGGTCGCCGAGGAACCCGTCGCGCACGAGATCCCAGATCGCAAGGCGCATCGGGTCGAAGCGGTTCTCGAAGCACACCGCGTGCGCGCGCCCCGATGCCTCGGCGACGTCGCGCATGACGCGGGCATCGGCCTCGGTCACCGCGACCGGCTTCTCGCACAACACGTGCTTGCCCGCCTCCAGCGCGGCGACGGTCTGCTCCACGTGGAGGTCGACCGGCGTGCAGACCGAGATCAGGTCGAGGTCGTCGCGGGCGACGAACGATCTCCAGTCGGTGGACCGGTCGGCGATCCCGAGCTGTTCGCCCGCCTCCTCGACGCGCTCGGGCCGTCGGGAGCACAGGGCCACCACCTCGTACTCGGGGACGGCCCGGAACGCCGGCACCTGCACCACGGAGCCCCAGCCCACACCGATGATCCCGACGCGGATGCGATCGTTCACGACCCGAACCACCCTTCCCCGTCTTCCCCGTCGCCGGGCGTGACCCCGGTCGCACGGATCCTACGCACTGCTCGCACGGCTCGGCGCGGGCCCGCAGGCTCCAGGAGGCCGAGACATGGAAGTGAAACCCGGAACGTCCCTAGAGTCGGGCCCACATGAGCACCGACGAGATCCGCCGCGACGATCACGAGGGAGTCGTCACCCTCACCTTCACGCGCGACGGCAAGATGAACGCGATGACCCCGGCGATGTTCGACGTCATCGAGACCGCCGTGCGTGACCTCGGTGACCGCGACGACCTGCGGGTCCTGCTGATCACCGCCGAAGGCCGCTTCTTCACCTCCGGGCTCGACGTGTCGAGCCTGCGCCTCGACGTCGGCACCGGAACCGACGGCACTGTGCGCGGCTCCAACATCCGCCGCCAGTACCGCGCCGAGGCGCACCACGACCTCTTCGACGAGCTCGAGCAGATCGAGAAGCCGGTGGTGCTCGCCGCGCAGTCGCACTGTCTGGGTGTCGGCGTCGAGCTCGGCTCGTCGTGCGACTTCCGCCTCGCGTCCGACATTGCGACCTTCGGGCTGCCCGAGGTGCCCAACCTCGCCGTCCTCCCGGGTTCGGGCGGCATCAGCCGGCTCACCCGGCTGGTCGGCCCGCACTGGGCGAAGTGGATGGCCATGGCCGGCGAGACCGTCACCGCCGACGAGGCCCTCGCCATCGGTTTCGTGCACGCCGTGTACCCGGCGGCGGAGTTCCGCGAGCGGGCACACGCGTTCGCCCACCGTCTCGCCGCGATGCCGCGCGAGGCACTGGGCCTGGCCAAGGTCGCGATCGACACCGCGGCCACCGTCGACCGGCGCACGGCGCGCGAGTTCGACCGCATGGCCCAGACCCTGCTGTTCACCTCCGACGACTTCCGCGACCGGGTGAACGCGTTCACGCAGCGGGGTAAGAAGGACTGACCGGCGTGGGGAACGCACACGAGGCAATCGTCGCGGAGTTCATGGACGCCTGGGGCGACGGCGCGCAACGCGATCCCGACGTGGACAAGATCATGGCGATGTTCAGCGACGACGTCGTGTGGCAGCTCTGGGTCCCGGGGGGACCGACGCTGCGCGGCCGTGACGCGATCCGCGCCGACATCGAGCGACAGCTCGGGTTCGCGACGTTCATGCGGTGCGGCCCGGTGCACGTCGCTTCGAGTGGCGGCGTCGTGTTCACCGAACGCACCGACGAGTTCCGCTCACGCGGCCGCACGGTGGTGCACCACCTCGTCGCCGTGTTCGAAGTCGACGACCAGGGCAAGATCGCCGCCTGGCGTGAGTACTTCGACCCCGAGGATGTCAACCGGCAACTGCGTGAGGCACGCGACGCAAGCGGTTGACCGTGTGCTCGGCGGCTCAGCCCATGCGCCGCAGCCGGGAGAATTGCGACTCCGAGGTGAGCCCTCCGTCGACGACGATGTCCTGCCCCGTGAGGTAGGACGCTTCGTCGCTGGCGAGCCACACGGCGACGGCGGCGATCTCGTCGGGATCGCCGAGCCTCCCCACCGGCTGGGACTCGACCGCACGCTCGTAGAGGGGCCCGTTCCCGCCGCCGAGCGCCGCCATCATCGGAGGCGTCGTCGTGACCCCGGCGAGACGGCGTTGGCGCGCACACCCTCGCGCATGATCGACGGAAAGTGCCTTGACCAGACCGATCACGGCTGCCTTCGTCGCCGCGTACCCGATACTTCCGCCATCGGCGAAGCTCGCCGACACCGACGCCGTGGCGACGATCGCGCCGCCGCCGCGTTCGATCATGAGCGGCACGGAGACCTTGGCCGCATGGAACAACGACGAGACGTTGGTCCGCCACATGTCGTCCCAGTCGGCCGTCGCCAGCTCGATCGCACTTCCGGGCCGCGACACTCCGGCGTTGTTGAACACGACGTCGAGGCCGCCGAACTCGCGTACCGCGAGCGAGACCATCGCCTCCACCTGGGCGGGATCGCCGACGTCTGTCTCACTGGCGACGGCGCGCCCACCGGCGTCGACGATCATCGCCGCCACCTTCTGCGCCTTGTCGCCCCGCACGTCGGCGACGACCACCGCAGCGCCTTCGGACGCGAATCGCGCCGCGCTCGAACGCCCGATGCCCGAACCCGCGCCGGTGACGACCGCGACCTTGCCGTCGTGCAGCATGCGCGGCGTCAGGTGACCACGATGCGCACCGACGCCAGGTTGGGCAGGCGCCGGAACTCGGCGTCGACGTCGCCTTCACGGTTCGTGCACACGCGGGCGGCCGCGAAGTACGTACCGGGCGCGTCGTACGTGTGGGTCTTCACCCACTTGCCGGCCGCAGCCGTGCCGTCGACGACCTCGTGCTCGGCGAACGCGGCCTGCCCGTCGAAGTCCCACTCGACGGAGACGATGGTGCCCGAGCCCGGCGGCGCTTCGGCCGCGACTTCGAGGGTGACCGCGTCGCCGACCTTCACGTCGGCGCGGATGCCACCGTTGACCGTCAGCGAGACGACGGGCTGGACGCCACCACGAGCAGCGGCCGTGTCGGGCAGCGCCACCTGACCGTGTGAGTACTCGTAGTTCGTGCTCGGCGGCGCGACGCCTTCCTCGACCCAGCTGATCAGGTCGACCAGCCCCTGCTCGATGATCGGCATGTAGTCGATCAGCCACGACGCGGTCGAACGCGTCGGCGAGCTGGGCAACATGGCCGGCATGATGTGCTCGGCGTTCTGCGTCCACTGCAGCCGGAACTTCTCCGCGGCCGCTGCGGCGCCCTGCACCTGCTGCACCGCCGCCTCGTAGACCACACCCTGAGACGGCCAGAGCGACGAGTCGTGGGTGTGGTGCACCCAGAGGAGCTTGCCTTCGTAGTGCCCGGTGTAGGGCACGCCCATCAACGGCGACATGAAGGGCACCGGGTGCTGCGGATAGATCGGCACGCCGTGCAGCTTGAGCCCGTCGAACTGCGGGTCGTCCATCACGTGGTGGCGGTGGAAGTAGCAGAACGCGAGGAACTTGCGGTTGTCGACGTGCACTTCGTCGCCCACCTTCACGCCGTCGAAGCGCTTCAGGTTGGCGTCGCCGTGCCCGTCACACATGAAGAGGTCGCCGAAGCTCACCATCGTGTAGAGCTGCCGGCCCTTCGCCTCGCCGCTCACCAGCTGGACGCCGGCGCCCAGGCGGTAGCCCTCGGGGAGGCCGGCGATCTCGATCGCGAAGATCTTGTCGGGAGTGGCACCGCCCATGATGTTCGCCATCACACGCGCCATCATGAACTCGGGCCCGTCATACGCCGGATCGGTCATGAGATCATGCACGGTGATGACCTTGCTCACGGTGGTGACGACGTCGATCACGTCGTCCTCCACTGCGGCAGGCAGGTCGTGACCGATGTACCCGGGTTCGGTCCAGAAGTTGGTGAAGTACGTCGGGTCCTGCTCGACGAGCAGGTCGGCGATCGACGTCCACAACCAGATCTGGCCCATCGGGGAGAAGATCATGTGCTCGTCGCCGAACGGGAACCCCTGCTCGTAGAGGTACACCAGCTCTTCACGTTCGTGGCTGTTGAGTCCCTCGAACGGGTTGCCACTCCCGCCCGGCTGCATTGCATCGACCAGGCGCGCAGCCTTGTCGCCGTCGCGCAGCAATCGCTGCAGGTTGAACATGCACGCGAACGCGATCGGCTGGCCGCTCTTGACCTTCTCCGTTGCCGGGAACGGCACCACGTTGCCGCCACCCATGAACGGCAGCGCGCCGTCGAAGGCATCGGGCGCGTTCTCGAGACAGAGCGGCGAACGCCGGCCGCCGCCGCTCCCACCCCAGACATAGCTGTGATGAGGCGCCACGCCGTAAACCTGCGCTGCGACGTGCTTCGAGAACCTCGCGGTCTCGGCGGCGGCGCGCCAGCCATAGATCGTCGGGTCGTCGCCCGCCTTGGGATCGACGTCGTCGCCGATGTGGCCCATGTTCGACTCGACCATGTAGCCACCGAGACGGACGTGGAGCGCGAGACCACCGAGCAGGTCACCCATGGGCCCACCGAACGCGTCCTCATGACCCGCGTGCGCGCCCTCGAGCGGCATGATCGACCGGCCCTGCCAGGCTTCCTGCTCCGGGAAGTACAGGGTGAAGCGCGTGTCGCAGTCAGCGAAGCCGCCATGCACGTGGCGGTACGGAAGCGGCGTCTCCCGCCACTCGTCGACGTCGATGTAGGGGGCGCCGAAGAACGAGTCGGTCACCTGGTACGACGCGCAGTCGATGCTCTCCGGCATGGTCTTCGATCCTCCCCGTTGGCCCTCGGTTCGTGGGCCCGACGACGGCGGACACTAACTCGTCCTTCAACGGCGTTCAACGAAGGCGGCCGGCTCGTTGACGCCAGCGAGGCAGAACCCGTAGCGTCGGGTCTCAACGCCGTTCAAGCGGGGAGTTTCGATGACCGGTACCGTGCACCCGCTCGAAGGCTCGTCCACGCTGCCCGCGGGCAACTCCGGCCCGGGCTCAGTCACACCGAGCACGAGTTCCCTGGTCGAGGGCATCCGCCGATTTCCCACCGCCTCCAGGGCAGGCGTACTCGAAGGACCGGCGAGGGTTCCTGGAGGTTCTCGGAGATGGATTTCGGAATAGCCGGACGGGTCGCGCTCGTGGTCGGCGGCAGCAAGGGCATCGGGCTCCGGTCCGCGAGCATGCTTGCCGCCGAGGGTTGCCGGGTCGCGATCGTGGCCCGGACCCAGAAGCACATCGACCGCGCGGTCGCCGCGATCACGCACGACGGCGGCGATGCGGTGGGCGTCTCCGCTGACATGACGCAACAGGATCAGATCGAGCGCGCCGTCGCCGAGACGACCGCGCGGTACGGGCCGCCGCTGATCGTGATCACCCAGGCCGACTTCCATGTGCGTGGGTTCTTCGACGAGATCACGGAGTACGAGGACTTCGTCGACTCGTATCGCACCTACACGATGAGTCAGGTGTACATGCTCCACGCCGTGCTCCCGGCGATGAAGCAAGCGGGTTGGGGCCGCTACGTCCACATCGGGTCCGCGACCGCGAAGGAACCACAGATGAACCCGCCTCACACGGTCGCGAACGGCACGCGGCCCTCCACCGTGGGCCTGCTCAAGAGCGTCGCCGATGAGTACGCGAAGTTTGGGATCGCGATCAACACCGTCGCGCCCGGTTGGATCGCGACCAGGACGACCGACTGGTACCTCGAGACCCACGAGGGCTTGACCGACGACGAGCAACGCCGTACCTGGCTGATCGAGAAGGCCGGTGTCCCGGCGGGTCGAGCCGGCGCTCCCGAGGAGATCGCGTCGACCATCGCGTACCTCTGTTCCGATCTGGCCGGCTACCTGAATGGCCACTACATCGCCGTCGACGGGGGTCACCACCGCTCGGCGTTCTGAGATACGGCGCTCGAGCCGCCCGTCGGTTCGAAGCCGAACCAGGGAGTCACCAAGGGGGTTCGTCGATGTCCGCTCGTCCGCTCATCACCACCGACTGCCACTACGGCCCGCCGCCGGACCTCGCCGACGGCCTGCCCGCGAAATTCCGCGCTCGGGTTCCGCACCTGGAGACACGTCGCGACGGCACCTACTACCTCCGACCCGATCTCGCGGAGATGATGCGATCCATGGGCGGCATGGGTGGCAGCTCGGAGACGACCGATGCGATCACCGCGATGCTGGCCGAAGGGATCAAGGTCGATCTCGACGATCCGGCCACCGTGGCGTTCATCGTGCAGGGAAATGTCGCGCCGGAAGCGTCCCCTGGCTTCACCGCCGACGCATTCCTGCGTGAGCTGGCTCGCGACGGAGTTGTCGGCGCGGTGCTGATCGGGTCGAGCGGCTTCGCGGCGATGGACGACGTGGAGGCGTCGATCGCGTGGTCGGAGCTCCACAACGACTGGGCCGCCGAGACGTTCGGGGACCACCTCGACGCGTTCGCGCCGTCGATCACCCTGCCGCTGCTCGACGTTGCAGCTTCGGTACGCGAGCTCGAACGAGCGGCCGGTCTCGGGCTCCGGCCGTTGCTCCTCCCCGACGTGATCCCTTCGATGCCGTACTCACTTCCCGAGTGGGAGCCGCTGTGGGAAGCGGCCGCAGGGCTGGCCGTTCCAGTTGCGACCCACGTCAGCGGCCCCCGCGCGCTCTATCCCTGGGCCCAACTCGTCATCGACCGGCCGAGTCAGCAGCTCGCCGCGTTCGCGCTCACGTCGGTGGGCATGGTCGAGACCATGACCTGGTTCGCGTGCGAGGGCATCCTCGAGCGTCACCCCGAACTGAAGCTGGTGCTCACCGAGTGCAGCGCCGGCTGGCTGGCGTGGGCGATGCAGTTCCTCGACCACCACTATCTCGGTCGCTACGGCAACGAGTTCCAGGAGAAGCGCGGCAACAGATCGGTGCAGACGCTCGCAGCACCGCCGAGCTACTACATCAAGCGCCAGGTCTCGTGCACGTTCATGGATGATCCGGTCGCGATCCACAACCGCGAGTTCACCGGGCTCGACTGTCTGCTGTGGGGAAACGACTATCCCCACAGCGAGGGCGTGTTCCCCCACTCACAGGAGGCGGTCGACAAGCAGTTCTCCGGCGTGCCGGAAGCCGAGATCATGCAGATCGTCCACGACAATGCCGCCCGCATCTACAACCTCACCGTCTGATCGGCGCCGATGACAGCCATCCCACCACGGGGTGAGCGCGTTCGTACATCAGGGCTCGCGGCTGAGCGTCGGCGCCGGTACGGTGTCGCCGTGGACGGCGCCCGCCGCTCACCGGCCGTCACGAGGAAAATTGGTGGGCGCGATGGGCGCGGCGGTCGCGACGTTCGGCGTGTAGGGCATACGTCGAC
Organism: Acidimicrobiia bacterium; assembly: GCA_046331125.1. Taxonomy (GTDB): domain Bacteria; phylum Actinomycetota; class Acidimicrobiia; order IMCC26256; family DASPTH01; genus CAVRGQ01. The sequence goes on from JAXLRL010000014.1 coordinate 71,675, forward strand.
GGGCTGCGCCGGATCACCTTCGCAGGTGGATCGCCGCCGCCGACGGCGTCGCCGCGGAGCTCGGCGCGCGGCGTGACCGCGGGCGACGTCGTCGCCATCGCCCTCCCGCCGTCGATCGACTACCGATCGCCTACGCCGCGATCGTGCGACTGGGCGCGGTGGCGTCGGGGCTGAACCTGCGGCTCGGGCCGCGCGAAGTCGAGGCGATCTGCGCGTGCGCGCCGCCGGCACTGGTGTTCGTCGACGACGACGCGCCGCTCGCCGGGATCCCCGATGGGGTCGAGCGGTTCGCGCGACACGACTTGGCGACTGCCGCGCGCCGGGCAACGTTCTCGCCACGGCGCGGGCGATCGTCGGATCCCGTCGTGATCATCTGGACCAGCGGGACCACCGGGGTGCCCAAGGGCGCGTGGTTCGACCACGACAACCTGCGCGCCTCGGTCACCACCGCCGGGGTGATGAGCGCGCCATTCGACCGCCGCCTGGTGCCCACGCCCTTCGCCCACGCCGGGTATGGCCAAGCTCTGGGAGCAGGTGGCGTGGGCCACGACGCTCGTGATCGCTCCGACGCCCTGGACCGCGGCCGACACCGTCGCGCTCCTCGGCGGGGAGCGCATCACCGTCGCCGGCGGAGTGCCCACGCAGTGGGCGAAGCTCCTCGAGGAGCCGGGCCTCGACGCCGTCGACACCAGCGCGTTGCGCATCGGCGTGGTGGCCACCGCGCCCGCGCCGCCGGAGCTCGTCGAGCGCGTCTCCGCGCGCCTCGGGTGCGCCCTGGTCGTGCGGTACGCGATGACCGAGTCGCCGTCGATCACCGGCACCGATCCCGGTGACCCGCCCGACGTCTCCTACCGGACCGTCGGTCGCCCGCAACCCGGGGTCGAGGTGGGCGCGACGAGGCCGGCGCCCGTGCCCACGCGGGGACGGTGGGGCGGGTGCACATCCGCGGCGTGCGTGATGCGCGGATACTGGAGATGCTCCCGAGCTCACCGCCGAGCCCTCGACACCGACGGGTGGCTGCGCGGCGGCCTGGCGTTCCTGGATCCGAACGGCAACCTCGTGCTCGTCGGCCGGACCGACGACCTCTACATCCGGGGTGGCTACAACGTCTACCCGCTCGAGGTGGAGCACGTCGCCGAGCACCCCCGCCATCGCCGAGGCGGCGGTGCTCGGTGTGCTGGCGCCGGTGATCGGCGAGCTCGGCGTCGCGTTCGTCGTCCCCGCTTCGGGCAGGGACGCACCGTCGCTCGACGAACTGCGCCTGGTGCCGGGAGCGTCTCGCCGACTACAAGGCGCCCGATCGGATAGTCGTGCTCGACGCGCTCCCGCGCACCCCGATGGCGAAGGTCGATAAAGAAGCGCTGCGCGCCAGTCGAGTGACCGCGGTAGTCGGGCGACCGGCGCTCGACGAAGGCAGCGCCCTCCATCCGCGTCGAAGCTGTGCGACTGCAGCTCCTGCGCCATCGCCTCGGCGAGGAACGCCGCCGTGCGGTCGCCGTCGAGCGAGCTTGAACAGCTGCTTGGTCCAGCAGAACAGCGGTCGTGGGTGCGGCGGCGAGGCGCCAGGAGCTCTCCGGCGACCGCATCGAGCTCGTCGGCGGGGACCGCGGTTCACCAGGCCGAGGTCGCGCGCGTCCGCGGCTGAGAGCTTGTCGCCGAGGAACGCGAGCTCCTTCGCCCGCTGGAGGCCGACGAGGCGGGGCAGGAGATATGCGCCGCCGGCGTCGACGACGAGACCCCGCAGCAGGAACGGTTCGAGGAAGTAAGCCGTGTCGGCGGCCACCACGAGATCGCAGGCGAAGGCGAGGTGCGCGCCCAGCCCGGCCGCCGGGCCCTCCACGACGGCAACGACCGGCTTGGTGCAGTCGAGCACCGCCGCGATCAGACGTTGCGCGCCGCTCTGGATCCGGCGCATGCCCGAACCGACGATCGGCTCCGCCGCGCGCGCGTCCCGGATCGAGCCCACGTCGGCGCCGGTACAGAAGTGCCGGCCCTGCGCGCGCAACGCGACCGCACGGACGGCGCGGTCGTCGCTCGCGACGCCGAGCAGCTCGATGATCGCCTCGCGTTGCTCGGGCAGCAACGCGTTGCCCGCGTCCGGGCGATGCATCGTGATCGTCGAGATGCCGGCTTCCACGACATGCAGCACGGTGTCACCCAGGGCACTCATCAGTCGGTCAGCCTCCCGGCGTTGATCGTGAACCCACCGTCGGCGGTGAGCATCGAGCCCGTGACGAACGTGGCTTCGTCGGAGGCGAGATAGGTCGCGGCGTAGGCGATATCGTTCGGGTTGCCGAGGCGCGTCAGGTGCCCCGGCGTGATGCCCGCCCCCGCGTCCCCCTTGGCCACGACGCGCCCGACGAGGATCGTGTTGCAGCGGATGTTCCGCGGGGCCTCTTCCACCGCGATCGTGCGCGTGAGGCTGTTGAGCGCAGCCTTCGCGGCGCCGTATGCGGCGAAGCCGCCCATGCCCACCACCGACTGACCCGACGAGATGTTGATGATCGAACCTCCCCCCGCGGCCGCGAGGTGCGGGATGCCGTACTTGCACGCCCAGAACACGTTGCCGGTGAGCGCGCTGAGGAAGATGAGGTTCCACTCGTCGGTGGTGACGTCGACGAGAGGCTTGATGCCGGCACCGACCTCGACCGTCGGCGCGGCGTTGTTGACGAGCGTCGTGAGGGACCCGAAGCGGTCGACCACCGCGTCGATCACCCCGGAGACGCTCTCCTCGCGCGTCACGTCGAGGGTGAAGAACTCGGCGTCCCCGCCTGCCGACCGGATGAGGTCGACAACCTTCTGCCCGCGTTCGACGGTCCGCCCGGTGACGGCGACCTTGGCGCCCTCGGCCGCGAACATCTGGGCGATGGAACGCCCGATGCCGCGGGTCGACCCCGACACCAACGCGACCTTGCCGCTGAGCCTCACCGGTCCTCCCCTTCTTCATCCGCCCCATCCGCCGACGGCGCCTGACGGGCGCCGAGCCACGGGTCCACGTACTGCTGCGCGCGTGCGCGTTTGAGGCCCTCGACGCCTTCGGCCGCGAGGATCTCGCGGAAGGTCCGGCCGTCGGGGGCCTGGGCGCGGGCACCCGCGGTCAGCGTGGCGGTGTCGTGCGCCAACCCCGCATCACGACCGGCGGCGTCGCCCGACGCGTCGGCGACCGCGTCGACCGCGCGCTTGTTCAGCGCCACTGCCTCGCGTGGTAGCCGGGCGAGGCGGCGCGCCAGGTCGCGGGCGCGGGGCACGAGCTCGTCGTCGGGTTCGACGCTGAGCACGAGACCGAGCTCGCGCGCCTGCTCGGCACCGATGGGCTCGCCGGTGAGGATCATGAACTTGGCCCACTGGCGCCCGATGATCGGCACGAGCGGTGACGCACCGATGAGACCGAGACGTCCCTCCGGCAACGCGAAGCTGGCGGTCGTCGCGGCGAGCACGAAGTCGCATGAGGCGACGAGCGCGAGCGCGGCACCGAGGCAGTGGCCGTGGACCGCTGCGACGATCGGCAGGCGGGAGTCGCGGAGGCGTCGGTGGAGCACCTCGGCCCGCTCGAGGAACGCCCGGTGCTCGGCCTCGGTCTCGCGCGGCTCGTTGCCGGCGAGGTCGCCGCCCACCGAGAACGCGCGGCCCCGGCCGCGGAGGAGCACCGAGCCCACCGACTCGTCGGCCTCGGCGCGGGCGAGCACTTCGAGGATCTGGTCACGGGTGCCGCCCGCGCGCGCGGAGATCGCGTTGAGCTTCTCAGGCCGGTCGAGCACGATCTCGACCACGCCGTCGGCCTGGTGGTGGTCGATCTCGTCGAGCTCCACGGATCCTCCCGGTCGGTCCACGGTCTAGCCCCCGACGCGCGCGCGTGTCGATCAGGGATCCATCCGACACCGAACCGACACACGTCCGGCGCACCGCGCACGCCTACAGTCCCTCCCTGTGCACCCCGACCACCTCGCGCGCCTGCTCTCACCTGCGTCCGTGGCGGTCGTCGGCGCGAGCGAGAAGCTCGGGATGTCGAACAATGCGGTGCTCCCGATGCTCGAGGCCGGGATCGACGTTGCGCTGGTGAACCCGAACCGGGACCAGGTCTACGACCGTCCGACCGTGCCGAGTCTGAGCGCGCTGGCGCGCCCGGTCGACGCGGTGCTGTCGCTCGTGAGCGCGGAGCGCTCGATCGGCGTGGTGGAGGAAGCGGCCGCGCTCGGCTGCGGTGGCGTGGCGGTGGCCGCCGGCGGCTTCGCCGAGATGGGCGACGAGGGCCGCGCCCTCCAGGCGCGTCTCGCCGAGGCGGCGGGCGCGATGGCGGTGGTAGGGCCGAACTGCAGCGGCTTCATGAACGTGCGGGAGCGGATCAACCTCTTCACCGGTGGTCGCATTGCGCTCCATCCGGGGCCGGTCTCGGTGGTGTCGCAGAGCGGCTTCCTGCTCCGGTCGGCGCTCGCCGCCGGACAACAGCGGCAACTCGGGTTCGGCATCGCGGTGTCCTCGGGCAACGAGGCGGTGACCGGGCTCCACGACTACGTCGAGCTGCTCGCCGACGACCCCGCGACCCGCGTCATCTGCCTCGTGATCGAGAAGATCCGCGACGCCGAGCGCTTCCTCGCCGCCGTGGAGCGCGCGCAGGCCGCCGACACCGCGGTCGTGGCGCTCAAGCTGGGCCGCACCGAGCGCTCGCGCGAGATCATGCGGTCGCACACCGGCGCGATCGCCGACGAGAGCTGGGTGTACGACCTGGTGCTGCGGCACGCGGGCGTCATCACCGCCCACGATGTCGACGACCTGCTCGACCTCGCGCAACTCGTCGCCCAGGTCCCCCGCGAACAGCGGCGACCAGTGCGGGGCGTCGCGGTGATGGCGTCGTCGGGGGGCGTCGCCGGGGTCGCTGCCGACGCCGCGCACGACACCGGCATCCATCTCCCTGCGCTGGAGGAGCTCGCCGACTGGGTGCGGGAACGGGTGCCCGGTGACGGCATGCGCAACCCGCTCGACCTCACGGGGTTCGTGATGCGCGATCCCGAGCGCCTGCGTGAGCTGTTCGACGGCTACGCGCACGCCGAGGAAGTGGACGCACTCGTGCTCTGCTGGTGGGCGGCGGAAGGCGACGAAGCCTGGAGCCGCACGCTGCTCGAACCCTTCGCCGAGATCGCAGCACGCGCCGGTGCCGTTGATCGTGACCCCGGTGGAGGCGACCGCGCTGGGCGACTGGACCCGCGACTATCACGAGCGCAACGTCATGTTCTGCCGGGGACTCCGCTCCACCTACCGCGCGCTCGACGCCCTCGATCGCGTCGCGCGTGCGCCGTCGATCGCGTCCGCACCGTCGACCACGCCCGCTCCGTCCCCACCTCCCCCGCTCGTGGAGACGCCGGCTGGGTCGATCGTGAGGTTCGCCGACGCGATGCGACTCCTGGCGGATGCCGGGATCCCGGTCGCCCCGTTCGTCGTGCTCGACCACATCGACGACGACTCCGCCGTCGATGCCCTCGGCCCCCAACTCGTCGTGAAGCTCGCCGACGTCCCCCACCGGACTGAGCTCGACGCGGTGCGCCTCGGCGTCGCGCGCGCCGACGTGCCCGACGTGGTGCGCGAGTTGCGCGCCGTGGCCCGAGCCCATGACGCGCCCGAAGCCGTCGCAGTGCAGGCGATGGTCGCGGCCCACGGTGAGGCGTTCTTGGGGCTGATGAGCCGGACCGACCTCGGACCGGTGGTGCTCTTCGGGCTTGGCGGGGTGCTCGTCGAGCTCACCGGTCGGGTCGACGGCCGCCGGCTCCCGTTCACGGCCGGCGCCGCCGCGCAACTCGTCGACGAGGTCGCCGGCGCTACGACCTTCACCCGCCTGCGCGGCCAGGTGCCCTGGGCTACCGGTCCACTCGTCGCTGCGGTCGAAGGGGTCGCCGAGCTCTGGCGCCGCCACGGGGCGTGGCTGCAGAGCGCCGACCTCAATCCCCTGCTCGTCACCGCCGACGGCGTCTGCGCTGTCGACGCCCTCCTCGTCGCCGGCACCGGACCGCAGGGCTAACCTCGGCCTCCGGCTGTCGTTCGGACGCCGGAGGGGGACATCGCATGCCCGACACGGCTCAGGTGAGCGTCGCGCAGCGGCCCACGACGCCCGACGAGCTGTTGCGCCCGGTCACCCCCGACCGCCCCGTGCTGCTGGCCGGACCCGAGGCGCTCTGGACCGACTCAGGGATCGTGGCCTGGCTCGAGGCCGCGGGCTGGTCTGCGGCGGTGGTCACCGACCCCGAGCGTGCGTCGTGGTTGTCGTCGATCCAGAAGCAGTCGCTGGTCCTCGTCGGCGGCACCGACCCCGAGGTGTGGTCGATGGTGGAGGCGATTCGGCCGGCGACGATGGCTCCGCTGGTCGTTCTCGGCTCGCCGCCGTCCGATTCAGTGATCACGCTCCTGGGCCACGGCGTCGACGCGGTCGTCGATCCCGCGAACGGGCTCGACGACGTGTTCGCGCGCATCGTCGCACTGCTGCGCCGGTCCGACCACGGCTGGGGACCGGGTACGCGTTATCTGCGCGCCGGTGGGCTGCGCGTGGATCTGTGGTCGCAGGAGTGCTTCCTCGACGACGAGCCGCTCCGGTTGTCGCCCACCGAGTACGCGCTGCTCACGTTCCTCATGACGCACCCGCAGCAGGCGCTTTCCAGCGCGACCATCGTGCGGCGGGTCTGGGGATGGTTCAACGCCGACGGCAAGAACGCACTCCGGATCTTCGTCAATCGCCTGCGCCGCAAGCTGCACGACGACCCGCGGGCGCCCGCGTACATCGCGTCCGTGCGCGGCACCGGGTACCGGTTCATCCGCAACGTCACCGAGCTGGGCGACGAAGCCGAGGCCCCCGCGCTGCAGACCGATGTCGCCGCCCTGCTGCAGTCGGTCGAAGACCTCGCGATCGCGCTCCAGGGCTGCGCCGACGTGGGGACCGCCGCCGAATGGTTCCTCGATTCGCTCGACGCCACCGGGTACGCCGACGGCATGGCCGTCTTCCGGCTCGATAAGAAGAAGATGCACCTCGTCGCGTCCCGGCACATGGCGCCGGAGTGGACCGCCAGCGTCGAGGGCGGTGTCCCCCTCAAACCCACATACGCGAGCGCCCAGAGCGTGCTGATCCGCGAACCCGTGCAGTTCGGCGACATCCGGGAGATGGCGAAGCACTTCAGCAGCACCGCCGCCCAACTCGCGGGCGCCGGGTACCGTGCGTGCCTGTTCCTCCCGGTGCTGTGCCGGGAGGAGGTCTGGGGGCACCTCGGACTCGTGCGCCGGTCGTCACAACCGTTCGATCCGACCGGTACGTCCTACGTGCGGGCGGCCTGTGCCGTCTTCGCGCTGGGGGTCGACGACATCCATCGGACATGCACGAACCCATAGCGTCGACGCGGTGAGCAACGACGCGATCAACGACGGCACGCAGAGCTTCGACGGCTTGGCCCCGACCGACACCGCCGCGCCCGGACCCCCGGCGATGCTCAGCCACATGGCGTTCATCACCCGCGACACTGCGGCCACCGCCGACTTCTTCACGCGCATCATGGGCATGGAGCTGGTGAACGCGGTGCTCGACGACGCCATCCCGTCGACCGGGGAGCCGATCCCGTACTTCCACTCGTTCTTCCGCATGGCCGACGGCTCGACCATCGCGTTCTTCGAAGCCCCGGAGCTCCCGCCGCTGGCACCGCCGCCGCACCCCGCTTACGACACCTTCCAGCACCTCGCGATGCAGGTGGCGACGACGGGTGAGGTCGACCGCTGGCACGAGTGGCTCGGGCAGCACGGCGTCGAGGTGCTCGGTCCGGTCGATCACAAGATCATCTACAGCATCTACTTCCACGATCCGAACGGGCTCCGGCTCGAGATCACCGCGCCGACCTCGCCGATCTGGAACGACAACGCCGGGCCGGCGCGTGCCAGCCTCGCCGACTGGCAGACGGTCAAGGAGCGAGCCGCCGCGTCCGGCGACGACATGGTGTCGGTGCTCGCTGAGCTCACCCGTCAGCGCAGCCACCGGCGCTCGTCGTAAGGGAAGTCCCATGGAGCTCCCGAAGTTGATCAGCGTCGACGACCACGTCGTTGAACCCGCGCACGTTTGGGAGCGTTGGCTCCCCGAGCGCTTCCGTGACCGCGGACCGAAGGTCGTGCGCCGCGGTATCCGCGACATCGACTACGTCGGCACCGCGAGCTACGTCGAGCACTTCGACGACGACTCACCGACCAAGGTCGACTGCTGGATCTACGAGGACCTCGTCTACACGCACAAGCGAATGGTCGCGGCGGCCGGGTACCCGAAGGAGGAGCAGACCCTCACCCCGATCACCTACGACGACATGCGTCCAGGCTGTTACGACCCGAAGGCGCGCCTCGAGGACATGGACCTGAGCTGGGTCGAGGCGTCGATGTGCTTCCCCACCCTGCCCCGCTTCTGCGGGCAGACCTTCCTCGAGGGGCGCGACAAGGAGCTCGGCCTTGCGTGCGTGCAGGCGTACAACGACTGGATCGTTGAAGAGTGGTGTGGCGACTCCGGCGGCCGGCTGATCCCCCTCGCGATCATTCCGCTGTGGGATGCCGAGCTCGCCGCCGCCGAGGTGCAGCGGAACGCGGCGCGCGGCGTGCACGCCGTGTGCTTCAGCGAGCTGCCCTACCACCTCGGTCTGCCGACCATCCACACCGGGTACTGGGATCCGTTCTTCGCCGCGTGCGCCGACACCCGCACCGTGGTCGCGATGCACATCGGCTCGTCGTCGAAGATGCCGGCAGCCTCTCCCGACGCTCCGCCGTCGGTCAGCGCCACGCTCGCCTTCGGGAACGCGATGTCGTCGCTGATCGACTTCCTGATGTCGGGCGTACTCGTCCGTCACCCCGCGCTGCAGCTCATGTACGCCGAGAGCCAGATCGGCTGGATCCCCTACGCCCTCCAGCGCGTCGACCAGGTCTGGGAGGACAACCAGGGCTGGGCCCAGACCAAGCACATCCCCGAACCGCCGTCGACCTACTACTACGGGCACGTGTCGGGCTGCCTCATCAACGACCCCCACGGATTGAAATCGCTCGACGAGGTCGGCGTCGACAACGTCACGTGTGAGACCGATTACCCGCACTCCGATTCGAGCTGGCCCGACACCAAGGCGATCATGACCGAGCTCCTCGCCGGTCTCGACGACGACGCGGTCCGCAAGATCACGCGCGACAACGCGATCCGGCTCCTCCAGCTCGACCTCAGCTGAACCGGTCGCGCAGCTCGCGCTTGAGCACCTTGCCGTAGGCGTTGCGGGGCAGCTCGTCGACGAACTCGTAGCGGCGGGGCTGCTTGTAACCCGCGAGCGCGACGCGACAGTGCTCGGCGACCGCCGACTCCGCCGCGGGGTCGCCGACGATCACCGCAACGACGACCTCGCCCCAGGTGCGGTCGGCGACACCCACCACCGCCGCCTCCTGCACCGACGGGTGCGCGACCAGCGCGGCCTCGATCTCGACCGCGTAGACGTTCGAACCACCGGTGATGATGAGATCTTTGGCCCGGTCGAGCAGGTAGAGGTACCCGTACTCGTCGAAGCGACCCAGGTCACCGGTGTGCAACCAGCCGTTGCGCAGTGCGGCAGCGGACTCCTCAGGTCGCCGCCAGTAACCGCGCATCACCGCCGGGCCCTGCACGCACACCTCGCCGACCTCGCCGACCTCGAGCTCGACGTCGTGGTCGTCGAGGACGCGTACGTCGACCCCGGGCCGCGCGTACCCGGCCGACGCCAGACGCTCAGGACGGTCGCCGGCGAGCGCAGCGGCGTGATCCGCCGTGGGCATCACGGTCGCGGTCATCGGCGTCTCGCCCTGCGCGTAGAGCTGCACGAACACGGGCCGAAGACCTCGAGCGCACGGCGGAGATCCGCGGGCGCGAACGGCGCGCCGCCATACACGACCCGCTGCAGCGCCGGGAGCGCGGGGGCGTGGTCGCCGACGTGGTCGAGCAGCATGACGATCTGTGTCGGCACCATCCAGGTATTGGTCACCCGGTGCGCGGCGAAGAGGCCGAGGATGCCCGCGGGATCGAACCGCGACGCATACGGGATCACCTGGTGCGCGCCCCGCGCGGTCGCCGCGAGCGCGTGGAACCCGGCGCCGTGCGAGAGCGGAGCTGCGTGCAACGTCACGTCGTGTTCGGTCATCGGTGTGAGGTCGGCCAGCCACGACGCAGTCGCGAAGGCGAGATTGGCGTGGGTGAGCATCGCCCCCTTGGGCCGCCCCGTGGTCCCCGACGTGTAGAACAACCACGCGAGGTCGTCGCGATCGACCGGCACCGTCGCGGGACTGTCGTCAACTTCGTCGATCAACCCATCGTGCGACGCGACGCCCGCCGCGGGCACCTCGTCACCCGCCACCACGACGCGCACGCGGTCACGGAACCGCGTGGTCGCGTCCAGCACGACGTCGGCGCCCTCGTCGTCGGTCAACACCGCGACCGCGCCGGAATCCTCGACGTGGTAGGCGACCTCCTCCGCGGTGAAACGGCTGTTCAATGGGACGAGGCAGAAGCCGCCCTTGAAGCAGGCGAACATCGCCTCGAGCATCTCCGGCCGGTTGCGCATCAGCACGCCGACGCGGTCGCCGCGCGACGCGCCCAGGCCCGCCAGCGCCCGGGCCAGCGCGTTGGTCCGCCGGTCGAGCGACCGGTAGTCGAGCCGCCGGTCGCCCCACGTCACGGCTGGGCGCTCCGGGTGGCGCCGCGCCGCGTCGGCGAGCAGTTGCCCCACGTTCATCGGCGTCCTCCCCGCTGCACCCGGCCATGGAACCACGTCCAGGCCGCTGATTCCCGTGCCCGTCGCGGGCGACACCGAGCCGACATGTCGGGCTCGTTACCGTGCTGCCCCGGCCACCTTGGATTCGCGGGGGGCGACGGGGCGCACCGACGAGAAAGGTTACGGTTTCGCGATGACGGTCACGCTCGAGCGCAACCTGCTGGCCGCGCCGCAGGAGGCCCACGCCAAGGTCGAGATCTACTCCGGCGTCGCCCGCCTCGCGCGCACCGTCTGGGGCAGCGAAGTGCGCGTCGAGGGGACCGCGCCGACCACCGCGGTGGTGTGGTGCCACCCGACGGCAAACTTTCTCGGCCACTACTCGTTGCCAGCCCTGGCCGAGCGCGGCTTCGGCGCGATCGGGCTCACGACCCGCTACGTCGGCAACGACACCGCGCTCATCCTCGAGAACTGCCTCCTCGACATCGGAGCGATGGTCGCGCATCTCCGCGAGCGCGGTTACGAACGCGTCGTGCTCGTCGGCAATTCGGGTGGCGCGTCGATCGTGCCCTACTACCAGGCGCAGGCCCTGGCGCCGACGGTGACCGATCCGCCCGGCGGCGGCCCCGACCTCACCCAGGCCGCGCTCCCGCCGGCCGATGCCATCGTGATGTTCAACGCGCACCCCGCCCGTGCCCGGCTCTGCACCGAGTGGCTCGACCCTGCGATCGTCGACGAGCACCAGCCCTTCGAGCGCGACGCCGGCCTCGACATGTACAACCCGGAGCACGGCCCGCCGTACCCAGCCGAGTTCATCGCCCGCTACCGCGAGGCCCAGCAGGCGCGCAACCGCCGGATCTCGGCATGGGCCGAGGGCCAGTTGCGCGCGCTCGCTGCGCCCGGCCACGAACCGGCTGGCCTCGAGGACCTCGCGTTCGTCGTCCAGGGCACGACCGCGGACCTGCGGTTCCTCGACGGCGCCATCGACCCCAGCGACCGCGTCGTCGGCACGTCGCTGTGGGGCCCACCGGCGATCGCCAACTACCTGCCGGCGGGCATCGGTCGTTGCACCACATTGCGTTCCTGGATCAACCAATGGTCCCTCGACCACACGCTCGGTGACTCGTTGCGCTGGCTGCCGGAGCTCACGACCCCGGTCATGGTCATCGTCGGGTCCGCCGATCCGGTAGTCACCCCGTCGATGGCGCAGCAGATGTACGACGCCGCGGCACGGGCGCCGCGCGAACTGCTCCTCGTGCCGGGCGCGACGCACTACTTCGAGGGGCAGCCCGACCTGCTTGCCGACGCGCTCGACGCCATGGGCGCGTGGATCACGTCGACGTGACCCTCCGCGACTCCCTGGGCCTGCGGCCCACGACCGATCCGAACCGGTGGCAGCTCGAGCTCTCGCCGCGTGTCCTCACGCCCGCCGGCGCGTTGCACGGCGGCGCTGCGCTCGCCGCCGCGGTCGAGGCGCTCGAGGGCGCGACCGATCGCCCGTTGGTCTGGGCCACCGCGCAGTACCTGACCCACGCCGGCCCCACGGGCACCCTCGACGTCGAGGTGTCGACCGAGGTGGACGGGCGGCGGACCTCCCAGATGCGGGCGAGCGTGCGCGCCGGCGACATCGAGGTGCTCATGGTCCTCGCGTCGCTCGGCACGCGCGACTTCCCGCACGACGGCCGATGGGTCACGCCGCCTGACATAGATCCCCCTTCCGAGCGGATGCGCCGAGTCACGGGCCCGCCCGGCGCCGAGTCGTTGCTCGACACCCACGACATCCGCATCGCGAGCGGCCGCGCACCCGAGGAGCTCGACGGCTCCGCCGGGCCCGGCCGGTCCGCGCTCTGGTGCCGGCTGCCCGGGGGTCCACGAGCAGTCAGCGCGGGCGACGTCGCGCTCGTCGGCGACTTCCTCATGCTCGGGCTGTCCACTGCGCTCGGCGTGATGTGCACCGCCAACAGCCTCGACCACACGATCCGGGTCGTTGAGCGAGCGGCAACCGAGTGGATCCTCGTCGACATCCAGGTCGACGCGGCCGTCGGCGGCTACGGCCACGCCGGCGCACGCCTCTGGACCGGCGACGGCGTGCTGCTCGGCACCGCGACCCAGACGCTCGTGCTGCGTGAGGCCGACTCGCTCGGCCGGTCGGCACGCCGCGGGCGCCGCATCGTCGCCGGTTCCTGACCCGGCCGACACCGAGCCGACATGTCCGAATGGTTACGGTGCGGGAACGCGACCAGAGGGGGACGCTCGTGACAGGTCGAGGCTGCCCGGTGACGAGCGACGTCGGCTGGCTGCAGCAGGACTTCCTCGTCGATCCCTACCCGCGGCTCGCGGAGCTGCGCGAGCAGACTCCGGTGTTCTTCGACGAGGAGCTCGGGTACTACGTCGTCACGCGATACGACGACATCGAGCGCTGTCTCGTCGACCGCACGACCTTCCTCGCGCAGGGCGCGTCGTCACCCGTGTGGCCCCCGGTTGAGGAGGCGCAACGCATCCTCACCGAGCAGGGCTACAAGCGCGTGCCCACCCTCAACAACGCGGACCCGCCTCGCCACGGGCCCATGCGCAAAGCGGTGTTCACCTGCATGTCGCGCGCGCGGCTCGCATCGCTCGAGCCCGAGCTCCGCGAGTACGCGACCGAGCTGGTGACCACGCTCGTCGAGCAGCCGGTCGCCGATCTCATCGCCGATCTCGCCTTTCCGCTGCCCGGACGGGCCGGGCTCGGCTTGCTCGGGATCCCGGTGCAGGACTTCGACCAGATCAAGGCTTGGTCGGGCGGGCGCGTCCTCTTCACCTACGGCCACCTCCCGGAAGACGAACAGGTCCAGGTGGCGCACAACGTGATCGCGTTCTGGCAGTACGTCGAACAGTACGTCTCTGACCGCGACCGCGACCGCGGCGATGACTTCACCAGCGACATCCTGCGCTATCGCGACGAGCACCCCGACGAGGTCACGACCGACGACGTCGTGAACATCGTGTACTCGATGGCGCTCGCCGGTCACGACTCCACCACCAACGCGATGGGAAACATGCTGCGCCACCTGCTCGCGCACCAGGACGAGTGGCGCCGCTGGTCGACGACCCGTCGCTCGTTCCGAACGCGGTCGAGGAAGCGCTGCGGTTCGACGGACCGGTCTCGGGCCACCGCCGAACGGCCGCCATCGACACCGAGGTCGGCGGCGTGCCGATCCCGGCGGGTTCAAGGCTCGTGCTGCTGTTCGGCTCCGCCGACCGCGACCCGGAGCACTTCCCCGACCCCGACCGCCTCGACGTGCGGCGCGAGAACTCGGCGGAGCACCTGAGCTTCGGCAAGGGCGTCCACTTCGCCTTGAGCGCCACTGGCCCGGATGGAGATGCGCATCGCGCTGGAGCTGCTCACCGAGCACGCCCGGATGCACCTCGTCGCCGATCAGACCTTCCCCTACGTGCCGATCACGATGTTCCGCTCCCTGGAGCACCTCTTCGTCGCGCCGCGGTGAACGACGACGGCGCACGCGCACTCGGCTGCTATGTGGTCCCGGGAGGGGTGCGCGATCCGCGTCGCGCGCTCGACGAGGCCCGCACCGCCGAGGCCCTCGGCCTCGGGACGGTCTGGATCGGCGAGCGCTTCGACACCAAGGACCTCCCTTCGCTCGCGGGCGCGATCAGCCAGGTCACCGGGCGGGTGCGGATCGGCGCCGCCGTCACGGTTCCGGGCGTGCGCCATCCGATGGTGCTGGCGTCGATGGGCCAGACCCTCCAGGCCCTCACGGGTGAGCGCTTCTCGCTCGGCTTCGGCCGGTCGGCCGCGTGGCGGTGGCAGCAGTACGGCGTGCCGGCGCCGACCCTGGCGTCGCTGGGTGACACCGCCGACATCCTGCGCCGCCTCTGGGCCGGCGAGACCGTCACCTACGACGGTCCCGCCGGTGTCTTCCCGGAGCTCCGCCTTCCGCAGCGACCCGACGTGCAGCCTCCGCCCCTGCTGCTGGCGGCCGTCGGGCCCAAGACCCTGGCGCTCGCCGGTCGCGCGTTCGACGGCGTGATCCTGCACCCATTCCTCACACCTGACGCTGTGGCGCGATCACTCGAGCTCGTGCGCGACGCGGCCAGCGCGGCCGGGAGGGATCCCGACTCGCTTCGGTGCTGCGCCACCGTCGTCGTCGCGCCCGACCGCGGCGCCGACGACGCCGCACTCGCCGTCGGCGCGCGTGCCGCGGGCTATTTCCAGCTCCGCGGCTTGGGCGACGCGCTCGCCGCGGCCAACGGATGGGACGGGGAAGACCTCGCGCGGTACCGCTCGCTCCCGAAGCTGGCCGCGCTCGGCGAACGTTCCGCCGACAAGGCGCTCACACGCGAAGAGCTCGTCGAGTCGAGCCGCGCGATGCCCGACGACTGGCTCCCGTCGTCGTCGGCGGTGGGTGACGCCGACACCTGCGCACTGCGCCTCCGGGAGTACCGGGCAGCGGGCGCCGACGAGCTCGTACTGCACGGGAGCACCGCCGAACACCTCGGCGGGCTCGTGGCGGCCTACGCGGCCGGAGCGAGTGGCTGACGCAGTGGACGCGCTCGACGACCTCGGCGCGCCGCTGTCTCGCTGGCTGGCACCACACCTCGATGTCGACGCGGTCCGGATCACCGCGATGTCGCGTCCCGGCGGGGGGCAGTCGAACGACACGATCCTCTTCGATGCCGAGTGGACCGACCACGGTCTCCGTCGCCGCGACAGCTTCGTGCTCCGTCGTGAGCAGACCACGCACCACATCTTCCGCGCCCCCGACGTCCTCCGTGAGTTCCACGTGCTCGAGGGTCTGACGTCCTCGCGGGTGCCTGTACCGCGCGTGCGCTGGGCCGAAGCCGATCCGTCGGTGCTCGGCGCGCCGTTCTTCGTGATGGACGCGGTCGTCGGCCGCGTTCCACTCGCGAAGCCGTCCATTCACTCCCACGGCTGGTTGCCAAGGCTCACGACGGGTGAGCGCAGCCGCCTGTGGAGCTCCGCGCTGGACGCGCTGGTCGCGGTCCACGCGGTCGACTGGTCGGCGAATCACTCGTTCCTCCTCGACGGCGACCCCCACAACGCGGGGTTCGGCGCGCACGTCGACCGGATCGCCGAGTGGTACCGGTGGGCGGTAGCCGGACGTGCCCACCCGATCACCGATGCCGCCCTCGAGCGCCTCCTCGCCGACCGCGACACGTTCGCGGCCGGTCCGCCGGTGCTGGTGTGGGGCGATGCACGCGTCGGCAACATGATCTTCGACGACGATCACCGGGTCGCGGCCGTCATCGACTGGGAGCTCGCCTCGATCGGACCGCCCGAGATCGACGTCGGCCACTGGTTGTTCTTCGACCGCTTCGCGACGGACGCCGTCGACGTCGAGCCGCTTCCCGGATGGCCCGACCGTGAGACCACGGTGGCGCGCTACGAGGAACGATCGGGCCGCACACTCATGGACCTCGAGCGCTTCGAGATGTTGGAGGAGCTGGTGATCGCCACGACCCTCATCCGCCAGGCGGATGCTCGAGTGGCCCGCGGTCTCGCGCCCGCCGACACCCGTATGGGCCTCGACAACACCGTCACCCAGATGCTCGCCCGCCGGCTCGGACTCCCGATCCCGGAGCTGTCACCCGACTATCTCGCGCACCGCGGCACCCGAACGATCGACGAGCCGAGCTGAACGAGCGGCAGGACCAATCCGGCGACCTGGTGAGTTGGCGCGCGCGAGTGGCTGCACGCCCCGTGCACTCCCACGGAACCGTGCCACATCGCAAGTACCCAGGTTCATCGCAATCCGAGTAGGGACTCCGCAGGCGGCAAACTCTGGGGAAGCCTTCGCCACGTCACCGGCATGCAACAAGTCACCGGGGGCCGCCGGAGGCGAGCCGCCCGGTGCGCTACCCCGCGTCGGTGTGGCCGAGCTGGGTGAACACGGTGCCGGGATCGCCGTACGACCAACTGCGCGCGACCTTGTCGTCGCGGAACTCGTAGATCTCGCAGGTCTCGCTGTCGATGGGACGCCCGGTGGGTTCGATGCCGAGGTACGGACCGGTGTGCACGCCGGTGGTGCGCCAGCGGGCGATGACGTAGTTGCCGGACTCGATGAGGAGGAGCGCGTCGAGGCGGAACCCATCGAAGGCGGCGTGTAGGTCGCGGAGGGAGTCGAGCACCACGGCTGCGGGCAGGGGTTCGGGCACGCCAGGCACGGTGCGCAGCGCGTCGGGGTGGAAGGCGGCTCCGTACCCATCGACGTCGCCGGCGTTCAGCGCGTCGACAGCGTCTCGGACGGCTGCTGCAGACATGTGAGGTTCTCCTCGTGAGTGACGGTCAGCGCGGGGTGCAGTGCAGCGGGAGCGTGGCGTGGCGGCGGACCATGAGGCTGTTGACCCAACGGGGCTCGCCGGCGAGCTCGAAGTGCTCGGTCTGAGCGAGCAGTGTCCCGAGCACAGCTTTCGCCTCGATGCGGGCAAGCGGGGCGCCGACGCAGTGGTGGATGCCCCGCCCGAATGCCACGTGGTGACGTGGCGTCTCGCGGTCGAGGACGACCTGGTCGGGCCGGTCGAATTCGGCCGGGTCGCGGTTCGCCGCGCTCCACAGGAGCAAGACAGTCGTGCCCTTGGTGATCTGGGTACCGGCGATCTCGATGTCTTCGTGCGCGACGCGGAGGTGGTGACGGAACGGCGACTCGAGCCGCAGTGCCTCTTCCACGAAGGGCGGGATCAGGTTGTGGTCAGCACGGAGCTGCTGCTGCAGCTCGGGTTGCTCGGCGAGAATGCGCACCGCGTTGCCGAGGAGGCTGCTGGTCGACTCGCCTCCGGCACTGAGCAGGGTGTGGAGAATGACGACGGCGGACTCGAAGGTGAACGCGCCGCTCTCGACACTGCGCGCGACGGCGCCGAGGAGATCCTCGCCGGGCGCTTTGCACGCAGCTTGCAGCTGTCCCGCGATCCAGGTGCCGATCTCGTCGGACCGAACGAACATCGCTTCGAGTTCGCCGCGCGACATCGTCGCGGAGAGCATCTCGGTCGAGTCGAACGCCGCCTGCAGCAACGCGGACTGGTCCGCGCCGGTGAATCCGATGAGCCAAGTGATCACGTTGATCGGCACCAGGTTGCCGACCTCGGCCGTGAAATCGAACGGGTCACGATCGAGCGCTCCCGCGAGCAGGTTGGATGCCAGCGCGGAGATGTCGGGCTCGAGCGCGAGCATCCGCTTGGCGACGAGTTCTGGGAACACCGCGCCACGGTGGATCGCATGCAGCGGCGGGTCGGCCGTTGCAAGCGTCTGCACACCGGCACCCCCGAACTCGATGCGCGCGGGGAGGCCGGCGTCGTCGCGGTACAGGAGAGCTTCGATGTTGGACGAGATCGCGTCGGTGCGTGACACCGCCTCCGCGAGCGCGTCGAAGGTGGCGATGGTGACGACGTCGGTGCCCGGCACCCGCCAGACCGGCGCGTGCTCGCGCAGGTCACGGTAGAAGGGGTACGGGTCGTCGATCACCGCGGGATCCAGCAGGCGTTGCGGGTACAGCGACGATGCCGAGTCACCCATGTCGTGTCGCCTTTCATCAGTGCGGGTTGGTGCTCACCCCTCAGGTGGGGCGACCCCCGAGGGGCCGCCCCACCGTGGAAGGGGGATCGCTGGCAGTCCGGGCGCCTACTTCACCTTGAACTGCTTCTTCGAGCAACCGAACGGCTCGACCGTCTTCCACGTCGTGCCGTCACTGATCGTGAGGGCGGTGCAGGCGGGGTACGGGCTCACCGTCGACTGCGGGTAGGTCGTCGGCCCGGCGAGGCCCTTGATCTGCCAGGTCTGCGTCGCGGCCGCCTTCTGCACGGTCTCGGGCGTGATGTTGCTCTTACCCTTCTTCGCCGCCGTCTTCAGCGCGGCGATGAACATGTCGGTCGACGCGTAGCCGGCGATCGTCGCCGTGTCGATCTTGGCGCTCGCGCCGGCCTGGTACGCGTCGAGGTCGTTCTTCATCTGGTCGAGTCCTGCCGAGCCCGTGGTGTCGAGCGGCACGACCGGCACGTTCGCCGCGCTGCCGTCCAACGCCTTCACCAGGATGTTCGAGTACAGCGAGCTGATGTACGTGCCGGTGTAACCGTTCGCCTTGATCAGGCTGTACATCTGGATGCAGTCCGTCGCGAGCAGGCACAGGATCGCGTCGGGTGCCTTGCCGTTGTCGGCCGTGATCATTGCCTGCGCGTAGGGCGAGTAATCCGACACCGGCGGGATCGGCATCTGGTTGCTCGCCGCCACGATCTTGTACCCGGCGCCCTGGTACGTGATCTGCTGGAACTTCACCGAGTTCCTCCCGGACTCACTGTCGTTCGAGAAGATCGCCAACGTCGGGTTCTTGTGGCCTGTCTTCTCGCTCACGTACTTGAACGACAGGGCCCCGCCGTCACCCATCACCGACGGCGCCGACGGCACGAGGCAACCGTTGTACCCGAACCCGTACAGCTTCGTGGTCGGCTTCGTGCTGCAGTAGGTGCCGTCGAACGCCCAACCGAAGTACGGCACGTGCTGCTGGTTCAGGTAGTCGCCCGGGTTGTACGCGGACGTGTCGCCGACGATCGCGAACACACCAGTCTGCGTGACGAGGCGGCGAGTCTCGTTAAGTGCCGTTGCAGTGTCGAACTTGTCGTCGGCGTACTCCGTCCACTTGAGCTGGACGCCCTTGATCTCGTTCGTGTCGTTGAAGCGCTTGATGCGCGCGTTGACGCCGTTGGGCGTGCCCGGCGCGAAGTTCGATGCGGCACCGAGGCTCGCGACCGTGATCGTGCTTCCGTCGAAACCGCGCACCGATCGGGTCGCGCCGGCCGCCCCGACCGATCCGATCGCGGCGACGCTGCCGACGACGACTGCGATCACGACGGCGATCGCGAAACGCGACCGTTTGAAGCTCGTCATTCGATTCCCCCTGTGCGAATCCCGTCGACTTGACCGTGAGTCATTTTGGTGGACAGCCGTCAACTCGTCAACTCGCCGGGGTCACGAGCTCAGGCGGGTTCAACCACCAAGGGCAGGGACTCGTGGCGGCGGACCAGCAAGCTGGGTACGCGCACCGGCGGATGCGCCGGGTCGAGGCGGACCGACGACGTGGCGGCCAGGAGGCGGGTGAGCACGACACGGCCTTCGAGGCGGGCGAGGGGTGCACCGACGCAGTGGTGGATGCCCCGCCCGAACGCGACGTGGTGGCGAGGAACCTCGCGATCCAGGCGGAGTTGGTCGGCGTGCTCGAACTCGTCCGGGTCGCGGTTGGCGGCGCTGTAGAAGACCAACACGGTGGAGCCAGCGGGGATCGCGACAGTGTCGAGTGTCGTGTCGGCCGGGACGGAGCGCAGCATGAAGCGGAAGGGAGACTCGAGCCGCGCGACTTCTTCGAGGAAGGTGGCGACGAGCTCGGGATCGTCGCGGAGTTGCTGCTGGAGCTCGGGGCGTTCGGCAAGGATGCGCACGGCGTTGCCGATCAGGCTGGTAGTCGACTCGCCGCCCGCGCTGAGCAGCGTGTGGAGGATGATCACGCCCTCCTCGGGCCGAAGTGCGCCGTTAGCGACACCACGCGCAATCGTGCCGAGGAGCACATCGTCGGGGGCATCACCTGCCGCGAGCTGTTCACCAATCCACGAGCCGATGTCGTCGCTGCGGGCGACGAGCGCCTGCAGCTCGTCGAGGGTCATGGTGACGCCGATCATCAGCGTGGAATCGAACGCGGCGCGCAGCAGCCGTTCGGGATCGCTGTCGCGGAAGCCGATGAGCCGGCTGATCATCGTGATCGGCACCACGTTGGCAACCTGGCTCATGAAGTCGCCGCCACCGTTCGCCACGAGCCGGTCGATGCAGTCGGTGGCGATCGAATCGACGTCGGGTTCGAGCGTGATCATGCGTTGCGCCACGAGGTCGGGGAACACGGTGCGGCGATGCACGGTGTGCGCAGGCGGGTCGGCACTCGCGAGGGCCTGGAAGCTCGCATCGCCGAACGACAACTGACGCGGCAGGCCGGCTTCGTCGCGGTACAGCAGTTGAAGCACGTTGTTGGAGAAGTCGGCGGTGCGTCCGACGACCTCGCTCGTCAGCGCGAACGAAGAGACGACGAACACATCGGTGTCCGGCACTCGCCAGACCGGCGCCTTGCGACGGAGCCGGTCGTAGAACGGGTACGGGTTCTCCAGGACCGCCGGGTCGAGGAGCAGTTCGCCGGCAATCGCGTCGGTCATTGCCCCGCCTCCGCGCCCGGAACGACCCCCAGCTGACGGAACATCGCCAACGGGTCGCCGTAGCTCCACGTGTTGATCACCCGACCGCCGTCGTCGGCGTCGAACTCGTACACCTCGCACTGTTCGACCGAGATCGACCGGCCCGTCGGCGCGATCCCGAGGTACTCGCCGCTGTGGGTGCCCTCCATCAACCAGCGCGCGCACACGTGACGCCCCGACCCGAACAGCAGTTCCTCACCGAGCACGAAGCCCGTGAACGCGGACGACAACTGCCCGATGTTCTCCGCGATCGCAGCGAGCGCGAAAGGCTCCTCGATCCCCGGGACCCACCGTAGGCTCGTGGGCGTGAACGCCTGGAGGTAGCCCTCCGGGCTCCCTGAGTTCAGCGCCGCGACCGCGGCCCGCAACGCCTCGAGATGACCGTCGCCTGCCATGTAATCCCCCTTCGACCCGGTGGGTGGCCAGCCAACTAATTTAGTGGACAGCGGTTCAAGCATCCAGGCCAGGAGCAGGAGTCATGGCGGCGACCGAGCAACAGCCCGATCGGCGAACCGAGCGGCGCGCCGCTCGCCGTGCCGCGAACCGCGACGACATCCTCAACGCCGCCGAGGTCGTGTTCGCCCGGTCCGGCATCCGTGATGGATCGCTCCGCGAGATCGCCGCCGAATCGGGCTTCTCGACTGCGGGCCTGTACCTGTTCTTCGACAACAAGCAGCATCTGCTCGCCGAAACGCTCACCCGCCGCGGCGACGAACTCCTCGCTCTGCTGCGCGAGACCATCGCCACCGACGCCAAGCCGCTCGAACAGCTGCACCTCGTCATCGATGCCTCCGAAGAGTTCCACGCCGCACGACCCGAGTTCGTGTCACTCCTCGGACAGCTCCGCGGCGGTCACTCGATCACCGGTCCGGTGCTCGCGGGCTACGCCGCCGACGTCGACGAACGCTTTACCGCGGTGATGGACCTGCTCGCCGACGTCGTCACCGACGGCCAGGCGCGCGGGGAGATCCGCGCCGGCGACGCCCACGCGCTCGCTCACCTCTACTCCGTGCTCGTCAACGAACACATCTTCTTGAAACTGGATCCGACCGATCCGCGAGCCACTCCGCTCTCCCGGCAGGAATTCCATGCGCTGGTCGACAGCGCGCTACGCGCACCAGACCAACGACGACGAGAGTGAAGGCGCTCGTCGGCGCGCGAAGCCCCTGACAGGAGCTTGAACTCCGCATCTTCGGCTTCTTCTGCCAGGCATCAATGGCAAAGAACGACAGCGGCATACGACCATCAGGGATGCGCAGGAACCGGCGATAATTGCCGGCTCCTGGGCGACTCCGGGTGCCGCACTTCCCTACCTGAGCGTCATGGACTCGACTCAGGTGGTCGCCGAGAACTCGTCCTTACGTCAAGTCACCCAGGTGAAGGCGACGGAGCGAGTCATCTGCTGGCGGGTGACGACCAACTCCGCCAAACGTCTTCTACCGTGATGACCACGGAGAGTGATACCAGGGGCTGCATTATGGGGCAAACTGCGAGGAAGCTTCCGCCCATGGTGGCGGATAGTGAGATCGATCTGCGCCGCGAGGCGGCGCGCGACCAGGTGCTCGACGTCCCGCGAGCAGCGTGGATCAGCACGACTCAGGACGTCCTCGGTCTCGTTTGCCGTAAGTGGGTCGTAGCGATCGTCCGGTGCTTGTTGGACGGGCCGCGGCGCCATTTCCAACTCGAGTGCGAGATCAGTGGCGTCCAGCCGAAGGTCTTGCGCGAGACCCTCCGGTCACTCGAGCGCGACGGACTGGTGGAGAGGATCCTGTCGGATGACGACCACGGCGGGAAGTGCATCGCGTATCAACTGACCGACCTGGGCATGTCGCTCACGATGCTGCTGACCTCTGTGTTCGATTGGGGTGTCGAGAACCTCGTCGAAGTACGCGCGCAGCGTCCCACCTGATTCTCAGCTCGGGCTCCCTGCGACAGACAGAACCTCGGGGTTCTTTCGGGGATGGTTCGGTACGGCTTCACACCCTGACGTATCGCAACTGACCGTCGCGTCTTGAAGAAGTCGTTGCAGCCCTCCGGTATGTCCGTGTTTGCTACGGGCTGTGTTCGAACGAACGGATGCAGGCGGGGCGCAGCTCACGCAGGTCACCGGACGCGGTGGCGGCCGACGGGTTTGCGTCGCATGTGTTGCGCCTGAGCAGCGCCGGGGTGAGCACGTCGGTGTGTTCACCTCTTCGCACGCGAGGGCGAGCCGACTCACTGGTCGGGCACGTGCGGGCGTGGCCGGCGTCGCGGTGGTTCTCCTCGCGATTGGCGCAACGGGCTGCGGGAGTACCGCGGCGCGTCAGGCAACAGGTCTCGACGCGTCCCGCGAGCCTGCACACGGCGCGCAACGAACCCAGCCGAGGGAAGCGACGGCTGGCGCCATGGCGGATGGGTCTGCGACCGCCACGTCGGTGGTCCGCACGCAGCTGGACACGCTCATGCTCCGATACGACGCGGCGACGAGCGCGCTCCTGGAACGTCTCTCCGATGCGGCGGATCCGACCGCTGCGACGACAACGGCATACCTGTCCGTGTTCGCTCCCACCAGTGCGTTCGCGTTGGGAGCGTTGGCGTCGTGGGCTCATGAAGCTGCGCAAGGTCACACCTACCGGCCGGGCCCGCGCGGCCAGATGCTCGCTACGAAGGTGACTTCGGTAGAGCCGGCCCGGTCGGGCACCGTCGGTTTCGGTGTCTGTGTCGCGAGCAGCTTCGTGCTCGTGGACAGCGCGGGACAGGTACTTGAGTCACAAGGTGGGGTCGGGGCGGGTCGCGGTGTCGCGGTGCTCGTCGACGGGCAGTGGTTGCTGCGTGACCTGTCGTTGCGTGCGTCTTCTGAATGCTCTGCACGGTCGGGGTCGTCGTGATGCGCGTTCGATGCGTCGTCGTCGTTGCCTTGCTCGCGTTCGCGGCGGTGGCGGCCGACGTGTTACCGGCGGGGGCGGCGAGTGTCGGGCAGTGCGCGGTGTATTCGCCGACGGGATTCTGCGTCGATTGGGGAACGGCGAACCCCGGGACTCCATCGCCGCATGGGCCATCGGGTGATCCGTCGCAGGGTGTGTCGTGTTGGTGGCAGGACATCTCGGGGTTCGATAGCAGCCCGGATTCGTTGGCGAACTTCGGGCTCACCGCTCCCCCGCCTGGGGTGCAGGTGGTGTGGCAGACGCTGGTGTGTTCGGACGGGACCTCTCGGTATGAGTTCCGGTGGATCGTGCCGGTCACGCCGGCGAATCTCGCGGCGACGGCGTTCGGCCGTTTGGAGGGCGAGCTGCCGGCGCCGCTTGTGGTGTCGGATCCTGCGTTGGGGACGGCGTCGGTGGTGGGGGTTCCGGTGTTCGTCGCGGTGGCGAACTGGACGGACGTCGTGACCGAGAGTGAGTGCGCGGCGGGGATGTGCGTGACGGTGCAGGCGACGCCGTCGCTGACTTTCGATCCGGGTGAGCCGGGCGCGACGCCACGAGCGTGTGCGGGGAGCGGTTCGCGGTACGCGCCGGGCGCGGGTGCGCCAGCCGCGCAGGCCGCGGTGCCAGGTGCGTGCGCGTATGCGTACCTGCTGCGCACGGCGGTCGGTGGACGTCCGGACGTGTGGACGGGGTCGGTGTCGGTGACGTGGTCGATCGGGTGGGTGGCGAGCACGGGCGAGATGGGCGTGTTGCCGTCGGTGACGCGTTCGACCTCGACGCCGCGGGCGGTGCAGGAGGTGCAGACGGTGATCGTGGGGGGTGGGTGAGCGTGACTCTGACCGATGCGCGCAACGGACAGTCGAAGTCCGCGACCGACGCGACGCACGCACGGGCGCGATCCTTTCCCGGGTTCTCGGGTCGTGCGGAGGCGACGCAGGGCGCGCGGGCGAGTGGTCGTCGGTGGGGCCGGATCGTTGCTGGGGTGGTGGCGGTGGTGCTCGGCGCCTGGATCTTCGCCGCGGTCTACCTCTCGGCGAACGACCGGACTGCCGTGCTCGTGATGGCACAGCCAGTTGCGCGGTCGGCGACGATCAGCCGCGCGGACCTGCGGGTCGTGGAAGTCGGTGCGAGCGGCGGCGTCGCGTCGGTGCCAGCCGACGACTTACAGAAGGTTGTGGGACGCGTGGCGGCGACGGATCTACCGGCCGGGTCGCTGCTCGCCGCCGCGAGTGTCGGGTCGTCTGCGACGAAGGTGGTCGGGCGCGACCAGGCGGTGGTCGGTGTGCTCGTCGGGCGGAGTGACGCGCCGAGCAGTGAGTTGCGGGCGGGAGCTCGGGTGTCGGTGGTGATTCGCGGTGCGAGCGGGTCGGAGGATGCGCCGCAGGTAATCAGCGGGCGGGTGTTGGACGCGTCGGGTGACGCGTTGAGTGATGGCACGCGGCCGATTGAGCTGGTCGTCGCGCGGGACGATGCGCCGGCGGTCGCGGCGGCCGCCGCGGACAAGCGAGTCAGCATCGCGGTGTTGGGCGGCTGATGTCGTGTTGATCGGATTGGTGTCTGCGAAGGGATCGCCGGGGGTGACGACGACGGCGTTGGCCTTGTGCGCGGCGCACCCGCCGGGCTCGGCGGATGGCTCCCCTGTGTTCTGTGAGTTCGACCCGTCGGGTGGTGACGTGGAGTGCTGGACCGGCCGCACGGCTGAGCCCGGCTTGCTCCGCGTGGTTGGTGATCTGCGCCGGTGTGGACGTCGACGTGCTGGTGGCACACGGGGTGGGGACGCCGCCGAGGATGCGGTCGATCCTGGCGCCGACCGATCAAGGTGAGGCGACGGCGACGATCATCCGCGGCGATGGAGTTGCGGTTGGGTGCGGTGTGGCAGGCAGCGGACCGTCTTGTGTGTCTGGACGCGGGTCGTTGGAGTGCACGATCGGCCCGGCGCCGGGGCGTCTCGAGGGTTACGATCTCTTGGCGGTGGTCTGCCCGTCGACGGTGGCCAAGCGTGCATCCGCGATCAGGTCTCGTGCGCGATCTGCGGGCGGGAGTTCGACTTGCCGGTGACGATCGTCATGGTCGGGTCGGGTGATTTCTCGTCAGCTGAGGTCGCGTCGTCGGTCGGGGTGTCGGTCGCGGGTGGCGTTGCGTGGGATCCGCGCGGCGTGCGGATCCTGCTCTCCTCGGGAGCGACCCGACCGTGGGGGCGCAGCGCGCTGGCCCGCTCGGCGCGTGGCCTGTCCGACAGTCTCGTCGCGCTCGCGTCGCCGGAATCCGATTCGGGCCCGTCAACCGACGGTCGAGAAACGTTGCAGGTGGTGTCCGGTGCTTGACCTGGCGCACCTCGATCTGGCGCGCGAGGAACTGCGTGAGCTGGTCGTGTCGGAGGTCGGCGACTTCGTCGCCGGCGCGTCACGGGAGGGCCGTCTCCTACCCGACGAATTGGATCAGCGGCAGATGGCAGCCGCGATCGTGCGCCGCGAGCTCGACGCTCGAACGCGCCGAGCCGTGCGCACCGGCGACGCACCGATGAGCGCCGAGCAGGAGGCCCTGCTGGTGTCCCAGGTGGTCGACACCGCGTTCTCCCCGACCCGGGGCCTGGACCCGCTACTGGCCCGAACCGATGTCACCGACGTGTTCATCAACGGGTGTGACGATGTCCGCGTCGCGTTGATCGACGGACGCGTCGAGCACGTCGCGCCGATCGCTGCGAGCGACGCGGAACTGATCGAGCTCGTCCAGACATTGGCACGACGTGGCGGCCACGCGGAACGAGAGTTCACCGAAGCACGCCCGATCCTGGACCTACAACTCCCGGACGGGTCGCGACTCGCGGCCGCCGGATGGGTGACGAAGCGGCCGTATGTGACGGTGCGGCGACATCTGCTGGTCGACGCGTTCCACGACGAGCTCGTCGGTCGTGCCATGTACGACGCCGGGGTCGCGTCGTTGTTGCGTGCGTTCGTGCACGCACGCTGGAACGTGCTCATCGCGGGCGGCCAAGGGGTCGGCAAGACGACGCTGTTGCGGGCGATGCTGCACGAATGTCCGCCGGACGAGCGGCTGCTGGTGTTGGAGCAGGAACCCGAGTTGCATCTCGACACACTCCCGGAGCGGCACAACCACGTCCTCGTGTTCATGGAACGAGTCGCGAACATGGAAGGCGTCGGCGCGGTGTCGTTGGCCGATCTGTCTCGCGCGATCAAGCGGTTCACGCCGCAGCGGATCGTGGTCGGTGAGGTCCGCGGCGGCGAGGTCATCGACATGCTCGAGGCGATGACGCAGGGCATCGCCGGGTCGATGTGCACGATGCACGCCGATTCGTCGTTGGCGGTGTTTCCTCGTCTGCCGATCTACGCCCGTTCCGGGGGTCGGTCATGGGCGACGGAGGACGTGCTGTCGCTCACCGCGTTGGCGTTGCAGGCGATCGTGTTCGTGGGTCGTGACCGGTCGGGCCGCCGGGTGGTGTCGGAGATCCGCCATGTGGAGGGGTTCGACGCGTCGACCGGGCAGGTGGTCACCAACGCATGGTTCATGCCCGGCGTGGCTGGCGCGGCGTGTCGGAATCCGGGGGCGCCGATTCCGGTGCGTCTCCTTGAGGAGCTGATCGACGCGGGGTACGACCCTGCACTGCACGACTCCGCCGCCGAACTGCCGGCCAGTGGCGGGTGGTCGCCGTGACCGGCGTGGCTGGCTTCGCGGGCGTGCTAGTCATCACTGGGCTGATCCTGCTCGTGAGCGGCCTGCACCGCGACACCACGCCGAGG
>JAXLRL010000015.1:0-94600 GCA_046331125.1 Acidimicrobiia bacterium
GCAACGGCATTGCGAGTCGCACCGCCTCGGCGGCATCGGGATCCTCGTCGATCCAGTCCTGCATGAGTCGCGTCTTGGCTGCCGGGCACACGGCGTTCACGCGGATGCCGTCGGGCCCGAGCTCCCTCGCCGCGACCTTGGTGAGCACCCGCACCCCTTCTTTCGCGGGCGCGTACGCGGCGTACCCGATGTCGCCGCTGATCGCGCCACCGGATGCGAAGTTCACGATCGCGCTGTCCTTGCCCTTCATGTGCGGGTGGCACTCCTGCGTGAAGAACAGCGTGCCCAGCGGACCGGTGCGGAACATCACATCCATGAGCTCTTCGCTGGTCTCGAGCAGCGGCACGCGCGGCGCGCCCGCGATCGCGGTGTTCACCAGCACGTCGACGGTCGAGAAGGCGGCGACCGTCTTCTGCACCGCTCGCTGCACCTGTTCGCGCTTCCCCACGTCGCACGTGATCGCGATCGCCTCGTGCCCGTCGGCGACGATGCGCTCGGCCACCTCCGTGGCGCGGGCGGCGTCGACGTCGACCACTGCGACCTTGGCTCCTTCGGCGGCGAACATGCGGGCGACGCCCCGCCCGATGCCCTGGCCCGCGCCGGTGACGATCGCGGTCTTGCCGTCGAGCATTGCGGTCATGCGGGCTCCCTGGTGCCTGGCGTGCGGGGCCGCGTACTGTACGGCGCTCGCACCACGGCAGAGGGGGACCACCATGGCAGACGGTGCAGCGTTGCAGGTCGCCCTCGACGAGATCGTCACCAAGGCCGCCTTGCGCAACCTCGCCGAGCGGTACGCCCAGGGTGTCGACCGCCGCGACCGCGACACCTTCCTGAGCGCCTTCCACCCCGACGCCACCCTCGCGGTGCACCATCCCTCCGAGAAGGAGGAAGGCGTCAACGTGATGCAGGGGCATGACCAGATCGGCGAAGTGCCCGAGTTCATCAAGGTGTACCCGAAGACATACCACGTGCTCGGCCAGTCGACCTACGAGCTCGACGGCGACACCGCCACCGGCGAGACGTACTGCGTGGCCCATCACCTCACGCCCGACCGCCACGGCGGCACCAACTACGTGATGTACATCCGCTACGCCGACACGTACCGGCGCGAGGCCGGCGAGTGGCGCATCGCGACCAGGCGCGTGAACGTCGACTGGACCGACCAGCGCGCCGCCAACCCCGAGGGGCGCTGACCAACCGGTGGCCGTCACCCCCGCCCCGGCGGTCGCCCGAATGGCGCGCCTCCTTCGCACCATGGCGACCGAGCCGGATCGGTGGTGGTCGCTCGCGGATCTCGCCCGAGCCACGGAAGCCAACAAGGCGAGCACGCACGGGTTGCTGCTGGCGCTCGTCGACGAGGGTTACGTGCGCCGACGCGACGACCCCGTGAGCTATGCGCTCGGCCCCGCGCTCGTCGAACTCGGCGAGCAGGCGAAGTCGTCCGTCGACCTCGCCGGCGCCGCGGCACCGGTGCTGGCGGCACTGAGCCGGGCCACCGACTGCACCGCGATGGTCGGCGCAGTGCGCGGCGCGGAACTCACCGTCGTCGCCGCCACCTCGGTGCCACACCCGTTCGGCATGACGGTCGAGGTGGGCCACCGCTCACCGTTCACAGCCCCGCTGGGCACGGTGTACGCAGCGTGGGCGGGACCGGAGACGGTCGAACGCTGGCTCGACCGGGCCGATCCGCCGTTGTCGGCACGCCGACGGCGCGAACTCACCGCACCCTCGAACTCGTCCGGGCCCGAGGCTGGAGTGTCACCGTGCGCAGCACCGGCACCTCGTGGCGCACCCGGGAGGCACTCGCCGATGACCTCGGGGCGCCGGAGATCGACGTCGTCGGCATCGGCGCGCCGGTGGTCGGCACCAGCGGGGGCCTGGAATGCTCCGTGGCAATCGTCGACCTGCCGCCGCGGCTCGACGGCGATCGGGTGCAAGCGCTGGCCGCGGAGGTCGTCGGCGCCGCCGGCGCTCTCGGGCGGGCGCTCGGGGTGCGACCCCGCTAACGTCTGCTCTGCCAGACGACGTGTCTGGCCCGCTGAACAGCGAGACGGAAGGATCCCAATGGGCGAATGCGAGGGGATGGTCGCCGTCGTCACCGGCGGCAGCCGCGGCATCGGGCGCGCCGCCGCGCTGCGCCTCGCCCACCAGGGCGCCGATCTCGCGCTGGTCGCCCGCGACGTCGACGGCAACCGGCTCGGGCGCAGTCTGGCCGAGACCGTCGCCGAGGTGGAGGCGGTCGGCGTGCGCGCCACCGCCATCGCCGCCGACCTGACCGACCCCACATTCCCGCGCGCGTCGGTGATCGAGCAGGCCGAAGCCGCGCTCGGCCCCGTCGACATCCTCGTGAACAACGCGGCGATGTCGATCTTCCGCAACGTGATCGACTGGACCCCCGCCAAGGTGCGCGCCATGTGGGAGGTCAACGTGATGGCGCCGTGGGAGCTGTGCTCCGCCGTGGTGCCGGGCATGCTCGAACGGGGCCGGGGCTGGATCGTGAACATCTCGTCGGGCGTCGGCGAGCACGACAACGCCCGCCCCGGCGGCGCGGCCTACGGCGGCACCAAGGCGATGTTCGACCAGATGACGCGCTGCCTCGCGCTCGAGCTCGACGGCACGCCGGTGACCGTGAACACGGTGTCACCCCAGGCCGCGTCGCGCACCGAGTTCGTGAACCAGCTCGTGGGCCAGGGCGCGATGCAGGAGGAGATCACCGAGCCGCTCGAGGCGATGGCCGAGGCGATCCTCGCGTTGGCGACGGCGCCGCCCGAGGCGCGCGGGATCGTGATGCGCGACATGGACCTGCTCGACCGTCTCGGCCGGCCGGTGCGCACGCTCGACGGCACCGAGATCGTCGAGGGCTACGACGTCGCCGCCCTCCCGATCCGCACGCCGAGCTGGGCGACGCGCCGACCCGTCAACAGGACCCGCGCGGCGCGGGGCAACAACTGGGGGAACCAGCGGTCATGACCGACAACGCACTGGTCGGCAAGCGCGCCATCGTGGTGGTGGGGGCAGCGGCATCGGCCTCGGGTCCGCCCGCCTGCTCGCGCAGGACGGCGCCACCGTCACCATCGTCGGCCGCACCGAGGCGAAGCTCGCCGACGCGCAGGCTGCGCTCGCGGCCGAGGGTGTCGACGTGCAGTACGTCGCGTGCGACGGGCTCGACGGCGCGAGTGTGAAGGCCGCCGTCGACTTCGCATCCGACGACGAAGGGCGGCTGCACATCGCGGTGGTCGTGCCCGGCGGCGGCGGCATCAAGCCGGTGCTGCTGTTCGACGACGACGAGTTCTCCCAGCAGGTCGACCTCAACGTGCGGCCCGTGTTCCTCATGCTCAAGTACGCCGGGCGGGCGATGCTGCGCGCCGGCGAGGGTTCGTTCGTCGCCATCTCGTCGACCGCCGCGGTGTTCTCGGGCCGCTACCTCGCGTCGTACTGCGCAGGCAAGGCCGCGGTCGATCACCTCGTGCGCGTCGCCGCCGACGAGCTCGGGCAGTACGGCATCCGCGTCAACAGTGTGCAGCCGGGCATGACCCACACCCCCGCCACCGACGCCGCGTTCGCGAACCCGGCGATGATGGCCGCGTTCCGAGCGCAACAGGCGATCGACCGCGGCGGCGAGGTGAACGACATCGCGCAGGCCGTCCGCTATTTCGCGGGCCCGGAGTCGTCGTGGACGACCGGCCAGTGCCTCACCGTCGACGGCGGCAACACCCTGCGCGCGTTCATCGACTACGAGCAGCTGATCCCCATCCCGGACCAGCGTGAAGTCATCCTCGGAGCCGACAAGAATTCAGAAGGAGCCTGACATGATCGACCCCACCGACGTCCCCGAGATCGCCGACTACAACAAGCTGCTCGACGGCAAGGTCGCCGTGATCACGGGCGGCGGGTCCGGCGGCATCGGCGGCTCGATCGCCACGCTGTTCGCGCAGCACGGCGCGCTCGTGGAGATCGCCGAGATCGACGCGCAGCGCGCCGAGGAGAGCGTCGCCGCGATCGAGGCCGCGGGCGGCACCGCGCGTGCACACGTGCTCGACGTGTGCGACCCGAACGAGGCCGAGCGCCTCGCGAGCCTCGTGCTCGACCACCACGGTCGCTGCGACGTGCTCGTCAACAACGTCGGCGACTACCGACCGCTCGTGCGCTTCGAGAAGTCGGGCCCCGAGTCGTGGGACGCGATGATCCGCGTGAACCTCTACCACTTCTACGCGGTCACCCACGCGTTCCTCGGTTCGATGATCGAGCACCACAGTGGCTCGATCGTCAACATCCACTCGGTCGAGGGCATGCGCGGGTACCCGGGTGAGCCCGTGTACGGCTCGCTGAAGGCCGCCGCCGCGCACTTCACCGTGTGCCTGGCAGTGCAGCAGGGCCGCCACGGCATCCGGGTCAACGGCATCGGTCCCGACCTCACGCAGACGCCGCAGGTCGACTACCTCACCGGCTTCGAGGACAGCGAGCACCTCTGGCCGTCGTGGGCACCGGTCGGCCGCCTCGGCTGGCCCGAGGACCAGGCCCGCGTCGCGCTGTTCCTCGCCTCCGACCTCTCGGCGTTCGTCACCGGCCACAACATCCCGGTCGACGGCGGCACGAAGGCCGGCGGCGGCTGGTTCTACAGCGAGAAGGAACGCCGCTTCGCCAACCGCCCCAAGGGGATCTAGGAGAACAACTCCTCGAGGGCCTCGAGCATGTGGCCCATGTCGTCGCTCGTGAGGCCGTGGTGGATCGGGAGCGAGAGCGCCCGGTCCATCACCCGGTCGGTGCCGGGGAGGCCGTCGGCCGGCTGACGGTGCTCGATCGCGGCGAAGCCCGGCTGCCGGGTGATGTTGCCCGTCCACACCATGCGGGTGGCCACGCCGCGCTCGGCGAGGAACTCCTGCACCGAGGTGCGGTCGTGGCGGCCGCCGTCGCGCAGCTCGAACGAGTAGCGCATCCACGCGGTGACAGCCTCGGGCGTGGTGCGCGGCCGCACCACCAGCTCCTCGTGCTGCGCGAAGAAGTCGTCGAGCCGCTGCCAGTTGTCGCGCCGGCGGCCGTTGAACTCCTCGAGCTTGTCGAGCTGCACCAGCCCGTATGCGGCGCCGATCTCCGACGGCTCGAAGTTGTAGCCCACGTCGTCGAACACGAAGATCAGGTCGTAGGGCGTGCCGTCGGCGAGCGGACCGAACCGCTCGGTCTCGCCCTTGCGTGACCCGAACAGGTAGGCTCGACCGACGGCTCCACCGCCGGCGCACCAGCGCCTCGTCGGCGAGCAGCGGATCGTTGGTCGCGACCAGTCCGCCGTTGCCCGCGAGCGTGATCGCGCAAGTGCGGGCGAAGCTGGTGACGACGATGTCGGCAAGCTCACCGGTGCGGGTGCCGCGCAGCCACGAGTCGAGCACGTCGTAGCTGTCCTCCACGACGAGCAGCCCGTGGCGGTCGGCGATGGCGCGCACGGCGTCCCAGTCGGGGATGTTGCCGCACAGGTTGGGAGCGAGGATCGCCTTGGTGCGCGGCCCGATCATCTCCTCGATGCGGTCGGTGTCGATCTGGTAGGTCTCCGGGTCGACGTCGACGAACGCGGGCACGATCCCCGACTGCACCATCGGCGCGATGTCGGTGGAGAACGTGAGCGCGGGCGTGATGATCTCGTCGCCGGGCTCGCAGCCGAGCAGGTCGATGGCGAGACGGAGCGCCGAGGACCCCGAGTTCACGAGCACGCCGTGCTGCTTCGCGAGCAGCGCGGCGCCCCGCCGTTCGAACTCGGCCACGTTCTCGCCGAGATCGAGCGCGGTGGTGCGCAGCACCTCCACCACCGCCTCGATCTCGCGCTCGTCGTGGACCGCGCCCGCCTCCGTCATCTTGTGAGGAGCCACGGGAGCGACTCCGATCAGCCGATGGCGATGGGGTTGATCGGGCTGCCCGCCGCGCCGGTGACGGGCAGCGCCCCCCACCGTGAACAGGAACTCGTGGCAGCCGTCGGCCGCGAGCTCCGACAGGGCCAGGTGCTCCATGAGCGTGACGCCCCGCTTCACCAGCAGCTCGATGTGCACACCGAGGAACTCGTTCTTGTCGAACGGGATGCTCTCGATCGCCGAGTTGTCGGCGCCCACGGCCACGATCTCGTGGTCGTCGATGAACTTCACGGCGTCGAAGCCGAGGCCGGCCTGCTCGAAGCCCGCGGTGCCGGTCGCGTAGTGGTCGAGGAAGCCGGTGCGGACGAGCAGGATGTCGCCCTTGCGGACCTCGGTGCCCTGCGCCGTCGCGCACGCCTCGAGGAGGTCGGCGCCGATGACCTGGCCCGGCGTGACCCAGTCGACGCCGAGGTGGCGCGGGAGGTCGAGCAGCACGCCGCGGCCGGCGAAGCTGCCGGTCTTGGTGATGTCGAGCTTCTTCGCGCCCGCCGCGGTGGTGAACGTGTCAGCGCCGAAGCCGTTGTACATCTTGTTCTCGGAGAACACGTGCGACAGCGCGTCCATGTGCGTGATCGAGTGCGACGCGATCACGAAGACGTCCTCGTTGGCACCGAGGCCCTCGGGGGCGCCGAAGTCGTCGTACATGCCGGCGTCCGCGCAGCTGGTGAGGCTGAGGCGCTTGGGTGCACCGCGGTAGTCGAAGATCGGCGCGCCCTCCTGCTGGATGGGCATGGCCAGGCTGTACACCTTGCCCGTCTTGCACACCTGGGTGGCGGCGAGCACCGTGTCGGGCGTCAGCAGGTTGAGCGTGCCCCGCTCGTCGTCCGCACCCCAGCGTCCCCAGTTGTCAGTCGTTGCCACGCCGTGCCTCCAGCTCGTCGAGATCTTCGTGTCGCATTCCCCCCGCGCGTCTCGCGGGCTCGCGGGCGACAGTCTCGCCGTTCTGGCGGCTGCGTGCCAGACTCGGCGCTCCACCACCCCGCCGACTCCCGCCGACTGTCCCGGAGGCGACCCGTGAACCAGGCACCCAAGTCCACCGAGGCACTCGACGAGCTGATCGCCTCGCTGCAGGAGATCCGCGACGGCTACCTGCTCAACGAGGAGCGCTTCACCGACCCGCTCGACGTGGTCGAGGGCTTCCGGTACGTCACCGAGGTGATGTCGGGCGCCGCCGAGCTGTTCATGGAGAGCGACCCCGACCACCCGCAGATGCGCTCGATCGTCACCCCGGTGCGCAAGCTCCAGGGCGACAACCCCGACTCGATCTACCACTTCGCCCGCATCCGGGGTGACCGCTCGTACCGGGTGTACGGCGTGCGGGGCGAGGAGGTCTACATCAGCTTCACCATCCACGGGGAGGCGCTCGACGGCGGGTTCAACGGCAAGGTCCTCAACGACGTCAACGACGAGGGCTTCGAGTTCGCGGCCGACGGCTCCTACGAGATCGTGTTCAGCGCCGAGCCCCAGCCGGGCAACTGGGTGCGCCTCGACCCCGAGGCCCACATGCTGATCACCCGCTCCTACTTCTCACGGAAGCACTCGGCGCAGAACGACCCCACGGTGCAGGTGCGCATGGGCATCGAGTGCCTCGACGACGTGCCCCCGCCCCCGCCGCTCGACGACGCCACCTTCGCGGCCCGCATGCGCGAGGGCATCGCCTTCCTGCGCCAGTGCACACTCGGCCAGCCGCTGCCGGGTACCACCAGCCCGGCGCCGTTCCTGTCGACCGTTCCCAACACGGTGGGCACGCCGTGGTCGTTCCGCAACGCCGACATCGACGCCGCCGGCGCGGTCGACATCTTCTACTCGATGGGGCGCTTCGACCTCGCGCCCGGTGAGGCCATGGTCATGTGGGGCACGATCCCCAAGTGCCGCTTCACCAACGTGATGTTGTGGAACCGTCACATGCAGACGTTCGAGTACATGTTCCGCCAGTCGTCGCTCAACACCGAGCAGATCACCTACGAGGCCGACGGCAGCTACCAGATCGTGATCGCCCACGAGGACCCGGGTGTGCCGAACTGGCTCGACACCGGCGGCCACACCAACGGCACCATCTTCTGGCGCTACCTCCTCCCCGAGGAGGACCCGACGGTCGCCCAGTGCGAAGTGGTCCCCGTCGCCTCCCTGCGAGGCAAGTGACCTCCTCCCCTACCGAACCGGCGTCAATCGCGACGCAATATGCGTCTTCATTGACGCCGGTTCGGATGAAGGACGAGTGATGGGGCGAGTCGAGGGGAAGGTGGCGGTGGTCACTGGCGGGGCATCGTGATCGGCGCGGCCACCACCGAGCTGCTGGCGGGTGAGGGCGACCGTCGTCGTCGTTGACATCGCGGCGAAGGCCGCCGAGCGCCACGCGCCGCGATCCGCGACGCGAGGCGACGCCCAGGCCGCGGTCGCCGACATGTCCGACGCTGCATCCGTCGCCGCGCTGATCGACGACGTGGTCGCGCCACGGCGGCCTCGACATCCTGCACAACAACGCGCTTTCTCGGCCTTGCGCCTGGTCACGATGTGAGCGTGCGCGGTCACGAGCGCGGTGGACGAGGCCGACGACGTGCTCTTCGACGCGATGCTCCACGCGACCGTCACCACCACGATGGTCGCGGATCTCGTCACGCCATCCCGCACTTCCGGGCCCGCGGCGGCGGTGCCATCGAACACCGCGCCGGTCGCGGGCACACGCGGTTCCGAGTACAACCCCGCCTACGGGGCGGGCAAGGCGCGGGCGTGATCCAGCTCACGCGCGGTCGCCGCCATGTACGGCGCCGAGGGCATCCGCCGCAACGCGGTGTGCCCGGGTCTGACCCTCACGCCCGCGGCGGAGTCGGCGTTCGACCCCGAGCAGCGCGCGATGTTCCAGCGGCAGACGCCGAGCCCGCGCCTCGGCCGACCCGACGACATCGCCAACGGTGCTCTTCCTCGCGAGCGACGAGCAGCTTCAGGAACGGTCAGGCTGGTGGTCGACGGCGGCTTCTCGATGCACGAGCCCGTGCGGGCCGACTGCCGGCAACGCCTAGGGCCTTCATGCGTCGATCGGGTCGACATATCCGCGCCGATTGACGATGAACGGAGGGCCGGGGCGGCCGGCGCCTGACCCGACGTCGGTCGCGGCGATGCGGCCGGTCTTGCGGCCCGCGAGTGCGTCGCGCTTCCAGTCGGCGGCGACGCATCAGGGTGCTGGCCCTCGCCCCCGAGCACGCACGCGACCGGCACGTCGTCGAAGTCGATCTGGTCGGTGACCTCACCGCCTTGCAGCACCCGGAGCACGCGGCGCCCGATCGGGTCGGCGACCCACAACTGCTCTTCGGCGTCGAGGCAGATGCCGTCGGGCGGCGCCAACGGGACTGCGGCGCCCGGCGGTACCGAGTTCAGCAGGTGCGCCAGTTCGACAACGTGCCGTCGGCCGCGACCGTGAACGAGGTGAGCCGCGACGCACCGCTCTCGGCGACGATCAGGGTGCGACCGTCGTCGGTGAGGATGTGCCCGTTCGGGGACGAGAGGTCGTCGGCGGCGCACTCACGCTGTCGGCGGCGACCTGGAAGGTTCGGCCGGGGACGCGCTTCGCCCCCGCCTGCACCCGCGCGCCCATGTCGCCGACGTACGCGGTGCCGTCGGCCGCGGATGATCATGTCGTTGAGGTCACCGCGCGCGGCCGACGACAGGTCGGCGTGCACCACCACCGAACCGTCGGCTTCGACCCGCCGGAGCTGCTGCGACTCCATCGCCACCACGAGGAGGCGACCGTCGGGCAACCAGCCGAGGCCCGACGGGTCGTCGTCGGTGATCTCGACCACGGTGTCGATCGAGTCGACGGTGCGGCCGTCGGTGGCGACGCGCACCACCCGATGGTTGTGCATGTCGGAGAACCAGAGGGTGTCGTCGCGCCACCGTGGTCCCTCGCCGAAGCTCAATTCGTCGACCAGGGTGCGGAGCTCGTGTGCGGCCATGCGGCGAACCTACCGGGATGAGTAGGGTCCGGGCGAGCGACTGCACATCACGGGCTGCACCACGAACCCGGAGGGCGCCATGGCCGTCGTCGAGCTGAACCTGTTCGACCACCTGTTCCAGAGCAACCTGTACCCGGTGTACGAGTGGCTGCGGAACGAGGCGCCCGTGTACCACAACGAGCGGCTCGACTTCTGGGCGCTGTCGGCGCCGACGACGTGTTGCACGCGCTGCACGACACCGAGACCTACACGTCCACGAAGGGCGTGGCCCTTCGAGGACGACGGCCAGGGCGCTCGAAGTCGATGATCCACATGGACCCGCCCGACCACACGCAGATGCGCAAGGTCATCGCCCGGTTCACCCCGAAGCGCATCGCCGAGCTCGAGCCGACGGTCCGGGCGTGGGCGGTCGAGCTTGCCGGCCGGCTCGAGGGCCGCACGAGCTTCGACGTCGTCCACGACTACTCCGCGTTGCTCCCCGCGACCGTCATCTCGGTGATGCTCGGCCTGCCCGAGTCGGAGCACGAGCACGTGCGCGTGTGGACCGACGACCTCCTCACCCGCCCCGAGGATCGCCTCGACCGTGGCCTGCCGGCCGACGAGGCCACCATGAAGCTCGCCGCCCTCTCCGCCACGTACGCGGCGCAGCGCCGCGCCGCCCCCAACGACGACATCCTCAGCCTGCTCGTCACCATGGAGGTCGACGGTGAGCCCCTCACCGACGCCGAGGTGATCGGCATGTGCCTGTTGCTGATCAGCGGCGGCCACGAGACCACTTCGAAGCTCATCGCCAACGGCGTGCGCCTCTTCGGCCGCCACCCCGACCAGCGCCGCGCCGTCATCGACGACCCCGAGCTCATGGTGCCCGCGATCGAGGAGCTCCTGCGCTTCACCAGCCCCACGCAGTACATGACGCGCACGACCACTCGCCCCGTCGAAGTGCGCGGGGTCACCATCCCCGCCGACGCGAAGGTCGCACTCCTCTTCGGGTCGGGCAACCGCGACCCCGAGGAGTTCGAGCGGCCCGAGGACTTCGACATCTTCCGTCCGAACCCGCGCATCCTGGCGTTCGGTCACGGCGCGCACGTGTGCCTCGGCGCCGCAGTGGCGCGCCTCGAGGGACGCATCGCGTTGCAGGAGTTCCTCGCGCGGTTCCCCGAGTACGAGGTCGACGAGGCCGGCATCACCTACATGCACTCCGGCAACGTGCAGGGCCCCACCCGCATGCCGATCACGATCAAGTAGATGACGCAACCGAGCAACCAGCCCACGAACCTCTCCGCGTTCCAGCTCGCCCGGCAGATGGGCGACAAGCTGCCGACGGCCGACTCCGTCCCCGACGTCGCGTTCGCGCTGGTCGAGCGCGTCCGCGAGCTCGTGGAGGCGGTCGTGATGACCGACGTGGAGCCGTCCGAGCTCGAGCTCGCCACCGAACAGGTGGAGGCCGCGACCGAGCGGCTGCGCGCCCGGCGGCGCGACGTGCCGCTCTACCTCGTGCGCCATCCCGACGGCCGCATCGAGAGCCTGATGCAGGCCGGGGCCGGACGACTCAACCCCCAGGCACCCCCGATCCGTTGGTCGGTGCGGCCCACGGAGCCCCCGCCGGGGGAACCGCCGAACCCGGTGGAGTGCGTCGCGCACTGCACCTTCACCGCCGCCCACAGCGGGTCGCCGTCGCGGTGCACGGCGGGCCATCGCCGCCGCGCTCGACGAGTGCCTCGGGGTGGCCGCGACCGCATCGGGCGCGAGCGGCATGACTGTCGTGTTGCAGGTGAACCTCCGCGGAGGCACCCCGTTCGGGCGGTCGGTCGAGATCCGCACCCGTGTGACCGGGATCGAAGGCCGCAAGACGCACGTGAGCGGCGAGGTCGTCGTCGACGGCGAGGTCACCGCCGACGCCACCGCGCTGTGCATCCAGGCCCGACCGGTCGACCCGCCCGCGGAGGACGACGCATGACCATCGAACCCGCCGGCGTGCTGAACGGCGAGGCCTGGCGCGAGTTCTGCGCGCGGGCCGCGGCCGCGGGCGACCGCATCCTGGGCGACGAGTTCCCGGGCCGCGGGCCCGATGGTGCACGCGACCGCGCCGAGGGTGTGCGCCACGTCGCCAACCAGCTCGCCTGCTGGCTCACGTTCGCGGTCGGCTTCACCGACGTCGAGCACCCCGCGTTCTTCCGCAGCGCCGACCCGGTGTACCGGTGGGGTGGCCCCAACGTCGACCAGGTCGCGCGCCGCTCCGCCATCGCGGGCGACGGCGTGTACCGCGTGTCGGGGACCATGGGGTCGTGCGAGGACTTCGCCCTCCAGGTGAAGGTGGGCGCGACGCAGAGCGGCGGCGCCGACATCGCGCTCGAGGTGTTCGCGTCGCAACTCGGCCTCGGTCCGGGCGACGACTTCGACCTGGTCTTCGGCGGGCAGGAGGCCGACGCCGGCGACGCGCGCTGGTTCCCGCTCGATGCCGACGCGAGCTTCGTGCACGTGCGCGACTACTACTTCGACTGGCAGGCCACCGAGCCCGCCACGTTCGTGATCGAGCGGCTCGACACGCAGGGCGCACCCGCCCGCCCGGTCGACGCGGAACGCGTGGCCCGCATGCTCGAGACCGCAGTGCACGAGGTCGAGCACTCCGTGGTGTTCTGGCAGCAGTACCAGGCGCGCATGATGGACCAGCGCGGCGGTCCCAACGTGTTCAACGAGCCCCGTCCCGAGGGACGCGGCGTGCAGGACATCATGTACGCGCACGCGTTCGTGAACCTCCCCCACGACGAGGCGATGGTCCTCACGCTCGACGCCGCCGACGCGCCGATGTGGGACGTCGGCACCTACAACCGGGCGTGGTACGAGCCGCTCGACTACGCCAACGGCGTCACCAGCCTCAACCACCGCCAGGTGTTCGGCGCAGCCGACGGCACTGTGCGCGTCGTCGTCGCGGGCACCGATCCGGGCGTCGCGAACTGGCTCAGCACCGAAGGCCGTGACGAGGTGCTCTGCACGATCCGCTGGATCCGCCCGCCGGGCCAGCCGACGTTGCGCTACGAGCGGGTCGCCCTCGCCGACCTCGACGCGCATCTCGCACCCGGCACTCCGCGCGTCGACGCGGCGGCGCGCCGCGCCGAGGTCGCGGCCCGCGCCGCGCACGTCGCTTGGCGCTTCCGCACCTGATCGGGGCATCCTCCAGCCATGACCAAGATCGACATCGACCTCGACGGGCACGTGATCATCGTGACCGGCGCCTCCAAGGGCATCGGCCTCGGCATCGCGCGCCACCTCGCCGACCTCGGCGCCCGCCTCGTGGTCACGGCCCGCAAGCCCGAGGCGCTCGAGGCCCTCGACGCCGAGCTCACCGAGCGGGGCACCCCCCACCTCGCACGTCAACTCAACACCTCCGACCGCGACGGCGCCGTCGCCCTCGCCGCCGACGTGCACGCCGAGTTCGGCCGCATCGACGGCCTCGTCGCCAACGCACAGAGCTTCATCTCGGTGAAGCCGCTCGAGGAGGTCACCGAGCGCAACATGGACCTGCTCTTCGACACGGGACCGAAGGGCACCCTCTGGGGCATGCAGTCGGTGTTCCCGTACATGCGCGACCAGGGCCGCGGCCGCATCGTCACCATGGGTTCGAACGCCGCGATCATGGGCGGTGGCGGCTTCGGTCCGTACGCCTCCTCGAAGGAGGCGATCCGCGGCCTCACCCGCGTCGCCGCCCGCGAG
Source organism: Acidimicrobiia bacterium (assembly GCA_046331125.1). Lineage (GTDB taxonomy): Bacteria > Actinomycetota > Acidimicrobiia > IMCC26256 > DASPTH01 > CAVRGQ01. The sequence continues at coordinate 13,559 of JAXLRL010000015.1, forward strand.
TGGGGCCCGCTCGGCATCACTGTGAACTGCGTGTGCCCGGTGTCGGTGGCGCACCGCGCCCCCGCCGAGGGCGAGGAGATGGACCCCGTCCGCGCCGCGATGTGGGCCGAGACGTTCAAGAACCAGCCCATCCCGCGCGACGGCAGCGCGACCGACGACATCGCCCCGATCGTGGCCTTCCTCCTGTCCGACGCGAGCCGGTACATGACCGGACAGACCCTGATGGCCGACGGCGGTGCCATCATGCGGCCATGACGCAACGAACCGGGAGAAGGATCGCGGTCACCGGGACCACCGCCCTCGCCGAGGGTGTGGCCGCCGGGCTGCGCGACCTCGGCGCACGGGTCGCGCTCCTCGACTGTGCCTTCGAGTCGGAGGACGACGTGCGCGCCGCGGTCGCCGCGGCCCGCGATGCGCTCGGCGGCGGCATCGACCAGGTGGTGCACGCGTGGGTCGAGCCCGCGCTGCTCGACCCACAGGTGTTCGCCGAATTGAGCGAGGAGACATGGGCCGTCGCGTGCGAGCACACGCTCGAAGCCGCGTGGTGGATCGCCCGGCAGGCGTCGCCGGCACTGCGCGACACCCACGGCTCGCTGGTGTTCCTCGTGCCCACCATCGGCATGGCCGGCGGGGCGGGCTACGCGATGCTCGCGGCCGTGGCCGAGGGTGTGCGCGTCCTCGCCAAGGGCTGCGGGCGCCAGTGGGGCGCGGTGGGCGTCACCTGCAACACGATCGCCGTCGCACCGCACCACTGGACCGGCGAGGCCAGCGGCGCGGAGCTCACCCGCAACATCACGCTCGCGGTGCCGGCATTTGGCGGCGAGGGCGACGCGACCACCGATCTCGCGCCACTCGTGGCGCTCCTCGCCGACGACGACGCGCACTTCCTGACCGCGGGCACGCTCGTGGCCGACGGCGGCACCTGGAGGGGGTTGTGATGACGACCGCGACGCGGCTGCTCGAGGACAAGACCGTCGTGGTCACCGGCGCGGGTGGCGGCGTGGGTATGGGCATCGCGCTCGCCTGCGCGGAGCACGGCGCCAACGTCGTGATCGCCGCCCGGCGCACCGAGACCGGTGATCCGGTCGCGGCCGAGATCGAACGGCGCGGTGGGCGCGCCATCTCCGTGCGCTGCGACGTCGCGTCGCACGCCGACGTGCACGCCGCCGTCGCCGCCGCCGTCGACACGTTCGGCACCCTCGACGTGATGGTGCACAACGCGCTCTCCCCCGTCGGCCCGCCACTGCCGATCGAGGAGGTGCCCGACGACACCTGGCACGGCATGGTCGGCACGGCGTTGCGGGCGTCGTACCTGTGCGCGACCGCGTCGTACCCGCACCTCAAGGCGAACGGCGGCAGCCTGATCCTGCTGTCGTCGGCCGCAGGGGTGGAGGGCAGTCCCTACCTGCCGGCCTACGGCCTGGTGAAGGCCGCGCAGCGCGGCCTCGCGAAGAGCCTCGCCCGTGAATGGGGTCCCGACGGCATCCGGGTGAACTGCATCGGTCCCGTCGCGATGACGCCCGCGGTCGAGGAGGTCGCCAAGGTGAGCCCGGTGTTCACCGAGGGCCTGCTGCTCAACCGCACACCGCTGCGGCGCATCGGCGACCCCGAGGCCGACATCGGCCCGGTGGCGGTGTTCCTCGCCAGCGACCTGTCGCGCTACATGACCGGCCAGACCCTCATCGTGGACGGTGGCGGGTTTCTCGCCTTCTGATCGCGGTGCGGCCCTGAAACCACTTACCGCGTTGCGATAGGTTCCGCTCCATGCGTGGAATCGTGTTCACCGGTAGCGGCCCGATGGCCGAAGTTCGCGACGACGTCACCGTGATCGACCCCGGCCCCGACGAGGTGCTGGTGCGGGTCGTCGCGGCGGGTGTGTGCCACAGCGACGTCAGCCTGCTCGACGGCACCATCCCGTGGCCGGCGCCGTCGCTGATGGGCCACGAGGGCGCGGGCATCGTGGAGAAGGTCGGCAGCCTCGTGTCGCGCGTGAAGCCGGGCGACCACGTGGTGATCGCCACGGTGTCGAGCTGCGGCCGCTGCGACGCCTGTGCGGTGGGCAAGCCCACCTGGTGCCACAAGACGCTGGCGAACCGGCGGGAGATCTTCACCGTGGGCGGCGAGCCCGCGGGCAACTTCGCCGCCACCTCGTCCTTCGCCGAGCTCACCGTGGTGAAGGAGATCCAGGCCGTCCCGATCGACAAGGAGGTGCCACTCACCTCCGCCTGCCTGATCGCGTGCGGCATCGTCACCGGCATGGGCTCGGTGTTCAACCGGGCCAATGTGATGCCGGGCGACAACGTGGCCGTGTTCGGCTGCGGCGGCGTGGGCCTCGCCACCATCCAGGCACTCCGCCTGAAGGCCGCGAACAAGATCATCGCGGTCGACACGCTCCCGCAGAAGGGCGAGCTCGCATTGCAGCTGGGCGCGACCCACTTCGTCAACGCGGCGGAGACCGACGCCGTCGCGGCCATCCACGAGCTGTGCCCCTACGAGGAGGACGTCGTCGAGGGCCCGTTCGGTGGTGGCGGCGTGAACTGGTCGTTCGAGTGCACGGGCGTTCCCGCCGTCACCGAGCAGGCCGTGAAGATCCTCGACTGGGGTGGCGTGTGCGTGCAGGTCGGCGTGCCCGCACCCACCGCGACCTACTCGATCCCGATCACGCACCTCACGCAGGTCGACCGCGGCATCATCGGCTCGCGCGCCGGCGGCGTGCGCGCCCAGAAGGACATCCCGGTCATCGTGGACCTCTACAAGAAGGGGCTCCTCGACCTCGACAGCATGGTGAGCCGCACCTACCCGAGGGAGCCGTTCTTCACCGTCGTCGACGACATGCACAAGGGTGAGCTCGCGCGCGGCGTGCTCACCTTCTGATCAGGTTCCGGACCCGCTCCGCTCAGCGGATCAGCCGACGGATCACCTGGTGACCCCTTCTGACGCGTCGTCAGAAGAATCCCCCCGCACGGACGGGACAGCGTTCGCGCGAACCGTCTAGAGTGCCGCGGAATATCAAATGTCAGACCGCTCCGGGAGCGGCCTGACGTGACTGCACCTCTGGGGGGACACACCGGTGACCGTCACTTCCGAGCCGGATCAGCGCGCAGCCGAGGCCGACAGCGGCCTCATGCTCAGCCTGTCCGACATCACAGTGCGCTTCGGCGGCATCACGGCCCTGGGCGGGGTCAGCTTCGACGCGAAGAAGGGCGAGGTCCTCGGGATCATCGGCCCGAACGGTGCGGGCAAGACCACGCTCTTCGACGTGATCTCCGGCGTTCGCTCGCCGAACGACGGCAAGGTCGTGCTCGACGGCAAGGACGTCACGTCCGCCTCGAGCACGGGCCGCGCCCGGGCCGGCCTGCGCCGCACGTTCCAACGCGTGCAGGCATTCGGCTGGCTGTCGGTGGAGGACAACGTGCTCGCCGCCATCGAGTGGCGCGGCGGCGGGGGCGGCTTCATGGCCGACCTCGTGTACTCCCCCACCCGTCGCAAGCGCGAGAAGGAGCGCCGGGTGCGCGTCGAGGAGGTCCTCGACCGCTGCGGCCTCATCCCGGTCCGCAAGGAGCTCGCGGGTTCACTCCCGATCGGTGTGGCCCGCATGGTGGAGCTCGCCCGGGCCATCGTCGACGAGCCGAAGCTGCTGCTGCTCGACGAGCCCGCCTCCGGTCTCGACGAGACGGAGACCGCACGACTCGGTGAGCAGATCCAGGCCGTGCGCAACGACTTCGGCTGCGCCGTGCTCCTCGTGGAGCACAACGCCGGCTTCGTGATGGAGCAGAGCGACCGCGTGGTCGTGCTCAACCTCGGCACGAAGCTCGCCGAGGGCCTGCCCGAGGAGATCCAGAAGAACCAGGCCGTGCGCGACGCCTACCTCGGCGAGACCCTCGACCCGGAGAAGCCCGCGCCCGCCGCGGTCGGATCCTCCGCGCCTCCGGCCCCCGGCGCCGAGCCGCCGCCCGCACCCGACACCGATCCGCCCCCCGACGCGCCGACCACGGACGCCTCGTCGGACACCGACCCCACCAGCGCGGAGTAGGGCAATGGATCAGTTCTGGAACCTCGTCTTCTCCGGTCTGGTGACCGGGGCGATCTACTCGATCATGGCCTCGGGTCTGGTGCTCACCTACACCACCTCGGGCATCTTCAACTTCGCCCACGGTGCGGTGGCCTTCGCCACGGCGTACCTCTACTACCAGCTCAACTCGGGACTCGGGGTGCCGGTGTGGGCGTCGCTGATCATCTCGGCGTTCATCTTCGCCCCGGTCCTCGGACTCCTCCTCGACCGCATCCTCCTGCGGCGGCTCGCGAAGGCCCCGATCTACGCCCGCATCGTCGGCACGATCGGTCTCCTCGTCGCACTGCCGGCCCTGATCCAGTGGCTCGTCGTGTCGCTCGGCAACGACGTGCTCGATCTCGGGTTCAAGGGCAACGAGGCGGTCACCGAGGGTGTGCCGGTGCCCGGCATCGCCGGGGAGACCGCGGCGAACCACAAGTTCGGCGGCGTCGTGCTCAACGACAACCAGATCGCCGTGTTCGTCGTCGCCGCGCTGGCCGCGATCCTGCTGTGGTTCATCATCCGCCGCACGCGGGTGGGCCTCGAGATGCGCGCCGTCGTCGACCGCGACTCGCTCGCCAACATGCGCGGCGTCAACGCGGCTCGCACCTCGGCCGCGGCATGGGTCATGACGATGATCCTGGCCGGCCTCGGTGGTGTCCTCATCGCCCCGCTCTTCCAGCTGCAGGACTTCGTCTTCACGCTGGTCGTGCTCGGTTCGCTGGCCGCCGTCGTGCTCGGCGGGTTGAAATCGCTCCCGATCGCGTTCATCGGCGGTCTGCTGCTCGGCGTCATCCAGAACCTGGTGGCCGGCTACAGCGAGGACATCCTCCCGCACTGGCTGTCGAACCTGAGCGGCCTGAAGTCGTCGGTGCCGTTCCTGCTCGTGATCCTGCTGCTCCTGTTCTTCGGTCGTGACCGCACCCGTCGTGCGGGTTCGGTGGCCGACGACGTGCCGCCGCCCGACCACCGCGAGGGCATGTCGAAGCTGCGCCGGCGCCTGCCGTGGGCGATCTGGACGGTCGTCCTCCTCGGCTGGTCGCTCGGCTGGCTCCCGTGGGACTGGGCCCGGGCCGACACCTACGACCAGACGGTCATCGCGCAGAGCCTCGCGATGGCGATCATCTTCCTGTCGTTCGTCGTCGTCACCGGCATGAGCGGCCAGGTGAGCCTCATGCAGGCGAGCTTCGTCACCGCAGGAGGTTTCGCCGGAGGTTGGGCGCTCACCCACGACTTCGGCGGAGTGAACATCTGGGGCTTCTTCAGCAACGGCCAGATGAGCTTCCTGTGGGCGGTGGTGATCGCGGCCCTTGCCGCGGCCGCACTGGCGGCATTGCTCGCCATCCCGCTGATGAGATTGGGAGGTGTCAACTTCGCCTTGGGAACCTTGGCGTGGGCCTTCTTCCTCTCACTTGTGCCCTTCGCCACCGACTCCATCCGCAACGGTGAGGCGGGTTGGCCGATGCGGGCCCCCACGCTCGACATCCCCGGGCTGAACCAGGTGAACAACTTCCTGGTGCACACGCTCGAGTCGAAGGGCGACATCCAGAAGCTCGACCACTTCGACTTCAGCCTGCTGCAGGAACAGATCATCCTGTTCCTCGCGGTCTTCGGCCTGCTCACCCTCGTGGTGCACGCGCTGATGCGCTCCACCTCGGGTCGCGCCATCCTCGCGGTGCGCAGCTCCGAGGTCGCGTCCGAGGCGTCGGGCATCGCGGTGAACCGCCAGAAGATCATGATCTTCGCCCTGTCGGCGGCCATCGCCGGCATCGGTGGCGTCATGCTCGGCGTGTTCTCGTTCTCCTTCACCAACGCCGCGGCACCGCCGCTCGTGGGTCTGTTCTGGCTGGCCCTCGCGGTGACGTTCGGCATCCGGCGCCCCGGTGGCGCGCTGCTCGCCGGCCTCGCGTTCGCGGCCGGCACCGCGATGTTCCACTGGATCTCGTCGTGGTCGTTCCTCAGCGGCGGCGACGTGAACGCGCTCATCACGTCGGTGTACTTCGTGCCGATCCTGTCGGGCATGGGTGCCATCCAGCTGGCCCAGAACCCCGACGGCATCCTCGCCCTCACCGGCCAGCAGAAGGTGGCCAAGAAGCGCGAGAAGGCACGCCTGGCGAAGATCGCCGAGGCGGAGGCCGCGCTGCACGGTGGCGTGGTGCCCGAGCACGAGCTGCACCACCTCACCGAGGAGGCCGCGGAGCGTTCGGAGCTCGCCGCCAGCGGCAGCGCCGGGCTCGACATCATGCAGATCGCGGAGGCGACCTTCGCGATGCACGAGATCGTGGCCGGCTACGGCGACGCCGAGGTGCTCCACGGCGTCGACCTCCGCCTCGACCGCGGCAAGGTCACGGCCTTGCTCGGCGCCAACGGCGCGGGCAAGTCCACGCTGTGCTCGGTTGCCGCCGGCATGGTCGAGGCCTCGATCGGCAAGGTGTACCTCGAGGGCAACGACGTCAGTGCCGACGAGCCCTACAAGCGGGCCCGGGCCGGCATCCTGCTCGTGCCCGAGGCACGCGGCATCTTCCCCGGCCTCACCGTCGAGGAGAACCTCACCGTGCTCCTGCGCGACGAGGCGCTCCGCAACAAGGCCTACGAGCGGTTCCCGATCCTGTCGGAGCGCCGCAAGCAGGTGGCCGGCCTCCTGTCGGGTGGTGAGCAGCAGATGCTGTCGCTGGCCCCGGCGCTGGCCGACCCGCCGGCCGTGCTCATCGCCGACGAGCCCACCCTCGGCCTCGCGCCGCTGGCGGCCGACGCGGTGATGGACGCCATCCTCGAGCTGCGCGACCTGGGTTGTGCGGTCCTCCTCGTCGAGGAGAACGCCCAGAACGCACTCAAGGTGGCCGACACGCTGGCGTTCATGGAGCTGGGCAACATCGTGTGGACCGGTCCCCGCGAGGAGGCCGACATGGAGTTGCTCACCAGCGCCTATCTCGGCGGCGGCCACTGAGCCACCGCTCCGCCGGACACCGAACGCGACGAGGGCCCGGCCCGCGAGGCCGGGCCCTCCCGCGTCCCACGAATGATCCGGGCAGTCATGCACTCGACAGGTCTCAGTCAGCGACGCCCGTCCGGGAGAGAGGGGCACAGTCGCCATAGCGGCGTGGTAGTTTCCCCGGATTCGAGCGGCGTTTGATCATCGGCATTTCGGAGGGCTCTGATGAAATCCGTCGGGACGGCGTGTCGTGCCGGACTCATCGCTGCGATCTCGGCGGCGTTGTTCACGATCGGGATGGGCGCGCCAGTGAGTGCGTCGACGACCACGCTCGGCCAGTTGGGCAGCAGCAACGCTTGCGGCGCAGCAAATGTCGACTGGGTGCAGTCCGGTGTCGGGTCGGGAACCTCGTACACGGTTCCGGCAGGGAATTGGAACGTCACCTCGTGGAGCACCCAAGCCGGAGGTGGTGGGTCGTCAGTGGCAGCTGATCTGCAGCTCGAGATCTGGCGTCCGACCGGAACCACGGATCAGTTCCAGCTCGTGGGGATCAGCCCGGTCGGCACGACCGGCACGACCGGAACGAGCACCTTCGACCTGGCGACGCCGATTGCCGTGCAGGGCGGCGATCTTCTCGGTCTGCGCGTGCTCACCGCGGGCTACTACTGCGTGAACTTCCTCTCGGGCAGCGCGGTCAACAACGGCGGCGGGAGCGCGCCGGTGCCGGGCGACGTCAAGACATTGGGCGTTGCTGGGCAGTACGTGCTGAACGTCGCCGCGTCCCTCGATGAGGTTCTCCCTCCGGTCCCGCCGACACCCCCGGTCGCCGCGCCCGCCGTCGTGGCCGCCCCGGCGTTCACCGGCTAGCGCTCGACGGTCGTACGCGAGATGGGCCCGGCCGATCGGCCGGGCCCATCCGCGTTCCTGCCCTCGCCACGCCTACTTCGTGGGGACCTTGCCGCCGCTGATGTTCGCCCAGAACTCGAGGTCGCGGGCGTCGGCCTTGCGGCCCACGTGGGTGACGACGTCGACGTCGGGCGACTCGGCCCGCAGCGCACCCGCGGTGCACTGCTCACGCGGCCGTACCGAGAACGGGTCGAAGCTGTAGAGCCGCATCGCGTTGAGGTGCGTGATCTTGTCGATCTGCAGGTCGGTGAGCCCCGCGCACGACGCGAGCGTGACCTCGGGACAGTTCGGCCACGACGAGTCGGAGTGCGGGTAGTCGGACTCCCAGCAGATCATGTCCTCGTTGAGCTCGTCGATGAGCTTCACGCCGATCGGGTCCTGGATGAAGCACACCGCGAGGTGGTCCTTGAACACCTGCGTGGGGCTGCCACCGTTGGGGAACTCCTTCTGGGTCCAGCCGGAGTGCACGCGGTGCACGTGCTCGGCCCGCCAGAGGAAGTACGGGATCCAGCCGACGTCGCCCTCGGTGATCGAGATCTTCAGCGTGGGGAAGCGCTCCCAGAAGTCGGCCCAGATCATCTCGCCGAGCGTCCACATCGACATCGTGGACGACATCGTCATGCGCGCGCTCGGGGGCGCGTCCTCGGAGAGCTGCGCGCTGCGCGAGGAGGAACCGAGGTGACAGCACAGCACCGTCTCGGTGTCGCACGCGGCGGCGAACACCGGGTCCCAGTAGTCGGTGTGGATCGACGGGAGGCCCAGCGCCTGCGGGTTCTCGGAGAACGTGACCGCGTGCACGCCCTTCGCCGCGAGACGGTGCATCTCCTTGGCCGCCTCCTCCGCATCCCACAGCGGGAGGATGCCGCACGGGATGAAGCGGTCGGGGTAGGCCGCGCACCACTCGTCGACGTGCCAGTCGTTGTACGCCTGGATCATCACGAGGTTCACGTCGCGGTCGGGGCCCTGGTTCAGCACCTGGCCCGAGAAGCCCGTCCAGTTCGGGAAGTTGATCGCCGCGAGCTGGCCGCCCGCGTTCATGTCGCGGACCCGCTCGTGCACGTCGTAGCAACCGGGGCGCATCTCGTCGTAGCGGAGGACGTCGACGTTGAAGTACTCGCGTGGCTTGCCGGCCACCGCGTTGAGCCCGAGGTTCCGGCCCTTGAGATCGCCGTAGTACCACTGCTCGCGCCCGTCGGCCTCAACGACCACGTGCGGCGCGCGGTCGCGGTACTTCTCCGGCACGTGCGCCTCGAACATGTCGGCGGGCTCGGCGATGTGGTCGTCGACGCTGATCAGGATCATGTCCTCGGGTTGCACGGCGGGCCTCCACTGTGTATCGTTGAGCGATACTCTTAATCGCTCTGTGAGCAGACAGTAGAGGTGGTCCCCGTGGGCGTCAAGCCACTCCGAAGTGCCACCCGGGTGCTCGCGGTGCTCGAGGCGGTGGCCGCCCACCAGCCGGTCGGGCTCACCGCGGTCACCCGCCTCCTCGACGAGGACAAGAGCGCGGTGCAGCGCGCCCTGGCCACCCTCGCCGAGGACGGCTGGATCCGCCCCGCCGCCGGCGACCCGCCCCGCTGGGAGCTCACCACCCGCACGCTCGTGATGGCGGCGCAGGCCACGAGCCGCGTCGGGCTCCGCCAGCAGGCCCGCCCCGTGATGGAGGCGTTGCGCGACCGCACCGACGAGTCGGTGCTGCTCGCCGTGCCCGACCCGCCCCGCGTCGTCACCCTCGACGTCGTCGAGAGCCGCCAACTCGTGCGCGCCGCACCGCACGTCGGGATGGTGCTGCCGAACATCGGCAGCGCAGCGAGCCAGGCGCTCTTCGCCCACCTCCCCGACGACGAGCTCACCGAGTACCTCGGTGGCCCGCCCGACGCCGCGACGAGGGAGTCGCTCGCCGCGGTGCGCGAGCGCGGCTGGGCCGTCAACCACGGCGACGTCACCGAGAGCGCGTCGGGCATCGCCGCCCCCATCCTCGGCCCCGGCGGTCGCGCGATCGCGGCCATCGCGGTCAGCGCACCGAGCGCCCGGCTCCCCCGCGCCCACCACGCCGCGGTCGGCAAGCTGGTCGCCGAGGGCGCCGCCCACCTCAGCATCACGTAGCCGCGCGCCACCCGGTGCCGGGCACGTGCGCACTTCGCGGCCCTCGGGTTAGCGTGCGCGCATGAGCACGCCGTATTGGAACCCGTTCGACCACGCGATCGTCGACAACCCCTACCCCGCGTACCGGGTGCTGCGCGACGACGCGCCCGTGTACCACAACGAGGAAGTCGGCTTCTGGGCGATCAGCCGCTTCGACGACGTGCTCGCCGCGCACCTCGACACCGAGACCTATTCCTCCGCACACGGCACCACCATCGAGCGCTTCGAGGTCGACTCCCCGTTCCTCATCGCCAAGGACCCGCCGATCCACACGTGGCACCGCAAGATCGTGAGCCGGGTGTTCACTCCCCGCCGCGTCAACGGGCTCGAGCCCTTCATCCGCTCGAAGGCCCAGGAGCTCCTCGACCCGTTCGTCGGCACGAGCGGCTTCGACGCCATCGCCGACTACTCGATCCGCCTCCCGCTCGAGGTGATCAGCGAGCTCATCGACCTCCCCGTCGAGTACCGCGAAGAGGTGCACGTGCAGTGCGAGCACATCGCGGCCCGGCCCGACGGCGAGACCACCGAGCCGGAGGCAGCGATGCAGGCCTCGGCCACGCTGCAGGCGATGCTCGCCGGCCTGTCGGCCGAGCGGCGCAAGCACCCGGGCGACGACGTCATCAGCCTCCTCATCGAGACGCCCGTCGTCGACGACGACGGCAACGAGCGCTTCCTCGACGACGACGAGCTCGGCTACCGCTTCATCGAGCTCGCGTTCGCAGGCCACGAGACCGTCGCCAAGCTCATCCCGAACGGCATCGTCGCCCTCGCGTGGTACCCGGAGCAGCGGGCCGAGCTGGTGGCGGACTCCTCGTTGCTGCCCGACGCGGTGGAGGAGATGCTGCGCTGGGACCCGCCGTCGCAGTACCAGGGCCGGTGGACGACGCGCGACGTCGAGCTGCACGGCACCACCATCCCCGCCGAACAACGCGTGGTGTTGATCACCGGGGCAGCCACGCACGACGAGCGCCGCTTCGACGACGCGGAGCTGTTCGACATCCACCGCCACATCGAGCGCCACGTCACCTTCGGCTTCGGCAACCACCTGTGCCTGGGCGCCGCGCTGGCCCGGCTCGAGACGCGCATCGCGTTCGAGGAGCTGCTGGCGCGGTTCCCCGAGTACGACATCGCCGCCACCGGCGTGACGCGCGCCTACTCGAGCAACGTGCGCGGGTTGGGCAACCTGCCCATCGTCGTCTGATCGTCGTCGTACGAACGACCGCGGTGGCGGCTTTGTTCGCGCCGCGCCCACCACAGCACGAACGCCGACACCGACAGCGTGACCACGCCGCCCACCACCAACGCGGCGCGCGGTGACACCGCGTCGATGAGCGCGCCGATCGCGAGCGCGCCGAAGATCGTGGTGCCGCCCCACGCCATCGTGTAGAGGCTCATCACGCGGCCCTGGAACTCGCCTTCGGTACGGTGCTGGAGGTACATCTGCGCGACCGCCCAGAACGCGGCCGACGCGAGCCCGAGCGCGGCGAAGAACAGGGCGAACACCGCGATGCCCGGCGAGAGCGACGAGAGCAGCAACGGCGCGCCGAACCCGATGCCGAGCAGCCCCCAGATCCGCAACGTGGGCCACGCGATCGTCGCCGCGAGCAGGCCGCCGATCAGCCCGGCGAAGCCCGTCGTCGCGGCCACCACTGCGTACGCGGTCGACGACCCGCCGAACTCGATGCGGGTCATCGCGGGCGTCATCAGGTTCATGTTGTAGGCGAGCATCGAGATCAGGGCGACGGCCACCAGCACGAGGCGCAGGTCGGGTCGCTGCCACACGTACCGGAAGCCGTCGCGCAGGGTCACCGCGGATCGGTCGGCGGCGCGCCGCTCACGGAGCTCCCCGGGGCGGATCGACACCAGCATCACGATGAAGAAGAGGAACGTGCACGCGTCGAAGTAGCACGCGGTCGCGACGTCGGTGAGCGCGAGCAGCACACCGGCGACCATCGGCCCGAGCAGACGCCCCACCGACATGGTCATGCTCCCGAGGCCGATCGCGCTCGACAGCTCCTCCGACGTGACCAGCTCGTAGCGCAACGCCTGCGCCGCCGGGAAGTGGAACGCCACCCACACCCCGAGGATCGACGCCGACACCATGATCCAGGGGATGGTGACGACGCCGGTCGCGGTGAGGGTGGCGATGAACGTGGCCTGGGCCGCGCCGAACACCTGGAGACCGATCAGCAGCTTCCGGTTGTCGAAGCGATCGGCGATGGTGCCGCCGACCGGCGCGAGCACCAGCGACGGGAAGTTCTGGATCGAGAGGAGCAGGGCGATGTCGATCGCGCTGCCGCCCAGCTCGAGGATGAGCCACACGAGCGTGATCGACTGCACGAAGCCGCCGGTCATCGACACCAGGTCGCCGACGAAGTAGCGGCGGAAGTTGGGGACGGTGAGTGCGCGCAGTGCCGGGTGCTCCCGGACCGTCGCCGCCATCCCCACGCCCGGAACCTACGCCAACAACTGCCGTTTGCCCGATCCCACGGTGGTGGGCCAGGATGCGCCGACACTCGTCGACGGGGGGATGCTCCACATGTTCATGCTGCGCTTCGACATGCGCGCGCCGGCCAACGGCGCGCCGGCGCCCGACCTGTACCAGGCGGCGATCGAGATGTGCGAGTGGGGCGAGACGCGGGGCGCGTTCGCCACCGTGGTGTGCGAGCACCACTCGTCGAGCGACGGCTACCTCCCTTCCCCCCTGATCCTCGCCAGCGCGATCGCGGCCCGTACCAAGACGCTGCCGATCAGCGTGTCGGTGGTGCTGCTCCCGCTCTACGACCCGGTGCGCCTCGCCGAGGAGATGATCGTGCTCGACCACATCAGCCGTGGACGGGTGATGTACACGGCCGCCATCGGGTACCGGCCCGTCGAGTACGAGATGTACGGCGTCGACTACAAGCGCCGCGGGAAGATCTCCGACGAGAAGCTCACGATCCTGCTCCAGGCCAAGACGGGCCAACCGTTCGACCACGACGGCCGCCACATCCACGTCACGCCTCCGCCGTTCACGCCCGGCGGCCCGATCGTCTCGTGGGGCGGTGGTTCGGTGCCGGCGGCGCGGCGTGCCGGCCGCTTCGGCCTCGGCTTCTTCGCCCAGACCAACGGCCAGGACCTCGAGGACGCCTGGACCGAGGCCATGCGCGAGGGTGGGCACGAGGTGCACCCGGGCATGCTCCAGCTGTCCGACCCCGAGATGCCCAGCACGGTGTTCGTGGCCGACGACGTCGACGCGGCATGGGCCGAGCTCGGGCCCTACCTGATGAACGACGTGCTCATGTACGGGGAGTGGAACAAGGGCAACGACAACGTCGCCAGCATCTCGTTCGCGCAGACGGCCGAGGAGCTGCGCGCCGAGAACAAGAGCCACGTGGTGATCACCGTCGACGAGGCCGTCGAGCGCGTGCGCAGCGGCATCCCGCTCATGCTGCACCCGCTGATCGGTGGCCTGCCGCCGGAGATCGCGTGGCGCTACCTCAACACGGTCGTCGACGAGGTCATGCCGAAGGTGGGGGGCTGACCCGGTCGAGGCGCTGGCGGGTGTTGCGCTTCGACGCGATGCGCCACTGCCCGTCGTCGCCCTTGCGGTAGGTCTCGTGGTAGTGGCCGTAGCCCTGGATGTCGATGCGCATCCCGGCGTCGGTCTCCACCTGCACGTAGTCGAACATCGACCAGATGCCAGAGGCCTCGGTCGCGCTCAGCAACGTGATCTCGGGCATGTGCCCGTGATGCGTGGTCACGCCGTTGTGGAGCTGACCGGGCAGCGTGGCGAGGTAGGTCGCGTTGTCGACCGACGGCACCGGTGACTCCTCGGGCAGGTGGTGCACGCAGTCGTCGGTGAACAGGCCGGCGAACGCGTCCCAGTCCTTGGCGTCGAGGAAGCGGAAGTAGCGGGCCTTGAGCTGCTTGATCTGCTCGATGTCCCACAGCATCTGCACGGTGATCTCGCCGTCGGTGTAGCCCGCCATCGCGCGTCCTCCCTGCGTCAGTCTCGGACGAGCGGCACCCTACGACGGACGGTGACGGTGGGACCACCACGTGTTGACACCGACGGCGATCAGGACCACCACGCCGAGTGCCACCAGCGCGGCCCCGGCCGTGAGCCACTCCCCGACATCGCTCGTGTCGACCGGCCCGGCCTGCGCCTCGAACCCGTGGATGACGCCCACGGTGCAAGCCATCATGAGGCAGCCGAACCCGAGGAACAACGCCGTCACGCCGGCGACCGCCCGCAGGATGCGCCAACCGTTGGGGTCGAGTCTCTTCACGGTCCCATCGCACCACCACCGGGGCCCGCGCGCCAGTGGCGGAAGCCCCTTCGCGATGGGAGGATGCCCCGATGATCACGAGGTTGGACGACGGCACCGACACCGACGCCGTGCTCGCCGCGCTCGATGCCGACGGCGCGGTGCTGATCGACCGGTTCGTCGGGACCGACGTCACCGACGCGATCAACACAGAGATCGACGACGCGGTCGCCGCCGCGGTGCCGGGGATGTTCGCGGTGAACCCCGCGGTGCAGGCGTTCTTCGGCCCGCACACGAAGCACGTCAACGCCTTGGCGGCGATCTCGCCGACGTTCGCGAACGACGTCATGACGCACCCCACCTACCGCGCCGTGTGCGACGCGGTGCTGCTGCCGTCGTGTTCGCGTTGGCAACTCAACCTCGGGCACGCGATCGTGCGCGGGCCGGGCGCCGAGGCGCAGTGGCCCCACCGCGACGAGGACGTGTGGCCGCACTTCCCGCGGCCGCACGCGGAGATCCAGCTCGCGTCCCTGGTCGCACTCACGCCGTTCCGCCCGGAGACCGGCGCGACCCGCGTGGTGCCCGGCAGTCACCGGTGGCCGCGCGACCGCCGGCCGGAGGAGCACGAGATCGCGGTGGCAGAGCTGCCCGTGGGCGGCGCGGTGCTCTACTACGGCTCCACCATCCACTTCGCCGGGCCGAACAGCACCGTCGACGAATGGCGACGCGGCGTGCACGTGAGCTACACGCTGGGGTGGTTGCGCACCGAGGAGAACAACTACCTCGCGGTGCCGCCGGAGATCGCGGCCACCCTGTCGCCGGAGGCGCAGGAGATCCTCGGCTACGCGGTGCACGACGCGATCGCCGAAGGCGGCGGCTACCTGGGGATGGTGCACATGCGCGATCCGCGCGACCTGATGGCGTCGGGCGAGCTCGGCTGAGCCGTTAGTCGGCGACGGGCTCGGCGGCGAAGAGGTCGCGGTCGCGGAACAGCTGCACGCACTGCTCGGCCTGCGCGCCGAACTTGCGCGAGTAGACGTCGTGCACCTGCATCGCGTCGCCGGCGCGCATCGCCTCCGCGATCGCGCGCATGCCCTCCTGCTCGACCTCGACCGCGCCGGGCACCTGGGCGAAGAAGTTGCCGGGCACCATGCCCGACATCGCGCGGAGCAGCACCTGGATGCGGGGCGAGTCGGCGGCGCGCAGGATGGCCAGGCGGAACTGGTACGACAACTTGTTCACGACGTCGGGATCGGTGGTCTGCTCCACCTCGTCGGCGAGCGCATCGAGCGCGTCGAGCAGATCGGGACCGCCGCGCTCGAGCGCCAGGTTCGCGGAGAACGTGTAGATCGCCGCGTAGATCTGGAAGTTGTCGCGCAGGGCCCGCTCGCTGACCGCGTCGACGAAGGTGCCGCGGTGACGCTCGTTGGTGACCCAGCCCTCACGCTCGAGTGCGATGAGCGCCTCCCGCACGGGGATGCGGCTGATGCCGAGCGCCCGGGCGATCTCGTCCTGCGGGACCCGCTGGCCGGCGCGTAATTCGCCGTCGAAGATCAGCCGGCGAATGTACAGTGCTGCCTCGTCGGCACTGCTGCGACGGATGAGCGCCGCGCTCGGCAGCTCCAGCGGCGGCACCGATTGCATCTGGATATCGTATCCAACCTTCTGAACGCTCACGATCATCGAGAGGAGGCAGCCGTGTTCCGGACCGATCCCCCCAGTAGGGCCACCCGTCACACCGGTCTCCTCTCGCGCGCCGCGCGCTCCCGCTAGGGGCTCGCGGGCACCGGGGGCCGGTGTGGCGGACGTCATCCCGTCCGCTCCACCTTCCCGGGAGGCCCGCCATGGCCCGCACCAGCTTCTTCCCGTCCCGCTTCTTCTCCCCTGCCCGCGCCCGCGGCCGCCTCGCCGGCCTCGCCGTGCTCGGACCGGGATTGATCGCCGCCAGCGCCGGCAACGACGCGGGCGGCATCGCCACCTACGCCTCGGCCGGTTCGCAGTTCGCGTACCGGATGCTGTTCCTGATGGTGCCGATCACCGTCGCCCTGGTCGTCGTGCAGGAGATGTCGGCCCGGCTCGGCGCGCACGGCGGCGAAGGCCTCGTCGCGCTGGTGCGCGACCGGTGCTCCACCCGCAGCGCCCACGTGCTCGTCGGGTGCCTGCTCGTCGCCAACCTCGGCCTGGTCGTGTCGGAGTTCGCGGGCATCGGCGCGGCGTTCGAACTGCTCGGCGTCTCGCGGTTCGTGGCCGTGCCCGTGTTCGCGGTGGGCCTGTGGGCCCTCGTGGTGCTCGGGTCGTACCGGTGGGCCGAGCGCGCCTTCCTCCTGCTCGCGCTCGTGTTCGCCGCGTACCCGGTCGCCGCGGTGCTGGGTCACCCCGACTGGGGGCCGCGCCGCCACGCAGACCGTCGTTCCCCACCTGTCGTCGGGGCATGCTCCTGTTCCTGGCGGTGGCTCTGGTCGGCACCACGATCACGCCCTACATGCAGGTGTTCCAGGCCGCGGCGGTCGTCGACCGCGGCGTCGGCCCGGCCGGGTACCGCCACGCCCGGATCGACGCCGTCGGCGTGGTGCGATCACGGCGAACCTGGTGAGCATGTGCATCATCGTCGCGACGGCCGCGACGATCGGCGGCACGGGACTGCTGCACAGCGCGGCCGGACGCGGCGCGGGCCCTGGCCCCGTCGCGGGACGGGCTGCGAGATCAGGCTGTTCGCGCCTATTCCCCGCGCGCCGGTGCTGGCCGCCATGGTCGTGCCGCTGTCGACGGCGTACGCGGTCGCCGAGGTGGCGTGGGCCCGGCGTGATCGAAGCCGCCGCTTCGCGGAAGCACCGCTGTTCCTCGGCGGTGTTCACCGCGCCTGTCCTGGATCGGTGCCGTGGCCGCGCTGGTCCCCGCCGACCTGATCGGGCTGCTCCTCGGCACCCAGGTGGTGAACGGCCTGATCGCGCCGGTCGTGCTCGGGTACGTCCTGCTGCTCGCGAACGACCGGGTCGTGCTCGGCGACGCCGTGAACTCGCGGCAGGCGGTGCAACGCGGTGGCGTTCCCGAGCGTCGTGGCCGTGGCGCTGCTGGCCGCTTTCGTTCGTCGCGCTGCAGGTCGTCGGTTGGTTGGGATTGGGGTGACGGGCCGACGGGTCAGGCGTCGAGCCGGCGGGCGAAGCTGCACTCGTGGCCGTCGGGGTCGCGCAGGTGGAAGTAGCGCTCGCCCCAGGGCGCGTCGGTGGGCGCGAACTCCGGCGCCCAACCGTGCGCGACGGCGCGGTCGTACACCGCGTCGACGTCGTCGACCCAGAAGATCACGCGGCCCCACACCTCGTCCGGCGGCGCCCAGCCCTCGACCAGCTGGAGGTTGAGGAAGCTGCGCCCTGCCCGCAACGTGGTGAACGGCGTGCCCGGCGCCGCCGGCGACGACGGGGAACCCGAGGTCGTCGTAGAACTCGACGGATCATCCATGTCGGCCACGGCGAGCGTGACCGCGTTGATCTCCTGGAACCCGCCAGGTGCCGTGCCCACGGCGCGGAAGTGTACGTGGGGCGCCGCTCCCGCGTGCCTCTACGCTGCGCAACGTCACGCCGAGCGCACGCCACACCGGAGGAACCGCATGAGCCGCCCCATGGAGGGGATCCGCATCCTGGAGGTCGCCGAGCAGACGTTCGTGCCGGCCGCGCCGGCGATCCTCGCCGATCGGTGCCGAGGTGATCAAGATCGAGCACGTGGAGCGCGGCGACGCGATCCGCGGCCTCGCCGGCACCGGCATGGTGATGTTCGACACCGATGTCCTCGTGCTCGCCGAGCACGCCAACCGCGGCAAGAAGAGCCTGGCGCTCGACCTCACCACCCCCGAGGGGCGTGACATCCTCTACCGCCTCGCCGCGACCAGCGACGTGTTCCTCACCAACAAGCTCGCAGCCGTGCGCGAGAAGCTGTTGATCGACGTCGACGACATCCGCGCACAACCCCGACATCGTCTACGTGCGCGGCACCGGCTACGGCGCGCGCGGCCCCGAGACCGACGCCGGCGGCTACGACATCCTCGGGTTCTGGTACCGGGCGGGCACCGCGATCGCGGCCACGCCCGAGGACACCGATCTGCTCGCGATGATGCCGGGGCCGGCGTACGGCGACACGATCGGCGCGATGACCATCGCCGGCGGCATCTCCACCGCGCTGCTCCACCGCGAGCGCACCGGGCACGCCGACGTCGTCGACGTGTCGCTGCTCGCGGCCGGCATGTGGGCGATGGAGCCGGCATCGCCCAGTCGCTCATCACCGGCGAGCCGTGCGGATGCCGGTGCGCGCAGTCGAACGTCGTTGCACAGGCAACCCGCTCGCCGGCAGCTACGAGACGGCCGACGGCAAGCGCATCGCCTTCTCGATGCCGCAGGGCGCGCACTACGCCGGAGGCCTGCGAGCGGCTCGGCATCGACGAGCACGCCGCCGACCTCGCGCTTCACCGTGCACGAGAACCTCATGGAGCACGCACGTGAGGGCGAGGCGTTGATCGCGGCAAGTATGAAGGAGGAGACGTTCACTGGTGCGAGCGGTTCACCGGCATGCGCGGCCAGTGGGCGCCGGTGCAGGAGACCATGGACCTGCTGCACGATCCCATGGTGGAGGCCAACGGCTATCTGCAGGAGTTGCACACGAAGGACGGCCACGCCTTCCACCTCGTGACCACCCCGGTGCAGTTCGACGAGGAGCCGCAGCCGTCGGCAAGTGCCCCCGAGTTCAACGAGCACGGTGACGACATCCTCACCGGCGAGCTCGGTCTCGACTGGGACACGGTCATCGACCTCAAGGTCCGCGGCATCGTCGCGGATCGCGAACCTCGACGGCAAGGTCGTCGTCGTCACCGGCGGCGCGGAGGGACCCGGCCTCGGCATCGCGCGCAAGCCTGCCGAGCAGGGCGCGCCTCGCACTCGCCGACGTGCAGACCGAGCGTCTCACCGACGGCACGCTGCTTCACGGCCGAAGGCGTCGACGGCGATCGGGGTCACGTGTGACGTCGCGCCACGCGACGACGTCGTGCGCCTCCGTGACGAGACGATCGCCGCCTTCGCCATCGCGCACGTGGTGTGCAACAACGGCATCGGCGGCAACGCGCCGCTGCTCGAGCCGGTCGACTACGAGCGCCGGCGGCGTGTCTTCGACGTCGACTACTGGGGCGTGCTGCACGGCGTCGACGTGTTCCTCCCCCATCCTCGAGCAGGGCGAGGGCCACTTCGTGCACACCTCGTCGCGCCAGGGTCTGGTCGCCGCCACCGGTCTGGGCGCGTACCCGGCCGCCAAGCACGCAGTCACGGCGCTCACCGAGATGCTCCACATGGAGCTGCGCGACGCCGGTGCGCCGGTCGGCGTCACCCTCCTCACGCCCGGCGGCATCCGCACCCGGATGATGGAGGAGCAACGCGCGCGCTTCTCCGACACGCAGCTCGCCGATCCCGCCACCCGCCGCTGGCTCGAGCAGCGGATGGCCACGGCCGTCGACCCGCTCGACGTGGGCCGTCTCGCGGTGCGAGCCGTCCGCGAGGGACGGCTCTACGTGAACACACACCGCGAGATCCCGAGTCTGGATGACCGAGCGCGCCGGCCGGATCGAATCCGACGCCGACGCCGGCACCCTGCACTAGCGGAAGGTCATCGTCACGAGGACGGCGAGGAGCACCCTGTCGATCACGTGGATGATGCCGTTCTTGGTCTTCAGGTCGGTCGTGGTGATGTTCACCGTGTTGCCCTGACCGTCGGTGATGGTCGCCTTGCCGTCCGCCACGTTGATCGTGATGTCGTCACCGTTCAGCGTCTTGACGGTCTGCGTCGGCTGCAGCTTCGACGACGGATCTTGCCCTTCACCACGTGGTAGGTGAGCACGTCGGTGAGACCCGCCTTGTCGGCGAGCAGGCTGTCGAGCGTGCCCGCGGGCAGGGCGTCGAACGCGGCGTTCGTGGGAGCGAAGACCGTGTACGGGCCCTTGCCGCTCAGCGCCTTGACCAGGCCGGCCTTCTTCACCAGGTGGACGAGCGTCGAGAAGTCGGGGTTCGACGCCGCCGTCTGCACGATGTTCTGCTTCGGCGTGCTCGACGAGCCGCTCATGCTGCCGGCGGGCGCGGCACCGGCCGAACCCACGCCGATCGCGGTCATCGGGACCGCGACCATCGCGGCGGCGGCCACCATCCTGCGGAACGAGTGCTTGGCCATCTGGGCCTCCTCTGCGGACGTGGTCCCTGCGGGGGTGCGGGGATCGGTCGCCACGTGCCGTCGTGGAGGTCTTCGCCCGATCGGTTGCGATCGGATGCAAGAAGATTCAGGAAATCAGAATCAGGCGAAGCTGCCGCGGGTGACGCTCACGGTGGAGTGCTCCGGGTTGCCGTCGAGCGGCTCCACCGAGATGTCGACGAACGGGTCGGTCTTCGTCGTGACCCCGGCCGGGAGCGGGTGCGTGCTGCGCTGCCCGGGCAGCACCGGCCCCAGCGACACGAACGACCCGGTGTCGGGGTTCATCATCCACAGCTCGTAGTAGCTGCCCTTGCGGTCGGTGAGCCCGGTGGTGTCGACCTGCAGGGCGTAGCCGTTGCCGTCACGCACGATCGCCGTTGTCGCTGACGCCGCTGGAGTCGATCTCGGTGAGCGCGATTCGCTGCACCGGCGAATCGCCCCCGGAGCGGTCGACGAGGGCGAACACCCCGGCCACGAGCGCGATCGCCACCACCGCGGCCACTGCTATCCAGGACGCTCGCTGCTGCGGCGGCGCGCCGAGGGGGCGTCACCGATCGCCGACAC
Organism: Acidimicrobiia bacterium; assembly: GCA_046331125.1. Classification (GTDB taxonomy): domain Bacteria; phylum Actinomycetota; class Acidimicrobiia; order IMCC26256; family DASPTH01; genus CAVRGQ01. The sequence goes on from JAXLRL010000015.1 coordinate 34,623, forward strand.
CGGCGCCGCGCCCGCAGTGGGACGCGGGCGCCGGCTCGCTGAGCCGGAGCTCGGCGCTGGGCGCCCTCCCACACCGAGACCGGCGGGGCGGGGAGGTCGAGGTCGTCGGGGCGCACGGAACGGCCGACGATCACGGCGCGGCCGTAGGCCTCGCGCTCGGCGCGGCACTCGTCACACACCTCGAGGTGGGCCTGCTCCGCAGGCGACAGCTCCTCACCGAGCGCGGCGAGAGCGAGGAGATCCGGATCGACGTGGGTCATCGGGCCACCTCCTCCAGGCTCGCGCGCAACCGGCCGAGGCCCCGCCGGATGTGGCTCTTCACGGTACCGAGCGGGAGTCCGAGCATCTGCGCGATCTGCGTGTGCGTGAGGTCGTCGTAGAAGGCGAGCTCCAGCGTACGCCGTTGCTCGTCCGGCAACCCGGCCATCGCGTTGGCGACCACGAGCCGGTCGAGCACGACCTCGGGACCGTCGGGGCCGGGCGCTCCGGCCACCGGCTCGGCCACCGCCACCGCGGCCGCCTGCTTCTCGACCAGGTCGTTGCGCCGGCCCGCGGCCCGGGCCTGGTCGGCGACCTTGTGCCGGGCGATCCCGAGCAGCCAGCCGGGCAGCGACCCCTTCTCGGCGTCGAACCGCTCCCGGCCCTGCCAGGCGGCGACGAACACCTGCTGCATCGCGTCCTCGGCATCGGCCCGCGACGGGAGGTTCCGGCTGCAGAAGGCGAAGACGAGGGAGCCGTGGGCGTCGTAGGCCTCACGCAGCGCGCGCTCGTCCCCGGCGGCGAACCTCGCGGCGACGTCGTCTCCCGCTCCCACGGGGAGCAGGATATTGGCCTCGATCCTTGGGTCGGCAGTCAGTGTCATCTACGGGTCCGGGGTCGTGGCTTCCCTACTGGGAGATGCTTCGCCACGACCCCGGCCCGCGGATGCAACCTCGGTGCAGCTACCCGGGGAGCCCCAGGGAGGCCATGTCGACCTCGAACAGCTTCGCCGCGTTCCCCTGCACGATCTTGGTGATCGTCTCGTCGGGCAGGTGGCCGAGCAGCTTCTGCGCCACCGACACCGTGTCGGGCCAGGTGCCGTCCTGGTGGGGGTAGTCGGTCTCGAACATCACGTTGTCGACCCCCACCTCGTCGAGCAGCTTGATGCCCACGCTGTCCTTGAAGAAGCAGCTGAAGATCTGCCGGTAGTAGAGGTCGGACGGGCGGTCACCGGCGACATCGGCGCCGACGGCCCAGCGGTGCGTCTCCCACACGTCGTCGACCCGCTCCACCACATAGGGGATCCAGCCGATCTGCGCCTCGGCGTAGAACAGCTTGAGCGTGGGGAACCGCGACAGCACCCCCGAGAACAGGAAGTCGGTGATCGACGCCGCGGAGTTGTTGAACATCAGCGTGGCCTGCACCGCGGTGGGGGCGTCGTTGCTGGTGCGGGTGACCCGGGTGCCCGAGCCGATGTGCATGCACACCACCGTCTCGGTGGCCTCGCACTCGGCGAAGAACGGGTCCCAGTAGCCGGAGTGGATGCTCGGCAGGTCGAGCCACGCCGGGCACTCGGAGAAGGCGACCGCCTTCACGCCGCGGGCCGCGTTCCGCCGCACCTCGGCCACCGCGAGGTTCACGTCCCAGAGCGGGATCATGCCGAGCGGGATCATGCGACCGTTGCTGCCCGCGCACCACTCGTCGACCATGAAGTCGTTGTAGGCCTCGACGCAGAGCTTGGCGACGTCCTTGTCCTTCGCCCGCAGGAAGATCTGGCCGGCGAAGCGCGGGTAGTTCGGGAAGCAGAGCGACGCGGCGATGTGGTTGGTGGTCATGTCCTCGAGGCGGGCGTCGCGGTCCCAGCAGCCCTTGCGCATCTCGTCCCAGTCCACGGAGTCGGCCGTCACCTCCTCGGGCTTGAACCCGGCCGCTGCGATGAGGCGCTTGATCGAGTACCAGTGGCCGTCGTAGTTCCACCAGGGCACCTCGCGGCCGCTCGTTCCGGGGGCCTCGATGTACATCGCGCCGTCGACGACCGGCGTGTCACCCGCGGGCGCATAGACGATGTGCGGTACCTGGTCGCGGTACTTCTCCGGGACCCGGGAGGTCCAGAGGTCGTCCTTCTCGACCAGGTGGTCGTCGGTGCTGATGATCCACGGGAAGTCCGCGTCCGCAACCATGCTGGGCCGTCTCCTCGGCTCGGGCGTCTCCCCATCGGTGGGAGCGCTCCCGGGCACGGTACGGATCCCGCCGGGGCCCCGGAAGGGACTTTCGGCCTTTCGTATACAATCTACGATCAGCGTTTGCGCAGGTCAGACGCCTCGGAAGACGGGCGGACGCTTCTCGGCGAAGGCCTTCGCCCCTTCCTTCGCGTCCTCGCTCGCGAACACCGCGGCGGCCTGTTGGCGCCAGCCCGCGATGTCGACGGAGTAGAGGCTGGAGGCGTCGACCGCGATCTGCTTGGCCAGCGCGACGGCCAGCGGCGCGTTGGCGGCGATCTGCTCGGCGAGCGCGATCGCGGTGGGCAGCACCTCGGCCTTCGGCACCACCCGGTTCACCAGGCCGTACCGCAGGGCGGTGGCCGCGTCGATCGGCTCACCGGTGAGCGCGAGCTCGAGGGTGACCTGCGGTGGGAGGCGCAGCGCGGCACGGCTGGTGGCGCCCACGCCCACGAGCCCCCGCTTCACCTCGGGGAGACCGAACACCGCGTGGTCGGTGGCCACCACGAGGTCGCAGCCGAGCATGATCCCGAAGCCACCGGCCACCGCGGAGCCGTTCACCGCGGCGATCACCGGCTTCGGGTAGCACCGCTCCACGAACACGGTGGTGCCGGGGCCGTCGTCGGCACTGATGGTGTCGCCCGCGGCGAACGCCTTGAGGTCCATGCCCGCGCAGAACGTCTGGTCACCGGCGCCGGTGAGCACGATGGCCCGTACCGAGTCGTCGGTCTCGGCGGCGACGAAGGCCTCCCCCAGCGCACGGTAGAGCGCCGGGTTCAGCGCGTTGCGCGACTCGGGACGGTTCATGGTGAGCACCAGTACGGCGCCGTGGTGTGCACGATCGAGGACCATGCGCGAATCTTCGCACCGTGACGACCGATTCCCCCACCCCCCTCGCGGCAGAGCTCGCGGGCGCCGCGCTCCCCGCCGACACCGTCGGGCTGCTCGAGGGCCTCGCCTCCACGCGTGCGATCCGTCGCTACCGCGACGAGCCGGTGCCACCCGAGGCGCTGCGGGCGATGCTGTTCGCCGCCACCCGCGCGCCGAGCGGTTCCAACCGTCAGCCCTTCCGCTTCGTCGTGCTCACCGACGGCCCCAAGGCGCAGCAGGCGAAGGCCCTCATCGCCGAGGCCGCGCAGCGAATCTGGACGAACAAGCGCACCAACGACGGCTACGACCGCGGCTCGGGCAACGTCGACAACTCGCCGAAGGCGCGCATGGCCGCGACCATGCAGCGCTACACCGACGACTTCGCGAAGGTGCCGGTGCTCGTACTGCCGTGCCTCGTGCGCTACCGCGAGCCCACGTCGTTCGAGGGCGCGTCGGTGTACCCGTCGTGCCAGAACCTGCTGCTCGCGGCGCGGGCGCTCGGCTACGGCGGCGTGCTGACCGGTTTCCACGGCATGGTCGAGCCCGAGCTGCGCGAGCTGCTCGAGATCCCCGACGGCGTGTTCATGGCCGCCACCATCACCATCGGGAAGCCCGAGGGCGGCCACGGACCGGTGCGGCGGCGCCCTCTCGGCGAGTTGATCTACGGCGAGGGCTGGGGCGTGGTCCCCGAGTGGGCCGTCGACCCCGCCGGCACCACCCACACGCAGGCCGGCCCACCCAAGGACACGTTCCCGCTCGGCACAGGAGCTCCGAATGCCCAGTAACGGCTACATGAAGTTCGCCAACAGCCTCCACCGCGGGCTGATCAAGATCAGTGGCGGGAAGCTCGGCTGGTCGGCCATCGGCATGTCCGTCGTGGAGCTCACGACGATCGGCGCGAAGTCGGGCGAGCCGCGTCGCGTGATGCTCACGTCGCCGCTGGAGGATGGCGACACCGTGGTGCTCGTCGCGTCGGCCGGGGGCAACGACGCGCACCCCGCCTGGTACCACAACATCGTGAAGCACCCCGAGGTCGAGGTCGTGTACCGCGGCAAGCCGCGCCAGAAGATGCACGCGCGCATCGCGACACCCGAGGAGCGCGCCCGCATGTGGCCGATCCTCACCAAGGCGCACAAGAACTACGCGGGCTACCAGGAGAAGACGGAACGCGAGATCCCCCTGGTGCTGCTAGAACCCCTCGGATGAAGCTCCGAGCTCCGGTCCTCGTCACCGCCGCGTTCGCGCTGCTGCTCGCCGTCGCCGCGCCGGCCGGTGCGGCGGGCGAGGCGTTCTCCACCGAGATCCTCCCCGACAGCTGCCAGCTGCTGAGCGTCGACGTCGCGACCGGCGTCGTGACCGAGGTCGGGAGCCCCGAGAACAACCCGTGCTTCGTCACGCCGTTCCTCGCCCGCTCGCCCGACGGCAATCTCTGGGGTGTGGAGGCGCCCGACGGCTCGCTGTCGCTCTACCGCTTCGACCAGACCACCGGCGCCCACTCGAAGGTCGGTGAGCTCGGCATCACCAGCGCGTTCCAGGACACGTTCGCCGCGCTGACCTTCGACCCCCAGGGCCACCTCTGGTTCACCCTGAATTCCGGTGCGGCACCGTGCTCCACCTCGCTCACCACGTGCCTCTACTCGCTCGATCCGCAGACCGGTGCCGCCACGCTGGTCGGCGGCGCGGGCAACAACCTGATCGGCGGGATTGCGGCGGACTGCACCGGGTTGTACGCGGCGACGTCCATCGGCGCCGACCTGCTGCAGGTCGACACCGCGACCGGCGCGACGACCGCGATCGGTCCCACGGGCATCACTCCCGCGGTGCAGGGCATGAGCTTCTCCCCCGACGGCACCTTGTACGCGTTGGGCGCCGAAGTCGCCGAGGGTCCGTTCCACATCTGGACCATCGACCCGGCCACCGGTGCCGGCACCCAGGGCGCGGCCGTGACGGGCTATGCGAGCAACCCGTTCGACCAGGGCGGCCTGGCGATGACCCCGCCCACCTGCGCACCGCTCACGCCGCTCGTGCCCACGCCGGTGAACATCGCACCGGCGTTCACCGGCTGACCACCGCCGGCCCGCGGGGCGACTAGCCCGCGAGTGGGGCGATGACCTCGTCGGCGAAGCGGGCGAGGCCGTCGATCGCCTCGCTGGTGCGCGTGAACGGCGTGACGATGACGCGCGTGACGCCCGCGTCGGCGTAGCGCGCGACGTCGTCGGGCGACGCGATCGAGCCGTGCAGCGTGACCTCCACCGGCGTGGTGCGGCCGTGCGCGCCGCACAGCTCGCGCAGCTTCGCGAGGGACGGCCCGAGCTGTTCGAGCGTGTGGTTCATCGGGATCCATCCCGTGCCGACCGTCGCGGTGCGCCGCAGCGCGATCGAGCCGTCGCCACCGATGTGGAGCGCGGGACCACCGACCTGCACCGGCTTGGGCTCGAACGCGACCGGTGCGAAGTCGAAGAAGCGGCCGTGGTGCTCGATCACCTCGTCGGTCCAGCAGCGGCGGCACACGTCGATCGCCTCGTCGACGCGAGCGCCGCGCGTGTCGAAGTCGAGCCCGACCGCCTCCCACTCCTCGCGCAGCCAGCTCGAACCGATGCCGAGCGCGAGGCGGCCGCCCGAGAGGATGTCGACGGTGGTCGCGGCGCGCGCCGTGACGAAGGGGTGGCGGAGGCCGATGTTGTAGACGCTCGTGCCGAGCTTGATGCGCTCGGTCACCGCGGCGAGGTGGCCCATGTACGCGAACACGTCGAACACCGGCACGTTGGCGGGGATCGGCGGGTGGTCGGAGCCGGCGTGCGGGCTGCCCGACGCGGCCACCGGGATCACGAGGTGCTCGGGGAGCCACACCGACTCGAAGCCGACCGCGTCGGCCTGGCGCACGACGTCGACCCATGCCTTGGGGCTCACACTGCCGAGGTGGATGCCGAAGTCCAACGTGTCGTCTCCTGGTCAGGCCGGGGAGCTCAGGCGTGCCGCCGGCGGCGAACTCCTCGCGCACGTCGGCGCGAGCGGGGTCGAAGGCGATGAGCCCGCGGATGTTGACACACTCGGGCGTGGTCTCGTCGTAGCTCCACGCGACGTCCTCGACCACTGTGTCGCCGATGCGTGCGTGCCAGTACGACGCGACGCCCTTGTAGATGCAGCGGTACTGCCGCGCACTCGGCTCGAGCAGGTCGGTGCGCACGTGCTCGCGCCACGTAGAGGCGGGGCGGGATCGACGATTCGAAGACCCCCATGGTGTCGGTCGTGTCGACCAGCACGACGCCGCCGACCTCGACCCGCAGCCGGCGACTCGTCGGCACGCAGTCGACGCGGTGGTAGGGGTTGCGCGGGTGCACGTACACCCGCTCCTCTTCCTCGAACCAGTCGTCGAGCGCGTCCCAGTCGACGAACACGTGGCCGTCGGCGAGCCCACCGGGCAGTGCGCACGGCACTGCGAGGTCGGTGCCGACATCGGCGGCCGGGAACGCGTAGCGGGGTGGGTGACCGGGTGCGTGCACGAGCAGCACGCGTTCGCTGTCGACGACGACGGTGCCGCCGAGCACCCCCCGCACCCGCCGTGGGAACGGCTCGACGTACAGCAGCCCACCCGGGACGGGCGCGCTGAAGCGGCCCGACGGATCCGGGCCCAGCGGGCCGCGCGCAGTCGTCAGGCCCACCGGTCCGCCCTCACATCGACGTCTTCCTGTCGCCGACCGCGCCACCCGAGAACGGTCGCACCATGCAGTCGACGGTGAACGACGCGACCAGCGTGCCGTCCTCCTGGTACGCCCGGCACTCCGAGTGCGTCATGCCGTCGACCGCACGGGTGGAGCGGTGGTGGTAGAGGAGCCACTGGTCGACGCGCACGTCGGTGTGCACCGACAGGGCGATCGCGTTCACCGCGGTGGACAACGTGTGGTGCGCCTGCGACTCGCCGACGCCCGCGTGCGCCCGCAACGCGGCCGCGATCGAGAGGTGCCCGGTGAACTGCGCGAGCAGACCCACGTGCAACGCGGGGTCGTCGGGCACCGACCGGAAGCGCACCCACGCGTCGAGCTCAGGTGGACCGACCGGCGCGTCAGGGTCGCCGGTGTAGGCACCGTCGACCACGCGGAGGTCACGACCCGTGACCCCCATGTCGTAGGGCGAGCTCGCGGTCGGGCCGGGCACGTCGGGCATCGGTTCGCCGTGGGTGATCGCGTCGTCGGCCGGTGCGCCCAGGAGCAGCGTGCCCGCGGCGCAGGTGCGGCCGCCGTCCTCCACCCGCACCGCGAAGCTGCCGAACGACCGGCCCGCGCTCACCTCGTCGAGCACGAAGCGCAGCGGTCGGCGCGCGTCGGCCGGGCGCACGAACACCATGTGCGCCGACGTGACCCGGCGCTCGGGAAGCAACCGTGACGCGGCCACGATCGCCTGGCCGAGCATCTGGCTGCCCTCCACCACCGGGCGATCGGGCGCAGCCCGGGCGACGCTCGTCCACGATCCGTCGTCGGCGGGCATCACGTCCATCACCGCGACGAGGTCGGCGGCATCGCCCCAGGTGGGCCAGCGCAACACGGTCTCGTCGAGGACCTCGACGGTCGTCGTGGCCGGGTCGAACGCGACGTACCCGGCCAGGGCCGGGACGTCGTCGGGCGCGGCGAGCACCGGCAGGCCCCCAGCCACCGCGGCGCCCACGTCGGCACGCGGGAACCAGAGACTGGCGCCCTGCTCGGGGTCGTCGCAGCGCAACGCCCCGGACGACTCGGCCACCACCTCGCCGCCGACGGACACACGGGCGGCGTACCCCAGCGGCGTGACCCGGCCCGTCATGGGGGCGAACGTACCAATCCCGGAAGGTGGTTGCACTGAGTGAGCGCTCACTCATAGAGTGCTCCCAGATGGTCAGCCCCGCCCCCACGACCCAACCGGAGACCCAGGCCCCGCCGGCCACCCGGCCGCGCGCCGCCGCGCTGCCGGTCGAGGAGCGCCGGGCCGCCATCGTGGCCGCCGCCCTCCCCCTGTTCCTCGAGCACGGCGCCCGGGTCACCAGCAAGGAGATCGCGGCCGCCGCCGGCATCGCCGAGGGCACGATCTTCCGGGTCTTCGACGACAAGCCGGCCCTGCTCGAGGCCATCGTCGACGCGGTCTTCGACCCCGCGCCCGTGGAGGCCGCCCTGGCGGGCATCGACCTCGAGCTGCCGCTCGAGCAGCGCCTGGGCAAGGCCGTCGAGATCATGGTCCGCCGCTCCGAGGCGATCTTCCAGGTCACCAGTGCGCTGGCCACGATGCGCCGGCCCGAGGACCGCAAGCCCCGCAAGCCGCCGGAGCTGCGGGCGCTCGTCGCGCTGCTCGCGCCCGACGCGCCCCGGCTCACCCACTCGCCCGAGAAGTCGGCCCGCCTGTTGCGCGGCCTGATCTTCGCCGGCACCAGCCGGATGTTCTCCGAGGGCCCGTCGCTCACGCGGGCCGAGATCGTCACCATGTTCCTGCACGGCGTCGTGAAGACCGAATCCGAAGGAGGCCCCCGCCCGTGCTGATGCGACTCGTGCGCACGTACGCCGCGCCGTACCGCAACCTCTTGATCTGGGTGATCGTCTTCCAGTTCGGCCAGGTGTCGGCCACGCTGATGCTGCCCACCCTGAACGCGAACATCATCGACAAGGGCGCGCTCACCGGCGACACCGCCTACATCGAACGCATGGGCGCCATCCTGCTCGGGATCACGATCCTGCAGGTGTGCCTCGCGGTCGCGGCGATGTACTTCTCCGCCAAGTTCGCGATGAGCTTCGGCCGCGACGTGCGCAAGGGCCTGTTCCACCAGGTCACGCAGCTGTCGGCACGCGAGGTCGGGCGCTTCGGTTCACCGTCGCTCATCACCCGTGTCACCAACGACGTGCAACAGGTGCAGATGCTCGTCCTGATGACCTGCACGATGGCGATCGCCGCGCCCATCACGCTGGTCGTCGGCACCTTCCTCGCCATCCGCGAGGACGGGCCGCTGTCGCTCATCCTCATCGTCGCGGTGCCCGCCCTCCTCGGCGCGATGACCTTCATCTCGCGGCGCATGCACCCGCTGTTCTTCCAGATGCAGGAACGCCTCGACCGGGTGAACCAGGTGCTGCGGGAGCAGATCACGGGCATCCGGGTGGTGCGGGCGTTCGTGCGCGAGCCCGACGAGCGCAAGCGCTTCGAGGAGTCGAACACCGAGCTCACCCGCACCTCGCTGTTCGCCGGCCGCTACATGGCGCTGTCGTTCCCGTTCGTGTTCGCAGCGGTGAACATCTCCAGCGTCGCCGCCGTGTGGTTCGGCGCCAACCGCATCGCCGCCGGCGAGATGCAGGTGGGTTCGCTGGTCGCGTTCCTCACCTACCTCATCCAGATCCTGATGGCCGTGATGATGGCCACCTGGATCGTGATGATGTACCCGCGTGCCGCGGTGTGCGCCGGCCGCATCCAGGACGTGCTGCACACCGACTCCACCGTCGTGCCGCCCACCAACGGCGTGAAGGACCTGCCCGGCCCGATGTCGCTCGAACTGCACCACGCGTCGTTCGCCTTCCCCGGCGCCGAGAAGCCGGTGCTCAACGACATCTCGGTGCGCGTCGACGCGGGAGAGACGCTCGCCATCATCGGCTCCACCGGTTCGGGCAAGACCGCGTTGCTCAACCTGGTCGCGCGCCTCTTCGACGTCACCGAGGGCAAGGTCACGATCGCGGGTGCCGACATCCGCGACATCGACTCCGACTACCTCCACACGCTGATCGGGTTCGTGCCGCAGAAGCCGTTCCTGTTCTCCGGCACGGTGGCGAGCAACCTGCGCTTCGGCAACCCGCAGGCCGACGAGACCGACATCTGGGCTGCGCTCGACGTCGCCCAGGCGTCCGACTTCGTGCAGGCGATGCCCGACGGCATCCGCTCCCCCATCGCCCAGGGCGGCACCAACGTGTCGGGCGGGCAGCGCCAACGCCTCGCCATCGCCCGCGCCGTGGCCCACCGCCCGTCCATCTACCTGTTCGACGACTCCTTCTCGGCCCTCGACCTCAAGACCGACGCCCGACTGCGCAGTGCGCTCAGACCGGTCACGAGAGAGGCGGTCACGGTGGTGGTCGCCCAACGGGTGTCGACCATCACCCAGGCCGACCGCATCCTCGTGCTCGAGGAGGGCTGCTGCGTGGGCCTCGGCACGCACGCCGAGCTCCTGGCGACCTGCCCCACCTACCAGGAGATCGTGGAGTCGCAGCGCTACAACGAGGACGCGGCATGAGCGGCGACGACATGAACGGCAACGGCGTGGCCGGCAACGGGCAGCAGCCGTACGAGCGGGAGGACGTCGAGGAGCCCACCTCCCTCGACGAGATCCCGCGCGAGCTGCGGGCCAACGCGGCGGCGATGCGTCAGGGCCGCTTCGGCGTCGGCATGCCGGTGGAGCGCACGGAGAACTTCCGCAGCTCCGCCCGTCGCCTGTTCGAGCGGCTCCGCCCCGAGCGCACGCGCGTCTTCGGCGTGATGATCCTCGCGCTGGTGAGCGTCACCCTCGCGGTGATCGGTCCGAAGCTCCTCGGCAACGCCACCAACGTGGTGGTCACCGGTGTCGTCAACGGGCAGGGCATCGACTTCGGTCACCTGCACCGCATCCTGTTGCTCGCGCTCGCCGTGTACATCGGGTCGAACATCCTGCAGTACTGCCAGAGCTACATCCTCGCCGGCGTGGTGCAGCGCTCGATGCAGCAGCTGCGCAGCGACGTCGAGGAGAAGCTCAACCGGCTGCCGCTCTGGTACATCGACCGCCAGCCGCGCGGCGACCTGCTCAGCCGTGTCACCAACGACATCGACAACGTCGCGCAGAGCCTCCAGCAGACGCTGAGCATGATGCTCACGTCGACGCTCACGATCATCGGCGTCGTCATCATGATGTACACGATCTCGCCGCTGCTCGCGACGATCACCATCGTGCTGGTGCCGTGCTCGCTGATCATCATGAAGTTCATCACCGCGCGGTCGAAGAAGCGCTTCATCTCGCAGTGGCTGCACACCGGCATCCTCAACGGCCACGTCGAGGAGACGTTCACCGGCCTGTCGCTCGTGCAGGTGTTCGGTCGCCAGGACGACGTGCAGCAGGTGTTCGACGACGAGAACGAGAAGCTCTACGAATCGAGCTTCTGGGCGCAGTTCATCTCCGGCACCGTGCAGCCGGTGATGATGTTCGTCGGCAACCTCAACTTCGTGGTGATCGCCGTGGTCGGTGGCCTGCGGGTCGCGTCGGGCCAGCTCAGCGTCGGTGACGTGCAGGCGTTCATCCAGTACTCGCGCCAGTTCACCCAGCCGCTCACGCAGCTCGCGTCGATGGTGAACCTGCTGCAGTCGGGCATCGCCTCGGCCGAGCGGGTCTTCGAGTTCCTCGACGAGGACGAGGAGACCAAGGACCCCGAGCAGCCCACCTTCACCACCGAGCCGCGCGGCCGCATCGAGTTCAAGGACGTCGCGTTCTCCTACGACCACGACAAGCCGCTCATCACCAAGCTCGACCTGCTCGCCGAGCCCGGTTCCACGATCGCGATCGTCGGCCCCACCGGCGCGGGCAAGACCACGCTGGTGAACCTGATCATGCGCTTCTACGAGATCGACTCGGGCACGATCACGCTCGACGGTCACGACATCGCGAAGATGCGGCGCGACGAGCTGCGGCGCAACATCGGCATGGTGCTCCAGGACACCTGGCTGTTCGAGGGCTCGATCCGCGACAACATCGCGTTCGGCAACCCCGAGGCCACCGAGGAGCAGATCATCGAGGCGGCCAAGGCCACGCACGTCGACTGGTTCGTGCGCTCGCTGCCCGACGGCTACGACACGATGATCGACGACGAGGGCAACAACGTGTCCGCGGGCGAGAAGCAGTTGCTCACCATCGCCCGGGCGTTCCTCGCCGATCCGACCATCCTCATCCTCGACGAGGCCACCAGCTCGGTCGACACCCGCACCGAGGTCCTCATCCAGAAGGCGATGGCCGCGCTCCGCACCAACCGCACCAGCTTCGTGATCGCCCACCGCCTCTCGACGATCCGCGACGCCGACACCATCCTGGTGATGGAGCACGGCGACATCGTCGAGCAGGGCAACCACGAGGAACTGATCGCACGGGGCGGCGCCTACGCCGCGCTGTACAACGCACAGTTCGCCGGCGCGGTCGCCGAGGTCGAGTAGCCACCACACTCACGCACACCGGGATTCAGGGGGAACCATGCAGGACTTCGCTGGGAAGGTCGCCGTCGTCACCGGCGCGGGCCAGGGCATCGGCCGCGAACTGGTGAAGCGCTTCACCGACGAAGGGATGAAGGCCGTCGTCGCCGACGTCGTCCCCGGCCTCGTGGAGCAGACGGTCGCCGAGCTGCAGGCCGAGGGGCGTGACGTCATCGGCGTGCCCACCGACGTCACGTCGCTGGAGTCGGTCGAGGCGCTGCGCGACGCGACGCTCGAGCACTACGGCGCGGTGCACCTCGTGTGCAACAACGCGGGCATCGGGTCGGGCTCCGAGGGCCAGATCTGGGAGCACCACGTGAACGACTGGCGCTGGTCGCTCGACGTGAACGTGATGGGCGTGGTGAACGGCATCAACGCCTTCGTGCCCACCCTCGTGGCGCAGGACGAGGGCCACGTGGTGAACACCACGTCGGGCAACGGCGGCTTCACCCCGCTGATCAACAGCGCCGTGTACGCCACCACCAAGGCCGCGGTCGTCACCATCACGGAGTGCCTGTGGGGCCAGCTGCGCGAGGTCGGTTCGAACGTGGGCGCTTCGCTCCTCTACCCGTCCACCCGCACGCCGGGCATGCTCAACACCGGCATCTGGCGGCCGGGCGCCAACCGTCCCGACCGCTACGAACGCCCGGGTGCGCCGCCCAAGGAAGGGCGCGACGCCTACGGCGAGTACAAGAAGCGGATGGACGCGGCGGGGATGGAGATCGTGTTCGCGCCGCTCGAGGAGGTCGCCGACCTCTGCTTCGAGGGCGTGCGCGACGACGTGTTCTGGATCACCGTGCCGAGCGACGACCAGCAGCAGAAGATCCTGGCGCGCGCGCAGTCGCAGGTGGAGCAGAGCGCTCCGGAGTACCTGCTCGGCGGCCACATGATGGCGGCCAAGCCCGGCGACAAGAAGTAGGCGACAAGAAGTAGATCAGCCGAGCGCGGCGAGCACCGCGCTCGCGAACTGCTCGGGCGCCTCGACCATCGGGTAGTGACCCACGCCGTCGAGCGTGGTGAGGGGGGCGTCGGCACGTGTGCTCGTCAGTCGCGTCGCCATGTCGTGCACCGCGATCGGGTCGTCGGCGCCCCACACCACCGCGAGCGGTGACGGGTGCGTCTCGATCGCGCCGGTGAAGCGGTCCTGCGCCGCGCGACGCTCCTCGATGTAGCGGATGAGGCGCGCCAGCACGCGGTTGCCGTCGGCGTGCAGGATCATCTCGACCTGCGCGGCGACGTGGTCGGCGACCGCACCTTCGACCACCGTCGCCGGGCTGAACGTGTTCGCCAGGGACGACACGAGTGCGTCACGCGCCGGCGCGAGCGCGGGGTCGATGAGCTCGTCGGGCAGCGACAACAGCAGCTGCTGACCCGCGGTGAGGTGCGCCATCTCGATGTAGATGCTGCCGTTGGTGACGACGCGGTTGGCGATGTCGACCGGCCACTTCGCCGCGGCGCGCGAGCAGCTCGCCGCCGACGGTGTCGCCCATGTCGTGTGACAGCAGCGCGAGCTCGGTGACGCCGGCCTCGGCCGCGAACGCCATGGCGATGTCGGCCTGGACCGCCATCGTGTACCCGAGGTCGGGCTTCGCCGAGAAGCCGTAGCCGAGCATGTCGAACAGCAGCACCCGGCGGTCGCGTGCGAGGTCGTCGAGCACGGTGGCGAAGTCGTACGACGAGCTCGGGAACCCGTGCAGCACGAGCAACGGCGGTGCCGACTCCCCCGCCGACGCGGGCACGTCCATCGTGAAGACGTCGTGGCCGGCGAGGCTGCGCACCTCGCCCCGACGCGACCATGCACCGGCCAGCTCGGCCGGTGCGCGGTCGGAGTTGTCCTGGGAGGTCACGCCGCCCGGTTCGGGGGCGGGAGCGACCTATGCGGGCGGTCCGCCGAGCCGGCGAGGCGGCTATGCGGGAGGCCCGGAGCCGAGGGTGACCTCGGCGTGGCGGGTCTGGCCCGACGAGTCGGTCCAGGTGACCGTGACCTTGTCCTTCGGCTGGTAGGGCACGAGGGCGTGGGTGAGCTCCTGCGCCGACGAGACGTCGATGTCGTCGATGCCGATGATGACGTCCCCGGCCTGGATGCCGGCCTCCTCGGCCGCGGACCCCGACTGGACGCTGTTGACCACGGCGCCGTTGCCACTCTGGTTGAGCCCGCCCTGGGTGGAGGCGCTGACCGCGACGCCGAGCATCGCCCGGTTGGCGCCGACGTGGATGCCGTCGCCACCCTGGCCGGAGGCGATCTTCTTGGCGATGGCGAGCGCGTCCTCGATCGGGATCGCGTAGCCCTCGTTGCCGCCCTGGCCGCCGAACCCGAAGCCGCTGCCGTTGCTGGCCGAGGCCGCGGCGTTCATGCCGACGATCGCGCCGTCCTCGTTCACGAGCGGGCCCCCGGAGTCGCCGGGCTGGATGTTGGCGTCGATCTGCACGAGGTTGTCGAGGGTCTCGGCGTTGGTGCCGTCCTCGTCGGCCGCCGTGATCTGCTGGTCGAGCGCGGTCACGTAGCCGGTGACGACGGTGGGGCTGCCGCCGTGACCACCCGCGTTGCCGAGGGCGACGATCGGGTCGCCCACCGAGAGGCTCGACGCCTCACCGAGCGATGCGGCCTTCAGGCCCGACGCGTCCTCGAGCTGCACCAGCGCGACGTCGCTGGTGGGGTTGTACCCGAGCACCTTCGCCGACCACGTCGCGCCACTCGCCGAGTTCTCCGCCTCGATCGACGTGGAGTTCTGGACGACGTGGTTGTTGGTGAGCACGAGACCGTTCGACGAGATGATGATGCCGGTGCCGGCCGCCTGACCGCCGGTGGAGAGCGTCATCGTGAGGTTCACGACGGAGTCGTCGACCTCGTCGGCGATCGAGGTGGCGTCGATCGTGCCGTTGGCGGCGCCGGTGGACGAACCGTTGCTGCCCGACTGGTTCGACGTGCCGAGCCCGTTCGGGACCTGGAACGAGGAGCTGGCATCGCTCGACGAGCCGCTGTTGCGCTGCCCGAGGTCGTACCCCAGGTACGCGGGCACCGCGAGCAGACCGATGATCGCGAGCACCGCGATGAGGCGACGGCGCCCGGGGCTCATCTCGAGCTGCTGCGAACGGCGCGGCGCGACGGGCGCGCCCGGGGCGGGCTGGCCGTAGCCGTACTGCTGCCCGTACTGCTGGCCGTACTGCTGGCCGTACTGGGGCTGCCCGTACTGCGACTGGTACCCGGGCGGCGGGTACTGCTGCCCGTACCCCGGGGGCGGGGGTGGCGGCAGCTGCCCGGCCTGGGGGGTGGGGAACGGCTGGGTCGCCTCGGGCGCAGGCGGTGCCGGCGGCGCCGGGTACGCAGGGGGCACGGGGGGCGCCGCGTTCGCCGGGGGCGTGGGCGCGTGCGGGAGCGTCTGGTCGCCGGTGCCGGGTTCCTCGACGTGGTCCATCTGGCTCGACTCCTTGGCCGTTCGGGGGGACGGCAGCACCGTGACCTTGCCCGTCGGCGCCTGAGAGGATCCTGGGGAAGGGATCCGGCTCCGCGCCGGGGGTGCGTGCCTGCCGTGCTACCACGACGACAACGTCACCCGGGCACGATTCCGTGCCCGCCCCGGCCCCGCCCGTTCTCAGGAACCGCTCAGCCGACTCCCCAACGCTTCGCTCCGCTCAGCCGACTCCCCACCGCTTCGCTCCGCTCAGCCGACTCTTCACCGCTTCGCTCCCGCTCAGCCGGAGACGGCCTGGGCCGCGGCGGTCAGCGCGGAGAGCACGAGCAGCGCCAGCACCACCACCCGGAAGCGCTCCGGGTCGATCCGCTCGTGCAACTGGTGCCCGACGAACCACCCCACGGGGATGGCGAGCACACCCGGCACCAGCGCGAGCCAGCCGTCGGCGCTCATCGCGCCCGCCGCCACGAGCATCACCGATGCCACCACCCCGGTCACGAAGAACACGGCGGAGACCGTCGCCCGCATCGGGCCCGGCGCGAAGTTGCGGGCCTGGTACACCGCCACGAGCGGCGGGCCGTTGACACCGACGCTGGTGGCGAGCACGCCCGAGACGAAGCCCGACCCGTAGTCGATCCCGGGACCGTGCGGGTGCAACTCGATCCCCCGGGCGAGCGCCACCACCGCGACGAGCACCGTGGCTGCGATGACCGCGAGCAGCACCTGCTGGCTCACCGCGAGCAGCACCACGAGCCCGATCGGCATCCCGAGCACCGCGGCCCCGATCTGACGCTTCGCCGTGGGCCGCACCACCTCGCGTCGGTGCAGCCACGCGAGTCCCACGTTCATCGGGAGGCTCAGGATCGACAGGATGACGACCGCGTCACGCGCCGACACCGCGACCGCGAGCAGCGGCACGCCGACCAGCGCGAAGCCGAAGCCGGTCAGCGCGGTGACCGTCGCGGCGAGCACGACGATGGCGAAGACGGCGATCAGCGTTGCGAGGTCCACCGTGCTCCGTGACGACGCGGTCAGGCACAGGAGTCGAGCAGCTGCTGGGCACCCGGACCGAACCCACCGCGCCGCCGTGCTCCTGGCCGCCGGCGGTCGGGCCCGGCCCGCGAGCCACGCGAGCACGTCGGTCCGCGCCGCGGCGATCACCGTGCCGTGGTCGGCACCGTCGTAGGTGCGGTACAGGACCTCGTCGCCCTCCGGGCCGCACGCCTTGGCGACGAACGCGTCGGTGAGCACCTTCGGGATCGTGCCGTCGGCGGTTCCCTGCACCACGAGGATCGGCGCCACGGTGCGCCGGTTGCCCGCCGAGTTCTCGTGGAGGATCGCCGCGAACTTCGGGTCGGCGAGCGGATCGGACGCGAACAGCGCGGCGTGGTCACCGGAGAAGCTGCGGAGCACTTCGCCGCTGCACGCGGTGAGCGCGACCTTGGCCTGTTCCCGGGCTTCCGGCGTCAACACGTCGAGCACGTGCGCGTCGGGGTACGCGGCGTCGAAGCCGAGCGCCGCCATCGCGACGTAGCCCGCGGAGCCGTTGATCTGCCCGGCGAGCGGGAGGATGTGCTCCACGTCGGCCGCGGGTGCGGCCGCGACCACGCCGCGGACGTCGAGCTCGGGCGCGTACCTGGGTGCGAGCTCGCCGGCGAACAATGCGGCGCCGCCACCCTGCGAGTGACCGAACACCAGCACCCGGTCGGACGCGTGGGCGGCGGGGATGGCGGTTGCGGCGCGTGCGGCGTCGAGCACACTGCGCCCCTCGCTCTCGCCGACCAGGTAGGGGTGCACCCCCGCGGTGCCGAGGCCCTCGTAGTCGGTGGCCGCCACGACGTACCCCGCCTGCAGCATGTCGGCGACGTACGGGAGTTGCGACGCGACGTTCGGCTGGCGTGACGGCGCACACTGGTCGGCGATGCCGGTGGTGCCGTGCGCCCACGTGACCACCGTGCGGCCACCCTTCGGTGCGGGCCCGTCGGGTGCGACGACCACCCCCGAGACGGTGACGTCCCGGCCATCGACCGAGCGCGAGTGGTACGTGACCCGCCAGGCGTGGGCACCCGCCGGCGCCGCGATCGCCGTGCGGGTGACGAGTGCGCCGGGGGCGCCGGTCTTCGCCGCTCCGGCGGCGCCCGCCGGTGCGCCACTCGCCACCAGCCCGGCCGCCGCGAGCGCCGACAGCACGACCGCGGTGACGCAGGTGGACGTACGGAGCTTGCGGCGCATCGGTTC
This sequence comes from Acidimicrobiia bacterium, assembly GCA_046331125.1. Lineage (GTDB taxonomy): Bacteria > Actinomycetota > Acidimicrobiia > IMCC26256 > DASPTH01 > CAVRGQ01. The sequence goes on from JAXLRL010000015.1 coordinate 52,546, forward strand.
CCCCGGTTCGACGGCGCCTGCATCGTACGGGCACCGGTTGGCGGCCTGCCGGTCGCCGGACCCGACCCGGAAACCACTCCAAGTGGCGACTCTGGCGCAATTCGTGACACCCCGTGTACCCTGTCTGAGGTAGACGGCGCCATGCCCAGTGTCCCGAGGGGCCGATCGGGGACGGAGGGAGGTGGTGATGACGCCCGACTCGACGCACGAGCACCAGCACGAGCACCAATGGCGCGAACTGCTCGGCACCGAGCTCGACGTCGTGGTCGTGGCCGACGACGAGGGCGTCCTCCGCTGGGCCTCCGACGCGGCGGGCCCGGTGCTCGGCTGGTCGAGCGACGAGCTCCTCGGCCGCGTGGCGGCCGACCTCGTGCATCCCGACGACCGCGCCGCCCTGCGCGCCTCCCTCGTCGCTGCAGTCGCCGACCCGGGGACCGCCGTCACCCTCGACGCGTTCCGGGTGCGCAGCGGCGACGGCACCGACCGCTGGGTCTCGGGGCGCTGGCGCGCCATCGACGGCGAGTGTGCCGGTCGCTCCTGGGTGGTGGCGTCGCTGCGCGACGTCGAGGAGCTCGTCCAGACCCGACGCATCGCCGAGGCCGACCGCGAGCACCTGCGCGCGACCCTCGACTCGTTGCTCGACCCGCACGTGGTGCTCGTCCCCATCCGCGACGAGGGCGGTCACGTCGTCGACTTCTTCGTCCGCGACGCGAACCCGGCGGCCGCCGTCGACACCGACTTCGCCTCGCCCCCGCTCACGGGTGCCCGCGCCTCGTACACGCTGCCGCCGGCCATGGCCGACATCGCCATCCGGTGGTGGGCCCGCGTCCTGCGCACCGGCGAGCCGTTGGTGCTCGACGACTTCGAGTACCACCACGAGCTCACCGACGGTACGACGCACCGCTACGACGTGCGTGCGGCGCGCATCGGCGACACGATCGCCATCACCTGGCGCGACGTCACCGAGCGTTCGGCCTCGCGCCGCGACCTCGCCGAGTCGGAGGCGCGCTACCGCCGCCTGGCGGAGAACGCGTCCGACGTCGTGCTCGAGACCGTCCCCGACGGAACGATCGAGTGGGTCTCCCCCTCCGTCGAGCGCGTGCTCGGCTACGAGCCCGCCACCCTCGCCGGCACCTCGATCCTCGACTTCGTGGAGGACGCCGACCAGGCCCAGGTGATCGCCTGGCGCGACGAGGCGAACGCGGGCAGCCGCGAAGCGGGCGAGCTGCGGGTGCGCGCCCACGACGGCGAGCTCCACTGGATGTCGTTCCGGGTGCAGCCGCTCCTCGGCGACGACGGGCAGGTGCAACGCGGAGTCGTGACCCTGCGCCTCGTCGACGACGAGGTCGTCGAACGGCGCGCGGCCGCGACCCTCGCGACCGTCAGCGCGATCCTCGTGCGCGCCGAGGAGGAGCACGAGTTGCTCCACGACGTGTGCGAGGCCGCGGCGGGCGAGGGCGGCTACCGGCTCGCGTGGTACGGGCGCCCGCTCGACGACCGCGACCGCACGGTCGAGGTCACCGCGAACTCCCAGGCGAACGCCGACTACCTCGAGGGGATCCGCATCTCGTGGGGCGACGGTCCGCTCGGCCGTGGGCCCAGCGGTCGGGCGATCCGCACCGGCGAGACCGTCATCGTCCACGACTTCGCCCACGAGCCCGACTTCGCGCCGTGGCGCGCCACCGCGGCCCGGCACGGCTTCCGCTCGTCGATCGGTGTCCCGGTGCTCGTCGAGGGCGAGGTCGACGGCGCCCTCATGGTGTACGCCGCCGAGCCCCATGCCTTCGGCCCGCGGGCCGTCGACCTGCTGCAGAGCCTCGCGGCCGAGCTCGGCTACGGCCTCGAGCGGCTGCGCGACCGGAACCGCCTCGACGGCGCACTGCGCAACGCGGTCGACCTGCTCGCCGCCACCGTCGAGTCACGCGACCCGTACACGGCGGGCCACCAGGGCCAGGTCGCGCTGCTCGCGGTCGAGATCGGCCGGGAGCTCGGCTTCGACCGGCGTCGGCTCGAGGGACTCCGGTACGCCGCGAACGTGCACGACCTCGGCAAGATCGCGGTGCCGAGCGCCATCCTCGACAAGCCGGGCCGGCTCACCGACGAGGAGTTCGCGGTGGTGCGTTGCCACCCGACGGTCGGCGCGGAGATCGCCCGCCGCTTCGACTGGCCCTGGCCGATCGTCGACGTGATCGAGCAGCACCACGAACGGTGGGACGGCACCGGCTACCCCCACGGCGTCGCCGGCGAGCGCATCGTGCTCGACGCGCGCGTCGTCGCGGTGGCCGACGCCTTCGAGGCCATCGCCGCCGCCCGTCCCTACCGTGAGGCCCTCGGTTACGAGGAGGCGCGCCGCATCGTGGAGGAGGAGTGCGGCAGCCACTTCGATCCCACCGTCGTGGCCGCGTTCCTCCGCGTCCTCGACGCCGGGTTCAGCTTCCCCCGCCTGCGCCACGCCTGAGCCCTCGTCCCACCCGCGACGCTCCCCGTCCAGCGGTCGACGCGGGACCGGTGCCGTTCCGCTATCCTGAACCCTGTTCAGTTTCGGGGTTCACGGTGCGTTGCGGACGGGTGCGGACGTCCCACCGCTGCCATCGACCGCACCCCTCGGCGATGAGGGAGGATCGATTCCCGTGGGACCACAGGTCGAGACGGACACCAGTGCCGACATCGTCGCCGACGGGCACGCCGCCGGGGCAGGGCGCACCATACCCCGCAGCCAGGCCCGCGCCGCGCTGATCGAGGCGGCGCTCGCGCAGTTGCGCGACCACGGCCCGGTCGGGGTGCGGCCCCACGAGATCTGCCGTGACCTGCACCTCTCGAAGGCGCTGGTGAACTACCACTTCGGCAGCCGCGAGGGCCTCGTCGCCGAGGCCATGGCCATCGGGTACGAGCGCTACGTCGACACGCTGTGGTCGGCCGCCGAGGCCGCCGGCCCCGATCCCCTCGATCGCCTCATGCGGTGGATCAACACGCAGATCGACTGGACCGTGGCCAACGCGGGCCTCGCCGCCGCGCTCAACTTCTCCACCTTCTACGCGCGCGGCGCGGCCGCCGAGTCGGAGCCCGTGCGGCGGATGCAGGATGCGGGCGTCCGCAACTTCGCGAACCTGCAGCGCCTCGTGCGGGCAGCGGGCGCGGCGGTGCGCAACGACGGCAGCAGTCCCGCCGATGCCGTCGCGGTGGGACTCGACGCCGCGGTGATCGGCTGGGCGACCCTCGGGTTCAGCGTGTGGCTGGCGGGCAACCACCTCCCCACCCAGGAGCTGCACGTCGAGTCGCGCATCGCCCTCGCCCGTGAGCACCTGCGCGGCGTCGTCGTCGACATGCTCCGGGGTTGAGCGACGGTGCGCCGGCTGCTCGTGGTGCTGCTCGCGGCGGGCATCGCCGCGGGCGCGCTCGGCGCGTGCGGGAACGACGACGCCGGCGCCTCGCCCTACTGCCGGCGCATCGCCGAGATCAACGGGCTCGACCTGCTCGCCGACCCCACCCCGGCTGCGGTGCGGGACGACCTCGAGCAGCTGCTCGCGCTCACCCGGCGGGCCGCCGAGGTCGCGCCCGACGAGATCGCCGCCGACATCCGTGAGGCCGTCACCGCGCAGGTGCGTTTCAACGACCTGTACGCGAAGCACGGCTGGGACCCGACCCTCGCCCAGCAGGATCCCGAGTTCGTCGCGCTCGCGGGCGACGCCCACCTCGCCGAGGTGTACACGCGCCTCGAGCGCTACGAGGTGCGCGCGTGTCCGGGCGACCCGTCACCGAGCCCTTCGGTCGCCCCCGCGTGACGTCACCGGCCGCCGGGTAGCGTCGCACCGTGCTGCAGGACCGAGTGGCGGTGGTCGGCGTCGGCCAGACCGAGTTGGGCAAGGGGCTTCCCGACTCCGAGCTCGTGCTCGCGCTGCGCGCGATCCGCGCCGCCCTCGACGACTGTGGCATCGACCCGGCCGAGGTCGACGGGCTCGCCTCGTACACGATGGAACCCGACCGTGAGGTCGAGGTGGCGCGCAACCTCGGGCTGGGCGACATCACCTGGTTCTCGCAGGTGGGCTACGGCGGGGGTGGCGGCTGCGCCACCGTGCTGCACGCCGCGACCGCGATCGCGACCGGGCAGTGCAACGTGGCCGTCGCGTGGCGCTCCCGCAAGCGCGCCGACAAGGCCAGCCGCGTGTGGGCGCAGACGCCCGAGATCCTCGACGACTACCTGCAGTGGACGCGACCGGCCGGGCTCCTGCGGCCGGTCGACGAGATCGCGATGTTGATGCGCCGCCACATGCACACCTACGGCACGACGCGCGAGCAGCTCGCCGAGGTTGCACTCGCGTTCCGGGCCCACGCGCAGAGCAACCCCGAGGCGGCCATGTACGGGCGGCCGCTCACCCTCGACGCCTACCTCGACGCCCGGTGGATCTCCGAACCGCTGTGCCTGTTCGACAACTGCCTCGAGAGCGACGGCGCGGCGGCGGTCGTCCTCGTGGCAGCCGAGCGGGCGCGCGATCTCCCGCAGCCGCCGGTGCTCGTGCACGCCGGCGCGCAGGGTCTCCCCCGTCAGCACAACGTGATGGCCGCCTACTTCTCCGACGACCCGCTGCTCGCCGGCCCGTCGTCGGCCGCCGCGCCGCTGCTCTGGGCGCGCGCCGACCTCACCCCGGCCGACGTGAAGGTGGCGCAGCTCTACGACGCGTTCAGCCCACTCGTGCTCTTCTCGCTCGAGGGCTACGGCTTCTGCGGTCGCGGCGAGTCGGGCGCGTTCGTGGAGGGCGGCGCGCTCGGCCCGGGCGGGCGCCTGCCCACCAACACCGCGGGCGGCAGCATGAGCGAGGCCTACCTGCACGGCTTCAACCTGATCACCGAGGGCGTGCGCCAGGTGCGGGGCACCGCGCGCGGGCAGGTCCCCGACGCCGACGTGTGCTTCGTCACGAGCGGCGAGTGCGTGCCCACCAGCGCGCTGCTGCTGCGGAGCGACTCGTGACCCCGTCGGGATCGGGCTGGCTCCACGCCACGCTCGACGATCCGTTGACCCGGCCGTTCTGGGACGGCTGCGCGCGCGGCGAGCTGCTCGTGCAGCGCTTCCCCGCGTCGGGCAACGTCGTGTGGCCGCCCCGCCCGATGGACCCGGTGTCGCGCACGCTCGACCACGAGTGGGTGCCGGTCGCCGGCACCGCGACGGTGTGGTCGTTCGTGGTCGCGCACCCACCGTTGCTCCCTGCGTACGCGGCGTTCGCCCCGTACAACGTGGTGGTGGTCGAGCTCGACGACCACCCCACCGTGCGCATGGTGGGAAATCTCGTGCGCAGTGCCGACGCGCCCCTCGACTCGGTCGATCCGGCCACCATCACGATCGGCGAACCGGTGCGCGTGGTGTTCGCCGACCAGGACGGCATGACCGTCCCCCGGTGGGTCAGGTCTTGATCAGACGCTCGATGGCGCGCGTGGCCTCCTCCACGAGCGCCCCCGCCCGCTCGGGATCCTCACTCGCGGCGCCGTGCACGCAGTGACGCAGGTGCTGGTCGAGCAGCCCGACCGCGACGCTGCGCAGCGCGCTGTTCACGGCGCTGATCTGCGTGAGGATGTCGATGCAGTAGACGTCCTCGTGGACCATGCGTTGCAGGCCGCGCACCTGACCCTCGATGCGACGCAGGCGCTTGAGGTAGTCGTCCTTGTCCATCGTGTAGCCGCGCACCGTCGGTCCGGCCATGGCCCTGCCCTCCCTCAACGGGCCTGCGCGTCGAAGCGACGCAGGCGCAGACTGTTCGACACCACGAAGACGCTCGAGAACGCCATCGTGGCCCCGGCGATCATCGGGTTGAGCAACCCCGCCATGGCGAGCGGGATCGCGGCGATGTTGTAGGCGAACGCCCAGAACAGGTTGCCCTTGATCGTGCGCAGCGTGCGGCGCGAGAGCCGGATGGCGTCGCCTGCCACGCGCAGGTCGCCGCGCACGAGGGTGAGGTCGCTCGCCTCGATCGCGGCATCGGTGCCCGTGCCCATCGCGATGCCGAGGTCGGACTGCGCGAGCGCGCCGGCGTCGTTCACGCCGTCGCCGACCATCGCCACGACCCGGCCCTCGGCCTGCAGCCGCTCGACCACGTGCACCTTGTCGGCGGGCAGCACCTCGGCCACCACCTCGTCGATGCCGACCTGCGCGGCGACCGCACGCGCCGCCGCCTCGTTGTCGCCCGTGAGCAGCACCGGGGTGAGCCCCAGCGCGCGCAGCTCGGCAACTGCGTCGGCACTGGTGTCCTTGACCGTGTCGGACACCACGAGCGCGCCGCGCGCCTCGCCGTCCCATGCGGCGAGGACCACGGTGCGGCCCGCGGCCTCGGCAGCCGCCTTCGCGGCCCGCGCGGTGTCGGTGAGGTGGATCGACCAGTCGTCGAGGAGCAACTCGCGCCCGGCGACGACGGCGTGGCCGTCGACCACGCCCTCCACGCCGAACCCCTCGCGGTTGGTGAAGCTCTCGACCGGTGCCAGCGCCGCGAAGCGCTCCCGTGCGGCCTCGGCCACGGCCCGCCCGATCGGGTGCTCCGAGGCGTCCTCGAGCGCGCCGACGACACGCAGCAACTCGTCGGGATCGGTGCCGGGCTCGGGCACCACCTCCACCAGCGCCATGCGGCCGGTGGTGACGGTGCCGGTCTTGTCGAGCACGACGGTGTCGACGGTGCGGGTGGACTCGAGCACCTCGGGCCCCTTGATCAGGATCCCGAGCTGCGCCCCGCCCCGTGCCCACGAGGATCGCCGTGGGAGTGGCGAGGCCGAAGGCGCACGGGCAGGCGATGATCAGCACCGCCACCGCCGCGGTGAACGCGGTGGCGACGCTCTCGCCCGCGCCGATCCAGAAACCGAGGGTGACCGCGCGAGCGCATCACCACCGGCACGAAGATCGCCGAGATGCGGTCGGCAGGGCGTTGCACCGGCGCCTTGCCCATCTGTGCGTCGTCGACGAGCCGGGCGATGTGCGCGAGCGCGGTGTCGGCGCCTACGCGGGTGGCGCGCACCACCAGCCGGCCGCCCGCGTTCACGGTGGCGCCGGTGACGGCGTCGCCCGGACCGACCTCGACGGGCACGGACTCACCGGTGAGCAACGACGCGCCGATCGCGGAGCTGCCGTCCTCGACGACGCCGTCGGTCGCGACCTTCTCACCCGGGCGCACGACGAAGCGGTCGCCCACCTGCAACTGCTCGATCGGCAGGCGGAGCTCCTGCTCGACCCCGTCGGTGCCGGTGCGCAGGACCGCGACGTCCTTCGCACCGAGCTCCATCAGCGCTCGTAGCGCCGCACCCGATCGCCGCTTCGCCCGCGCCTCGAAGTAGCGGCCCGCGAGGATGAACACCGTCACCGCCGACGCGACCTCGAGGTAGATCTCGTCCTGCCCTGCGCCGCGCGCGACGTCGAACGTGAAGCTCATCGTCATGCCGGGGTCGCCCGCCCCACCCCAGAACAGCGCGTACACCGACCAGCCGAACGCGGCGATCGTGCCGACCGAGATCAGGGTGTCCATCGTGGCCGCGCCGTGACGCAGGTTCACCCACGCGGCGCGGTGGAACGGCCAGCCGCCGTACACCACGACCGGCCCGGCCAGGGCGAAGCTCAGCCACTGCCAGTTGCGGAACTGCAGCGCCGGGATCATCGCCATCAGCACCACCGGCACCGCCAGCGCGGTCGAGATCAGCAGCCGGGTGCGTAACCGGTCGATCGGCTCCAGGTCCTCGTGGACGTGGCCTCCCTCTTGGTGTCCACTGCCGTGGCCACTGGAGGCCGGACGGGTCGCTGCTCCTCGCAGCGACGCCGAGGTGTGGGCCTCGTGCTCTCCGGTCGCCGCTCCTCGCGGCGACGCCGGGACGCGTGCCTTGTAACCCGCGGCCTCGACCTGCTTCACGAGGTCCTCGGTGGTCAGTCCTTCCGGGACGGCGACGCGTGCCTTCTCGGTGGCGTAGTTCACGGTGGCCTCGACGCCGTCGAGCTTGTTCAGCCGCTTCTCGATGCGCGCGGCGCACGACGCGCAGGTCATGCCCTCGATCGCGAGCTCGACCGTCACCGGTGCCGGTTCGTGGAGGTTCGTGTCCATGACGAATTCCTCAGTGCCCCATCTCGTGCGGCGTGCTGCTGTGCACCGGCTGGGGCGCCCCGTCGTCGATCGGTCCCACGGCGGTACCGATGCCCAGCCCGATGCCGAAGCACGCCACGAGCCCCACCGCGAACGCGGCGAGCTTCAGCGGGACGCTCACGACCCGCCCCCGGCGCCCGATCCCGAGCCGGCCAGTTCGTACCCGGCCTCGTCGACGGCGGCGGCGACCGCGGCCCGGTCGAGCGGGGCGTCGCTGGTGACCTGCACGCCGCCGGACGGCAGGTCGACCACGACCTCACGCACGCCGGGCAGCTTGGTCAACTCCTCGGTGACCGCGCCCACGCAGTGCTGGCAGCTCATGCCCTCGACGGTGTACGTGACGGTGGTGGATGCGGTCATCGGAGGCTCCTCTCGCCGGACTTGATGATATACCCCCAGGGGGTATCTTGCAAGTGGTCCGCATGACGGACCGCTCCCCGAAAGTGGGGGTGCCCTGACCGTGCGGATCCAATGTGCCGCATTAGTTTCCGAGGTTCGCCACGCCCATTCCCCGGGCGTGCGAGCACCGAGAGGGGACCCACGCACATGAAATTCCGTTGGTTGGCGGCCGCCGTGGCCGTCGCACTGGGAGTGTCGCTCACCGCGACCACTGCGGTTGCGCAGTCGTCGTCGGGCGACAAGCCGACCGCAACCGACGTCGGCATCACCGCGACCGAGATCCACGTGGCGGCCATCGCCGACGTGGACAACGCGATCGCCCCCAACCTCTTCAAGGCGTCGGTCGACGCCGTGAACGGCTGGGCGAAGTACGTCAACGCGAACGGCGGGCTCGCCGGCCGCAAGGTGGTCGTCGACTTCTACGACTCGAAGCTCAACCCCACCGAGACCCGCAACTCCGAGATCAAGGCGTGCGAGAACGACGTCGCCGCGGTCGGCACCTCGGCCGTCTTCCTGACGTCGGTCGACGACATGCGCAACTGCAAGGACAAGGACGGCGCGGTCACCGGTCTGCCGGACATCCCGTTCGTGTCCACCGCCATCGTGCAGCAGTGCTCGGACCAGTCGTTCCCGATCGCGCCGCCGCAGATCATCTGCTCCACCAAGGACCAGCACCCGCAGACCTACCAGGCCGACGTGGCCCGTGGCCGCTACTACAACAAGAAGTACGGCCAGAACAAGCTGCACGGGGTGTACATCTACGGGTCCGACTCGAAGTCGGCCCACGACTCGCAGGTCGCGTCGCTCGGCGCGCTGACGACCATCGGCATCAAGTCGGACGCCAACTTCGACACCGGCGGCCGTGACCCGCAGTCGGCCTACACGCCCATCGTGCAGGCGATCAAGAGCAACTCGTCGAACTTCGCCGCCTGTGGTGGCGCGTTCACCTGCACCGTGAACCTCCGCAAGGAGGCGACGCTCCAGGGCATCAGCGGCGTCGACGTGTGGGACTGCGGCGTGTCGTGCTACGACAAGCAGTTCATCGAGGCCGGCGGCTCCGACGTCGAGGGCAACTACGTCGACACGCTCTTCCTGCCCTTCTACAACAAGGCGGACGTGAAGGCGAACAAGGAGCTCGCGGCGTTCGTGAAGTACACCGGCTCCAACGCCGCGTCGTTCGGCGCCTACGCGTGGGCTGCCGGTGAGGCGTTCGCCCAGGCCGTCAACGCCCAGGTGAAGGCCGGCGGCAACAACAGCGTCACCCGCAAGACGATCTTCGAGCAGCTCAACAAGATCAACAAGTTCGACGCCAACGGCATGATGGCGCCGATCGACCTCGCAGGCCGCAAGGTCTCGAACTGCTCGGTGACCATGCAGGTGAAGAACGGCAACTTCGTGCGCGTCGAGCCCACGAAGCCCGGCACCTTCAACTGCCCGTCGAACGGCACCGTGACGCAGCAGCTCGACCTCATCAAGTAGTCGTCGAGCACCTCGACAACGCCGGAACGGCCCGGGCCTCGTGCCCGGGCCGTTCTGCGTCCACCGCTCGTCACGCGTCACGCGACGGTGTCGGCCGCGTGCGCGTCGCGCTCCCCCACCGGTCGTTCGGGTCCGACCGTCGTGTCACGTGCCGTCTGCTCCTCGAGCGCGGCGTTGAGCTCCGCGCCGAGCACCACGACCAGCGCGGTGAGGTACAGCCAGAGCATCAGGACCACGACCCCGCCCAGCGATCCGTAGGTACGGTCGTAGCTGCCCAGGTTGGAGCTGTAGAGCGCGAACAACGCCGACGCGAGCAACCAGACGATCGTGGCGCCGACCGCGCCCCACGACAGCCACCGCCACCGCGGATCGCGTCGGTCAGGGGCGAAGCGGTACAGGAGCGCGACGGCGACCATCATCATCACCGCGAGCACCGGCCACACCAGCGCGTCGAGCACGACGCGCGCCGTCGACGGCACACCGGCATCGGCGAGCGCCGACGGCAACACGGCGATCAGGCCCACCGCGACGAGCACGAACACCAGCGCGCCGAGGGTGAGGAGCAGGGCGAGGGCGCGCACCTTCACGAAGCCGCGCTCCTCCCGCTCGTCGTACGCGGTGTTCACCGCCTCGATGAGGTGCTTCACCCCCGACGACGCGCTCCACAGCGCGACGACGAGGCTCACCAGTGCGGTCAGGCCGAGGCCGGCGTTCGAGCGCGAGGCGATCGAGTGGAGCTGCTGGCGTACGAGGTTCTGTGCGGAACGCGGGAGGCCGGAGGCAAGGTCGCGGATCACCCGGGTGGCGTCGCCCGGGCTCGCGAACAATCCCCAGATCGACAGCATCGCCACCAGCAGCGGGACGATCGCGAGGAGCGCGAAGAACGCCACCCCGCCCGAGAGGAGTGACACATTGTCCTCGGTGGCTTCGCGCTTCACCTGCTTCGCCACGCCGATCCACGACCGGCGCGGCAGCGCACCGGGACGATCGGCGCTCAACCGTTCACGGGTGTCGGTCATCGCCGCGCGGTACCCCGGGCGCGACGACGGCAAAACGGTTTCCCGTAGCATCGGACCGATGACCGACCTCGATTCCCCGACCACCGGGCTGGTGCTGGTCGACCACGGCTCGCGCCGCGCCGAGTCCAACGAGCTGCACGAGCAGACCGTGCGGGCGTGGCGGGAGACCTCGGGCCACCCGATCGTGGAGCCCGCGCACATGGAGCTGGCCGAGCCCTCGATCGGCACCGCGTTCGACGCCTGCGTCGCGCAGGGGGCGACCACCGTCGTGATCCAGCCGTACTTCCTCGGCCCCGGTCGGCACTGGGACCGTGACATCCCCGAGCTCGCGGCCGAGGCCGCGGCGCGGCACCCGGGCGTGCAGTTCCTGGTGACGGCGCCGCTCGGCCCGCACCCGCTGCTGATGACGATCGTCGAGGAGCGCGTGCGCCAGTGCCTGCTTCACGCGAGCGGCGGTGCCCCCGAGTGCGACCTGTGCGAGGGCACCGGCCGCTGCCGCATGCGCTGACCCGCCGACGGGGCGGCGGTGCCGGTCCGCTCCTTCGCCTCCGTGCGCGCGCTTCCCGTGTGAGACCGACGCAGCAGCACGACCCCGGCGAGCACCACCAGTGCGACCATGCCGATGGCTACCGCCGCGATCGCGCGACCGGTGGGCCCCGCCGTCGGCGACGACGCGCTCGCGGCCGCCTGCCGTTCTACCCGCGACTCCGCCCGCCGGTCACCGGACTGCGCCTGCACGCGCGTGCCGGCCACACTGACCGGCGCCGCGGTGGTCGGCGCAGCCTGGGTGCTGTTCGGGTGGGTGAGCTCCCGGCGGTACGCGTCGACCTCCTGCTGCACCGTCGACGCGAACGCGGCGCGTCCGGGCGGGGTGAGGTGCAGTCCGTCGGCGTACACGAACTCGGGATGGGCGCTCACCTGCGCGTCCCACGACACGACGTCGAGGTTCGCGTGGCGCGAGGCCGCGGCGCGCAACTCGTCGTTCATCGCGCTCCGCACCGGTTGGAACACCGCCTGGGTGAGCCACACCACGCGCGGTGTGGTCGCGAGGGCCTGCATCATGGCGTCGATCCGCTCGCGGAACACCCCCGGGTCGCCCATGTCGTTGTAGCCGAGGTCGAGCACCACGACGTCGCCGAGGAGCTCGGGATGCGCGGCGAGCACCGGCGTGGTCCCGAGCAACGACCGGCTCTCCAAAGCGTCGACGTTCACGTCGGCGCCCGGGAACGCGGCCAACAGGTCGTCGTGCGCACCGAGCATCACCGAGTCACCGAACATGCGGATCCGCAGCGGCGACGGATCCGCCGCGCCCGCCGAGCCGGCCGGGAACCCGGAGAGGAGCCCGACGACCAGGGAGGCGAGGGCCAGGGTCGACGCCAGGAGCGCCGCACGACGCCGGGAGCACGCGTGAAACCGCGCGGGACGGAGCACACTCCTGATGTTCCCCCGCCCGATCCGCTGCGAACACCTCCGCCGGGGCCGGTTGACCCGCGGTTGAGCGCATCATGACCGGGGATCGACCCGGTGGCGCCTCAGCCCCGGCGCGCGCCCGCGCCGCGCAGGAGGCGACCGGGCCGGGCCTCGGTGGGCGTGCCGTCCTCGATCAGCACCTCGCCGTTCACCAACGTGGCGCGGAACCCGACGGAGCCCTGCACGAGCCGACGCGCGCCGCCGGGCAGGTCGTACACGAGCTCCGGCATCGTGGGCGCGACCGTCGCGGGGTCGAACACGTTGAGGTCGGCCACCATCCCCTCGCGCACGAGCCCGCGGTCGGAGAAGTTGTACGCGCGGGCAGGTTCGAGCGTGAGCATGCGCACCGCCTCGGGCAGCGTGAACTCCTCACGTTCGCGCACCCAGTGTGCGAGGAAGTGGGTGTGGATCGACGAGTCCGACATCTGGCTCACGTGCGCGCCGGAGTCGGAGAAGCCGAGCACGACGTCGGGGTGGGCCAGGCACTGCTTCACCGCGTCGTGGTCGAACGGCGCCATCGTCTGCCAGAACAACTGGCGCAGGTCGGTCTCCAGCGCGAGCTGGATCATCAGCTCCACCGGGTGCACCCCGCGTGCCGCAGCCGCCTCCGCAACCGTGGGATTCGGCGGCAAGGGCGACGAGAACACCTGCATGCGGTCGAACTCGGGCGGGCGGGCCTCGGCACCGAACGCCTCGCTGTAGACGCTCTCGTCGGCGATCTTGACGAGCCGGGTGACGACATCGGGGTCGGCGAGTTGTCGGCGCTGCTCCTCGATCGGCAGCGCGCGCAGCTCCCGCCACTCGGGCAGGCGGTCGAACGGCGTCTGCGTGAGGAACGACGTGAACGCGCCGATGCCGCGCGGGTGGCACAGCCCCCAGGTGCGCACGCCGGCCGCCACCGACCGCTCGAGTTGCTCGAGCGCCTTGAGGTTCATCGCGGTGCTGGCGATCGGCACGCCCGTGCCGAGCGCGAGCTCGCGCAGCAACTCGTTGGGGTCGCCCTCGGGCACGTCGGGATCGCTCACCGACTGGAAGATGCCGACACCGAGATCGCCGAGCACGCCCACCAGCTCGCACACCTCGCTCCACGACGCGAGCCGCGACGCGACCGGGCGGTCGTCGGAGGTCTGGTGGTGTTTCGTGCGCGAGGTCGTGAAGCCGAACGCGCCGGCTCGCATGCCGGCCTCGAGCTCCGCCTTCATCGCGGCGATGTCGTCACTCGTGGCCTCGCCCTCGAACGCGCGCTCCCCCATCACATAGGTGCGCAGCGCCGAGTGACCCAGGTTGGCCGCGTAGTTGAGGCCCTTGGGCAGGCGGTCGAGCGCATCGAGGTAGCCGGCGAAATCGGTCCACGACCACTCGATGCCCGCGGCGAGCGCGGCCGGCGCGATGTCCTCCGCCCGCTCGAGGTTGCGCACCACGAGCTCGTGCGCGTCGTCGCGGGTGGGCGCGAGGGTGAACCCGCAGTGGCCCATCACCGCGGTGGTGACGCCGTGCCAGCACGAGTTGGTGCCCAGGCCGTCCCAGAACACCTGCGCGTCCATGTGCGTGTGGCTCTCGATGAAACCAGGCGTGACGACATGGCCGTCGGCATCGAGATCGGTGGCGCCGCGCTCCTTGATGCGGCCGATCTCGGCGATGCGGCCGTCGACGATGCCGACGTCGGCCCGGTAGGGCGCGAGCCCGGTGCCGTCGACGACGGTGCCGTTGCGGATGACGGTGTCGAAGCTCATGGGGGCAGTCTCCTCCGGCCGGTTCAGCCGCGCAGGTGCTCGGGGCGCAGGTCGCCGGGCTCGAGGCCGAAGCACTCGATGGCGTTGGTACGCATGATGCGCTCGAGGTCGTCGGCGCTGCAACGCTTCGCGATCTCGGCCACCAACGTGGGCGTGTTCGGCCAGGTGGTGTCCTGGTGGGGGTAGTCGGTCTCGAACATGATCTGGCCGACGCCGATCTTGTCGCGCATGTCGACGCCGACCATGTCGTCGAAGAACGTGCCGTACACGCGGCCGGGCACCTGCTCGCTCACCGGGCCGGTGATCTCGGGCGGCAGGTTGCCCCACGCGGCCGAGTGCGTGACGGTGCGGTCGAGGCGCTCGAGCAGGAACGGGATCCACCCGATCTGGCTCTCCGAGAACGCGATCTTCACGTTCGGGAAGCGGATGAGCGTGCCGGACAGCAGCCAGTCGGCCATCGACATGTAGGCGTTGAGCGACGTGAGCGCGTTCGACATCGCCTGCGGCGAGTCGGGGCTCGTCTTCGGGATCACCGACCCCGAACCGATGTGCATGCAGAGCACCGTGCCGGTGTCGTCGCAGGCCTGCAGGAGCGGGTCCCAGTAGCGGTCGGCGTCGTGCAGTGACGGCAGCCCCAGGTTGGTGGGCAGTTCGCTGAAGGTGATCGCCCGCTGCCCACGCGCCGCGTTGCGGCGCACCTCGTCGGCGCAGGCCTGCGCGTCCCACAGTGGCACGATCCCGAGCGGGATGAGGCGGCCGCCGCTGTCGGCGCACCACTCCTCGATCATCCAGTCGTTGTAGGCCTGCACGCACGCGAGCGCGAGGTCGCGGTCCTGCACGGTCATGAAGTGCTGGCCCGCGAAGCGCGGGTAGTTCGGGAAGCACAGCGAGCGCTCGATGTGGCCCTCGTCCATGTCGGCGAGGCGGGCCTGCGCGTCGTAGCAGCCCTTGCGCATGTCGGCGAAGCGGATCGGGTCGAGGGTGAACTCGTCCTCGCGGTACCCGGCCGACGCCATCACCATCGGCGTGGCCCGCACCGTCTCGTCGCAGATCCAGAAGTCGGTGACCGGGCCGTCGGTGGCGATCACGGCGTCGGCGCCACCGTCGGGGCGCACGCGGTACTCCCACGGGTGCGACTCCACCCGCGGGCCGCGGTCGCGGAACTTCGCCGGCAGCCACCGCTCCCAGAGGTCAGGAGGTTCGACCACGTGGTCGTCGGCCGAGATGATCCAGGGCAACGTCTGCTCGGGCACGCGCGTCTCCGTCGGTCGGGTTTAGCCATTGGCTAAACCCGACCCTAGCGCGAGTTCCTCCCAGTCGCCAGTGAGTGGTTGGACCACTCAGGGCAACAGGGTGAACGGATCCGGGATCGGGAGGGGCAGGAGGGTCGTCCCCGAACCCGAGGGGAGCAGGGTCACGACCGTCGGTGCGGGTGGGACCGGTAGCAGGGGCCCGGGCAGGGTCGGGACCGGCGGCACGGGCGTGGCGGGACGGTCACCGGAACGGTCGTCACGGGGGTACCGGTCCTGGAGCGTGGGCGTCGGCGCGAGGGTCGACGGCGGTGCCAGGGTGCCGACGGGTCCCGTCGGGTCGACGGGGGTCGGGTCGACGGGCGCCGGGTCGGGCGCCGGCGCCGGACGGTCGGCAGCGGGCGCGGGCAGGTCGATCCCGACGTGATGGGCGAGGCCGGCGACGCCCCGCTGCAACGGACCGGGCAACGCCCCCGCCGCGGCGAGGCTGCACGCGAGCAGGCCGACCGTCGCGGCGACGAGCACCGCGACACGTGGGGCGCCGATGACGGCCCGGTGCCCGGCGCCGCGCGCATGGCTGCGACCTCGTCGACCCCCGCATCGGCGGCGCCGCGATCCATCCACGCCCGCAACTCGGCCGACGGACGTGGGTCGTCGTCGCGCGCGATCTCGTCGGCGAACCGGGCGCACAGATCATCGAGCACTTCCCGGTCGGTCGCGGTCGTCATCCGACTGCCTCTCTCTCGATCGTGTCCGCGTCTTCGTCGAGCACGCGACGGAGTGCGGCGAGTGCCCGGTGTTGCAACGACTTCACCGCGCCGACGCGCTTGCCCAGCACCGTGGCGACGTCGGCGAGCGGGAGATCGGCGATGACGCGCAGCGCGAGCACTTCGCGTTGCGCGTCGGGCAAGGCCGCGATGAGGTCGCGTGCCCACTGCTCCCCCACACGTTCGAGGGCGCCGTGTTCGGCGCTGTGCGCCACGCCGTCCTCGACACCACCGACGGCGAGTCGCGGCGAGTCCGTGACGGCCGTCGTCGTCAGGGGACGGCGACGCCGCTTCCGCACGTCGTCGACGAGTTGGTGGTGAGCGACGGTGAAGAGCCACGCCGGAACTGCGGTTCGTTCCCGGAGAACGTGGCGAGCCGGGCGAACACCTTGAGGAAGACCTCGCTGGTGAGGTCGTCGGGTTCGGGTGCGCCCTGGGCGCGGAGGTACGCGCGCACCCGGCGCGCGTACTCGCGGTGCAGGTGGTGCCAGGCCCAGCTCTCACCGGCGTTCGCCGCGGCGAGCACCGCGGCGAACGCATCCGGATCGGTCGTGGGTCGGGCCGGGTCCTCGATGAGGGCGGTGTTACCCATCTCGGCGCCTCCCCCAAACGTGGGGCGGATCGGTCACCTGCGGAAGGCGGGCTTGGCCAGCTTGGCGAGCTTCGCCAGCGCCAGGCCCACGGCGGCGAGACCACCGCCGAGCGACGACAGCAGCAGCGTCGGCGCACCGGTGAAGGCGAGCGCGTTCCCCGTGCCACCGGCGCCGGCGGCGGCGGCGGTCACGATGGCTGAGGAGGAGGTACGCGATGCGACCTCCGACGCCACGCCGGGCCGGTTCGCCGAGGTGGTGCACGGCGTGGTGCTCGCGAGGCCGGCGACGCCGACCGCGTTGCCGCACACGGTCGAGCCCACCGACGGCGACACGTCGACGCCGCCGTTCCCGGCGGTCGTGCCGGTGGGCGCGGTCGTCGCGCCGTCACACGGAGATGCTGCGGCGGCACCGAGCGCCGCGACGCTGTTGTCGCACACCGCCACGCCCACCGTCGGCGCCACGGTGACCCCGGGCGCTCCCGCCGGCGCGGGGACCGGCACCGGTGGCGTCGGCAGGCCCGGGGGCGGGACCGGCACGGGCAGCGGTGTGGGCAGGCCACCCGACGGCAGCGGCACGGGCAACCCGAGGGTGGGTGGTGCCGGGACCGGGACGGGGAGCGGGACGGGCACGGGAGGCAGGGGCACCGGTGTGTCCGCCCCGGCTCCGGGCGCCGTGCCCACGATCACGCCGAGGGACAGGCCCGCGGCCAGTGCGAGCGGGGCGAGCCATCGTGTCGAACCACCAAACGCCATTTCCGGTTCCTCCTCGTCCGGCGCCCGGGTCCGGGCTCCGCCGACGTCGTCAGGTCGTGGGCGTGCCCGTGCACGCATCCCGGTCAACGCACCGCGCGCCGAAGTGGATACGGCCCCGGCGGAAACCACCTAGCCTCGGCCCCCTTCCGGCAGTCGACAGAGGACAGAGGTGCGGCGGTGAGCCAGCAGACGTATCGAGTGGTGCAGTGGACGACCGGCAACGTGGGCCAGCGCTCGGTGCGGGCAGTGGTGAGCGCGCCCCACCTCGAGCTCGTCGGTTGCTACGCCTGGGGCGCCGACAAGGTGGGACGCGACGTCGGCGAGCTCTGCGGCATGGAGCCGCTCGGCATCACCGCGACGAATGACGTCGACGCGCTGCTCGCGCTCGCGCCCGACGTCGTCGTCTACAACCCGAAGTGGCCCGACGTCGACGAGATGGTCCGCATCCTCGAGGCCGGCGTGAACATCGTGGCCACCGCCGCGTTCATCACCGGCCACGCCTTCGGCGACGACCGCGCCCGACTCGTCGACGCGTGCGAGCGGGGCAACAGCTCGATCTTCGGGTCGGGCATGAACCCCGGCTTCGCCAACCTGCTCGGCATGGTCTCGGCCGGGGTGTGCGACCGCATCGACTCCATCCGCATGCTGGAGTCGGTCGACTCCACCGGTTACGACTCCCCCGACACCGAGCGTTCCGTCGGCTACGGCCTGCCCGTCGACGACCCGTCACTCCCCGACCTCATCCGCCAGGGCACCGCGGTCTTCGGCGACGCCGTGCACCTCCTCGGCGACGCGCTCGGCGTGGAGCTCACCGAGGTGCGTTGCGAGACCGAGGTCGCGCAGACCACCGAGTTCCTGCAGATGGGATCGTGGTCGATCGACGCCGGATGCGTCGCGGGGGTCGCCGCGAGCTGGCAGGGCTGGATCGGTGACCGCAAGCTCATCTCGTGCGACGTGCGGTGGCGCAAGGGCACCACCCTCGAGCCCGACTGGAAGGTCGAGCACGGCTACATCGTCGAGGTCGCCGGGCTCCCCACCATCAAGACCAAGCTCGAGATCTACCCGCCGGCCGATTTCGTGGCGCACAGCTTCGAGGACTTCATGGTGCTCGGCATGATCATCACGGCCATGCCGGCGATCAACGCCATCCCCGGCACGTGCGACGCGCGCCCGGGCATCGTCACCTACCTCGACATCCCCTTCCCCGCGCCCGCGGGCTGGGTGCCGTCGAGCTGAGGTTCTCGGCGACGTTGCGTCACTCGCATCCGCCAGAGGGATTCCTACGACGCAACGTCGCGGGGTTCAGCGGTTGGTGGCGCCGGTGAGTCCGCCGTCGTGGAGCGCGACCGGTTCGCCGGCCTGACCACCGACGACCTTCGCCATCAACCACTCCCCCGCGTTCACCTCCGGGTAGCGCGGGGTCTCGCCCGGCGCGACGCACGACGGGATCGCGGCGATGTGCACCGACGGGTCGCCGTCGAGGAAGCGCGCGATCGAACGCCGCCGCACCTCACCCTCGATGCCCGCGGGCGGCGCCACCCGGTGCATGGTCGACACCCACCGGTCGTTCGTCCACATCGCGAGCATGTCGCCGAGATTGCACGTGATGGTCCCCGCGGGCGGGATCAGGTCGTGCCACTCGCCGTCGCCGAGCACCTGCAACCCGGGAACGGGATCGGCGACGAGCAGGGTGATCATCCCGTAGTCGGTGTGCCCGCCGAGGCCGGGCTGCCCGGGCTGGGGCGCCACGCCCGCGCCGCGCAGGTAGTGGTTGCAGCGGGTGGTGACGACCGCCCGTTCGGCCTTCGCGACGAACCACGTCTCCGGCAGGTCGAGCGCGAGCGCCATGGCGCGCAACACGGTGTCGGCAACGCCTGACAACTCGGCTTCGAGCGCATCGACCGCGCCGCGCAGCCCGGCGGGCAGCGAGGGCCAGATGTTGTCGGGGAACCAGGCGCGGTACTCCGCGAGGAACGCGCCGTCGAGATCCTCCCGCCCGACGGAGTACGCCTCCAGAAGATCGGGCGGTGACTCCTCACCGGCCGTGTAGGCGAGGGCCTGTTGCCCGTAGGGCGTGTAGCCGACCATGCCGTCGGCCTCGGGGCCCGCCCGGTACGGGAGCTTGTCCCCCAGCGGCAGGTCGAAGAACTCCTGCCACGCCGCGAACGCGGCCTCGACCAGGGCCCAGTCGACGCCGTGCCCGACCAGCCGGATGAAGCCGTTGTCGCTCCCCGCGTGGTCGAACTCCCGCGCGACGGCGTCGCGGTCGTGCGGGCCGCCCTCACGGAACCCCTGGAGGTCGATCTCGTGGATGTGCACGCCTGCGCCCATCGCGCCATGCGACCACATCGAGAACGGTCGTGGGTTTCCGGGAGGTGAACTGCGCCTGACTCGGCGCCTACCGCCGCATGTAGCCGGGCGAGTCGCCGAGCAGCATGCGCGTGTCGCTCCACAGCTCGCCCTCGGGCACACCGCCGGCCTGGTCGGTCCAGGCCCAGCAACGCCACAACAGCCGGTCGTCGCTCGTGTACGCGTCGCGACCGTGGGCGACGCGCGTGTTGTCGATCGCGATCGCGTCTCCCGCCTGCAGACCGAAGCGCGGCACCAGCGCGCCGACCGTGTCGAGCAGCCCCTGCCACAGGGTGAGCAGACGCGCAGTACGCGCCGGGTCGGGATCGTCGTCGGCCGCGCGCACGGTGATGGATCGGCGCACCGCAGCCTTGCCGTTCGGCAACGGCAGGGCGATCGGGCCGAGCGCGGGATGCGCGCCGGGCTCCGTCTGGTCGACGACGTGGTTGCGGACGAAGTGTGCGAGCTCGGGACCGGGCGCACCACCGTCGGCCAGCGCGTCGAGCAGCGCGACCTGGTCGACGAGGAACGACAGTCCGTCGTTGGGGCTCGCCGTGGTGCACACCAGGAAGAAGATGTCGGGCGCGCTCGCGCCGTATGCGAAGCCGTCGGTGTGCAGCGGCAGCATGCGCCGCATGGCGTCCTCGTCGAGGCGACGGTCCTTGCCGCCGCCGTCGGTCACCGGGATCGGGTGCGCGGCGGCGACGAGCCGGTCGCCGTAGGTGCGGCGCGCGATCTCGGATGCAACGGCTTCGGTGGTGCCGGCGCCCGAGAGCACCGCGGCGCCGTGCTCCCCGACGAGATCCGGGATCGCCGACGGATCGGGCGTGCTCGGCGGCACGACACCACAGATCCCGGCGAGCTCGACGACGTCGATGGTCATGGCGACGACGCTACCGCCGCGCGCGTTTCACGCGTGTGACGTCATCACCGCGGTTCGAACACCACGATCGCCGTCCCACCGGGGCGGCGCGCCGCGACCGCGTCGAGGTTGCCGTCGTACGCGCACCAACGCGCCCACAGCCGGTCCCACTCCTCACCCGCGGCGGCGCGGGCATGCACGTCACGTGGCCCGTCCTTCGTGTCGACCACCACGTCGGGGTGGGCCTGCACGTTCAGCCACCACTGCGGATCCGGGGCGCGCCACCCGTTCATGGCCATGACGACCAGGTTCTCGCCGTCCTCGAAGTACCCGACCATGACCGGTCGTTCCTCGCCACTCCGCCGGCCCACGGCCCGTACCCGCATCGCACCCCAGCGCTGGTCGGTCGGCCGCCACAGACCGAACCGGCCCCCGGTGACCCGGTACACCCGACGATGGTTGCGCCAGAACCACCGCATGAACCACTGCGGAGGGAGGCGCGGCGCCTTCTGGGCCGTCGTTTCGGTCGCCATGTCCCAAGAGTGCGCCATTCACCGCACAGCTCAAGGGCCGGAGGTCACCCGGAGGAGCCCGCGTCACCGTCCGGCTCGACCGGCTTCGGGCTGTGTGCGAGGAAGTCGGGACGTTCCTCCGACCAGGAGTCACGTTCGGCGACCCACCGCCACACCGCCGGGATGCTCCAGAAGATCCCGAGGATCAGCCATGCACCGACACCGATCGCCACCGCGACACCGACGCGATCGGTCGCGGCAGCGAGTGACATCCCACCGATCCCGATCGCGAACGGAATGGCCGACAGGAATGGGTGCTCACGAAATCGCTTCGTCTGCTCCCACTGCCTGCCCACGCCACGAGTCTGCCACGGAGGCCCCTCACCCAGGGTTGTGCACGAGGACGAAACCGCCGCGGAAGCGGCGCTCCCCCAGCGTCAACCGCGTTCCAGGATCACCGCGCTGCGGCCGGCGGCGACGAGCGCGTGCTGCGCGTCGGGCACCTGGTTGCACGACTGCCCGCGCAGCTGGCGCACGCCCTCGATCAGGTTGTTCATCCCGTGGATGTACGCCTCACCGAGCAGCCCGCCGTTGGTGTTCACCGGCGTGGCGCCACCCACCTCGATCTGCCCGTCGGCGATGAAGTCCTTCGCCTCGCCCCGACCGCAGAAACCGTACGACTCGAGTTGGTAGAAGACCACCGGCGAGAAGTTCTCGTAGATCATCGCGACGTCGATGTCGGCAGGCGACAATCCCGCGTCGCCGTAGAGCTGGCGCGCGCAGTACTCCGCTTCGGGGAACGTCGTGATGTCGTCGTGGTAGTAGTTGAACAGCACCTCGCCGTCCATCGTGTTGCCCTGCGTCGCCGCGCTCACCACGATCGGGGTCTGCGCGCAGTCGCGTGCGCGCTCGGGCGTGGTGACGACGATCGCGACGCCACCGTCGCTCTCCTGGCAGCAGTCGAGCAGCCGCAGGATCGGCTCGACGATCCAGCGCGACGCCTGGTGGTCGTCGAGCGTGATCGGCTTGCCGAAGAACCAGGCGTTCGGATTGGTCGCCGCGTGCTTGCGCGCCACCACGGAGTAGCGGCCGAAGTCCTCGTTGGTGAGCCCGTACACGTGCATGTAGCGCTGGAACCACAGCGAGTACATCTTCGCCGGCGTGTCGAGCCCGAACGGCATGTGCAGGTTCATGACGGGCGCCGACACCTGGCCACCGGGTTGGCCGAACCGGTGACCCGACCGCTCGTTGAACGCGCGGTACACCACCACGACGTCGGCGGCACCGGACGCGACCGCGGCGGCCGCGTGCTCGATCGTCGCCGACGCGCCACCGCCGCCGAAGGGCGTGCGCGACGTCCACCGCACCTCGGGGATGCCGACGCCCCGCATCACGCCGAGCTCGTCGTTGGTGTCCTGCAGGAACGTGACGAGCCCGTCGACGTCGGCGGGCTGCAGCCCGGCATCGGCGATCGCGGCGCGCACCGCCTCGCACGCGAGCTGGAGCTCGCTGCGCCCGGAGTTCTTGGAGAACTCCGTCTGGCCGACCCCGACGATCGCCGCCCTGCGCACGACGCTCACGCCGTCACCTCCGCCCGCTCGAACTGCGGCATCGTGAAGCCGTCGGTGTCGACGAAGCACACCTGCACCGGCATCTCGTTGCGCACCTCGTCGAGTGCCACCCCCACGAGGTTCGACACCATCCGGATGCCTTCGTCGAGCTCCACCAGGATGACGACCCGCGGCTCCTCGTCGGGCCGGCCGGGATGGTGCGACGCGATCCAGCTGTGCACCGTGCCCCGTCCGCTCAGGTCACGCTCCGTCCACGCGGTCGAGTGGCACACGGGACACATCGGCGACGGCGGGTGCTGGATGCGCCCACACGAGGCACACGCGCGGACGAGCAGCTTGCCGGCGGCGGCGCCCTCCCAGAAGAAGGCGTCGTCGGGTGTCGGCTTGGGCGGGATCATCGGCGCACAGTAACCATCACGGCGCCGATGCGTCGCCGCCGATCGCCGCGAGCGCGGCCTCCATCGACGGGTAGCAGTGGTCGCGCTCCAGGGTCTCGAAGAGGCCGTGACGCTGCATGAGGTCCTGCAGCCGTGTGCGCAGTTCCACGAAGGCGATGTGCACACCCTCGGCGTTGAGCTCCGCGTCGAGCTGCTCGAGCATCGCCGCCGCCGTCACGTCGATGTCGGTGATCGCCTCGCACTGCAGCACGACCCAGCGGGGTTGCCGCTCCTTGACCAACTTGCGGATCTGCTGACGGAACGAGCCGGCGTTGGCGAAGAACAGCGGCGCCTCCCAGCGGTACACGAGCACGCCCGGCACTTCGGTGAGGTCGTCGAACTGGTCGACGTTGTGCCAGCCGTCGACGCCGTCGCCCCGGCCGAGCACCGCGCCGTGCGGCCACCAGCTCCGCCGGAAGAACAGCAACACCGCGAGGAAGATGGCGAGACCGATGCCCTCGAGCACACCGAGCACGATCACACCGACGGTCGCGGTCAGCGACAGCAGCACCGACGACTTGCGCACCTTCCAGTAGCGCACGACGTCGCGCACGTTCACGAGCGAGAGCGCGGCGGCGATCACCACACCGGCGAGCGCCGACTGGGGCAGGTCGGCGAGCAGGCCGTTGAAGAACAGCAGGAGCAGCACGACGAGCCCCGCGCCCACGAGGTTGGACACCTGCGACTTCGCGCCCGACTGCTCGGCCACCGCGGTGCGCGAGCCGCTCGTGGACACCGCGAAGCCCTGGAAGAAGCCCGCGGCGATGTTCGCCGCACCGATGCCGATCATCTCCTGGTTCGGTTCGAGCTCGTCGCCGCGGCGCGCCGCGAAGCTCGACGCGGTCGCGATGGTGTCGGTGAGCGACACGAGCACGATGCCCATCGCCGCGAGCAGCAACGGTCCCACGTCGGACAACTGCGTCCACGGCAGGGAAGGAGTCGGTACACCCTGCGGGAGGGTGCCCACCGTCTTGATCTCGTCGGCGAGTCCGAAGGCGGCCGAGATCACCGTCGCCGCGGCCACGGCCACGAGCACCGCCGGGATGCGGCGGTTGATCCGCGGCAACACCAACAGGATCACCAGCACGCCCACCCCGATGGCGAGCGCGGCGGCCTTGGTCTCGTCGAGGTGGGTGAAGAACTCGTACAGCTCGTCCCAGAACGTGTCGGCGTCGGTGGAGAAGCCGAACAGCTTCGGCAGCTGACCCACGATGATGGTGATCGCGAGGCCGTTCATGTAACCGACCTGGACCTCACTCGACAGCAGGTCGGCGACGAAGCCCAGCTTGAACACGCCGAGCCCGACCTCCACGAGCCCCACGAGGATCGCGAGCATCCCCGCGAGCGCGATCGCCGCGCCCGCGTCGCCGGCGACGAAGAGCGGGACGATCGCGGCGAAGATCAGTGGCGACACCGACGAGTCGGGCCCGAGCACCAGCACCCGCGACGGCCCGAAGATCGCGTAGCCCACCAGGCACGCGATGGTGGTGTAGAGGCCGGTGACCGGCGGGAGGCCCGCGAGCTCCGCGTAGGCCATGCCCTGCGGCACGAGGATCGCGGCCAACACGAGGCCGGCGACTGCGTCGGGGCGCGCCCAGCGGCGCTGGTAGGCGCGCGCGACCCGCACCCCCGGCACATAGCGCTCCACCACCTGTCGCCCGTCCACGGCCGCGAGTCTCGCAGCCGCGAGAGCGACCCGCCGCCCCTGGACGTCATCTCATCGGGGTGAAGCCGTCTCGGCTGCCATCGTCTACCTTGGCCGCGCAACAGCCGCGCGAGGAGGCCACATGTCAGAGATCCAGGTGCACGGTCCGATCGACTTCGTCATCATCGAATTCGACCCGGCCAACATGAACGGCGCGGCCGCCGCCGCGATGCTCGACCTCGTGGAGGCGGGCACGGTCCGGATCTGGGACCTGCTCGTGATCAAGAAGGAAGCCGACGGCACCTTCTCGGGCATCGACATCGCCGATCTCGGCGCCGAGGAGCTGGGCGGCTTCGTCGCCTTCGCCGGCGCGTCGTCGGGTCTCCTCGGCGACGACGACCTCGCCGAGGCCGCGAACGCGATGTTGCCCGGCACCGCCGCCGCCGTGATCGTCTACGAGAACACGTGGGCCATCCCGTTCATCGCCGCGGTGATGAACGCCGACGCCCAGGTGGTCGCGAGTGCCCGTATCCCCGCCGACGTCGTCATGGAAGTGCTCGACGCCCTCGAGGCCTGAGAAGGAGATCGAACATGCCCGGTTTGCTCCGAGGAGTTGCCCGCACCGCTGTCATCGCCGGTACCGCCACTGCGGTCTCCGGCCGGGTGCAGCGCCGACAGGCCGAGAAGTACGCCGACCGCGACGCGCAGATCTACGCCGAGCGTGAGGCCGCCTACCAGCAGCAGGTCGCCCCGCAGCCGGCGCCCGCGCCGGTCGCCGCCCCCGCCGCCGAGTCGGCCGGCGACGAGACCATCGAGCAGCTGCAGAAGCTCGCCGAGCTCCACTCGCAGGGCATCCTGAGCGACGAGGAGTTCGCGGCCGCCAAGGCCAAGATCCTCGGCTGATCCCTGCTGACGGTCGGCCGAACCTCGGCCGACCGCGGTTACTCCGTGCGTGCCCCGTCCGCGGGAGGGGAATCCTCCCCGCCGTGGACGGGGCATCGCCATCTCTCGACCGGCACACCGACGATCCGCTGCGCGACCGCGCACTGCGGTCCACGCTGGTCGCGCTCGCGGCCGTGCTCGCGCTCGACGCCGCCGACCGCACCGCGGTCGGTGCGCTGGCACCGGTGCTCGAGCGTGAGTTCCACATCGGCAACACCGAGATCGGGCTCCTCGCCAGCGCGTTCGCGATCGTCGGCGCGCTGGCGACGTTGCCGATCGGCATCCTCACCGACCGGGTCCGCCGCGTCGCGCTGATCGCCGTCGCGGTCGTCATCTGGGCCGCCGCCTCCGGCATCGCGGCGGCGGCCGCCACCTTTGCGGTGCTGTTCGGCGCCCGCGTCCTGCTGGGCGTGGTCACCGCAGCCGGCGGCCCACCGGTCACGTCGATCATCGGCGACCTCGTGACGCCCGACCAACGCGGACGCGCCCTCTCCTGGGTGAAGAGCGGGGAGCTCATCGGCGCCGGTGCCGGATTCGTCGTCGCGGGGGTGCTCCTCTCGCTCTCGTGGCGCGCCGTGTTCGCCGCGCTCGCGCTGCTCGGCGTGTACGTGGCGTGGCGGGTCTCGCGGGTCCCGGAGCCCGTGCGCGGCGGAGAGGGCGAACCGGGCGACGCACCGGGCGAGCAGGAGCTCGACGCACCCGGCGTGTTGCACGATCTCGTCGAGCAGACCGAAGCCGAGCCTCCGGACGAGATCGTGCTGCAGGGCGACCAGTCGGAGACGCCGTTGCCCGAAGCCCTCGCCTACGTGATGCGGGTGCGCACGGTCGTGATGGTGATCGCGGCGTCGGTGATGGCGGAGTTCTTCTTCGCCGCGCTGCAGGTGTTCGGCGTCCTGTTCCTCGTCGAGCAGTTCGACCTCAGCGCCTCGACGGCGGCGCTGCTCATTCCCGTGGTCGGCATCGGCGGTTTCGTGGGCGTGCTGCTCGGCGGGCGTCTCGGCGACCGGTTGCTCGAGCGCGGGGTGCTGACCGCCCGGCTGCACGTCGGCGCGTGGAGCTACCTCGTGGTGTCGATCGCGTTCCTGCCGGTGTTCCTCACGTCGTCCTTGCTCGTCGCGCTGCCGTTCCTCGTGTGCTGCGGTGCGCTGCTCACCGCGCCGATCGCCCCGCTCGAGGCGGCGCGCCTCGACGTCGTGCACCCGCAGCTGCGCGGCCGCGCCGAAAGCGTCCGCCTGCTGGCCCGGGTGCTCGCCCAGGCGGCGGCGCCGCTGGTGTTCGGCGTGCTCTCGCAGAACCTGGGCGACGGGACCAACGGCGTCCAACTCGCGTTCCTCGCCTTGCTGCCCGGGCTCGCCGTGAGCGGTGTCCTCCTGCTCCTCGCCACGAAGCACTACCCCGCCGAGGTGGCGGCGGTCGAACAGTCGACCGTCGGGAGCGACGAAGATGTATGACACCGTGCAGGAAGACACCCGCCGCCGCTTCCCCTTCTCCAAGGGCCGACTCGCACTGCTCGCGGTCACCGCGCTGTGCCTCTACGTGTTCGCGCCCAGCATCGCCGAGGTGTTCGCCGCCTACGACCGGCTCGGTGACGTCGAACCGCTGTGGCTCCTCCCCGCCGTGGCCTTCGCGGTCGGGTCGTTCGCCTGTGTGTGGTTGGTGCAGGCGGTCGCGCTGGGCACCCACGACTGGTTCTCCGTGATCAACACGCAGCTGGCCGGCAATGCGTTCAACCGCATCACCCCCGGAGGCGGCGCCACCGGTACCGCGCTGCAGACGACGATGCTCCACGATGCCGGGTTCGACACCGCGTACGCGGCGACCGCGCTCACCGCGCAGTCGGTGCTGAGCACCGCGTCGATCGTTGCCCTCCCCGTGTTCGCGCTGCCGTTCGTCGTGGCCGGCGTGGCGATCCCGAACGACCTCCTCGCGACGTTGTGGCTCGCGATCCCGGTCTTCCTCCTGATGGCCGCGATCGGTGTGGCGATGTTCGCGTCCGACCGACCGCTGCTCACGGTCGGCAAGCTGGTCACCCGCTGGCGCCACCGCTTCCACCGCGACGAGCCCGCGCACGCGTCGGGCCGGTCGCTGGGCGAGCGCCTCCTGGAGAGCCGCGACCGGATCCGCGAGCAGCTCAGTCCGCGATGGCGGCTCGCCGTCGGCGCGCCGGTGCTGCGCTGGCTCCTCGAGTACGGTGCTGGTCGCGACGCTCTACGGCCTGGGCGCGTCCACCGAGCCCCGCGCTCGTGCTGCTCGCGTTCGTGGCCGGATCGCTCCTCGGCCTGTTGCCGTTCACCCCGGGAGGTCTCGGCTTCGTGGAAGCGGGCCTCGCGGGCACGCTCGCGCTGGCCGGCATCTCCACCGGCGACGCGCTCGTCGCCACGCTCGTGTACCGGCTGCTCACGTTCTGGTTCCCGATCCCCACGGGGTTGCTCGCCGCGTACGTGTTCCGGCGGCGCCACCCGCGGGTCAGTCCTCCGGGACGAAGAACGGGTTGAGCTCGAAGTCGGTGGGCTGCTCGAAGAAGGCGCGCACGTGCACCACCTTGCCGGCGTCGTCGACCTTCCAGATCTCGATGCCCTCGAGCTCGACGTCCTTGCCGTGGAGCACGCCCCGGTTGCGCATGATGACCGCGGCCTCGTTCGCACCCGGGATCACCCGCTGCGGGTGCAGGGTCCAGACCCGACCCTCGGTGAACGAGTTGTCCCACGAGCCCTCGGCCGCGACCCGACCGAGCTTGGGCGCCTTGCCGACCGGGTCCTCGAAGACGACGTCGTCGGCGAACAGCTCCAACCAGGCCGTGCGGTCCTGCGCGTTCCAGCGCGCCGCGTGCTGCTCGACGGCCCACACCGCGGGATGAGTCATGCCGTTCCCTCCGTCGGCCGGCCCGCGGGGGTCCGCAGGAGTGGCCGCAGATTACCGTCGGCGTGTCGATCGCGGGTCGGCCCGTTCGTCGTCATGACGACCGCGACCGCAGATCCGAGGAGCACCCCGTGAAGCACTACCTGTTGAGCGTCCTGCAGCCCGCCGACGGCACGCCCCCGCCGCCCGCCGAGATGGCCGAGATCGGACGACGGCTCGAGGCGTTCCACGCCGAGCTCCACGCCGCCGACGCGTTCGTGTACGCCGGGGGTCTCGAGGCCCTCGGCACGTCGCGTGTGGTGCGGCCGGAAGTGGTGAGCGACGGCCCGTACGCCGAGACGAAGGAGTACCTCGGCGGGATCTGCATCGTGGCGGCACCGGACGACGCCACCGCGCTCGAGTGGGCCCGGAAGGCGCAGACCGCGACGACCCTGCCGATCGAGGTCCGCGCGTTCGTGGGCGACCGCTGACGCGGCCGCCCACGAGGCACGCGATCGACGGACGCGTCAGCGTTCGCCGTAGGTGGTGAGGCCGTAGATGATCAGCAGGTCGATGGCGATCACCACGACCGCCGCCGGCCAGTTGCCGGTGAAGATCCAGAAGAAGGCGAAGATCGCCTGGATCAACGCGACGACCACACCGACGTTCACGGCCCAGTGCTGCCGCGCGAACACGCACAGCCCCGCGAGCAGCACGACGAGGCCCACGATCACGTAGATCCAGCCCCACGTGTCGAGGTTGTTGTCGCTGAAGAGCAGCTGGCCCTTGAAGCTGTTCGCGACCTGGGTGTTGGTGTGCAACGCCCAGAGGCCGTTGATGAACATGTTGCCGCCGGCGAGCACCATGAGCACTCCGGCGAAGACGATCCAGCCCGTCCCCCGTTTGACGGTGGGTTCGGCCATGTGACACCTCCCCGCTCCGTGCGGTGGACCTCCCGTCCGCCGCTCCGACCATTGTGCGGACCCGCGGCCCGCAACGGGTGGATCATCCCGATCGGATGACCGCAACGGGGCATACTCGTGCGGCCATGCGGTTCCACCAGACCACCGAGGAGTTCCGCGAGTTCGCGCGACGGTCGCGCGACGTCGTGGTGCTCGCCGCCGTCACCGGCGTCGTGACCGGCTTCGCGGTCGCGGGCTTCGAACGCCTCGTCGTCGACGGCATGCTCGAGCACCTGCTCGAACTGTCGCCCTGGGTGCTGGCGTTCGTGCCCCTCGTCGGCCTCGCGGTCGCGTGGGCGGCGCTGCGCTTCGTGGGGCGCACCGACAGCCCCGCGACGGCCGACCTCTACATCGTCGCCTACCACGACACGGAACGTCCGCTGCGCCTCCGCGAGGTGCCCGGGCGGATGCTGGCTGCGATCGCCACACTCGGCTCCGGCGGCGCGATGGGCATGGAGGGCCCGTCGCTCTACCTCGGCGCGTCGATCGGCACGTTCCTCCAGCGACGCTTCCCCTCGATGACCGCGGGATCGTCGCGACGCGTGCTGCTCGTGGCGGGCGCCGCCGCGGGCGTCGCCGCGATCTTCAAGGCCCCGGCCACCGGCGTGGTGTTCGCGCTCGAGGTCCCGTACCAGGAAGACCTCGCGCGGCGCATGTTGCTGCCCGCGCTCGTGTCGTCCGCGAGCAGCTACCTCGCGTTCGTGGCGGTGAACGGCACCGACACCCTGCTCAACGTCCGCGGCAGCGCACCGTTCTCGTTCACCGACCTCGCCGGCGCGGTGGTGCTGGGTGCCGCCGCCGGTCTCTGTGCACGCGCGTTCGCGTGGCTGGTCCGCCAGGCGAAGAGCATCCCGGCCCGTACCCCACCGCTCGTGCACGTGCTCGCCGGCGGTCTCGCGATGGCGGCGATCTTCGCGATCGCGTGGCAGGTCACGGGACGACCGGTCACGCTCGGCGTCGGCTACGCCACGATCGAGTGGGCGACCACCGAGCACGCCATCGGGGTGCTCGTGCTGATCCTGGTGCTGCGCTGCCTCGCCACCGCGGCCACCGTGGCGGGTGGTGGCGTCGGTGGCCTGTTCATCCCGCTCGTCGTGGCCGGCGCGTTGCTCGGGCGGATCACCGCCGAGGTCACCGGCGACTCGAAGAGCACGCTGTTCGTGATCATCGGGGTCGCCGCGTTCCTCGGCGCCGGCTACCGCGTGCCGCTCGCCGCGGTGATGCTCGTGGCCGAGGCGTCGGGGCGACCCGGGTTCGTGGTGCCCGCGTTGCTCGCGGCGGTGGCGGCCTCGCTGGTGATGGGCCGGGCGTCGGTCAGCGCGTGCAGCGCGTCCATGGGGATCGCCCGCGACCTCGCTCAGTCCCACCGACGACGACGTCGGCCCCGCACCACCGCTCGACTGACCCGGACGGCCCGCCCGTCCAGGCGCCGGGCAACCCGCGCAGCTGCTCGAGCTCGCCGAGGTACGGTGCACTCGGTCGCGCGAGCGTGCGGCCGGCACCGCCGACCGTGAGCTCGAAGTCGCACCACGCGGTGGTCGTCGGCGTCGCGCACGCCGCAACCAGCCACCGGCGACCGTTCGGTCCACCAGTTCGGTTGCGCTGTGGTGCCGCAGCAGCAGGGATTCGGCGACGTCACCGACCGTCGCCGCGTGCAGGCCAGGATGACCCCGCACCGCGAGCAGCAGTTGGTGCTGCGGCGGTCAACCCCGCCGACCAGGCCTGCTCCTCGCTCCACCGCAGGAACCGGCGCAGCCCCGTGCGGGATTCCAGCAGGTGTTCGTAGTCGCGGTCGGTGAGGTCACGGGTGCTTGAGCGGCGTCGTGGTCATCCGAAAATAGATCGTAGTACGATCTATTCGTGCTGAACAGTTCGCCTCGCGTCGGCCGCATGCTCGACGGCCTGTTCCTCGGCAAGGCCGCGTCGTGGGCCTCGTGGTGCTCGCCGGTGTGGTGTGCGATCGTGGGCGCACTGTTCCTCCTGGTGTTGCACCTGCTCCAGCACGTGCTGTGGCCCACGCACTGGGTGGCGCGATCGGATTCGCCATCCTGGGCGGGGTCGGCCTCGTCGTCGGCCTCCTCTCCCGCTACGTCGGCTCACCGGGTGATGTCGAACTGATGGTCGACAACATCCACGTCTCCGGCACGGCCACCGGCATGCGCCGGCTGCGGACGCTGCTCCCGCGTCTTGGTTGTGCATCGCCGCGGGTGGCGCGATGGGACCCGAGGCGCCACTCATTTGCAGACGACGGGCACGCTCGCGTCGCACACCGCGAAACGTGCGGGGCTCAGTTGCGCGAGTCGCGTGCTCACCATCGCCATGGCCGCCGGTTTCACCGTGCTGTTCCCGGCGCTCCGCTCGGCGCGGCCGTGTTCGCGCTGGAGCTGCTGCACCGGCGTGGCCTGCAGTACTACGAGGCGATCATGCCCGCGGTCGTGGGCTCCCTCTCAGGCTGAGTGCGTGTACGTGGTCGCGACGGGCGCCGGGCTCGCCGTCTGGCTACCGCGCCGGGCACGCTGCACGTGGGCGATCTCGGCTGGGCCCTCGTGGCCGGCGTGCTCGGCGGCCGTCGCGATCGCGTTCACGCTGCTCTGCTCGCTCCTCCGATCGTGCTTGCCGGCGCCTGCCTGCCGTCGCCCGGCCGTTCACGGGCGGCCTGCTCCTGGCCGCGCTCGGCCTCGCGTCCGCGTACTCGCTCACGTTCGGCGAGGCGCAGCTCGGCGAGATCCTCGACAAGCACGGCGGCACCGTCGCGTTCTTCCTCCTCGCCGCGCTCGCGAAGCTCGCAGGAACGTCGGTGACGTTGTCGTCGGAATGGCGCGGCGGCTTCATCATCCGTTGTTCTTCGTGGGCGCGTGCCTGGGCCGGGCGTTCCACCTCGTCGCGCCCGGGGCCGACGAAGCGGTGATGGTCGCCGCGCTCATGGCCGCGAGCAACGCCGGGGTCACCAAGACGCCGCTCGGCTCCACGCTGGTTGTGAGCGGGATGGCGGGCATCCGCCTGCTCCCCACCACACTCCTCGCGACGGTCGTGACCTTCCTCCTCACCAGCGAGGTCGGCCTGATCCACTCGCAGCGCGAGCGCGATGTCGTGGGGGGCAGCGACACCGCCACCGCACCCTGACGCCCCGTTCCACCGATGCCGGGCGGAACGGGGTCTTCTCTGGCTCGGCCGAGCGCAGCGGCCGACCATGGGAACAGAGCCTCAGTCCGAGGTGTGCCATGGCGCAGTGCGCGCCACCGGTCTCCACCGAGTCGTCGGCCGAGACCTCCACTCGCCGAAGGTGATCGCGACGGTCGCGGCACTGTCGATCGTCGCAATCATGGCCGCTCCGCGCTCCCCGCCTGCAACCAGACGACCACGGCGGTCTCGACCCCTCCCGTCACCACCGTGAACACCACGCGGCCCACGATCGGCGACCTCCCGTACGGGCCCGATCCCCTGCAGCAGATCGACCTCTACCTGCCCGAGGGTGACGGTTCCTTCCCGGTGGTGCTCTACCTGCACTCGGGCGGCTGGATCGCGGGTTCGCACCAGTACGTGCCGACTTCGTGCTCGACCAGGTCGACCGCGGCGTCGCCGTCGCGGTCGACTACCGGCTCGCGAGCCGCGCCGACGACGGCACCGTCACCGACGCGTTCCCGGCCTCGGTCGAAGACGTCGACCGAGCGGTGCGCTTCGTGCGCGCCGACGCCGGCGCGCTCGGTGTGGATCCCGATCGCATCGTGCTCGCCGGCGCCTCCGCCGGCGGACACCTCGCGCTCCTCGCGGCGGCCGCGCCGGGGCGCTACACGGCAGCCGATCTCCCGGCCGACCTGCAGTCCGTGTCACCGGACGTGCAAGGGGTGATGGCCTTCGTGGCCCCCACCGACCTGGTCACCTTCGTCGACGAGGACAACGAGATGGCGGAGGCCTCGCTCACCACGTTCCTGGCCTGCCCCACGACCGAGTCCACCAGTTGCGACACCGCGCTCGCCGCCGAGGCCTCGCCCGCCACCCATCTCGGCGCGGGGGCACCGCCGGCGTACCTCGTGTACGGGGCGAACGACACGCTCGCGCCGGCCGCGACGCAGGGCGTCCCGATCGCGCTGCGCTGGGCCGCGGCTCGCGGCGACACCCTCGGCGTGGGTTCGGCGGTCCAGCTGCACGTGGTGGACGCCGGCCACAACCTCGACCGCGACCATGTGGACCTCGCCGCACTGGAGGAGTGGCTCGATGCCGTCGTTCGTTGAGCACACCCCTCGCATTCGTCGCATCCGGGGCGCGTGTCGCACCGGCGCGACTCTCGCTACGGTGGACCGTCCCGTCCCCCGCCTCCGGCAGGTCGCCGCGTGACCGCGCCCGAAGTCGCCCATTCCCGCCAGGCCCGGCCGCACTGGCCCGCGCTCGACGGCTGGCGCGGCTTCACCATCTGGTTCGCGATCAGCGTGCACGCCGGCTACTTCACGGCCGGCGGCGTGCTGTCCCTCGACACGTTCTTCGTGTTGTCGGGATTCCTCATCACCGGGCTGCTCCTGCGCGAGTGGGACCGCAGGGGCGGCATCGCCCTCGGCTCGTTCTGGGCCCGTCGTGCGCGCCGACTGCTCCCCGCGTTGTTCGTCGTCCTCACCGCGGTGCTGGTCTACGCGGCGCTGCTCGCGCCGTCGCTCGGCCTCGACAAGCTCCGCGGCGACATGCTCGCATCGCTCGGGTACGTCGTGAACTGGCACTTCATCTGGTCGGGCCAGTCGTACTTCTCGTCGTTCACGACCCCGTCGCCGGTGCTCCACCTCTGGTCGCTCGCGGTCGAGGAGCAGTTCTACCTGTTGTGGCCGCCGATCGTGCTCGGCGTGCTCCTGCTGTGCCGTCGTCGGTTCGGGACGACCGCGTCGTACCTCGCGGTCGGCGCGGTTGCGCTCGTCGGATCGATCGCGTCGGCGGTGTGGATGGTCCACCTCTACACCCCCGGCACCGACCCGTCACGCGTGTACTACGGCACCGACACGCGCGCGCAGGCGATGCTCGCCGGCGCGGTGCTGTCCGTCATCGTGCTCGTGCACGGGCCGCTGCGGTCGCGGCTCGCGCGCGTCGCGCTCACGATCGCGTCACCGCTGTGCCTCCTGGTGGTCGTGGCCCCCTGGTTCGCGAACGACGCCACCGGCATCCACGACTTCTTCTACGGCCGCTACGGATTGCTCCTCTACTCGGTGGCGACCTGCGTGGTGCTGTGGCGCCTCGTGCAACCCGCCACCGGCGTCCTCGGCACCGCGCTCTCGTGGTCACCGGTGCGCTGGGTCGGCGGCATCTCGTACGAGATGTACCTGTGGCACTGGCCCACCTACCTCGTGCTCACCCCCGACCGGACGGGGCTCACCGGCGGCACGTTGCTGTCGGTCCGGCTCGCGGCTGTCGTCCTGCTGGCCTGGGGCACCCACGTGCTCGTCGACGAACCGATCCGCAAGGGCATCCGCCTGCGTTCGCCGCGACTCGCGGGCGTCGTGGCCGGCGCGATGGTGATCGCACTCGGCGTCGGCGTGTTCGGCGCGACGGTCGGCGCGCAGCCTGCCCTCGACGGGCGCATCGGCCAGGTCGCCGACTCCGCCGGACCGCCCACCGTCCCGACCACGAAGCCGGCCACCGCGCCGTCCACGGCCGCCACCGGGCCGACCACCAGCACCACCGCACCGCCGGTGAAGCTGCTCGTCGTCGGCGACTCGCAGGGCGCAACCCTCGCGCAGGGCGTGCACGCGGAGCCCGGTCAGCACGGGATCTCGCACCTGCCGGGGTTCGCGGTCTGGGACCGTTCCATCCTCGGCTGCCCCATCATCTCGTTCGCGACGTTCCGCGTCGACGGCAACGACCTCGACAACAAGTGCGGCGGCGCGGGGTATTGGCAGTCGCAATGGGCGGCCGACGTGCAGGAGTTCCACCCCGACGCGGTGGTCGCCATGGCCGGCGCGTGGGACGTGTTCGACGTCGTGCTGCCCGACGGCACCGTCCTGCGCCCGGGCGACGCGGCATGGGAGCAGCACTACCTCCAGGACGTCCGCCTCCTGTTCCGGGAGCTCGGCGCGACGGGCGCGGTCGTGGTCGCGGTGAAGCCTCCGTGCTGGGGCGACAACAACGTCATGAACAGCGACCCGCAGCTGGCCGAGCGGCTCGACCCGGCCCGGCGCAAGGCCGTCGCCGACACGTGGGAGCGGGCCGCCACCCTCGAGGGCGCGACGATCCTCGACCTCGACGCGACGCTGTGCCCCGGCGGCGTGGCCGACCCGGCCCTGCGCGCCGACGGCGCCCACTTCACCAACGAGTCGTCCGACGTGGTCGCGCCGCTGGTGGGGCGGGCCGTCCAGCGGGCGCTCGCCGCCGCGTCGGTCCAGGGCGTGGGCTGACCGGATACCGGGGCGGAGCCGCCCGCTGCGTAACCTCTGAGGGCGCCACCCACCCCACGCACCGTGACCGACGCCGACACCCCGACTCCCGATCCCAGCCCGTCCCCGGCCCCGTCGCCCTCCGCGCGACAGCGGGCCCAGGAGCTGATCGCCGCCCTGCCGCTGCCGGAGGGCACCTTCGTCGTCGGCGTGGGCCTCGCGGTCTCGGGCGTCACCTCGTACCTCTTCCAGATCCTGGCGTTCCGCGGGCTCAGCAAGCCCGACTACGGCGCGCTCAACGCGCTCTGGGTGTTCGTGTTCGTGCTCGCGCCCGGCATCTTCCTGCCGGTCGAGCAGGAGGTCGGCCGCGCCCTCGCGGCACGGCGCGCGCACGACATCGGCGGCGGCCCGGTCATCCGCCGCGCCGGCATCATCGGCCTGATCGCCGCCACCGGCCTCGGCGTGCTCACCCTCCTCGCGGCTGTCTTCACGCCGCTGGTCGACAACCTGTTCGCCGGGCGCTACGGCCTGCTGTTGTGCCTGGTGATCTCGCTGTTCACCTTCGGGTTCGAACTGCTCGCGCGCGGCGCGTTCGCCGGCGTGGGCGCGTTCAAGGCCTACGGCGTCAGCATGGGCGCAGAGGGAATCATCCGCCTGCTGCCGTGCATCGTGCTCGCGGCGATGGGGTCCACCAACCCGGTCGGGTACGGCCTCTGTCTCGCCATCCCGCCCGCGTTCGCCACGTGGATCGCCATCCGCAGCGCACCCCCGCTGATGGAGCCCGGCCCCGAGTCGCCGTGGTCGGAGCTCTCCACCAACCTCGGGCTGCTGCTCGCGGGCTCGCTGCTCGCACAGGTGCTGAGCTACGCGCCGTTCCTCGGCGTGCAGATCCTCGCCGAGCCGTCGCAGAAGACCATCGTCGCCGACTTCATCGTGGGCCTGTTCCTGTCGCGGTTGCCCATCGTGCTCTTCCAGGCCGTGCAGGCGGCGCTGCTGCCGGGACTCGCCAAGCAGGTGAGCGCGGGCCACAACGAGGAGTTCCGCCACGGCATGCGCCAGCTCATGTTCGTGGTGTGCGGCATCGGTGCGCTCGGCGTCGTGGGCGGCGCCACCATCGGCCCGTCGCTCGGCCACCTGCTGTTCGGCTCGAAGTTCGAGCTCGACAACGTCGACCTCACCCTGCTCGCGCTCGGCAGTGCGCTGTTCATCCTCGCCCTCACGATCTCGCAGGGCCTCATCGCCCTCAGCGAGCTGGGCAAGGTCGCGCTGTGCTGGGTGGCCGGTGTGGCCTCGTTCGTGGTCGTGACCGCCTTCTCCACCCACGACCTGTTCCGGCGGGTCGAGTACGGCTCCATCGCCGGCGCCGGCACCGCCGCTCTGCTGATGTTCCTGTTCTACGAGGTGCGGGTGCGCCGGGGCATCGACGACCTCAGCCTCAAGGCGCTGGTCGAGCAGATCGAGCACGAACCCCTCGAGTTCTGACAACGTCTCGGGCATGGGCCGCACTGCGATCGACCTCGATGCCGACGAGATCGTCGACGCCGCGCTGGTCATCCTGCGCGAAGAGGGCCTCGACGCGGTCAGCATGCGCACGGTGTCGGCCGCGCTCGGCGTGTCACCCGTGCCGCTCTACCGCCGCGTCGGCAACAAGGACGACCTCCTCGCCGCGATGGCGCAGCGACTGCTCGGCGACATCGCACCGAGGCGTCGCGCACGTGAAGACTGGCGCGCCTACGCGCGCCGGTGGACGTTCGCACTGGTCGCCGCGCTCGACTCCACGCGAGACCTGCGCCGCATCGTGGGTGGCGGTACGCGCGAACCGTTCGTCGCGGCGTCGCGTCCGCTCGTCGAGGCGATGCGCGCCGCGGGCTTCGCCACCGACGAGGCGGTGCAGGCCACGCGCCTGCTCGTGTGGACGGCCGTCGGCCACGTGATGGTCGGCGAGGGCCGGACCGACGACGGGCAGCCTCGCCGCTCGTCCAAGCGACCGGGCGGCGATCCCTCGCCGCTGTCGCGCAAGGAGGCCGACGCGTTGTTCCGCATCCACGTCGACTACGTGCTCGACGGCATCGCCCGCGCCCACGGAGGCAAGTGAACATGAGCGGCACCACAGGACCGCTCACGGGCGTCAGGGTCGTCGAGCTCGGCGCGTGGGTCGCCGGGCCCGCAGTCGCCGCGGTGATGGCCGACTGGGGCGCAGACGTCGTGAAGGTCGAGTCGCCCTGGGGCGACCCGATGCGCCACACGTCGCAGGTCGGCGACACCGGCATCAATCCGCCGTTCGAGATGGACAACCGGGGCAAGCGCAGCGTGGTGCTCGACGTCGGCACCGACGCCGGGCGCGCCGCCCTCGACCGCCTCCTCGCCGCCGCCGACGTGTTCGTCACCAACCTGCGGCCGGCCACCCTCGACGCGTGGGGCCTCGACCCGGCGTCGCTCACCGAACGGTTCCCCCGCCTGGTCGTGGCGACGCTCACCTGGTTCGGGGAGCGCGGCCCCGACCGCGACCGCCCGAGCTACGACATGGGCGGCTACTGGGCCCGCTCCGGCGCGGCGATGGCGCACGCGGTGAACGGCGAGCCACCGCTCCTGCGCGGCGGTACGGCGACCACACCACGAGCATGGCCCTGGTCGCGGGCGTGAACGCCGCGCTGCTCGAGCGCGAGCGCACCGGGCGCGGGCGCCACGTGTCGAACGTCGCTGTTGCGCGCCGGCATGTACACGCTCGGCCAGGACTTCACGTACCTGAAGCGCATCGGGCGCTGGTTCCCGTTCGGCCGCCGCGAGGTGTCGAACGTGCTGTTCAACTGCTACCGGACCGCCGACGACAAGTGGCTCTGGCTGCCTCGCGCTGCAGCCCGACCGGCACTGGCCGAACCTCTGTGTGGCCGTCGACCGTCCGGAGTGGCTCGCCGACCCGCGCTTCGAGACCCATGCCGACCGCCGCGAGCACCGCGACGAGCTGCTCGTGATGCTCGACGAGATCTTCGCCGGGCGCACCCTCGCGGAGTGGGCCCACGCGCTCGACGACGCGGGCATGTGGTGGGAGCCGGTGCTCACGGTGGAGGAGGCGATCGAGCAGGAGCAGGCGCGTGCGATGGACGTGCTCATCGACGTCGAGGGCCCCGGCGACATGGGCACCATCGTGGGCGTGGCCGGCCCGATCGACTTCGACGGCGCGTCGCGCATGCAGGCGCGCGGCGTGCCCGGCCACGGCGAGCACTCGCGCGAGGTGCTGCGCGAGGCCGGCCTCACCGACGCGGAGATCGACGCGCTCGGCCTCTAGTCAGGCGGCGGCCTCGTCGGTCGCAGCCTCGATCAGGCTGCGCCACCGCCCTTGATGGGCGGCGCCTTCGTCAGGAGCCGCCGTCAAGGGTGATGCACTGGCCGGTGAGGTACGACGACGCGTCGGTCGCGAGATAGAGCGCGGTCCCGACGATCTCGTCGGCGTCGGCGATGCGGCCAAGGCCCACGCGGCTCGCGACCGCGTCCATCGCCTCCGGCGTCGGCACCGACGCGTGGAAGCTGTCGGTGTGGAACATGCCGCAGATGATCGCGTTCACGCGGATGCCGCGCGGTGCGAACTCGTCGGCGCTCGCCTTCGTGAGCGCGTTGAGCCCGGCCTTCGCCGCCGCGTAGACCACGGTGAACGCGGTCGGGTGCGTCGACGCCTTCGACGAGATGTTGATCACGGTGCTGCCGGGTGCCATGTGCTCGGCGGCCAGCGCGGTGAGGCGCAGCGGCCCCTTCAGGTTCACCGCGAGTGTCTTGTCGAACAGGTCCTCGGTGACCCCGAGCAGGTTCGGCGGCACCGGCGCGATGCCCGCGTTGTTCACCAGCACGTCGATGCGCCTGAACTCGGCGACCGTCGCGTCGACCAACGCCCCGCACTGCGCCCAGTCGCCCACGTGGCACGACACCGCGAGCGCCCGCCGGCCGAGGGCCCGCACCTCCGCCGCCACCGTTTCGCACGGCTCGAGCTTGCGGCTCGCGACCACGACGTCGGCGCCCCGCTCGGCGAACCCGAGCGCCATGGCCCGCCCGAGGCCCTTGCTGCCCCCGGTTACGATCGCGACCTTGCCCGTGAGGTCGAACGTCGGCGCGCTCATGCGGCACGCTGCGCTGCGGCGAGCAGCTCGGCGAACTTCTCACGCCCCGCGGGGATGCGCGACGGGATGTGCTCGGTCGGCCAGCCCTCCACCGGCGAGTAGTTCTTGAGCAGGGTGCGGGCCACCACGCTGCGGTGCACCTCGTCGGGGCCGTCACCGATCGGGCCGAAGCGGGTGCTGCGGTACCAGGCCTCCACCGGGAGGTCGGCCGAGTAGCCGAGCGCGCCACACACCTGGATGGTGCGGTCGAGCACGTCGAGCACGACGCGTGACACGTGCTGCTTCACCATCGAGATGTCGGCGCGCACCGCACTCGCGCCCTCCTTGTCCATCTTCCACGCCGTGCGGAAGGTGAGGAGCCGCGCCGCCTCGATCTCGGTGTACGAGCGGGCGATGTAGTCCTGGATCATCTGGTGCTGGCCGAGCAGCCGCCCGTGCGACTCTCGCGACACCGCGCGCTCGCACATGATGTCGAGGGAGCGCTTGGCCTGGCCGATCCAGCGCATCGCGTGGTGGATGCGCCCGCCGCCCAGGCGCTGCTGCGCGAGCACGAACCCGTCACCGGGCCGGCCGATCAGGTTGAACGCGGGCACGCGGCAGTCGCGGAAGATGATCTCGGCGTGGTTGCCGACCTTGCCGAAGGTGGGCTCGGGGTGCGACATCGTGGGCACGTCGCGCACGATCTCGCAGCCCGGGGTGCCCCGCTCCACCACGAACATCGACGCGTGCTTGTGCGGGCGCTGCTCCGGGTTGGTCTCGGCGAACACGAGCAGGAAGTCGGCGATCGACGCGTTCGACGCGAACCACTTGTGCCCGTTGATCACCCACTCGTCGCCGTCGAGGACCGCGGTGGTGCCGATGCGGGTGGGGTCGGCGCCCGCGAAGAACGGCTCGGTGAGGCAGAAGGCGCTGCGCAGGTCGCCGTTCAGGTTGGGGTAGAGCCACTTCGCCTTCTGCTCGTCGGTCGCGCCGTGCGCCAGCAGTTCGCAGTTGCCGCTGTCGGGCGCCTGCGTGCCGAAGATCGTCATCGAGAACATCACCCGGCCGATCAGCTCCGACATCAGCGCGAGCTTGAGCTGGCCGAAGCCGGGGCCGCCGAGCTTCGGGTCGAGGAACGCACCCCACAACCCCCGGTCCTTCACCTGTTGCTGCAGGTGCCGCTGCACGAGCTTCCACTCGTCCTCCGGCAGTTCCGCCATCACCGGTTCGAGCGGGAGCAGCTGCGTGTCGATGAACTCCCGCATCCAGTCCAGTTGCGCCTGGAACTCGGGCTCGGTCTCGAAGTCCCACACCATCGCGGTGCTTCCTCTCCTCGGTGCTGTTTGAATCACACCGTAATCCAATTCGCCGGCGCCGACCTGAACCGAGGCTGAACGACGCGGACGCCGGAGAGCATCTGCGGACTTACCATTGTCCCGTGGTCGCCGGCGGCACCTACCAGGGTGGCAGCACCTTCCTCCGTTGGTGGCCGCGCGCGATGCCGCTCTTCGCACTGTGGATCCTGGTGGTCGGGTGGAACCACTCGGTGCAGTGGGCGGCGGTGCTGGTGCTCGCGTGCGTCGCCCACGAGCGGTTCCTCCCCTGCGCCTTCACCGTCACCGACGAAGGCGTGTGGATGCGCTTCCCGTTCGGCAAGCGCCGGTTCCTCGCCAAGCAGGCGATCACGATCCGCCTCGACGTCGTGGGCGCGGTGGCGCTGGTCGGACCGAAGCGGCGCATCGGCTACCCCCTGATGGACCGCGTGCTCTACGAGCCCGGGCGCAGCTCGTTGCTCTACACCGCGTTCTCGTCGCTCGGGTACCGGATGCGCGCCGGCTGACCCGGTCGACCGGCGGCGCCGTCTGCCAGACTGCCCCGCATGAAGATCGACGTGACCCTCGCCTACGACGTGATGTCGGCACCCGACCGCGCCCG
>JAXLRL010000016.1:0-86775 GCA_046331125.1 Acidimicrobiia bacterium
TCCGGCGCACGTCGGACGCGCCACCGCCACCGCCGCTGGCGGCGAAGCCCGCAACGCCCACGAAGTCGCTGTTGTCGGTGGCGCCGGCATCGACGCCGTCGCCACCACCGTTGTAGCCACCGAGGCCGGCAGTTGCGCTCCCGACCGCGGCGCCGTCGACCACGTCGGCCGTGGCCGAACCGTTGCCGCCGCGGCCACCGACGTTCACGAGGAGAGTCTCACCCGGGGTCACGGCGATGTTGAACGACTGCACGTGGGCGCCCTTGCCCTCGAATGCCGCGGCCTGCACGTCGTCGGGGACGCTGGTGGTCAGGAAGCCGGCGGTGTCGAACGCGTCGGTCCCCGAACTGGCGCCGTACGCGTCGATGGTGACCGAGCACACGCCGGCCGGGACCGTGTAGGTCTGCGGCGAGCCGTCGGTGCCGTCGGTGCCGTTGTAGGAGAAGAGCTCCGCGCCTACCGGTGCGGCGCCCGCGGGAACCGACGGCGCCACGGCGAGTGCACCGATCGCCAGGGTGCTCGTGACCAGCGCGCCGGCGAACCCGGCCGCGCCGAACCGGCGTCGAAATGCCGTCATGGAATGCCCTCCCGCATCTGTGGAACGCAGAGACGCTACTTCGCGCGGGTCGCTTCGGGCATGGGCGTCGTGCGGAACACAACGCACTTCCTCAATTTCGGGGACGCAGCCCAGCGACGACTATCCGGTGAACCTCGGCTGCGCGGCGACCGCCGCCGCCACGTTCGACGGCGGCGCTGCCGGCGTCGGGAACGTGTTGGTGACGGTCAGCACCGCGGAGTCGCCGTTGCCGACGAGGAACACCGATGCCGGGCTGGCGCTCGGGCCGCTCGCGGCACCGGGGCATCCCGGGTCGACTGCGGACTGCGCGATGACCGCACCCTCCGTGTAGTCGCACGCGTAGCTCACGGTCTGGGCACCGCCGGTGGCGGTCTCGGTGGCGGTGCAGGTCGCGTCGAGCAGCTCGTCGCGGCCGATCACCTCCCAGGTACCGTCGACGATCGCCCATCCCTTGACCGTGGCGCCGGGGTCGGGTGTGCCGTCGGCGAGGTAGGGGAGGTCGCCGGTGACGGTGACCTTCGTCGCGGCCGCGACGATCGGCGTCGTGCACTCCACGTGCACCGTGAACCCGGTGGTCGAGGGACCCGACACCACCTTCTTCACCTGCAGGCTGGGCGGGCAACCGAGGCCGGCCTCTGCCGGTGTGATGGTCACCTCGCCGTTGCCACTGCGCACGCCGGTCTCGAAGCTGTCGCCGAGGCTCGACCCGCCGCCGCCACCACCGGAGTACAAGTCGTCCTGGAACTGGGTGAGGTCGGCAGCGCCGCCGCCACCGCCGCCGTAGAGGCCACCGCCGCCGGCGCCCCCGACCCCCACGAAGACGGTGCGCGGGTTGGTGCCCTGGGCCGAGCCGTGGGCGCCGCCGTTGCCACCGACGCCGAGCGCCCCGGCCGAGCCGTTGGCGCCGTCGGCGGTGCCCGCTGCGCCACCGGCCGAGCCGGTGCCGCCCTTGCCGGCGGCGGTGTCGCCCGCTCCGTCGGTGCCGTCCTGTCCGCCGCTCCCGCCGTCGCGGCTGAAGCCGTTCCCGTTGATGGGGTTCAGGAAGAGTGACATGCCGGAGCTGCCGCCGCCGCCGGCCACGACGATGCGGTCGTCGAGGGTGCCGGCGCCGACGCGCACGTCGGACGCACCGCCGCCACCGCCGGCCGCGACGTACAGCGAGACTCCCGAACCGCTGACGATGTTCGTCGCGCCGGTGCCGCCGCCGGTGCCGCCGCCGTTGTACCCGCCGGCCCCACCGATGGCTTCGCCGTTGATCCCGGCCGTCGCCTGGCCATCCGCGCCCCGGCCACCCACGATCACGATGAGCGTCTCACCGGGCACGACCCTCGTGTACTTCTGGGCGTGGCCGCCGAGCTTCGGCCCCACCGCGGCAGGGGCGAAGACGGCGGTGTCGAAGTCGAAGTTGCCGGCCTCGGCGCCGTAGGCGTCGATGGTGACCCGGCACACGTTGTCGGGCACCACGTACTCCTGCGGTGAGCCGTCGGTGCCGTCGGAGCCGTTGTAGGAGAAGGTCGTGCTGGTGGCCGCGTGGGCCGGAGCCTGCTCCACGATCGTCAGCGCACCGAACACCAGTCCGCTCGTCGCCAACGCGCCGGCGAGTCCG
The DNA here is from genome assembly GCA_046331125.1 of Acidimicrobiia bacterium. GTDB lineage: Bacteria > Actinomycetota > Acidimicrobiia > IMCC26256 > DASPTH01 > CAVRGQ01. The sequence goes on from JAXLRL010000016.1 coordinate 2,184, forward strand.
GCCGCGCCGATCCGACGTCGAAATGCCTTCATCTGTCGCCCCTCCGCAGGTACGGGAATCCTGCAGAAACTAGTGAGCGCGGCGCCCGACTCACATCTCTTGCGCCCAAGTCGTGAAACGCGGCACGCGGCGGCCGCGTCCAGACCCGAAGCGGATCAGTAGGGCGCGGCGGTCTCGTCGACGAGGAGGCTGGCGGTGCAGGTGCCGACGAAGCCGTCGACGTCGAACAGGTCGGCGCGGGCGTGGCCGATGCCGTCGTGCGAGTACCAGGCCCGCGTCGCAATGCCGGTCCACTCGCCGACGGGCGCGCGCCCCAGGGTGATGGTGAGGTCGCTGTTGATCGCCGACCACTGCGTGAGGTCGAGGTAGTTGCCGCCGTTGGCGGTGAAGTCGGCGGCCCACGCGAGGCGGACGACGGGGGACGCGTCCTCACCCGCGACGACGGGGCGCGACGCCCGGAACCAGTTCGTGGTGGCGTTGGGGTGCTCCGACTCCCGCACCTCGACGGCGTCCATGAACCCGCACAGCCCGGTGGGCGGCGCGGTGCGTGCCTGCACCGGTCCGAGCGGCGGTGTGGTGATCACCGGGTGGCGCGGGTCGTTCGCCGCGTCGTGGGGCCCGGCGTCGACGCGCATGCGCAGCACCGTGGCGCGTGCGACCTCGAGCCCGGCGGGATCGCGGATCGTCGAGAGCACGAGTTGCAACCGCTTCCCCTCGCGCACGATCTCGGCCTCGACACCGAGCGGGCCGAGCGGCACGCGGCGGTGCATATCGACGGTGATGCGCGCCATGCGCATCGGCACCAGGGTGGGCACGCGCTCCGCCGCCCAGGTGAGCAGCGCGGCCGGGCAGCCGCCGTACTGGGCGCCCGGGTCCCACGGCCCCTGCGTGAGCATCGTGGCGATCACGCGGCCCTCGCCGTCGGGCACGAACATCGCTGCGTCGGTCGTCACGTGCGCATCATTGCGCACGGCGATGGCCACGAGGCAAGACTGCCGGATGGACGACAACCGCTTCCCACCGCGGTTCTTCGACCGGGCCGACCCGTCGTCGGACGCGCAGTTCTACGCGATGCCGCGGATGGTCACCCACATCGACGCGCACGCGATCGCCGAGGTGGGCGCGCTCTACGACGAGCTCGGGATCACCGGCACGGTGCTCGACCTCATGGGCTCGTGGGTGTCGCACTTCCGCGAGGCGCCGGCCGAGCTCACCGTGCTCGGCATGAACGCGCAGGAGCTCGCCGCCAACCCGCAGGCCGCGGCCTGGCTCGTGCACGACCTCAACACCGACCCCTGCCTCCCGTTCGCCGACGCGCAGTTCGACGCCGTCGTGTGCTGCGTGTCGGTCGACTATCTCGTGCGGCCGCTCGAGGTGTTCGCCGAGGTGGCCCGCGCCAGTCGCCCGGGCGCCCCGTTCGTGTGCACCTTCTCCAACCGGTGCTTCCCCACCCGGGCGATCCGCGGCTGGATGACGACGACCGACGAGGAGCACTGCGAGATCGTCGCCTCCTACTTCCGCCTCGCCGGCGGCTGGGACGAACCGGTGATCTCCCGCCGCACCGATCCCGCACATCGTGGGGACCCGCTGTTCGCGGTCTGGGCGCGCCGGTCGGCCTGAGCGCGAGGATGGGTGCCGTGGACCAGCAGTTCGTGCCCATGGTGGCCGTGGAAGACCTGCCCGACGACCTCCGGGCGCAGTGGGAGGCCACGGAACGCCCGGGCCTGCGTGACTTCATCCGGGTGATGGCGAACGCCCCCGAGCACTTCCGTCGCTACAACGAGGTCTACGGACAGCTCCGCTTCGACAACCACCTCGACCCCCGCCTCACCGAGCTCGTGCGCATCGCGGTGGCGCAGACCACCCGCTGCCAGGTGTGCATGGCGGGTCGCCACCCGGGCGCGATCGAGGCCGGGCTCACCGAGGAGCTGGTCGACGAGATCGGCGAATCGGAGCGACGTGCCATGACCGAGGCGGAGTTCGCCGCAGTCACCTACGCGACCAAGCTCGCCACCGACCACCTCTCCGTGACCGACGACGACAAGGCCGAGCTGCGTCGCCACTTCGACCCGGAGCAGGTCGTCGAGCTCTCACTGCTCACCGTGATGTGCATGGTGGGGCGCTTCTCCGCCGTGCTCGGCCTCGAAGAAACATGGTGCCCGACATGATCACGATCACTCCCGAAACCGCGGCGCTCGGCGCGGTGGTCGACGGCATCGACATCACCGCTGACGCCGGTCCCGAGGTCATCGCCGAACTGCGAGCCGCACTCACCCGTCACGAGGTGCTGTTCTTCCCGCGCCAACCGGTGTCGCCCGAGGCGCAGGTGCGCTTCGGGCAGCAGTTCGGCGCGCTCCAGGTGCACGTGACGCTCGACGCGCTGCCCGACCACCCCGAGGTCGTGGTGTTCGACACCGCGCGCAAGGCGACGACCGCGGAGTGGTGGCATGCCGACGTCACCTGCGCGCCCGCGCCGCCGATGGCCGCGATGCTGCAGCTCGCGGTCGTGCCGTCGAGCGGCGGCGCCACGCACTGGGCGAGCATGACCGCGGCCTACGACGCGCTCGACGACGCCACCAAGGAGCGCATCGACGGACTGCAGGCCCGGCACGTGTCGTGGTGGCAGCCGCTGCAGGAGAGCGTGCACCCGGTGGTGCGCGTGCACCCCGAGACCGGGCGCAAGGCACTGTTCGTCGACGGGATCTTCACCAAGGAGATCCTCGGGCTCGAGGGGCAGGAGGGCGCGGCGCTGCTCGGGCAGTTGTGCGAGCACGCCACCCGCGACGAGTTCACCGTGCGCCACGACTGGCAGGCCGGCGACATCGCCTTCTGGGACAACCGCTGCACGCAACACCGCGTCGACAACGACTTCGGCGGAGCGCGTCGCTGCGGTCACCGCATCGCGCTGGAGGGCGACGTCCCGCGCTGACGGGCCACTAGTGCCGTCGATGTGCGTCCAGCGCGGCGCCCAGCTCGGTGGCGAGCGTCGTCGTGCAGCGGCCGACACCACGCCCGAGCACCGAGCCCTGTCGGTCGAGCGCGAGCACGGTGATCGTCGAACGGTCCTCGATCCCGAGCGGACCCGTCACGAGTGACACGTCGCCGTAGATGGTGAACGTGCGCTGCAGGACGACCGGGTCGCGGATCGCGGCGGCCATCCCGCCGTCGATGAACCGGCGCACCGGCGCCCAGATGCGACCGATCGTGGGGAGCTCGTAGAAGCGCAGGTCGGGATCGGTCGTGGCCTGTTCCTCGAACCACGGCACCCACGAGTCGACGAGGTCCTGGTGGTCGCGCTGGAACGCGACCACGACGATGTTGCGCGCACCGGTGAACGCATCGGGGAGTTGGACGTCGAGGCCTTCGAGGTCCCGCGCCCGCAGCGGAGGAAAGGTCTCGGCGCCGGCCATGCGCCCAGGCTACGGATCCCTTCCTCGATTGCGTGCTCGATTGCCCCCTAATCTCGCGGTCCCGGGTCGCTAGCTCAACTGGCAGAGCATCGGGCTTTTAACCCGCAGGTTCAGGGTTCGAGTCCCTGGCGACCCACTGCGTGCACGGGCGAGGGAAGTCGGCCAGACTGCGCCCTCGTGGTGGCTCGGCTGCACGACCCGGACTGGTACCGCTCGCCCGACGTGCACGCGCGCCTGGCCGGATTGCGCGCCACCACGCCCGTCCAGTGGGTCGACGAACCCGACGGCCCCGGCTACTGGGCGGTGCTGCGCCACGCCGACATCGTGCACGCCTCCCGTCACCCCGAGGTGTTCTCCAGCTCGCTCGGCGGCATGATCCTCGAGGACTCGGACCCCGAGATGCTCGAGCAGTCGCGGCGGATGCTCGTGGTGATGGACCCGCCGAAGCACTCGGCGTACCGACACCCGCTCGCGCCCCACTTCGCGGCGCGCGTCATCGCCACGATGGAACGGCAGGTGCGCGCGCTCTGCCGCACGCTGATCGACGACGCGCTCGACCGGGGTGACGTCGAGTTCGTGCACGAGGTCGCGGGCCCGCTGCCGTCGCTCGCCATCGCCGCGATCATGGGCATCCCGGCCGAGGACACGCCGCGCATCCGACGCTGGGCGGAGCTCTCGCTCGGTGGCCAGGACGACGACGTGCTCGACGGCTACGAGGGCAACGCGTCCATCGAGATGATCGGCTACGCGATGCAGTTCGCCGCGCAACGTCGCGGTGCACCCCGCACCGACGACATCACGTCGCTCCTGCTCGACACCACGTTCGAGGGTGGCGCGCCGATGGACGACGTCGAGTTCGGCAGCTTCTTCTTCCAACTCGTCGCCGCCGCCAACGACACCACGCGCACGCTCATCGCCTCGGGCGTCGACGAGCTCCTCGACCGGCCCGACGACCTTGCCGCGTTGCGTGCCGACCCCACCGGCATCCCGACCGCGGTCGAGGAGATGCTGCGCTACCGCAACCCGGTCCACTACACGCGTCGTACGGCCACCACCGACACCGAGCTCGCGGGGCAGGCCATCGCCGCCGGTGACAAGGTGGTGCTCTCGTACACGTCGGCCAACCGCGACGACGACGTCTTCGTCGACGCGCAGTCGTTCGACACGCGTCGCTCGCCGAACCCGCACCTCGGCTTCGGGGTGGCCACCCACTTCTGTCTCGGCGCCCATCTCGCCCGCCTCGAGGTGCGCGTGTTCCTCGAGGAACTGCTCGCGAACTGTGCAACGATCGAACGCACGGGCGCGCCGGTGTGGGTGCGCTCCAACCTCACCAACGGCTACCGCGCACTGCCGCTGCGGCTCGCGCGCTGAGGCCACCGACCGACACCCAGGGGGATCCACATGCAGGCATGGCGCGTGCACGGCGTCGGCGAGCCCGCCGACGTGCTGAAGCTCGACGAGATCGCCGAGCCCACCGTCGACGACTTCGCGCACATGAGCATGGGTCTCCCCGGCTGGATCCCCGCGGGCCCCGGCCTGGAGCCGTTCACCGACTGGGTGCTCATGCGCATGAGCCACGCCGCGCTGGCGCTGCCCGACGTGACGATGGCCCGCGGCGACTACCCGGTGCCGATCGAACGGCCGTACATCACCGGGCAGGAGGGCGTCGGCGAGGTGATCGGCGCCGCGCCCGCGTGGGAGCACCTGCTCGGCAAGCGCGTCGCCGCGGTGGCGATCCAGCCCTGGGGCAGCCTCGCGCCGGTGACCGTCGGCATCTCGATGATCTTCGAGATCCCGACCGGCATGGACGAGGAGCAGGCCGCCGGCTTCCTCATCCCCGCGCACACCGCCTACCACGCCGCGATCCGTCGTGGGCAGGTGCGCGCCGGTGAGACCGTCGTGGTGCTCGGCGCCGCCGGCGGGCTCGGTTCGGCGATCGTGCAGCTGTGCCTGGCCCAGGGTGCGCGCGCAGATCGCGGTGGTGGCGGTGCCGACAAGGTGGCGTTCATCCACGCCTGGCGCCGAGGCGGTCGACCACTCGCTCGGCGACTTTCCCGGCCAGGTGCGCGCACTCACCGGCGGCGCGGGCGTGAACGTGGTGATGGACCCGGTGCAGGGTCCGATGGGGGTGGAGGCGCACACCCTGCTCGCGCCCGACGGCCGGCGCGTGCTCTGCGGTCATGCGGGCGGCCTGGTGCCCCACGACCCGCACTTCTACATGTACAACACCACGCTGGTGGGTGCGACGCTCGGCAGCTACCCGCGCGACGAGATGCGCCGCATCAACCGTGAGACCCAGGACGCGCTGGTCACCTTGCTCAGCGAGGGTCGCTACCGCCCGACGGTCGAACGCGTCGTGGGCTGGGACGACGTCCCCGAAGCGTGCACCGACCTCGCGCAGCGGCGCACCACCGGACGCGTCGTGGTGCGCGTGCCATGACCAAGGTGCTCGACGGCATCCGGGTGCTCGACGTCACGCAGTGGGCGTTCGTGCCCTCGGCGGGCGCGGTGCTCGCCGACTGGGGCGCGACCGTGCTCAAGGTCGAGCACCCCGAACAGGGCGACCCGATGCGCGGTCTCGTGACGTCGGGGCTCGTCCCCGGCGGCGCGGGTGGCATCAACTTCATGTGGGAGCTCCCGAACCGGGGCAAGCGCAGTGTCGGCATCGACCTCGCGCAGCCCGAGGGTCGAGAGGTGCTGTTGCGCCTCGCCGCCACGTGCGACGTGTTCCTCACGAGCTTCCTGCCGGACGCGCGGCGACGGCTCGGCATCGACGTCGACGACATCAAGGCGGTGAACCCTCGCATCGTCTACGCCCGCGGGCACGGGCAGGGTACCGAGGGGCCGGAGGCGGAGGAGGGCGGCTACGACAGCGCGTCGTACTGGTCGCGTGGCGGCGTCGCGATGGCCACCACCCAACCGGGCGCGTCGATGCCCACCCCGATGCCCGGCGCCGCGTTCGGTGACGTCACCACCGGTATGACGCTCGCCGGCGGCATCGCCGCCGAGCTGCTGCACCGAGAGCGCACGGGGGAGGCAGTGGTCGTCGACGTGTCGCTGCTCGGCATGGCGATGTGGTCGATGTCGCCGGGCATCACCGCGAGCAAGCTCTACGGGCTCGAGGGCTCGGTCCCGATGGGGCCGCGCCCCGAGCGTGCCGCGAGCGCGAACCCGCTCGTCAACATCTTCCGCACGAGCGACGACCGGTTCGTCAACCTCGTGTTCCTCCAGCCCGACCGGTTCTGGGCCGAGTTCTGCGAGCTTGCGGGTCGCCCCGAGCTGGCGGCCGACCCGCGCTTCGCCGACATGCGGTCGCGCGCCGAGCACAGCATCGAGTGCCAGCAGATCCTCGACGACCTGTTCGGCTCGAAGACACTCGCGGAGTGGCGGGAGATCCTCGACCGCGGTGCGGGCGTGTGGGCGCCACTCCAGCTGCCCCACGAGCTCCACGACGACCGCCAGGCGCAGGCGAACGGCTATCTGAGCGACATCGACACCAACGGGGGCACGCTCACGGTCGTGGCCAGCCCGGTGGTCTTCGACGGCGAGCAGCCCGCGCTCGAACGCGCGCCCGACCTGGGTGAGCACACCGACGAGACCCTGCTGGAGCTCGGGTACGACTGGGACGCGCTGATTGCGCTCAAGGAGCGCGGCGCGATCTACTGAGGGCAGCGTCGAAGGGGGAACGACCATGGAAGAGCAGGCCGGCACCACGAACGTCAACCCGCCCACGGACACCTACGCGCTCGAGGAGCTCTTCGACCTCTCGGCGCCGCAGCCGCGCTACCGCGCCATGCTCGAGCAGTGCCCGGCGAGGAAGATCATGGACGGCTTCGTGATCGTCCAGTCGCGCGACGCGATCGACGAGACGTTCCGTGACCCGCAGCGGTTCTCGTCGGCGTACGGCGGCGGCGTGCCGCTGGGCAACGTGCGACCGTTGATCCCGCTGTCGGTCGACCCGCCCGACCACTCGAAGTACCGCAAAGTGCTCGACCCGCTGTTCGCACCGAAGCGCATGGACGCGATCGAGGACGACATCGCCGCGCGCTTCAACCGGTTCCTCGACACCTTTGCCGACCGGGGGCACTGCCACTTCACCGACGAGCTCGCGGTGCCGTTCCCGTCGGCGGTGTTCCTCGGCCTCATGGGCCTGCCGTGGGAGGAGCTGCCCACGTTCCTGCGCATGAAGGACGGCATCATCCGCCCGCAGAGCGAGAGCGGCACCCCGGAGGACAACGCGCAGGTGCAGCGCGACACCGCGCAGGACATCTACGCGTTCTTCGACGGCATCCTCGACGAGCGCCAGAAGGCGCCGACCGACGACATCCTCTCGCACTTCCTCGCGGCCGAGATCGACGGCGAGAAGCTCACCCGCGAGGAGATCCTCGACATCTGCTTCCTGTTCCTCATCGCCGGTCTCGACACCGTCACCGACTCGCTCACCTGCTTCTTCGCGTTCCTCGCGCAGCATCCCGAGCACCAACGGGTGATCGCGAAGGATCCGGCGATCATTCCCGCCGCGGTGGAGGAGCTCCTGCGCTGGGAGAGCCCGGTCGCCGGCGTACCGCGCTTCGCGACGGTCGAGACGGAGATCGGCGGCTGCCCCGTGAACGTCGGTGACTCGATCCTGGTGAACATCGGTGCGGCCAACGTCGACCCCGCCGCGTTCCCCGACGGCTTCGACGTGCGCTTCGACCGTGACGTCAACCCGCACATCGTGCTTCGGCGGCGGTGTGCACCGCTGCCTCGGTTTCCTCGCCCACCTCGCACGGCGCGAGCTGCGCGCCGCCATGCGCGAGTGGGGCGACCACGCGCATCCCCAGTACTGCCTGAAGCCGGGCATCGAGTCGAGTACGCGCCGGCGCTGCGGACGGTGGAGAACCTCCAACTCGAGGAAGAGCAGGGCCCTGCACCGGTGCGGACCCCCGTCGCGACTGATCCTGCGTCTGCGGTGTCAGCCGCCGGCGGGTGCCGCCGTGGTGGTGGGCGCCTCGGCCACGGCCGACGCACCGATGGTCTTCGACTGGACGGGCTTGCCGTCCTTCGGGAACAGCACGTACTTGCCGTTCTTCACCTGCACGTACCAGTTGCACTGGGTTGCCGGCGGCTTGCCGAAGTTCGTGAGGCTGATGTCGATCGGCTGGCACGTGAGCCCGGCGCCGTCCCAGGTGCCGGCGTTGTGGAGCCCGTCGATGAAGCCCTGGCGGGTCGGCGTCTTCCCGGCCTCCTCGAGGCCCTTGATCGCCAGGTCGGCGGCCATGTACCCGGTGTACATGCCGTAGTCGGGCACGCCGGTGAACTTGGCGTACTTCTTCAGGTCGGACTGGAACTGCTTCGTCGCCGCGGTCTTCAGCTCCACCGGCGCGAACGTCGTCGACAGCAGCGTGTTCGGCCCGAGCGTCGATGCGATGGGCGAGTCGAGCAGGTCCTGGCCGTAGCCGGTGGCGAGCACGTTCGCCTTCATGTTCACGCCGTTCTGCGCCAGGCCCTGCACCACGGCGAAGTTCGTCGAGGCCACCATGGGCAGGTACACGGCGTCGGCGCCCGAGTTCTTGATCCCGAGCACGAGTGGACCGACGTCGGACGTGCCGAAGTCGACACTGGTGTTCGTGTAGACCGCCTTGAGCCCGGCCTCGGGCACCGCGAACTTCTGCAGGTTCGTCGCGGCCGCGCTCGACGACGCCGACGCGCCGTACGCGAGTGCTGCCACCTTCGTGGCGCCGAGCTTCTTCATGACCTGCGGGATGTTGTCGGACGTCACGCCGTTCACCGGTGCGGCGTTGCCGAGCTGGGAGATGATGCTCTCGTTGCCCGGCTGGCCGTAGTACGTGCCGTCGAACCCGCCGCCGATCATCGGCACCTTGTTCTGCAGCAGGAAGCGGTACGACAGGAACGCGAACGACGAGTTGTTCACGACCGCGAACACGTTCTGGTTCTGCACCAGGTCCTGCGCGCCGGTGAGGTTCGCACCCGACGACTGGTCGTCGACGATCTCGGTCTCGATCTTCCGGCCGTTCACACCACCCGCGGCGTTCTGCGCGTCGATGCGGGCCTGGAACGCCTTGCCCGAGTTCTTGAACGTCGAACCCGCGACACCGGTCTGCGAGAAGATGTACCCGAGCTTGATCGTCTTGTCGGTGACGCCGGGGTCGTTGGCGTCGGCGCCACGTGCCACCCCCGCCGTCCCGAGAGCCATCGCCGTGGTCACCACGAGCGTGACGGTCAGCCTCTTCATGCCGAGCTTGCGCATCCGTTCCCCCCAGATCGGTGCTCGTTGTACGGATCTTGCCGTTGCTGCCCTCCGTCGTGCCGGCACGGTAACCCAGCCGGCCCCTCCGTGGTGCGCGGCCCCCGGCCACGCGACACGTGTCAGGTCATGCTCGGCCGCCTCGCCCAGGTAGCGGTCGAGCACCTCCTGCTCGGCACCCGCGGCCGGACCGGCCCAGGCGACCTCGCCCTGCTTCAGGATCACCGCGCTGGTGGCCAGGGCCAGTGCGGTGCACGAACTGCTCGATGAGCACGACGGCTTGCCGCTGCGCGCCGCCGCCTCCAGGTTCTCGAAGACGGAGTCGACGACGAGCGGCGCCAGCCCGAGCGACATCTCGTCGGCGACGACGAGTCGCGGCGGCACCGCCAGCGCCGCGCGAGCGCCAGCATCTGCTGCTCACCGCCCGACAGCGATCCTGCGCGCTGCGACCGACGGTCGGCGAGCACGGGGAACAGCTCGAACGCCCGGGCGATCGCCGGCGCGCGCCGCCTGTTCGTGCCCACCCGCCGGACCGCCATCCGGAGGTTCTCCTGCACGGTGAGGCCGGGGAACACGCCGCGCCTCCGGGATGTGCACGAGTCCGGCGCGCCGGATCCGGTGGGTCCGGCCAGTTCGTGGTGTCCTCGCCCCCGAATTCGATGCGGCCCGACTCGACGGGCACGAGCCCCGAGACGGCGCGGGCGAGCGTGCTCTTCCCGGCGCCGTTCGCGCCCAGCACCGCGGTGACCGAACCCTCGGGCACCTCGATGGACACGCCGAACAGCGCCTCGACCGACGCGTACCGCACGCGCAGGTCCGTGACCGACAGCAGCGTGCCGCTCATTGCCCACCTCCGCCCGTGCCGACCACCGCTTCGTCGTCGCCGAGGTACGCGGCGCGCACGGCGGGGTCGTTGCGGATCTCGTCGGGGGTGCCCGACGAGATCCGGCGCCCGAAGTCGAGGACCGACACCGAGCTCGACAACCCGAGCACCATCGCGACGTCGTGCTCCACGAGCAGCATCGACACCTTCTCCTCGGCCACGACCGTCTGCAGGGCCCGGGCGAGTTGCACGCTCTCGACCGCGTCGAGCCCCGACGAGGGTTCGTCGAGGAGCACGATCGACGGCGACGTCGCGAGCGCCCGCGCGACCTCGACGCGACGCGAGGTGCCGAGCGACAGCGACGCGGCCGGCGTGTCGGCGAACCGGGTGAGCGCCAGCAGGTCGAGCAGCTGGTCCACCCGCTCCCGTTCGGCGGGCGACTGGCGGTGCAGTGCGCCGGCGGTCAACAGGTCGCTCCAGAGCCGGGCCCGCTCGTTGCGGACGCGGTAGCCGAGCACCACGTGCTCGCGCACCGTCAGGCCGGCGAACAGCTCCAACTGCTGGAAGGTCCGGGCCAGGCCGAGGCGGGCGCGCTTCGACGGCGAGCTGCGGGTGACGCGCCGACCGGCGAGGAGCACGTCGCCGGCCTGGGGGCGCAGCAACCCCGAGAGCACGCCGAAGAGCGTCGTCTTCCCGGCGCCGTTGGGCCCGACGAGCCCCACGATCGTCGCCGGGGGCACGGAGATGTCGACCTCCGACAGCGCGACCAGGCCGCCGAAGCGGACGGTGACGCCGCGTGCCTCGAGGACGGGGGCGTCGCTCACGAGCCCGCTCCTTCGGGAGCCGGGACGACGGGGCCCGGCGGATCACCCGTCGCGGGTTCCCTGGTGGAGGACAGTCGCGCCGCAGCACGCGTTGCGCCTGCATCGCCTGCATGTGCACGGTGCCCTCGGGATTCTTGGCGAGCATGATCGCACCGAGCCCGAACAGCAGCACCGGGATCGCGGCCCAGGTGGACCCCACGTACTTCTGGAAGAGCACCGGCGTCATCACGAACGCAATCGCGGCGAGCAGCGCCGCGATGTTCGAGCGCACGCCGAAGCTCACGAGCACCGCGAGCCACGCGAGTCCGAAGAGGGTCGCGAAGTCGCCGGGGATCGCCTGCTGGTGCATGCTCGCGTAGAGCCCGCCGCCCACGCCCGCCACGAACGCCGCGAGGCCGGCCACGATGAGCTTCATCTGCAGCACGCTCAGGCCCATGGTGCGCGACGCGTTCTCGCTCCAGCGCACGGCGCCGAGCGCGAGGCCGGTGGTGGACCGGCGCAGGTTCACGATGAGCACGGCGAAGATCGCGAACACGCCGAGGGAGAAGAGCACGAACGCCTGGTCCGACGTCGCGAAGTCGGGGCGCGCGACCGCGATGCCGGCGCCGAACTGCGAGAAGTCCTTCAGGTTGAAGACGAGTTGCTCCATGAGCAGCCCGAAGGTGAGCGTGACCAGCGCGACGTAGAGGTTGCCGAGGCGGATGGTGAGCGCGCCGATGAGCAGGCCGATCGCCGCCGCGACCACCCCGCCGGCGACGATCGCCAGGAGCAGCGGCCACCCGTGCTCGGTGGCGAGCTGCCCGGTGGTCAGCGCGCCCACGCCGGCGAACGTGATCTGGCAGAGCCAGAGCATGCCGCCCTCGCCGGTGACCAGCGTGTACGACAGGAACACCACGGCGAGCGCGACGGCGGTGCCGAGCAGCCCGAGCCAGAAGGGCGCGAGCACGAACACGAGCAGGCATACGACGCCGAACAACACGACGGGGAACCCGAAGTTCAACCGCGGGTACGGGTTGTCCACGCCGGCGGCCGCGCCGAGCCGGCTCCCCCCGTTCGGGGTGATCGCCCGGTCGAGCGCGCCGCCGACGGCGTCGGCCTCGTTGACCCGACCCGACCGCGCGATGTTGTAGACGAGCGACAGGACCACGAACACGAACGGGATGCTCGGGATCACCTTCGCGGTGAACTCGCTGTCGGGCGGCAGGTAGTACTGCAGGAGGCTGCTCGCGATGCCCATCAGCAGGCCGACGGTGACCGCGATCGGCAGGCTGCGCAGCCGGGCGGCGATCACGGCCGCGAACGCCGCCGCGGTCAACAACACGAACTTGCTCGAGTCCAGCCCGATCAACGGTGCGGCGAGGATCCCCGCGAGCCCGGCGAGGAACGTCGCGACCATCCACACCCCGGCCGCCGTGCGCGACGGGTCGCTGCCCGACAACGACGTCATCGCCTGCGAGTCGACCATGGCCCGGACACTCAGGCCGGCGCTGGTGAAGCGCAGGATCAACGCTCCGGCCACCACGATCACGAGGAGGGACGCGTACGCGATGAGCTGGTCCTGCGTCACCGCGGTGTCGAACACCGTGTACACCTTCACCGGCACCGGCGCGAGCCCCTGCGCCTGGAAGATCTGATCGGTGCCGAACACGAGGTCGACGATCGGCAGGATCATCACGGAGAGGCCGATCGTGACGACGACCTTGATCAACTGCGGTGCGAGCCGCAGGTGCCGGAAGATCAGGACGTAGAGCAACAGGCCGATCGCGGGCGAGATCACGAACAGGCACAGCCCGGCCGAGAGCAGGATCCCCCAGCCCTTCTCCACGTGCATCCAGTAGTAGGTGCGCGCCACGAAGAAGGCGAGCGACCCGAACGCGAAGTTCAGGATGCCGGTCGACACGTAGGTGACGACGAGCCCGGAGGCGGCGAGCGCGTAGATGCTCCCCAGCACGAGCCCCGCAACGATGAACTGCAGCACGTTCAGCCCCCCAGCTGTCCGGCTCGAGCAATGTGAGGTGTGGAACGGAGGGCGCGCCCTCTGTCGTGCTACTCGGTCATGCGGTGTGCGTCAGACGTCTGCGCGGCGAGGTCGGTGGCGAGCGTGCCCCGGGCCTTCGTGCCGAAGGATCGCTGGCTGATGTCCCAGTCGGCCGCCTTGGCGCGCAGCGCACCGACGGTGCACTGATCCTTCGGGATCACCGAGAACGGGTCGTACTGGAAGATCCGCATCGCATTCTCGTGGGTGATCTTGCGGATCTCGTCGTCGGGCACACCGTCGAGGCTCTTCATCAGCGCCTCGGGCGACGTGGGCCACGTGCTGTCGGAGTGCGGGTAGTCGCACTCCCACGTGATGTTGTCGAGGTTCAGGCGATGCCGGCTCTCCACGCCGAACGGGTCCTCGATGAAGCACGTGACGACGTGCTCGTGGAACACCTGCGACGGCAGCTTGTCGCCGAAGTCCTGGCCGGTCCACCGGTGGTGCTTCTCGTACGTGCTGTCGATCCGCTCCATCACGTAGGGGATCCAGCCGATGCCGCCCTCGGAGAGCGCGAACGTGAGGTCGGGGAACTTGCGGAAGATGGGTGACCAGATGAGGTCGGCCGCGGCCTGCACGAGGTTGATCGGCTGCAGGGAGATGAGCACGTCCATCGGCGCGTCGGGCGCGGTGATCACCAACTGCGACGACGACCCGATGTGCAGGCACACGACGGTGCCCTCGTCTTCGCACGCCTTCCAGAACGGGTCCCAGTGGTCGGAGTGCAGCGACGGGTAGCCGAGCTTCGACGGGTTCTCCGAGAACGTGACCGCGTGGCAGCCCTTCGCCGCGTTGCGCTTCACCTCGGCCGCGAGGAGCTCGGGATCCCAGATCGGCGGGATCATCAACGGGATCATCCGACCGGGGTGCGTGCCGCACCACTCGTCGATGTGCCAGTCGTTGTAGGCGCGCACCATCGCGATCGCCTGGTCCTTGTCCTCGGTGCGCGCGAAGAGCTGGCCGGCGAAGTGCACGAACGACGGGAAGTTCATCGAGCCGAGCACACCGTTGGCGTCCATGTCGCGGATGCGGGCGTCGATGTCGTAGCAGCCGGGGCGGATCTCCTCGAGCGAGGTCGGCTCCATGCCGTACTCCTCGGGCGGCCGGCCCGCCACCGCGTTGAGACCGATGTTGGGCATCACGTTGCCCTCGTAGGTCCACACGTCGGTGCCGTCGTCGAGGTGCACGAACTTCGGCGCCGCGTCGACGTACTTGGCGGGGAGGCGCCCTTCGAAGAGGTGCGCGGGCTCCACCACGTGGTCGTCGACGCTCACCAGGATCAGGTCTTCGATCTGCATCCGGAGTTCCCCCTGAGTCGCAGCGCAGTCGCTGGTCCCTCGAACTTAGACGGAGTACAGAAACTGATCAATGGCCCCTTGGTCGCGGTTCCGGTCGCGCTCCCGAGCGACCCTGAAGCGAACCTGAGAAGCGGGCGGAACCGGCGGAACTCCGACCTCCGTTCCTGTTGCATGACCACACACGAGGGCGCGCTGACCAAGCAGCGCATCAGGAAGTTCGTGGCCGCCGTCACGGCGACCACGCTCGCCGGGATGCTCACGCTCGCCACCGGGGTCGGTGTCGCGCAGGCGCAGACCGGGAAGACCTACGACGCGTCGGTGACCGAGACCATCGCCGACATCCAGTCGTACTGGAGCAACACCATGCCCGACGTCTACGGCATGCAGTACGAGGCGATCCCGGCCGACCGGGTGTTCCCGTACAGCGAGAGCAACCCGCCGCCGAACTGTGAGGACGGCGGCCGCACGACCACGCCCTACAAGGAGATCGCGGGCAACGCGTTCTACTGCAGCAACGGTGACTTCGTCGCCTACGACGAGCAGGGCCTCATCCCCGAGCTGCGCTCGAAGTACGGCGAGTTCGCGGTGGGTCTCGTGTTCGCCCACGAGCTGGGGCACGCCATCCAGGCCCGGGTGAACTACAACCCGAGCGCGTCCGTGTACCTCGAGCAGCAGGCCGACTGCTTCGCCGGGTCCTGGGCGCAGCACGTGGCCTCGAGCGACGACTCGAACGTGCACCTCTCGAAGGACGACCTCGACGTCGCCCTTGCCGGTCTGCTCGCCCTGCGTGACCCGTCGGGCATCGACGGTTCGCAGGACGGCGCGCACGGCAACGGCTTCGACCGGGTGAGCGCGTTCCAGGACGGCTACGAGGGCGGCGCGCAGGCGTGCGCCGACTACGAGAACAACCCGCCGACCGTCACCGAGAGCGCCTACACGAGCCAGTCCGACTACGACAACAGCGGCAACCTGTCGATGAGCGAGCTGCTCCCGCTGGTGACCGACAGCATGAAGTCCTACTGGACGAACGCGACGTCGAAGTTCACCGGCACGACGAAGATCGTGGCCGGCGACCCGACCGATGCGGCCGACCGCTGCAGCAGCGGTGACGCCGGTGCGCTCGACGACACAGCCGTGTACTGCGCCGCCACCGACACCATCACCTACGACGCACAGGCACTGGCGTCGGAGTACGAGTCGATCGGCGACTTCGCCCCGGCGGTGCTGCTCGCCACCGAGTACGCGGCGTCGGTGCAGCACTCGCTCGGACGTGACGTGCAGAGTGCCGCCGGCCGCAGCGCCTCGGTGTGCCTCGCCGGTGCCTGGGCCGCCAACGTCGGCAACGAGACGGGCAGCAGCTCGCAGGCGTCGAGCCTGTCGCCCGGCGACCTCGACGAGGCCATCTCCGCCCTCGTCGCCAGCCGCAGCGGCAACGTCGACCGCGGCAGTGCCTTCGACCGGGTGTCCGCCTTCCGCAAGGGATTCCACGACGGCCCGTCGGCGTGTGTGAAGACCACCGCCGCGGCCCACAAGACGACGAAGGTGTAAGCCCTCACACCTCGTCAGGGTCGGTCTCCCGGAATGCCCTCCTGGGGGACCGTCGAAGGGCCGGGTGCCGCACGCACCCGGCCCTTCACCTTTAACCTCGCTCTTACACGTGTGCGTTACAACGTCGACGTGACGGACGTGCGCTCGGTCGAGACGAAGCGGGGCGAGACGATGGCGAACCACGGGACCCCTCCTGCGCACGGCCGTGTGCTGGTCGCCGAGGACGACCGCAGCGTGCGCGACTCGCTCGTGCGGGCGCTCACGTTCGAGGGGTACGAGGTGCACACGGCCACCGACGGCGCCGAGGCACTGCTCGCCACCGTCGAGACCGATCCCGACGTCATCGTGCTCGACGTGCTCATGCCCAACGTCGACGGCCTCACCGCGTGTCGCAAGCTCCGCGAGCGCGGCGACCGCACGCCGGTGCTGATGCTCACCGCGCGCCACGAGGTGAGCGACCGCGTCGCCGGCCTCGACGCCGGGGCCGACGACTACCTCGTCAAGCCGTTCGCGCTCTACGAACTGCTCGCCCGCCTGCGCGCCCTGCTGCGCCGCGGCAGCGTGGCGGGTGACGACGACGGCGACTCCCTGCGGGTCGGCGACCTCACCCTCGATCCCGCCCGGCGTCAGGTGCACCGTGCCGGGCGCGAGCTCGAGCTCACCAAGACCGAGTTCGACCTCCTCGAGCTCCTCATGTACAACGCGGGCATCGTGCTCACGCGCGATCAGATCTACGAGCGCATCTGGGGCTTCGACTTCGAGACGTCGTCGAAGTCGCTCGACGTGTACATCAGCTACCTCCGGCGCAAGACCGAGGAGGCCGGCGAGTCGCGTCTCATCCACACCGTGCGCGGCGTGGGGTACGTGGCGCGCGAGTCCCAGGCGTAGCCGTGTCGCTCCGCACCAAGCTCACGCTGACCGTCGCCGCGATCGTCGCGGTCGCGGTGTTCGGCGGCGCGTACGCCGCGCACGTGAGCGCGGGCAACGCGCTGCGTGACGAGACCGACAAGTTCCTGGCGCAGCGTGCAGCCGAGTTCGTCGCCCGGCCCCCGGGCGCCGCGTTCGGTGCCACCACCACGTCGGTGCCCGCCACCACGGTGACGACCGTCGCCCCCGCCCCGCGCGACGACTCCGACCACGAGCACGACGACGACGAGGGCCCGGGCCGCTACTTCGACTACGACGCCGTGCAACAGACGGTCGGGGGCGACGGCACCGTGACCCAGTTCTCGGCGGCGCAACCGAAGTTGCCCGTCGACCGCGAGGACAAGCAGATCGCCACCAGCGGCGACGGCACGCGCTACCGCGATGTCACGGTCAAGGGCGATCAGTACCGGATGGTCACCCAGGGTCTCGGTCAGGGCAACGGCGCCGTGCAGATCGCCCGTCGCGTGCAGGAGACCCACGACGTCCTCGACGTGCTGCGCAACAAGCTGCTCCTGATCGCGCTCGTCGGCGTCGGTGCCGCCGCGATCATCGCCTGGTTCGTGGGGCGCAGCATCACCAAGCCGATCCGGCGCCTCACCCAGACCGCCGAGCACGTCGCGCAGACCCAGGACCTCACCACGCCGATCCCGGTGCAGGGCGACGACGAGGTCGGTCGCCTCGCGGCGAGCTTCAACACGATGCTGGTCGCGCTCGACACGTCACGCCAGCAGCAGCAACGCCTCATCCAGGACGCCAGCCACGAGCTGCGCACGCCCCTCACCGCGGTGCGCACCAACATCGAGTTCCTCGCCCACGCGCCCACGCTCCCGGCCGACGACCGCGCGCAACTGCTCGAGGAGACGCGCCTCGAGCTCGACGAGCTCACCAACCTGGTGAGCGAGATGGTCGACCTCGCCACCGACGTCCGCAGCGAGGAACCCGTCGAGACGGTCGACCTCGGCGACGTCGCCGGCGAGGTCGTGCAGCGCTACCGCCGGCGCACCGGCCGCGAGATCACCCTCGCCGACGACGGCGCAGGCACGGTGCAGGGCCGACGCTCCATGCTCGACCGCGCCGTGTCGAACCTCGTCGACAACGCGCTCAAGTTCAGCCCCGGCGACGCACCCGTCGACGTGTCCGTGCACGGCGTCCGCATCGAGGTCGCCGACCGTGGCCCCGGCGTCGACGGCGACGACCGCACCCGCGTGTTCGACCGCTTCTACCGGGCCACCAGCGCCCGCACCCTGCCCGGCTCCGGTCTCGGTCTGTCGATCGTCTCCCAGATCGCCGAGCTGCACGGTGGCCGGGCCGCGCTCGAGCCCCGTGAGGGCGGCGGCACCGTCGCGGTGATCGACCTCACCGCGCGGAAGTCACGCTGACCCGGAAAATTGCCGGTCGCGGGAATCCTCGGCGTTCTTGCCAGGTTCTAAGGGTCACCAAACGCTGCTCTCACCTTCGGTCGAGATACTGAAGATGTTCCCGAAGATCCGGGACAGGGCATCCGAGAGAAGCCCTGGCAGCGAAGAACTGACAAACGAGATGTGTGCCGGCGCCACTGGCGCCCCCCACGGTGGCGCCGGCACTGAATCGAGCTCCCCGGGAGTCCCCGCACAGCCCGGGGGAGCGAGCGCCGGACACGCCGGCACCACCGTCCCCTCCCTCCGGTGGTGCCGGCGAGGCGCTTCCTTCCTCCGATCGTCGGCTCCGCCTCCTCCGTCCCTCGGATTCCACCGGGGAGACCCCGGCGCAATCCGGTACGCCGGACCTGCGAGTGACTGATCCGCTCACTCCGTACCAGCGGATGACGGCGGGGATCCGGTACGCCCGACGTGCGAGTGACCGTCCGCCTCCTCCATCCCTCGGATTGCACCGGGGAGACCCCGGCGCAATCCGGTACGCCGGACTGCGAGTGACTGATCCGTTCGTTCCTTTTCACCCTCGCTCACCCGTCCGCTCCGTACCAGCGGATCGCACCGGGGAGACCCCGGCGCAATCCGGTACGCCGGGCCTGCGAGTGAATGTCCCCGCCCCCTCCGTCCCTGCGGAGCCGTATTCCGCCTGTTTGCCTCGCTCGCATCATCCGGGCGGTCGACGGTGGCGAACAGATGGAGAACACTGGCCCGGCCGGATCACCGGCGGACTCACCAGGGAGAGCGGGGGACACCATGGCCAACGACACGATCAGCACCATGACGGGCGTCATCGAGGAGACCCGACGGGTCGTCAACGGCATCGACGAGTCGCAGCTCGGCGCGCCGACCCCGTGCGCGGAGTGGTCCGTGCGCGACGTGCTCAACCACGTCACCGCCGGGGCGAAGATGTTCACCATCTCGGTGCGCGAGGGCTCGATCCCCGACGACCAGCTGGGTGAGCTGATGACCGGCGACAACGTCGGCCCCGACTTCAAGGCGTCCTTCGGTGCCGCGGCCGACGACGCCGAGGCGGCGTTCGCGGCGCCGGGCGTGCTCGACCGCGTCGTGAAGCTGCCGTTCGGCGAGATGCCGGCCGGCATCGCGCTGAACATCGCGATCTTCGACCTCACCACGCACGCGTGGGACCTCGCGAAGGCGACCGGACAGAGCACTGCGCTCGATCCCGACGTGCTCGCGGCCGCCTACGGCGCGGCGCAGGGGATGCTCAACGACGACATGCGCGCGATGGGCATGTTCGGTCCCGAGGTCACCGTTGCGGCCGACGCGCCGCTCCAGGACCGACTCGCCGCGCTCGCGGGGCGTCAGCCCTGACGCGACGCGGGCTCAGCCGAGTGCGTCGCCGAGCGTGACGCTCGGCCTCCCGAGGGCTTCGGCGACGACGGGATTCACCACGTGCCCGCCGGCGGTGTTCACGCCACCGGCGAGCTCGGGTTCCGCGTCGATCGCACCCCGCACACCACGCGTCGCGAGCGCGACCGCGTAGGGGAGCGTCGCGTTGGTGAGCGCGTAGGTGGAGGTGTGCGGCACCGCGCCGGGAATGTTGCCCACCGCGTAGTGCAACACGCCGTGGCGCTCGTACACCGGCTCGGCGTGGGTGGTCTCGTGGATGCCCTCGATGCAGCCGCCCTGGTCGATGGCGACGTCGACCACGACCGCCCCCGGACGCATGCCCGCGACCATCGCGTCGGTCACCACGACCGGGGCACGACCGCCCGGCACCAGAACCGCACCGATCACCAGATCGGCCTCCGCCACCGCGCGTTCGACCGCGAGCCGGTTGCTCGCCAGCGTCATGATGCGCCCCTGGTGGATCTGGTCGACCCAGCGCAGCCGGTCGATGTTCTTGTCGAGCAGGAGCACCTCGGCCTCCATGCCCTGCGCGATCCACGCCGCGTTCCACCCGACGTTGCCTGCGCCGAGCACCACGACGCGCGCGGGTCGGACGCCGGGCGCGCCGCCGAGCAGCACACCGCGCCCGCCGTGCTCACGTTCGAGGAAGTGCGAGCCCACCTGGGGCGCCATGCGCCCGGCCACCTCGCTCATCGGCGCGAGCAGCGGCAGCGCACCCGACTCCAATTGCACCGTCTCGTACGCGACCCCGGTGACACCGCGGGCGAGCAGCTCGTCGGCGACCTCGGGGTACGCCGCGAGGTGGAGGTAGGTGAACAGCACGAGCCCCGGTCGCAGCCGTTCGAACTCGGCGGCCTGCGGTTCCTTCACCTTCATCACGAGGTCGGCGCGGTCCCACGTGTCGTCGGCGCTCGCGACGATCTCGGCCCCCGCGCCGGCGAAGTCGGCGTCGGCGATCGACGAACCGGCACCGGCGTCGTGCTCCACCAAGACGGTGACGCCGTGACCGACCAGTTCGTGCACGCCGTCGGGCGTGATGGCGACGCGGTGCTCGCCGAGCTTCGTCTCGCGCGGGACACCGACCACCAGGGGAGTGCCGGGGACGCTCATCCGCCGAGCATAGGGACCGGCTCCGGGGGTGCCGCGCTGGCGCGGCGGAGGCGCCGTGCGGCCTCGACGGTGAGACCGACGAGCGCAACGGTGGCGAACGCCACGGTCGCGCCCGAGCCCACCCACGCGACCGTGTCGCCGAGCGACGACGGCAGCCCGCGCGCCGACTGGTAGGCGAGCAACAGCAGGCTCGACCACACGATCAGGACCCGGCTCACCCCCGCGTGGTGCCGCCAGGCGAGCAGGGGAAGCACCCACATCACGTACGACGCCAGCACGTACGACCCGGCGAGCAGGAACGCCGCGATCGCGGCGACCACCACGAGTTCCGGCGTCGGGTCGGCGAGCCGTGACAGCACCCAGACCAGTGCGAGCACGGCGATGGCGCACAACGCGAAGGGGCCGACCCAGGCCAGGATGCGGCGCACCGGCTCGGCGGGCTCGCTGCCGAGGAGATGGTCGATCCCGTCGCGGCGTGCCACCTGCCACACCGACGCACGACTCAGGCGGTCCGATGCCGTTGCCAGGGGTCGCAACGCGGTCACACCACCGGCGAGCGCATAGGGCACCGCGAGCAGTGCGGCCCCGAGGGCCACTGCCCGCGCCGCGACGCGACGTCCGCCGTGCACCGCGAGCCAAAGGATCAGGGCACCGAGCGCGAGCACGGCGACGATCTTCACGAGCGCCGCTACGGCCAGCACCGCCACTGCGATCATCGGGCGTCGCCGTCTGACGAGGAGCACGGCCCCGAGCACCGCCAGCCCGACGAGCGCGTCGTTCCGGCCCGGGTTCACGATCTCCATCGCGACCACCGGGTTCGCGCCGACCACGAGCACCGCGAGGGGATCCCTGGTCTCGCGGGCGACGAGCCAGGTCGCGAGCAGGACGGCGGCGGCCGCCAACAACTGGAAGGCGAGTCGGGTCGCCAGCCGGTCGGCGCCGGTCAGCCCGGTGATAGCCGCCGAGACCCACGTGAACACCGGCCCGTACACCGACCGCGTGGCGCGCCACCCGCTCCCCACGAGGTGGAGGAAGGCGTCGTGGGGGTAGTGCGCCGGTGAGTGCACGTACGGGCTCGATCCGTACTGCGAAACGATCCGGCCGTCCATCGCGTACGACCACAGATCGTGCGACTCGTTGGACGGCAACGCGACCGCACCGCCGGTGAGGACGAGCGACGCGAAGAGCGCCGCGCGCAGCGTGAGCGCAGCACGGAGCGCGGGCACGAGTGCCACCAGGAAGAGTGGCGCGAGCGCGGTCACCACGAGCGCCGCGCGCACCAGGGGCGGATCGCCGAACCCACCGGCGACCGCAACGAGCACCGCGCTGATCGAGATGCCGAGCCCGGCAACGGTGACCCGGTGCGCGGTGGACGGCGTCACGGACGATCAGCGAGTTGCCGGTGGAGGTGTTCGGCCAGTGCGGCGGGCGAGGTCACCACGTCGAAGCGGTCGACCACCGTGAGGTGCTCGAGGTTGCGCGCGTGCAGCCCCGCCGCGGCCGAGTCGTCGCCGAAGCGGTTCAACGCGACGACGACCGGCTTCCCCGCGAACGCCGAGGCCGACAGCCGCACTGCGTTGATCGTGCCCAGGCCGGCATCGGCCACCAGCACCACGAGATCGGGATCGAGGATGCGGGCGAGGTCGACACTGTCGCCGTCGGACGCGATGGGCGAGCGGGGCCCGCCGACGCCCTCGACCATCCCGAGGTCGGTGCCGTCGTCCCACGTGATCTCGGCGGCGAGGTCGGCGACGGTGAACGGCGGCAGCCCCAGCTCGTCGGCGGCCATGGGCGGGGCCCACGCGACGGGGTACGTGCGGTGGGGTGGGCACACGCGGTCGACCGGCTCGCCGGGGGCGGCGGCGAGGAGGTCGGCGTCCGACGGCGGGCCGGGCTCGCCCGACTGCACCGGCTTGCGCGCGACCTGAACCCCCGCGCCGCGCAACTCCGCCGCCGTGGCCGCGCCGAACCACGTCTTGCCGATCTCGGTGGCGGTGCCGGTCACCAACACGAGCAACGCCGGGCGACGGGTCGGGTCGCTCATGCGGGGAACAGTCGTTGCAGCGCTGCCGCGAGGTGGTCGAGCTGGTCGGGGGTGTGCGCCGCGGAGATGGCGACGCGCAGACGAGACGTTCCCGGCGGCACCGTCGGCGGGCGGATCGCGGTGACGAGGATCCCGTCGTCGAGGAGCGCGGCGGCGGCCCCCAGGGTGGCGTCCTCGCTCCCACACACGTACGGGATGACCGGCGACGGGTGTCCGGGGCGCACGCGGTCGATGTTCGCGCGCAGGCGGGCGCGCAGCGCGGCGCCTTCGTCGGAGCGCACCACACCCACCGCGGCGAGCGCGGCGGCGGTGTCGGCCGGCGTCGACGCGGTGGTGAAGATGTAGGAGCGGGCCTGGTTGACGAGCAGGTCGGTGAACCGCGCCGGCCCGGCGACGAAGCCACCGAGCGCACCCAGCGTCTTGGAGAGCGTGCCGACCCGCAGCACGTCGGGACCGCCGACGGCCGCGTCGGCGAAGTCGGGATCGGGGCCGAGCACCGCGTGGGCCTCGTCGACCACCAGCAGCGCGCCGTGACGCGCGCACACCGCGGCGAGGTCGTCGATCGGCGCGACGTCGCCGTCCATCGAGAACACCGACTCGGTGACGACGAGCTTGCGCGGCGCGTCACTTGCGAGCAGGAGCCGCTCGGCGTGCGCGACGTCGCAGTGGTCGTACACCGCGAGGGGCGCGCCCGCGAGGCGTCGGCCGTCGATCAGCGACGCGTGGTTCAGCGCGTCGGACAGCACGAGCACGTCGGGGCCGGCGAACGTGGACAGCACGCCGAGGTTGGCGGCGAAGCCGGTGGAGAACAACACGGCGCGTTCGGTGCGCTTCCACTCCGCGAGGGCATGCTCGAGATCGTCGTGCACCGGACGTGAGCCCACGATGAGTCGGGCGGCGCCGGCGCCGGTGCCCCACTGGTCGATCGCGTCGTGCGCGGCGGCGACCACCGCGGGGTGGCGGGTGAGGCCGAGGTAGTCGTTCGAGGCGAACGACACGACCGCGCGCGGCGCACCGTCGGCGAAGACCGTGCCGGCCGTGCCGCCGGCGTCGCTCGCGTCGAACGCACGCGGGGCGCGCCACTGCCCGGCCGCGCGCACCTGCGCGGCCTGCGCGTCGGCCCACGCCTGCCAGTCGGTCACGACGATCCCGGGCCGGCGTCCAGCTCGGCGCCGGTGACCTCGTCGAGCGCGCCGTCGAGCGCGTGCACGATGCGGTGCAACTCCTCCGAAGTGATGGTGAGCGGGGGCATGAGCACGACGACGTCACCCAGGGGGCGCAGCAACACGCCGCGAGCCACCGTGGCCGCGCACACGCGCCGGCCCCATCGGAGTCCGTCGGTGGGTGGCGCCAGCTCGACGCCCCCCATCAACCCCTGCAATCGCACCTCGCGCACCGCCGGGCGGGGAGCGATGCGGTCGTCGAGCAGCTCCCGCAGCTCGGCGCTGCGGTCGCGCACGTTCGCGAGCACGTCCCAGGCGTCGACCAGTTCGAGGTGCCGCAGCGCGACGGCGGCGGCCAGCGCGTTCCCGGAGTAGGAGTGCCCGTGGTACAGCGTGCGCTCGCCGAGGTCGTCGCCGAGGAACGCCTCGAAGACGCGTCCGCTCGCCACCGTCGCCGACATCGGCAGGTAGCCGCCGGTGATCCCCTTGCCCAGCACGAGCAGATCGGGGCGCAGGCCGGCCTGCTCGCACGCGAACAGCGTGCCGGTGCGACCGAAGCCGGTCGCCACCTCGTCGCAGAGCAGGAGCACGTCGTGTTCGCGACACGCGCGCCCGAGCGCGGCGAGCCCGTCGGCGTCGCCCATGAGCATCCCGCCCGCGCCCTGCACCAGCGGTTCGACCACCACCGCGGCGATCTCGTGCGCGTGCTCCTCGAGCATCTCGATCGCGCGCGTGAAGCACTGTGGATCGGTGAAGCCCGGCGCGCGCAACACGGGGAAGCGCAGCGGGTCGAACAACTCGGTACCGAAGCCGCCGTCGCCGAGCGAGAGCGCGCCGATGGTGTCGCCGTGGTACGCGTCGCCGAACGCGAGGAAGGTGGTGCGGCCCTGCACGCCGCGGTTCCACCAGTACTGGAACGCGATCTTGAGCGCCTGCTCCACCGCGGCGGCGCCGTCGGACGCGTAGAGGAAGTGGGGGTCGTCGACCGGGACCCGCGCGGCCATGGCCTCCGACAGCTCGATCACCACGCGGTTGCCGTTGCCCAGCATCGTGGAGTGCGCACCGCGGTCGAGCTGGTCGCGGATCGCGTCGTCGAGTTCGGGCACGTGGTGGCCCAGCGTGTTCACCCACAACGACGAGATGGCGTCGAGGTAGCGGTTGCCGTCCACGTCGATCAGCTCGTGGCCCTCGGCCCGTTCCACGACGACGGGCGAGTTCTCCGCGTACGCCGACATCTGGGTGAAGCCGTGCCACACCACCGAGGCGTCGCGCGCGACCCAGTCGTCGTGCTGCGTCATGGTTCAGTCGGAGACGTGCTCGGCCCCGAGGTCGCGCAGGGCGGCGCGGATCTTCTGCGCGGCGGCGTCGAGTGAACCTTCGGGCGGGTTCGGGTCGGCGTTCTTGAACGACAGCTCCGACACCGCGTCGAAGGGCACGACGTGGATGTGGAAGTGCGGCACCTCGTCGCCCACGACCATCACCCCGACCCGGCGCGGGTTCAGCGCGGCCTGCTGGGCCCGGCCGATCGTCTGCGCGACGGTGAAGCAGTGCGCGGCGATCTCCGGGTCGAGATCGATCCAGTGGTCGACCTCCGCCACCGGCACGACCAGGGTGTGACCCGGGTGCATCGGGTTGATCGACAGGAACGCGACGCACTGCGGGTCGCGCCACACGAACACGCCCGGGATCTCGCCCTCGATGATGCGCGTGAACAGCGTCGGCATGGGGCGCAGGCTAGTGGGGGCCCGACAGGATGGAGTCGGCCTGGGCGCCCGCCCGGCGGGCTCCCACCACGATCGACGCCAGGGCGAAGAGCGCGGCGGCGACCAGCACGATCGCGCCGCCGGCGGCGAGCGCCCACTGGCGGGCGGCGAACAGCCCGAGCACCGCGGAGAGCACTCCGAACACGACTGCCAGCACCAGGGTGCCACGGAACGAGCGCGCGAGCAGCCGGCTCGTGGCGACCGGCAGCACCATCAGCGCCGCGACCAGGAGCACGCCGACGATGCGCATCGCCGCCACCACCGTGACCGCGGTCAGCACCGCGAGGAGCGCGTTCAGCGCGCGTGCCGGCACGCCCGCGACACGCGCGGAGTCCTCGTCGAGGACCACCGCGAACAGGGCGCGTCCCGCGAAGGCCATCGCCACCGCGATGCCCGCGCCGAGGCCGACGATCGTCCACACGTCGTTCGCGTTCGCGGTGAGGATCGAGCCGAAGAGGTAGGGCTGGAGGTTGGTGTTGGTCGCGCTGCGGCTCGCGAGCACCACGCCGGCGGCGATGCCGCCGTAGAACACGAGCGCGAGCGCGAGGTCACCGGTCGCGTTGCCGCGCGAGCGGAGGAACTCGATGAGCAGCGCGGCCGCGATGGCGACGACGAGCGCCGTCCACGTGGGGGAGGTGCCCATCAGCAACGACGCGCCGATCCCGGCGACGGCGACGTGCCCGATGCCGTCGCCGAGGAGCGACATGCCCTTCTGCACGACGAACACACCGATCAGCGGCGCGGTGGCGCCGACCACGATGCCCGCGACCAGCGCGAGCTGCAGGGAGCTGCGGTCGAACGGCCACGGGAGCGGCCACGGCATCCCGGGCAGCACGCCGCCGAGGACCCGCGCGCCACGAGCGTCACGTGAGCTCGAGCCACAGCGGCAGGTCTTCGGTGCACCCCGAGGCTCACGCCGGTGGCCGCGCAGGTCGCCCGGCGGCCCGTCGAACACGATCGAGGCCAGTACGAGCACGTGGTCGAGGTCGCCGGCGATCGCGCTGGCTCGCGGGAGACGAGCAGGATCGCGGTGTCGTGCTCGCGCACGAGGTGCACGAGCGAGTCGTTGAACAGGCGCTGCGGACTCCACGTCGACGCTCGGCGATCGGTTCGTCGAGCACGAGGAGACGCGGCTCGACGAGCGCCTCGCGATCAGCGCGCGCCGCTGCTGTCCGCCCGACAGCTCGTTGAGCCGCTTGTTGCATGTCGGCCAGCGCCACCGACTCGATCGCGGGTCGATCGCTGCGTGTCGGCCGGGTGGCGGCGCCACCACCTCTGCTTCGGGAGGCGATCACCGCGACCACCCCACGGTGGCGGGCAGGTCGGGGGCGATGCGGAGCCGCTGGGGGACGTACCCCACCCCGCCACTCGCTCGCGGTTCCTCACCGGGGCCTGGCCGAAGATCTCGATGGTGCCGCTGGCGGGGCGCGGCAGGCCGAGGAGGATGCGCAGGAGGGTCGACTTGCCCGACCCGTTCGGGCCCACGAGCGCGGCGAACTCCCCGGCCCGCACGTCGAGGTCGACGTCGGTGAGCACGGGTTCCCGCCCGTAGGCGAACGAGATCCCGCGGGCCGAGAGGGCGGGCGCCGAAGTGAGCATGATTCTCGGCTATGGCGGCTGGGGGCTGGGAAGTGACAGCGGACCTCAGGCGGGGTGCGGGGGCGGGGGCCGCCGGCTTCACCGGGCGGAGCCGCCAGGCGGCAGCGATGGCGGTGCCGAGCCCCACGCCGAGCGTGACGGTCACGGAAAGGTCGGCTGAAGGCGGGGCTGAAGGAGGTGGGGAGTTGGGAGCGGGCGAGCGAGGTGATGTCGGCCAGACCGCCCGCGACACGAAGAGGAAGATGCTGGCGAGCAGCACCAGCGGCACGGCCGACCTGGCGCCCTTCCGCCGCATCCACCAGAGTGCCAGCAGCGACAACACGTGATGCCGGCGATCGAGTAGAGGCTCGAAGCCCTTCTTCCCGAAGCTCCTCCGTGCTCGCGGTGTAGAGCCCGATCACGTGGAGGGTCTCGGTCGCCACGAGCACGCCGAGCGCGACAGCGGAGCACGCGGCCCAGTGGCGGGTGCGCGACGCCCACACCACCAGGACTGCGAAAGCACCACGGCGACCGCGACCCAGGGCCACGGCGACGGCGGCGGCACCCAGATGATGCGGCCCTGCGCCACGACGTCCTCGCCGTTCCACACCATCTTCACCTGGTAGCGGTCGATCACGCGGCGCTGCGACGGGTCGCGCTGCACGGCGGGCGGGTCCTGGGTGCCCATGTAGTGCGCGCTGTGGTCGTGCCAGCGCACGGTGTCGCCGCCGCCGATCTTCTCCCACTTCGGTGGCGCGCTTGGGTCGGCCGACCTCGGTGGTGCCTTCGCGCTGGTGAGGTCTTGCCGACTTGTTGATGTACACCGCGGGTGAGCGCACGTTCTGGAAGACGCCGCGAGGCCCGACGCGCAGGTACGGCTCGTCGTCGCCGAGGATCACGACGTCGTGCGCGGTGGTGTTGCGCACCTGCAAACGGGTCCCGAGGTCGACGACCTCCACGGTGAGCCGCACCTGCGGTGACACCGAGTCGATCGGTGAGGTAGTTGCGGTCGTGACGCCGCCCACGCCGTGGGCGGCCGCCGGGCTCGCGGTCGCGACGCTGCCGCGCTCGCGAGAGCACGACTGCGAGCAGCCGCCCATCCCGCCTCCTCGCCGTCACGCTCCCGCGCCGCCTCCGCGCGCGCGCCGGCGAGCTGCTCAGGCCCGGGCCACGCGGAACGGATCGTCCCCACCGGGACGCCGCACACTGCGGCGGCCTCCTCGTAGGAGCAGCCGACCACCCGCGGAGCACGAACGCAGGCGGTCGTCGGGCAGGGCGTCGACGAGGTCCTGCACCGTGGTGACCCCCTGCGGATCGGCGGCGAGCGCGGTGCTGCGAGGGGTGGCGGTCGAGCAGGCCGGCCAGTTGAGGCGGCGGCGGTGCACCTGACCGCGACGTCGGAGCATATCGCCCGCCGGGCGATGGCGAGGAGCCAGGTGCGGGCGGAGGCGTCGCCGCGGTAGCCGGCAGGGCGCCAGGCCCGGACGAACACGTCCTGGGTCACGTCGTCGGCGTCGTCGCTTCCCACGAGGGTGACGTCAACCGCCAGACGTCGGCCTGCCCGGCCCGATGGCCTGCAGCAGTGCGCCAGGTCGCTGTCGGCGGTGAGGAAGAGTTGCGCGGTACTGTCCACCGTCGGCGACGATACCGGCGGAACTTCTCGACCTCCCAGCCGACAGAAGGGGCATGAGCTGCACGCAGATCCGTGACGCACTGTCGGCGCGCCTCGACGGCGAGGACCCCGGCGTTCGACGAGTCCACCCTGTACGCCTCACCTCGCGGTGTGCGACCCTGCCGGCCTTCGCCCACGACGCCGAGGACCTCCATCGCGCGGTGCGGCTGGAACCGGCCCCGGCGATCCCCTCGACCTCGCTCGTTGTCCTGGCCGGCATCGGCGACGAGACCCTCGCCGCCCGCGCCTCGAACCCGGCCCGCGACTCCCGTGAACGTGCTGCGGTGGGTGCTGGTGGCGCTGGCCGTCGTGCAGATCGCGGTGGCGATCCCGGCCCTGTTGGGCAACGACGCCGGCCTGCCGGTGCACACGGCCCGGCACCTCGGGTCGATCGACCTCGCCCTCGGCCTCGGCTTCCTCTACGCAGCTCGAGGACTGCGGCGCATCGCGGATGCTGCCGATCGTGGCCGCCCTGGTGCTGCCCTGGTCGCGCCGCTGGTCGACGTGGCCTGGGAACGCCGCGGTGGGGGAGAGCCACCACCTCGCCGATCTCGGCGGGCTGCTGGTGATGTGGCTGATCGGCCGGGAGGCGACCCACGCCGTAGCGTTGGCGTGATGCGACTGCCTGTCCGCCTGCTGTCGCGCCACGGCGCTGGGTCTCCTCGCGCTCGCGATCGTCGCGGCGCTGGCCGTGCCGGCCTCGGCCCACGCGTCGCTGCTCTCCACCGAGCCGTCGCCCGACGGGGTCTACGCGTCCTCGCCGTCGGCCATCACCCTGCGCTTCAGCGAGCCGGTGGAGGTCACGCTCGGTGGCGTGAGGGTGTTCGACGCGAAGACGGAGAAGCGCGTCGACAACGGTCCGGCCGAACACCCGAACGGCGACGGCACCTACGTCACGAGCGATCTGCCGAAGCTCGGGAACGGCACGTACGTCGTCACGTGGCGGGTGGTCTCCCAGGACTCGCACCCCATCGAGGGTGCGTTCACGTTCCAGGTGGGGCCCAAGGCCAGCGTCTCGAACGCACAGGGTGTCGCGACCACGCTGCCGAGACCAGCAAGGGTACTCCAGCAGTCGGCATCATCTACGGTTCCAGCAAGCCATCCTCTACGCGCCCTCGCTGCTCATCGGTGGCGTCGTTCGTCGTGTTCCTGTGGCCGAGCGGCCGCGCCGACCTGCTGCAGCCAAGGGATCGTGCTCGGCGGTTGGCTCGCCGCGGTGGTCGCCACGATCGTCGGCATCGCGCCCGAGGGCGTGTACGGCGTGCAGCTCGGCCTGTCGAAGGTGTTCGACCGTTGCGTTCGGCGACGTGATCGACACCCGCTACGGGCACATCGCCCTCGTGCGGATCGCACCAGTTGCGTGCGCCCTCCTCCTGTGGGTCGTGTTCGGCCGTGCGGGTAGCGGGCGAAGTGGCCGTTGCCGGTGGATCGTGCCGGCCGTTGGTCGCGATCGGGTTGTCGCTCACCCCGGCCCTTGCGGGCACGCGGCCCACGGGCATCCAGACCGATCTCGCCATCCCGCTCGACGAGTTGCACGTGCTCGCGATGGCGGTGTGGCTCTCGGCGGCCTGGTGGTGCTCGTCGCTGCGCGGCCGTTGCTGGCGGATACGGCGGAGATGCGGATGCGTTGCCGCGGTGGTCCACCACGCCTCGGGTGCGGGTCGTGCCGGTGGTCACGGGCATCTACCAGTCGGCGTCAGGTCGGCAGCATCGACGTTGCGCAACACCGACTCCGGTCGCCTGCTCATCGCGGTCATCGCCCGTGGTGCTGGTGGTCGCCGCCTTTGCGCGACGTCGTGAACCGTCGCTACCGCGAGTACGACGACGACTTCGCAGTCGACGACGCGCTCGCCGCCGCACGCGAGGAGTTCGAGGTGCCCGTCGCCGTCGGCGCGGGATGGCGTCGGATCTCGACCTGACCCGCCTCGCGCCGGCGCCGGGCGACGCGCCCGCTGCCGGATCCCGACGAGCCCGACGAGTTCGGCCGCACCGAGGCCGGTGAGCAGAAGCGATCGCGCCGCACCGTGGATCGAGGTGCTGCTGATGGTCGCGGTGTTCGGCGGTCGCCGCGCCGGTGAACGGCGCTTCCGGCCGCACCACCAGCACGCGCCAGTTCTCTACGTTGAAGACCGATGTACGGTTCGATGTCACGATTGCCCCGGGTCGGCGGGGCCGAACGACGTCCACATCACCGCGCCGTCGACTGGAGGCGGGCTCTACCCAGGTGCAGAAGATCACGGTGCAGCTCACCCAGCCCGGTCGCGACCTCCTGCTGTTCGATGCGCCGATGCAGGAGCCTCGGCACCAACCACTACTACGCGCCGCAGTTCGACATCCCGTACCCGGGCGCCTGGAAGATCACCATCCGCGCGCAGGTCAGCGAGGTCGACGAGACGGTCGCGACCGGGAGGTTCACGCTGCGGTGATGCCGAAGGTCGAGACCGCGAACAACTTCTACCTGGTGCTCGCGCTGTTCGCCGACGTGGTCGTGCTCCTCGCGACGCGTCTGCGCCTGCGGCGCTGGTGTCGAAGCGCGCACGCGAGGTCGCCACCGGCATCGCCGCGGCGTCGTTTCCCACGCCAACCTGCTCGGCTTCGTGGTCGCTGGTCACGACCACGGGCAGCCTCTACTACTCGGAGCAGGCGGGTTCGATCCCCGCCAGCTGTGCTGGTACCAGCGGATCCTGATGTACCCGCTCGTGTTCGTGCTCGGCGTGGCCGGTGCCTGGAAGGACCGGCGGGCGTGGATGACCGCGCCAAGCTGTTCGTGGTCGTGGGCGCGGCGTGTCCACCTACCACTGGCTCGTGGAGCGGGTGCCCGCCTGCCGAGACGGCGCCCTGCTCGCCCGAGGCGCCGTGCACTGCCCCGTGGTTCGAGAAGCTGGGGTTCGTGACCCTGGCCTGGATGGCGCTCAGCGGGTTCCTCCTCATCGGAACTCTGATGGTGTGCCAGATCGTTGGGAACAGAGTGGCGGCGACCCCCGGCGCCACGGACGAGGACGACGACGAGCGCGACGAGCGCGAGATGGAGACCGTGTCATGAGCAACAAGCACTCCCGGGCCGCGATGGCCGCCCGGCACCGCCGCAACCAGTGGCTGATCTGGGGCGGCGTCGCCGTCGCCGCCGATCCTCGTACGGGCTCCCTGTCGCGTCCGGTGGCAGCGACGACTCGTCGAAGGCGTCGAAGAGCAGCGGCACCGAGACGGCGCCCGTCACCGTGTCGGGTACGAAGCTCCCGGCGTTCACCGACGCGTCCACCGACCTCGCGGTCGGGGAGACCATGCCCACGCTCACCGGCAAGTCGCTCTCGGGCGGTGGTGTCGAGGTCGCGCCCAACGGCAACCCGCAGATGCTCGTGTTCGTCGCCCACTGGTGCCCGCACTGCCAGGCCGAGGTGCCCCGCATCGTCACGCTCGCGAACGACGGCGTGTTCGACG
The DNA here is from genome assembly GCA_046331125.1 of Acidimicrobiia bacterium. Lineage (GTDB taxonomy): Bacteria > Actinomycetota > Acidimicrobiia > IMCC26256 > DASPTH01 > CAVRGQ01. Next base: position 34,847 of record JAXLRL010000016.1, read on the forward strand.
GCGTCGACGTCACCGCGATCGCGACCGGCACCAACTCGGGCTACCCGAACTACCCGCCGTCGTCGTGGCTCGAGCGCGAGAAGTGGCCCTTCGACGTGATGGCCGACTCGACGACGTTCACCGCGGCCAAGGCCTACGGGCTCGCGTCGTACCCCTACATCGTGTTCGTCGACAAGGACGGCAAGATCGCCGGCTGCACGAGCGGCGAGATCGCGCCGGCCGACCTCACGAAGATGGTCGAAGTGATCAAGGCCGGCGAGCCGATCCCGGGGTGTCGCCTCGGCGCGCGCCCTCGTCGGCGAACTGAGGCGTCAGCCGCAGTCGCGGCAGAGGCCGACGAGGTCGATGCGGTGGTGCTGCGTGGTGAAGCCCGTCGTGCGGGTGATCTCCAAGGCCGCCGCGGCGAGCGACTGCTCCACCCGGCCGACGCCGGGACGTCGTCGACACGACCGCACTTGGTGCAGATCGTGCGATGGTGGTGATCAGCGAGGTCCTCGGCGAGCTCCCAGCGCGCGAACTCGTCGGTGCCGATCACGCGGTGCACGATCCCGGCCTCCTCGAGCACGACGAGGTTGCGGTACGCGGAGCTCTGCGCGAGCTCGGGGCGGAGGTCGCGGATCGCGGGGATGGTGAGCGGGCCGGGCGCGTCCGCGAGCGCCTCCACGAGTGCCTGCCGGCTCGGTGTGAGGCGTTGGCCGACGTCGCGCAGTCGCGTCGACGCGGTCTCGAGCACCTCACCCATGGCCGCCGAGTGTACGTGTAGCGTCGCGACGGTGGACATGACGGACCGGTTCACCGAGCTCGTGAATCGGCCCGAGGCCGAGATCCCGCTCGACGAGACCGCGCTCGTGATCGCGGCGCACGCGCACCCGGAGCTCGACATCGAGGTACGCCTGAGCGAGCTCGACGCACTCGCGGGTGGCGCCGCCGACGCCGGCATCACCCCCGGGAGCGACGCCCCCACGCAGCTCGCGCACCACCTCTTCGTCGACCTCGGCTTCACCGGCAACCGCGAGGACTACACCGACCCCGAGAACTCCTACCTCGACGCGGTGCTCGACCGCCGCATCGGCATCCCGATCACGCTCAGCGTGGTGATGATGGAGGTGGGCCGCCGCCTCGACTTCCCGCTCCGCGGGGTGGGCATGCCCGGGCACTTCCTCGTCGGCGGTGGCGCGGGCGAGTGGTTCGACCCGTTCAACGGCGGTGAGCGCCTCGACCTCAACGGCTGCGCGGCGCGCTTCGCCGAGACGCAGAACGCGGCGGCCTTCCGCCCGCAGCACCTGCGCCCGGTCGGCGCGCTGCGCATCGTCGAGCGCATGCTGGCGAACCTGCAGCACACGATGTTGCAGGACAAGTCGCCCGACGCGGTGTGGGTGACGCGTCTGCGCCTGCGCATCCCAGACATCTCGCTGAGCCTGCGGGGCCAGCTCGCCGGGGTGCTCGGCAACTTCGGCCACTTCGGCGAGGCCGCGCGCGAGCTCGACGTCCTCGCGCGTCAGCTTCCCGGCGACGGTGGCAAGCAGGCAGCCGACGCGGCGACACGCTTCCGCGCCCGCACGAACTGAGCGGCACCCGGCCGGTACCGTGACGGGATGGCCGAGCGAGGGTTGCCGATGTTCCCGTTGGGGACGGTGCTCTTCCCGCACGCGGTGCTCCCGCTCCATCTCTTCGAGGAGCGCTACCGACTGCTCGCTGAGACCTGCCTGCGCGGCGACGGTCGCTTCGGGGTCGTCCTGATCGAGCGCGGCTACGAGGTGGGTGGCGGCGACACGCGCTTCGCGGTCGGCACCGTCGCGCGCATCGTGGAGGCCGCGCGCACGCCCGACGGCCGGTTCCTGCTCGCGACGGTCGGCACCGAACGGCTGCGCGTGCGCAAGTGGCTCGACGACGACCCGTTCCCGCGCGCCGACGTCGACCTCCTCTCCGACGCGCGGGTCAAGGACACCGCACGCGCCGGCGAGCTGCGTGCCTCGGTGCAGAAGCTGCTCACCCGGGTGCTCGCGATGAGCGCCGAGCTGGGCGACCGCGCGGCGCCGGTCGACGCGGCCACCCTCGACGACGATCCCGCGCGTGCCTCCTACGAGGCGGCGGCCCTCGCCCCCGTCGGCCCGCTCGACGCGCAGCGCCTGCTCGAGCTCGACGACCCGCTCGCGCGGCTCGCGGAGCTCGAGGTGGTCCTCGCCGACACGGCCGAGCTCCTGCAGCTTCGGCTGGCCGCCGGGTGAGCGGTAGATTCCGGGACGTGACTGCACCGATCGATCCCGAACTGGCCCGAGCGCGCATCGCCGACGAGCAGGCGCGCGTCGAGGGGCTCATCTCCGGCCTCCGCGAGGAGCTCGGCACCTCCGAGAACGAGGACGTCTCGGAGCTGAGCGACTACGACCAGCACCCCGCCGACCTCGGCACGGAGACCTTCGAGCGCGAGAAGGACCTCTCGATCCTCGAGCAGCTCGAGGCCGAGCTCTCGGAGCTGCAGGCCGCGCTCGAGCGCATCGACAACGGCACGTACGGCATCGACGAGGTCACCGGCGAGCCCATCGCACCCGAGCGCCTCGAGGCCCTGCCGGCCGCGCGCACCAACGTCGACACCGAGCACTGAGGCGGCGGCGCTGAGCGCGACCGTCCGCCTGCGCCTGTTCGCCCAGGCCCGCGACGCCGCGGGCGTCACCGCCGACGACTTCACCCTGCCCGACCCGGCGACCGTGGCCGCGCTCGTCGACGACGCGATCGCGCGCTACGGCGCCGAGTTCGCCGCGGTGCTCGACACCGCACGCGTGTGGGTCAACGGCGACGAACCGCTCGACGGCCCCGCCACCCTTCTCCACGACGACGACGAGGTCGCCGTCCTCCCCCCTGTCTCCGGCGGCTGACGCGACCTAGGTGTCGCGCGGGCCAGCAACCCGCGGCGACGGAGTCGAGCGGAGCGAGCGAGTCGCTCGCCAGCGAGCGAGCGCCCGCGGCGCAGGTACCCTGCGCCGCAGCGAGGGAGCGATCTAAGACGGGTCGGGCAGGGTGGCGACGAGCGCGGCGACCATCTTGTAAGCCGCTTCGGCGGGGCCGAGCTCGTCGGCGCGCAGCAGGTTGGCCAGGATGCGCAGCACCCACTCCATGAGCGTGCGCGACTGCATGCCGATGCGGGTGAGCTCGCGCATCACCGTCGGGTTGCCGATGGCCTTCACGAACGCCCGGGCGACCCGCCAGTAGAGGCCGTAGATCTCCTCGAGCCGCTCCGGGTAGCGCGCCAGCGCGAGCCCGTCGCCGGTGCGCAGCGCCTCCGACACCGACTCCGCCGCCAGGCGCCCCGTCTCGTACGCGAGCGAGATGCCCTCGCCGTTGAACGGGTTGACCGAGCCCGCGGCGTCGCCGACGGTGAGCCAGGTGGGCCCGATGTTGGGCGTGACCGATCCGCCGGTGGGCAACTTGCCGCCGGTGAACGCCCCGCACGACGTGTCGGGGGAGATGCCCCAGCGCGCCGGCGCGGTGTCGCAGAACGCCTCCATCAGCCGGCTGGTGTTGATGTCCTTCCAGCCCGAGAAGGTGGAGAGGAGGCCCACGCCGACGTTCACGGTGCCGTCGCCCACGGGGAAGATCCAGCCGTACCCGGGGAGGTGGTTGCCGTCGCGGTCGCGGATGTCGAGGTGGCTCTCGATCCAGGGCTCGTCGTGGTGGGGGCTGCGGAAGTAGCCGCGCACGGCCATCCCGAGCGGGTAGCTGCGGTCGCGGCTGGTGCCGAGCGCCCGGCCGAACCGGGAGTTGGCGCCGTCGGCGACCACCACGTAGCGGGCCCGCACGGCCTGCGGTGTGCCCTCGCGCTTGACGACGGCACCCGTGACGAGGCCGCCTTCGTGCAGGGGCTCGACGGCCTCGCTGGCGGTCCAGACCGTGGCGCCCGCCTTGGTGGCGTTGTCGGCGACCATCTGGTCGAGGTCGCGCCGGCGCATCACGTAGCCGTAGTTGGGGAAGTCGGGGTGGTCGGGCCACTTCAGCTCGAGGGTGACCCCGTGGGCGATGGAGCGCAGCCCGTCGTAGCGGAGGCACTCGGAGAGGGGCTGGGCGAGGCCCATGTCCTCGAGCTGGCGCACGGCCCGGGGCGTGAGCCCGTCGCCGCACGTCTTCTCACGGGGGAAGCGCTTCTTCTCGACGACGAGGACGCGGTGGCCGGCCTCGGCGAGCCAGTAGCCGCACGCCGCGCCCGACGGCCCGCCGCCGACGACCAGGACGTCCCAGACGTCGCTCGACCGATCGGTGGGGGGCGCGCTCATCGTGCTTGTGCGCTTGTGATCGTGGGGGTCGCCCGTCGCGGGGCCGATGCACAGGTCGTCACACCCCCATCGTCGCGCGCGGATCGTCGCGAAAACCCACCGGATCTCGTACCCACGATGGGCAGATGCCTGGGATAGCGTGTTAGAAACCGCTGAGAACTCAGAGTCCCGTCACTGCACCCCGGAGGAGCAGGGACCAACATGGTCAACCTCATCCCCGACTGGATGCCCTGGATGCGGCCCGCAGGCCGTCTCATCTGGTCGGTCGTACTGCTCGTCATCGGCCTCGTGATCGTCGCTGTGCTGATGCACAAGCGCAGTCCCGACAAGAAGGCCACGTGGGCGGAGGCGATGGCCGGCGCGGTCGGCGTGTTCGCGTTGATGACGCTCGCGTACGCCGTGATCCCGCACGAGTGGATCACCTACTCCGACAAGTACCTGCAGTGGGACACCACCAAGTTCGTGTTCCGCAGCAACCAGGACGTCTTCGGGCTGGGCCTCGTCAACTGGCCCTTCAACATGGACAAGAAGGCGATCCGCGACATCGTCGCGGTCGGCATCTACGTCGTGCTGTTCGGCCTGAACCTCTACCTCTTCGCCGCCTGGCAGAAGCGCGGCGAGAAGGCCGCGGCCACCGGCGAGGAGACGCCCAAGAAGTCGCGCTTCGGCCGGCCGCTGCGTCGCAAGGCGGCGACGCCCGCTGCGGCGACGGCCACGGCCGGCGCCACCGCTGGAGGGGGTGACTGATGGCCCGCACCGACGCGAACCCGGCAATGCCCGAGTTCGCCACCGACTACCAACTGCAGGAGGTGGACCCGTCGTTCCTGACGGCGTCGGTGAAGCCCAAGCAGTTCCTCCACATCGACCAGGCCGAGTGCATCATGTGCGAGGGCTGCGTCGACATCTGTCCGTGGAAGTGCATCCACATGCTGTCGGTCGACGTGATCGACGGCGCGGTCAACACCGAGAAGCCCGGTGAGGACCCCCGCGACCACGTCGCGTTCATCGTCGACGAGGACGTCTGCACGCGCTGCGCCCTCTGCGTCGACCGCTGCCCCACCGGCGTCATCGTCCTGGGGAAGCTCTCGTCCGACGTCGCCAACGGCGACCCCCACACCCGCACGCCGCGGCACGGCTACGCCTACGGCGTGCGGTTCTGAGCACCACAGGTTCCGAGGGAGAACACGTTCGTGGCCAACGGCAACGGCACCAGCAACGGCAGCGGCGGCGTGAAGGTCGCCGAGAAGCTGGACAAGGTCGACGAGAAGGTTCGTGGTTCACAGGCGTGGACCGCGATCTTCCGACCCGGTTCGGTCTTCCGGCGGGGGTTCACCGACAGTCCCCGTAACCGGTCCTACGTGATCATGAACAACGTGCTGTACCACCTTCACCCGGTGAAGGTGAAGCGGCACGCGGTGAAGGTGTCCTACACCCTCTGCCTGGGTGGGCTCTCCTTCTTCCTGTTCATCCTGCTCACGGTCACCGGCATCTTCCTGATGTTCTTCTACCGGCCGACCGCGGCGGCGGCGTGGCCGACGGTGCGCACGCTGGAGACGGCGGTCACCTTCGGTTCGCTCGTGAGAAACATGCACAGATGGGCGGCGCACCTCATGGTGCTCACCGTCTTCCTGCACATGGCGCGCGTCTTCTACCACGGTGCCTACAAGGCGCCGCGTGAGTTCAACTGGGTGATCGGCGTGGTGCTGCTCACGCTCACCCTGCTGCTCTCGTTCACCGGCTACCTGCTGCCCTGGGACCAGCTGGCCCTCTGGGCGGTCACCGTCGGTACGAACATGATGGGGTACACGCCGGTCTTCGGATCGTCGGTGAAATACGTGTTGCTGGGATCCAAGGAGATCAGCAACGAGACCCTGCGTCGTTGGTACGTCCTGCACGTGTTGCTGCTGCCGTTCACCATCGTCATCTTCATGGCGGTGCACTTCTGGCGCGTCCGCAAGGACGGCGGCATCTCCGGACCGCTGTAATCGGGAGCTGAGAGAACGTGGCGGAGATCCCCGAACACCTGCTGCAGCGCAGCAAGGAGCGCCGGAAGGCGCTCGGCCTTCCCGTGGACGGTGACGAGGGCGGCGAAGCCGCTGCCCCGGCGGCGGCCGACGAGGCGACCCCGGCTGAGGCCGCCCCCGCGGCGGCCGAGGCGGCCGCGCCCGCGGAGGCATCCGCGCCGGCCGAGGACGTCACCACCGAGAGCGGCGCCAAGATCCCGGCGCACCTGCTCGAGCGGGCCAAGCGTCGCAAGGCCGCGGCTGCGGGTGGCGGCGCGGCGGCGGCTGCCGGCGGCGGTGCCGCGGCGGCGGCCACGGCCACCCTGCCCGCGCCCACCACCACCGGCCCCGGCGGTCACACGCAGCGACTGCTGACGGTCGTGAAGTCGGGCTCGATCCAGCAGGCCCGGGGCGAGGCCCAGGACAAGGTCCACACCTGGCCGCACCTGCTCGTCATCGAGTTCGCGGCGATCCTGATCATGCTCGCGGGGCTCACGATCTTCGCGGCCCTGGTCCGGGCGCCACTGCTCGGTCTCGCCGACTTCAACAAGACGCCGAACCCGTCCAAGGCTCCGTGGTACTTCCTCGGTCTGCAGGAGCTCCTGACGATGTTCCACCCGATGGTCGCGGGTGTGACGGTGCCGGGCATCGCGCTCTTCCTGCTGATGGTGGCGCCGTTCGTCGACAAGAACCCGTCGAACAAGCCCGACGACCGCAAGTTCGCCATCTCCATGTTCACGCTGTTCATGCTGATGTGGGCCGTCCTTGTCATCATCGGTTCGTTCTTCCGTGGCCCGGGCTTCAACTTCGTGATGCCCTGGAACGACGGCATCTTCTTCGAGTTGTAGGAGCTGGGGTCAGTGTTGATCGCCATCGCCATCGTTGCGATCGTCGTGCTCGCGGTCGTGGGGCTCGTGGTCTCCGCGCGCAAGCGTTCGACGACCGGGAACCTGAGCCGCGAGACGCGCAAGCGCGACGAAGCCGCCGCCGCGTCCGCGACGCCGTCGACCTCCGGTGAGGTCGAAGCGGAGACGGCCGAGGGTCGCGAGCGCGCCGACGAGGCGCGTCAGGCCATCGAGTCGGGTGCCTCCTCCGTGCCCGAGCCGCGTGCCGCGGCCACGCCCGTCGCCTACGAGCCGGTCGACCTCGACGAGCTCGGGGTCACCCGTCGCCAGTTCTTCAACCGCTCGATCCTCGCCGGCGCGGGTCTCGGCCTCGGTGCGTTCGGCGTGTCGGTGCTCGCCTTCCTCTGGCCCTCCGGTGGCGGCGGCTTCGGCGGCAAGGTGGTCGTCGGTTCCGAGGCCGACGCGAAGTCGGCCTTCGACAACAAGCAGCCGTACTACAACGCCGCCGCCAAGACCTACATCGTGGCCTACCCGAAGGAAGACCTCCCGAAGGCCAAGAAGGTGTACGACCCGCCGGTGTTCGCGGGCATGGAGGCCGGCTACGTCGCCCTCTACCAGAAGTGCGTGCACCTCGGCTGCCGCGTCCCGTGGTGCCAGAGCTCGCAGTGGTTCGAGTGCCCGTGCCACGGCTCGAAGTACAACCGCGTCGGTGAGAAGCAGGGTGGTCCGGCCCCGCGTGGTCACGACCGCTTCGCCCTCCAGGTGTCGGGCGGCAACATCGTCGTCGACACCGCCGTCATCTACAACGGCCCGCCGATCGGCACGAACACCACGAACCAGAGCCCTGAAGGGGCGCCCTGTGTCTGATCGTCTCGTGCTTCCCCCCACCGGCTCGGCTCTCGCGATCTCCGGAGCTTCGCTCGCATGAGTACCCGCACCGTCCTGATCATCATGAACTTCGTCGCGGTGGCGGCGATCGGCGGGTATCTGCTGTGGCGCGTCTTCAGCGTCAAGCGCAACCCCGACGTCACCACCCCGGAGAACCTCGAACCGTTCTTCGACGACGAGGTGCTCGAGGGCGCCCACCTCGAGCGGGCCCTCGGTGTCGCGCTCATCGCGCTGATCATCGTGATCATCGGCCTCCTCGCCTACTTCATCTGGGAGCCGTTCCGCGAAGACGCCGCTGGTGACGGCTTCAAGGAGCGTTCGGTCGAGCGCGGCGCGGTGCTGTTCGCCAACTCCGCGTCGAAGAACTACGACTCCACCAAGTCGCTGCTGTGCGCCAACTGCCACGGTGTCGACGGCGGTGGCGGTGTCGCCAGCTTCGTGGTCAAGAGCGAGGACCCGCGCTGCGACCCGAACCAGACGGTCAACCAGGACCTCGTCGACAACGCGCCGTACTGCCTGCCTAAGCAGGTCTCGTGGGCGGCGCCGAGCCTGAAGCTCGCGTCGTTGCGCTACGACCGCAAACAGCTCACGCAGATCATCACCTACGGACGCCCGGGCACACCCATGCCCGCGTGGGGTGTGGTCTCCGGCAAGGGCGCGCTGCAACAGCAGTCGATCCAGGACCTCGTCAACTACGTCGACAGCCTGTCGACCACGAGTGACAAGGCGATGACCGAGGCGGCCCAGGAAGTGCGCGACTGCACCTCCCGCTCCGCCTGCGTCGGCCGCAAGCAGCTCCAGAGCACCGAGGTGCGTGACGCCGCCGACAAGTGGGTCACCGACGCCCGTGCCGAGCTCGTCGCCGCGCAGGCCGAGAAGGCCGCGAACATCGACCCCAAGCAGGACGCGACCTACGACAAGCTGGTCGCGCTGAAGCAGGAGACGCTCGACACCGCGCTGTCGTGGCAGGACGCCACCGTCAACGCGACCGACGGTCAGATCCTCTTCATGAACCAGTGCGCCCGCTGCCACACCCGCGGCTGGTCGTACTTCGACCCCGCCAACCCCAACGGCGACAGCAGCCCGAACCCGCCGATGGGCACGATGGGTGGCGGGGCGTACGGCCCGAACCTCACCAACGGCGACGTGAACAACCAGTTCCCGCCGCCCACCGGCGAGGCCGAGCTGTTCGCGTGGATCAGCGAGGGTGTGCCGGCCAACCAGGGCTACGGCATCCGGGGCATCTCCTCGGGCCGCATGCCGCACTTCGGCGCCGTGCTCACCAAGACCCAGATCGAAGCCATCATGGCCTACGAGCGTTCGCTGTAGGAGCTTGACGACGTGCACCTGACCATCACGCTCGCCAACGAGGCGCTGCACAAGACGATCTGGTACCCGACGATCCTCGGCGCGCTCGCCGTGGTCGCCGGCGTCATCCTCTTCGTCGGATCCGTGTACCTGCTGCTCGGCACCAACCTCGGTGCCCGGCTCGGGTTCCTCATCTCCTTCACCGGTCTCGCCGGCTTCATGGTGGTGCTCACCCTCCTCTGGATGACCACCGCCTCGCCGCTCAACACCCTCAAGGGCCGACTCCCGCAGTGGAAGGTGCTCGAGGTCACCGCCGACATCGGGAACGCGAAGACCGAGGCGGTGCGCGGCATCGCCAACCCGGAGAACAAGGCCCAGGGCTCCGACATCGCGAACGTGAAGGCCGCGGTCGACACCGCGCTCGTCACCAAGGTGGCGACGCCCACCGTCGAGGTGAAGCCGAACGACAACCGCTTCGCCAAGTTCCAGGACGTCACCAAGTACATGGTGCTCGAGACCTACGTGATCGGTGGGTCCCGACCGCAGTTCTGGAAGGGTGAGTTCACCCACCAGTCCAAGTACGCGGTGGTGCAGTACTGCGCGACCGCGGAGCAGACCCAGGTCTACGGTCTGCCGCCGCTGCCGCCCGAGTGCGCGACCGGCGCCGACGCGCAGAAGGGCTTCGTCGTGCTCGAGTACGACCTCGGCTCCGTGCGCATGCCGCCGTTCTTCGCCTTCCTCGGCTCACTCGTGCTCTTCGGCCTCGGCCTCCTCTGCCTGCACTGGCGGGAGAAGGACCTCGCCGAGGCCAAGGCCGCCGAGGAGGCCGCCAAGGCGCCGAAGCCGGCCCCTGCTCCCGACGACTCCGAACTCGCGAAGGTCTGAGCCATGCTGCGTCGAATCCGTTCCGTCGCCGGTGCCGCGCTCGTCGCGATCGCCGCGCTGCTCGTGCTCTCGGCGCCGGCCGGCGCGCAGCAGCTCGTCGACGCCGGCAAGGAGGGCGACGGCTCCGGTGGCCTCGCCTTCGTGATCATGGTCTTCGTGATCGTGTGCATCGCGGCGTCGCTGTTCTTCCTCGACCACGTGCGCCGCAACCGGCTGCCGAAGGAAGAGGACTGACCGTCCCTTCCTTCGCACCCACGAGTCAGACGAGCGTCGCCGCGGCCTCCGGAGCGCGGCGATCGTCGTCTCCAGGGTCTCGTCGTCGTGGGCCAGGCTCACGAACAGCGTCTCGTAGCCGCTCGGCGCGAGGAACACGCCGCGGTCGAGCATCGCGTGGAAGAAGCGGGCGTAGCGCTCGTGGTCGGCCTGCTGCGCCTCGGCGTAGTCGTGCACCGGTGACGACGAGAAGAAGAACCCGGTGAGGGTGCCCACCTGGGTGACCTGCGCGTCCACGCCCGCACCGGCGAACGCGTCGCGCAGCCCGGCGGCGAAGGTGGCCGCCCTGGTCTCGATCGTCGTGTAGCTCGCGTCGCTCAGCTGGCCGAGCACGGCGAGGCCCGCGGCGGTGGCGAGCGGGTTCCCCGAGAGCGTGCCCGCCTGGTACACCGGCCCCACGGGGGCCAGGCAGTCCATCACCGCGGCGGAGCCGCCGATTGCCGCGAGGGGCAGGCCGCCGCCCACCACCTTGCCGAACATCGAGAGGTCGGGGGTGATGCCGTAGCGGCCCTGCGCGCCGGCGAGGCCGAGCCGGAACCCGGTGATCACCTCGTCACACACGAGCAGCGCACCGGCGTCGGTGCAGCGGCGGCGCAGCCCGGCCAGGAAGCCGTCGGCGGGCGGCACCAGACCCATGTTGGCGGCGACCGGCTCCACCAGCACGGCGGCCAGGTCGGCCCCGTGGGCGGCGAAGGCCTCGTCGAGCGCGGCCTCGTCGTTGTAGGGGATCACGACCGTGTCGGCGACGGTGCCGGGGGTGACGCCCGCCGAACCGGGGATGCCGAGGGTCGCGACGCCACTCCCCGCGGCGACGAGCAGCGCGTCGGTGTGGCCGTGGTAGCAGCCCGCGAACTTCAGGATCTTGGTGCGGCCGGTGGCCCCGCGGGCGAGCCGCACTGCGGTCATCCCGGCCTCGGTGCCCGACGACACGAGGCGCACCTTGTCGACCGAGGGCACCCGCTCGGCGATCGCCTCGGCGAGCTCGACCTCGCGCTCGGTGGGCGCGCCGAACGAGGTGCCGTCGGCCGCCGCCTTCGCCACCGCCTCCACCACTGCAGGGTGGGCGTGCCCGAGGATCGACGCGCCCCACGACTGCACGTAGTCGAGGTAGGTGCGGCCCTCGGTGTCGGTGAGGGTGGCGCCGGCGCCCTTCGCCACGAAGAACGGCTCGCCCCCCACCGAGGAGAACGAGCGGACGGGCGAGTCGACCCCACCCGGGATGCGCGCCTGCGCGCGCTCGAACAGCGAACTCATGTCCCGCAGGCTAGGACCCGCCCGTTCAGGACAGGCGCTCGGCGACTTCCCGGGCGAGGTAGGTGAGCACGAAGTCGGCGCCGGCGCGCTTGATGGAGGTGAGGATCTCCAGCGCCGCGGTGTCGCCGTCGAGCCAGCCGTTGGCGACCGCGGCCTTGAGCATCGCGTACTCGCCACTCACGTGGTAGGCCGCGATCGGCACGTCGAACGACGCACGCAGCGCGGCCACGATGTCGAGGTAGGTCGCGGCCGGCTTGACCATCACCATGTCGGCGCCCTCGGCGATGTCGAGCGCGGTCTCGTCGAGTGCCTCGCGCGCGTTGGGCGCGTCCATCTGGTAGCCGCGGCGGTCGCCGAACTGCGGCGCGCACTCGGCCGCGTCACGGAACGGGCCGTAGAGCGCCGACGCGTACTTCGCGGAGTAGGCGAGGATCGCGCGATCCGTGTGGCCCGAGCCGTCGAGCGCGGCGCGGATCGCTGCGACCTGTCCGTCCATCATCCCCGACGGTGCGATCACGTCGGCGCCGGCGTCGGCCTGCGCGATCGCGATCGACGCGTACCGCTCGAGCGTGCTGTCGTTGTCGACCTCGCCCGAGGCGGTGAGGAGCCCGCAGTGGCCGTGGTCGGTGAACTCGTCGAGGCAGTCGTCGGCCATGAGCACGAGGTCGTCGCCGACCTCGTCGCGCAGGTTGCGGAGCGCGACCTGCACCACGCCGTCGCTCGCGTCGGCCCCCGAACCGCGGGCGTCCTTCGTCGCGGGCACCCCGAACAGGATCACCGCCGGCACGCCGAGGTCGGCGAGGGCGCGCACCTCCTTGCGGAGGCTCTCCTGCGTGTGCTGCACCACGCCGGGCATCGACGCGATCGGCTCCGGGTCGCGCAGCCCCTCCTTCACGAAGAGGGGTGCGACGAGGTCGTCGACCGACAGCCTCGCCTCGGCCACCAGGCGCCGCAGCGCGGGCGTGCGCCGCAACCGGCGCATCCGCCGCTCGGGAAACGTCATGTCACCAGCCTACAAACGGGCGAGCAGGGTCTCGACGAGGCCGTCGATGGTGTGCTGCTCGGCCTCGGCGTCGACCCGCAGGCCCCGCTCGACCGCGGTGGCCGAGGTGACCGGGCCGATCGAGCACACGAAGGGCTGGGGATCGGGGATCGCACCGAGCAGGTCGAGCAGGTTGGTGACCGTCGACGACGACGTGAAGGTGAAGGCGTCGACCTCGCCGGCGCGCACCCGCTCGACCACCCGGGGATCGGGCGTCGCGGTCACCGTGCGGTAGACGGGCAGCACCTCGACCTCGTAGCCACGGGTGCCGAGCCCCTCGGGCAGCACGTCGCGCGCCTGCTCGGCGCGTGCCAGCAGCACCTTCGCCCCCGAGGCCGACGGCGCGGGGAACGCCTCGAGCAGCGACTCGGCGACGAATCGCTCCGGCACGAGGTCGACGGCGATGCCGTGCGCCGCGAGCTCGCGCGCGGTGCCCGGGCCGATGGCGGCGACGTGAAGCCCCGCGAGCGCACGGGAGTCCCGTCCGCTCGGTGTCAGCCCGTGGTCGAAGAAGGCCTTCACGCCGTTCGGCGAGGTGAACACCAGCCACTCGTACGCGGTGAGGTCGGGCACGGTGACGTCGACCCACTCGATCGCGATCGACGGGAGTTCGAGCACCTCGGCGCCGAGCTCTTCGAGGCGGTGGCGCAGCGCGCTCGCCTGCTCGCGCGCGCGGGTGACCACCACCGACTTCCCGAACAGCGGACGCGACTCGAACCAGGAGAGGTCGAGCGCGGCGACGCCGCCGATGACGATCGCGCTCGGTGCCTTGATGCCCGCGCCGGCGGCCTCGCCGAGGGTGGTGCGAATCGTGCGTTGCTCGGGCCGCGTGCCGTTGCGCACGGCGGCCACCGGCGTGCTCGCGGGCAGACCGCCGGCCATGAGTCGCTCGGCGATCTGCGGCAGGTGGCCCGCGCCCATGAGCACGACGAGCGTGCCGCCCGTCTTCGCCAACGCCTCCCACTCGACGTCGGTGCGACCCTTCTCCGGGTCCTCGTGGCCGGTCACGACGGTGAAGTGCGTGGACACGCCTCGGTGCGTGACCGGGATACCGGCGTAGGCGGGTGCGCCGATCGACGACGTGATGCCCGGCACCACCTCGAAGGGGATGCCGGCGGCCGCGAGCGCCTCGGCCTCCTCGCCGCCGCGCCCGAACACGAACGGGTCACCGCCCTTGAGCCGCACGACGGTGCGTCCGGTGGCGCCCTTCTCCACGAGGACGTCGTTGATCTGCTCCTGCGTGAGGTCGACCTGGCCGGGGGCCTTGCCCGCGGTGATGAGCTCGGCGCCCTCGGGCGCGAGTGCGAGCAGGCTCGGCGACGCGAGGCGGTCGTACACCACGACCTCGGCGCGCCGCATCAGCTCGGCGCCGCGCACGGTGAGCAGGCCGGGGTCACCGGGGCCCGCGCCCACGAGGTAGACGGTCATCAGTTCGCTTCCTTCGGGAGTTCGAGCAGTGCCCGGCCGCCGCGGCCGAGCAGGTCGTCGGCCACCGCGCGTCCGGTGGTGAGGGGATCGGCGCCGCGGGCGCCGGCGCGCAGCACCGTGGTGCCGTCGATCGACGCGAGCACCGCGTCGATCGTGATCGTGTCGCCGTCGAGACGAGCGTGCGCGCCGCACGGGAGGTCGCAACCGCTGCCGAGCTCGGCGAGGAACGCCCGCTCGGTGTCGACGGCACGGTGCCCGGCGACGTCGTCGATCGCGCGCAGGCGGGTGAGCGTCTCGTCGTCGTCGGCGCGGCACTCCACCGCCAGCGCGCCCTGCCCGACCTGCGGACACATCACCGAAGGATCGAGCACGTCGCTCACCCGGTCGGCGAGGCCGAGGCGTTCCAGCGCGACGAGCGCGACGACGATCGCGTCGAAGTCGGCGGCCTTCTCGAGCCGGGTGGCCATGTTGCCGCGGAGCTCGGCGAACTCGAGGTCGGGCCGCAGCGCGGCGAGCTGGGCGCGTCGGCGCACCGAGCCGGTCGCGACGCGTGCGCCCTCGGGCAGTGCGTCGAGGGTGGACCCGACGAGGGCGTCGCGCACGTCACCCCGCTCGGGGACCGCGGCGAGCACCAACCCCTCCGGGGTGTCGGAGGCGGGGAGGTCCTTGGCCGAGTGCACCGCGAGGTCGGCGCGGCCGTCGAGCACCGCGGCCTGCACCTCCTTCACGAACACGCCGGTGCCGCCGAGCGCGTGCAGTGGCGTGGTGAGGTCGAGGTCGCCCGTGGTCGTGACGGGCACCAGCTCCACGGCGTCGCCACCGCCGAGCAGTGCGGCCACGCGCTCGGCCTGCCAGCGGGCCAGCGCACTCGCGCGCGTGGCCACGCGGAGCGGCCGGGGCATCAGTCGGCGAGATCCGACTCGTCGGGTTCGGGGAGCCCGAACAGCTCGACGAGCGCGTCGGCGTACAGCCGACCGCGTGCGCTGCCCGCGGCGTCCTTCACCCGCACCGTGGGCTCGTGCAGCAACTTGTTCACCACGCCGCGTGTGAGCTGTTCGACGAGCTCACGCGCCGCGGGGTCGAGGGCGTCGAGCTTGGCGCGGTGACGGTCGAGCTCGACCTCGCGCACTTCGTCGGCCTTGGCGCGCAGCCCGGCGATGATCGGCGCGACCTCGCGGGCCGACCGGTCCATGCGGTGACGGTCGAGCTCCTCGGCGATGATCTCGCGGACGTTGCCGATTTCCTGGCGACGCTGCGCGAGCGACTGCTCGCCGACGGCGCGCAGGTCGTCGATGTCGAGCAGCGTGACGCCGAACACCTCGCCCGCACCGGGGTCGATGTCGCGCGGCACGCCGATGTCGACGATGAGGATGGCGCGGCCGTCGCGGGCCTGCATCACCTGCTCGATCGCGCTGCGCTCCACGAGCAGGTCCTGCGCACCGGTGGACGCGAGCAGCACGTCGCAGGTGAGCAGCGCCTCGGGGATCTCGTCGAGCGAGATCGCCCGTCCGCCGACCCGGGCGGCGAGCTCCTGCGCGCGCTCCTCGGTGCGGTTGGCGACGACGATCTCCTGCACCCCCGCGCCTGCGAGCGCGAGGGCCATGCCCTGGCCCATCTCGCCGGCGCCGAGCACGAGCACGCGCCGCTCGTCGAGCGAACCGAGCTTCTCGGTCGCGACGGTGACCGCGGCCGACGACACCGACACCGCGTGACGGCCGATGCCGGTCTCGGTGCGGGCGCGCTTGCCGACCTCGATCGCGTGACGGAAGGTGCGCGACAGCACCGGGCCGCTCACGCCCTCGCGCTCGGCGAGTGACCAGGCCTCGCGGACCTGGCCGAGGATCTCGCCCTCGCCGATGATCATCGAGTCGAGGCCGGCGGCGACCCCGAAGAGGTGCGCCACCGCGGCGTCGTCGTGGTAGGCGTAGAGCAGGTCGGAGATCTCGCGGGGGTCGACGTCGGCGGTGTCGGCGAGGAAGTTGCCGACGTCCTGCATCGCCGGGTGGAACATCGTGGCGTGCGCGTAGATCTCGGTGCGGTTGCACGTGGAGAGCAGCACGGCCTCGGCGAGGTGCTCGGCCTTCGCCAGCGACTGGAGCGCCTTCGGGAGGTTCTCGGGCGCGACCGCGACGCGCTCCAGCAACTCCACGGGAACGGTGCGGTGGTTGAGCCCGACTACGACCAGAGACATGCCCGGAGCAGCTCCTCGGCTTCGTCCACGCGACCGGCGCGGATCAGATCGAGCATGCCGGAATCGAGCGCAGTCTGCCAATCGGCGCCCTCGGTGGGACGCCCCTCGGCGCGCAGGCGCTCCCGTGCCTCCGACATGATGTCCACCAGTCTCGCGTACTCGGGCCCGATCTCCTCACCCAGGCGCCGGCGGAGCCAGGCCGCCAGTGCCGGGCTGCGCCCGCCGGTGCCCACGGCCACCAGGAGGTCGCCCCGGCGCAGGGCCGACACGCTGGTGAGCGAGCCCACCTCGGGGTCGTCGGCGGTGCCCAGCCACACCCGGGCGGCCTCGGCGGTGGCGGCCACCGCCCGGTCGACGGCCGGGTCGCCCGTGGCGGTGAACGCCAGCCAGGCGCCGTCGAGGTCGGCGGGGGCGAAGGCCCGCTCGTGCAGGGTGACGGTGCCCTCGGCGGCCCACCCGCGCACCTGTTCGCCCGGCTCGGGGGCGATCACGACGACCTGGGCGCCCGCCTCGAGCAGTCCGGCGATCTTGCGGGCCGCGATCCGACCGCCGCCCACCACCACGCACCGACGGCCGGTGAGCACGAGGCTGACGGGGTAGCCCGTGACCGCGTCGCGGCCTCCCGCGCCAGGGTCCGCGCCGGTGTCGGTCACCCCGTGGCCTCGGCGGGGGTGGTGTCGCGGCGCTGCTGGTAGAAGGAGAGGATCTGGAGCTCGATCGCCAGGTCGACCTTGCGCAGCGACACCTCGGGCGGCGCGGCCACGACCGTGGGTGCGAAGTTGAGGATCGAGGTGACGCCGGCCTCGACGAGGCGGTCGGCCACCTCCTGCGCGGCGTGCGCCGGCGTCGCGATGATGCCGATGGCGACGCCCCGCTCCTGGGTGATCGCGGGCAGGGCGGCGAGCGGCTCGATCACCAGGCCGCCGACGGTGCGGCCGACCTTCTCCGGGTCGGCGTCGACCAGCGCCACCACCCGGTAGCCCCGGGCCTCGAAGCGCTGGTAGTTGGCGAGCGCGTGGCCGAGGTTCCCCACGCCGACGATGACGACCGGCCAGTCGTGGGTGAGACCGAGCTCGCGGGCGATCTCGTGCACGAGGTGGGCGACGTCGTACCCGACGCCCCGCGTGCCGTAGGAGCCGAGGTACGACAGGTCCTTGCGCACCTTCGCCGCGTTCACCCCGGCCAGTTCGGCGAGGCGCTGCGAGGAGACGGTGCCGATGCCGTGTTCGGCCGTCTCCAACAGGGCCCGGTAGTAGAGCGGGAGCCGGGCGACGGTCGCCTCGGGGATGCGGCGGACCTCGGGAATCGGAGCCTCCTTCGGCTGGTGCCCCGGACACGTCGGGGGCACCCGTTCCCGTCAGCGTACCGACCTTGTGCACAAATTCTCAAAGTCACGAAGTGAGGTCCGCACGCGTACGCTCCGGGCGTGGTCGTAGCCCTGGCGTTCGTCGCGACGGTCGTGTCGACGCTGTTCGCCGAGTCGATGCTCGTCCACTACACGCAGAAGCACCGCCCGCAGGACCGCGCCTGGGCCATCTCCCTGGCGATGTTCGCGCTGGCCTCGGTGGCGCTCTCGGTGGGCACCTCGACGGGTTGGGACAACGGCACCTTCCGCGTCTTCTACCTGTTCGGCGCCATCCTCAACGTCCCGTGGCTCGCCATGGGCACGGTGTTCCTGCTCGCCTCACCGGTGCTCGCCCGCCGCGTGCACTGGGGCCTCGTGCTCTTCAGCGGGTTCGCCGCCGGCGTGATGTTCAGCGCGCCGATGACGACGGTGAAGGGCGACGCGATCCCGGTGGGCAAGGAGGTCTTCGACGCCCTGCCCCGCATCCTCGCCGCCGTCGGGAGCGGCGTGGCCGCGGTCGTGATCATCGCGGGGGCGATCACCTCGGCCGTGCGCTTCGCCCGCGACCGATCGGTCCCTGCCCATGGCCGTCTCGCCGCCGCCAACGGTCTCATCGCGCTCGGCACGATCGTGCTCTCGAGCGGCGGACTGCTCCAGGGCGTGGTCGGCCACGACGAGGCGTTCACCCTCAGCCTCGCGGTCGGCATCAGCATCATCTACGGCGGCTTCGTGCTCGCCAGCGGACGACGGCCGCGCCTCGGCACCGACGACGCGGTTTCGACCGACAAATCTCACGCTGAGTGACTATTTCGGCTCAAGCTCTCGCAAAGAGTGGCCGATGCCACAGTACGAGCGTCCCCCGGGGGGAAGCTCGCCAGGTCCCCGGCGTGCGAGAGCGGGTGGCGTGGATCGGTTCGCCGGTTCACGAAGCCTCCCAGCCCGCCCCAAGCCCATCCGCGATCCACGCCGGGGACCCACTTTCTTCGCTCGGACGCTGCTCGGCGGGATACCCGCCTCGCGGCCGCTCCTCGCTGGCGAGCGGCTCCGCTCCCGCCTCCGGCGTTCGCTGCGCCGCCGCAACCCATGTGACTCGGGCTCGGTGCGTGTGTGCTCGCCTCGCTGCGCTCGGCCTCACGCGTTGTCGCTGGCGCGCCTACAGGTGAAAAACAAACTGGAGCATCGCGGCCATGAGGATCATGAAGAGCAGGATCACGATGGCGATGGTGGTGCCGGGCCTCATTGGTCACCTCGACGGGAGAGCTCCACGGGGGTCTCGACGCCCGTGAGGGAAGGATCGGTGGCGGTGGTGCCGCCGGCGCCCTCGGGGACGAGGGTGACACCACTGCCGGCCCGGAGGCCCAGTTCGTCAGCGGCCGACGCCCGGTCGAGGCACAGCGCGAGCAGGCCGTAGGAGTCGACCAGCACCACCAGCTCCGAGGGCTTCGCCTCGGCGTACGTGGTCACCCAGCGGGCCACCCGTACGGTCTCGTTGCCGCCCGCCTCGCGGACGTGGACCTCGATGCGGGAGCCGAGCGACGCGCCGGAGACCTGCAGCTCACCGGGGTCGACGTTGAGCTGGGCGTTGCCGAATCGGTCGACCCACCACACCTCGCCGACGATGGTGCCGTCGTCGCGCACCTCGGGCAGCGACACCAGGCCGGGCACCAGCGTGGCCGGGTCGACCGGCGTGCCGAGCTGGGCGATGTCGGCACCCGCGGCGAGATGACCGGCGGCCGGGGCGAGCACGTCACGACCGGCGAACGTGGGTCCGGGGGCGGGGAGCTGGAAGTCGGGGTTGTCGAGCGAGAACACCCGGCGGGCGCCGCCGGCCATCGCCACCGCGGGCGCGAGCAGGCCGTTGTCGGGGCCGAGGAAGATGCCGCCGCCCAGCTCGACGGCCAGGAGGCGACGCTCCGTGCCCACGCCGGGGTCGACGACGGCGACCACGATGCAGTCCTCGGGGAGGTACTGCACGGCACGCACCAGCAGCAGCGCGCCGGCCCGCACGTCGTGGGCGGGGATGTCGTGGCCGAGGTCGACGACGCGCGCATCGGGCGCGAGGCCGAGCATGACGGCCTTGCAGACGCCGACGAACTCGTCGGCGTGGCCGTAGTCGGACGCGAACGCGATCAGCACGGCCGCGACGCTAGACCGCGGCCGTGCTGCCCACTGAGCCGGGCGCCCACCAGGGGGCACCCCGAGACGATCAGCCGGCTTGCGTGTAACGCTTGCCCAGGTACGTGTCGACGTCGACGTCGCGCACGCGGAACGACCGCCCCACCCGGACCGCGGGCAGTTCGCCCGACTTGATGATGCGATAGACCGTCATGGTCGACACGCGCATGAGATCCGCGACTTCCTGGACTGTCAGGAACCGCGCCGTGGCGAAAGATTGCGCCACTGAACACCCCTTCCGTTTCCCCCGCTTTTCCGCGCCGTGAGCGTATGCCCCTGGGGCTCGTGTTGCAAAAGAGCAGCTAGGGGACGGTGTGGGAAGCGACGGGGGTCACGATCCCCCTCGGGGCGTCGAGGCCGTCGCCCACGAGGCCCTGCGCCGGATCGAGCGGCCCGTCGGCCTGCGCCAACTCGGCCAGGCGGCCCCGGAGCGCCTGGTAGGCCACGGGCGGGCGGCGCTCGTCGAGCGGCACGACCCGGACGGAACGGCCCCGGTGGGCGGCCACGGCGAGGGCCAGCGCGTCGAGGTCGGCGAAGGCCACCACCTCGATCCCGGCGTTCAGGGCCACCCCGGCGAAGCAGCGGTCGGCCACGAGGAGATCCGGCCGCGACAGCGTGAAGAGGAGCTCCTCGGCGGCGGGGACGTCGTCGTCGCCGAGGAGCTGGACACCGTCGGTGACGACGGCGACGTCGTCGAGCCACCGGAGCCGGCGGCCGCCGGTGCCGATGGGCCCCGACTCGCGGGCGCTGAGCACCTTCCCGCCCGCGGCGGATGCCGACGCGGCGATCGCGCAGTGGAGGGGCAGCAGCGACGCCGGCCGGGCCGTCGCGAAGGCGAGGTCGCCGCCGGCACGCGCGACCTCGAGCACCCGCGCCATCGCGGCGTCGAAGCCGGCGACGGTGGACGACGCGGCGATGCGGGCCCGCGGCCCGTCGCCCTCCCACCCGTAGACGGCCGCGACCGCCGCCTCGACCTGCGCGTACGTGGTCGTCCCGAGCGGGTCGAGACCGAGTCGGGCCGGAGGTGCGCCCGCGGCGAGACGGCGCATCAGCGCGACGACCTCGTCGCGCCCGAACCGCGCGCTGCGCCCCGCGACGTGGGCGCGCTTCAACTGGTCGTTGAGCGACGGGCCGGGAGGTGCGACATCGACGCGCGGCCGCTTCGGCCCGCGCGTGTCGTCGTCGAGCCGCGGCGGGAGGTTCGAACGGTTGCGGCGCGTCATGCGCGGCCCAGCTCCTCCGACCGACGCGTCGCGGCCTCGACCGCCTCGAGGAACGCGGCGCGCACCCCGTGGGCCTCCAGCGCGCGCAGGCCGGCCGCGGTGGTACCCCCGGGCGACGTGACCGCGGCTCGCAGCGCCTCGGGCCCTTCGTCGCCGTCGCCGAGCAACGCGGCCGCGCCCGACAGCGTCTGGCGCACGAGCGCCGTCGACGTCTCGCGGGTGAGACCGACGAGCACCCCGGCCTCGATCATGGACTCCGCGACGAGGAACACGTAGGCCGGGCCCGAGCCCGACAGGCCGGTGACCGCGTCGAGCTGCGACTCCTTCACCCGCACGACGAGGCCGACGGCGCCGAGCACCCGCTCCGCGAGGTCGAGGTGGGTGTCGTCCGCGTGGGTGCCCTTCGCGATCGCGGCCGCGCCCTGCCCGACCAGCGCGCCGGTGTTGGGCATCGCGCGCACGACGGGACGGCCGGGCAGCGCGGCCTCGAGCCCGGCGATCGTGATCCCCGCCGCGATCGACAGCACGAGCGCGTCCTCGCGCACGGCGTCGGCGCAACTCGTGAGCGCCTCGATGACGTCGGTGGGCTTCACTGCGACGACCACGATGTCGGCGTCGTTCGCCGCCCACGACGGGCTGTGCACCACCCGCACTCCCGGGAGGCGTGCCTCCACGACGTGCCGACGGTCGGCGTCGACCTCCGCGATGACGATGGTCTCCGGGTTCCACCCTGCCTCGACGAGGCCGATCGCGAGCGCCTCGCCCATTCGGCCACCGCCGAGAAGTGCCAACTGCATGCGGGAAGGCTAACCGTGCCCGCGACCGGCGTGGTGCGGGATCGTCGAAGGTGGCCGGGTCCGAGGAACGATCGCGGTGACCCGCACTTCCCCGAACGGGCTGCGCTCCTGCACCTCGGACCCGGTCCCACGGGCCCCGTCGGGCGCCGTGCCCCCGAGGAGACGACGTGCGGCCGCAGCTGTCACGCGCGTTCCGGGGAGCGCGCCGGGGAGCGTCGGCCGGGGCGTCAGGAACGGCGGCCGTACGCGAGCTGCACGACCGCCTGGAACCAGCGCTCGGTGAGCTCGTAGAGCACGCCGATGATGCGGTCGAGCTCGTCCTCGGTGAGGTGCTCGAGCCCGAGGCGACCGACGAGGTAGATGTCGCCGTCGGGGCCGAGCGAGAAGCGCGCGCCGTACATCGTGTGGTTGCGCTTCAGCAGGAACTCGTGGAGCTCGGCGCGCTGCTCGGCGGTCGCGGTCTCGGGCGAAGGCAGGAAGTACACCTCGTAGCGCAGCGTGCGTTCGCGCAGGTCGAAGTAGATGGTGGTCGCGTCGCGCGCGTCACACGTGAAGCGCACGTACCAGCGCCGCAGCTCGGGGTCGTACTCGACGGTCTGGATGTAGGGCTCGGCAGCGACCGTGCCCTCGAGGTGGTCGCGCACGAGCGCGAACGCGACCTCCGGGTCCATGGGGAGGTCGAACTGCGTGCTCACGCGCGCGTCACCGGCACTGCACGGGCGCACGCATGGCGAGATCGTCGTAGTGACGGCGCAGGCGCGCGGCCGCGATGCCCCAGCCGAAGCGTGCGGAGTTCGCCGCGGCGCGCTCGCGCATCGGCGACGGGTCGTCGAGCGCGAGGACGCGCTCGATCGCGTCGGCGTAGTCGGTGGGTTCGCGCGTGTCTATGAGGTACCCGGTCTCGCCGTGCGCCACGAGCGACCGCAGCCCGCCGACGTTGGCGGCCACGACCGGAGTGCCGCACGCCGCGGCCTCCAGCGCGACCAGACCGAACGACTCGGTGCGCGAAGGCACGACGCACACGTCGGCGGCACGGTACCAGCTCACCAACTCGTCGTGGGGTTGGGGCGCCACGAAGCGCACGCGGTGCGTGAGCCCGAGCTCGTCGACCAGCGCGTGCAGTGCCGACTCCTCGTGCGCGCCGTCGGGCCCGCTCGGGCCGCCGACGACGACGAGCTCCGCGCTGGTGTCGCGCAGCTCGGCCAGCGCGTGCACGGCGACGTCGACGCCCTTGAGCGGCTGGATGCGACCGACGAACAGCACGACGGGGTTGCAGCCGATGCCGAGGTGGCGGCGGGCCGCGACGCGATCACCGGGCTGGAACACGTGGTGGTCGACACCGGGCGCGATGATCTCGACGCGCTCGGGGTCGGCGCCGTAGTACCGCACGAGTTGGTCGTGCTCCTCGTTCGTCGACGCGACGACGAGGTCGGCGCAGCGCACCACCTCGGCCTCGACGCGGGGCCGCAACGCGACGCCGTCGGCCAGACCGACCTCGGCCTTCACGCGGTCGAGGGTGTGGAACGTGGTGACCAGCGGGAGGCCGAGCTCGTGCTTGAGCCGGTGGCCGACCGCGCCCGACACCCAGTAGTTCGCGTGGAGCAGGCCGTACTCGGTGCCGGTGCGCTCGATGTACGCGCGGGTCGCGTCGCAGAACTCGCCGACGAGGTCGGGGAGGAGGTGCTTGTCGACCGGCGCCCGCGGCCCCGCCTCGACGTGGAGCACCCGGAAGCCGGGCTCCACCACGATCGACTCGGCGTGGTCGGGGTGCTCCGCTCGGGTGAGCACGTCGACGGCGACGCCCGCGCGGGCCAACGCCGACGCCAGCGAACGCACGTACACGTTCATCCCACCACCGTCGCCGGTGCCCGGTTGGGCGAGCGGCGAGGTGTGCACGCTCAGCATGGCCACCCGTTGCATAGCGGGGGAGATCCTACCCAGCGGCCTCGCTGACGGTTGCGGGTCGGGCTACTGGCGGGTGCGGGCGAGCTGCAGGTCGATCGCGTCGATCACCCCGAACAGCTGGCGGCGCTGGGCCGAGACCTCGTGCTCGAGCTCCCGCAGGCCCTCGATCGCGCTCCGGACGTCGTCGTCGCCGAGGAGGGTGACGTTGGCGAGCACGCCGTCGAAGCGGGCGAGGTCGGGGGCCCACTCGCTGTCGCGCTCGGGCGCCATCTGCTGCGGGATGCGGCTGGTGGCCGGGTTCCCGCGGGGACCGCTGTCGGCCAGGATGCGCGGGAGGTCGTCGATGAGGTCGCCGAGGGTCTTGCCGCTGGCGCGCCGGTCGAGCTCCGCCTCGAGGATGTCGATGCGGGCCTGCGTGAGGCGCCGCACGTACGACACCTCGGTCTCGAGCTCGAGGCACTCGGCGTGCTTGGTGCGCAGTTCGGCCTCGGGGAGACCCTCGAGCCCGCTGCTGTAGGCGGGATCGAGGACCCGGGCGCTGCGAGGGTGGCGTGCGGCCATGTGGTGTGCCTCCGGTGCGACTGCCGAGGTTGTCGCCTCAGCAGCCTGCCGACTTGAGCGAAGGATAGGGATCCGTGCGCGATCCGTTCGGACCGCCGACGCGGATCTCGAAGTGCAGGTGCGGGGCGCTGGCGTTGCCCGTCATGCCCGTCAGGCCGATGATCTCACCCTGGGAGACCTGGCGTTCGCCACCCACGTACTGGGAGAAGTGCGCGTAGTAGTAGGTGTTGCCGTCGGTGGCGTCGATGTAGGCCTCGTTGCCGCCGGCGCCGTCGTTCGGCATGAACCAGAGCTTGCCGGCCTTGACCGCGACCGCCGGCGTCCCGGTGGGCACGAACATGTCGATGCCGGGGTGGCCGGTGGGGCCGCCGTAGTCGTCGCTGTAGGCGGCCCCGGCCACCGGGCACTGGAACGGTCCGGAGACGGGGTTGGCGATGATCTGGCCGACGCCGCCGTTGCTCACGGCCTGCTGCGCTGCCAGAGCGGCCTTCTCCTTCTCGAGCTCCGCCTTGCGGGCCGCCTCGGCCTGCGCGATCTCGGCGTCGAGCTTGGCCTGGAGCTGGTCGACGGCCTGCTGCACGTCGGCCTGCTTCGACTGGAGGTCCTTGAGCTTGGCGTCGGCCTGGGCGCTCGCGGCCTTCTGGGTGGCCTCTTCCTTCTGGAGCTCCTGCTCCTGCTGCTTGAGGTCGGCGGTGAGCGCCGCCAACTGCTTCACGACGTCGTTGTCGGTCTGGTTGGCGTGGTCGAGCAGCTGCTGCCGCCGGATCGCGTCGATCGCGGACGACCCGTCGAGGAGGTTCTCGAGGTCGTTGGAGTTCGAGTGGACGTAGGCGAAGAGCGCCCGCTGGCGGGCGACGTCGCGCAGGGTGGCGGCCTTCGCCTTGCCGGCGGCGATCTGGTTGCCCAACTGCTCGATGTGCTGCTCGGTGGCCGCGAGCTTCTGGTCGGCCTCGGAGAACTCGGAGGCGGCCTGGTTCGCGGCGTCGCGGGCGTCCGCCAGCGACTGCCGCGCGGCGTCGAGGTCGCCCTGGGTGTCGGCGCCGGCGGCGGTGCCCACCGCTGCCACCAGGAGGAGCCCGGCAAGCGCGACGGCGAGCAGACGACGGGCGGGACGCATGTGGCGGGGGCGACTCCGGGGCGGGGACAGGGCGCATCCGGGGAGCGAACCGGGTTCGAACTCCGGGGGGATCGGGGAACGGTAGCAGCTACCTTGAACGTTGGGGTGTAGGCCAGGGTACGGCCGACAGCACGTGCGAAATCCGTCCGAACCGGCACGAAACGTTCGAGAAGCCGACCACGACGACCACGACACGACGAGGAGCACGACATGCCCCGCTACGAACTGCCCGAGCTCGACTACGACGTCGCCGCGCTGGAGCCGCACCTCTCGGCCCGCATCGTGGAGCTCCACCACGACAAGCACCATGCCGCCTACGTCGCCGGCGCCAACGCCACGCTGGAGAAGCTGGCGGAAGCCCGCGAATCGGGCGAATTCGCCACGATCAACCAGCTGGAGAAGAACCTGGCCTTCCACGTGTCGGGCCACGTCCTCCACTCACTCCTCTGGAAGAACATGTCGCCCGACGGCGGCGGCACGCCCGAGGGCGAGCTCGCGGCAGCCGTCGACGAGTCGTTCGGGTCCTTCGACGCCTTCCGCAAGCAGTTCGACGAGGCCGCCATGGGCGTGCAGGGTTCGGGCTGGGCCGCGCTCGCCTGGGAGCCCACCGGCGGCCTGCTCGTCGTCGAGCAGGTGTACGACCACCAGAGCAACCTCGCGCAGGGCGCGCCCCCGCTCCTCGTGCTCGACATGTGGGAGCACGCGTTCTACCTGCAGTACGAGAACGTGAAGGGCGACTGGGTCAAGGCGTTCTGGAACCTCGTCAACTGGCCCGACGTCGCCGCCCGGTTCGCCGCCGCGCGATCGCTCGGCGCACTCGTCTGATCCACCCCGGGAACCGGTCGTCATCCCACGACCACGAACCCGCGTCACGAGCAGGCATCGTGGCGCGCGGTTCGGATAGCCTGCGCGCGAAGTACGCCTAGGACGGCGCCGGGTGCTGCACACAGGTGCAGTGCGGCCGGCGCGTGGGGAAGGGGAGCCGGGTCGTGAGCGTGTACCTGCCGATCCTCATCATGATCGTGCTGGTGTTCCTCTTCGCGGCCGGATCGTTCGTGGCGTCGACGTTCCTCGCGCCCGGCGGCCGACCTCCGCGAAGGAAGCCCCGTACGAGTGCGGCATCGTGCCGGAGTACGAGCCGGCCGAGCGCTTCCCGGTGAAGTTCTACCTGGTCGCGATGGCCTTCATCGTCCTCGACGTGGAGATCATCTTCCTCTATCCGTTCACCACGATCCTGCGCAGCCTCGGCGCGTACGGCCTGCTGATCATGGGCTTCTTCCTGCTCGTGCTGCTCGTGCCGTTCGCCTACCTGCTCTCCACCGGCGCGCTCGACTGGGGTCCGGTGAAGCAGGTCGTGTCGCGTGCCGGCACCACCATCCTGCGCGCCGCCGGCGCGCCCGGTCGCGACGGTCTCGACCCGGCCGACGTCGCCGCCGCCCGTGACGAGTCCGGGAAGGCCGCGTAGATGGGGCTCGAAGCCGTTCCGCACAACTTCCTCACGGGGAAGGTGGAAGACCTCGTCAAGTGGGCGCAGCGCAACTCGGTGTGGCCCGCCACCTTCGGTCTCGCCTGTTGCGCGATCGAGATGATGGCCGCCGGCGCCGCGCACTACGACCTCTCGCGCTGGGGCATGGAGATCTTCCGTGCGAGTCCGCGTCAGGCCGACCTCATGATCGTCGCCGGCCGTGTCAGCCAGAAGATGGCGCCGGTGCTCCGCCAGGTCTACGACCAGATGGTCGAGCCCAAGTGGGTCATCTCGATGGGCGTCTGCGCGAGCAGCGGCGGCATGTTCAACAACTACGCGATCGTGCAGGGCGTCGACCAGATCGTCCCCGTCGACGTCTACGTGCCGGGGTGCCCGCCCGGGCCCGAGACGCTCATGCACGGCATCCTCACCCTCGGCGAGGAGATCAAGAGCGGCGAGATCATGAAGCGCCGCGCCGCCTCCCGCAGCGGTGGTGCCGAGATCACGATCGACCAGCGCGACGGCGTCCCGTCCGCCGTCTGAGGGACCCGAGCGCGAGATGCCCGACGAGAACACCGAAGCTCGTGAAGAAGATCACGAGGTGGAGCCCGAGCCCGAGCCCATCTCCGACGACGTCGCCGCCGCGGTCGCCGAGAAGTTCCCCGGCACCGTGTTCGTGGAGTCGCACGGCCAGGCCGTCGTCCACGTCGAGCGCGAGTCGTGGCACGCGGTCGGCGCGTTCCTGCGCGACGAGCAGCGCTTCACGCAGTGCATGGACGTCACCGCGGTCGACCACCTGCGCAGCGAGGGCCGCTTCCTCCCCGGCGCGGTCGCGCCCGAGCGGTTCGAGGTCGTCGCCAACTACCTGTCGCACCCGCGCAACCGCCGGCTGCGCGTGATCACGCAGGTGCCGGCCGACGACACCACCATCGCGAGCCTCGTCGACCTCTACCCCGGCCTGGCGTTCGCCGAGCGCGAGGTGTGGGACCTCCTCGGCATCTCCTTCGAGGGCCACGACGACCTCACCCGCATCCTGATGCCCGACGACTGGCCCGACCACCCCCTGCGCAAGGACGACCTGCCGGCGCGGGTGCCGGTCACGTTCAAGGGAGACCCGAGCCCCCGATGAGCGAACGAGTCGACAGCCCGAGCCCGGTCGCCGAGCAGTCCGCCGAGCAGCGGCGACTGGAAGCGCAGACCGACGAGGGCGCGCAGCTCCTGCGTCCCCTCACCGGGGAGGCCGCGGAGAAGGAACTGGTGTTGACGGGCGGGCCGTGGCCCGACCTCGACGACACCATGATCATCAACATGGGGCCGCAGCACCCGTCCACGCACGGTGTGCTCCGCATCATGATGGAGCTCAACGGCGAGACGGTGCTGCGCGCCAAGCCGGTCATCGGTTACCTGCACACCGGCATGGAGAAGACGGCCGAGGAGCTGTCGTACGTGCAGGGCTGCACCAACGTCACCCGCATGGACTACGCGTCGCCGTTGTCGAACGAGCTCGCCTTCTCGCTCGCGACCGAGCAGCTGCTCGACCTCGAGCTCCCCGAGCGTGCGACGTGGATCCGCATGCTCATGGTCGAGCTCAACCGCATGTCGTCGCACCTCCTGTTCCAGGCCACGAACGGCATGGACGTCGGTGCGCTCTCGATGATGATCTACGGCTGGCGTGAGCGCGAGCGTGCGCTGCGCGTGCTCGAGATGATCACCGGCCTGCGGATGAACCACAACTACATCCGCCCCGGTGGAGTCGCCGCCGACCTGCCCGACGGCTGGCAGGAGGAAGTGCTCGAGCTCTGCGACTTCGTCGAGGAGGGCGTGCGCGAGTACGACGAGCTGCTCACCGACAACCCGATCTTCCGCGAGCGCACCGTCGGCGTCGGTGTCATCACCACCGAAGAGGCGCTCGCGCTCGGCGCCACCGGGCCGATCCTGCGCTCCACCGGCTTCGCCTGGGACCTGCGCCGCGCGCAGCCGTACCTCGCCTACGACGACGTCGACTTCGACGTGATCTACACGCAGAACGGCGACGTCTTCGACCGCTACCAGATCCGGCTCTACGAGATCCTCGAGTCGGTGAAGATCGTGCGCCAGTGCGTGGAGAAGATGCCCAAGGGCGACTACCGCGTCCAGGACCGCAAGGTCACCCCGCCGCCGCGCGCTCGCATCGACGAGTCGATGGAGGCGCTGATCCACCACTTCAAGCTCTTCACGGAGGGCTTCCGCGTCCCGCCGGGCGAGACCTACTCGGTGGTCGAGTCACCTCGTGGCGAGATCGGCTGCTACCTCGTGTCTGACGGCTCGCCGAAGCCGGTGCGCATGCACATCCGGGGCCCGTCCTTCTACAACCTCCAGTCGATGGACGCGATGGTGCCGGGCTGCATGTTCGCCGACGCCGTGGCGATCGTGTCGAGCATCGACCCGATCATGGGGGAGGTCGACCGCTAGTGCCGTTCACTCCGTCGAATCTCGAGGCCGCCCGCGAACTGATCGCGCGGTACCCGCAGAAGAAGTCCGCCGTCCTCCCGCTCCTGCACCTCGCGCAGGACCAGGAGGGGTACGTGAGCCCGGAGGCGATCGAAGAGGTCGCCGACCTCCTCGACCTCACGCCCGCGCTCGTGCTCGGGACGTGCAGCTTCTACACGATGTTCAAGCGCGAGCCGGTCGGCAAGCTCCTCGTGTCGGTGTGCACGAACGTGAGCTGTCTCGTGAACGGCGGTCCCGACCTGTTGTCGCAGCTCCAGCACCGCTACGCCGACGACACCGACGTCACCGTCGAGGAGGTCGAGTGCGTCGCGGCGTGCGACCTCGCGCCGGTGCTGCAGGTCAACTACGAGTTCCACGGCCCGCTCACGGGCGAGACCGCTGTCGACCTCATCGAGGCGTACAAGCGTGGCGAGCGCGTGGCCCGCACGATCTCCGGCACGGCCGTGAAGTCTTCGGGCGGAGGCGCAGCCTGATGGTCCAGGAAACCCGCATCGTCACCAAGTTCCTGCGGGAGCGCCCCGACGACAGCTACACGATCGACGCCGCGCTCGAGAACGGCGCGTACGACGCGCTGCGCAAAGCCCTCACCATGACGCCCGACGAGATCGTCGCCGAGGTCACCACCTCCGGCCTGCGCGGTCGTGGCGGCGCGGGCTTCGGTACCGGCCAGAAGTGGTCGTTCCTCCCGAAGGACGTCTACCCGCGCTACCTCGCGGTCAACGGCGACGAGGGCGAGCCGTCCACGTTCAAGGACCACATGCTGGTGGAGGGCGACCCGCACCAGTTGATCGAGGGCGTGGTCATCACCGCGTTCGCGATCCAGGCGCACCACGCCTTCATCTACCTCCGCGGCGAGTTCGGCCTCGGGGCCGAGCGCCTCGGCAACGCGCTGAAAGAGGCGTACGACCGCGGCTTCGTCGGCAAGAACATCCTCGGTTCGGGCTTCGACGTCGAGGTGATCCTCCACCGCGGCGCGGGCTGCTACATCGCCGGCGACGAGACGGGCCTGCTGTCGAGCCTCGAGGGCGAGCGCGCGATGCCGCGCATCAAGCCCCCGTTCCCCGCGGTGCAGGGTGTGTACGCGGCACCCACGATCGTCAACAACGTCGAGACCATGTCCACCGTCCCCCACATCATCAACAAGGGTGGCGAGTGGTACGCGGGCATGGGCATCAACCGCTCCACCGGCACGCGCATCTTCTCGGTGTCGGGCAACGTGGAGCGCCCCGGCAACTACGAGATCGAGCTCGGCACCACGTTCCGCGAGCTCATCTACGACCTCGCCGGCGGCATCAAGGGCGGCAAGGAGCTCAACTTCTTCATCCCCGGTGGCGCGTCGTCGCCGTGGCTGCGGGCCGAGCACCTCGACGCGCCGCTCGACATGGACTCCGTGCAGAGCGAGCTCAAGACGATGCTCGGCTCCGGGGCGATCATGGTGTTCGACGAGGACGTCGACCCCCTGCTCGTCGCGTGGCGGCTCTCCAAGTTCTTCGCGCACGAGTCGTGCGGCAAGTGCACGCCCTGCCGTGAGGGTTCGGGCTGGGTCGAGAAGGTCCTCTACCGCATGGCGCACGGCTACGGCCGCCCGGAGGACATGGACCTCCTCCTCGGCTTCGGCAACAACCTGGCGCCCGGCCTCTCGTGGCCGCCCGGCATGACCACCATCTGCCAGCTCGGCCCGTCGGCGATGTCGCCGGTGGTGAGCCTGCGCAACTACTGGTACGACGAGATCAAGGAACGGCTCGCGGCCGACGCGGCGCGTCGTGGTTCGATCGAAGTGAAGGCAGCCGTATGAGCACCGACGCCATCCCGATGAGCCAGTGGCCGTCGGAGCAGCGGTACGTCATTCCCGTCGCTCCCGGTCCCGACGTCGTCACCCTCACCATCGACGGCAAGACGGTGCAGGCGCCGCGCGGCGAGCTGCTCATCAAGGTCGCGCAGGAGCACGGCTCCTACATCCCGCGCTTCTGCTGGCACGAGCGCATGAAGCCGGTCGGCATGTGCCGCATGTGCCTCGTCGAGGTCGAGGGCATGCGCGGCATGCAGATCTCGTGCGCCACGCCCGTCGCCGACGGCATGGTCGTCAACACGCAGTCCGACAACGTGAAGGCGGTGCAGGACGGCGTCCTCGAGTTCCTGCTGATCAACCACCCGCTCGACTGCCCGGTGTGCGACCGCGGCGGCGAGTGCCCGCTGCAGGACCAGACCCTCGCGTTCGGTCCCGGCGAGTCGCGCTTCGTCGAGGAGAAGCGTCACTTCGAGAAGCCGATCCCGATCAGCGACCTCGTGCTGCTCGACCGCGAGCGCTGCATCCAGTGCGGCCGCTGCACCCGATTCGCCGACGAGATCGCGGGCGACCCGCTCATCCACTTCGGTGGTCGCGGCGGCAACACCTACGTCACCACCTTCCCCGACGAGCCGTTCTCGTCGTACTTCTCCGGCAACACGGTGCAGATCTGCCCGGTCGGTGCGCTCACCGCGAGCAGCTACCGCTTCCGGGCGCGCCCGTGGGACCTCCAGGCGGTCGAGACGTCGTGCACCACGTGCGCGGTCGGTTGCCGCGGTGCGCTGGAGTCCACCTCCAACCGCATCGTCCGTCTCCTCGGTGTCGACAGCGAGCCGGTGAACCAGGGCTGGCTGTGCGACAAGGGCCGCTACGGCTACGAGTGGGTCCACGCCGACGACCGCGTGCGCGCACCGATGGTGCGCAAGAACGGCGAGCTCGTCGAGGTGTCGTGGCCCGAGGCGCTCGACGCCGCGGCGGAGGGCCTCCGCCGTGCACGCGACGCGCACGGCCCCCAGTCGGTCGCGGTGATCGGCGGCGCGCGCGGCACCAACGAGGACGCCTACGCGTGGGCCAAGCTCGCCAAGGGCGTGCTCGGCACCGACAACGTCGACGCCCAGCTCGCCGACGGTCTGCCGGCGGAGGTCGTGCTCGGCCTGCCCCGTGCGACCATCGCCGACGTCGAGCGCGCCGCGGGCGTGATCCTGCTCGCGCCCGACCTCAAGGAAGAGCTGCCGGTGCTGCACCTGCGCGTGCGGCGCGCCGCGGTGGAGCTGCAGGTGCCGGTGATCGAGATCGCGCCGCGGGCCACCGGCCTCGAGCGCGACGTCGCCGCCGTGCTGCGTCACGCACCGGGCGACGCCGGCGCGATCGCCGAGCAGCTCGCGCAGGCACTCGCCGGCGGGGTCACCGCGTCGGGCAGCGCGTCGCTCGAGAAGGCCGCGCAGGCGTTCGACGGTCGCGAAGGCGACATCGTCGTGATCCTGGGCCGCCCGTCGTTGGCGGAGTCGCCGGCGTCGATGCTGCAGGCGGCGGCTGCACTCGCGGCGCTGCCGAACGTGAAGTTCCTGTCCGCGCTGCGGCGCGGCAACGTGCGCGGCGCGCTCGACCTCGGTCTCACCCCCGGGTTCCTGCCGGGCCGCGTCACTCTCGACGCCGGTCGCGACCACTTCACCTCGGAGTGGGGTGCGGTGCCCGCGCAGCGCGGCCTCGACACCACCGGCATCCTCACTGCCGCGGCGGCGGGCACGATCTCCGCGCTGGTGCTGCTCGGCGCCGACGTGCTCGAGGACTACCCCGACCGCATCCGGTCGCGTGCCGGGCTCGACGGCGTGGGCTTCCTCGTGGCGGTGGGCGCGTTCTGCGCCGACGCCGCGGCGAACGCCGACGTGTTCCTGCCCACCACGGTGTGGGGC
The DNA here is from genome assembly GCA_046331125.1 of Acidimicrobiia bacterium. Taxonomy (GTDB): domain Bacteria; phylum Actinomycetota; class Acidimicrobiia; order IMCC26256; family DASPTH01; genus CAVRGQ01. The sequence continues at coordinate 68,006 of JAXLRL010000016.1, forward strand.
GAGAAGGCCGGCAGCAGCACCAACCTCGAGGGCCGGGTGCAACGCCTGGCGCGCCTCATCACCCCCGAGGGCACCACGATGGACGACTGGCGCATCGCCGCCGAGCTCGCGGCGCGTCTCGGCACCGACTTCGGTCTGTGGTCGATCGAAGAGGTGCAGGACGAGATCGCACGCGTCGCCCCGGCCTACGAGGGCGTCACCGCCGAGCTGCTGCGCCGCGCGCGCGACGGCGCGGTCGTGCCGATCGCCGAACATCCCGACGAGCTCGTCTTCGAGGCGCCCACCGCGTTCGCGAGCGGCCCGTCGTGGGAGCCCATCGCGCCCGCAACTCTGGAGGCTCCCGCACCCGTCGCCGACGAAGCCGCTGCCGACGATGAGGCGGCTGACGCGGATGCGGCTTCGGAGGCGACCATGGAGGAGGCAGCGCCTCGTGTGCTCCCGCCGCTCCACGTGTGGGACCGCACCGCGACGGCACCGGCCACGGTGCCGCCCGACGCGTACAGTCTCCGCCTCGTGGCCGCCCGCACCCTCTACGACGCCGGACGCACCGCCGCGTCGAGCCCGAGCATCGCGCCGCTCGCGCCGGGTGCCGCGCTCACGGTGCACCCCAACGACCTCGCCCGGATCGGCGTGCAGGCCGAGGGCGACGACGTCCGCATCACGAGCTCGCGTGGCACGGTCACGCTGCCGGTGCGGGCCGACGCCGCCACCGCGCCCGGCACCGCGTTCATCCCGTTCGCCCAGGGCGGCGCGGTGGGGGCGGCCGACGTGATCGACATCGAAGCCGCGGTCACCGAGCTCCGCGTCGAGACGGTGCGGTGAGGAGCTGCTCGTGAACCTTCTGCTCGCGCTCACCGACCCGATCTACGACGGCGACATCGACCTCACCGTCTTCCTGATCATCCTCGGCAAGGTGCTGTTCGTCTTCGTGCTGCTCCTGCTGTCGGTGCTCATGTACATCTGGTTCATGCGCAAGGTGATCGCGGTTGCAGAACCGCGTCGGTCCCGCGCGCCGGGCCCTTCGGTCTGCTCCAGACCCTCGCCGACGGCATCAAGCTGTTCTTCAAGGAGCAGTCGATCCCGAACAGCGCGGATCGCAAGATCTTCAAGCTCGCGCCGTACCTCGCGATCACGCCCGCGTTCCTCGCGTTCCTGATCGTGCCGTTCGGCGGTGTGGTCACCATCGCCGGCCACCAGACCCTGCTGCAGGGCGCCGAGCTGCCGTTCGGCATCCTGTGGCTGCTGTGCATGTCGGGCATCGGGCTCTACGGCGTGATGCTCGCCGGTTGGTCGTCGGGTTCGAAGTACCCGCTGCTCGGTTCGGTGCGCGCCTCGGCCCAGCTCCTCAGCTACGAGGCGGCCTTCGGGCTCGCGATCGTCGGTGTGCTCGTGCAGGCGAACACGCTCTCCACGCGGGGCATCGTCGCCCAGCAGGGCTGGACCGGCATCGAGTCGATCTTCAACGGCGACTGGTACTGGCTGCCCGCGGTCGTCGCGCTGGTGATCTTCGTGATGGCCGCGGTGGCGGAGACCAACCACCCGCCGTTCGACATGGTGGAGGCCGAGCAGGAGCTCACCGGCGGCTTCCTCACCGAGTACACCGGCATCCGCTTCGCCATCTTCATGATGACGGAGTTCATGAACCTCATCACCATGTCGGCGATCGCGGTCACGCTGTTCTTCGGCGGTCCCAACGGCCCCGGCCTCGGCTTCCTCCCGGCCAACGGCTGGTTCAACGCCTGGGTCATGCCCATGTTCTGGTTCTTCCTGAAGGTCATCCTGCTGCTGTTCGCGACGGTCTGGGTGCGAGCCTCGCTGCCCCGCCTCCGCTACGACCAGCTGATGAGCTTCGGGTGGAAGTTCCTCATCGAGATCGCCTTCCTCTGGGTGATGGTCTCGGCCGTCGTGGTCGTGGGCAAGGAGGAGGGCTGGGCGATGTACGTCGTGCTGCCCGCCGCAGTGGTCGGTGCGCTGCTCGTCGGCCTCGTCCTCTACCTCTCGGTGCCGAAGAAGCGTGAGCTCGTCGAGGAGATCCGCTGATGGGCCTTCTGCAGGGCTTCGCCGTCACCCTCCGCCAGGTCGGCAAGGGCACGGTCACGGAGCACTTCCCCAAGGAGAAGCGGCCGATCACCGCGCGCCGCCACGGCCGGCACGTCCTCAACCGCTACGAGGACGGCATGGAGAAGTGCATCGGCTGCGAGCTGTGCGCGGGTGTGTGCCCGGCGAAGTGCATCTACGTGCGCGGCGCCGACAACCCGCCCGACGCGCCGGTCTCACCCGGTGAGCGCTACGGCTTCGTCTACGAGATCAACTACCTGCGGTGCATCCACTGCGACATGTGCGTGGAGGCGTGCCCCACGGAGGCGATCACGGAGACGAAGCTCTTCGAGTTCTCGTTCACCAACCGCGAGGACGCGATCTACACCAAGAACGAGCTGCTCGTCGGCGACGACGGCCGCGCCCGGCGTCAGCCGTGGGAGCTGTGGCTCGGCCACGAGGACGACGACACCAGCGCGTGGATGCGCGCGACGGCGCCGTCGGGCCAGGCTGCGTTCGAGAACGTGGTCGGATGGTCGGGCGAACTCGGCTTCGGCACGCGTGCGCCCGAGGAGGGCCAGACGCGCGTGGTCGAGGTGCCCGCCGGGCACGACGTCATGGGCCGCGGCGACCACGGGCACGACGGTCCGGGTGGTCACGGTGCCCACGACGACCACGACGACCACAGCCATGACGATCCCGGTGGTCTGCACCATCACGGCGGGGTGGACGAGTAGCCAATGGAAGTCTTCATCTTCGTCGTTGCGGCGGCGCTGGCGCTCGCGGGTGCGCTCGGTGTCGTGCTGCTCCGGAACCCGGCGCACTGCGCGCTGTCGCTGGTGGTCACGCTCATCAGCGTGGCGATCTTCTTCGCCCAGCTCGGTGCGGCGCTGCTGGTGGCCATGCAGATCATCGTCTACGCGGGCGCGATCGTCGTGCTGTTCCTGTTCGTGATCATGCTCCTCGGCGTCGACCGCAAGGAGTCGATCGAGGAACCCCTGAAGTTCCAGCGCCCGGTGGCACTCGCGCTCGGCGTGATCCTGCTCGCCGAGGTGGTCTTCCTCATCGGACACAAGTGGGCGACCGGCGCGTCCTCCACCGGCACCGAGCACGCGATCCACGGCGGCGGCGCCGACCTCGGCGGCAACGTCGAGCGCGTCGCCCGTTCGCTGTTCACCGACTTCCTCTGGCCGTTCGAGATCACGGCCGCGCTGCTCGTGCTCGCGGTCGTCGGCGCGGTCGTGCTGGCCCGCCGCAGCAGCCAGTCGGTCGAGGCCGAGGGGGAGGCGGGCTGATGCCGGTGCTGGCCACCATCGACGCGGGCTTCTACCTGGTGCTCGCGGCGCTCCTCTTCACGATCGGCGCGGCAGGTCTGCTCACCCGCCGCAACGTGCTCGTGATGTTCATGTGCGTGGAGCTCATGCTCAACGCGGTGAACCTCACGTTCGTCACCTTCGCCCGTGAGCTCAACGACATCCGCGGGCAGGTCATCGTGTTCTTCATCCTCGCGGTGGCAGCCGCCGAGGTGGCCGTCGGCCTCGCGATCATCGTCGCCATCTTCCGGCGGCGACGGGGCGCGACCGCCGACGACCTCGACCTCTTGAAGGACCCCACCTCATGAGCGGCTCGCGCGATCTCCTGCACCTCGCCTGGATCATCCCGGCGCTGCCGTTGTTCGGCGCCGCGTTCCTGCTGCTGTTCGGCAAGCGCATCGGCGAGCCGATCGCCGGCTGGATCGCCACCGCGCTCATGGGTCTGGCGTTCGTGTGGTCGCTCGTGATGCTGGGCGCGCTGCTCAACCTGCCCACGGAGATGCGGGCGAGCGTGCTCAACCAGAACGCGCTGTGGTCGTGGATCCCGGCGGGGGCCTTCCACGTCGACATGGGGACGTTCGCCGATCCGTTGTCGATCACCTGGGCGCTGCTCGTCACCGGCGTCGGGTTCCTGATCCACCTCTACTCGATCGGCTACATGCACGGCGACGCTCGCTACAGCCGCTTCTTCGCCTACCTCAACCTCTTCGCCGCGTCGATGCTGATCCTGGTGCTCGGCTCGAGCTTCCTCGTCACCTTCCTCGGCTGGGAGGGCGTGGGTCTGTGCTCGTACCTGCTCATCTCGTTCTGGTTCGAGCGCAACGCCGCGGCCGTCGCCGGCAAGAAGGCGTTCGTCACCAACCGCGTCGGCGACGTCGGCTTCCTCATCGCGATGTTCCTGGTGTTCACGTCGTACGGCACGCTCAACTACAGCGCCGTCGGCCCCGGGGCCCACGCGGTCTCGAACGGCACCGCCACCGCCATCGCCCTCCTGTTCCTCGTCGCCGCGTGCGGCAAGAGCGCCCAGATCCCGCTCCACCTCTGGTTGCCCGACGCCATGGAGGGCCCCACCCCGGTGTCGGCGCTCATCCACGCGGCCACCATGGTCACCGCGGGTGTGTTCGTGCTCTGCCGGGCGCACCCATTCCTCGACGTGAGCGACGCGGGCACGGTGGTCGCCTGGGTCGGCGGCATCACCGCGCTGCTCGCCGGCACGGTGGCCATCCTGCAGCCCGACATCAAGCGGGCGCTCGCCTATTCCACGGTGAGCCAGCTCGGCTACATGTTCCTCGCCGTCGGCCTGCACGCCTACACCGCCGCGGTGTTCATGGTGCTGTGCCACGCGTTCTACAAGGGCTGCCTGTTCCTCGGCTCCGGCTCGGTGATCCACGGCAACCACGACGTGCAGGACATGCGCGTGATGGGTGGCTTCCGGAAGTACATGCCGTACACGGCGTTCGCGATGGTGGTCGCCTGGCTGGCGATCGCGGGCGTGCCGCCGCTGTCCGGCTTCTTCTCGAAGGACGAGATCATCTCGCAGGCCTTCCTGCGGGACGACTACGGCCTCTGGGTGGTGGGCATCGTCGCCGCCGCCTTCACGGCCGTCTACATGACGCGCCTCATCCGCCTCACCTTCTACGGCAACGAGCGCTTCCGCGTCGCCGATGGCGGCCCGTCGGTCGGCCACGGGGCGCTGCCGGTGATCTCCGGTGGTTCCGACGACGACGTCGCGGTCCTCGACCACGACACCGAGCAAGCGCACGGCGACGTCGACCCCGACAGCGACCCGTCGCCGACGGTCGCCTACGGCGATCCCGTGCCGGTGCCCAACGGGCACCCCCCGCACGAGGCGCCGATGATCATGGTCTTCCCGGTGCTGGTGCTCGCGCTCCTCGCCGCGATCGGCGGGCTGCTGAACCTGCCGTTCAAGTCGATGGAGTTCCTCGACAAGTTCCTCGAGCCCTCGTTCCGCGGCGTGCCCGAAGTGAGCCCCGACAGCTTCCTGCAGGGCTTCGCGCTCGAGATGCTCACCTTCGCCATCGCGCTGTGCGGCATCTTCCTCGCCTACAAGCTCTACAAGAAGGGCCTGGAGCACGCCGACCGCGACCCGCTCGACCAGAAGCTCGGGAAGTTGGCTCCGGTGCTGGGCAACGCCTACTACTACGACCACGGCATCTCGAAGCTCGTCGGCGGGCCGGGCAAGGCCACCGCCTCGTGGCTCGACCGGGTGGTCGACACGAAGATCATCGACGGTGCCGTCAACGGCGTCGGCCATCTCTTCAAACTCCTGTCCCGCGGGGTGCAGGAGCTCCAGGACGGCCACGTCCGCCGCTACGCGATGGGCATCGCGATCGGCACCGTTGCCATCCTCCTGTACGTCGTGCTCTGGATCGGGCGGTGACGGTGAGCGACTTCCCCATCCTCTCGGCGATCATCGTCGTCCCGATCATCGGGGCGATCATCTGCATGCTCACGCCGTCCAACCGCCCGGAGATCTCCAAGGCGGTGGCCTACGCGACCACGATGCTCAACCTCGGGTTGTGCGCGTGGCTGCTGTGGGAGTTCCAGTCGGGCGTCGGGTCGTTCCAGTTCGTGGAGAACCAGAAGTGGATCCCCACGTTGGGCATCAACTACACGGTCGGTGTCGACGGCATCTCCATCTTCATGGTGGTGATCACCGGTCTGCTGTTCCCGCTCGGTCTCCTCGCGTCGGAGAAGTACATCGAGCACCGGGTGAAGGCCTACATCGCGTGGTTCCTCCTGTTGGAGGGCGCGATCATGGGGATCTTCCTCTCCCTCGACCTCATCGCGTTCTTCGTGTTCTGGGAGCTGGTGCTCATCCCGATGTACTTCCTCATCCAGGGATGGGGCTCGGGCCAGCGCGAGTTCGCCGCGATGAAGTTCTTCATCTACACCGCGGCCGGTTCGGCGTTCCTGCTCGCGTCCACCGTGGCGCTGGCCTTCATCCACCAGGCCGACACCGGCGTGCTCACGTTCGACTACCGCGTGCTCGCGGCGTGGAACGGCCTGTCCGGCACCACCGAACTGGTCCTGTTCCTCGGGTTCATGGCTGCGTTCGCGATCAAGGCGCCGCTGTTCCCGTTCCACACCTGGTTGCCGCTCGTGCACACCGAGGCCCCCACCGCCGGTTCGGTGGTGCTGGCGGGCGTCATCATCAAGATGGGCGCCTACGGCTTCATCCGGTTCTCGTTCGAGCTGTTCCCGCAGGCGTCGGTCGACATGGCGCCGATCATGCTCGTGCTCGCGGTGATCGGGATCATCTACGGCGCGGTCGTCGCCTGCATGCAGACCGACCTGAAGCGCGTCATCGCATACTCGTCGGTCGCGCACATGGGCTTCGTGATCCTGGGCATCTTCTCGCTCACGGTGATCGGCATCGACGGTGCGGCGTTCACGATGGTGTCGCACCCGCTCACCACCGGTGCGCTGTTCCTGATCATCGGCATGCTCTACGAGCGGCGCCACACCCGTGAGATCTCGGCGTACCGCGGTGTGTGGAAGGCCGCGCCGGTGATGGGCGGACTCTTCCTGATCGCGATCTTCGCCGGCATCGGCCTGCCCGGCTTCTCGGGCTTCGTCGGCGAGTTCCTCTCGCTGATGGGCACGTTCATCTACGACAAGCCGTACGCGATCGTCGCCACCTTCGGCGTGATCCTCGCGGCGGTGTACGCGTTGTGGGCGTTCCAGCGGGCGTTCACCGGCAAGCCGTCTGGTGAGAACGCCAAGATGAAGGACATCAACTTCCGCGAGCTCGTGGTCGTGGTGCCGCTGCTCGGTCTGAGCCTCTTCCTCGGTCTCTACCCGAAGCCGGTGCTCGACCGCATCGAGCCGTCGGTGAAGGAACGCGTGGTCAACCTCGAGAAGAAGAGTGACTACCGCGAGCCCAAGAAGCCCGACTTCGCGAAACAGTTCGAGTCGGAGTCGTCGAAGTCGTCGGAGGAAGGCAAGTGATCGCCGCGCTCGCGCCCATCACGACGCCGAGCGTCAACTGGCTCGCGATCGCCCCGGAGGTCGCGCTCGGCGTGACCGCGGTGCTGGTCGTGCTGTCCCGTGCACTGCTGCGCCGCCGTCCCGAGGCCACGCCGGTCGCCTACGCGCTCACGCTGCTCGGTGTCGTCACCACCGCGGTCCTGCTCGTCGTCCAGTGGAACGACATCCAGGACAACGGACCGATGCGCACCATGGCGGGCATGGTGCGCGTCGACGGGTTCGGGGTGTTCCTCGGCATCGTCGTGCTCATCGCCACCGCCATGGCGATCCTCGTCGCGGTGGCGTACCTGAGGCGTGAAGGCCTCGAGGTGCCCGAGTACCTCGCGCTGATGCTCTTCTCGGCGATGGGCATGCTCACCATGACCACGGCGAACGACCTGATCGTCGTGTTCATCGCGCTCGAGATCCTGTCGATCCCGCTCTACGTGCTGGCCGCGTTCGACCGGCGGCGCATCAGCTCGCAGGAAGCCGGCATCAAGTACTTCGTGCTCGGCGCGTTCTCGTCGGCGATCTTCCTCTACGGCATCGCGCTCGTGTACGGCGGCACCGGCACCACCTCGCTGTCGGGCATCGCGCAGTTCCTGCGCGGCAACGTGCTCTTCGAGCAGGGCACGCTCGTCGCCGGCATCGCGCTGCTGCTCGTGGGCCTCGGCTTCAAGGTCGCGGCGGTGCCGTTCCACATGTGGACGCCCGACGTGTACCAGGGCGCGCCGTCTCCGGTCACCGCGTTCATGGCCTCGGCCACCAAGGCGGCCGCCTTCGCTGCGCTGCTGCGCATCTTCTTCATCGCCTTCTTCAACTACCGCACCGACTGGCAGCCGATCGTGTGGGGCCTCGCGGCGCTCACGCTCGTCGTCGGCAGCGTCGGCATGCTGCTGCAGGTCGACCTGAAACGCATGCTCGCGTACTCGTCGATCGCGCACGCGGGCTACGTGCTGATGGCCCTGCAGACCGCATCGGTGCGCGGTCGGGAAGCGGCGCTCTTCTACCTCTTCGTCTACACGTTCATGGTCGTGGGCTCGTTCGCAGTCATCACCGTGCTCAGCGTGAAGGGCGACGACGACCACTCGATCGCCGGGCTCAAGGGCCTCGCGTTCCGCCGCCCGGTGCTCGGCACCCTGCTCGTCCTGTTCATGCTGGCCCAGGCGGGCATCCCGCTCACCGGCGGGTTCATCGCGAAGCTCGAGGTGTTCGAGGCCACCGCGAACGCGGGCGAGTACGTGCTGCTGACGATCGGTGCCGTCGCCACGGTGATCGCGGCGTTCGGGTACCTGCGGGTCGCGATGTCGGTGGCGAGCTCGCCCGAGGACGCGGAACCCGTCGCCGAAGGCATCCCGAGCCGGCGGGTCGACGTCGCCACGTGGCTGGTGCTCGCGGTGTGCGGAGGCATGACGCTCGCGCTGGGCATCACGCCGGCGGTGTTCGTGCACTGGGCACGCGACGCCACGCTCATCGGCGCCCACGTGCTCGTCGGCGTTCTCTAACCGCGCCGCCCTCGACGGGCGTGACTGATCTCGATGTCGTGCACGAAACCCTGCGCGCGACCGATGTGAGCAGTCGCGGTGTCGCCGCGGTGCGCCTTGTGGAACGCGTCCTCCGACACGCGCAGGCCGCGCAGCGAGCGTGACCTGCCGTCGTCGATCACCACGAACCATCGTGGTGCTACGGCATCGCGCCACGGGTTCCACCGCGAGCCGTTGAACAGCCATCGGGCGACGACGACACCGTGGACCTCGCGTGGCGAGGTGAGCGCGTCGTGCACGCCGGCGAGCCACTCCGATCCCGCGATCACGAGCAGCACGAGCGCCGCGCCGTCGAGCAACGGTTGGATGTCGTGGCGCGTACCCCACAACACGGCGGCGGCGATCACGACACCGACGAATCCGGGCACGATCGTGGTCAGCGGTGGGCGTCCCCATCCGCGTGGCATGCGGATCGGATAGCGCAACCTCACGTGCGACCAGATCCCGCCCCGCAACACCCACGCTTCGTCGGTGCTGTCGGGGCCGCGGGGGAGACCACGCACCACCGATGGCGCGGTGCCGACGGCGGCCGCGAACGCGAGTGTTCGCCCCCGGACCGCGGCTGCGGCCGGCCCGAGGTCGTCGGGCAGCAGGTCGAGCACCTGTTCACGCATGGTGATCCAGCGCGAACCGAGGGCGATGCCCTCGGGCGTGAGCGTTCTCCGCTGCCCCGGGGTGTCGGGGATGGACGCGGCCCAGAGGGTGAATGCTGCCCAGGCAGTCGCCACGATCATCCGGAGGTCGCCGTTCTCGATCGTCAGCACGCCGGCAAGGAGGGCGAGCCACACGAACAGGACGCCGGCGCCGAGAAAGAAGCCGGTGGACCAACCCGGGCCCTTCGTGAGGCCGCAGGTGTCGGACTGCTCCATCACGGCAGCGGTGAAGCGCCGCCACCAGCGGTCGGCCTCGTCGGTGATGCCCTGGCCGAGTGCGCCCGTGGGCACCACGCCGTCGACGGCACGGTCGTGGAGCAGGTCCATCGTCATCCGCTCGTGCTCGTCCAGTCCGTCGCGCGCCGGTGGCGCATGACTGATGCGACAGAGCACCTGGCCCGGAGCGGCCTGTTCGAGGTGCACCCAGCCGCGGGCGGCGAGGTCGACGACGGTGGCGGCGAGCGCGTCACCGGTGAGCCGGCCGCTGTGCACCAGCAGGTCGACGACGGCCGGCGAGGCGTCAGATGCCTCGGTCATCGCGATCAGGTCTTCGGGCAGCTCCGCCGCGTGGGAGGTCAACCGGCGTCCCGGCGCCACCACGCCCGGCGCTGGGTGCGGACCCGGGCGCGCGCCAGGGCCGCCTCGTCGAGCGCCCGCTCCGCCAGGTGATGGGCCTCCTCGATCAGCATCAGCGGGTCGGAGAAGTCGAAGATCTCGCGGTTGTCGTCGGGGGCGGGCAGCACCAGCACGTCGACGCCCTCGGGCACGTTGCGCAGCTCGAGCTCGAAGCGCTGCATCCGGCTGATGGCGAAGGCGCGGATGGCGACGTCGATGGGGGAGCGGATCGGCCGGGTGAGGAGGTCGCCCGACACGTTGAGCACGTACACCCGGTCGATCGGCCCGGCCAGCGCATGCCACAGGGGCACGTTGTCGACCACGGCGCCGTCGATCAGGGTCAGCCCGTCGTGCTGGATCGGCGGGAACAGGCCCGGGAGGGCCGCGCTGGCCAGCAGGGCGGGCTGGAGCGGGCCCGAGGCGAAGACGATCTCGTTGCCCGTCTCGAAGTCGCACGACACCACCCGGAGCGGGAGCTCGAGCTCGGCGAAGGTCTCGGGCAGGTAGCGGGAGGCCCAGATCGCCTGCAGGCCCTCGTTGGAGAAGAGGTGGTCGTCACGCCGGAGCAGGTTCCAGGCCCGGGAGAGCTTGCCGCCGGGGAAGATCTCGTCGCCCCGGAAGCCCTCCCAGGTGTTCTCGAGGTGCCGGACGCCGTCGATCGTGGGGTCCTTGGCGATCACGGCGCCGTTGAAGGCCCCCGCCGAGCACCCGATCACGACGTCGGGGAAGATCCCCCGCTCGAAGAGCGCCCGGAGCATCCCGACCTGCGCGACGGCCTGGTTGCCGCCGCCCGAGAGCACGAACGCGGTGCGTTCCTCGCGCCCGGAATCGGACCCGTTGTCCCGGCTCCGGTCGCGTTGCAGCCGCTTCCGTAGCTCGTCGATCGCGGTCGGTGCTGCCGCCCGGTCCGGCACCTGCTGAAAACCTCCGGATTCGTGACCCCACAAGGGTGCCACGGTTTGCCGATCTCAGAAAACATCGGGATATGCTGCGCCCGAAATCCAACCCGCACAACCGACGCCTCATTCCAGCGAGGGGGCGGGAGGCCCACGCGTGAGCGAGTTCTACAGGAATTATCTCGCCGTGGCCGTCTTCATCGGTGCCGCCCTCGTCATGGTCGGCGCGATGCTCGGGGTCGGCAGGCTGCTGCGACCCAGTCGGCCACAGCCCGAGAAGCTGATCCCGTACGAGGCCGGTTCCGACCCCGTGCTCGGGTTCGGCCAGTCGAACGTGCGGTACTACGTGTACGCGCTGCTGTTCGTGATGTTCGACGTCGAGGCCGTGTTCATCTTCCCGTGGGCGGTCCGCCTCGAGAGCCTCGGCACCTTCGGTCTCATCGAGATGGTCGTCTTCATCGCGATCCTCACGCTCGGCCTCGTCTACGCCTGGCGCAAGGGGGTGCTCCGGTGGGCCTAGTCGAGAAGGGCACCCTCTCCAAGCCCGGTCTGAAGCCGCTCACCTGGCTGCTCAACTACAGCCGCAAGTACTCGCTCTGGATGTTCCAGTGGGGACTCGCGTGCTGCGCGATCGAGATGGCCGCCTCCATGGCGAGCCCGCGCTACGACGTCATGCGCCTCGGCGTGATCCCCTTCCCCGCGAGCCCGCGCCAGGCCGACCTCATCTGTGTGTCGGGCACGCTCACCGACAAGATGGCGCCCGCGGTGAAGCGCCTCTACGACCAGATGCCCGACCCGAAGTACGTGATCTCGATGGGTTCGTGCGCGAACTGCGGCGGCCCCTACTGGGACAGCTACTCGGTCACCAAGGGTGTCGACCAGATCCTGCCGGTCGACGTGTACGTGCCCGGCTGCCCGCCGCGGCCCGAGGCGCTGATCCAGGGCATCGTGATGCTGCAGGAGCGCATCCAGAACGAGGGCATCGGCAACGACGACCTCGAGCGGCGCTGGCGCGGGGAGCCGATCGTCGTTGACTGACGTGACGACCACCGACGCCAACGAGCCCGAGGAGACCGGGGCCACCACGACCGCCGTCGAGGAGGTCGCGCCCGACCCGCACGCGCTCGACGACGCGCACGCCGCGCTGCTCGCCCGCTTCGAGGACGAGCTCGGCGCCGCGGTGCTCGACACCGGCAAGGCGTTCGGCATGCCGATCGTGCGCGTGCAGCGCACCGAGTGGCGCCGCGCCGCCGAGGTGTGCCGCTACACCCTCGGTCTCGACTTCCTCTCGTTCGTCGCCGGTGTCGACTGGATGCCCGCGCCGAAGGAGGGTGGCGACGACGCCGGCGGTGACACCTCGTCGCCGGTCCAGCCCACCGAGACCACCTACGGCGTCACCGGCTCCGACGGTCGCTTCCAGGTGTTCGCCCGCGTGCAGTCCACCAGCACCAACGTGGGGATCACGCTCAAGGTCGACGTCGACGAGGACGCGCTGCTCGTGCAGTCGTGGGTGCCGGTCTACCCCGGTGCCGACTGGCACGAGCGCGAGACCTGGGAGATGTACGGCTTCGTGTTCGAGAGCCACCCGGCGCTGCGCCACCTCTACCTGCCGACCGGCTTCGAGGGGCACCCCCTGCGCAAGGACTACCCGTTGCTGTCGCGCGTCGTGAAGCCGTGGCCCGGCCTCGTCGACGTCGAGGGCATGCCCGGCGGTGGCGACGACGAGGCAGCAGAGGAGGCGTCGTGAGCACCACGAACCCGCCGCTCCCCGAGTTCGACGTCGACCCGCGCGCGTTCCGCCAGCTCGCCGATGCGCAGCTCGGCGTGGAGCTCGACACGGGCGACATGATCCTGAACCTCGGGCCGCAGCACCCCGCCACGCACGGCACGCTGCGCCTCGTGGTCCGTCTCGACGGCGAGCGCGTCATCGCGGCCGACCCGGTGATCGGCTACATGCACCGCGGCTACGAGAAGCTCGTCGAGTTCCGCACCTACCCGCAGATCACCACGCTGATCAACCGCATCGACTGGCTCTCGAGCTTCGCGAACGAGGTGCCGTTCATCGACGCCGCCGAGAAGCTCATGGGGGTCGAGGCGCCGCCGCGTGCGCAGTACATCCGCACGATCCTCACCGAGCTCAGCCGCATCTCCACCTTCATCCTCTTCCTCGGGGAGATGGGTCTGCAGGTCGGTGCGCTCACTCCGGCGTTCTACGGGTTCCGCGACCGCGAGCACGTCGTCAACCTCATCGAGGCGGTCACCGGTGGTCGCTTCCACCCCAACTTCAACCGCGTCGGCGGCCTGAAGGACGACCTCCCGTGGGGTTGGGTCAACGAGACCCGCACCGTGCTCAAGAAGATGTACGACGCCTGCGACGTGTTCGAGGACCTCGTCGCCGGCAACGAGATCTTCCAGGCCCGCACCAAGGGCGTCGGCATCATCCCGCCCGAGGTCGGCGCGTCGTACGGCGTGTCGGGCTCCAACCTGCGCGCGTCGGGCGTCGACTGGGACCTCCGTCGCGACGGGGCGCCCTACCTCGTGTACCCCGACCTCGACTTCAAGGTCTGGACCCACCCCGACGGCGACTCGTTCGCCCGCTACTGGGTGCGGCTCCAGGAGACCCGTGAGTCGTGCCGCATGGTGCTGCAGATGCTCGACGAGCTGCCGAGCGGGCCGATCATGGCCAAGGTGCCGCGCATCATCAAGGTGCCCGAGGGCGAGGTCTGGACCGAGGTCGAGAACCCGCTCGGGCAGATGGGCTACTACGTCTTCTCGAAGGGTGCGACCGGCCCGTTCCGGGTGAAGATCCGGTCGGCGTCGTTCAGCAACGTGTCGATCCTGCCGTGGCTGTTGCGCGGTGTGTTCGTCCCCGACGTGATCACGATCCTCGCGTCGCTCTACTTCATCCTGGGGGACATCGACCGGTGAACTCCCTGTCCTTTGCGCTCGAGATCGGTTGGGGGACGACCCTCGCGATCAAGACGCTCGTCATCCTCGCGATCGTGCCGGCGACGGCGCTCATCCTGGGCTACACGTTCCTGCTCAAGATGATGAGCCACATGCAGAGCCGACTCGGCCCGATGGACCCCGGTGGGTTCCACGGCTGGTTCCAGCTCGTCGGCGACGGCATGAAGTTCATGCAGAAGGAGGACATCATCCCGGCCGAGGCCGACAAGCGGGTGTTCTCGCTCGCGCCGGTCGTCGTGGTGGTGTCCACCTTCCTCGTGTTCCTCGTCATCCCGGCCGGCCCCGACATCGTGGTGAAGAACCTCAACGTCGGCGTGTTCTACGCGCTGGCGGTGTCGAGCCTCTCGGTCATCGGCGTGCTGATGGCGGGCTGGGCGAGCGCCAACAAGTTCTCGCTCCTCGGCGCGCTGCGTGCCGCCGCGCAGCTCATCGCCTACGAGCTGCCGCTGCTCCTCGCCGTGATCGGTGTGGTCATCCAGGCCGGCACGATGAGCCTGCAGGGCATCGTCTACGCGCAGAACGGCGGCGGGATCTTCGGGTTCGACGGGTTCGGCAACCCGTTCATCCTCACGCAGTTCATCGGCTTCGCCCTGTTCCTCATCGCGGCGCAGGCCGAGCTCACCCAGACCCCGTTCGACATGCCGGTCGCCGAGTCGGAGCTCGTCGCCGGGTACATGGTCGAGTACTCGGGCTTCCGGTTCCTGTTCTTCTTCATCGGCGAGTTCGGCACCGCGTTCGCGTTCGCGGCCATCGCCGCCACCATCTTCCTCGGCGGTTGGGCGCTCCCCGCGTCGTGGGGCATCTCCGACGGCGCGATGCGTTTCATCGGGCCCGGCGTGTTGTTCGTCAAGATCATGTTCGTGGCGTTCCTGATGTTCTGGGCGCGCTTCACCTACCCGCGGCTCCGTGAGGACCAACTGCAGAGCCTCGCGTGGAAGGTGCTCATCCCCATCGGCCTGCTCAACATCGTGGCCACCGCGATCCTGAAGGTGGCGGTCTGATGAAGAAGCCCAAGATTCCCGGTGTGATCGGCGGTCTCGGCATCACGTTCAAGACGATGCTGAAGCCGGCGGTCACCGTGCAGTACCCCCACGAGCGCGAAGACCCGCCCACCCGGGCGCGTGGTGTCATCGCGCTCAAGGAGGAGAACTGCACGGTCTGCATGCTGTGTGCGCGCAGCTGCCCCGACTGGTGCATCTACATCGAGGGCCACAAGGAGAAGCGGCCGCCGCGCCGTGAGGGTGGCCGCGACCGTACGGTCAGCGTGCTCGACCGCTTCGACATCGACTTCGCCCTGTGCATGTACTGCGGCATCTGCGTCGAGGTCTGCCCGTTCGACGCGCTCTTCTGGAGCCCCGAGTTCGAGTACTCGGAGGCGAGCATCGCCAAGCTGCTGCACGACAAGCGCAAGCTGGGCGAGTGGATGGAGACCGTCCCCGAGCCGGAGCCGCTCGAGATCGGCGCCGAGGTGAAGGGGAAGAAGAAGTAGTCATGCCCTTCGTGCTCTCCACCATGGTCGCCCAGACGGTGACCTTCTGGATCCTCGCCGTCGTCATGGTCGTCGCCGCGATCGGCGTGGTCCGGTCGCAGAACGTCGTGCACGCCGCGCTGTACCTCGTGGTCGTGCTCGCCGGCGCCGCCGCCCAGTACATCCTGCTGGTCGCCGAGTTCGTCGCCTGGGTGCAGGTGCTCATCTACATCGGCGCCATCGTCATCCTGTTCCTCTTCGGCATCATGCTCACGCGTGCGCCGATGAAGCCCGACGGCCCGCTCGACAACCACCAGCGCGGCGCCGCGGCCGTCGTGTCGCTGTTCCTCTTCGGCGTGATCACTGCACTGCTGATCGACGCCTACGGCAACGACCAGGTGAAGCCCACCGCGAAGCTGCTCGCGGCGGGCAGCCCGGCGAACATCGCCGACTCGATGTTCCGCAACTACCTCGTGCCGTTCGAGGTCGTCTCGATGCTCCTCCTGGCCGCGCTCATCGGCGCCGTCGTGATCGCGCGGAGGGACTGAGGCCGTGACGCTCAACAACTTCCTCATCCTCGGCGCGTTCCTCTTCTGCACCGGCCTCTACGGCGTGCTGGCGCGGAAGAACGCAGTGCTCGTGCTCATGAGCATCGAGCTGATGCTCAACGCCGTGAACATCAACCTCGTGGCGTTCTCGGCCTTCCGGGCGAACGTCACCGGCCAGGTGTTCTCGCTCTTCATCATCACGATCGCCGCCGCCGAGGTCGGTGTCGGCCTCGCGATCGTGCTGCTCATCTACCGGAACTCCCGCAGCGTCGACCTCGACCAGGTCGACCAGTTGAAGGGCTGATCTCGACGTGTTGGACAACGCCTGGATCATCCCTGCGATCCCCGCGGTCTCGTTCTTCCTGATCCTGTTCTTCGGGAAGAAGATCCCCACCAAGGGCGCGGCGATCGGCATCACGGCGCTCGGCGCGTCGTTCCTGCTGTCCTGCGTCGCGGTCTACCAGTGGATCGACCGCGTCGAGTCGGCCACCGGCGGCAAGTCGGAGGGCCTGCGCGCGCTGGGCCGCAGCATCTTCGCGGCGGAGGGTGGCGAGCACAAGCCTGTCGTCGAGCCGGTGCTGCACCACATCACGTGGTGGTCGAACCACGGCATCGACTTCGGCATCGGCATCCGCATGGACGGCCTCGCCGTGATGATGTGCTTCGTCGTCACGCTGATCTCGTTGCTCGTGCACATCTACAGCACGGCCTACCTGCACAACGACATCCGCTACACGCACTACTACGCGATGTTGAGCCTGTTCTCGGCCGCGATGCTCACGCTCGTCGTCGCCGACAACACGCTGCAGATCCTGCTCGGCTGGGAGGGCGTGGGTCTCTGCTCGTTCGCCCTCATCGGCCACTGGTGGGAGGAGGGAGCCAACTCCAAGGCTGCCCTCAAGGCGTTCCTCACCACCCGCACCGGTGACATCGGCCTGCTGATCGGCGTGTCGGTGCTGTTCTGGGCGGCGCGCAGCTTCGACATCGGCCGGATCAACGCCTACGCGCTGAGCCCCCGCGCCGACCACGGCATGCTGCTCGTGGCCGCCTCGTGCCTCATGGTCGCCATCATCGGCAAGAGCGGTCAGTTCCCGCTCCACACGTGGCTCCCCGACGCCATGGCCGGTCCCACGCCGGTGTCCGCGCTCATCCACGCGGCCACCATGGTCGTCGCCGGCGTGTACCTCGCCGCCCGCCTCTACCCGGTCTTCTGGAACGGGTTCTCGATCGGCAACGGCGGCGTCAACTTCATGGTGCTGATCGGTGGCATCACGATCATCATCGGTGCCCTGCTCGCGTTCGTGCAGGACGACATCAAGAAGGTGCTCGCGTACTCCACCATCAGCCAGCTCGGCTACATGGTGATGGCGCTCGGCGCGGGCGCCTGGGTCGCGGCGGTGTTCCACCTCTTCACCCACGCGTTCTTCAAGGCGCTCCTCTTCCTCGGCGCCGGTTCGGTGAGCCACTCGGGTTCGCACCACTCCTTCGACATGAAGAAGGACATGGGCGGCCTGCGGAAGTTCATGCCGATCACGTTCTGGACGTTCATCGTCGGCACGCTCGCCCTCGCCGGCATCTTCCCGTTCGCGGGCTTCTGGTCGAAGGACGAGATCCTCGTCACCGCGGGCAAGTCGGGCTACGACTTCTTCCTGATCGTCGGCCTCGTGGGTGCGTTCCTCACCGCCGCCTACATGACCCGCTGCGTCTACCTCACCTTCTTCGGTGAGTACCGCGGTCACGGTCACCCGCACGAGTCGGAAGCCGTCATCACGGTGCCGCTCATCATCCTGTCGGTGTTCGCGGTCCTGGCCGGCTTCCTCAACGCCGCCGCCGTGCACGTCGAGAAGTTCGCCGACTGGGTGGAGCCGCGGGTCGCGTTCCCCGAGCTCGTGCACCCCGAGTTCGACTACCCGAAGGCCGCCATCTCGCTGTCGATCGCGGCGATGGGCATCGGCATCGCGGCGTTCTTCTTCTTCCGACGCGAGAAGCTCGGCAAGCTCAACGGCCTCACGCAGCGCAACAAGGCCGCGCACGCCGGGTACACGTTCCTGGTCAACAAGTACTACCTCGACGTGCTCTACGAGAACGTCATCGTGGCCTCCATCCGTGGCGGCATCGCACGTGGTTGCTACTGGTTCAACCAGAACGTGATCGACGCCGTGGTGAACGGCGTCGGCAAGGGCGCCAAGGTCACCGGCCAGTGGACCTACGACTACCTCGACCGCAAGGTCGTCGACGGCGCGGTCAACGGCACGGCCGAGGTCACCGCCGAAAGCGGCGGACTCCTGAGGTACTTCCAGTCAGGACGGGTGCAGCGGTACGCACTCTTCATGTTCGCCGTGGTGGGGCTGCTGGCCCTGCTGCTCCTGATCGCAAACATCTGAGTCGAGGGGAATCACTTCGATGGACTGGTTCGACAGCTGGGCCCTGACGCTGGCGGTGTTCATCCCGCTGGTGGGCATGGCGATCGTGCTGCTGATCCCGAAGGCGGAGGAGGGTCTGATCAAGGTCGTCACCTTGCTCACGACCCTGCTGACGGCGGCGGTCGGCATCGGCATCCTGGCCAACTTCAACCTCGACGACGGTCGCCTCCAGTTCCAGGCGAACGAGCCGTGGATCAAGGTCATCAACAGCCGGTACCACGTCGGCATCGACGGCATCTCCCTGCCGCTGATCCTGCTGACGATGCTCGTCACCGTCTGCTGCGTGATCTACTCGTGGAACCACTTCCCCGAGCCG
>JAXLRL010000017.1:0-81900 GCA_046331125.1 Acidimicrobiia bacterium
CGAGGATGTTCAGAGCAGCGATGTAGGCGAGAAGTGCCGGCGACTTCGCGGCGGACGTTGCCAGATCGTTCGGCAACGGGATTGTCCAGTAGTCGGCCGTCAAAGTGTCGGCGATCACCTGGTTGAGAGCAGAGACGAATCCATCTGCGTCACCAGCTGCGATCTGTCCGAGGCGTGCGACGTCAGCCTCGAACCGTGTCTCGAAGGATCCCGAGTAGCGGCCCGTCGCGTGCGCCATGAAGAACCAACGCGCGATCACGTCCTTCAACCGGTCGAGGGGCACAGCGAAGTCGACGCGCCCAATCAGCCACAGCGCGTAGCTGTAGAGGATCGCGTTTTGCCCCGACACCATCTTGGACCCTCGGAACCCGGCTCGTTCGAGGCACTGGAGGAACTCGTGCCAGTGGAGCAGGTTCACGACCTGATCCTGTGCCTTCTGCAGCGAGTCGAATTGCGCCTCGCGCCGTTCGGGCGAGAACTCGCCCGTCTCCAGGTCCTTCCCTCGCAAGATGGAGTAAGCGTGTTTCAGAACAGCTCGGTGGAACGCAACCGCGATCGACACGCGGAGCAACTGATCCGGCTGCGGCTGGATGTACCAGTTGAAGGCGCTCGCGCCCCCTACCGACGGCTGCTTTGCCGCGCGGGCGAAATCCTCGAGCTGGCGCCTGGCCTTCTCACGGAACACACTCATTAGCGTGAGAATGAAGTCCGCCTGGTTCAGCGTGACTCCCTCGGAGTTGATCCGTACGAAGACCTCGGCGACGCTCTCCTCGTCCATCGCTGCGTCGAGCTCAACGACCTCGAACGGGTAGGCGCGGAGGTCTCGCACCGCATCGAACTGGTCATCGATCTGAGCCGCGAGGACTGGATCGATCGGCCCGCGCGCCTGCTCGAGCCGTTCGAGGTACACGTTGACGGTGGCCTTGTAGTCCTTCCACAGCGGCGTGACGTCCGGAAGGAATTCTGGGTCCTTCTCGATCGCGGCGTCGGTGACTTCGAAGCGCGCATCATGAGGGCGGAAGGCGATGCGGATGCGCGACTCGCTGTAGTCCTCCCGCACCACGGGGTGACCCGTGAAGACCGAGTAAAGGCTTGTGAGCCGTTGCTGCCCGTCGACGATCAGCCAGCGCGCAACGCTCTCGACTTTGTCATCGACCCCGATGGCCCGAGCGCCCGCCTCTGCTCCGGTGGCCCAGAACAGCAGATAGCCAATGGGGAAGCCCTTGAGCATCGAGTCGAGAAGGTCTCGCACCTTGCGATTGGGCCACACGAAGGGTCGTTGGATGTCGGGAAGCGCAATATCACCGCGATCGATGTCCTTGACTAAGTAGTCGAGGTCGAATCTCGTGGTCCGGAAGAGTGTCCTGCTCATGCGCGCCTTGCCCTCCTAGATTCCCGCGGATCGTGAGATCGCCGGCACGACGTCACGCATTCACAAGCTGCATGAGTTCGCCGTAATCGGTGACGACGTCGTACTTGACGGCGTGGCCGTTATCGCTAATGGAAGCGAAGAACTTCCGAGCGCATTGGAT
Organism: Acidimicrobiia bacterium; assembly: GCA_046331125.1. Taxonomy (GTDB): domain Bacteria; phylum Actinomycetota; class Acidimicrobiia; order IMCC26256; family DASPTH01; genus CAVRGQ01. Next base: position 1,533 of record JAXLRL010000017.1, read on the forward strand.
CTTCGCCTCCTCGATACCCTTGAGCTGTAGTGAGGAAAGTGATCCCTTAGTCTCGGCGACAAAGTACACGTGCTTCACACTTCCCTCCTGAAAGGCGATAGCCCAGTCCGGGTTGTAGTCGCCAACGGGCGTCGGGATAAAGAAGCCGCGAGGGAGCTTCGCGTAGACGACCACCTCGGTACTCGTATCGAGTTCCGTGACAAAACGGCGCTCGACCTTCGAGTCAGTGACGACGTAATCATAGATGTGCTTGCGCAGCTTCTCGCCAGCATTGGCGAAGTCCTGTTTCGTCTGGTTCTCGGTGAAGATCGCAGAGTCGTACTGCTGTTCGAGCGCGTCGTACTTGAGATGCTCGACGATGACCGACGCCCTCTGTTCGTTGATGAGTCTCGCGGCCTCCATGATGAACTGTTCCGGGTTCTGGCGGTACTTGGCGAACGTGCCAGGTTGGATGCCCTCGAGGATCGCGCACGCACTGCGTCGGGTGAGCTGCGTCTTCTCAGTGATCTCGCCGATCAGGTCGTAGCGAACCTGTGACGATGCCGTAGTGGTCTCGGTCTGGGTGGTGGTCTCATCGACTGAGAAGCCGGTGCCATGACTGAGGTCGTCAGCCTCGAGCGCAGCGACCTGAGTGCCCCTCTGTACGACGTATTGGAGGGCGGTGACCTGCAGTTTGTCGTTGAGCGCATCAACGCACTTGGCGATGAGTTCGGCCGAATCGAAGTCGACTTGGTACACGACCTTGTGGTTTATTCGCCCCCACAACTCCTGGAACTCCTTCTTGCCGAAGTTCTTCTCATTGAGCGGAACTCGTTTGGGCTTACGACCGTCGGTGGGTGCGGGCAACTGCACGTTGAGTGAGCTGATGAGCTCGACGACTTGATCGTGGAAAGCGTCGAGACCCGCCGGCAACGGTGGCATGTCGGTATCCGCATCCAAGTGGAGCCACGTGTCGGTGAGCAGTTGCTCATAGTCGATGTAGCCGTTCACCGTGAGCCAGTGCTGGAGTTGCTTGGCCTGGTCCAGGGTGATCGCCACCGTTTGCTCGGTGTCGGGGTCGATGAGCTCCTTGCCGGAGAAGAACTCGGGTGTGGCCTTGCGAGGACGGGCCGACAGCGACTCGGCGATCTCGTGCTGTAGCCCAGCGACGAAGTCGGTGTACGACTCGTCGGTAACGACGGTCAGCTCGTTGATGTCGTGGACCGTAATCGGATTGTCCTGTCGCTCACCGAGCTCGTCGACGGCGAGGCGCAAGCCGCGCCCGATCTCCTGACGACGAGAGATCGTGTTGTCGCTTCGCTTGAGCATCCCCATCACGAAGACGTTGGGGTTGTCCCAACCCTCGCGCAGTGCCGAATGGGAAAAGATGAACCGGACAGGCTCGTCGAGCGAGAGCAGCCGCTCCTTGTCTTTGAGAATGAGGTCGTACGCGCCGGCGTCAGTCGACTGGCCCTTCTCGTCGCCGGTCTTCTTCATCTCCGGATCGACCAGGCGGTTGGTCTTCTTGTCGATCGAGAAGTACCCCTCGTGCACCGCTCTGACGGCGTCGCGCTGCAGGTAGGCGTGGTACGTCTCGGCGGCCGAGTCGAGCGCAAGTTCGCTGAGATTGTCCGCGACGGCGGCGGCGTACTCTTCTTCGAACACGCGGGCGTAGTCGCCAAGCGTGTCGTCACGGCTGTAGTCGCGGTACTTCACGACCTCGTCGATGAAGAACAGGGACAGAACCTTGATGCCCTGGGAGTGGAGCTCCCGCTCCTTGTCGAGGTGGGCGCGGACCACCTCGCGGATCTGGATGCGCCGCTTCGACTCCTCCGTGACATCAGGGTCGGCGAGCTGGCCGGCGTTGACAATCTCGCCGTTGCTGAGCTCAATGAGGTCCCGGGTGGCATCGATGTCGACGACGAACAGTCCCTTGTATGCCTCAATTCCGTTGGACAGGTCATGGAGGTTCGTGCCTTGATCGATCCGCTTGATCAGCCGCTTGATCCCGGTCGCCGTCTGCACCTCGATCTCCACTCGCGCTCGGGGCTTTGCATTCCTCGCGATCTCGATGGCATCCAGATACAGGTAGGCGTTGGTCCCGGCGAGACCTTTGACCGTGATGCCACGAACCGAGATGCGCTTTACGAGCCTCTGGTTGTATGCATCGAGCGCGTCGAGACGATGAATCTTCGTGTGTTCGACCCGGTGGGTCGCCGAGTAGCGCAGCATCATCAGTGCGTTGAACCGTGACAGCGCCTCGAGCGACTTCGGGGCGCCGATCTTCTGGGGCTCGTCGATGATCACGACCGGCCGGTTGGCGCTGATCACATCGATGGGCCGACGCGACTGGAAGTCGTCAAGTTCGTCGTAGATCCGCCGGTTCTCCCGACCGGTGGCGTTGAACGCTTGGATGTTGATGATCATCACTTGCACGCCGGCGTCGGAGCTGAAGCGCTCGATCTCGTGCAACTGGGACGAGTTGTAGATAAAGGGCCTGGGTTTGGTGCCGTAGAGCTCTTGGAAGTGGTCGGCAGTGATGTCGAACGACTTCTTCACGCCCTCGCGGATCGCGACGCTGGGTACAACGACGATGAACTTGCTCCACCCGTAGCGCTGATGCAGTTCCATGATCGTCTTGATGTAGACGTAGGTCTTTCCAGTCCCGGTCTCCATCTCGATGTCCAGGTTCGGAGCCGAGGGGGCAGCCTTGGAGTCAACCAACTTCGTGGAGAGCGGCAAGCCACGAGCCCTCTGCACCGCGTGCACGTTCCCCAGCAACTGCGCAGCCGTTAGGGCGATCTCGGCATTCCGCAGCCCCGAATCAGCCATTCCCGGAAGAGCGACCGGCGCGTTCGGAACGAGCTTGCCGGGATCTATGCGGTACGAAACGCCGTCCTGCTTGGGTTGACCGGCGAAGCAATCGATCACAGCGTCGACGGCGTCGGTCTGGTACTGCTGGACCTTGAACTGCAGCTTCACGCCTCAGATCACCCTGACATCGGTGGACGGCGATACCTCGGCAAAGATTTGCACGGCGTTGATGCGGTCAGCGTCCGATGTAAACCCCGAGTCGCGAAACACCGCACGAAGCGGTTCATGCCGAGCGACGCCACGAACAAGTGCGGGGCTGACTGCGTCGTCGAAGCAAGCCACCAACGCGCCATCCTCGACGACGAACACTTTGTGGCCGTCGATCTGCTCACCTGAGATCGCCATTGTCAATTCGAGGCCCCAATCCAGGAGCACTTGGAAAAGCAGGTCCTCTCCGGTGCGATCTGGCTTCACGCTGTTGACAGCATCCGAGAGTGCGATCTGCTCGAGGCCGTCAGCCGTTGCGAGCGTGTCAGCCATGTTGGTCGTCGCCACGCGTAGCGACCGGAAGCCGAAGTCGAGATCGGTACCCAGCAGCCCAGCAGCCAGCTTTGCCTGTGAACCAGCACGGCGAAGGCGTTCACGGGCGATGCTGGCGATGGTGTCGTAGTCCGGGTGGTCGACCTCCTCGTCAAGCTGAACGAGGATGAATCGCCGACGCCCGCCATCTGCCGCATTGAGATCCATGACGGCTTGACCTGTCGAACCCGATCCGGCAAAGAAGTCAAGGACGACGGCATCCTTCGCCCCACCGGTAACCAGTCGGAACCAGCGCGCAAGGACCCTCCTGTCCTTGGGGTTCTCGAAAACGATCTCGCCCATGAGGTTGCGCATGTCGGTGCTCGCGGCCTTGCGATCCTGCTCGAACACTGAGATCGCGACCTGCTCGCCCATCTCGTCGAGGAACGAGATCCCGCGAGGGATGGCAGTCTCGTCCGGCCCGAACCAGATCTGACCCGAAGCAATCCGGCGCTCCATTTCATCCGCCTGGAAGCGCCACCCTGTCTTCGGAAGCGCCACTGGCTTCTTCGTCGTCGGGTGAAGAACTTCGTACGTGGGCCCGCCTCGACCGGGCCACGTGATGTTGCCGTAGGTGTTCATCGGTCGGCCGGTCCCGGGCTGAAGCTGGTCGTACCGTGCCACCGAGTCTGTGATCTCGCCGGCGGCCTTCTTGCCCTTGAGCCAGGCCTTCCATTGAACGGATGCGTCGTCATCGCTCTGACGGCTCGACCAGATCAAGGCGGCTTCCGCGAGTGCCGCGTCGAGACCGACCTTGGGCTCGCGCCACCGTACGCCGATCTCGCTGAGATGCTTCTCGCTCTTCGCGTAGATCACCATGTAGTCCGCGCCGTTGGATACGTAGCGAGAGTCGTTCTTGCGCCCGCCCTGCCACACGACGTCCGAGATGAAGTTCTGGGCTCCGAAGATCTGGTCGAGGAGCAGACGGAGGTTCGCGTGCTCGTCATCGCCGATCGCCACGATGATGACGCCGTCGTCGGCCAGCAGGCCACGCGCCAGTTTCAGCCGCGGGTACAGCATGCTCAGCCAGTCGGAGTGGAAGCGTCCGTTGGCTTCGGTGTTCGCAACGAGGCGTTCGCCCGTCTCTAGCTGCTGACCTGAGCGGGCGAGATAATCGGCACTCGACTCCGCAAAGTCGTCGTCGTACACGAAGTCGTTTCCCGTGTTGTAGGGCGGGTCGATGTAGATGAGCTTGACCTTGCCGAGGTATGACTCTTGAAGAAGCTTGAGCGCATCCAGGTTGTCGCCCTCGATGAACAGGTTCTTCGTCGTGTCGAAGTCAACCGACTCCCCGGGCACGGGGCGCAGCGTCTTGGCGATCGGGGCATTGGCGGCGAAGAGAGCAGCGCGCTTGCCGGGCCAGTCGAGCTGGTAGCGCTCCTGAGGTCCTTCGATGACGCGGTCGGACAGCTCCTGGCGCAGCAGGTCGAAGTCGATGGAGCGGACGGGGTTGCCGTCATCGTCGAGGCGCTCGGTGACGACCGTTGGGAACAGCTCGGAGAGCTTGTCGATGTTCCGCTGGGTGAGGTCGGGCGAGTGCATTTTCAGCTTGTCCACTGGGGGCCCTTCGACTTCGGCCGGCGGGGGTCGAGCACGACGGCGAGCTCGTCCCTGCAAGCGTGAATCTGTCGGCGGAGCTCGACCTTGCGGTTGAGCTGGGGTTCTTTGCGAAGTCGGCGGTCGAGCGAAACGATCTCTCGTTCGAGCTTCGCTTTGCGCTCGACCCGTTCGGTGGCATCCGCCAACGGCTCACCCGGCAACGGGGTGACAGGTAGTAGCGGGACGAGGAGCGCGGCGTAGAGGGAGGGAAGCTCGAGCGCGGGGGGCAGCGGCACACGCGCTACATCGCCAGACTGCCAGGCAGTGGAGAAGTAGGCGCTGGTGCGCGCCTTGGCGCCGCCAAGGCGCTTGTAAGCGGCAACCATCCGCGTGTGCGCCTGCTCCTCAGCGCCGCGGTTGATCTCGAAGATGAGAGGAAACTGCACGGCCTTGTCGATCGCGGTGAGCACGTCGTCGCTGACATCCTCATCCTTCGCGTCGACGACGAACACCTGGATCTCAGGCACTGCAGCATCGCCGCGCAGGTGAACGGTCGCCTCAGCGAGCTTGTATGCCCACGTGATGCGTTGTACGTCGGCGACGAACTTCCGGCGAACTGCGTTTGTGACGCCGCCGCGCTCGTAGAACCTTGTCTTCGGGACCACTCGTCCGAACTTTGCCGCCGCGGGCCAGCGGTAGAGGACTTGTGAGGTCACGGCACGCTCGTCGCCGGATCGGCCACGATCGCAAGGAAGGCGACAAGCTCGAAGTCGTCGAGGCCCTTGATCGCTCCAGCAAGGGCCGACGTGCGACCGCCCGTGAAGAGGCTGTCGATGTCGTCTTCGTCGGCTGCCTGTATCAAGGATCGGATCGCCGCGGTCAACAGGTCGGAATAGTGGCTCATGTCCGCGCCCTCGCGAGTCGCAGTGTTGAAGATTCGGGTGACCTCGCTGACCGGATCGGCGAAGGGACGGCAGCCGGCACGGATCAGATCGAGGAGGTACTTCACCTCATGATGATCAGCGACCACGTTGCCATCGTTGTCGAGGTACACCAGGTAGTGCGGGTGCAATCGGTTGCCACGGTGGATGGACGCGTCTGCATTCACATTGCGGAGTGCGAAGAGAACGCCTGGCTGCAGCCCGAGGCTCGGCTCCGCAGGGACCACGGCATGCAAGCCCTTGGGGGCCGTCGCCAGATCCCCATACTCCTTGACGTACGCGATCAGGTCCATGCGGAAGTCATTCAGGCCCAGATCGGTGATCGAGACCCCGGTGCGCACGTCTTCGAGCTCAACCACCTCGTCCTGCAGCCTTCGGAGCTGTTCCTTTCGGAAGGCAGTGTCGCTCGGTTCCTCTGTGAGCAGGTTGTCGTCAGCCGTCGCTGCGAGGTCAGCGATCACCATGCGGCTCTCGACTCGTTCCTGCAGCTTGATGTACTCATCGAGCGAGATATCGGGCCAGAAGTTGACGAGTTGGATTCGCTCATTGGTCGAACCGATGCGGTCGATGCGGCCGAACCGCTGGATGATTCGCACGGGGTTCCAGTGAATGTCGTAGTTGACGACGTAGTCACAGTCTTGGAGGTTCTGCCCTTCACTGATGCAGTCGGTGCCGATGAGCACGTCGATCTCTCGTTCGTCGTCGGGCAGGACGAGATGCCGCAATTTCGATCGTGGCGAGAACAGGGTCAAGACCTGCTGGAAGGAGAGCCCCTTACCGAGCGTGCTACGAGGGTTGCCCTGGCCGGTGACCACTGCAAGGTCGAGGTGAGCACTGGAGAGCACCGGCGCTAACTCTCGGTAGAGATAGGCCGTGGTGTCGGCAAAGGCGGAGAACACAAGGACTTTCCGGTTGCCCGGGTTGAACGGCGCGGCCACCTTGTCGGCGATGCGAGTCAACAACTCCTGCAGCTTCAGGTCGTGCTCTGGCGTGATCGGAGCAACACCAGCAAGCAGTTCGCTGATGACCGTCGCGCCGTGCTCGAGATCGCGCCGCCATGATTCGAGATCGATGTCTTCAAGGTCAATCTGCACCTTGCCGCCCACCGTGCTTGCGGAGGGCAACTCGAAGTCGTCCTCGTCTTCGAGATCTTCGAGCACCGCAGAGAGATCTTCGACCGTGCTGTCATGGCCGTCGACGCGTTCCAGCGTGCTCCCCACTGCCACCTGCAGCTTGCCAAGCGTCAGCCGGAACGCCTCGACGGAGCTCTCGAGCCGCTTGAGCAGGTTGACGGTCATCAGCTTCTGCACGCCGCGTTCCCGGCTCGCGTGGCCGAGGTTCGACATGTCGCCACCCGACCGGTTGCGGCCGGCTGCGACATTGCCGTAGCGCTCCTCGTACTTCGCGCGGCGGCTCGGGAACACGTAGGTGAGCGGCGCGTATACGGCAAGCGTCATGGACGACAACAGCTCGTGCAGTTCGCTGAACGACGGCACGGTTGGGAGATCGGTCAGCGCTGGGCTCACCGAGATCGGGGGTAGTCGCTCGGGAAACGCTCCGATGTCCGACATGTCATAGAAGGCTTGGATGTGCTTGCGTGAACGGGCGATCGTCACGGCATCGAGCAACTCGAAGAAGTCGAAGCTCAGCCGCTCGAGGATCGTCTCCGTCGTACGAGACTCGACCGGGAGCTTGGACCATTCGTTGAAGACGCGCTGCGCCTGCCGGAAGACCTCTTCAACGCTCGTCGAGATGCCGAGCTTGGTGGAAAGCTGCCCCGAATCTCCCTCGTAGGCGAGCGCGAGCTGATTTCGCAAGTCCGTGAAGTGGTTGTTCACCGGCGTCGCGGAAAGCATGAGCACCTTGGTCTTCACGCCCTGCTGGATGACCTGGCGCATCAACCGTTGGTAGCGAGTCTCGCGATCCGACTCGTAGTTGGCGTTGCGGAAAGTGTGCGACTCATCGATCACGACGAGGTCGTAGTTTCCCCAGTTCACGCGGTCGAGCGGCATCCCCATCGACTCACCGGAGGTCCGCGACAGATCTGTGTGCGCGAGGACGTCGTAGTTGAAACGATCTGCCGCGAAGAGATTCGTGGTGAGGTTCGCGTTGTAGTTGGTCCAGTTCTCCGCCAGGCGTTTCGGCACCAGAACGAGGACTGATTTGTTGCGCAACTCGTAGTACTTGATGACGGCCAGCGCTGTGAAGGTCTTCCCGAGGCCGACGCTGTCGGCGAGGATGCAGCCGTTGTATGTCTCAAGCTTGTTGATGATTCCGGTCGCCGCATCGCGCTGGAAGTTGTACAGGCTCTGCCAGATCGCCGTCTCCTGGTAGCCGGTCAGGTCGTTCGGCAACACGTCGGCGCTGATGTCGTCGAGGAACTCGGCAAACAAGTTGTAGAGGATCAAGAAGTAGATGCGGGCGGGTGAGTTCTCGGCGTACACCGAAGCGACATGGTTGTACACCGCCTCCGTGACGTCTTCGAGCTGATCGGGGTTGTGCCAGATCTGATCGAAGAGCTGCACGTACTGGGTCGTCATCGGCGCGTCGGTGAGCTTCGTCACCATGTTGGAGACAGCGTCACCGCGCTCGTAGCCCAAGTCGGCCGAGGTAAAGCCTTGAAGTGGCAGGTACGCGGCCGCACCGTCAACGATCCCGAACTGCTGCATCGGTGCGCCAGTTCGGTTGGCTCGGAATCGGGCCTTGCTCCTGACCCAGTCGGCGCACTCCCTGGCGATCGCTCGTTGCGTCAGGCGGTTCCGCAACCGGATCTCGAACTCGGTTCCGTACAGCGAGGCCTCGGGTCCTCGCTCGCGCGGGATGAAGAACTGCTTCCGTTCCTTTGGAGCGTGATCGGTGGCTTCAGCCGTAGCGAACGAAGGAGAAGTAAAGATGAAGTCGATCTCGTCGATCGTCGCAAGCTCGTCGCGCAAGGCCTCGAATGCAAAGATCGAAAAGGCTGAAGCAGCGATGCGCACCTTCGAGCCCGGGCGCAGCTCCTTCTTCAGATCATCGCCCAACAGGACATTGATGTTGTCGATGATTTCCACGGCTATCTCCGCAGGGGAAGTGTCTGCGCTCATTGCGTCGAACTAGCCGCTCATCCTGCCACGATTATCGCCCGCACCGAACCAGACGCCCTCAGCACAACATCAAGCCTGCTCTCCCTTGAGCCCGGCAGCCTCACCGCCGTAGAAGCACAGCGCATTCACCAGCTTCATCTGAACCGGGTTTCGGCAACTCGCCTCGAGCAGCTCGGGGCTACACACCACGACTGACTCCGCCTTCGCACGTGACACGGCGACGTTGAAGCGGTGGAGGTCGTAGAGGAACTCCAGCGAGCGGGGCACGTCGTCGGCGCTGCTCGTCGCCATCGAGTAGATGCTGACCGGCGCCTCCTGGCCCTGGAACTTGTCGACCGTGCCGACCCGCGCGCCGTCGGGCAACTGCGCGGCGAGCTTCGCCACCTGCGCGTTGTACGGCGTCACCACGAGGATGTCGTCGAGCGTCATCTCGTGCGACACGCCGTCGGCGTCGGTCCAGCGCTTGCCCACAAGTGATCGCACGAGCTCGTCGACCGCTCGCACTTCCGCCGCTGACCAACTCCGGTTCCCGGCTTCCTCGACCGGGATCCAGCGCAGGCCGGCGAACCCGTCGACCGACTGACGCTCCAGCCCTTCCTTCGAGTGCAGCCGACCTTCGTATGCGATCTGCGACACGAACTCGCACACCGCGGGGTGCATCCGCCAGGTGACGTCGAGGAATCGACCCAGCTCACTCGAGATGACCGGTTCACCCGCGAGGAGGTGCTGTAGCGCGGAGAGCCTCCGCCCGCGGGGTGACTGCCCTTCGACGGCTGCGCGGAGTTGTTGCGGGTCGCCGAGCAGCACGATGCAGCGCGGCGCCGCTCACGGCGACCACGTCGGCCAACGACTTCTGGCCGGCTTCGTCCACGAACAACACGTCGACCGAGTGCTGCATGTCCTCGCGCGCCCACAGCCAGGCGGTGCCGGCGAACACGTCGAACTCGTGCGTGCCGATGGCGCTCAGCACGCGCGCGTTGTCGTCGGCCTTGCTCACGATGCCGTGGGGGCAGAGCTGGTGGTGTTCCGCCTTCTGCAACGCCCGCACCGCGACGCCCTCTTGCGCGGCGCGCTCGCCGACGGCGTCGAGGAGGTTGCCGATCGCGGCGTGGCTGTGCGCGGTGAGGCCCACCTTCTTGCCCGCGCGCACGAGCTCGAGGACGAGCCCGGCACCGGTGTAGGTCTTGCCCGCGCCGGGTGGACCCTGGATGGCGAGGTAGGGGTGGTCGAACGAACCGTCGCTCGGCTGACGCGGGGTGCGCAGCAGCAGGTCGCGCGCGGGTTGGTAGGGACCGTCGCCGGAGATGCCGTTGGCGATCACCGAGCGCGCCACGCGCCGGATCGCCTGCTCGAGCACCTTGTTGTCGAGCGGCTTCTGCGGCACGAGCGCGCGCGGATTGCCGAGCGCGATCGCGGCCCGGCCGCGCTTGAGGTGGATCACACCCTCGATGTCGTCGACGAACATCACCTCGCCGGCGCCGCGCACGGTGACCGGGTCGAGGGGCTTCGAACCTTCGTGGAACTTGTGGTCCTGCGCCGGGAAGGTGAACCGCTGCACTACCGAGTTGGCGATCTCCTCGACGTCGCCGTCGTACACGAGCCCGCTGATCGACTCGCGGTCGTCGAACAGTTCGTCGGGGCTCATGGCGAGGCGGGCGAAGTGGGCCCACCACTCCGGCTTCGACTCCCGGCGGTGCCAGTCGACCAGTTGTGCGAGCAGCCAGCGCGCCTGCTCCTCGGGCGTGCGGTCGCTCGCGAGGGGCGGCACACCGCGGGTGAGCTGGTCGGCGAGTTCCTCGGCTTCGTCGATGCGGGCCTGGATGTCGTCGGACGGTGTGCCGTCGCCCTCCTTGGGACGATCGATCGGCCCGTACTGCTGCTCCGCCGCGGCGCGCTGCTCCTCCAACCAGCGGTGCAGGCCCAGCGTGGACGCGCAGTCCTCCTCGTTGTACATGGCGATGTCGTCGAGGCGGGTGGTGTCACCGTCGTCGAGGTAGGCCTCGTAGGCGACGATGCTGCCGCCCGCGTCCATCACCTCGCCCTCGGCGCGCTTCATGTAGAGCTTCTCGACCTGCTTCAACGAGTACGACTCGGTGCCGATGCGCACGCTCGACCGCACCGCGGCGTACAGGTCGACGAACACGTCGGCGCGCAGCAGCTCGTCGACCTCGGCCTCACGCGTGCGGTGCGCGCCCATGAGGCGCTTCATCGCGGAGGTCTCGTAGGGCGCGTAGTGGTACACGTGCAGATCGGGGTGCTGCTTGCGGCGCGCCATCACGAAGTCGATGAAGTTCTCGAACGCCCGCTTCTCCGCGGCGCGGTCGTGCGCCCAGAAGGGGACGTAGCGCTGCGTGCTGTCGTCGCCGTCGAGGACGATCGCGCCGAAGAGGTATTCGAGGCCGACGCCGGAGCCGTCGTCGTCGAGCGCGTACGGGTCGCCCTCCATGTCGAAGTAGATGTCGCCGGGCGACGGCGCGGGCAACATGCCCCAGCCGCGACGGGGCGCATCCTTCTCGGGATCGGCGGGCGGCACCTCGGGCGGGAGGATCTCGAACGGGAAGGGCGGTTGACCGTCGCCGCGCACCTGGAGCTCGGCCTGGTGACGGAGCCGCTCGGCGGTGGCGTCGCCCAGGTTGGGCACGTTCAGCGGCGAGGGAGCGTGCGCCAGCTCGACGCGGGTGGTGATGCCGGCCTCGGCGAGCTTGTGCACCTGGTCGCGGCGCAGGCCGGAGACGAGGGAGAGGTGGTCGTCGGCGCGGCGACGGTCCTTGCAGTCGTCGGCCCAGCGGCAGATGCCGCAGTGGTCGACCGGCTCGGGATAGGTGTCGCTGCCCGGTGCGCCCGGCGCGGCGAGGACGAGCGCCTCGTAGCGGGCCTTGATGTGACGGTGGTAGGCGGCGTAGTCGGCGAGACGGAACGGGTGACTCACGCCGTCGCCGGTGACCACATGGATGTGCTCGGGCGTGACGCCCTGCAGCGCGGCGAGCTGCTCGGAGTAGGCGGCCATCTGGAGGATCGCCGCCGCCTTCACCCGACGGGCGAGCTTGGTGTCGGCCACCTCGTACGACCAGTTGCCCAGGTTGGAGGGCGTGTCGACCTTGACGAGGAAGTCGGCGTGGCCGCGCCACCTGCCGTCGAAGAAGGTGGCCTGGTAGATCGTGTCGGCGCCGGCGCGCATGGCTTCGAGCGTGGCTTCTTGCGCGGCGACGAGCTCGGCGCGGGTGAAGCAGTCGCCGGGGATCTCGACGACGACCTTGCCCGCCTCGTACTCGCGTGCGAGGTGCTTCTCCTCGTGCTCGGTGCCGCGGCGGGAGAGCACGTCGAGCATCGGGTCGTCACGATCGGGGCGTGTGCGTTCACCGCGCACGACGGAGAGCTCGAGCTGGGTGAGGTGCGCGCACGCGGCGAAGCCGGTGAGATCGCTCGCGCTGAGTACCAGCTCACCCTCGAGGAGTTGCATCCGCCCGCCCTACTGGTCCTGCGGCGTGTCGATGCGCAGTCTCTCACTCGCTGGGAACTCGTCGCGCCAGGCGCGGTACTGCAGTTCGCACTCCTTGCACTGGTGGCTCGCGCCGAAGGGATCGACGCAGCAGCCGCCGAGTACGTAGCGCTTCGACTTCGCTTCGCTGAGCGGTTCCGCGTAGAACCCCCACAGGATCTGGTACCGCTTCGTCGACCCACAGCGCGGGCAGGGCAGGAGGTTGCTCGTGCGGGCCATCTCAGGCCGCCAGCACGACATCGGCCGACGGGGGGAGGAACGTATGGGCGAAGCGGTGCAGGGTGCGGGCGCAGCCGTCGGGACGGGCCACCACGTGCACGGCGATCCCCGCCTCGGCCGACGCCCGGGCCCGGCGCAGGAAGATGCCGTCGCCGCTGCCGATGACGAGGCGGTCGTACCGAGTGGCGATGGTGTGTGGGGCGACGGTGTCGAGGAGCTTGGTGTCGGCGCCGTCACGCCCGGGTGCGCAGTGCACGTTGGCGGGCACCGGCAGGTCGAAGGCGACCTTGGCCATGAGCTTCGGGTTGGCGGCGACGATCACGTGGTCGCCGGCCGACCAGCGCGCCGCGGCGAGGTAGCGGTCGAAGGTGTGGAGGACGACGGCCGCGTCGGCACGCGGGTTGCCCACCAGGGTCTCGATGTCGACGAGGTGCAGGCTCCGCAGCCCTGAGCTCGCCGTGCTCATCCGAGTGTTCGAGGAAGTCCCCATGATCGCCCCCTTGGGAAGTTGACCGCTTCACGGTCTCACGGGGGTGGGACTCGAACTGGCGTTCGGTGACACGGGGCGGCGCAGTTTCGTATTACGATATTCCAGTGCCTCGCAACACACAGAAGTCCTACGGACGAACCGTGAACGGCGTGGAGATCACCGAGGACTTCATCGCAAGGGCCGTCGCGGAAGCCGAGGCCGGCTACGACGTCGAAATGTTGCGGCGCCGAGGCCGCCCGACGATGGGCAGTGGGCCGGCATCGGTACTGCCCGTGCGCCTCGATCCCGAGTTGCGTCGAGCGCTCGACGAACGTGCCGCGAGTGACGAGACGACCGTGTCGGCGGTCGTGCGCGAGGCCCTCCGCGAATACCTGCGGGCGGGCTGACTACTCGACCGGGGCGGCCGAGAGCGCGCCGAGCGCGGCGACGGCCCGCTGGGCCGAGGTGTGCGCCAACTGCTGGAGCTCGTGCCAGCGGTCGTTGGTGCGGATGGTGTGCTCGACGATGTCGCGGATGTCGGCGTCGATGTCGCAGTCCTCGGTGAGCTCCAACACGATGAACCCGGAGTCGGACACCGACGTGCGGTACTCGATGGTCTCGGGCGCGCCGGCGTCGGACCGCCACAGGCCCTGCCACGCAGGCTCGGGCGTCGGCGACACCCGCAGGTGCAGCTCCGCCACGGCACCGAACGACTCGTCGCCGTCCTCGCCGAGCTCCCGCACCCGCTCCTCGATGACGCCCGTGAGGGTGACGTCCCCGTGGCTCACGTCCGCTCCTTTGGTCCCACCTCGATGAGATGATCTCGGCATGTCAGCGTCCCGACATGAACGGATTGTGGGTTGCCTGCTCGCAGGCGATCGGCGATGCCCTGGGCGCAGCAGTGGAGTTCGACGGCATCGCCGAGATCCGGCGGCGGTTCGGGCCCGCCGGGTTGACCGGGTACGCCCCGGCCTACGGGCGGTTGGGCGCCATCACCGACGACACCCAGATGACGCTGTTCACCGCCGACGGGCTGTTGCGGCCCAGGCCGGGGGCGATCCGGTCGAGGGTGATGCGCCGCTTCACCTGCGGTGGCTGGCGACGCAGGGTTCGCCGGTCGACGTAGCGCTCGACGGCTGGTTGGTCGGCCTGCCCGCGCTGCATTCGAGGCGTGCACCGGGGAACACGTGCCTGAGCGCGCTCGGTGGCGGCGGGTTCGGCCGAACCGACGCGCCCGCGAACGACAGCAAGGGCTGCGGTGGCGTGATGCGAGTCGCGGGTGGGCGTGACGGGCGAGCGCGCCTTCACGCTCGGTTGCGACTTCGCCGCGATCACGCACGGTCACCTCGAGCGGCTGGCTCGCGCCGGGCGCTCGCGCGCATCGTCGCAGAGCTGTTCGACGGCCGCTCGTTGCTGGAAGGTGTCGACGCGGCGCGCGCCGAGCTGCGCACTTGCGACGACAGCGGCGAGACAGTGCGCACTCGATGCCGCAGTCGCGCTCGCATCGTCGGGGCGGGAACCGACCGCTGAGATGATCGAGGCGCTCGGCGCCGGGTGGGTCGCCGAGGAGGCGTTGGCCATTGGCGTGTACTGCGCGCTCGTCGCCACCGACCTGCGCGCCGGGTTGCTCCTCGCCGTCAACCACAGCGGCGACAGTGACAGCACCGGATCGATCGCCGGCAACCTGCTCGGCGCAGCTCGGCGTCGGCGCGCTGCCGATCGACCTGCTCGAGGAGTTGGAGCTCGCCGACGAGATCGAGCAGGTGGGTGAAGACCTCGCGCGCCTTCGTCGACAACCACCCGGCCGAGGCGACCCGCTACCCGCCGTCGTAGGAAAGGGCGCGGCCGAGTTACTCGCAACCTGAGTGATATCCTTCATTTTGTGAGTACGAAAGCCCCGGCACCGCCCCTGCTCCCGATCCTCCGCTCGGCACAGCAGGGACGGATCCTCGCAACCATCCTGGATGACCCCGGCACCGAGACGACTGCCACCGAACTCTCGCGCCGGCTATCGATCCCGCAGCCCACCGTTGCTCGGGAAGTACAGCGCGCCCGCACCGCGGGACTCATCACGTCGCGCGCCATCGGACGCAGCGTGCTGGTGTCTGCCGACACGACGAGCCCCTACTTCGCTGCCCTCCGCGAGTTGCTCGTCCGTTCCTTCGACCGCCGCAACGACTGGCGGCGGCGCTGGCCGGCATCGAAGGGATCGAGCGCGCCTTCCTCTTCGGCTCGTGGGCCGCGCGCTACCGCGGGGAAGCGGGGGACCGGCCACGCGATCTCGACCTACTCGTGCTCGGCCGTCCCGACGAACGCGCTGTGTACGACGCGGTCGAACGCGAGCGGGAAGCACTCGGCTACGACATCCAGGTCACGATCCGGGCCGCCGACTGGTTGGCGTCGGGTGAGGGGCCTTCCACGACACGGTTGTCTCACGCCCCATGGTGCAGGTACTCCCCACCTGATCGCTAGGTGCTCAGGTAACGCTTCGCCATGGTGATGGCCGCCGTGGCCGATGCCAACATCCTCTGGGCCTCGGCTGCATCGACCTCACTTGGACGGTCGATGTCGATGTACTGAGACGCATGGCGCCGTTGTCGAGCCTGCGTCATGTCAGCCGGGTTGAACGCGTTGCCCAGATCCGCAACGACCGTTGGCCATGACGAACACGGCCTCGTGTGAGCCGTCACCGCCTCGCACGCGATATCCCGCCTTCGTGACGATCGCCTCAGCTGCATTGCGCAGCACGTCGTACCCCGCCTTGTAAGCGAGCCGCCACCGTTGCTGCTCCACGAGGACACGAACACCGTCGAGATCGTCGGCAGCGGCATCGAGCCACTGCTCAGCGGATCGGCTCGTGTCACCGACGATCGCCTCGACGGTGCCGCGCCGTTCGTAGAACTGGATCACCTGTTCAAGCGATTCCGACGGCATGCGACGAACGTACGGCGGGGGTACGACATCCACCCTCCCCCAACCCATCTACGCTCTGGCCCGTGGGCGAGCGTGACGAGTGGCTCCAGCGGATCGGATCGATCCGGCAGTGGAACCGGAACGGTGAACGTGCGCCACACAAGCCGCTGCTGATCCTCACCGCACTCGCGCAGCTCCAGCAGACGGGAAGCTCCACCCTCCGGTTCGCCGACGCCGAGCCGAAGCTCGCGCAGCTGCTCACCGAGTTCGGATCTCCTCACACCAAGCCGACGCCTGAGTACCCGTTCAACCGGCTGCAGAACGACGGACTCTGGGTCGTCGATGCCGGCGGCATCGAGGTCGGCGAGGTGAAGTCGAAGCTGCGCGCCACAAACGCAGCCGGTTCGTTCACGCCCGACCTCGAAGGCGCGCTGCGCGACGACCCGGCACTCGGCGCGCTCGTCGCCTTGGACCTGTTGTTCGACAACTGGCCGGAAACCCAGCACGCCGACATCTGCCGAGCGCTCGGTCTCGACATCGAGGCCTTCGAAGACGCTGCCGTGCGCGCCAACGCCAAGAAGCTGCGCCGACGCGATCCCGAGTTCCGACGGCTCGTGCTGGTCGCGTACGAGTACCAGTGCGCGATCTGTGGCTACGACGGCCGGCTCGGCTCCGAAGCGGTGGGGCTCGATGCCGCGCACGTTCGCTGGTGGGCGTTCGACGGACCCGACGACATCGGGAACGGTCTGTGTCTGTGCAGCCTGCACCACAAGCTGCTGGACCGCGGCGTGATCGGGCTGACACCGGACGGGCGTGTCGCGGTGTCGCAGCACTTCGTCGGCCGTGGACGCGCGGCGGACGATCTCGTCTACCGGTTCGTCGACGAGGCGTTGACCCCGCCCCAGCCAGGACACGAGCTCCCGCGCGCCGAGCATGTCGCCTGGCACGCCGACCAGGTGTTCCGTGGCCCGGCCCGCCAGGCAGCCTGAGACTCCTCAGCGCGCGGGGAAGTAGAGCGCGAGGTCTGCGGCGATGTCACCGATCTCGTCGTCGCGGAGCGTTCGCGACTTGCGCGCCACCTTGCCGAGCGCCCGCGCCCAGCCCACCCATACCGAATGGACGACGAACGGTGAGGTCCCCGTCGGCCAGTCAGCCCCTGACAGGCAGAGTGCACCCATGACCGGCGCCTCGCGCCGCAGGTGTTCGTAGATCATCTTGCTCTGGGCGAACACGCCATCGGTGAGGTTGGTCCGGTCGCGTCCCGCGACGTAAAGCCGTGGCTGACGGTGGAACAGCGGACCGACCATCCGCCGCTCGACCTTTCCGTCGTAGGCCTTCGCATCGACGACGATCACGCCGGCCGGCCCGACGACGATGTGATCGATGTTGCTCGTCCGCCCGGGGATGTGGCGATCGTGCAGCACCACGCCGTGCTTACCCACGGCTTGTTCGAGCCGCACGCCGACACGGCGTTCACCGCGGGCGCCCTTCGCCCACGCTTTGGTCGACTGCGGCTCGTCGGTCATGGCGACGATGAACTCCCCGATGCGCGGATGACGACGCATCGTCTCCGCTTCGCGCTTCGCCGCGAGACGTTCGTACTCGCGCTGCGCCGACTTGCCGGGGGTGCCCCGATCTATCGGAGACGGCGGGGGAAGTTCGTCGGTCACGGCTTCGGTCTTCGGGATTCCGAACAAGCTGCTTGAGGCATTGAGGCGCTTCCCAGCCATCTCGGATCCCTACAACTCAACCTCGTGCCACCTGATGTATCGCGCTGTATATCAAACGGCGGTCGCGCGCAGATAGGGCTGAAGAACCGGGTCGACATTGCGCAGGATTGTGTAATGATCCGCCCAGGACATTCTGAGATCGAGGGGCGGGGCGATGCGCAAACTCATTCTCGGGCCGTTCATTGCTGTGATGTTGCTGTTCTCCATGAACGGCATCGTCGGAGCGGTGAGTGCGGTCAACACCACGACCACGCCGGGCGCGGCGTCGCCGACGGCAACCGAGACGTCAGTGTGTTCGTCTCTCGTCGCTAACCCACGCTTGACGTCCGCGGTGAAGCAGCAGGTTTTCGCCGCATACGGGATCACCAAGAGTGCGCAACGCCAGTACGTCATCGACCGCCTCGTGCCCTCCGAACTCGGCGGGACCAACGATCTCAGCAACCTGTGGCCGGAGCTTCGAACTGAGGCACCCACTAAGAACAGTGCAGAGGCCTCCGTCCGCTCAGCGGTCTGCGCCAAGAAGGTCGACCTCGCTACCGCCCAGCATGCGCTGGCTGCTGACTGGACGACAGCCGATCAGGTAGTTCAAGCG
Source organism: Acidimicrobiia bacterium (assembly GCA_046331125.1). Lineage (GTDB taxonomy): Bacteria > Actinomycetota > Acidimicrobiia > IMCC26256 > DASPTH01 > CAVRGQ01. The sequence continues at coordinate 19,890 of JAXLRL010000017.1, forward strand.
AAGATCGCCGCTGACGCGCAGGCGATTTCTCAATACTTGGAAGCGCAGAAGAAGGCTGAAGAGCAGCAGAAGGTTCAGGACTACCTGAACAGCCTGCCGCCGCCGACGCAGGCGACCCAACCTCCCCAGCAGGGATGCCCGAATGGCGGCTATACGAACTCGGTCGGAAACTACGTCTGCAGCCCGTACAGCAGCCCAAGTGGTCCACCGGCTGGAGCCACAGCTCAGTGTCGTGACGGCACGTACAGCTTCTCGCAGAATCGTTCCGGTACGTGCTCGGGTCACGGCGGTGTCGCCCAATGGCTCTGATCACGATCACGCAGGAGCACGGCTGATGAACAAGGGTGGATTCAGCTGGAATCGCTTCTTGGGCATCACGAATGCCAAGCGCAAGGTCTCTCGAGCCACTGGCATCCCCTGGACCAAGTCCGGTCGTCAGCGCAAGGTCGGCGCGGTGTTCTGGAAGATGTTCAAGTAGGAGGGCTCGAGAGACCTCCGATTCTGGGTTTCGCAGTGCCACCAGTACCGTGGTTACGCTCCGGCGTGGCTTCCGACTCCCCTGATCGCAACCTCGCCGGCCTGCGGGTCGTCACCGTCGGCGAGAGCACCGTGGCGGCCGTCGTCGGCATGGTGCTCGCCGACTTCGGCGCCGCCGTCACGCTGGTGGAACCTCCTGCCGGGAGCCGTCTCCGTGAGGCGCCGGCCTTGACCATGTGGTCGCGATCACGACCGAGCCCCTCGATCTCACGACCGACGACGGCCGGGCCCGGATCGCCGCGCCTGCGGCCGACGCCGACGTGGTGCTCACCGCCCTCGAGCCCGCGATGGCCGACCAGCTCGGTCAACGGCACGACGCTGCGGCGCCAACCCGCACCTCGTGCACTCCGAGGTCACCGGGTTCGGGCGCGACCATCCGCTGAGCCACGTGCCCGGTCACGATGCGGTCGTGTCGTCGGCCGCCGGCCGCGCGCACGAGTTCGGCGTGATCTACGAAGGCGAACGTCCCGCCTTTCCCGCGGTGCCGGTGGCGACGCACGGCGCGTCGATGCTCGCACTGCAGGGCATCTTCGCCGCGCTGCTCGAGCGCGAGCGGACCGGCGCGGGCCAGCAGGTGTCGACCAGCCTCCTGCGCGCGCTGAGCGTTTTCGACCTCTCGGGGTGGGCCCCCGGCGGCTCCCGCGCGCTCCGCACCGGCGACAGCCCGATGCTCTTCTACCCCGAGGCGCGCACCAAGGACGGAGTGTGGCTGCAGTTCAGCCAGAACGGCCCGCGCCTGTACCGCGCGCTCCTGCGCGCACTCGAGCTCGAACACCTCTTCGACGACGATCGCTTCCGCACCGCGCCCCACGTGCGCGACCCCGACGACGCCCGCGCGCTGCGCACGATCGTGATGCGCCGTGTGGAGGAGCACACCTGGGCCGAGTGGCGCGCGGTGTTCGACCGCGAACCCGACGTGTCGGCCGAGCCGTTCCTCCGCCCCGGCGACGCGCTCACCCACCCGCAGCTCGTCGCCACCGGCGACGCTCGCGAGCGCGACGACGCTCAACTCGGCCGCGTGCGTGAGCTCGGTCCGCTGTTCTCGTGGACGGGCGCGGGCCGCGCGCCCGTACCCGAGTCGTCGACCAGCGAACGCGGCGCGCTCCTCCAGGGCGTCACCGTGCTGGAGCTCGCGACGTGGATTGCCACGCCGATGAGCGCGGCAATGCTCGCCGAGCTCGGCGCGCGCGTCATCAAGATCGAACCCCACGGCGGCGACCCGATGCGCAACACCGGTCCGTCGGGCCTCAAGTGCGTGCAGGGCAAGGAGAGCATCACCCTCGACCTCAAGACCGACGAAGGCCGCGCCATCGTGCAGCAGCTCGCGGCGAACGCCGACGTGTTCCTGCACAACTACCGCCCCGGCGTGCCCGAGCGTCTCGGCATCGACGACGCCACGCTGCGCGCCGCCAACCCTGGCCTCGTGTACGTGTACGCCGGTTCCTACGGCTCGGTCGGCCCGAGCGCGGCGCTCCCCGCGTTCCACGTGACCGTCGGTGCGATCATCGGCGGCGCGCTCGCACAACAGGGCCGCGGTCCGCTCCCCGGCGCCGATGTGGAGCTCTCCGACGACGAGCTCGGCTGGTGGTCGCGTCGCCTCATGCGCAGCAACGAGTCGAACCCCGACTTCAACGCCGCGCTCACCGTCGCCGCGGCGGTCACGATGGGACTGTTCGCGCGGGCACGCACCGGCAGAGGGCAGTCGATCGAGACACGCATGACGGTCGCCAACGCGTACGTGATGTCGGAGCACTTCGTCGACTACGACGGCCGCCCGCCGCGCCTGCTTCCCGACGACGACGTGTACGGACTCACCGAGACTTACTCCCTCTACCGCGCCGCCGACGGGTGGTGCTTCGTCGCCGCCACCGACGACGAAGCCCGCGCCCACCTCACCGACGTGCTCGGCTCCGGTCGACCCGCCGATCCCGAGGCCGCCTTCGCGACCCGCACCGTGGAGGAGTGGGTGCAGCACCTCGGTGCCGCCGGCGTCACCTGCGTGCGCGTGCACGAGGGGACCCACGCCGACTACGTGTTCGAGTCGCCGTGGGCCGCATCGCTCGGACTCGTGCAGGAGTCGGCGGCGACCGGTCTCGGTCCCTACGCGCTACGGGCGGGTCGTGCGCACCGAACGTGATGCGCAGCTCGGCCCGCCGCCACCCGCCGATCTCGCCGGCGCGCAGACCCGCACAATCCTCACCGAGCTCGGCTACGGCAGCGACGACATCGCGAAGCTGTTCGAATCCGGTGTCGTCAGCGAACCGTCCTGAACCAGACTGCCCGCACCAGGACTGGTCGCATGATCGAGATCGTGCAGGTGAACGTCGGCACGCCGCAGGTGCTCGCCGACGCGAACGGCGAGCGCGTCTACAGCGGCATCGCCAAGCACCCCGTGCCGACCGGCACCGTGCTGTGGTGCTCGTACGGCAACCTCGCCGGCGACGGCCAGGCCGACCTCTCGGTGCACGGCGGTCCCGACAAGGCCGTGTACGCGTACCCGAGCGAGCACCTCCCCCTCTGGGCCGCCGAGCTCGACGACGCGGCGATCGCCGCCATGCCCGGCACCGCGCCGTTCGGCGAGAACCTCTCCACCGGGGGCGTGCTCGAGGCCGACGTGCACATCGGCGACGTGTGGCGCTGGGACGACGCCGTGCTCCAGGTGTGCCAGCCACGCTGGCCCTGCTTCAAGCTCGCGCTGCACCGCGCCCGGCGCGACATCCAGCACCGCATGAAGGACAACGGGCGCACCGGCTGGTACCTGCGGGTGATCCAGCCGGGCGAGGTCACCGTGGGTTCGCCGATCACCGTGGTCGACGAGGACCCCGCCGGCCTCACCGTCGCCGACGCGCACCTGGCCATGGCCGACCGCCACCTCGAGCACCGTGACCTCGTCGAGTCCCTCGCCGCGCACGACGCCCTCGCCGAGGAGTGGCGCGGCCCCCTCCGCGAACGCCTCGCCACCCGCTGATCCACGGAGGTTGCGGCACCAGACCAGCGATGGCCTGGTTTGCTGACGCAACCTTGGAGAGACCCGGCAATGGACAACTCCGGGACACTGCGCGACTCTCGCGGGACGCACGCGCCCGCCACCCGACTGCGGCGGAGCGCACGACTCGGAGGTACGGGGGAATGGGTCGGAAGTACCAGGTCATCTCGGGCGACGGGCACCTCGAGACGCCGCCCGACTTCGTGGCGTTCCTGCCCGAGAAGTACAAGGAGCGGGCGCCGAAGCTGATCACGCTGCCCGACGGCGGCGGCGACGCCTGGCTGATGGAGGGCATGCCCCTCACCTACGCGAGCCAGAACCTCAAGGGCCGTGGCAAGGTGCGCTTCGCCGGCCAGAGCTACTTCAACGAGGACGGCTCCCGCACCGATGGCGCCGGCGACGCGAAGCAGCGTCTCCGCGAGCAGGACGAGGACGGCCTCGACGCCGAGCTCCTCTACGCGCCGATCTTCGCGAGTCGCTTCCTCGAGAAGATCCCCGAGCGCGAGGTGTACCTCGCGATGGTGCGCGCCTACAACGACTGGCTCGCCGACTACTGCTCGATCGCGCCCGACCGCCTCATCGCCAACGCGCTCATGCCCATCTCCGGCATCGACGACGCGATCGGCGAGATGGAGCGCGTGTTCGCGCTCGGCATCAAGTCGGTGCACCTGCTGCAGCAGCCGAACGGCGGCAACAACCCCACGCCTGACGACGACCGCTTCTGGGAGAAGGCGCTCGAGCTCGGCGTCGCGCTGTCGCCGCACATGTCGTTCGCCGGCGTGATGAACATCGGCGGGCCGCGCCACGACACGTCGCAGTGGCCGCCGGAGGCAGGCATGACGCAGCACGCGGGTGGCGGGTGCGCGAACACGATGGCGCAACTCATCGTCAACGGCACGTTCGAGCGCTTCCCCGAGCTGCGCTTCTACTTCGCCGAGATCAACGCGGCGATCTTCCCTGCGGCGCTGTACTACATGGACCGCGACTACCTGGAGTACAACTCCTGGTTCCAGCTCGACCTGCCGAAGCTGCCGTCGCAGTACATGCGCGACCACGGCCTCTACGGCATGGTGCGCGAGCCGCTCGCGGTGTCGATCGGCGCCGCGCTCCCGAACGACATGCCGCTCGACCTGTTCTGGTGGGGCAGCGACTTCCCGCACTCGGTGGGCACGTTCCCGCACTCGCGCACCTCGAGGAGACGTTCGGGGAGCTCGACGCCGACCTGCGCCACACGCCCTCGTCGGCAACGCGGCGAAGCACCTCGGCCTCGACCTCGACGCCGACATCACCGAGACCCCTGCGCAAGCCGACCTTCTCCGCCTGGTCACTTCGGCGCCATCGTTCCATGGCCATGACCTCGGTGGCTCAGCGACGACGAGCAGACCGCCTGCGCGAGCGCAGAGGCGGAAGGCATCTCCATGCAGGAGGCCGCACGGCGGGCGGTGCGCGAGTACGTGAGTCGAGCCGAGCATCGCGAACGAGTTCCGGACGCCGCGGCCCGGGTCGTCGCCGCGCACCGTGAGGCACTCGACCGGCTCGGCCGTTGACGCGTCCGGTCGAGTACCTCGACCTCGACGATCTCCTGGGCCTCGCGGTCACCCTGCTCGGCGATCCACCACCGGTCCGCGACCCTCGGTCTGCTCAGCGCGGCTGCGGATCGACCGCGGCTTCGGCCTTCGGCGAACCGGCGTATCCCGATCTCTGGAGCAAGGCTGGCGCCGCTGCACTTCCATCGTCCGCCACCACCCCGCTCGTCGACGGCAACAAGCGTCTCGGCTGGCCGGGAGGACCGCGGTCTTCCTCGAGATCACCGTCGTGGACGACGCAGGTCTCCAACGACGCGGTCTACGACTTCGTACTTGCCGGCGGCGCGGGACGAGCGCGAGGTCGCGGCCCTCGCCGCTCGCGATGTGATCGAGCGGTCGAACTGCTGAGCGCCGCCCGACGGCGCGCCTCCTGGGATCAGCCGGTGAAGGCGGCGCGGCGATGATCGCCGCGGCGACGTTGGACGCGGCTTCGCCGCACCGTGGGGGTCGTCGGCGTCGTCGTGGGCGGGGCAGCCGTCGGTGCTCAGGTCGTAGGAGATGACCACCTCACCGTCGCCGACGCATCGCTCAGCTCCGACGACGTCGACGCTGCGGACGCGATCGCGCATGACGAGCCGCCGCCACCACCGCCGACGTCGAAGCCGCCGCCGCCACCACCGCCGTAGCCGGCGCTGCCATCGCCGGCTTGTGCCGAAGTCGCCGCCGCCACCGCCGCCACCGAACCCGATGCCGTTGCCGCCACCGCCGCCGCCTTCGTTGGCGTCGGATGCGATCTCGCCGTTGCCACCGCTGCCGATGCCGCCGACGCCTCCCCGGTCGTTCGCAAAGCCCGGCTCCTCCGTCGCCGGTGCCGCCTCCGGTGTCGTCCGCGCCACCGGAGGCTCCGGCGCCACCGCCACCCCCGAGGTCACCTGAGCCTCGCCAGAGCCGGCGCCGCCGCCGTCGTTGCCGCCGGTGACCCTGCCAATACTCACGCCGTTCTGTCCGGCATCGCCACCGACGCCTGCGTCGTTAACGGCACCACCGGTCGCCGAAGGCCGCGTCCTTGCCGAGCAGGAAGCTGTCGCCACCGGCGTCCGTGTCGCCGCCGATGTCGGACAGCGCGCGCCGCCACCGCCGCCGGCCACCACCAGTGCGTGTTCCCGATGGAGACGGCCCGCGCCGCCGCCACCCCCACCGCCCGAGCCGAGGGAGCCCCCGATGCTCGAGATCCCGCCGCGCCCAGCCCGCCCCCACCGAGCGCCACCGACGCCGCCTTCGTTCGCCGCCGACGAGGACCGGACACCGGAGACGGCGGCGCCGTCGACCGGCCGCCGTTCACCGGCGCCGCCGACGACGACGCCGATCAGAGCTCCGGGTTGCACGGCCACCCCGCGCCTGCTCGAGGCCCCGGCGCCACCCGAAACGGAGCCGTCGCCGTTGTCGGCAGTGCCGCCGTGGCCGCCCTCGGCGGTGATCGTGACGAAGCAGACGCCGCGTCGGGCACTGTCACCGGGTCGTACGCGGCAGGAAAGTTCTCGGAGAAGAGCGTGGTGGTGGCAGCCGACGCCGGATTGCGTCACGGCCACGTGGCGCCACTGGAGCTGCGGCCAGGGCGAGTGCGCCGACCAGTCCTGCGATCTTTCGAACCTGCCCGCACAGTGTCCTCCCACAATGACCACATGCGTGTTGAAAGGTGTCAAGGTAATGGATCGCCCACCCGCGGCTGTCGTACGCTCGGCGGTCGACACGGAGACCGGCGAGACCAGCGAGATCATCGTCTATCCTTGGCGTGCTGGTTGCGCGGATACCGATCCGCCGGCCGCTCGCTCGACGCGGTGGCGGTGCGCGGCGACTGCGCAAGTGCCGTGGGTTCGCTCGAGAGCCCAGGGCTCACGCGGCCCACGACCCGCTGCGCCGACGACCGCTTCGCGGACCGGGTGATCGTGCCGGCCGAGGCCCACACCCACGCGTTTCGGCGCCCGTCTGTGGGACGCGCCCACTGGCTTCTACGACCGGCACGACCCCGAGGGCATGCTGTGGCCGGGCTGCCGGACGCATCGGCGCGGTCATCGACCTGGCTGCGCGAGGCCGAAGCGAAGATGGCCGATCCCGACGGTCCTGCTCGCCTGGGGCTTCGACGCGATGTTCCTCGGCGGCACCCGCCTGCGCGCGGTCGACCTCGACCTGGTGTCGCGCACGCGGCCGATCTTCGTGCTGCACGCGAGCGGCCACGTCGCGACGGTCAACACCGCGTCGATCGAGGCCGGCAACATCGCCGCGCACACCAACGTGGTGGGCGTGGTGGTGGACGCCGACGGTCACCCCGAGGGTGAGCTGCGCGAGCCGGCGGCCATGTCGCTCGCACCGGGCCTGGGCGGGCTCTTCAGCGGTAGCGACCTCCCCACGATGCTGCACCGCTTCGCCAACGAGGCCGCCAACGCGGGCTGCACCACCGTCGTCGACCTCGGCGCGTCGGCACCCTTGGACGAGGAGACGATCGCGGCGATGCGCGCGGTCGTCGACGCGCCCGACTTCCCCGTGCGCCTCTCCGCGTTCCTGATCCCAGGGGGACTGGCCGGTGGCTTCGACCCCGCCGCCGCGGCGGAGATGCTCGCCGGGCTCCGCGGCCGGAGCAGCGACGCGTTCCGCGTGGGCCACGTGAAGATCGTCCTCGACGGCAGCATCCAGCAGCGCACCGCGCGCCTCGCGCCGCCCGGCTATCTGGACGCCGACGCGCGCGGCATCTGGGTGGTGCCGCCCGAGACCTTCCGCACCACCTTCTCCGCGTTCCACGAGGCGGGTGCGCTCGTGCACGTGCACTGCAACGGTGACGAGGCCACCGAGCTCTTCCTCGACGTGCTCGCCGACGCGCTCGAGCGTCACCCGCGGCCCGACCACCGTCACACGGTCACGCACTCGCAGCTCACCACCGCCGCGCAGTACAAGCGGCTCGCGGTGCTCGGCGGCTGCGCCAACATCTTCTCCAACCACATCTTCTACTGGGGCGACCAGCACCGCGACCTGATCATCGGCCCCGACCGCGCCGCGCGCATGGACGCGGCCGCCACCGCCCTCGCCGCGGGCGTGACCATCTCCCTGCACTGCGACACGCCGGTCACACCCATCTCGCCGCTCGAGTCGATGCACCACGCGGTGAACCGCCGCACCGCCACCGGCAAGCTGCTCGGCCCCGACGAGCGCATCACCCCGGAGCAGGCGCTCGAGGCCATGACCCTCGGCAGCGCGTTCATGCTGAAGATGGACCACGAGATCGGCTCGATCGAGGCGGGCAAGTTCGCCGACCTCGCCGTGCTCGACGCCGACCCGCTCGAGGTCGCGCCCGAGGAGATCGGTGGGATCGGCGTCGTCGGCACGATGCGCGGCGGTGTGGTGCGGGAGCGATGACGGCGTGACCGACGCGCGGCTCCCGGTCACCGTCGTCGGTGGCTACCTGGGTGCAGGCAAGACCACCCTCGTGAACCACGTGCTGCGCAACGCACAGCAGCCGGTCGCAGTGCTCGTGAACGACTTCGGCGACCTCGCCGTCGACGCCTCGCTGGTGACCGGGAACGACGGCGACGTGCTCTCGTTCGCGAACGGCTGCGTGTGCTGCGACCTCTCCGACGGCTTCGTCGCCGCGCTCGACCGCGTGCGCGCGGCGCGGCCCGGTCCCGAGCGGGTGTTGGTGGAGGCAAGCGGCGTCGGCGACCTCGCGACCCTCGCGGGCTACGCGTCGCTCCCCGGCCTGCGGCTCGACGCGACGGTGTGCGTGAGCGACGCGGAGACCGTGCGCGAACGGTGCTCCGACCGTTGGGTGGGTGACCTCGTGGTCGCGCAGCTGCGCGGCGCCGACCTCGTGGTGTGCAACAAGATCGACCTGGTCGACGACGCGGCGCGCCACGACGTGCACGCGTTCCTCGCCTCGACCGCCCCCGGAGCCGTGGTGCTCGACGCGGTGCGCGGCGAGGTGGACCTCGACGTGCTCTTCGACCAGGGCACCGACGACGATCCGGGCAGGATCCACCCGCACCACCACGAGGACGCCCACGTGACCTTCGAGTCGTGGACGATCGACTTCGCGTCGGTGCCCACGCTCACCACGCTCCACGACACGCTCGATCAGCTCCCGCCGACGGTCGTGCGGGCCAAGGGCGTCGTGCGCGTCGACGACAACGGCCGCCAACGTGTCCTGCTGGTGCAGGTGGTGGGTCGCCGCCGTGAGGTGCACGACGCGCCGGCGGGCGCCGACTGCCACGACGCACTCTCGGTCATCGCGATCAGGGCTTGATCGCCACCCACAGGTCTTCGACCGGCCACTTCGTCGCCCACTCGACATCCGCGATGTCGTAGTAGTCGGGCATCGGCGCGTCGGGCGGCGCGGTCAGCTCGTGCAGCGCGTCGACCACGAAGCCCGCGGCGCGCAGCATCGTGATCCAGTCGCCGTGCGACGGGTGGTGCTCGGTGCCACCGCCGTCCCAGGTGACGCGAGCGAGGTCGGCGGGGGTGCGCAGCAACTGCTCACCGGCGAAGCCGCCCTCGTCGGGCACGCACATGCCGGCGAGCACGCTGTTCGTGAGGAACACGAGCCGCCCACCGGGCCGCAACAGCCGCGCCGCTTCGGCGAGCCACGCCGCGGGCTCGCACCACGGGCTCGCGCCGTACTCGCTCACCACCAGGTCGAAGACGCCGCTGCGCAAGGGCACCGCCTCCCCCGTCGCCTCGACGAGAGGGAAGGCTACACCGAACTCGGCCTGGCAACGCTGCGCGGTCGCGAGCTGCGCCCGGCTCAGGTCGACTGCGACGGGTCGCGCGCCCGCGCGCGCCACCGCGGCCGACAGGAAGCTCGTGCCGGCGCCCAACTCCGCGACACGCGCGCCGCGCAGCGTCGCATCACTGCCGAGCACGCCGAGCTCGAGCTCCGGCGTACGGAACAGCCCCCACCGGACGTCGGGCTCGGCCCAGCGGGCCGCGGCGTCGGCATCGGTGAACTGCTCGTTCACCAACGCCCAGATGACGCGGTTGTGCGCGAGGCGACCGTCGTCGGCCGTCATCCCAACGCGCGCTCGAAGCGGGCCACCGCCGCCGTGTTCGCCTTCGCCGACGCGGCGGGGTCCGGGTCGCCCATGCTCAGCGCGACGTACACGCCGATGCCCCGCCCCACCCGCGAGTACACGAACTGGAAGTGGAAGTCGGTGGTGAACGGCGCCGCCGGATCCGTGGAGGTCGCGGCGACGGCGATCCGGAAGGCGACGCTCTCGTCGCCGAGCTTCGGCGAGGTGGTCGGCTCGATCGTCGACTGGTAGGTGGTGGTGTCGTCGGCGCCCTGCGCCATCGACGCCTGCATCGCGTCCTCGAGGCAGGTGGCGTACTGCGCGCTCTTGATCGGGGCGAAGAACTTCTTGGCCGCGGCGGTGGAGCTGAACACGAGCGTCGAGCCGCTCAGCTCGCTCCCGGTGAGCGCGCCGCCCTGGTCGAACGACGCGCCGTCGGCCGACGCGGTGATCGACGGCGACGACGGCTCGAAGATCTCCTTGAAGTCCGCGCAGGCGGGGATGTCCTTCGTCTGCTCCTCGAAGCTGGCCTCGCCCTCCCCCGCGGGCGGCGGACCGGCCTGGGTCTGCAGCGACGCCGTCTTCTTGTAGTCCTTCGGCACGTCACGCTTCTGGATCGTGCCCGCCGCGGCCGCGGCGACGTCGGACGACGCCGCACCCGCCGGGCCCGCGGTCCCGACGGCGAGCCCGCCGGCGAGCACGAGCACCGTCGCAGCCGCGCGGAATTGTCGAAGCTGGACCATCACATCCCTCCCGTCCGGTGCGCGCTTGGCTCAGACCAGCGCGACGACGCGCCCGACGGTGTCGCGCCCGGCGAGGTCGGTGATGCCCTGCGGGATCTCGTCGAACCCGATCGTCTTGCCCACGACCGCGTGCACCCGGCCGGCGCGCACGAGCTCCACGATCTGCGCGTTGATCTCCGCGCCGAGCGCGGACGCACCGACGTTCCACCCGAGGAACTGCTTCATGAACTGCTGACGCGCCTCGTCCTGGTACGAGAGCATCACGCTCATCAGCTTGAAGTTCCCGAGCGACAGCTGGCGGGGCACGATGAACTTCTCGTCGGCGACCACCTTGTTGGATGCGAAGCCCATCAGCACGTAGCGGCCGTTGTACGCGGTGGCCTTGAAGCCGTTCTCCATCACCGCCTCGCCGACGTTGTCGAACACGACGTCGACGCCCTTGCCGCCGGTGACCTCCATGCACGCGGCGAGGAAGTCGTCGGTGGTGTAGTTGACGACGGTCTGCGCACCGAGGTCCTTGCAGAGCTGCACCTTCTCGTCGGTGCCACACGTGGCGATGACGTGCGCGCCCTTGTCGACCGCGAGCTGCACCGCGGCCGAACCGGAACCGCCCGCCGCCGCGTGGATGAGCACGGTCTCGCCGGCCTGGAGGTCGGCGCGGTCGAACAGGCCGAGCCACGCGAGGTGGAACGGGAAGAACAGCGCCGCCGCGTCGGGCAGCGGGATGTCGTCGGGCATCTCGAAGGTGGCCGGCGCGCCGCACAGCGCGTACTCGGCGTACCCGCCGATCGCCTGCACGCACGAGCCCACGACCCGCTTGCCGAGCAGCGCCTCGGCGCCCGGGCCGGCGGCGTCGACCACGCCCATCGTCTCCATGCCCGGCGCATACGGGAACTCGGGGCGCACCATCATGTTCCCGCCGTTGATGCGCTCGAGGTCGTTGAGGTTGAAGGGGATGCCCTCGGCCTTCACCCGCACCTCGCCCTCGCCGGGCTCGGGCAGCGGCACCTCCTCGAGGCGCAGCACGTCGAGCGGCTCGCCGTACTCGTGGACCCGCCAGGCGCGCATGGAAGAGTGTGCGTCAGTCATGGACGCAGAACTTACGGCGATCCGAGGGTGACTGCACGGCCAGCGGTGCCGCGAGACAGCCGTTGATCGCTGCTATCACTATCGAGGAGGACCCGGACAAGGGAAGAGTCGTTGGATCGGCACAGGGTTCTGCGCGAGCTAAACGCCGGGGCGGAGTTGCAGGGCTGGAGCGCAGCCGTTCAACCGGACCTTCCGCTGTTGATTCGAGGACCGGATTTTCTTGCAGCGACTAACGACGGTCTGCTCGCTGCGTTCATTCCGACACGCACTGAGTTGTCGGCTCCAGGAGTGCTCCGATCGCGTCTAGTGCTCAGCCGGTTCGCACTTCCCGGCGAGACCTTCCTGCTCTTGGTGGCCGATTCCGTACCTCGAGACGTGCAGAGCTACGACTTCGATGAGGTTCTGAACCCGGACATGTTGCAAGGCACAACCAACCGTCTGCGCGTACCAGAGAAGCGGGTTGGGGCGGTTCCACGCGAGATCGTCGACGCATTCTTCGACCGCTACGTGCGCGCCTCGGCGTCCGTTGTCCCAAAGGCCGCATCACCCATCGGCCGGACCTCATTCTCAGAAGCACTTGCAGCGGTCGAACTCGAGAGCCAACCAGCGCAACAAGGTGATGCCCTGGCAAGACGTCGACCGGCGCAGGACGAGGACTGGGATCTGCCGCAGCCCCGTTACGTTCGAGCAACGACCGAAGGCCAGCTCTACTCGACTTGATCACAGTGCATCGCCAGCCGCCGGTTTGGCTCGACTCATTCGGGCCATTGACTTCGGGATCAACCGAGAGTTCGACCTCGACAACGGTGTCCCCTACCCCCGTACAGGCGACCTCTCCCTCCATCTCGGCGTTGGAACCTTTGAGTCTCGTCGCCGCTTCGATCGAGGAAGCCTGCGCGTGCTGCGGCGTTGCCGGATGGCTCCTCAGGGATTCCGTGGAGGAAGACGAGTAATGGCTACTCCGAAACGGCGCCTTGGCTACCAAGGTCCTAGTCGAATCAAGCCGGGTACGTAACTCGAATCGGCTCCCCGCCATTCGTCATGAGATCACGGCGATCGCCTCAAGCCGAAGCACCTCAGTTCATCGCGCGAGCTCTTGCAGGTATTGCACACGGCGAGATCGCTGGAGACGTTTCTGCAGTCCTTCCTGGAACCCGAGCATGCCATAACTCTCCCTCAGAAGCCATCACTAGGGAGTTACCTGCACTGCCTGACGAGCCACAACTCGCAGACGATTCGAGAACTCGGACATGACCGGCGAAACCACTTCCAGAGCGCCGTCGTCGAGAAGCGGAACCCGTGTGCCTCCCACACGGCTGACTACTTCCCGACTCGGTATCAAGCGGACCTGGTTTCGAGTGAGATGCACTTGTGTGTGCATGAAGTGGTTGCGCTCGAAGCCGGCGAGACGAAGAATCTCTACAGCCCAAGCGTTTCGGCGTCTTCTGGATCGGTGTCGGGCGTGGGGCGGGTGGCGACGATCTGCACATTGGCGATCGCGAGCACCACGATCGTGATGGCGCGCTCGCCAGTGCCGATGTAGTGGAAGAGCCCGTAGACCTGGATCCCGATGGCGACGAGCTGCGCGACCACCGGCAGCGCGATCGCCCGCCACCCGGAGAGGGGCACCGCCTGTAGGCGCGTGGGGCGCGGCAACCAGGCGCAATACGCGACCAGCGTGATGCCGAGCAACCAGAGGGCGTCGTAGCCGGTCTCCGCGGTGTAGTTCCGGGCGAGCGCCTCGAGCGAGTACACCGCGTCGGCCACGCACAGGCTCGCGAACCCGATGCCGAGCAGCAACCACATGCGACCGGGCCGCCACGCCGTGAGCGCGATCGCGCCGACCACCGCGCCGAGCACCACCGCGTCGAGCAGCGGGTACGCGAAGTCGAGCGCGGCGGCCAGCGTGGACGCGCTCGACTTGTCGGCGGCCGGCTCGAGGAACAGGGCGATCCACGGTGTGGCGACGAGCAGCATCACGACCACGCCGTCGACCCACCGGTGGAACTCGAAGCCCGGCACCCGGGCCCGCACGAGGATCGCGAGCCCGGTGAGCACCAGCGGGTACCACGCGAGCCAGAACACGTCGGAGATGGACGTGAGGGTGGCGGGATCGCCGTTGATGCTCCAGAGGATGTGGCCGACGGCCCAGAGCACCATCGCGATGCCGAAGAGCGTCCACGGGCTGTGGTATTTGCCCTTGAGCTTCGCCCCGAGGAGGCACATCGTCGCGGCGACGAGCTCGGCGCCGTTCGCCACCCAGTTGTCGAGCACGTTGTGCAGCTGGTCGTCGCCGGGCTGGACGATCGAGTGCACGGCGAGCACGACGATGCACATGCCGAGGAATCCCCACGTCACCCGTGCCCACACCGGCTGTGCCCGCATCGCGACAGTCTCGCGGGCGCGACCACTCCACGGTGGGGACGGCGTACGGTGAGGACGTGAGGAAAGTGGTGGTCCTCACCATCGTGACCATTGCGTTCGGCGCAGCGCTCGCTGCGTGTGGCGGCTCCGGCTCGGGCTCCTCGTCGGCCTCGACCAGCCTCACCATCACCACCCGCACCGGGAGCGAGTCGGTGTTGGTGCCCTCCGAAGCCACGCTCGAGTGCGGCGCCACGCCGAAGGCCACCGGCTTCCTCGCCGACGCCGCCGAACCCGCCTGCGCCGCGGTGGCCGACGGCGCGGTCACCAAGGTGAAGCAGTCGCAGAAGAGCGGGCGGCTGTGCTCGCAGATCTTCGGCGGCCCCCAGACCGCCCACATCACCGGCACGATCGACGACAAGGACGTGAACCTGCGCGTCGACCGCACCGACGGGTGCGGCGTGGAGGACTGGACCGCACTCGAGGCGGTGCTCGGCGCCCCCGACCGCACCGGCGACGTGCCCAAGGCCTCCACCGCGACGACCGTCGCGGCCGACACCGCGACCGAGACCACCGCGCCGACCACCTACACGGTGCAGCGGGGCGACACGCTCACCTCGATCGCGGCGCAGTTCCGCGTGCGCGTGTCCGAGCTGCGGGCCGCCAATCCGCAGCTCTCCGACCCCGACAACCTCGTGGAGGGGGAGGTGTTGACCGTGCCGCTGGCGAGCCGCCCGGTGCTCACCGTCACCGCACCCCCCGACGAGCCGTTCCAGCTGCAGTTCTCGTTCACCGGCGCCCAGCCGGGCGAGCAGGTCGTGTTCATCGTGGCCACACCCCAGGGCTCGTTCACCGGCCCCGCCCACATCGTCGACAACACGGGCACGGTGACCGCCACGTACGACGCCGGCGGGCTCGCGGGTGACTACGTGGTGCTGGCCAAGGGCGCGCAGGGCTCGGTGGACCGCGCCGAGTTCCACATCAACGCCCCCGGCACCTGACGATTTCGGGTCGCCGGTCGGTAGGGTGCGGCGGTGGACACTGCGGCGGTGCGCGCGATCACGCGTGACATGCGCAAGGCCCGTCGCCGGCACTACCTCGCCGAGGGCGACTGGGTCGACTCGCTCTACAAGGCGTACATCACGGTGCTCGTGGCCGCGCTCGCCCTCTTCTACGGGAGCGTTGCCGCCGGTGGGGCCAAGGCCGACGCCGCGACCGTGGCCGACATCGCGAAGCAGGGCGCGGGCGTGCTCGGGCTGCTCGTCGCCGTGTTCGTCGCCCTCGGGTTGCGGTCGGGCAGCCGGGGTGGTCCGCTCGCACCGGAGTCGCCCGACGTGATGCACGTGCTGCTCGCGCCCGTGCCCCGGGGCTCGGTGTTGCGCGATGCCGCCTACCGGCAGGTGCGCGGGGTGCTCCTCGTGCCGACGATCGCGGGCGCGGTGGCGGGCAGCATCGCGTGCAGCAGCCTGGGCGGGTCGCGCCCCGGGTGGATGGCCGCCGGCGCCGCGTTCGGCAGCCGGCGCGCTCGCGGTGTGGGCGCCGCCCTGGTCGCGTCGGGCACGCACGAAGCGCGGGTCGCCAACGTGATCGGCGCGCTGCTCATCGCGTGGTCGATCGTCGACGTGGTCACCGAGCACGCGACGTCGCCCACTGCGCAGCTCGGGCGACTCGTGCTCCTGCCGCTCGACGTCGTCGTGGGCCGCGGCGCTCGGACCGGTGTTCGCGTTGGCCGTCGCCGGCATCGGGCTCGCGGTCATCGGCGGCGCGTCGCTCGAACAGCTGCGCCGCCGCGCCCATCTGGTGGGCGAGATCCGCTTCGCGGCAACACTGCAGGACGTGCGCTCCGTGATCGTGATGCACCGCGAGCTCGCGCAGGACCTCCCCCGCTCCCGTCCCTGGTGGCGGGTGCGCGGTTGGCGCCACGGCGGCCCGGCGTGGACGCGCGACTGGCGCGGCATCGCGCGCTGGCCGCTCACCCGCTTCGTACGCGTGCTTCTTCTCGCGGTGGTCGCGGGGATCACCGCAGGCGCGGCGTGGAAGGGCAGCGGCGCCTTCGTGATCGTGGCCGGCGTGGCCGTGTTCGTGATGGGCATCGACGCGGTGGAGGGGCTCGCGCAGGAGACCGACCACCCCAAGCTCTCGTTGCAGTACCCGGTGCCGTGGAGCGAGCTCTCGCTCGCCCACCTCGTGACCCCCGCGGTGTTCCTCACGCTCTTCGGCGTCGTCACCGCCGCCGTCACCGTGCTGGTGGCGGGCACCACGGCCGTGCTGCCGGTGGCCGCGATCGAGCTCGTGCCCATCGCCATCGCCGGCGCGGTGGGCGCGGCGCTCTCGGTGATGATCGGCGCGCCGCCACCCACGTTGTTCCTCGACGTGGGCTTCCCCGAATTCACCACGCTGTGGCTGATCATCCGCCAGGTGATCGGCCCCGTGGTGGCGATGACGGGCTTCATGCCGATGTTGTTCGCGATGAACGCGCACGACCAGCGCAACGCGATCGCCGGGCCGGCACTGGTCGGCGCGCTCGTGCCCGCGTTCGTGGTGGTGACGGCGGGAACGTGGTTCCGGTCGAGGAAGGCGGTGCACCAGTGAGTGCGATCGAGGCGCGCAAGCTCACGAAGCGCTACGGCGACCGCGTCGCGCTCGACCACGTCGACTTCACCGTCGAGCGCGGCGAGCTCGTCGCGCTGGTGGGACCGAACGGCGCCGGCAAGTCCACGCTGCTGCAGCTCCTCGTGGGCCTGCTCGAGGTCGACGAGGGTGACGCGCTCGTCGAGGATCTACCAGCGGGCTCGCTCGACGCACGTGTGATGCTGTCGTACATCTCCGACCAGCCCGCGCTCTACGACGACCTCAGCGTCGACGAGCACATCGAGTACGTCGCGCGGCTGCACGGGCTCGACGGCCGGCCCGAGACCGCCGACGGCCTCCTCGCCGAGCTCAACCTCACCGAGCGCGCCGGCGATCTCCCCGCCCGGTTCAGTCGTGGCCTGCGTCAGAAGACCGCGATCGTGCTCGCGCTGGTGCGGCCGTTCTCCGTGCTGCTGGTCGACGAGCCCTTCGTGGGCCTCGACCCCGCCGGGCAGACCGCGCTCACCGAGCTCCTCGTCGCCGCACGCGAGGCGGGCGCGGCGGTGATGGTCGCCACCCACCAGCTCGGCTTCCTGGACCGCGCCACCCGCTGCATCGCGCTCACCGACGGTGCGATCGTCTACGACGGACCCGTCGACCACGACGTCATCGCGCCGCTCCTCGACTGAAGGAACTACGGCACCGTCGTCGTGGTGGGATTCACGACACCGGTGATGACGGTTGGCCGTTCGGTCGTCGGTGGGAGCGTGGTGGGTTCGATCGTGGTCGCGGGCTCGGTGGTCGTCGTCGGCGAGGTCGTCGACGTAGTGCTCTCCGGCGCGGTCGTCGTCGTGCTCGCCGGGACCGGCGGGCAGGGCCCGGCCGTCTCCTCGACCGCGGGCTCGTTCGGCATCGAGATGCGCGCCGCGCAGCCGAAGTTCGAGAGCAGGGTGTGGCGGGTCAGCGACCCCCCGTCGGCGAAGCTGGTGGTGGCCGTGACCTCCCTGATGAAGCCGGCGTCGTCGACCCCGACCCGTTCGTCGGTGCCCGTGTACCCGGCCGACTGCAGCACCGCGACCGCGTCGCTCGTGGCCTGACGCTGCTCGTCGGTGAGGCCCTCGCCGTCGGCGAGCTTGGTGACGTCGACGGTGACCTCGTAGTAGGTGACGTGGGTGCCGTCCGCGAGCGTCCCGTCGCCGTCGGCCACCGCGCGCTCGACGGCGGTGGCCTCCAGACCCAGGTAGCCGGTGTCGTTGGCGAGGCTCATCATCGTGACCGCTCCCTGACCCGGCCCGAGCGTGCCCTCCACGAGCGAGGCGAACCCCGACAGCGACGCGCCGGGTGACGCGTCGGCGACGTCGCCGCCGGTGCCGTAGCCGGCACCACCGAGCTGCCACACCCGCGACCCGTTCACGAACAGCGTGATCGGACCGATCGTGGTCTGCGACACCGCGGTCATCGCGTAGGGGCTGATGTTGACCGTGCCCTTCGACGTGGCCTGGAACTGCTGGCCCACGCCGCTCGACATGCACACGGTCTTGCTGCCCTCGGGGATGGCGACCTTGACGCACCCGTTGGACGCCGGGCGGTTGCCGGGATCGGCGGTGAGCGTGGACTCCACGTCGTAGCCGCCGGAGTTCACGGTGGCCGCGAGCGCGCCGAGCAGTTGTTGTGTGTGGTCCACCTCGACCTCGACGGGATCGCCGTCGTCGTCACGGGTGAGCGCGACACCGAGCGCGACGACCACGAGTGCGAGCACCACCGCCGCGGCGACGAGCACCGTGGCGGTGCGACGCCGTCGGGGCACCCGCGTGTCGGTGAGGCCGACCGGCACGGGCGCGTCGGTGACGGGCAGGCGCGGCGCGGCATCGTCGAGCGCGCGACGCAGTGCTTCTTCTTCGTTGCGGTAGTCGGTCATTCCTGCATCGCCTCCCGGAGCGCGGCGAGGCCGCGGTGCACGTGGGAACGGACCGTCGCCGGACGGCAGCCGAGCAGGTCGGCAATCTCCGTCTCGGGGCGGTCCTCGTAGTAGCGGAGCACGAGCGCGGCGCGCTGCAGGTACGGCAGACGCACCAGCGCGCCGAGCACGACCGGCGTCTCCGGTTGCACGGTGTCACCGACGAGGTCGGCGAAGTGCGCCTGCTCGCGTGACCGGCGGCGGTGGTGCATGCGACAGCCGTTGACCACCGAGGTGCGCAGGTACGCCGCCGGCGTGCGCACGCCGTTCCACTTGCGGTGGAGCTGCACGAAGGCGTCCTGTACGACGTCCTCGGCCCCGGCCCGGCTGCCGGTGAGCAGGTACGCCAGGCGCAGGAGCGCAGGGCGACGCTCGGCCCACAACTCCTCGAAGGTCGGCGCGGGGTCGACGAGGCGCGGGCGCAGGTCGCCCGACCACGCCCCCTCAGCCGTCATGCCCACCCCGTCCCCCGCCGTGCGGATCGTGTCCACGTCGTTGGAGATGCCGCAGACCCCCGAATCGTTGCAGAGAATTCGCGGCGTCGATGACGCGTCTGTGCCATTGCGGCCGCTGCTCCCGAAGCGGATACTCCGCGGGCGCGTCAGATGTCGCGCAACAGGTGTCGCGCAACGCGCGTCGCGAGTTTGGCGGTTTGGTCGTCCCGCGCGCGCGTCGAAGATGAGGTTCGTGATGTTCGGCGAACGCACCACGATCGAGACGTTCGGCCCCGCGTACGCGACCACGTGCGAGCGCTGCCACAAGCCGGTCGCGTTGCACTACTCGCGACGCGAGCGCCGACGCGTCTTCCTGTTCGTGCCGGTGGGCGCGCGGCGCACGACCCACGTGCTCTCGTGCCCGACGTGCTTCCACGACGAGGTCCTCACCGACGACCAGGGTGCGCAGGCCGAAGCGCTCACCCGCTCGCTCGCCGCGTACCGCCGCGGCGACCTCCCCGCCGGCCACTACCGGCAGCACGCCACCGCGCTGCAGCACCAGGCCGGTGAGGCGCGGCTGCCGGCCCCGGCCGTCTGAGGGCCCACGCGACACCCCGCCCGATACGCTGCGCCCGTCCTCCCCACCGGTTGCTTGCGGCAACCTGACGACAGCAGCGATGACCGTGGCCAACACCGACCAACCGCACACCCGCCCGAGCCTCACCACGCGGCGGCTCGAGGCGCTGAGCGACGGCGTGATCGCGATCGCGGCGACGCTGCTCGTCCTCGAGATCAAGAACGTGCCGCTCAACACCGGCTCGCTCACCGACGCACTGCTGAACCGGTGGCCGTCGTACCTGGGCTACCTCATCTCGTTCAGCGTGATCGGCCTCATCTGGGTCGCGCACCACGGCATGTTCGAACGGGTGCACGCGGTCGACCGGCAGCTCCTGTTCCTCAACCTGGCCCTGCTGCTGCTCGTGGGGTTCATCCCGTTCCCCACCGAGATCCTGGCCACGTTCATCCAGGAGGGCGGCACCGACGCCTCGGTCGCCACCGCGTTCTACAGCCTGATCATGACGTTGATCGGCGTGGTGTTCACGCTGCAGTGGTGGCATCTCGTCCGGCATCCGCACCTGATGGTCGACACCGTCACCGAGAAGCAGTTGCGCCGCTCGCTGCGCATGTCATCGGTGAGCCCGATCGTGTACGGCATCACCATCCCACTCGCGTTCATCAGCCCGTGGATCTGCGTGGTCGTGTACATCCTGTTGTCGGGCTACTTCGCACGCGGCCCGTCGGCCCGGGCGCTCATCGCGATGCAGCGCGCCGCCGACGAAGCCGCCGGCGTCACTCCACCGCCCGAGATCACGAGCGACGACGAGGGCTGAGCCCCGCGCGGCTCACGGGTCGACGAGAGGTCCGGGCTCGCGGGCCTCACGCTGCGCGTAGAACTCGCGGATCGCGCGCCAGGCCTCGTCACCGGTGTCGACGACCGTGGTGAGCCCGGCGTCGACGGCCGAGATCAACCCGTTCTCGCGCAGGAACTCGGCCGGGTACACGTGCGACCAGTAGTCGCGCCCGACCAGCACCACCGGGATGCGGCGCATCTTCCCCGTCTGCATGGGTGAGCGACTCGTAGAACTCGTCGAGGGTGCCGTAGCCGCCGGGGAACAGCACGAGCGCGACGGCGCGCGGAGGAAGTGCATCTTGCGGAGGCCGAAGTAGCGGAACTGGAACGTGAGCTCCGGCGTGAGGTACGAGTTCGGCAGCTGCTCGTGGCCGAGCGTGATGTTGAGGCCGATCGCCTTCGCGCCGGCTTCGTACCGCGCCGCGGCTCGCGGCCTCCATGATCCCGGGGCCGCCGCCGGTCATCACCAACGCCTGGTGCACACCGTCGTAGTGGCCGGCGCCGACGAGGTGGCCGAGCATGCGCCTCCTCGTAGTACGACGCCCAGGCCGTGGCCGTGGCCTTCGGGTGCTCGGCGCCGCCGTCGTGCGGTGCGGGGACGCCGCACCGCCGAACACCGCGATCACGGCCTCGATCCCCTGCCGGCGCAGCTCGAGGTCGACCTTGAGGTACTCGAGCATCAGCCGCGTGGCGCGGAAGTCGTCGCTCGCGAGCAGATCGAGGTCGAGGTCGGCGGCCAGTACGACGGGCTCGCCTGGATCCGTGCGAGCGCGCGCCGAGCTCGTCGACCTTCTCGCGCCGGTGACGACTTCGCCCGCGGGCGTGGGCACGGTGTGGTGGTCATGCCGTCGGTGACGACCTCGCACGGGAGTCCGAGCTCGTCGTCGATGCGGCGCCGCAGCGCTCCTCGCTCCTTCCGGTTCGCCGTGGTTGAGCAGCACACCCTGCGGCAGCGGGTCGAGCGTGCGCACCCAGTCGAGCAATTCCTGCTGGTCGGCGTGCGCCGACATCATGTCGAGGTGCTCGACGCGCAGCGCACCGGCACGTACTCGCCGTGGACCTTCCGCGACGTTCGCCCCCAGCAGCAGCGCACGCCGCGCGTACCGGCCGCCTGGTAGCCGACGAGCACGACGGTGTTGCGCGGGTTGGGCGCGGAGGCGCTCGAAGTGGTGCAGCACCCGACCACCGCTCAGCATCCCCGCGGCCGACACCGATCACGCACGGCTCGGTGCGGCGGTTGAGCGCCTTCGACTCCTCCACCGTCGCGCAGTGGCGCGCCATGTAGTCGAGCGCGGCACCTCGTCGGCGGTGAGGCGGTGGTCGCCGGGGTGTTCGAGGTGCGCAGGTCGCGCGGATCGCCATCGGGCTGTCGAGGTACACCGGCACGTCGGGGATCGCACCCGACTGGCGCAGGTGCCACAGCGCGACGAGCACCGACTGGCTGCGACCCACCGCGAACGCCGGGATGAGCACGATGCCGTCGCGGGTGATGGTGCTGCGCACGATCTCGCCGATCGCCTCGACCGGGTCGATCGCCGCGTGACGGCGGTCGCCGTAGGTCGACTCGAGCACGAGGGTGTCGGCACTGAGCACGCTCGACGGTCGCGCATCACGAGGTCGTTCGTGCGGCCGAGGTCACCGGAGAACAGCACCGAGCTGCCGTCGGCGGTGAGGCGCACCATCGCTGCGCCGAGGATGTGCCCGGCCGAGGCGTACTCCATCGTGAGCCCGGGGCCGAGGTCGTGCACCACGCCCTCCGGGATGGGCGTGAGCATCGAGCGCGGCCTCGGCCTCCGCCTCGGTGTATAGGGGGCGCGCCGGCCGGTGCTTGGAGTAGCCGCTTCCTCCGCACTCGGCGTCCTCCTCCTGGAGCCGGCCGCTGTCGGGCCACAGCACCTCGCACAGCGCGATCGTGCCGGGCGTCGCGCACACCGGACCGCGGAACCGCGGCGCGCGGATTGGGCACCGCGCCGGAGTGGTCGAGGTGCGCGGGTGAGCACGATCGCGTCGAGGTTGCGGGGCCCGAGGAACATCGGGTCCCAGTTGCGGCGCCGCAGGTGGCGCAGGCCCTGGAACAGCCCGCAGTCCACGAGGACGAGTGACCCGTCGGTCGTCACCAGCGTCTTCGAGCCGGTGACGGTGCCGGCGCCACCGAGGAATTGAGCTCCACGACCTCATCGTCGGCTCCCGGTCGCGAGCGGGACAGGGCCGAGTGCCCTCTTTGTCAGGGCCGGCGTTGCTCCCGGACGCTCGGGGCGTGGAGCCACCAGCCGACGTCCTCGGTGGTCGGTGCGGCGAACGGGTCGTCGGCCGCGCCGAGGCCGGGCGAGCCGAGTGACCACGTCGTGCCGTCGAAGACCGCCTCGGTGAGCAGTTCGGCGTACGGCTCCGTGGACGCCGCGGCGCGCCGAAGCCGAAGACCCGCTCGCTGCCGAGGACGGCGTTCGCGGTCGCCCGCGCGGTGAGGAGGGCGAAGTCGTTGCGGGCGAGCTCGCCCTCGTAGGCCGCGAGCACGCGCCGCGCGTTCGAGCCGGTCGGCGCCGAACGGCACGTAGCGCGGGCATCGGCAGGTCGGCCCAGCCGCCCCACATCCACCAGCGCGTGGGGCGGCGCGCGCTCGATCAGGTCACGCAGCTCGCCGCGACGCGCTCGTGCGTCGGGTGACCGTCGTGCGGCGACGGCGAGATCCACACGGCGGGACCGAGATCGACGAGGTCGTCGATCTCGGTCAACGGCGGCGACGCGCAGCTCCCACCCGCCGCGCCCGGCCGCGACCTCCGCCTCGGCGCGGCGACGTTCGTGGTGCGCGGCGTCGCTCCCGAGGCTCACGACGACGTGGACGACGCGCCACCCCGCGTCGACCAACTGCAGCAGCGTCGCGGGGGCGCCGAGCGCCTCGTCGTCGGGGTGGGGTGACACGTGCACGGCCAGCGGCGGCGTGGTCACGGCACCGGCTCCGTCGGCACGGCGGTCTGCCAGAACCGCGGGTTCGGGCGCATCGACATCTCCTGCATGAGCGTGATCGCGACCTCGCCGGTGTGCGCGGTGATGGTGCCCCGGTACAGCGCGCGGGCGTTGGCGCTCGCGATCGGCTGCAGGTCGTTCCAGCACCACTCGTCGGCGCGCACGCGCGCGTGGAACCACACCGCGTGGTCCAGGCTGGGGCCGCCCGGCGGCAGGTCTTCGAGACCGGGGGACCCGCCGAGGCCCGAGAAGCCGCTACCCATGTCGCTCATGTAGGCGAGCGCGCAGGCGTGCACCATCGGGTCGTCGGGGAGGCGGTCGATGGTGCGGCCCCAGAAGGTCTGCGGCGGGCGCCACTGGTAACCGGGGACGAGCTCGGGGAATCGATCGGTGGTCGCGATGTTGGCCATCGCGTTCTTGAGCGGCTCGAGGATCACGGCGTCGGGGCCGGGCGCCGGCGGGATGCCGCTGGAGAGCACGGCGGAGAACCCCTCCTCCCCGTCGACGTCGCCTATTGCCTGACTAGTCAGGCAATAGCGCACACGCATGGAGAAGATCTCTCTTTCCCCCTGGGTCACTCGGACGCCGCGGAGCGCGCCGTCGTCGTCGGTGTCGAATCGCTCGCCCGCGACGAGGAGCGGTTCGGCCGCCGAACCCGGGCGCTCGAAGTACGCGTGCAACGAGCGCGGGAGCAGGCCAGCGTCGACGGTGAGCCCTGCGCACCAGAGCGACTGCGCGACCGCCTGCCCGCCGAACAGCGCGTCGTGCAACGGCTTCGCCATGCCCGGCGCGACGAACCGGTCGCCGCCGCGCGCCGTGACGTCGAACAGCTCGAGCACGAGCCGGACCCTACGTCAGCCGGTGGTGACCTTCGTGATCTCGTAGGCGCCCAGCGGACCGGCGCCGACGGTGGCGCCGTCGGCGAGGTCCTGCGTCTCCTGCCTGGTGAAGTCGCCGCTGATCTGCACCGGCCCCGTGAAGCTGCTCGCCTGGAACGCCGGGGTCGACAGGACCGTGCGGTCGAAGACCAGCGCCACCTCGTCGGTCGGCGCCTGGTTGCCGTAGAGGTCGCCGGCCAGGGCATTGAACTTCCCGAGGCCGCTCTTCGTGAGATCGAGCAGCACGACGTCACCGGTACCACTCGCGAACCTGGACTTGGCCGACTTGATGTCGGTGCCGACGAGCGCGGCCGGGCCCAGCAGGAACCGGCTCGCCGGGCTCTTCCCCGCCGGCGTCTCCGCGACGATGCAGACGTCGGGGCGGTCCTCGTCGACCGAGGTCAGGGCTGCGAAGCCGACGCTGGTGACCGCGGCAACGTCGCAGGCACGCACCTGCTCGGGCGTCGCGGTCGTGCCGTCGGGCCCCGCGACCCGCGACAGCTGGGCCAGCACCGGCCGCATCCGGACCTCCGGGGGCACGATCCGGCCGGGGGACGCCGCCCCGTACCCCTTCGGCAACGAGACGACGAGCGTCTCGCCGCTCGGCTTCACCGAGCCCTGCAGGCCCAGTTGCCGCAGGCGCGCCTTCAGCACCGCCGTGGCCCTCGCCGAATTCGGTGCAGGCGCCGAGGACTTCGGGGTGAGCACGATCGTGACCGGGCCGGAGCTCCCGGTGCTGCCAGAGCTCCCGGCCGCGCCGTGCGCGACACCTGTGACACCCGCGAATGAAATGGCCACCAGAAGTGCGCCCGTGAATCGCCCTGCCCTCATGGGGCAACATGGTGCCCGATGCGTGCGGCCGCGCCGCGTCAGGGGGGATCGACCGTGCCGACCAGAATCGACATCTACGACCCGGACCTCTACGTGGAGGGCCCGATCCACGAGATCTTCACCGAGCTGCGCGCCACGGAGCCGGTGTTCTGGCAGGACATGCCGGGCGAGCCCGGCTACTGGGCGGTGCTCAAGCACGAGGACCTGCGCCACGTGGCGAAGCACCCCGAGATCTTCTCCGCCGAGGTCGGCGGCGTCGTGCTGGAGGACATGCCGCCGGAGCGCCTCGCCGAGACGCGCAACATGCTCCTCATGATGGACCCGCCGCGCCACACGGCGTTCCGCCAACCCATGTCGGAGCCGTTCAAGGCGCGCGTCATCAACGGCATGGAGGGCCGCATCCGCGCGATGTGCCGCTCGATCTTCGACCAGGTCGACCGCGCCGCCGACGTGGAGTTCGTGCACGACGTCGCGGGCATGCTGCCGAGCCAGGTGGTCGGCGAGCTCGTGGGCATCCCGCGCGACGACTGGGCGCAGATCCGGCGCTGGGCCGAGATGTCGACGAGCAGCCAGGACACCGAGATCGTCGGCGACAACTACGCGACCGCCGACGGCAACGTGGAGATGGCGATCTACGCGATGCAGTTCGCCGCGCAGCGCCGCACCGAGGAACCGCGGGAAGACCTCACGTCGCTCATCCTCGCCGGCAACTTCGGCGGCAACCCCATGAGCGACATCGAGTTCGGCTCGTTCTTCGTGCAACTCGTCACCGCGGGCAACGACACCACGAAGACGATGTTGTCGTCGGGGCTCGAAGCGCTGCTGATGCATCCCGACCAGATGGCGGAGCTGCGCGCCGACCCGTCACTCATCCCCGGCGCCGTCGAGGAGATCCTGCGGTGGGCGAACCCGCTGCACTACTTCCGCCGCACCGTGCTCGAGGACACCGAATTGCGCGGCGTCGAGATCAAGCAGGGCGACAAGGTCGCGATGATGTACACGTCGGCGAACCGCGACGAGGAGGTGTTCGACGACGCGCAGGCGTTCGACATCCGCCGCTCGCCGAACCACCACCTGTCGTTCGGCATCGCGCAGCACTTCTGCCTCGGTGTGCACCTCGCCCGGCTGGAAGGCCGCATCTTCTTCGAGGAGCTGCTCGGCACGTTCCCGGTGATCGAGCAGACCGGCCCGTCGCGCCGCATCCGCTCCAACCTCAACAACGGGCTGAAGACGCTCCCCATCCACCTGGAGCGCTGAGGCGTCCGGTCAGGCTTCGACGCGCGACGCGTAGAGGTAGAGGATCGGGCGGCGGGGCTGCTCGGGTGTGACCGTGGGGATGTAGAGCCGGGTGCTCACGATCTCCCACAGGTCGGTGCCGCCCTCGAGGATCGCGCCGACCGACAGCCACAGCGGCTCGTCCCAGAAGCCGAACTCCTGCTCGGTGGCGACGTCGACCAGCACCGTGCGGATCGTCGGCGTGGGCAACGCGGTGCTGGTGGTGTGCAGCTCGCGCCGGTACTCCTCCGAGGAGATCGACGTGTACGACTCGATCGACGGGATGTCGCCCGAGCCCTTGTCGTCCTTCTTCTTGCCGAACGCCATGCCGCGACCGTACTCAGCCCAGGTGCTTCGCGAGGAACTTCCGCACCTCGATCACCATCTCCACGTCTTCGGGCGCGCCGCCGAAGCCACCGTGGGGCATCGCCTCCCACACGTGCAGCTCGGCGTCGACGTTCGCGGTGCGCAGCTTGCGGTGCATACGGACCGCGTTCGACAGGAACAGGTCGCGCGTGCCCGCCTGGATGAACGAGGGCGGGAAGTGCGACACGTCGGCGAACAGCGGCGACAGGTACGGATGCGTGAGGTCGTGCCCGTTCGCGTAGAGCGCGATCGTGTCGGTGAGCCGCTGCACGAGGATCACGTCGACCCCGTGGAGCACGTCGAACGTGTCACCCGATTCCGTGAGGTCGAGCTCCGGCGTGAACATCATCGCGGCCGCGGGCTTGGGCAGCCCTTCGTCGTGCGCGCGCACGAGCAGCGCGGCCACGAGGTTGCCACCCGCCGACGCGCCGTCGACCACGATCCGCTCCGCCGGGAAGCGCTCGAGCAGCGCGCGGTACACGGCGATGCAGTCGTCGAGCGCCGCGGGGTACGGGTGGTCGGGGGCTATGCGGTAGTCGATCGCGAACGTGCGCAGTCCCGACCGCAGCGCCGCACCCGACGCCATCAGCCGGCACGCCTCGCCACCACCGGCGACGAGCGCGCCGCCGTGGATGTCGTAGAGGATCGGGCCGTCGTCGGACAGGTCGGCGCCGTCGGGCCGGATCTCGAACACCGGCACGCCGGCGATCTCGCGCAGCTCCCAGTCGACGTCGGGCGCGCGACCCTCGAACATCGAGACGATGTGCGCGTCGGTCGCGGCGTTGCGCGCCCGCCAGGCCTCGGCGTCGTCGAGCGGCGGGGAGACCTCGGGGTTCGCGAGCCGTTCGTGCACGATCGGCACCGCGGCGCGCAGCGCGGCCTGCGCCTGCTCGCTGATCGAGGTGGGCACCCGGATCTGACGATCCAGGTGCAGGGTCCCGTCGTCGTCGCTCATCGCAGCTCTCCCCCCCTCGCGCCCCGTCGGGCGGCGAGCGCGGAGCCTACGTGTTCGTGACGACGGGCGCGGTGGCCGCGGCCGCCTCGGCCGCGTCGGTGGTGCCGATGGCCGGTGCCGGCGCCATGAGGAACGCGCTCACCGCGTTGATCATGTCGGCGTAGAACACCTCGTTGGGGAGGATGCCCTCGTCGCCGCTCTGCTCCTTGGTGACCTGCATCGCCAGGGCCTGCAGCAGCAGCTGGAACCCGATCTGGAGCCGGTTGACCTTGATCGCGAGGGGCGCGTCGCCCATGACGTCGAGCAGGTACCGGCCCATGCGACGGTTGGCGGAGCCGTGCTCGTCGTCGAGAGTCCACATGATGTCGCTGAGCTCGTGGTTGGCGTGCGCCTGGTCCATGAACCGGAGGAAGTTGGCGTACTCCGGCAGCTGCTCGACCAGTGGGTAGACGGCGCACTGGAGCAGCGCCTGGACGTCACCGAGCCGGCCCTCGGCCTCGAGCTCGTCGAGCATCTCGTTGCGCCGACGGTTGGGCTCGAACGTGCGGTGCTCCACGATGGCCCGCATCAGGCCCTGCTTGGTGGAGAAGTGGTACTGGACGACGGCGGGGTTGCGCTGGCCCGCCGCCTCCGCGATCTGGCGCAGCGACACGGCGTCGACGCCGTGCCGGCCGTAGAGCTCCTCGGCGGTGGTGATGAGCAGAACCGGTGTGTCCCTCTTCGTCATGCGGTGACTCTACGGTCTGCAACGCCCGCATGGAAGCAATTTCTACCTAAATTTGTAGAGGTTGTGCGGGCAACCAAATACGAGTCGCGGGAGCCTCAGAGACCGGAGGTCATGACGACCTCACCGATCTTGCGCTCGGGGGGCCCGGCGAGCTTGGGCACCACGTGCTCCACCATCCACGGCGACCCGACCTCGGTGGCGATGCGATCGAGCGTCTCGGGCCGGTCGGCCACGATCAGCAGCACCGCCTGGGTGTCGCTCGTCTGAATGATGTGGAGGCCCCCGAAGCCCTCGATCGCCCGCATCGCGGGGAGGAGCTCCTCGGCCGACGGGAGGAGCCCCGGCGCGATGGGCTCGGCGAAGTTGATGGTGTTGACGACGCTGTACATGGCCGCAGCCTACGAACCGTCGAACGGGCCGAGCCCCATCCGGGCCCGCACCTCGGGCCGCCGCAGCGGGGGGAGCGACTTCGGCGGCACCCGCCGGGCCGGCACCTGGGCCAGCAGGCCCTCGGTGATGTCGGCGATCTCCCGCGCCGCCTCTTCCATGGTGGCGGCCAGCACGAGGTTGGGCTTGGTCACGCCCGTCACCTTCCGCACGTACTGGCGCGCCGCGGCCTCGATCTCGTCGCGGGTCGCGGGCGGTTCGAGGCCTCGGAGTTCGGTGATGTTCCGGCACATGCCCCGAGTGTACGGACGCACCCCGAGGCCGTGCCCCGGGGTGCGGCCGAGGGTGCGGCCGGGGGTCCGGCCGGTCAAGCGAGGTCGAGGCTGCGCACCACGAACACCGGGCACGGCGCGTGGCGGACGACCTCCATGGTGACGCTGCCGGCGCTCACCCGCGCCATCCCCGAACGGCCGTGCGTGGTCATGCCGACCAGCGCGTTCGGCCGCGACGACGCGTGGGCGACGATGGCACGGGCCGGGTCGCCGGTGAGCGCGGTGAAGCCCGCCTCCAGCCCGGCGTCGGTGAACACCTGCACCGCGGGCGCCGCCCAGTCGGGGGTGCCCTCACCGTCGGCGAGGACCCCGACGACGGTGACCGCAACTCCCAGCGCGGCGGCGAACGAAGCCGCGCGCGGCAGCACCGGGGCGGCCGCGGGGGAACCGTCGAGGCACACGAGCAACTCGTCGTAGCGCTCGACCTTCGCCGCCGCGGCCGGGTCGAACGCGGGACCGCCGAGCACGAGCGGCACCTCCGTGCGGCGGATGACCTCCTCGGCCACACTGCCGAAGATGGCCTGCGCGAGCCCGCGGCGCGCGTGCGTGGTCATGGCGACGACGGCGTCGGGCTCGTCCTTCGCCGCGGAGATGAGCGCGCTCGCCGCGAGCCGGTCGCGGTACACGTGGGTACGCGCGAAGGTGACGCCCTCGCGCCCCGCGACCTCGTCGAGGTACGCGTCGGGACCGGACACGCCACCCGGCCGCGCGATCACGCCGACCAGTGCGGCGTCGGCCTGCGCGGCGACGGTGTGCGCGGCACCGACGATGCGTTCGGAGTACTCGGATCCGTCGAGCGCGACGACACAGGTCCTGGTCACGCTTCCTCCTCGGGCGCTTCGGTTCGTGTCCCCCCGTGCAGTACGAGTGAAGGCTACGGGGCGGCGCCGTACCAGGGGCAGAGGTCCGCGCGTTTCGCACGCGAAGTGGGCGGGGAGGTTGACGACGCGGCCCTCGTGGGCGGACGATGGGCGTCCCCGCGCAACGGAGTGCCCCATGGGTGTGATCGGCAAGCCGCAACGAGAGATCCACATCCCCGTCACCGAGCCCGCCCCGGCCGTCCCGGTCACACAGCCGGTGCCCGAACCGGCTCTCGACCCGGCGCTCGACCCGGCGCTCGACCCGGTGCCCGCGGGCGTGGAGTGACGGCAAGATGACGGACCGGCGCGGCGACCTGCCCTGGGACGTCTACGCCACCCCCATCCGCGCTCGGAAGCTCGCGCGCCTCGCGGTGCAGCACGCCGTGCCCGCGAGTGGTGACAGCCCCGGCAGCCCCGAGCGCATCGTGTTGCAGCCCGCGTTCTTCCGGCAGCTCGGCGGCAGCTACGAGGTGGCCGACGCCGCGACCTGCCCGTTGCAGGACCACGACGCGCCCGAGGCGACGTGCACGTGCGGCTTCTACGCCGTGGCGCACGACGAGGAGCTCTGGCGTCTCGGCAGCTACGAGCCCGAGCTCGCGGTGCTCGACGTCGACCTCGCGGGACGCGTCATCGAGCACGAGCACGGATACCGCGCCAGCCACCAGCGCGTGTTGCACGTGACCCTCGGCAACGTGTGCGTCCGCTGCGGGCGCCCGGCCGTCGCGTTGCGCCGACACTGGTTCGGCGGGCTCACCCCGGCGTGTGCGCGCCACGCCCGCCATGCCGTGGACATCGACGAGGTGAGCGACGCGCTGGGCGTGCCCGTGGTGTTCAGCAGCGAGGATCCCGCCCCCACGCCGCGCGGCAAGCGGTTCCGCTTCGTGCTCGCGCAGCTCGTGGTGCCGATCCTCGTGCTGCTGTGCGGCATCGGCCTCGCCTTCGCGACCGACTCCGGGGTGCCGCTCAACTTCGCGCAGCTCGGTGTGCTCGGGTGGCTGCTGCTCGGGCCGATGGTCTTCGACCGCATCGCGCCGCGCTTCGGCCTCGGCCGACGCGAGACCGTGCGCCTCCAGCGCCGGTGGAGCTGGCTCGTCGTGTGCGTGGTGATCGCGTGCGACCTGCTGATCACGGTCGTCGCCGCAGTCGTGTGGGACGCGATGACCGCGTGACGCGCGTGGTCGTCATGGGAGTGGCAGGGGCGGGCAAGTCCACCGTGGGTCCACTCGTCGCGCAGCGGCTCGGCGTGCCGTTCGTGGATGCCGACGACCTCCACGACGAGGCGAGCCGCGACCGGATGCAGCGCGGTGAGGCCCTGACCGACGCGCAGCGCGCGCCCTGGCTCGCCCGCGTGCACGACGCGCTCGTCGCCGCCGATGACGGCGTGGTCGTGGGGTGCTCGGCACTCACGCCGGCGCACCGTGCGGTGTTGCGCGGCGACCTCACCGACGTGCACTTCGTGGATCTCGTCGTGACCCCCGCCGAGTTGGAACGCCGACTCGAGTCGCGCACCGGCCACTTCGCGGGCCCCGACCTGCTGCCCTCACAGTTGCGGACCCTCGAGGTCGACGACCGCGTCGCCACGGTCGACGGCGAGCAGCCCCCGGCCACGGTGGCCGACGCGGTGCTCGCGGCGCTCGGGGCCATGCCCGATCCTGCGGGCTGAGCACCAACGGGCAGAATGCCCCGGTGCGAATCCGTCGAGCCCTGCTCCTCACCACCCTCGTCACCGTTGCCGGCCTGCTGTCGGCGGCCACGGCCACCACTGCCGGCGCGGCGAGCGACCCCACCACCACCACGACCCCCGGTCTGGTGCACACGAAGGACATGTACGGCGGGCGGTACTGCGAGATCCTCCTCGTGCACCCGGGGGCGGCCGACGGCGTCGCCGGCATCGTCGCCGACGTGTACAACACCTACTCCCTGAACGACTGCCCCGAGGCGCCGTGGAGCGCACTCGACATGAAGGCCGTCGCCGCCGCGCAGCAGGTACCGGTCGCGTTGCGCAACGGCCCGCGCTTCTGGTTGATGGACCGCATCGACAAGGAGCCGCTCGCCGACAAGGTGATCACCGACTTCGGCGGCGTCGAGATGATCAAGCTCGCGACCGTCGGCCTCGGCAGCGCGGTGAACCCCGCGCCGTACTCGGTGCACGAGGTCGACCGCCGCACCCGGTTCACGTTCGCGAAGGGTCGCCGCGTGCACGAGCTCGTCGCACCCGACGGCACCACGTACGTGATGCAGACGTGGTCGCAGCAGATCGACCCGACGCTGTCGGAGTCCGACCTCGCCTCGCTCGGTGACCGGTTGCAGCTCCCCGAGGGGTGGACCTACCGCACGCGCAAGCTCAAGGCGCCGCTGCGCGTCGTCACGCTCGACGCGCCCGCGCACGTGCTCCAGGACGAGCTGATGAACAGCTACGCCCAGGAGACCAGCTAGTCGAAGACGTACTCCGAGGGATCGAAGGTCTTCGTCCAACGCCAGTAGGTGGGGATCGGCCACGGCGACAGCGTGAAGACGCGCCCGTCGGCGTTCTTGTAGTGCGAGTGCTTCACCGACTGGTGCGCCCACACCATCTGCGCGATCTCGTCCTCGTAGCGCTTCACGTAGCCGTCGTGCACGTCGGCGCGCGGTTCGACCGTACGGGCGTCCGACGTGAGCAGCGCGTGCAACGCACCCATGATGTAGTTGACCTGGCACTCGGACTGGAAGATCAGGCTGGCGCCCGACGCGAGGTTGGTGCCGGGCCCGTACACGCAGAACAGGTTCGGGAAGTTCGGCACCGTGATCCCGAGGTACGCGGTCGGCTCCTCGCCCCACTGCTCGCGCAGCACCGTGCCGTTGCGCCCGACGATGTGCATCGGCCACAGGTAGTCGTTGTTGCGGAAGCCGGTCGCGTAGCAGATGACGTCGGCCGGGTGGTGGGTGCCGTCGACGGTGACGACGCCGTCCTCGACGATGCGCGCGATGTCGGTGCGGACGAGCTCCACGTTGTCGCGCGTGAGGCACGAGAGGTACGAGCCGTTGTCCTGCAGGGTGCGCTTCGCGGTGGCCGGGTAGTCGGGGATGACCTTGGCCTCGAGCTCGGCGTCGCCGCCGAGCCACTGCTTCATCCACCCGCTGAACCACTCGCGCGTCATGCGGTTGCCCTCGCTGATCGAGAGGCCGCCGTCGTCCCACGTGGGATCGACGCGTGAGCCCTCCACGCTGAGCCCCGCCCCCGGATAGAAGGTGAGGAAGCGGAACCAGCGGCCGTAGAACGGCAGGTGGCGGATCGCCCACCGGTCACCGTCGGGGACGGGTCGGTGGTAGTTCATATTCGGGAACACCCACTGCGCGGTGCGCTGGAAGATCGTGAGCTGTTCCACGTCGGGAGCGACGGTCGGCGCGATCTGGAAGCCGGTCGCGCCGCAGCCGATCAGCGCGATCTTCTTGCCGCGGTAGTCGACGCTCTGGTCCCAACGCGCCGAGTGGAACGACGGACCGGCGAACGTCTCCATGCCCTCGAACGTCGGCTGGTTCGGGATGTTGAGCGAGCCCACCGCACTGATCACCGCGCGCGCGTCGATCGTGTCGGTCGTGCCGTCGTTCGCGCGCGTCTCCACCGTCCACCGGCCGGTCGCGTCGTCGAACGTCGCGCCGACCACCGTGGTGTCGAAGCGGATGTTCGCCGCGAGACCCCACTTGTCCACGACGTGCTCGAAGTACGCGCGCAGCTCGGGTTGACGCGAGAAGTACTCGGTC
The DNA here is from genome assembly GCA_046331125.1 of Acidimicrobiia bacterium. Taxonomy (GTDB): domain Bacteria; phylum Actinomycetota; class Acidimicrobiia; order IMCC26256; family DASPTH01; genus CAVRGQ01. Next base: position 53,875 of record JAXLRL010000017.1, read on the forward strand.
CAGTGGTCGGCCGGCTCGAACGAGTAGCAGTAGAAGTGGCTGCCCACGTCGACACGCGCACCGGGGTAGTGGTTCTCCCACCAGGTGCCGCCGGGACCGGGGTTCTTCTCCACGATCGTGAACGGGATCCCCGCCTGCTGCAGCCGGTAGCCCGCGAGCAGGCCGGCCTCGCCCGCGCCGATCACGACGACGTGCGCGTCGGCGCGCACCGCGGCCGGGATCTCGTCGCCCCACGTGACCGCACTGTGGTCGGCGCCGTCGAGGTGGAGGTCCTCCGTGAACATCGGGACGTGCGCGGGGTCGACGGGGGCGGTGGCGAGGAACGCCATCATCTCCTCGATCAGCTCCGGCGAGGGCGGGGGCGGCAGCACGCAGCCACCGTCGCGGAAGGCCGCGATCGCGGGCAGCGCCCGGGCCCGCGCGTCGGCGAGCTGCTCCTCGGTGAACCCGCCCTGGTACTCGTTGAGCATCGAGAGGGTGGGGCGCAGGTCACCCCGGATCCACGACGGGTCACCGGTGAGGTGCACCAGCGAGCACAGGAGCGCGGGGACGCTGACGTCCTCGAGCGCCCGGGCGATGGTGGCGTCGTCGTCGGTGAAGGGGAGCCCGGCGTGCGGGTTGCGGGTAACCGGTTCTGCCATGGCGCACAGGTTGCCCGATCCCCGTGGCCGGGGCCAGCCGGGTCAGGCCGGGTTGCCGGGATCGAGGTCGCGCACCGCCTGGAACCCGAGCCGGTGCGGCGACGCGCCGACCGGGCCCTCGGGCACGGGGGTGCCGCCGGGGCCGACCGCGAGGACGAACGCCACGTGGTCGCCGACGTCGTGGCGGGCGACGATCTCACCGGCGAACCAGTCGAGCCCGTCGACCACGGGGACGGCCCACGGTCCGGTCCGCCACTCGCAGCGCCGCAACTTGGCGGCAACGCCGGTCTCGGCCGGCTCGTCGTGCGCGGTGCGCTCACCGAAGAGCGAGGCGAGGCGCCGGTCGGCTTCCGTGTCGTGGAGCACGTGCACCGCGAGCGCCGGCGCGCGGCGGGCGATCTCGTAGGTGCGGTTCTGCTTCGACAGGCAGACGAGGAAGTGGACCGGATCGATGCTGCACTGGGTCGAGAACCCGACGAGGCAGCCGTCGGCGTCGTCACCGGCGCGCGTGGTCACCACCACCATCGGCTGGTCGGAGTGGTCGGCGAGACGGGCGAACGCACCGTCGTCGACCGGTGTGCCTGCCATGGCCGGTGGTTTCCCGGCCGGAGCGGCGCGCAAACGCCCCGTTCAGGTGACAGCGGTTCAGGTGACGGCGGCCGCGAGCGTGACCCCCCACGCCGTGGCGCGCGCCACCTCGTTCGGCTCGAGGTGCGAGTCGCGGTCGACGAGGAAGCTCTCGGGCTCGGCGACGAGCGTGCAACCGTCCTTGCGGAGGCGCTTCGCGATCGCCTTCGACGCACGCCCGCTCAGCGCCGGGGGCATGTCGACGCGTGTGTCGAACGCCGCCGCGGCCCCGCCGAGCCGGTCGATGCCGTCGAACCACTCGCGCAGCCCGTCACCGTGTGCGTCGGGGTCGAGCGAGAGGTGCTTCTCGGGGTCGTCGGCATCGGCCACGGCGGTCGCGCGGGTGGACGCCCGCGACAGCGAGTGCACGTGGGTGGGACCGCCGACCACGAGGAGCACCGCCCCGTCGAGCCGGTCGGCGGTCGCCTCGTGCACCGACAGGACGTCGACCTCCATCACCGTGCCGATGCCCGCCCCGATGGCCTCGGCCACCGTGTGCGTGTTGCCGAACATCGACTCGTAGACGACCACTGCATGCATGAGCGCGCCCTCCGGCTCGGGGTCAGCCTTCGTCGCCCTCGCCGCCGTGCTCGCCCACCTTCTGACCCTTGTCGATGCGGGTCTGCGTCTCGTGCCACACCGACTTCGAGCCCGAGTGGCCGATCTCGTAGATCCAGTACGTGGACATGGCGGAGAAGACGAGCGCCAGCGCCAGGAGCACCGTGCTCGCGATCTTCAACCGGTCGGGGCCCGCGTCGCCAGAGTCCGACGTCCCGGACGCCGCGGAGGCCGCGGACGCCGCGCGCTTCTTCATGGCGCGGTCGACGAGCATCACGCCGAGCACGCACAGGAACATGAGGAGCAGCCAGGGGCGGATGTTCTCGCCCATGCTCGTGTGGTCCTCGAGCAGCTTCGACTCGTGGACGTACTGCTGGAGGTCCTCACCGGCACTGATCGTGAGCTGGGTGGCGATGCCCGCGATCACGAGGATCCCGACCACGAACCAGCCGATGCGGTCGCGCAGCTTGGGCCAGCACATGAGGATCACGCCGAGCGCGGCCAACGGGATGAGGACGACGGGGACGTGCGCGAAGAGGGGGTGGGCCGGCAGGCCCATGATGTCGGTCACTGTGTTCCAGAGCTCCTGCGATCGCGGTACCGGGCGTGGGGGCCGGGCGACGCAGAGTGTGCACGACGAATGTAAGAACGAAGTGAGAACGGCCGGGCTCAGCGCACGGCGGGCACGGGTTCCGTGACCAGCCCGGCCAGGCACGGGCCGACGTCGTCGGATCGCAGCCGGCACCGGGCCAGCAGGCGGCGACCGGCGGGCACCTCGTCGAAGGTGACCTCGTGGGCCTCGATGCCCGTGGTGGTCATGAGCTCGACCAGCGCGGCGAGCAGGTCGCCGATCGCGGGCGCCGGGCCCAACACCACTCGCACCTCACGCACCGCCCAGGTGGTGTCGTCCATGGGGTCGCCTCCCTCGTCCGGTCCCCGTGATCCTGAGGGACGAAGGTGAACGGCACGCGTCACGCATCTCGCTTCGGGGTGAATTCGGAGAACTCGACCCGCTCGGGCGCGACACTGCGTGACGTGGGCACCGACGGCCGCGAGCGCGTCTACATGAAGGACCGGGCCGCGTGGCGTGCCTGGCTCGTCGACCATGCCGACCGCACCGACGGGATCTGGCTCGAGTACGACAAGGCGCCGGCGCGCACGCTGCCGTACGACGACATCGTCGAGGAGGCCCTGTGCTTCGGCTGGGTCGATTCGCGCCCCGGCAAGCTGAGCGACACGCGCAGCCTGCTCTACGTCGCGCCGCGCAAGCCGACGAGCCGTTGGTCGCGTGCGAACCGCGAACGGGTGGAGCGACTGCGCAAGGCCGGCGCCATGACCGAGCGGGGCGAGGCTGCGGTGCGGGCGGCGGTCGCCGCGGGCGTCTGGGATGCGCTCGACGAGGTCGAGGAACTCAGGGAGCCGGACGATCTGTGCGCCGCGCTCGACGCGGTGCCCGCCGCACGGCGGGAGTGGGATGCGTTCCCGCCATCGGTGCGGCGCGCCATCCTGGAGTGGCTGCTCTCGGCGAAGCGACCGGAGACGCGCGCCAGGCGACTCGACACGATCGTCGCCGACGCTGCTGTCGGGCGCCGCGCCAACCAGTGGCGCCAACCGAAATCGCGCTGATCCCCCACACCATCTGCGCTACGAAGTGCGCATGACCGACGAGGCCGCGCTCGATCACGAGCTGCTCGACAACGTGGCCTGGCACGCGCTGACCACCGTGCAGTCGCGCTTCGCCGAGGTGTGCGGCGGCGCGCGGCGCTACCACCCCGACGTGTCGGTGTTCGCCGCGATCGACACCGGCACCGCCGACGACTGGGCCGACCTCGCGAAGTTGGTCGGGCCCGACGGAGTCGCCGCGCTGTTCCGGGCACAGGTGCCCGCCGTGCCGAGCGAGTGGACGGTGCTCGTGGAGGGCGTGGGGCACCAGATGGTGTTCGATCCGTCGCTGCGGACGCGCCTCGACGACGTCGCGCCCGTCGATCTCGCGCGCTCACCCTCGCCGACGAACCGCAGATGGCGGCGCTCGTCGCGCTGGCCGAGCCCGGGCCGTGGCGCCCGCGCACCATCGAGCTGGGCGACTACTTCGGCGCGTTCGACGGCGACCGGCTCGTCGCCATGGCGGGCGAGCGCCAGCACCTCACGGGCGGCACCGAGGTGAGCGCGGTGTGCACGCACCCCGACGCCCGCCGGCGTGGCTTCGGCGCCGCCGTGACCGCCCGGGTCGTGCGCGGCATCCTCGACCGCGGCGAGACCGCGTTCCTGCACCACACCGAGACCAATCCCGCGCGCACGGTGTACGAGGCGCTCGGGTTCCGCTTCCGCACCGAGGTGCAGATGGTGATCGTGCGCCCGCCGGGGTGAGCGCTACTCCACGCGGTGGAGCACGATGCGCGTCTCGGTGTCGGCCACGCCGGCCTCGCGCTTCACCGTCATGAGGATGTCGTCGAGCTCGGTGGTGTTCGTGCAGCGCACGTGCATGATGTAGTCGTGCGGTCCGGTGAGGTGGACCGCGTCGACGATCGCCGGGTGCTCGGCCACGTAGGCCCGGAACAGCACGCGGTCGTCGCCCGGGTGCATCTTCACCATCACGTAGCCCTCGAGGGGGCGACCGACCGCTTCCGGGTCGATGTCGGCCTGGTAGCCGCGGACCACGCCGAGGCGCTCGAGGCGCCGCACCCGTTCGGCCGCGGCGTTCGCCGAGAGCCCCACCTCGGTGCCGAGGTCGCGCCACGTGATTCGCGCATCCGTCGCGAGCACACCGAGGATTGCTCGGTCGGTTGCGTCGAGCGCTGCGTTTTCCTCGGCCATCTGGCGATTCCTCGACTCGATTCCGTGCCACACGCAGTGGATTTCGCGGCATCCTAGCTGTCCCACCGCGACATACGCGGTCGGACTGCGGATACGAGTGCGTGGAGGGCAGTGCAGTGAGGATACGACGTGGGATCGGCGCCGGCCTGGCCGGGACGATGGTGGCGGCCGGGGCGCTGGTCGGGACACTCGGTGGCGCGGCCGGGGCGCCGTCGGCCGCCGCGGTCGCTGCCGCCGGGCAGCAGAACTTCGACGCACCCGGCACGCAGGACGACTTCGTCGTCCCCGAGGGGATCTGCGCCGTGCACGTGACCGTGGCCGGCGGCGCCGGCGGCGACGGGTCGGACCACTTCGGCACCCCCGGCGCGGGTGGCGCCGGCGCGATCGTCACCGCGACGCTCCCGGTGCAGCCCGGTCAGGACCTCGCGGTGTACGTGGCGAGCGCGGGCTCGCAAGGGACGTTCAACTCCCTCCAGGACCCGCTCGCCGAAGGAGGTGCGCCGGGCCTCGGTGAGCACGCCGGCGGCAAGGGTGGCGACGGGTGGTCGCTCGACACCGGTACCGCAGGCGGTGGCGGCGGCGGCGGTTCGTCGTACATCGGTGACGGCTCCGTCAACTTCGCCCTGGCGGGCGGCGGCGGGGGCGGCGGCGCGGCCGACCTGAACGGTGTCCCGGGCGACGGCGGGGACGCCGCCCCCGGCGACCCGGGCGGCGCCAACGGCACTGCGGGGAGCTGGGTGAACGCCGGGAAGGGCGGGGTCAGCGGCGGTGGCGGAGGAACCGGGGGCGCGGGCGGTCCCCAGGCGGTCGCCGGCGCCGACGCGGGCGGCGACCTCGCCGGTGCCGCCGGCGGCGGCAGCGACGGCCAGACCGAGATCTACGCAGGTGGAGGTGGCGGAGGCGCCGGACTCGTCGGCGGGGGCGGCGGCGGCTCGAGCGTGCAGGGCGGCGGTGGTGGCGGCGGCGCCGGGTCCAGCGGGATCGGCGACCAGTCCACCGACGGTTCGTTCGCGACCGGCAACCACGGTGGCGGGTACGTCGACGTCAGCTGGGACCCGGCGGTCGACGCGTGCCCGCCGGTGACGGCCGGGGAAGTGGTGTTCGACGAGCCCGGCGGCTCGAACGAGTTCACCGTGCCCGAGGGGATCTGCACCGTCCACGTGATCGTCGCCGGAGGAAGCGGCGGCGCCGGGTACACCGTGGGCAGCGGCGGCGGTCACGGGGGCCTCGGCAGCGCGATCACCGCGAGCTACGACGTCGTGCCCGGCCAGCAGTTCGTGGTGTACGTCGGCGGACGTGGTGGTGACGGCAGCGCCAACGACGGCGGCGACGCCGGCAAGGGCGGTGTCGGCGGCGAAGCCGGCTACCACTCCGGAGGGTACGGCGGCGACGGGTCTGCTGCAGCTGCGGGCGCCTTCGGTGGGGGCGGCGGGGGCGGCGCCACTGCGATCGACGACGGCCTGGGCGACTTCGTCCTCGCCGGCGGCGGTGGCGGCGGTGGCGCGATGGGCAATCCCGCCGCAAACGGCGGTGACGGCGGCGACGCCGGAATGGTCGGCGAGAACGGTGCACCCGGTACCGACACCGGCCTGGGCGCAGCGGGCGGTGGCGCGTCCGGTGGCAACGGCGGCGCCGGGGGCGCGGCCAACACCGGCGGCGTCGCGGGCAGCAAGAGCACGGGCGGCGTCGGTGGGCAGGGCGGCAGCGGGCCCGCCAACCCCGACGTGCTCGCCGGTGGTGGCGGAGGCGGCGCCGGCAGCGTCGGCGGTGGCGGCGGCGCGGGCGTGTTCGGTGGCGGCGCCGGCGGTGGCGGCGGTGGCAAGAGCGTCGCCGTCGGGAAGTTGCACGACCTCGTCGACGACCTCAACGAGGGCGACGGCTACGTGAACTTCCACTGGGACTCGGCCGTCGACGGCTGCGACGTGCCGCCCGCCGACCCGGCTGACCCCGGTCAACCCGGTGGTGACCCCGCGCCGCTCAACGAGCCGGCCGTCACGCAGCAACCGGTCGACGTGGCCGCGGTGATCACGATCGCGCCGGGCTTCACCGGCTGATCCCCCGACCCGACAGAGGAGTGGGCAACATGAGAATCCGACGTGGGATCGGGGCCGGCGTGGCCGGCGCGATGGTGGCGGCCGGGGCGCTGGTCGCGCTGCCCGCGCACGCGGGAAGCGTGCAGGCCGCGGACCTGGGCGGCGTGAAGTACGGCGCGCCCGGCGCGGCCGACTTCACCGTGCCCGCCGGCATCTGCACGGTGCACGCGACCGTGGCGGGCGGCGCGGGTGGCGACGGCTCCCCCGACTACGGCCTGGTCCCGGGCAAGGGAGGTGCCGGCGCGATCGTGACCGCCACGCTGCCCGTGGAGCCCGGCGAGCAGTTGGTGGTGTTGGTGGCCGCCCGCGGCGCGACCGGCACCGGCAACTCGGTCGGTGACCAACTCGGCGAGGGCGGCGCAGGCGGCTCCGGCGAATACCCGGGCGGCAAGGGCGGCGACGGCTACTCACCGAACTTCGGCGCCGCCGGCGCGGGCGGCGGGGGTGGCCTGTCGTACCTCGGCGACAACTTCAGCTATCTCGTGCTCGCCGGCGGCGGTGGCGGTGGCGGCGCGGCCATGGGCCAGGGCACGGCCGGTGACGGTGGGGACGCAGGCGCGGCCGGCGGGGCCGGAGCCGACGGCGCCCGGTCCTGGGGCCACGGGCGGACAGGGCGGTAGCAGCGGCGGTAACGGTGGCACCGGCGGGGCCGCCGGCAGCGCCGGCACCGTCGCAGGGGCGGACTCCGCGGGCTTGGGCCCGGGAGCCGCGGGCGGGGGCAGCGACGGCCAGATCCAGATCATGACCGCCGGCGGGGCGGCGGCGCCGGCTTCGTCGGGGGTGGCGGCGGGGGCAGCACCGTCATCGCCGGTGGGGGCGGCGGCGGCGCCGGTTCGAGTGCCATCGGCGGCAGCGCCACCGATGCGACCTTCGCCTCCGGCAACCACGGCGACGGATACGTGACGATCGAGTGGGACCCGTGACGGGCGCGTGCGACCCGGGTTGCCCGTCGAACCGGCCGACCCCGGTGTTCCCGAGGTGGTGACGCCCGTGACCCAGCCCCTCGTGGTCGAGCAGCCCACCGAGGTGGCAGCCGCGGTCGCGGCGGCGCCGGGCTTCACCGGCTGAGCGCAGGTTCAGGTCCAGCCGGCCACCACCGGGGAGCGGAACCCCGGACAGCGAAGCGAGGAACCGGCCGGCGACCGGCGTCGTACGATCTCCGCACCGCGCGCAACCGGCGCGCGGCTGCGGAGGTCGTGCGATGTCGGAACACCTGCTCACCGACGACGAGGTGGCAGCACTTGCGGAGAAGCGTGCCGAGATGAGCGCGCGGCTCATGCTGGCCGACCGGCCCGAGTCGTCGGCGCGCGGCGTGCACCACGTCGCGTTGTTCTGCGCCGACGTGGAGCGCACGGTCGCGTTCTACCAGGACCTGCTCGAGTTCCCGCTCACCGACATGTTCGAGAACCGCGACTACCGCGGGTCCACCCACTTCTTCTTCGACATCGGCAACGGGAACTCGCTCGCGTTCTTCGACTTCCCGGGTCTCGACCTCGGCCCGTACGCGGAAGTGCTCGGCGGGCTGCAACACCTCGCGATCTCGGTGACCGCGGAGAAGTGGGAGCACCTCAAGGCGAAGCTCGACGCCGCCGGCATCGAGTACGCGCACATCAGCGGTTCGTCGCTCTACTTCCGCGATCCCGACGGCGTGCGGCTCGAACTCATCAAGGACCCGCTCGGCGAGATGTACGGCAAGGTCTTCATGTAGGGAGCGTCGGCTCCACTCACTCCATGCGGAGTCGGCGACCGCCGTCGGCGAGGCGGATGACGGCCTCGCCCGACAAGAGCTTGCGCAGGCCGTCGCCTGCGAGTTGCGCGCGCCACCCCTCGTCGAGCCGGCTCGGCCGACCGTGCACCAGCGCCTTGATGTCGTCGCGCGTCGCGAGCAACTGCCGGTCGATGCGCTCCGACGACGCGAGCTCCGCCACCCACGCGACGAGCAGCGACACCGCGGCGTCGAGATCGGGCACGTCGTCGAACTTGGGCGGGCGCCGCAAGGCGTCGTTCGGCATCTCCCGCGCGCGTTCGACGACCTCGACCAGCTCCTTCGCGGTGCCGTTGCCCACGCGGTTCACCCCGCGCAGTGCGAACAGGTCGTCCACGGTGCGCGGCGGCCGGTTGGCCGCGGCCACGATCGCGAAGTCGGAGAGCACCTGACGCGTGGGCGTGTCGTTGGCCTGCGCGCGCCGCTCGCGCCAGCCGGCGAGTGCCTGCGCGACCTTCGCCTTCTCACCGCGCATCGACGACGCGCCCTTGACCCGCCACCACGCGGTGTCGGGGTCGTTCACCTTGGGCGCGCTCGTGCGCAGCAGCTCGCACTCCGTGGCCGCCCACCGCTCCCGACCGAGATCGGCGAGCCGGTGCTGCAACTCGACGGTGAGCGCCAGGAGGTGCTGCACGTCGGCCGCGGCGTAGCGCTTCAACGAGTCCTTCATCGGGCGCGCCGACCAGTCGGCGAGCTGCTCCGACTTGTCGAGGCGCACACCGAGCAGCACCGACACGAGCGAGCCGAGCGACGGCGACCCGAGGCCCACGAAACCCGCGGCGAGCTGGGTGTCGAACAGACCCGCGGGGCGCGCGCCGATCGCGCGGTCGAGGATGGGCAGGTCACTGGCCCCGGCGTGCGTGACCATCGTGGCCGGTGTGCGCAGCACGTCGCCGAGGGCGCGCACGTCGCACGTCAGCGGGTCGACGAGTGCGATCCCGTGCGACCACGACAGCTGCACCAGACAGAGGCGCGGCCAGTAGCTGTGCTCGGAGAGGAACTCGGTGTCGAGCCCGTACGACGGCTCGTCGCACAGGATCTTCACGACCTCGGCCAGCGCGCCGTCGTCGCCGACCCACCTGACGTCGGGCCCGTTGTCGTCGTGGCGGCTCACCGCAGAAGCTTGCCACGGGTGGCACGGCGCACCGGCGTCGGGGCCCTCAGTCCTCGGCCCGGCGCGGGTCGTCGAGGCGGTTCGCGGGCCACTGCCCGGAGTCGACGGGGTCGAACGTCCAGTCGGGCTGCTTGGCCGCCTGGCGGCCGTCGAGCCGGGCCACGCCGTCGACGATGTCGTCGATCGGCGCGATCGGCACCGGCGCGACCGCGGCGGCGGTCGTCTCACCCACGTGCGCGGCGAACTCGGCGGGGAACTGCTCGACCAGGCTGGTGAGCACGACCTGCTGCTGCGTGGCCAGGTTGCACCGCGCACCGTCGGTCACCGTGAGGAGACGGTCGCGCAGGTTGCCGAGGGTGCGGTCGTCGGCCCGGGCCCCCGCCGCGTCGCGCAGGAGCGCGGCGAGCTCGAGCCCGTCGCGCTTGCACGGCACGCACTGCCCGCACGACTCGACCGCGAGGAAGTGCGCGACGCCGGCGGCGATGGCGACGGGATCCGCGCTGTCGTCGAACACGAGGAAGCCCGCCGCGCCGAGCCCGCTCCCCGCGGCGCGCAGGTCCTCGTGGGTGGCGGGCGTGTCGAGCAACGCACCCGGGAGGAACGGGTTCGCCACGCCGGAGAGCACACCGAGCGGCGTGCGACCGTCGCGCAACCCGTCCCCGAGCTCGTCGACGATCACGCGCACCGGCGTACCGAACGGGAACTCACCGACCGCGGCGCGGTTGGTGTCGCCGCTCACCGTGCAGAGGATCGTGCCCGGCGACTCGGCGGTGCCGAGCTCACGGAACCACCCGTCGCCGTGGGCGAGGATGCCCGACACGTTGGCGAACGTCTCCGCGTTGCTCGCGAGCGCCGGTGGCGCGTCGGTGTCGTGGCTGGCCGACGCCAGCTCGCGGTCGGCCGCCGAGTTGCTCTCCCGGTGCAGCGCGTGGCCCGGGAGCCCCACTTCGTCGATCCCGCGGCGGTACGGCGGTGCCAGCCGCGGGAAGGGATGGCGCCCGTCGATCACCTCGAGCAGCGCGGTCTCCTCGCCGAACAGGTACTCGTCGGGCCCGGTCACCACGCGCAGCTGCACGCGCAGGTCGTCGGCGTCGAGCCAGCCGGCCTCGGTGACCTCCCGCACCGCGTGCTCGAGGCGCGTCAGCTCGCGCGTGCACGAGCGGCGCACACCGACCACGACCGTGTCGGCACCCACCGCGAGCGCGGCGATCAACGCGCCCTCGATGACGCGGTACGGATCGGCCCGCACCAGCGCACGGTCCTTGAAGGACCCGGGCTCGCCCTCCGCCGCGTTGACCACGACACTCGGAGGTGTCGCGGCGGGCTCGTGCGCGACGACGGCACGCCACTTGCGCGCCGCCGGGAACCCGGCCCCGCCGCGGCCGCGCAACCCGGCGTTGCCGACGAGCTCCACGATGGCCGCCGGCGTCATCGCGCGCGCCGCGCGCAGACCCTCCCCCGCACCCGCGTGCACCGCGTCGGCGAGCGACCCGAACGGTGTCGACGGCAGGACCCGCTCGACACGGGCGTCCACGGACACCGCGTCAGCCCTCGCCGCGTTCGAGCGCGGCGATCCACGCGACGAACTCGTCGACGGTGCCGCCGCCCATCTCGGCGACGTAGGTCTGTGCCCACTCGTCGATCTGCTGGTCGGTGAACCCGTCGGCGCGCAGGCGGTCACGCGCGTCGTTGCCGAGTGTGCGCGCCCCCTCGATCTGACCGAGCTCGGCGGGCACCGTCTCGTGCACACCGGGCACCTCACGGGGATGCTCCGGAACCGGCTCCCTGGCGACCATGGCAACTCCTCTCCAGCGGTGGGCTCCTCCGGTCGATACCCGCACCGTGCCTCTGAACCACATGAACTTCGCGATTCGTGCCGCCGCAGCCGCCGCGGCGGTGTTCGCCGTGTCCCTGGGCGCCGGCTCGGGGGCGCGCGCGGGCGCCACCGCCGGTGCCGCGACCGGCAGCCCGGCCTCCGGCTCCCAGGCCGCGGCGCTGCAGGAACGGGCCACCGGGACGTGGACGAGCGAGTACGGCACGCTCGAGTTCCGCGACGACGGCACCGCGACGTTCGCCATCCGCAACTGCGGCGTGACCCGCACGAAGCCGGGGTTCGGCACGGTGGGCAACGGGTGCGACCCGACCGTGTACACCGGGCAGCTCTCCGTGCGCGACCACGCCTACGCGATCACCGAGGCCGACGGCGGCATCGTCGACCTCCAGGCCTACGTCGACGACGACCAGGCGTTGCACGTGGGCGTCGGCACCATCGGGTCCGTGCGCGCCGATCGCACCGGCACCGTGGAGCTGTGGCCCCACGACACATTGAAGATCGGCAAGCGCACGTGCACGTGGGCGCCGTTCGTGTCGGGCAAGAAGATCACGGCGAAGTGCGGCTACCGCACGGCCGACGGTCGCACCGTGCTCGTGTACCGCGCGCCCGACACCTTCGAGCAGGGCAAGACCCGGCTCGAGGGCCTCGTGCTCGTGCCCGGTGCGCGCCTGCTCGTCGACCCCGGCCTCGTCCCGCTCGTGTACGCGCGCGCCTGACGTAGCCTCGCCCCGTGACCGAGATCGCGCGGCGGCTGCACGCCCTTCCGGACTCGCCGTACCCGACCGACGAGAAGGTCGCCGCGCTCACCTTCGACGACGCGCCGGGGCCCAACACCGCGCCGGTGCTCGACGCGCTCGCCGCGCTCGGCGTCACCGCGACGTTCTTCGTCGTCGGCCGGAAGGCCGAGCGTGCTCCCGAATTGCTGCGCCGGATCGTCGACGAAGGCCACGTCATCGGCAACCACTCGTACGAGCACACCGCGCTCGGCCAGATGAGCGACACCGCGATCCGCGACGACTTCGCCCGCACCGGCGACATCGTGGCCGGCATCACGGGCGTCACCATGGAGCGCGCGCGACCGCCGTACTCGATGAGCCAGGCGTCGCGGCTCGCGATGTTGCTCGACCCGCTCGGCTACTCCGCGGTGGTCGGCTGGTCGATCGACCCGCGCGACTGGGAGGGCCACGACGCGACGGCCGTGACCGATCACGTGGTCGAGCAGCTGCACCCGTGTGCGATCGTGCTGCTGCACGCGGGTTCCGGGCGCGACCAGTCCACCGCAGCCGCGATCCCCCCGATCGTGAAGGCCGCTCGGGTGTTGGGCTACCGCCTCGTCACCTGCTGACGCCGAGCAGCGTCAGTCACCGGATCAGTCCGGCCGCGGCCCGCGTGCCGCGAGGCGCACGGTCGCGAGGAGCTCGTCGAGGTCGGGCACCGCGGCCAGGTCACGCTCCACCCGGGCACGAGCCGCCTCGTGGAGCGCGACGTCGAGCTGGTTGCGGTCCCGGATCAGCTCCACGGTGGCCTCGGGCACCTGCGCGAGACGCGGCCGCCCCACGCCGACGTTGTCGCGCCCGTACGCCGGCCACCCCCACCCGAACGCGCGGCACGCGAGGAGCACGAGCTCGTCGAAGCGCTCCTGCACGCCGACGATCACGTCGGTGCGGGCGAGCGTCGCCAGCGCCCGGTCGAGGACGGCCGCGGTGGCCGGTTGCCCGGCCGTCGCGAGATCGGAGCCGAGCAGCCGCGTCTGACCGTTGTTCACCATCCCGGCGAACACCGACTTGGTCACGTAGTCCTCGAGGGTCCGGATGCCCTCGAGCGCGCGGGCGTGGCCCTGGCCGTCGGGACGTGACCGGACGTAGTGGTAGTGCGACACGATGCGCTCCACCGGGTCGCGCACGATCGTGAGGTACGCACTCGGCCCGGGGAGCTCCTCCGCGACTCCCATCGCGACGTGCCCGGCCACCACGCGGACCGCGCGCTGCTCCTCGACGGAACGGGCCCGCAGCTCGGCGAGGCGCGCATCCAGCCCGCCGTAGAGGCGGTACACCGCCTCCTCCCCGTACTCGCGCTCGATGATCCGCAGGAACGTCGAGCCCGCGGTCTTCGGCAGGTGCACGAACACGGCGCGGTGGCCGGCGAACGGCGGCGCGGGATCGCGACGGACGCGCAGCGGCTGCGCGAGCGGGCCGTCGTACGCCACTGGGGCGTTGCGTCGCGGGGCGGGCGCCGGACGCGGTGGCGTGACGCGCGACGGGCGCACGTACTCCCACCACGAGCCCGCGTTGGCCGCGAGCACGCCCGCGACAACGAGACGGCGGCGGCGGCGGTACACGTCGCGCAGCTCGCCACCCCATCGATCGACATTGCCGTCGATCCTCCGGATCCGGCGGCGCGGGGCCGTACGCAGGATGGTGCGCAACCGGGCCGGTTCGATCCCCCGCCACCGGTGGACCTGGGTCAGGGCCCGCCCGCGTCCGAAGTGGTGCTCGACGAGACGCCTCGGCGTCGCACACCGGTTGTGGTGGACGAGCGAGATGTCGGCGGCCCGGAACGCGTTCCCGCCCCGTTGCCAGAGCAGGTTGTTCACCGTGGTGTCCTCACCCGCCCGCACGTCCTCCGGGAAGCCGCCCACCTCCACGAGGGATCGCCGATCGTACGAACAGCTCGACGGCGGACCGGTGAGCTCGACCGAGCCCCGGCCCGGCAGGGCGTCCGAGTGGTCGAGGAAGAAGGCCGCCCACCCCGCCGGTGTGTCGGTGCCATTCGTGGTGGTGCCCGTCACCATCGTCCAGCCCGCGTCGTGCGCACGGATGCGCGCGGCGAGGCTGCCGGGAGCGAGGGAGACGTGTGAACCGGGGAACGAGACGTAGCTGCCCCGGGCGAAGCGCAGGCCGGCGTTGCGCGCCTCACCGGGGAGCGCGGCGTGGTCGAGCTCGACCACTCGCACGCCGGGGAACTGCTCGCGGACGATCGCGGCCGTGCGGTCGGTCCCGCTCGTGACCACGATCACCTCGAACGGCTCCTCGCACTCCTGCTCGACGACCGAGCGGACCGTGCGCGCGATGCGCGACTCGTCGTTCCTGCTGATCACCACCGCGCTGAGGGCGGGCGCGTCGAGGTCGGTGGCGTCGACGTCGACGACCGCGTCGGGAGCACCGACGAGGACGGGCAGCCCCGGCGGCCGGGGGCCGAACCGGTGGACCTCCTCTGGCGCGCGCAGCAGATGGTCGTACCCGGCCTGGAACTCGACGTCGGGATCGGCTTCGCGGTACTTGTCGAACCGCGCCTCGCGGCGTTCCTCGGTGAGGCTGGCGAGGTGCTGGATCCGGATCGTCGTCTGCAGCCACAGCGGGCGGGGGATGCTCTCGGGCACCGGCACGAAGTGCAGGCGCGTGTCGGGGAAGCGCTGCCCCTCCTGGTGGGCGAACAGGCGGTAGACCCAGAGGTCGGCCGTGTCGTAGTGGTCCAGGTCGTCGATCATGCGGTGGCAGCGCATCCCGTAGGCACAGCCGGGGAGCGCGTCGGTGGCGAGGAAGTCGAGCAGCGCGTCGGCGTCGTCGAGCGGGATCCGTTCGTCGGCATCGAGCGCGAGCAGCCACTCGGGATCGAGCTCCGCGGCCACCTCGAGCAGGCGGTTGCGGTTCGCGGCGTCGTCCCAACCCTCGTAGGTCTCCCGGCGCTCGTTGCGCAGCAGGCGCCGGACGAGGGGATGCGCCTCGAGGATCGCGGCGGTGTCGTCGGTGCTGCCGTCGTCGAGCGCGACGACCGCGTCGGCGAAGTGCGACACGTTGTCGAGGAAGCCGGGCAGGTCGGCGGCGGCGTTGCGCGCCGGCACCATCACGACGAGACGCGGATGAGGCGCGGCGCCGTCGCCACGGCGGCGACGATCCGTCACGACCGGCAGCGCGGGATCCCGCGGCAGCCACGGCACCACCTCCTCGGGCACGTCGTCGACGCCACCGAAGCCCGTCGCATACTCGCCCGCGGGATCCGCCTCCTGGTACTTCTCGATGCGCGCGAGCCGCGCCGCCTCGTCGGCGGATCCCCAGTGCTGGATGCGCAACGTGGTGCGCACCTGGCGGCCGACCGGGAGGTCGGCGGGCACCGGGTCGAAGTGCAGGCGACCGGACGCGAACCGCGACGCGGGAGTGGGTGCGAAGAGTCGGTAGACGAACGAGGGGCGCGGATCGCACCCGTCGCCCCACATGCGGTGGCACTCGAACCCGTACGCGAGCTCCGGCAGCGCGTCGGTGTCGACGAAGACGCGCAGTGCGGCGGCGTCGTCGGCGGTGATGCACTCGTCGGCGTCGAGCGACAGCACCCAGTCGGCGCCGACCTCCCGCGCCGCGTCCAGCAGGCGGGCGCGGTTGGCGCCGTCGTCCCAGCCGGCATACGTGGCGCGCACCGGATTGCGCAGGAGACGCTCGACCAGCGGATGCGCGTCGAGGACGGCGGCGGTGTCGTCGGTGCTGCCGTCGTCGAGCGCGACGACCGCGTCGGCGAAGCGCTCGACGCTCGCGAGGAACCGCGGCAGGTCGTTGGCGGCGTTGCGCGCCGGCACCATGACCACGAGCCGAGGCCGCGGCGCGTCGTGCGGTGCGTCGTGCGCCTCGACCTCCGCGAACACCGCCGCGAGCTCCACGAGCTCGTCGACGTCGAGGTTGGCCGGGCACGTCTTCTGCGGGTTGATCCGACGGTGCGCGATCACGTGGTCGGTGTCGAGCGGGATGCCCCACCGGCGAGCGATCCCGGCGAGGAGCAGCGCGCCCGCCTCGTACTGCTCGTCGGGGCGCTCGATGTCGTGCGGACGCCGCTCGTCGGCGAACTCGACGCCGATCGTGCACAGGTTCGGGGGGTCGTCACCGAGGACGGGGATGCCGGGCGCGGGCTCCATCCCCGCGTGCCACGCCGTGTCCTCCTCGTCGACGAACTGGACCACCTCGCCGCCGAGCGACACCAGGTAGTGCGCGCTCACGCCGCTCGCCGGGTCCTCGAACCACGCCTTCGCGCCGCGGAAGGTCCCGTCGGTCGTGTGGACGACGACGGCACGAGGCGAACGGCCCCGCCGGCCACGCTCGAGATTCGGGGTGGTGGCTCGCTCCATCGTCCCGTCTTCGTGCGCCGGCAAGCCGGCGCGCGGGCGTCAGCCGGTGAAGGCGGGAGCCGCCGCGACCGGGGCGGCGGCGCCGGCGCCCGCCACGTTGGTCGGATCCTGGGCGGGCGGCTCCGGCGGGTACAGGTCGTAGAGATCGGCGACGGCCTGACGCGGCGTGAACGTGGGCGCGGCGCCCAGCGCGTTGGCGTAGGCGACGGCAGCGGTGCCGGTGACACCCAGGGCGACGAGGCCCTTCACGAACACACGTCGGCTGACCCGACCCGACGTGTACCCCTCGACCAGCTCTTCACGCGACATGGTGCGGTGCCCTCCCGAGCGTTGACCGACGTTCGTGTCCGCAGACCGCAGACCCTACGGCCTGGGTCGGGCGCGCGAGAAATCTGTGCGGGAACTTACGAGGGTTCGTCCGTTTCGCGGCGGTGACCCGCACGGCGGGCGGCGACGAGGCTCACGTCGATCGGCGCGGCGAAGGGCGGCGCGTACCCGAGGTCGACCTGCGAGAACTCGTGGACCGTCATCTCGTTCCACACGCCGACGGCGAACGCGTCGATCCGCTTCGCCGCGCCCGGACCTCCCACGATCTGGGCACCGAGCATCCGCCCGGGGGCGCGCGCCACCACCACCTTCACCGCGGCGGGTGCCGCGCCCGGGTAGTAGCCGGCGCGCGTGCGACCCTCCGTGGTCTCGGCGACCGCGTCGATGCCGGCCTCGGCCGCCTCGCGCTCCGACAGCCCCGTGCGCGCGATCTCCGTGTCGCACACCTTGGTGACCGCGGTGCCGAGCACGCCGGGGAACGTCGCGTCGCCGCCCGCGAGGTTCTCGCCGACCACCCGCCCCTGCTGGTTCGCGTGCGTGCCGAGCGCGATCGACACCGGCCGCCCGGTCACACGGTGGCGGCTCTCGGCGCAGTCGCCGGCCGCGTACACGTCCGGGACCGACGTGCGCAGGTGCCCGTCGGTGGCGATCGCACCGCTCGGCCCCACGACGATGCCCGCGGCGCGCGCCAGGTCGACGCGGGGGCGCACGCCGAGGCCGAGGAGCACGACGTCGGCCGCGACCGTTCCGGCCTCGGTGGCCACCGCGGTGACCCAACCGTCGGGCCCGGTCTCGAAGCCCTCCACCCCCACGCCGAGCCGGAGGTCGACGTCGAGCTCGCGCAGCGCGTCGGACACGCGCGCGGCCATGTCGGCGTCGAGCGTGGCCATCGGTTGGGACACCTTCTCGACCAGCGTCACCTCCAGCCCGCGGGCGAGGAACGCCTCCACCATCTCGAGCCCGATGTACCCACCACCTACGACCACCGCCCGCCGCGCGTCGCGGTCGCGCAGCAGCGCGTCGATCGCGAGCGCATCGGGGATCGAGTGCACGCCGGTGACACCGCGCGCGTCGATCCCGGGAAACGGCGGCCACACCGGCGCGGCACCGGTGGCGATCACCAGGCGGTCGTACGGCTCGCGCACCACGGTGCCCTCCGCGCCGACGAGCACCTCGACCTCGCGCGCGGCGACGTCGATGCGGCGCACCTCGTGGCCGGTGCGCACGTCGATGCCGTTGGCGCGGTGCTGCGCGGGTGTGCGCGCGACCAGCGCGTCGGGATCGTCGACCATCCCGGCGACGAAGTAGGGCAAGCCACAGAGCGCGTAGGACGTCAGCTCGCCCTGCTCGAACACCACCACGTCGACGCCTTCACCGGCGCGGCGCTTGGCCACCGACGCGGCCGACATGCCGGCGGCGTCGCCGCCGATCACCACGACCTTCGTCGCACCCGAGGCCGGCATCAGAGCACTGATCTCGCGAACGCCTCCACCTGCTCCCGGCCTCCCGACGGCCAGCCCACGATGAGGTACCCGAAGCCGGCCTCGCGCCATGCGTCGATCTGGGCGCGTGCGTCGTCGATCGGGCCCTCGATCGACAGCGAGGCGCTGCGCAGGAGCGTCGCGGGGTCGCGGCCGGCGTCCTCGCACATCGCGGTGAGGCGTTGCGACTTCGGCCCGAGCGTGGCGACATCACCGAAGGAGTGCCATGCGTCGGCGTAGCGCGCGACCATCGGCAAGGAGCGCTGCTCACCGCCCGCGCCCACCCAGATGGGCAGCCGTTCCTGCACCGGGCGCGGGCGCATCGTCGCGTTGCGGACGCTCACCTGCTTGCCCTCGTACGTGAAGTCGTCCTCGGTGAAGAGGCCGCGGAGGATGTGCAGCGAGTCCTCGAGCAGGTCGACGCGGGCGCCGGTGGGCGGGAATTCGAAGCCGAGCTCGTGGTGCTCCTCCTCGAACCACGCGGTGCCGATCGCGAGCTCCAGCCGGCCGTTCGACGCGTGGTCGATGGTGATCGCCTCGGCCGCGAGCAACGACACGGGCCGGTACGTGAGGCCGGTCACCAGGAGTCCGAGGCGCACGCGCTCGGTCGCGGTCGCCAGCGCGGCGAGGGTGGTGTTGCCCTCGAAGCACTCGCCGGGCCCTTCGCCGTACATCGGCTTGAAGTGGTCGAAACCCCACACGCCGTCGAAGCCGAGACCCTCGGCGAAGCGGGCGCGGTCGACGACCTCCGCGAACGGCATGCGCTGCTGGGCGATGTCGAGTCCGAACCGCACCTGGTGTCCTCCTCCTGGACCCACCCGTCGGATCCGTAGGCTCACAGCATGCCGCAGCAGACCGTGCTCGTGTTCGCCGATCAGCTGCACCGTTCCATCGGCGCGCTGCGCGCGGCCGATCCCGCGCGCGACGTCGTGCTCCTCGTCGAGAGCGAGCAGAAGATCCGCGGCCGCGCGTGGCACCGCCAGCGGTTGCACCTCGTGCTCACCGCGCTGCGCCGGTTCGCACGTGAGCTCGAGGCCGAGGGGTTCACCGTCGACCACCGCCGCGCGCCCACGTTCACCGCCGCCGTCGCCGCGCACCGGGCCGACCATCCCGACCGAGAAGTGGTCGCGACCGAACCCAACTCGCGTGCCGCGGCCGCACTGTGCGATCGTCTCGGCATCGGACGGGTGCGCTCCGACCAGTTCCTCTGCCACCGCGACGACTTCGCGGCCTGGGCGCAGGGGCGACGCCGGCTGGTGATGGAGGACTTCTACCGGGAGCGCCGCCGGGCCACCGGCTACCTGATGGACGGCGACGCGCCGCTCGGCGGCGTGTGGAACCTCGACGCCGAGAACCGCCGGCCGCTCCCCAAGTGCGAGCACCCCTGGCCCACGCCGTTGCGCCACGAGCTCGACGACCTCGACCGCGAGGTGCTCGCAGAACTGCCCGACGGCCTCCCCGGTGCCGACCCGGCGGGGTGGTGGCCCACGTCACGGGCGCAGGCCCTCGCACAGCTCGACCACGTGGTCGCGAACGTGCTCCCCGGCTTCGGGCCGTACGAGGACGCGATGAGCGCACAGAACTGGCACCTCGCGCACACGCTGCTCAGCGCACCGCTCAACCTCGGGTTGCTCCTGCCCGGCGAGGTGCTCGACCGCGTCGACGCCGCGTATCGCGCGGGCGGCGTGCCGCTCGCGAGCGCGGAGGGACTCACGCGCCAGGTCCTCGGCTGGCGCGAGTACGTGTGGGGCGTCTACTGGTGGCGCGGCGCGGAGTACGCGCGACGCAACGACCTGGACGCCGATGCGCCGCTCCCACCCGCGTTCACCGGCGCGCCCACGGAGATGCGCTGCCTGACGAGCGTGCTGGGCGACGTCGACGCGTACGGCTGGACCCACCACATCCCGCGCCTGATGGTGCTCGGGAACCTCGCGCTGCTCGCGGGGGTGAGCCCGCAGGCGCTGACCGCGTGGATGCACGAGCGGTTCGTCGACGGCGCCGACTGGGTGATGGTGCCCAACGTGGTCGGCATGGCCCTGCACGCCGACGGCGGCGAGATGGCGACGAAGCCCTACGCGGCGGGCGGCGCCTACATCGACCGCATGTCCGACTTCTGCCGGGACTGCCGCTACGACCGCACCCAGCGGGTCGGCGACGACGCGTGCCCGTACACCACGCTGTACTGGGACTTCCTGCAGCGTCACCGCGAGCGGTTCCTGCGCAACCCGCGTGTCGCGCGCCAGGTGCGGGCCTACGACCGCCTGGCCGACGCGGCGCGCATCCCCGCGAGGGCAACGGAGATGCGCGCCGCGCTCGGCGCCGGGAGCGCCTGACCGAGCGGCGTCACGCCGGCGAGCGTCAGCTGCCGTGGGTGGAGGTGTTCGCGCTGGTCGTGCTGCTGCCCGACGAGGTGCCACTCGTCGCGGAGCTGGAGGTGTTGTTCGAGGTGCTGCTCGACGTGCTGCTCGACGTCGATCCGGTGGTCGCCGTCGTCGCCGACGTCGTGTCCGAGCTGGTCGTGCCCGAGCTCGTCGTGTCGGAGCTCGTCGTGTCGGAGCTGGTCGTCGAACCGCTGCTCACCGACGCGGTCTTCGACGCGGAGGCCACCGACGACGAGCCGCTGGTCTGCGTGATCGTCATCGCACCCACCAGCGAGGCGAACGACGCCACGCTCAGCATCGTCACGGCCACGCGGGTGCGCATCCCGTGCTTGCGCCGGCGACGGCGCCGCACCTCGGGGGCGTCGGCGGCGGTGCCGCGGCGCTCCTGCAGCCGGCGGATCCGTTCGGCCTGCTCCTCGGGGGTCATCTCGCTCATGTCCTGCTCCGTTCCCTCGGCGATCTCGTGTGACCCCATCATCGGGAACCCGCCCTAGACGGGCGCGAGAGCAAGGTGAGAAGCGGTCAAGAACCCGGCGGGGGCCGGAATTCCGCTAGGGACGGAGGTCCCTGGCACACAGGTGGCGCGTCGGCAAGGCTGGGCCCCGTCGGCGGGCGTACCGGCCCGCCATCCTCAGGAGCACGGCCCCATGTCGAACGAGCACCCCACCCGTCGCAAGCGCAGCGTCGAACCCCACGTGATCGCCCCCGATGTCGGCGGCTTCATCGACGACGACGGCGTCGACGAGGACGCCGCCCGCCACTACCACGGCGACCCGAACCACCTGCTCCAGTTCGCGGCCGTTGCCGACGAGCGCCACGTCGACTATCTGCTCGAGGTCGACCAGGTGGAGCTCGCCGAGCTCGGGCTGGTGCTGGACGACCCACACCAGCCCGACCGCGACTGACCTACTTGTTGCGCCCCGGGGCGTTGCCGCTTGCCGGGCGCCCTCGACTGACTGCCGGGGCCCGCCGGACCGGTTGCCTCGGTGCCGTCCTCCGGCTCGGTCGGCTCGGTCGTCTCGACCGGCTCCGTCGTGTCCTCGGGTTCGGTCGACGCAGCGGCTTGCCGCACCCGACTGCGCCGCGCCGGCAACGTCGCCTGCCGGCGGTCGGGGTCGTGGGCGACGCTGCTCACGTAGGCGCCGTGGTTGGCGTAGGTCTCGCCCTCGGGGCAGTCGACCGTCGACACGGGTGCGACGCCTCGGTGGTCGTCGTGGTGTCCTCTGCCCTCGACGGGGTCGGTCGCGGCCGGTTGGCTCGCGCGACCCGACCGTCGGGTCGTGACCGCGGTGGTGACGGTGGGATCGGTGGTGCTCGACGTCGCCGCCACCCTCGACGGCGTACGCGGCCATCCCCAGACCCAACACCCGGCAGTTGCGGCGACGCCGACCGCGAGCTTCGAGACTCGCATCGTTGTTCTCCTCGCCCTGCCCGGACCGACCCGACCCGCACCGTACATCGGGCGCGCCTGCGATTCCTTGAGCGCCTCGGCGCCCCCGTTCACACGTGGGCGTGGAGATGGCGGAGGATGCGGCGACGGTGTTCGGCGTGCTCGGCCGGCGTGCCGCAGTACACGAACGCGATCACGAAGCCGAGCCCCGCGAGCACCGCGTCGACCTTGAACGCGGCCGAGATCCCCGCGGGCAGGCTCGACGACGACGCGATGATCGCGGTGTTGATGCCGAGACCGATCGCGCCACCGGCGATCTGGCACATGTACACGATGCCGCCGGCGAGGCTCGACCGTGACGGGTCGAGCGCGGTGACCGCAGTGGTGGTGATCGACGAGTAGAAGAGCCCCACTCCCACACCGAGGATGGCCAGGCCGGGGACAAGCGCCCAGTAGCCCGTGTCGGCGTCGAGGAACGACAGGATCAGGATCCCGGCGCCGAGGAACAGCGCGCCGGCACACACGGTGGTGCGCGAACCGAGTCGGTCGTACAGGCCTCCCGCCACGAAGGACGTCACCGCGAACACGCCCATGAGCGGCAGGAGCCCCGCGCCCGACTCGATCGCGGAGAAGCCCAGCACCTTGGTGAAGAACTGCGGCAGGTAGAGCAGCGCCGAGAAGAAGATCGCCGACATGAGCAACACCGTGAGGCTCGACGCGGCGAACACGCGGTTGCGCAACACATCGAGCGGCACGAGACCACCCGAGTCGCGGCGGCGACCCTCCACCCATGCGAACGCGGCGAGCGACGCGAAGCCGAGCGCGAACAGCCCGAGGATCGCGGGGTCACCGAAGCCGACGCTCGGCCCGTTGTCGAGCGCGAGCAGGATCGCGATGCCGCCGACGGTGATGGTGGCGATGCCCTTGTAGTCGATGGTGCGGTCGGTGTCGTCGACGCGCATCTCGGGCACCTGCCGCGCCGTCACCCACATCGCGAACAGCGCGACCGGCACATTGAGGAAGAACACCCACCGCCAGCTGAGCTCCTCGGTGAGCACACCGCCGAGCAGCGGGCCGACCGCGTTGCCGATGCCGGCGACACCGAGGATGAGACCACCTGCGAGCCCGGCCTTGCTGTCGGGCAGGATCGCGTACGTCATGCCGAGGATGGCGGGCCACATCATCGCCCCGCCGATGCCCATCAACGCGCGGCACCCGATGAGCACCTCGACGTTCGGCGCGAGCCCGCCGAGGAGCGAGAACCCCGCGAACAGCACGGAGCCGAGCATGAAGATGCGCTTGCGCCCGAACATGTCGGCGAGGCGGCCGCCGGTGACGATCATCACGCCGAAGATCAGCGCGTAGCCGTTGATCACCCACTGCGCGGTGCCGAGGTCGGTGTGCAACGACGACTCGAGCTTCGGGATCGCCACGCTCAACGCGGTGAAGTCGTTCGCGATCACGAAGACGCCGAGCGCCATCGCGACCAGCGCGAGCACTGTCCCCCGGTCGAGCGAGTCGTCAGTGGTCGCCGGTGTGCTGCCCTCGGTCATGCGGGCAATTGTCGCACGCCCGGCCGCGCGACTTGATCAGCTCTTGATGAGGTCGAGCTTCCAGAGGTAGCGGCCCTTCGTGCCCGAGCACTCGAACGTGCCCGCCTTGGTGGGCCGCACCCGGACGATCTGCCCGTTCTTCACCTGGTTGATCACGCCGCAGGCCTGCAACTTCTTGCCGGCGAGGTCGATCGGCACGAACATGCCGTCGGCGTCGAACTTGTGGATCTGCCGCAGCTGCTCGAGGATCGTCGCCCGGGTGACGGAGTTGACCCCGCCCGCCTTCACCTGCGCCGCCACCGCGTCGCGGAGCGCGATGCCCGCCGCCCACGAGTACGCCGCCCCCGACGACAGGTTCTCCTTGCCCATGTACTTCACGAACTGCCCGACCATCGGCACGGCCTTCTGGTCGGCCTTGTTCATGTAGGGCATGAACGGGATCGCCACGTAGGTGCCCTCGACGTCGCTGCCCCCGGCCTGCGGGAAGCGCTCGTCGTAGCACTGCACCGCGCAGTCCCACACCTTCACACCAGTGAGGCCCTGCAACACCGCTTCCTTGCGCAGCTGCACCGTGCACGTGTAGGGGAGCGTGCACTGCGCGTAGTTCGAACCCTTGGTCTTCATCGTCTGCACGATCTGCGTGTAGACGGACTGCTGCGCGTTCGCCGACTCGTCGAAGTCCTGGTCGGAGGTGATGCCGACCTGGCGCAGGCCACCGAGCTGCGCGAACAGCGCGTCGTGCGCCGACTTCGACGCGTTGTTGAAGATGTAGATGCCGTGCAGGTCCTTGCCGTACTTGCCCTGGTAGTAGAAGGCGCGCTGCACGTTGGTCTGGTACGTCTGCGGGTGCTGCTCCTTCGTGTCGCACAGCAACGACGGCACGATCACCGGGAACGACTGGTCGGAGCACTGCTGCGACACGTTCGGCGCGAACGCGGGCAGGTCGGGGATGCCGGTGACCTGGCCCTTCGAATCCTTGCAGCCGCGCATCTCGTCGACGCTGGTGAGGAAGACCGCCGAGGTGCCACTCATCACCGCGTCGTTCTCGCACGCCTGGATCACCGCGTTGCGCGTCTCCGCGGGATTGAGCTTCGAGTCGTAGAAGTCGACGACGACCTTGCGACCCGCGAGCCCGCCGTGGGCGTTGAGGTACTTCGCGACAGCTCTCGTGCCGAGCACGTCGCCGAGGAAGAGGTTGGGAGCGAGCGGGCTGTTGACGTCGGCGACGATCGCGACGTGGAACTCGTCGGCGGAGATGCCGACGTCGGTGTCGGTGGGCTTCTCCTTGGCGGCCTGATCTCCGCCGTCGGTGGCGGCACCCGCGCCGCCCCCGGCCAGCACGACCAACGCGACGACGACCGCCGCGATCACGCCCACGGACGCCAGCCGGCGCCTCCTCGACCCCCCACGGTGCTGCACGGGCGCCACCATAACGAGTGGCCGCACGGTCAGGTGGTCGCGGGGTCGACCCGGATCACGCCCATCATCCCGAGGTCCTCGTGGTCGAGGATGTGGCAGTGGTACACGGTGCGGCCGGTGACCCGGTCGAACGGCACGCGCACCGTCACCGAGCCGCCCGCGGGCACGTTCACGGTGTCCTTCCACCCCGGCTCGGGCGGGCCGTCGGAGCGCTCGATCACCCGGAACGGCCACACGTGGAGATGGAACGGGTGGTCCATGGCGGAGGTGTTGGTGATCGTCCAGTCCTCCACCCGGCCGAGGCGGGTGCGGATGTTCGTGACGGAAGGATCGAAGGTCTTGCCGTCGATCGTGAAGGCCATGCCACCGCCGCCACCGCCCATCCCACCCATGCCGCCTCCGTTGCCGCCGCCCATGCCCATTGCGAGGGTGAGGTCTCGGGAGCCGGTGGCGCGGCCGGGATCGAGGGTGGACGCGGCGGCGATCGTGGAGGGGAGCGCGGCGGCGGGCGCGTCACCCGAGACGGCGAGCGTCGCCACCCGGCTCGCGGGTGACACGATCGACGAACCGCCGCCCATGCCCATCCCCAGCGAGCCGCGGTCGACCGCGAGCGTGCGCAGCGCGTAGGTGCCGGCCTTGGTGGGCGCCACCAGCACCTCCGCCCGCTCGCCGGGCGCGAGGTGCACCTCCTCCACCTGCGCGGGCGCCGCGAGCCGGCCGCCGTCGGTGCCGACGAGCGACATCGGCAGTCCGTCGAGCACGAGGCGGTAGTAGCGCGACGCGCTCGCGTTCACGAAGCGCCAGTGCTCGAGCGTCCCGGCGGTCGACCCGATCGTGGGTCGCGCCACTCCGTTCACGAGCACGCCGTCGCCCTGACGGCCCTGCATCTTCTGCATCATCGACACGTCGAGGACCGCGGCGGTCTTCCCGATCTTCGGGTCGCTCAGCACCATCACGCGTTCGGTGGCGCCGGCGAGCGAGGGATCGGTGTCGAGGTCGTCGCGGATCACGATCGCGCCGGCCAGACCGCCCGCGACCTGCGGCGCCACCATCCCGTGCATGTGCGGGTGGTACCACGCGGTCGCGCTGCGCTGCTCCGGCGTGATGTCGTAGGTGTACGTGTGACGCTCACCCGCGGGCACGGTGACGAACACGTTGTCGTGGCTGCCCGACGGCGACACGTAGAGACCGTGCGTGTGCAGATTGGTGTCGTCGTCGAGCTCGTTGACCAGCGTGAGGCGCACGCGGTCGCCGGGGCGAACCACGAGGGTGGGCCCGGGGGTGGTGCCGTTGAAGGTGAGGGCGTAGCGGGTGCCCGCCCCCCACGGCACCCGGCGAGCGCGGGCCACGAGCGTCACGTCGAGCGTCCCGCCCGCGCTCTCCATGAATTCCGGCTGCGTGAAATCCGCCACTGCTGACGGCGTCGCCGCCGCGATCTGGGCGAAGATGCCCCGGGGCAGGCCGGAACCGAGCAGCACCGCGCCCGCGCCGACACCAGTACCCCATTGGGTCATCCGGCCCAGGAATTGTCGGCGGGTCACGGTCATCTCTATACCCCTGGGGGTATTGTACCACCATGATCTTCGAGCAGTACTACCTGGAGTGCCTGTCGCACGCGTCCTACCTCGTGGGCGACGAGCGCACGGGGCGGGCGGTCGTGGTCGATCCGCAGCGCGACGTGTCGATCTACGTGCGCGACGCCGCCGAGCACGGGTGCACCATCGAGCGGGTCATCGAGACCCACGTGCACGCCGACTTCCTGAGCGGGCACCTCGAGCTCGCCGCGGCCACCGGCGCGGTGATCTCCTACGGCGAGGCGGCCGACGCCTCCCGCATCGAGTTCGAGATCGACCCACTCGTCGACGGCCAGCGGCTCTCGCTCGGTGATGTCACGCTGGAGATCCTCGCCACCCCCGGCCACACCCCCGACTCCATCAGCATCGCGGTGTACGAGCACGCCGACGACGCCGCGCCGTGGGGCGTGCTCACCGGCGACACGCTCTTCGTCGGCGACGTCGGCCGTCCCGACCTGTTGTCGTCGTTCGGCGTCACCGCCGACGAGCTCGGCCGGTCGCTGTACCACTCGCTGCGCGACAAGCTGCTCCCCCTCCCCGACGCGGTGCGCGTGTTCCCGGCCCACGGCGCGGGTTCCGCGTGCGGCAAGCAGCTCGGGCTCGAGACCAGCACCACCATCGGCGAGCAGCGCGCGGGCAACTACGCGCTCCAGCCGATGACCGAGGAGGAGTTCGTCGCCGTCGTCACCGACGGGCAGCCCACCGCGCCGCCCTACTTCGCGTTCGACGCCACCCTCAACCGCAAGGCGCGCGCGGTGCTCGACGAGAGCGCGGGCGTCACGATGCTCACTCTCGACGAGGTGCTCGCCCGCCAGGCCGCCGGTGCGGTGGTGCTCGACGCGCGTGACGGCATCGCCTTCGCGGCCGGTCACCTCGCCGGCGCCGTGAACGTGGGCCTCGAGGGTCGCTTCGCCGAGTACGCCGGCGACGTGGTGCACCCCGACGAGGACATCGTGCTCGTCACCGAGCCCGGTCGCGCCGACGAGGCGCGGGTGCGCCTCGCGCGCATCGGCTTCGACCGCGTCGTCGGCGCCCTCGCCAACCCCCTCGAGGTGTTCCTCGCCAACCCCCAGGTGGTGGAGCGCTCGTCGCGACTCACGCCCGTCGAGCTCGCAGAGCGCCGCTCCGCGCTGCCCAACCTGCAGGTGGTCGACGTGCGCAACCCCGGCGAGGTCACCGCGGGCATGATCCCCGGCGCCCGCCACATCCCGCTCGCGCGCCTGCGCGCGTCGGTCAACGACCTCGACCTCTCGGTCCCGACCGTCACCTACTGCGCCGGCGGGTACCGGTCGCTCGCCGCGGCGAGCCTCCTCCGGGAGCAGGGCTTCGTCGACGTCTCCGACCT
>JAXLRL010000018.1:0-79053 GCA_046331125.1 Acidimicrobiia bacterium
CTGCATGCCGCCGCCGTGGAGGTACACGACGCCCGGGAGCACTGCATCGCCCTCGGGGCGGGTCACCCGCACCCTCACGGTGTTGCCGTCGGGCTGCGACGTGAACTCGTGCTCGGTGACGACGAGCCCGGTGCTGGGCGCGACGTTCTCGTCGTCGAGCATGTCCATCGCCTGCGTGGTCGCCTCGTAGAGGGCACGCGCCTCCGGGGCGTTCACCTGCGCGAGCAGGGCTTCCCGGCTCTCCACGTCGGGCTGCTCACCCACGGGGATGACCGCGAGCACCGCGGCGAGACGCGGGTCGAGACGGGGGTCGGAGATCGGGTTCGGCTGGTCCATGGTGCGGGAGTCTCGCGCCGACGCGACGGCTGTGCGAAGATCCGCGCATGGTGATGCGGGGAGACGGCCTCGAACCGGTGAAGTCGTCGGGGCGCCACATCGGCGGCGGTGCCGTCGCCACGATCGCGGGCGTGGCGCTGCTGGTGATCTTCGTGGCGCAGAACACACAGGACGTGAAGTTCGACTTCCTCTTCTGGAGCGTGACGATCCCGATCTGGCTCCTGTCGATCCTGATGGCGGGCGTGGGTGCGCTCATCTTCTTCGGGCTCGGGGTGCTCCGGCGTCACCGCCGCAGGCAGGCTCGCCGCGACTGAGCACCAGGTGGCATGATCCCGGGCGCACACACGAGTCGACTCCGGGGAGAACCACCCATGAAGGCAGCACGCGTCCAGGACGGCAAGCTCTCGCTCATCGAAGACCCCACCCCGGAGCCGCAGGCCGACTACGCCCGCGTGCGCATCACGTCGGCCGGCGTGTGCCACTCCGACCTCCACCTGCGCAAGGGCGACTGGGGCATCCCGGGTGAGGGCATGCCGCTCGGCCACGAGGCGATCGGCATCGTCGAGGCACTCGGCCCGGGGGCGGAGCGCTACGTGAGCGTGGGCGACCGCGTGATCCTCGGTCTCGGTGGCGCGGGCGGCGGTGAGTGGTGCGGCGCCTGCGAGTACTGCATCGCCGGTGAGCCCCGCCACTGCAGCCGCAACGGCACGCTCATGGGGACCTTCGCCGAGGAGTTCTGCGCGTTCGCGCCGGGCCTGGTCCCGATCCCCGACAGCATCCCCGACACCGAGGCGCCCCTCGCCTGCGGTGGCCTCACCGCGTACGGCGCGGTGAAGAAGCTCACGAAGCACGGGGTCACGCCCGGACGCTGGGTCGCGATCGTCGGTGCCGCCGGCGGGCTCGGCCACTACGCGGTGCAGATGGCCACCGCGTTCGGCTACCGCGTCATCGGCATCGATGCCGCCAACCGTCTCGACTTCGTGAAGTCGCTCGGCGCCGAGCGTGCGGTGAGCATCGAGGACGCGGCCGAGGTGATCCAGAACGAGTTGGGCGGTGTCGACGCCAGCCTCGTGTTCGCGGCGCGCATGGCGGGCTACGACCTCGGCTACTCGATCCTGCGCAAGAAGGGCCTCTTCGTGGGTGTCGGCATCCCTTCGCTCGAGGACGGCGTGTTCGGGCTCATGCCGATGGACATGCTGATGCGCGAGCCCACCGTGATCTTCTCGGCCGTCGGCAACGTGCAGGACATGCGCGAGCTCGTGGAGCTCGCGGCCCGCGGCATCGTGAAGACGCACGTGGGTCGCACCGGCGCGATGAGCGAGCTCGACGACATCTTCGACGAGCTGCAGTCGGCCAGCTACCTCGGCCGCGCCGTGGTCACCGACATGTCTCGCTGACGACTCCCGGTTCCAGCCGAACGACGCCGCGCCCTGCGCGGCGTCGTGTCGCGTCCCGGCCGATTCCGGAGCCGGTTACGGCGCGGCGGTGGTGGTCGTGGTCGCGGGGTCGGTGCGCGGCGAGTGCAGCCAGCCGGGGATCGCACCGAGACCGGGCACGCCGGCGGTCACGACCCAGTTGGTGACGGTCAACGTGCGCCAGCCGTCGGCGGTGTCGTTCTGGCGGAGGATGCGCACGGAGCCGTTGCCGCTGTCGTCGACGGTGCTCGACGCCACCACGCCGGTGTGACCGAACGAGCTGTAGACCGTCGGGCCGAACGACAGCACGTCGCCGGGCTTCGGCGCGGTGCCGACCGTGCCGTTGGGGATCTTCACCAGCCCGCCGCCGTACGCGGTGGAGTAGTTGTCGTAGACGTCCTTGCCGTTCGCCCCGTAGGGGTTCACGCCGTACGCCAGGTACATGAAGCGCATCGACAGCTCGACGCACTGCCACTCGAGCTCACCCCAGGCGCCGGGGAAGAAGCGCACGAGCCGGTTGGCGCCGCCGTCGGCACCGGGACGCGGACCGCACACCTGCACGTTGCGGAACTCGGCGCCGAGCGCGTGGGCGCCGGGGTAGTTGCCGCTGTCGCAGGCGCCCGACCACCAGTCGGGGGCGGGGAGCGGGTTCGAGTTGTCGATCGGCGGCGGGACGCAGGCCGACAGGACGATGGCGACGGTGGCCACCACGAGGCCGATGCGGGCGGCGCGGCTGCGAACGACGGCGCCCACTCGGGCGCGGAGAAGCGAGGTCACGAGGTGATGATCGGCCGGGAGCGGCCAGGAGTTGAGTGCCCGTACGATCGCCCCATGGACATGCCGAAATGGTCGCAGTCGATCTTCATCGCAGCTTCAACGAGTGATCTGTACGCAATGGTCTCCGACGTCACCCGCATGGGGGAGTGGAGTCCGGTGTGCCGGTGGTGCCGGTGGGACGACGGTGCCGGCCCCGAGGTGGGCGCCTGGTTCACGGGCCACAACGAGGACGACGGGCGCGAATGGGACACACACTGCGAGGTGGTGGCGGCCGACCCCGGTCGCGAGTTCGCCTTCGCGGTGCACGGCACGTTCGTGCGCTGGAGCTACACCTTCGCGCCGGCGGTCGGCGACGACGGCGCCGACGGCACGACGCTCACCGAGACCTGGGAGCCGCAGCCCGACCTGCTCGCGTTCTACGCGAAGCAGTACGGCGACGACGAGGTGCAGGCGGTGCTCGACGCGCGCACCGACACGGCGAAGCGGGGAATCGCCGAGACGCTCGCGGCGATCAAGCGGAGTGCGGAGGCGCGCTGAGGTCGTCGAACTGCACGACGAGCACCGCGGTGTCGTCACAGTGCACGCCCGTGTGCATCGTGGCGAGGAGGTGCTCGCACAGCAGCTCGGGCGCATCGGGACCCGACGCCGTCGCGCCCAGCAGGCGTTCGAACCCGCGGTCGAGGTGTTCGCCGCGCCGCTCCACGAGACCGTCGGTGTAGAGGACGAGGCTCGAGCCCGGCTCGAACCTCGCCTCCTCGGCCACGTAGCCGACGTCGAAGCCGAGCGGCGGCCCCGGTCGCAGCGTGAGCAGCCGGGCGTGACCACGCGGGTCGCGCACCACCGGCGGGCACTGACCGGCGACCGCGCACTCGAACCTGCCTGTCGTGGGATCGAGGATGCCGTACAGCGCCGTGATCATCGTGCCGGGGCTGAACGTGCGCACGAGCATGCCGAGGCGGCCGAGCACCTCCGACGCGTCGCCGCCGAGGCCGGCGAGCGCGCGCAGGCTGAAGCGCGCGTGCGCCATCTCGGCGACGGCGTCGATGCCGTGCCCGGCGACGTCACCGATCGCGATGCCGAGGCGGCCGTCGGCGAGCGGCACCGACGCGTACCAGTCACCGCCGATGGCGATGTTGCCCGGTGCCGCGACGTAGCGCGCTGCGAGCTGCACCCCCGGCACGGTCGGCAGCACCTTGGGCAACACCGCGTGCTGCACGACCTCGACGACCGCACGCTCCTCGGCGACGCGCCGCACGAGGTTGGCGGCGCGCTCCTCCCGCTCGGTCACGTCGAAGGCGACGCCGATGGTGCCGGTGGGCCGCCCGGCGTCGTCGACGGTCACGCGGCCGCGGCACTCGATCCAGTGCACCGAGCCGTCGGCCCACGTGGTGCACGGGCTGCCGGGGGGGGGGGGGGGGGCGGGGCGGCGCCCCCCCCCCCCCCCCCCCACGACCGCGGTCCGCGGGGTGGAGAGAGGCCAGCCACGCCTCGTAGGTGCCGCCGAAGCCGCCGGGCGCCATCCCGTGCAGTTCCTCGAGCCGGGTGTCCCAGGTGGCGCGGCCCGTGCCGAGGTCCCACGTCCAGGTGCCCAGGCACGCCGCGTCGAGCGCGAGGTCGAGTCGTTGGAGATCGAGATCGGTGACCAAGGCGGGGCTGTCCTCTCCCGCGGCACCAATCCCTGCGAAGGTCGCCCGGATCGCTCCGGTACTGCGTGCTCCTGTCGTACCCGTACGAGGCCGGCGGCAAACCTCAGGCGTACTGCCAGCGCGGTCCCGAGCGCGGGCCCTGCGGGTACTCCATGCACTGCACGTCGAACCAGATCGGCAGCAGGTACTTCACGTAGAACGCGTGCACCACGATCGTGGGGCCGGCGAGGTCCTCGTAGATCTTGAGCTGCAGGCGGTCGTCGCGCTGCTGGAACTCCTGGCACTTCGCCAGCACGTCGTCGACCTCCTCGCGCGTGTCCATGAGGAGACCGATGTGGTCGTAGCCCGGCGACTCGAGCGGCTTGCTGCCCTCGGCCAGGAGGAGGAACTGGCCGTCGTCGGGCTGCAGCAGGTGGCACATCTGGTTGACGACCTTCGTGTCGAGCGCGTTCCACCCGAGCACGCCGCAGTAGAAGCTGTCGATGTCGTCGCGCATCTCCTGCGTGAGCGTGCCGCGCGGGAAGGTGAGCTCCATGTGGTTGAAGCGCATGTTCGCCATGATCAGATCCCCATCATGTCGCTGAGGCCGGTACGGGTGCCGGCGAGATAGCCGCCGTCGACGGCGAGGGCGTGCCCGGTGACGAACGACGCGTCGTCGGAGGCGAGGAACAGTGCGGCGGCCGCGATCTCCTCGGGGCGCCCGAAGCGCCCGAGCATGTGGTCGCCCTCGTACTCGGCGCGGAACTGCGCCATGTGCTCGCTGCCCATCACGGAGCGGAACATCGGTGTGTCGATGAAGCCGGGGCAGATCGCGTTCACGCGGATGCCGGCGCGCCCGTAGTCGATGGCCATGTTCTTGGTGAGCATCACGACGCCGGCCTTCGACGCGTTGTACGAGCTGCCGCCCTCGGTGCCCTGGAGGCCTTCGACGCTGGCGACGTTGATGATGCTGCCCGAGCGCTGCTCGAGCATCGGGCGCAGCGCGTGCTTGCACACGAGGAACGTGCCCTTGAGGTTCACGCCCAGCACCCGGTCCCAGTCGTCGGCGTCGACCATGTGTACGGGCCCTCCGCCCGCGACGCCGGCGAAGTTGGCGACGATGTCGAGCTGCCCGTGGCGCGCCACCACCTCGTCGACGGTTGCCGACACCGCGGCCTCGTCGCGCACGTCGAGGCCGAACACCTCGGCCCCGGCGGCGCTGCCCGCGGCCACGTCGATGCCGACGACCGCGGCGCCCTCCTTGGCGAAGCGCTCCATCGTGGCGAGCCCGAGGCCCGACGCCGCACCGGTGACCAGTGCGACCTTGCCGTCGAGTCGTCCCATGTCGTCTCTCCTTCTTCTCTCGTCTTCGCTCAGTCGGCGAACTCGGGCAGCACGTACTTGCCCATCAGCTCGATCGACTGCATGACCTTGTCGTGCGGGATGTCGTACGGGTTCACGAGGCACAGCAACAGGTCGCAGCCCATCGCCTCGTAGCGCTTCGCCGCCGTGATGCACGCGTCGGGGTCGCCGAGCACCGCGCTGCCGGAGTCGCGCAGGTAGTCGATGGTGAGCGCGCCCATGTGCCCCTCACGCTTGTGTTGCAGGGCCTCGCGTGTGTACTGGTAGGTGTCGAGCTCGGTGCGGCCCTGCTCCTCCTGCCACTCCGCGACCGACGCGATGAGCGCGCCGCCGTACCCCGGGTACCACTCGAACGACTTCTTCGCGACCTCCGTCGCCTCCTCGGTGGTGGGCGCGCAGTGCACCATCGTGAAGGTGGCCGCGGTGTCGTTGACGAACTTGCCCGCGGGCTGGGTGCACGCGGCGAGCCCGGCGCGGTACGCCGCGATGTTGTCGGCGAGCATCTCGGGCGGCAGGCCCACCGTGAACGAGCAGAGCCCGAGGCCGCGCTCGCCGATCTCGCGGTGTCCCTGCGGGGAGCTGGTGGCGCCGAAGATCGGCGGGTGCGGTTGCTGCAGCGGCTTCGGGTGGACGCGCCGCGGCGCGCCCATCTTCCAGTACTTGCCGTCGGCCTGGTACTCGTCCTCGGTCCACGCGCTCACGATGTGGCCGAGCGCCTCGCGCCACTGCTCGCGCGTCTCGTCGGGGTTCACCATGAAGCCCTCGAGCTCCGCCCGCGTGGACGAGCGGCCCGTGCCGAAGTCGACGCGCCCGTCGGAGAGGAGGTCGAGCACCGCCACCGACTCCGCGGTGCGGATCGGGTGGTTGTAGGGCTGCGGCAGCAGGCGCACCCCGTAGCCGATGCGGATGTTCTCGGTGCGCGCCGCGACCGCGCCGTAGAGCACCTCGGGGTTGGAGCAGTGCGAGTACTCGTCGAGGAAGTGGTGCTCGACGGTCCAGAACGCGTGGAACCCCATCTTGTCGCCGAGGATCGCCTGCTCCAGCGTGTTCTTGTAGGCCTGGTGCTCCTTGCCCGGCGTCCACGGGCGCGGGACGGGGATCTCGTAGAAGAGGGCGAACTTCAAGAGGGCTCCTCCGGCTCGGCTTCCCTGGCGCGGCCGACAGTAACCGGCTTCCGCCGGTCCTGCTCCGGCCCCGGCGGGGTGGGCGCCGTGCGCGAGAATGGGGGTTCCCCCGAGCCCGGAGTGTTCGTTCGTGCTGTCCGTTCGCGACCTCGTCGTCGAGGTCGGTTCCACCCGCATCGTCGACGGTGTGTCGTTCCAGGTCCACGCCGGCGAGAAGGTGGGCCTGGTCGGCCGCAACGGCGCGGGCAAGACGACGCTCCTGCGGGTGCTCGGCGGCGCCAAGTCGCCCCGGTCGGGCGCGGTCAAACGGGCGCCCGCGACGGGCTATCTGTCGCAGGACCCGCGTCAGGACTCCGTGCCCGACGACGTCACCGTGCTGCACCACGTGCTCGCGGGGCGCGGGCTCGACGCGCTGCTCGACGAGGTGGAGAAGCGGCGCCTGACCGTCGACGAGGACCCGTCCGACGAGAACGTGCGGAAGTTCGCGAACGCGCAGGAGCGCTTCGAGCACGCCGGCGGCTACGCAGCGGAAGCCGAGGTGCGCAAGCTCGCCAACGGCGTGGGCCTGCGCGACGACCGTCTCGACCTGCCCATCGGCGCGCTCTCGGGTGGCGAACGGCGCCGGGCCGAGTTGGTGCGCATCCTCTTCGGGGGCTCCGAGCTCCTCCTGCTCGACGAGCCCACCAACCACCTGGATGCCGACGCCCGCACGTGGATCCTCAAGTTCCTGCGCGACTACCGCGGCGCGCTGGTGGTGATCAGCCACGACCTCGACCTGCTCGACGAGGCGATCACGCGCGTCGTGCACCTCGACCGCGAAGGCGAGGAGGCCACCGGTTCGATCGTCGAGTACAAGGGCACCTACTCGCAGTACCTCGTCGCCCGCGAGGCCGACGAGCAGCGCCTCGGCAAGCTCGCGGCGCGCCAGGACCGCGAGATCGCGCGGCTCTCGCAGCTCGCGAGCTCGATGCGCGGGCAGACGGCGAAGCGCGCCCGGGTCGCCAAGAACCTCGACGGGCGCGTCGCCCGCCTCGAGTCGGCGAAGGTCAACGCGCCCACGCGGCGCAAGGCGATGCACCTGCGGTTCCCCGAACCGCCGTCGTGTGGGCGCACGGTGCTCACGGCCACCGAGGTGTGGAAGGCGTTCGGGGCGCTCGACGTGTTCTCCGACGTGAGCTTCGACGTCGGTCGTGGCGAACGGCTCCTGGTGATGGGGCTCAACGGCGCGGGCAAGACCACGCTGCTGCGGGTGCTCGCGGGCGTGCTCGAGCCCGACCTCGGTGACGTGCAGCTCGGCACCGGCGTGTCGGTCGGGTACTACGCGCAGGAGCACGAGGGCATCGTCTCCGGCCGTTCGCTGCTCGAGCACATGCGCGAGGTGTCGAGCCTCGGCGACGGCGGTCTGCGTGAGCTCATCGGCATGTTCGGCCTGTCGGGCGACAAGGCGTTCCAGGACGCGTCCACCTTGTCGGGCGGCGAGAAGACGAAGCTCGCGCTGGCGCAGCTCGTCGCCGGCAGCCACAACGTGCTGCTCCTCGACGAACCGACGAACAACCTCGACCCGGGGTCGCGGGTCGCGACGGGCGAGGCGCTGGCGTCGTGGCCGGGGACGATGGTCATCGTGAGCCACGACCCCGAGTTCGTGCGGGCGCTCGCGCCCGACCGCGCACTGCTCATGCCCGACGGCACCCTCGACATGTTCCGCGACGAGATGTACGAGCTGCTCGAGCTCGCATAGCCGCGCCTCGGCGCCCGGCGTTACCCTCCCGGCGCATGAGCGAGCGCACCTACAACTTCGGCGACCTGTTCGAGATCCTGGCCGACGCCGTCCCCGACCGTGTGGCCCTGGTCGCGGCGGGCCCCGGCGACGAGCGTGAGCAGCGCACCTACGCGGAGCTCGACGAGCGGGCGACCCGCCTGGCGCACCACCTGCGGGAGAGCGGCATCCGACCGGGTGACTGGATCGGCATCTACTCGTGGAACCGGGCGGAGTGGGTGGAGGCGTGGCTCGCCTGTTACAAGGTGCGCGCCACGCCCATCAACGTGAACTACCGCTACGTCGACGCGGAGCTCACCTACCTGTTCGACAACGCCGACCTGCGCGGCCTGGTCTTCGAGCGCGGGTTCGCCGAGCACGTCGCGCACGTCGCGCCCGGCCTCCCGAAGCTCGACGTGTTCGTCGCGCTCGACGACGACTCCGACGCCACACCCGCGCAGGTCGACGCGCTCGTCGCGCTCGGTGCGGTGCCGTACGAGGAGGCGTTGTCGGCCTCCG
This sequence comes from Acidimicrobiia bacterium, assembly GCA_046331125.1. Taxonomy (GTDB): domain Bacteria; phylum Actinomycetota; class Acidimicrobiia; order IMCC26256; family DASPTH01; genus CAVRGQ01. Next base: position 8,915 of record JAXLRL010000018.1, read on the forward strand.
GCGGGGAGCGCGACTTCGCGCCCCGCAGCGACGACGACCTCTACGTGCTCTACACCGGTGGCACCACCGGCATGCCCAAGGGCGTGAAGTGGCGCTGCGAGGACATCTACAAGGGGGCGATGCTCGGCACCCGCGGCAACGTCGAGCCGGCGAGCCCGGAGGACCTCGCCGACGTGGTCGACCGCGGCCCGATGACGATGATGGGCCTCGCGCCGCTCATGCACGGTGCGTCGCAGTGGGTGATGTGGAACGCGTTCGGAGCCGGCGCGACGTTCGTGCGGTGGACGGGCCACCACTTCGACCCCGACGCGATCTGGCGCATCGTCCAGCAGGAGAAGGTGGTGTCGTTGTCGATCGTCGGCGACGCGATGGGCCGACCGCTCGTGGAGGGCTACGCCGCGAACCCCGACGCGTACGACCTCTCGGGACTGTTCTCCATCGGCAACGGCGGCGCCATGCTCTCGCAGGCGGTGAAGGACCAGATCAACACGCACATCCCGAACGTCGCGGTGATGGACGGCTTCGGCGCGTCGGAGACGGGTTGGAACGGCGCGGGCACCGGCGGCAAGGGCCAGTTCACCCGCGGTCCCGGCACGACGGTGCTCGACGACGACCTGCGCGAGGTCGTCCCCGGTTCGGGAGTGCACGGCATGCTCGCCCGCAGCGGCCGGATCCCGCTCGGCTACCACAAGGACGAGACCAAGACCGCGGCCACCTTCGTCACCGACGCCGAGGGCCGCCGCTGGGTGATCCCCGGCGACCACGCCACCATCGAGGCCGACGGCACCATCACGGTGTTCGGGCGCGGCAGCCAGGTGGTGAACACGGGCGGCGAGAAGGTGTTCCCCGAGGAGGTCGAGGGTGCGCTGAAGTCGCACGAGGGCGTGTTCGACGCGGTGGTGGTGGGCGTGCCCGACGAGCGATTCGGTGAGCGCGTCGTGGCGCTGGTGTCGTTCCGGGAAGGCGACGTCGACCACGACCTTGGCCACATCGAGGCGCACTGCCGTACTGTCATCGCCGGTTACAAGGTGCCCAAGCAGATCTTCGTGCTCGACGCGCTGCAGCGCACCCCCGCCGGCAAGCCCGACTACCGCTGGGCCAAGGAACGAGCACTGGAGCTGTGCGAATGACCGTCGAGTTCGGCCTCTTCCTCCCGCAGATGCGCATGAGCCCCGAGGGGCTCGTGGAGCGCGCGCAGGCCGCCGAGGCCGCCGGGTTCACGGTGATGGCGGGGATGGACCACCTGGCGCCGCCGCTCGCGTTCGACCAGCCGATGTACGAGGCGATGACGACGGCCACCTGGCTCGCGGCGAAGACGGAGCGGATGACGCAGAGCCACCTCGTGCTGTGCGACGCGTTCCGTCACCCGGTGGTGTTGGCGCGCCAGGCCGTCGGCATCGATCACATGTCGGGCGGGCGGTTCGAGCTCGCGCTGGGCTGGGGATCGGTCGTCGACGAGTTCCACACGTTCGGCATCGCGCCCACCGCGCCGGCCGAGCGTGTCGACCGCATGCGCGAGACGCTCGACGTGATCAAGGCGTGCTGGTCGGGCGAGAAGTTCGACTACCACGGCACGTGGTTCGACGTGACCGAGGGGCAGCAGCTGCCCACACCGCTCACTCGCATCCCGATCGTCATCGGTGGGGTGGGCAAGAAGACGATGGCGCTGGTGCGCGAGCACGCCGACTGGTGGAACGTGCCGATCCACGAGCTCGAGCGCGTCGACGAGAAGCGCCCCGAGGCGGGGAACGCGCGCGTGTCCACGCAGACGATGATCGTGTTCATCCCCTCGGAGGACCGGCGCGAAGAGCTCACCGAGACGGCGAAGAAGCGCTTCAACTGGCGCAACGGACTCGTGATCGGCAACGGCGACGAGATCGTCGAGCACTTCGCGGGGCACGCGGCGAGCGGTGTGGAGCGCTTCTACGTGTGGTTCAGCGACTTTGCCCAGCCCGACACCCTCGCCGCGTTCGGCGAGCAGGTGATCGGCCGGGTCTGATCACTCGGGGCCGCTCGCGAGCATCGCGTTGGGCGCGGGGTCGTGGTCGCGGATCATGCCCTTCACCCGGAACGCCACCGGTGCCCGCTCGGGCTGCTGGGTCCAGCACACCGGCGCGACCGTCGGCATGTCGACGGCGCGTTCGTAGCGGTCGAGGTCCATTCCGCGTGAGAGGCCGATCAGCGACACCCGCTTGAGGATGATCGCGGCCTCGGCGTCGTCGGGCGCGAGGGTGGCCTCGGCCCAGCGGAAGAAGCCACCGCGGGCGTCGGCGCTCCCGAACGGCTCCGGCCCGGTGATCTTCCCGCGCGCCATCTCGACGGTGAACAGGGGCGCGCCGTCGCGCTGCAAGGTGACCTCGCACGGCGGTGCGGTGGTGTCGCGCAACGGCACGTAGGGGATCGCCACGTCGTACTGCCGCCGCGTCGCGCCGCCCTCCCGCACCCGCCACGCGTGCGCGACCGCGAGGCCGGCGAGGTCGAACATGTGCGTGCAGTGGTGCGTGGCGTCGGTGACCGCCCCGGCGGCGAGGCAACTGGGGGAGAGGGCCATGCCCTCCAGCACGCGGAGTGGTTCCGCCGCCTCGTGGCACGTCGACCACGGTTGCCGGACCGATTCCGCGCTCACCCGCGTGACGCGCTCGCCGTCGTGTTCGAGTCGCACCTTGAAGTAGTGGAGGTCGTCCTCCATGCCGGTCTCGACGACGGGGGCGAGGTCGCGACCAGGCGCGTGCGCCGGCGATAGCTGCCGAACGGGAAGTGGTCGCCGGGAGCGGGTGCGGTCACGGCAGCAGCGTACGTGCGAGCGACGGTGTGCAAATTGTGGGTGTGCATCCGGCCGGTGCGAGCCGCGGCGGACCATAATGCGCACGTTGTGGCGCCACTCGGGGGTGGTGCCGAAGGGAGCGATCCATGTCCATGCGCATCGACCTGACACCCGACGAGGAACGCGCCGTCGCGCAGGCCTACGCCAGCACCTGGTGGCTGTTCATGATCGTCGGGATCCTGTGGCTGCTGCTCGGATTCTTCATCCTGTCGCTGCGGCCCGGTTCGATCACCGCGGTCGCCATCATCATCTCCATCGCCTTCTGGCTCGGCGCGTTCGCGCAGTTCGCGGTGGCAACGGTGTTGCAAGGCGGCTGGCGGGTGTTCGCCATCATCACCGGGATCGTCGCCATCGGCGCCGGCATCGCAACCATCGTGTGGCCCGGCCCCACGCTCGTGGTGCTGTCGGTGTTCGTGGCGTGGTACCTGCTGATCCGTGGGATCTTCGACGTCGTCATCGCGCTGTCGCACACGCATGTGCACGGCTGGTGGCTCGGGCTGGTGAGCGGCGTGATCGGCATCGGCCTGGGTGCCTGGGCCATCGGCAACCCCGACCGCTCCGTGCTGCTGCTCGTCACCATCATCGGGATCTGGGCGATCGTGAAGGGCGTCGTCGATCTCGTGAGCGCGTTCCGGTTCCGTGACCTCAAGAAGGCGCTCGCCTGATGGCCGACGACGAGACCACCCCCAACGCTCCCGAAGAACAGCCCACCGAAGCGGCCGAGGCCAAGACCGAAGCGGTCGAGTCGCCCACCGAGGCCGCGGAGGCGGAGACCCAGGCCGTCGAGGCGAAGACGGAGGCCGCGCCCGCCGCTGCGGCGGCTGCGGCGACCGACGAGCCGGCACCGGAGAAGCCGGCGAAGAAGCACCTGAAGAACGGCGTGCCGCGCTGGCAGCGCGCCGTCGCCGTGCTGCTCCTCGTCGTCGGCTTCATCCTGGTGCCGTTGTCGGCGGTCGCGATCTGGTCGCGCAACCAGCTGCTCAACACCGACCGCTACGTGAGCACGGTCGCGCCGCTGGCCGACAACCCCGACATCCAGAACGTCGTCGCCACGCGTGCGGTCGACGCGCTGTTCTCGTCGGTCGACGTGTCGCAGAAGATCAGCGGCGTCCTGCCCAAGCGCGCCAAGTTCCTCGGCGACACCATCGCCAGCCAGGCGCAGGGCTACGCGGTGCAGATCACCGAGAAGCTGCTGCAGTCGAGCCAATTCCAGTCGTTGTGGGACGGCATGAACCGCGCGGCCCACGCGCAACTCGTCGCCGTGCTCAAGGACCAGAACGGCGTGAACGCCGGGCCGGCCAAGTTGAAGGACGGCAAGATCACCCTCGATCTCACGAACGTGATCGAGGTCGCGAAGACGAAGCTCACCGAGAAGGGCCTCGGCTTCCTCAAGAACGTGAGCGTGCCGCCCGTGAAGCGCACGGTCACGCTGATCGACGCCGGTGGCATCGACCAGGCCCGCACCGCGTCGAAGCTCCTGAACGCGATCGCGTGGCTCCTGCCGATCCTGGCCATCGCGTGCTTCGTCGGCTCCGCGCTGCTGGTGCGGCCCCGCCGCCGCGGGTTCATCCGGGCGTCGATGGTGCTGTTCTTCGGCGCCGCGTTCACCCTGGTGCTGCTGAAGATCGGCCGCTACTTCTACCTCGACGCGGCCACCCCGCCCGGCGGCAACGGCAAGGCCGCGGCGGCGGTGTGGGACATCCTGCTGCGCAACCTGCGCGCGGCCGTGATCATCCTCGGGATCATCGGCCTGGTGCTCGCGTTCGGCACGTGGTTGTCGGGATCGAGCGGTGGGGCGATGAAGCTGCGGGCCATGGGCAGCCGGGGGATCGGCAGCCTGCGCCACGCCGCCGACGAGCACGGCTACACGCCGGGACCCTTCGCCAAGTGGGTCACCGAGAACAAGCGCGGCGTGCAGATCGGCCTCGTGATCTTCGCGGTGCTCGTGTACTACCTGTGGGAGAACCCCACGCTCGGCGTCACCGTGTTCCTCCTGGTGCTGCTGATCGTGGCGCTCGCCGCGGTGTCGTTCCTCGCTCGGGGTTCGACGCTGCCGGCCGAGGGAACAGTGGACGACAGCGAGACGGAGGACACCACTGTCTGAGCATGTCGACGTGTGCATCGTGGGCGCCGGCCTCGCCGGCCTCGCGTGCGCACGTGCGTTGTCGTTCCGCGGCATCGAGGTCGCGGTGCTCGAGGCCGCCGACGGGGTCGGCGGTCGCGTGCGCACCGACGCGCGCGACGGCTTCCTCCTCGACCGGGGCTTCCAGGTCGCGCTGACCGCCTACCCGGAGCTGCAGCACCAGCTCGACACGCGCAAGCTCGCGCTCCAGCGGTTCGAGCCGGGCGCGCTGGTCCGCGTCAACGGCAAGCTGCGTCACGTCACCGATCCGCAGCGACGCCCCCGCCACGCGTTCGCCACCGCGGTCGCCCCGGTGGGTTCGCCGCTCGACAAGGCGCGGCTGCTCAAGCTCGTCACCGACATCCGCCGGGGCTCGCCCGCCGACCTGTTGCGCAAGCCGCCGGCGGGGACCGACGATCCGACCACGTTGGAGGCCCTCGTCGCCCGCGGGTTCTCCGACACGATGATCGACGAGTTCTTCGTGCCCCTGCTCGGCGGCATCCAGCTCGACCCGCTCCTCGAGGTGCCGTTCCGGCGGGCCGCGGTGATCCTGCGCATGCTCGCCGAGGGCGACGCCGCGGTGCCCGCCGCCGGCATGCAGGCCATCCCCGACCAGCTCGCGGCCGACGTCCCCGCCGGGGCGATCCGGCTCGGCACCACCGTCGCCGCCGTCGACGGCACCACGGCCGTGCTCGAGGGCGGGAAGCGGGTCACGGCCAAGGCGCTGGTGGTCGCGACCGAAGGTCCGGGCGCCGTGCAGCTGCTCGGCCTGCCCCGGGTCGCGTCGCGTGCGGTGACCGCGGTGTACTTCGCCGCGGACGCACCGCCCGTGCCCGACAAGCTCGTGATGCTCGACGGCGACCGCTCCGGCCCCGCCGGCACCGTGGCGGTGATGAGCAACGTCGCGCCGAGCTACGCGCCATCGGGTCGCGCCCTGGTCGTGGCCGAGGTGCTCGGGCCGGTCGACCGCGAAGGCGTGGAGTCGGCCGTGCGTCAGCAGTTGCGCGGCTGGTTCGGTGGCGCGGTCGACGGCTGGGAGCACCTGCACACGTACCGCATCGCGCACGCGCACCCCGACCAGCGTCCCGGCTTCTCGCCGAAGCAGCGCGTCGACCTCGGCGACGGCGTGTTCGTGTGTGGCGACCACCGCGACACCCCGGCCATCCAGGGGGCGCTGTTCTCGGGCAAGCGCACCGCCGCCGCAGTGCTCCGCCGCCTCAAGGGCGCGGCGTAGCTAGTCCTGCTTGGTCTTGCCGGCGGCCTTCTTCGCCTGCTTCCACGCGCGCACTTCTGCGAACGCCTCGCGTGAGTCGATGTCGGCGACGGAGCGCGGCTGCTCGTCGGAGAACGGCGCGGCGTACTCCTCCCAGCCCTTGGGTGCGACGCGCAGTCGCTTGCCGAGGATGGCGTAGAAGATCTTCGCCTTCTCCTCGCCGTAGCCGGGCAGCGCCCGGATGTTGGCGTAGACCTTCGCCGGGTCCTTGGTGCCCTTCCAGATCTTCGCGGCGTCGCCTCCGTAGTCGTCCACCACGGCGACGCACAGCGCGTGGGTGCGCTTGGCCATCGACCCGGGGTAGCGGTGCAGCGCGGGCTTCTCCTTGAAGACGGCCTCGAGGTCTTCCGGGCTCATCGCCGCGATCTTCCCGGCGTCGAGGTGGCCGAGGCGCGTGCGCAGCGTGGACGGGCCGCGGAACGCCCACTCCATGGGCACCTGCTGGTCGAGCAACATGCCGATCAGGAGGGCGAGCGGGTCGTCGACGAGGAACTGGTCGGCCTCGGCGTCGCCCGTGATCGGGATCGCGACCTTCTTCTTCCGGGAAGCGGTGGTGGTGGGGGCCATCGTCCGAGCCTACCGACGGCGTCGTGGGGGCTACACCAAAACGAGCGTGCGAGTCGGTACTGTTCCCGCCCATGTCCAACCTGCCGCCCGGGGGCGAGTTCCCCGAAGAGCCGTACCCGAACGACTGGCAGGGCGGTGACACCGGCAACGTGCCGGTCGGGCCCGAGCCCGAGCCCACCTACGCCGGTGGTGCCGGCGGATCGGGCGGCTGGGGCGAGCCGCCGCGCAATGAGCCCTTCGCCGTCGCGGCATTGGTGTGGGCGTGCGTCTCGATCGTCATCCCGCTCATCGGCACGATCGTCGCCTTCGTGCTCGCGCAGCGCGCCGCCGACTCCATCCGCCGGTCGCAGGGCACCCGCAAGGGCGAGCAGCTGGTCACGGCCGCGCGCATCATCGCCGGTGCGGTGCTCGCGCTGTGGGCCATCGGCCTCGTGTCGTTCTTCGCGCTGCGCGGCGGCGACTCCAGCAACAACAACGACGTCGCCGTGCCCACGAAGCCGCCTGTGAGCACCACGCTCGCGCCGGTCACCACCGTCACCACGGTGCCGCTCACGACCACCACCACGAAGCCGCCGGTGACCACCACCACGGCGCCGCCGCCCACCGTCACCGTGGTGCCGCCGCCGTCGACGCTCGCGCCGCCCACCACCGTGGCGCCCACCACGGCCGCGCCCACCACGGCGCCGCCGACCACCGCCCCGCCCACGACGGCGCCGCCCACCACGGCACCGCCCACCACCACGATCCCCGACTCGCAGAAGTCGGAGATCCTGCAGCAGAAGATGCTCGGCAAGCAGCAGCTCGGCCCCAGCAACCGCGGTGTGCCCGACGACGAGCGCTTCCAGGTCGACTACCAGGCCGGTCAGGTGCTCACCGTCACGTGGGCCATCAACAACGGCGCGCCACCGCTGCCCACGGGCACCGCCACGTGCACGGTGCCGCCGCCCACCACGAGCACCACCACCACGGTGCCGGGTGAGACGACGACCACCTCCACCGACGTGCCCGACACCACGACGACGACCACGCTCCCTCCCGGGCAGCGCACGACGTCCGACGAGGCACGGTACGAGGCTCGTCAGATCCTGCTCGTGATCAAGAGCCAGCTCACCGCGCTGAAGCTCAACTTCACCGACGTGCAGGTGATCGGCACCTACCCGATCACCGGGGCCGACGGCGGCGAGGACGCCGTGGCCGAGGTGCTCTACCCGCACGCGACGGTGCAGAACGTCTTCACCAACTACAAGAAGGCGTTCGACGTCCCGCCCGCCAGCGCGGTGCAGTGCCTCAACCCGGCGTTCACGACTCCCTGATCGCCGCAGGTTTGCGGCTCACGACTGCCTAACCAGCTGAACGCTCCGCCAGCAGGTCGCGGATCTGCTCGAGCACGATGACCTCGTCGGTCTTGATCGCCGCGGGCTCCTCGACCTCGCCCTTGCTGCGACGGTTCTGGAGGCTCTCGAACGCGCGGATGATCACGAAGATCGTCGCCGCGATGATCAGGAAGTTCACGAGCGCGGTGAGGAACTTGCCGTAGAAGACGGTCGCGTCGCCGAGGCTGAACGTGAGGTCGTCGAAGCTCGGCTTGCCGATGATGCCGGCGACGATCGGCATGATGATGTCGTTGACCATCGACGTGACGACCGCGTTGAACGCGGCACCGATCACCACGGCGACCGCCAGGTCGAGCACGTTGCCGCGCATGATGAAGTCGCGGAAGTCCTTGGCGAACTTGCCCATGTCCACTGCCTCCTCGTAGGGGAAGCGGTGACGCTACGCCGATGGGCGCGACGAGGGCCAGGGTGCGAACACCCTGGCCCTCGTATTACCGAAATGTGCGGAGGCGGTTCGGAACCTTTTCGGCCACCTCCGACCGGGCGGTCGCCTAGAGGCGCTCGACCACCATGGCCATGCCCTGGCCGCCGCCGACGCACATGCTCTCGACGCCGTAACGGCCGTTGCCGTCCTCGAGGCCGTTGAGCAGCGTGGTCATGATGCGGGCGCCGGTCATGCCGAACGGGTGACCGAGGGCGATGCCGCCACCGTGCGCGTTGAGCTTCTCGTAGGGGATGCCGAGGTCACGGGCCGAGGGCACCACCTGCGCCGCGAACGCCTCGTTGATCTCGAACAGGTCGATGTCGTCGACCGTGAGCTTGGCGCGACCGAGGGCCTGCTTGATGGCCTCGATCGGGCCGAGGCCCATGATCTCGGGGTCGAGCGCCGACACGCCGCTCGACACGATGCGGGCGAGGGGCTGGATACCGAGCGCGTTGGCCTTGGCCTCGCTCATCACGATCACGGCGGCGGCGCCGTCGTTGAGCGGGCACGCGTTGCCCGCGGTGACGGTGCCGTCGGGGCGGAACACCGGGTTGAGCTGCGCGAGCTTCTCGACGGTGGTGCCGTCGCGCGGGCCGTCGTCCTTCGACACGACCGTGCCGTCGGCGAGGGTCACCGGGGTGATCTCCCGCTCGAAGAAGCCGTTGTTCTGCGACTCGACCGCCCGCTGCTGCGAGAGGGCGGCGAACTCGTCCTGCGCCTCACGCGACACGTTGGCGTACTGCGCCACGTTCTCGGCCGTCTGGCCCATCGCGATGTAGACGTCGGGGAGGCCGTCGATCGGGCTCCACGTGGGACCGCCCGCGGCGCGCTCGGAGGTACGGGCCTCCGCGTGCTCGAAGAGCGGGTTGTGGGTGCCGGGGCCGCCGTCGGACATGCCGAGCTTGAACTGGCTGACCGTCTCGGCACCACCGGCGACGAACACGTCGCCCTCGCCGGCCTTGATCGCGTGCGCGGCCATGCGGATGGTCTGCAGCGACGACGAGCAGTAGCGGTTGACGGTGACGCCGGGCGCGCCGTCGAGGCCCGAGAGGATGGCGATGACGCGGGCCATGTTGTACCCGGCCGCGCCGGACGGCTGGGCCGAGCCCCAGATGACGTCCTCGACCAGGGCCGGGTCGAGCGCCGGGACCTTGCTCAGCACCGACTTCACGATGAGCGCGCTGAGGTCGTCGGGCCGGCAGTCGACGAGGGACCCCTTGTTGGCCCGGCCGATGGGGGTGCGGGCGGCGGCGACGATGACGGCATCCATGGGGCCTCCTGGCCAGGTGGGGGACACGGCGGTCCCGGTGTGCGCGGCGGCATCCTACCGATCGAATGCCGAATTTCGTACGGGAACGGTGCCCGGGAGTGGCGCGCGCCTCTCCTACGATCACCCGGATGCCCGACGACCAGCCGACCGACGAGACCCCCGAGACCGCGAGCACCGACGCCGCCGACGCGCAGGACGTGCCGGGCGAGCGCGCCCGTCGGCTCGGCAAGGTCGAGGCGGCCCGGGCGGCCGGCGCCGAGCCCTACCCGGTGCGCTTCGACCGCACCTGCACGTTGAGCGAGCTGCGGGCCGAGCACGGCGAGCTCGAGGCCGGCACCGAGACCGAGATCCCGGTGAAGGTGGCCGGCCGCATCATGCTGCTGCGCCGCCAGGGCAAGCTCACCTTCGCCACCATCAAGGACCAGGACGAGACCGTCCAGCTGTTCGTGTCGCGGGCCGTCATCGGCGAGGAGGCGCACGCCGCGTTCGACGAGCTCGACCTGGGCGACTGGGTCGGCGTCGAGGGCACGGTGATGACCACCCGCAAGGGTGAGCTGTCGGTGAAGGTGAGCGGGTTCCAGCTGCTGGCCAAGGCGTTGCGCCCGCTGCCCGACAAGTGGCACGGCCTCTCCGACGTCGACACGCGGTTCCGCCAGCGCTACGTCGACCTCATCGTGAACGACGACGCCCGGCGCGTGTTCGCGGTGCGCTTCGCGGCGGTCGCGGCGATCCGTCGCCACCTCGCGGCGAACGGGTTCGTGGAGGTGGAGACGCCGGTGCTCGAGCACGAGCTCGGCGGCGCGACCGCGCGTCCGTTCCACACGCACCACAACGCGCTCGACCTCGACCTCTTCCTGCGCATCGCGCTCGAGCTGCACCTGAAGCGGCTCGTGGTCGGCGGGTTCGAGCGTGTCTTCGAGATCGGTCGGGTGTTCCGCAACGAGGGCATCGACACCAGCCACAACCCCGAGTTCACGATGCTCGAGGCGTATCAGGCGCTCGCCGACTACCACGACATGATGGAGCTCACCGAGGCGCTCGTCGTCGAGGCGGCGCGTGCGGCGAACGGCACCACCATGTTGGAGATCCGCGGCGAGACGTTCGACCTCGCCGAACCGTGGCCCCGTCGCACGATGGTCGACCTCATCCGCGAGCACGTGGGCGTGGACATCAACCCGGCGATGGACGTCGCCGACGCGCGCAAGGTGCTCGACGGCCTCGGACTCACCTACAAGGAGTCGTGGGGCGCGGGCCGGCTCACTCACGAGGTCTACGACGAGCGGGTCGAGGACAAGCTCGTGCGCCCCACGTTCGTGCTCGACCACCCGCGCGAGACGTCGCCGCTGGCGCGTGTGCACCGCGACGACCCCACGTTGGTGGAGCGCTTCGAGGTGGTGGCCAACGGCCACGAGCTCGCCAACGCGTACTCGGAGCTCAACGACCCGATCGACCAGCGCGAGCGCTTCGAGCTCGAGGCCGCCGCGCGCGCCGCGGGCGACGCCGAGGCCGGCACGATCGACGAGGACTACCTCCGCGCGCTGGAGTACGGCCTGCCGCCCACCGGTGGGCTGGGCATCGGCATCGACCGCCTGACGATGCTGCTCGCCGGCGTCACCAGCATCCGCGAAGTGATCCTCTTCCCGACCCTCCGCCCCGAAGCCACCCCCTGACCCACCGAACTTGCGTCGCAAATCCCGATACAGCCGGGCGCCTCGACGCAAGTTCGGTCAAGAAGGGGTGGTGAGTCCCGTCAGGTCGGCGGAGACGTCCCAGAGCTTGGCGGCGGCGGCGTCGTCCTGGGCGGCGGCGCTGGGCGTGAGCTCCTTGCACTTGGCGAAGAACTTGCCGGTGACGTCCTCCACCTCGGGTGACGACGCGACGTAGACCGACGTGTAGGCACCCTGCTCGGGGCTCAACGCGAGCAGGCCGATCACGGGCATGATCAGGTCGAACAGCTTGCCGCCGTCGCCGTCGCGACCGAAGCCGCTGCGCACGAACCCGGGGTGCACCGCGTTGCTCTTCACGCCGTCGTCGGCCCAGCGGCGGGCGAGCTCACGGGTGAAGAGGATGTTCTCGAGCTTGGTGCGCCCGTAGACCTTCATCGAGTTGGTCGCGCTCACGCCGCCGGGTGACTGCAGGTCGTCGAAGTCGAGGGTCTTGCCGCCCTGCTTGTGCGCGTCGGACGACACGTTCACCACGCGGGCCCCACCTGCCCTGCCGGCGGCGACGATCGGGTCGTGCAACAGGTTCGTGAGGAGGAACGGCCCGAGGTGGTTCACCTGGAACGTCATCTCGTTGCCGTCCTCGGTGACGCGTCGTTGCGTGAGCATGAGCCCCGCGTTGTTCACGAGCACGTCGAGCGACGGGTGGTCGGCGGCGTACTTCGGCGCGAATTCGCGCACGGAGGCGAACGACGCCAGGTCGAGGTCCATCACGTCGACGTCGGTGCTGCCGCTGCGGGAGCGAATCTCGTCGACCGCGGCCTTCCCCTTGGCGGCATCACGCGCGGTGATCGTGACGGTCGCGCCGGCCCGGGCGAGCGCCACTGCCGTCTCCAGGCCGATGCCGGTGTTGCCACCGGTGATCAGGATGGTCTTGCCGTGCAGGTCGGGAACGGTGGGGGCGGTGCGCTTGGCCATGAGCGGAGGTTAGAGGGGAACCGTTCCGTATGCTCCTGCGGTGCACCGACCGCCCCTCGAAGGTGTCCGGATCGTCGACGCCACCACGGTGGTCTCGGGTCCCTACGGCACCCTGCTCCTCGCCGACCTCGGCGCCGACGTCGTGAAGATCGAGTCGCCCTCGGGCGACTCGGCCCGCGACCTCGGCCCCCGTGCCCACCCGGGCATGGCCGCGGTGTTCCTCACCTGCAACCGCAACAAGCGCAGCGTCGTGCTCGACCTCACCACCGACGACGGCCGCCGCACGCTGAAGGAGCTGTGCGACGGCGCCGACGTGTTCGTGCACAACATGCGGGTCGAGGCGGCGGCGCGCTGCGGCGCCGATCCCGACACCTTGCGCGCCGGCCACCCCGAGCTCATCCACTGTGCGATCCGCGGCTTCGGCGGCGACGGCCCCTACTCGTCACTCGCCGCCTACGACGACATCGTGCAGGCGGCGGCCGGCATCGCGGGCGCGCAGGAGTGGATGGTGGGGGAGCCGTCGTACGTCGCCAACGCGATGGCCGACAAGATCGCCGGGCTCAGCGCGGCGTTCGCGATCTCGGCCGCGCTGCACCGGCGCACCATCGACGGCGAGGGCTCCACGATCGAGGTGCCGATGACGGAGATGCTCACGTCGTTCGGCCTCGTCGAACACCTCTGGGGGCGCACCTTCCTGCCGCCGCTCGGCGAGGCGCGCTACGTGCGCATCGCCAGTCCGTCACGCCGCCCGTTCGCCACCGCCGACGGCCACCTCGCGGTGGTCGTGTACAGCGACCGCAACTGGGCCGACTTCTTCGCGATGATCGACCGGCCCGACCTCGCGGCCGACGACCGGTACCGCACGCTCGAGCACCGCACCGCGCACCTCGAGGAGCTCTACGGCATCGTCGCCGACGCGCTGGTGCACGACACCACCGCGAACTGGTTCGAGCGCCTGCGCGCGGTCGGCATCCCGGCGGTGCCCTACAACCGCGTCGATGACCTCTTCGACGATCCGCACCTCGACGCCGTCGGCTTCTGGGAGGAGATGGAGCACCCCACCGAGGGCACGCTGCTCCAGTACTCCACGCCGATCACGTTCGACGGCGAACGCCCGTCGCTCGGACGCCCCGCACCCGCGCTCGGCGCCGACACCGACGAGGTGTTGGGCGAGGCGGGGATCAACCCCGACTGAGCGAGTCGAAGCAGTCGTCGCCGAGCATCAGCCGGTGGAACTCCTCCGACGCGTAGGTCCGTTCGCCGCGGACACCCGTCGCGCCCCACAGCACGACGACCACGAAGTCGTGGCGCACCTCGTCGCCGCCACCCTCAGGGCGGATGAACGCGACCTGCTCGCGGATGCGCGCCTCGTCGTTCCAGAATTCGCTGCGCACCTCGAACCGCAACCCGCGGTCGCGCTCGAGCGCCTGCCAACGGGGGAGGAACGCGGCGTACATGCGCCGGCACTCGTCGCGGCCGGTCAGGCGCAGCCCCTGCGGTTGCCACTCGTACTCGCAGTCGGTGTCGACGGTGGCCATCACCGCGTCGAGGTCGAAGGTGAGCTCGGCGGCGGCGTGGCCGTCGAGCTTGGCCTTGTTCTCGGGCGTGGGTGTGCTCATGCGCCGGAGTCTGCCATCGGGATAGGTTCCGCGGCATGACGCAGCAGCCGTTCCCCGCACCCGACTCGGAGACCTACGACGACGTCGTCACCGAGCAGTTCGACCTCGCCGTCGGTGGCGGTACCACGCCCACCTTCCTCGCCCGTCCGACCGCGCCCGGCCCGCACCCCGGCGTGGTGATCGGCCAGGAGGGCACCGGCCCCAACTCCTTCATCCGACGGATCGCGGCGACGTTGGCGCACCTGGGCTTCGTCGCGATCGTGGCCGACTACTACCGCGGCACCGGCCCCGCCGATCCCGAGGACTACAGCGACATCGACGACATGGTGGCGCACATCGACGCGCTCGACTTCCGCGTCGCGGTCCAGGACGAGCTCGCCGCGCTCGAGTTCCTCGCGGCGCGCGACGACGTCGACGCCACCCGCATCGCGAGCTGGGGGTACTGCACCGGCGCCACGATGGCCATGTTCCTGCCGTGCCTCCGCCACGACCTCGCCGCCGCGGTGTGCTTCTTCCCGAGCCAGCCGTGGTTCGAGACCATCGACGCCCGCCACCCGGTGCACGCGATGGACCTCTTGTGGAACGTGCAGTGCCCGATCGCGTTCATGATCGGCGACCTCGACGTGGTGCTCCCGCCCGAACGGCTCCCCGAACTGCGCCAACGGTTCGACCAGTGGGGTGTCGACGGCACGATCTTCACCTACCCCGACGCGCAGCACGCCTTCTGCGCCGAGGGCGCGACCTTCCACAACGCCGAGGCCGCCGCGCAGTCGTGGCAGGACGCGGTCGGCTTCCTCACGAAGGTGTTGCTGCCGGGTTGATCACCCGCAGTTGAGCGGGCTCGCGTCGGGCGACTAGACCGTCGCCCATGCTGACGCCGTTCGACGACTTCCCCATCCACGCCTCGGGCGATCCCATCGCGCACCCTGCGACCGGCGACCCGAACCACTACGACCGCTACTTCTTCAACGGGCACGAGAAGGACGGCGCGTTCTTCATCGGTGGCGCGATGGGTCACTACCCGGTGCGAGGCGTGATCGACGCCGCGTTCTCGATCGTGATCGACGGGGTGGAGCACTCGGTGTTCGCCTCCGGGATGATGCCGTTCGACCGCAAGACCGAGATCGGGCCGCTGCGGGTCGAGGTCACCGAACCGATGCGCGTCATCCGGTTCGTGGTGGAGCCCAACGAGCACGGCATCAGCGCCGACCTCACGTTCCGGGCGCGCACCGTCGCGCTGGAGGAGCCGCGCCAGAAGATCGTGCGCGACGGCATCATCACGATGGACAACACCCGCCTCACCCAGTGGGGCACGTGGGAGGGCACGATCGTGGTCGACGGCCGCGAGATCGTGGTCGATCCGGCGCGCGTCACCGGTACCCGCGACCGCTCGTGGGGCACCCGACCCGTCGGCACCGCGTTCGAGACGAACCGCCCGGCGCAGATGCCGCGCGCGTTCTGGCTCTGGGCACCGCTGCACTTCGACGACGTGTGCACGCACCTCGCGCTGCACGAGCACGAGGACGGCACGCGCTGGTTGCAGAGCGCGCTGATCGTGCCTCTGCTGGAGTCGCCCGACGCGCCCACCTACGGCGTCGACCCCACCACCGAGATGGAAGAGCTCCACTACGACATCGAGTGGAAGCCGGGCAAGCGGGAGTCGGCGCGCACCACGCTGCGCCTCGTCGAGAAGTCGGGCGAGGAGCACACGATCGTGCTGGAGACGCTCTACACGTTCCGCATGCGGGGCATCGGCTACTCGGGACACCCGAAGTGGGCGCACGGTTCGAGCCACGGCGAGCTGGAGACCGGTCGGGAGTCGATCGCGCTCGACGAGTTCGACCCGCTCGCGCCCACGTCGATGCACATCCAGAACGTCGTGCGCGCGACCTGGGGCGATCGCGTCGGCATCGGCGTGCTGGAGCAGGCCACCTTCGGCCCGCACACGCCCACCGGCCTCACCGGCTTCCTCGACCCGCCCGCGTAACGGAAGTTGCGTCACCAGACGATCGTTGTTCTGGTCTGGTGTCGCAACCTCGGAGAAGGAGGGGGCGGTGGGCTATGCGGATGGCTTCGGGGGGATGCTGTCGTGCAGGAGCATCGAGCGGATCGCGACGAAGCCGGGTCGGGGCTCCGCGAGTTGCGCCCGTGCCCTCGTGAAACACACCGCAGTGGTGATGGCGGTCACGAGCCAGAGCCCGATGCCGACGGCGAGCACTGCGGACCCGCCACCCGACACACTCACGAAGATGCCGACGATCACCGTCACGAGTGCGAGGTACGCCGCGCGCAGGGTCCACACCGCGGTCCGCCAGAGCGGGGCGTGCTGCAACGCGGCGTGCTGATCCACGTCGTCAGTATGCAGGTTCAGCGGGTGAAGGTGACGTGGGTGACGCCGCTCGGCGTCGAGACCGCCTCCACCGTGTACTGCTCCTCGATTCCTTCGAGGCCGTCCCACAGGCGCACGCCGCGCCCGAGGATGATCGGCACCACCACCACGTGCAGGTGGTCGACGAGCCCGGCGGCGAGGAAGTCGCGCACCACGGTGGGGCCGCCGCCGATCCGGATGTCATCGCCGACACCAGCGGCCCGAGCCGCGTCGCGCGCGGCGGCGAGCGCGTCGGCGGGCGTTGCGTCGAGGAAGTAGAAGGTCGTGCCGCCTTCCATCTCCAAGGGCGAGCGCGGCCGGTGGGTCAGCACGAAGGTAGGGGTGTGGAACGGCGGGTCCTCACCCCACCAGCCGCGCCACTCCGGGTCGTCCTGCCACGCGGGCGGGCCGAACTTGTTGCTCCCCATGATCTCGGCGCCGATCCCCGGGTTGAACTGCTGGGCGAAGGCGTTGTCGACACCCTCACCGCCGCCCGGTTCGCCCGTGATCATCATGCGACCGAAGTCGGTGGCGAACATCCACTGGTGGAGCCGCTGCCCGGCGTGGCCGAACGGCGACTCGAGCGACTGCGGCTCGCCGGTGGCGAACCCGTCGAGCGAGATCGAGAAGTTGTGGACGCGGACGCGCGACATTGCGGCTCCTGAAAAGGTGGTGTTCGGTCAGCCTGGTAGACGTACCCCGCCGGCACAACTCATCGCGCGAGACTCACCCGATGTTGTCCCGGGCGCGAGTCAAGGCCCCGGCGATCCTCGCCACCGCCGGGTTGTTCTGCTTCCTGTTCGCGCTGGTGGCCCAGAGCCGGTCGGACGACGGGATGACCCAGCCCGACACCACGGCTGCCGTCGTCCTCGCCGTGCTCGGTGTCGTGGCGATCGCGGCAGCGGCACTGATCGGCTGGCTGGACCGGGGCCGGATACGCCCCGAGTGACGACCCGAGCGACACCCGGAGTCGGTCAGCCGACGCGGTGCCGGGTCAGCCCCCGCACGTTGCGACGAGCGCCGAGGGCACATCGCCCGATGCGTCTGTCGCGGTCACGGTCCAGTCCGCGAGCCTCGGGAGCAGCGCCGCGTCCGTCGCGTCTGTCGTGGCCGTCCGGATCTCCCACCCGGTCGATCCCGGCGAAGTCGTGGTCGGCGGGTGCCAGGTCGTGACGAGGGCGACCCAGCGGGTGCCGTCCCACGACAGGGCGCTCGGCACGTTCGTGGGTCTGGTCGCCCACCCTTCGATGGAGCTCCACGAGCGGCCGTCGAGGCTCTGTGCGAACACCGAGCCGGGATCGCCCCAAGAGTCGAGTCCCCAGGCGACCCACACCGAGGGCGACGCGCTCACGTGCGGCGGGTCGGGCGGCGGGAAGGTGAACCCGTTGTTCTCCCACGGATCCGAGACCACACCGAAGTTCCAGACCTGGTGCTCGAAGTGGAAGCGCCGACCGTCGGCGCTGGTCGCCACGGTGTCCTGCCCGACGACGACCCACGACGTCCCGTTGGTCGCCACCCCGAGCAGTTCGTGGCGGGTGACGGCCACATGCCAGCTCAGGGCGTCCGAGCTGGTCAGGATCGCGGTACCGCCGACCGCGACCCACTGCGTCCCGCTGGTCGCGACCGCGAGGAGGTCCTCCGAGGTCGCCGGGGCGACGTGCTGCCAGCCGGCCGCGTCCGTGCTGGTCAGGAGTGCACCGTCGTCGCCGACCGCGACCCATCGACCGTTGCCGTACGCCACCGCGTTGAGCGAGGCGCCGACGCGTTGCGGAACGCTCCAGGTGGTGCCGTCCTTGGTGACGGTGATCTTCCGCCCGCCGACCGCGACGACCTGCTGCCCGTCGGTCGCCAGCGCGACCTCTGCGAGCTTCGGCATCGGGGCGCTGGTCCAGGTGGCGGCGTCGGCGCTCGACCAGGCGATCCGATCGGCACCGACCGCGACATAGCAAGGCAGGGTGCGCGTCGGCATCTGCGCGACGGCAGGGAGGGCCGTCGTCGTGAGCATCAAGCCGACGGCGGCCGCCACGCAGCTGCGGAGCGTCCTGCCGAGCACCTCCTCACGGTGCGCCCACCCGGCGCGACCCGCCAGAGGCGTCGGACTCTCCTCGTGCGCCCAGTCCCGCCAGGGGGTCAGGCGTGGAACTGGCTCCCGGTGCAGGTGACGGTCCGGCCGTTCCACTCGTCGGCAGCCATCGCCGCGGCGAGCTCGGTGTCGTCGGTGCGCACCACGCAGCGGTCGCCGGCGTCGGTGCGGGCCAATGCCGCGGCGTACACCGCGGCGCCCTTCTCGTACGACACCGTGTAGCCCTCGACCGTCGCCGGTCCCGAGTGCGCCTCGAGCGGCTCCACGGTCGCGGTGCGCGCCGCGGCCTCCTCGGTGACGTCGCCGTGGCGGAAGCCGTCGGCCGGGGGAGTGGTGGACCACATCGCCACCGCGTGCTTGGTGATCATCCCGCTGATCGCAGTGTTGACCCCGACTGAACCGGGCTGCTCACGCAGGCGCTCCGCGAGCTTGGCCACGGCCTGGAACGTGTAGTTGTTCACCGGCCCGCCACCGAAGGTCATGCCGCCGGTGACGGTGAGGTCGCGCCCGCGGTCGATACCGAGCTCGGCGGCCTGCACCTTCACCGCGATGGGGAAGCACGAGTAGAGGTCGACGAAGTCCGCGTCGCCGGGGTTGATGCCGGTGAGCTCCCGCAGCCGCTCGCCGTTGAGGCGCACCTGCTCCGAACGGTGGAGCTCGGCGCGGTGCGACAGCGGCACCATGTGGTTGCCCTCGACGATCGCGTGCGGGTACACGCGGCGATCGTCGGGCACGCCCATGCGGTCGGCCACCTCGCTCGCGCACACGATGAACGCGGAGGCCTGGTCGACGTTCCACTGCGACACGTTCCACTTGCGGTACGGCGCCGCGAGCGGTGGGTTCTTCTCGGACACGTTCGCGAGGAAGTCGGCGTCGAAGCCATCGCGCCGCCAGGCGTCGGGGTTGGCCGCGGCGATCGCCGCGAAGCGCGCCCACAGCTCGGCGGTGTCGCGCACGTTCTCGTCGACCGACTGGCCGTGTGCGGTGCGCCACGCACCCTCGATGATCGAGTACTGCAACGGCGCGCTGATGAGCTTCGCCTCGATCTCCTGACGGGTGATGATCTCGTGCGCGGGCACGAGGGTCTCGTCGGGTGTGACCGACTCGTCCTGCGTGGTGTCGGGCTCGCCCTGGCCGGTGATCGTGCCGCGCAAGGCGCGGAAGCGCGCCTCACCGCCGGCGATCAGCACGACGTCGCGCGAGCCGGCGAGGATCGCGTCGCACGCGCGGGTGAACGGCGAGAGCTGCAGGATGCCGAACTGCGCGAGGACCGACTGCGCACCCGACGCGCCGAAGCCCTCGACCAGCAGGCGTGCGGGGTCGCGGTACTGCCACGAACCGCTCGGCACGATCACCTCGTTCGCGGCGGCGAGCAGCGCCGCGCCGGGGCCGGCGTCCTCCGCGGCGCGCTCGGCGGCGAGGCCCATCAGCCCGATGGCCTCGAGCCCGGCGGTGGGGTCGTCGGACTTCTGGTGCGCGACACCGACGCCGACGAGAACGGGGGTGCGGGGGTCGACGGGCATCGTCACTTCCTCTTGTAGACGGGGTCGCGCTTCTCCTTGAAGGCGAGCGGACCTTCCTTGGCGTCCTCCGACGCGAACACCGCGTTGCCGAGCGGCTGCTCGTAGGCGAACGCCTCCTGCTCGCTCATGTGCTCGGTCTCGCGCAGCACCTGCATGATCGCCTCGACCGCGAGCGGGCCGCACGCCGCGACGTTGGCCGCGACCTCCTTGGCCTTGGCGAGTGCCTCGCCCTCCGGCACCACGTAGCTCACGAGCCCGATCTGCAGCGCCTCCTCGGCGGTGATGTCGCGCCCGCTGACGAGGATGTCGACCGCCCACGAGTACGGGATCTGGCGGCGCAGGCGCACCGCGGAGCCGCCCATGGGGTAGAGCGACCGCTTGGCCTCCGACACCGCGAAGCGCGCGCTGGTGGACGCCACCCGGATGTCGGTGCCCTGCAGGATCTCGGTGCCCCCGGCGAAGGCGTAGCCCTCCACCGCGGCGATGACCGGCTTGTACGGCCGGTCGTTCTTCAGCAGACCGCGGTACACGAACCCGGGGTCGTCCTTGAGGCGGGTCGCGGTGTCGATCGCGCCCTCGTTGTCCTCGTCGCCCGCCATCGCCCGCAGGTCCATGCCGGCCGAGAAGTTGCCCTCGGCGCCGGTGAGGATCGCGCAGGTGAGGCTGTCGTCCTCGCGCAACTCCTGCCACGCGTCGGCCATCTGGGCGAACATGGTGAGCGTCATCGCGTTGTACCGCTGGGGACGGTTCATCGTGACGATGAGCACGCCGCCTTCGCGTTCGATCTCCACCTGGGCCACGGGCACTCCTCGAGTCGGTCCGACGGGAGGCGCAGCCTGCCAGGAATTCCCCGGCGTTGCTCAAACGGTGTTCCCGAATCCTGCCATTCGGCCCTACGGGGGCAATCCACACCGCTCCGACACTGGGAAGGTGCGAGCAATGAGCCTGCGGGTCGTCCTGGGCGCCGGTGTCGTCGCGTTGTCGAGCTTCGTGGGGATCGCGCCCGGCGTGGCGGCGACGAAACCCACGCCCACCAAGCCCGCGTCGTCAGCGACGGCGACGAAGCCGGTACGGGTGGAGGTGCCGCGCGGCAACCTCACCGCGGTCTCGTGCCCGTCGACGACCTTCTGCGCGGTCGCCGACAACGTCGGTAACCTGGTCGCAGGCGACGGCACCCAGTGGGCGGCCCCGGTCACCACCGCGACGGTCGCCTACCTCACCAGCGTCTCGTGCCCCGGCGCGGGTGACTGCACTGCGGTCGACACGGCCGGGAACGCGCGCCAGCTGCGCAACGGCGCCTGGTCGAAGCCGGTGCCGATGGACAGCGGTCGGTACCTCACCAGCGTGTCGTGTCCCACCGCGACGATGTGCGTCGCGGCCGACTCGGAGGGCTACGCGGTCGTCGAGCAGAACGGCAGCTGGTCGCCGCCCCAGAAGGTCGACGACGGGTCGCTGCACACCGTCTCCTGCGCGTCGGCCGACTTCTGTGCGGCGGTCGACGACTCCGGGAACGCGCTCACCTACGACGGCAAGCAGTGGACGAAGCCGCTCTCGATCGACAGTGCGCCGCTGCACGCGCTGTCGTGTGCGAGCTCCACGTTCTGCGTCGCGAGCGACGTGCCCGGGAACGTCGTCACCTTCAACGGCGAGCGGTGGTCGACGCCCGCACTCGTCGACCCGTTCGGTGACATCACCTCCATCTCGTGCCCGAGCGCCACGGTGTGCCATGCGGTCGACGCCTACGGCAACGCACTGACCTACGCGAACGGCGCGTGGTCGGCGCCGCTGAAGATCGACTCGTACTACGTGATCGAGGCGGTCTCCTGCGCGAACGCCGACACCTGCGTGGCCGTCGACTTCCGCGGCAAGAGCATCGCGATGAGCGCCGGCGCGTGGGCCGCCCCCGAGCACGTGGGTGCGAGCTTCTACATGGCGTCGGTGTCGTGCCCGGTCGACGGTACGTGCCACGCGGTCGACCAGCTCGGCAACGCTTTCGTGTACGAGGACGGCCGCTGGTCGGCGCCCACTCGCATCGACCCGGCCGGCAACCTGCTCTCGGTCTCGTGCCCGACCACGTCGTTCTGCAAGAGCGTCGACGGCAACGGGAACGTGTTCTCGTTCGACGGCACGGCGTGGTCCGCGGCCGAGCCGATCGAGCCCACGGGTGGGCTGGTGTCGATCTCGTGCCCCACGGACGCGTTCTGCGTGGCGGTCGACGTCTTCGGCAACGCGTTCACCTGGGCCGGCGGCAACGGAACCGGCGTCTGGTCCGGACCGAACCCGATCGACACGCACGGCGCCTTCTACTCGGTGTCGTGTGCCGACCCGACGTTCTGCGTCGGGGTCGACAGCGCCAACTACGCCGTGATGCTGAAGAACGGCACGTGGACCGCGCAACAGATCGACTCGAGCGAGCTGCGCTCGGTGTCGTGCCCGTCCACCACGTTCTGCATGACCGTCGACGTGCACGGCAACGCGCTCACCTACGACGGCACGAGCTGGTCGCAGCCGAAGAACGTCGACGCCACCAACGAGATGGTGTCGGTGTCGTGTCACGACGAGAGCTTCTGCCGGGCGGTCGACCTGCAGGGGAACGTGGTGGCGTACGACGTGAAGAGCGGCGCGGGCGGGTGGAGCGCACCGCAGAAGATCGACTCGTACTACGACATGCCGTCGGTGTCGTGCCCGTCCACGAAGTTCTGCGCCACGGTCGACAGCGTCGGCAACGCCGTCACCTCCAACGGTACGAAGTGGTCGAAGGCCACGTTGGTGAACTCGGGCGCGCTCACTGCGGTGTCGTGTCCGACCGCGGGTGGGTGTGTGGCGACGTCGCAGGTGGGCAACGTCGTGGCGCAGCAAGGGAAGAGCTGGTCGGCACCGCTGGTGATCGACGGCCCGTCGCAGTACCTGACCGGCATCGCTTGCACTGATGCCTCCACGTGCACCGCGGTCGACGACGTGGGCAACGTGATGACGATGACCGCCGGGAAGTGGTCGGCGCCCACCGCCGTCGACACCGTGGGGCTCACCGGGATCGCGTGCCCGGAGAGTGGGAATTGCCTCGCGGTCGACAGTGCGGGCCGTGTCGTGGAGCAGACCGACGGCGTGTGGTCGGCGCCGGCCGGGATCGACCAGCACGGCCTCGTGGCGATCGCGGCGGCCGCAGGGGAGTGCGTCGCCCTCGACGACGCCAACGGAGTGGTCGTCCAGAGCGGCGGCCAGTGGTCGGCGCCGCGCAGCATCGACACCGTGCCGGTGACCGCGGTCGCGTGCCCGGCCGCGGGGGTGTGCCAGGTCACCGACGTGGACGGGAACGTCGTGACCCTGCGCAACGGCACCTGGTCGCAACCGCGCCCCGTCGGCAAGCACCGGCTCACTGCCATCGCGTGCCCGACCGACGGCACGTGCCTCGCAGTGGACGACGCCGGCAACGCGATCACGATGACCCGCAGCGGGTGGGACGATCCCCAGAAGGTCGACGCCACCGGACTGCTCGCGGTCGCGTGCACGAGTGACGGCACGTGCGTCGCCACCGACCAACTCGGCGCGGTGGTGACGGTCGCAGTCAAGACCTGATCTGTGGCAGGGTGCCCCGGTCCGCAGCCGTGACCAGGGGGATCCGATGAAGTTCTGGGCGTCGACGTCGTTCTCGCCACCGGAGCACTACGTGCCGCTCGCCAAGGCGGCCGACGACGCCGGGATCCACGGTCTCCTGTGCTCCGACCACATCTTCTATCCCCGTGACCTGTCGACGCCGTACCCCTACTCCGGCGACGGCAGCCCGATCTGGCCGCCGGACACCGCGTGGCCGGACAACTGGGTGGCGATCGGCGCGATGGCCGCGGTCACCGAGCGGCTCCACTTCGGCAACGCGGTCTACATCGCGCCGGCACGCGACATCTTCACCGTGGCGAAGGCGGTCGGCACCGCGGCGGTGCTGTCGGAGAACCGCGTGCACCTCGGCGTGGGCGCGGGCTGGATGCGCGAGGAGTTCGAGCAGACCGGCCAGGACTACACGAACCGCGGCAAGCGTCTCGACGAGATGATCCCCGCGTTGCGTGCGCTCTGGAAGGGTGGGTGGACCGAGCACCACGGCGAGTACTACGACTTCGGCCCGCTCATGATCGAGCCCGCGCCCAGCGCGCCGGTGCCGATCTGGGTCGGCGGTCACTCGAAGGCGGCGATCCGCCGCGCCGCCGTGTTCGGCGACGGGTGGATCGGCAACGCCTACCCGATGGACGAAGCCGAGGTGCGCGTCGCCGACATGAAGGCGGCGCTGCAACACGCGGGCCGCGCCGACGAGCCGTTCGAGATCATCATCGGTCTCTACGCGCTGCCGACGCCCGACGTGATCGAGCAAGCCGAGGCGATGGGTGTGACCGGTCTGCTCTGCGTGCCCTGGTTCATGGACGACCGTGACGACGACTCGGGTGTCGCCGGCAGCCAGCGCGGCACCGAGCTCGACAAGAAGATCGACCTCACCTACAAGTTCGCGGAGCGCTACATCACGGGCTGACGGGCGTGTCGGGTGCGACGGGCGAGCCAGATCCCGCACGCCACCCACGCCCCGCCGATCGCCCACCCCGCCACCACGTCGGTGGGCCAGTGCACGCCCAGGTACAGGCGCGACACGCCGACGAGCGCGGCGACGCACCCCGCACCCGACCAGATCGCGACCTTCGCCGCGCGTCGCTCCACGAGGCTCGCCAGCACCCACGCGAGCGTGAGCCACGCCGCGGTCGCGTTCGCCGCGTGCCCCGAGGGAAACGACGCGTCGCCGGGGAACACCAACCGGTCGGCGAGCGGGGGCCGGGCCCGGCCGACGAGCGGCTTCAGCACGAGGTTCACCGTCACCCAGGTGCCGATCACGGCGACGCCTGCGCCCAGCGCGAGGTCGGGCCGCCGCTTCCACAACAGCGCGGCGAGCATCAGCACGATGATCGGCAGCAGCACCGCCGCGGCGCCGAGGTGCGTGACGGTGCGGAAGAAGTCGTCGAGCGCAGCCGTGCGGTGATCGACGAACCAGTCGTGCACATCGGTGTCGAGCGATGCCATCATCACGCCGGGCCATGGTGACATGCGGCGAGCACGCGGAGGACGCAGTGGGCGAGGAACCGGGCGATGTCGGCTGGGACGCACAACTCGAGGCGGCGACCGCGGCGTGTCGCACATGGTTCGAGACATTCTCCGACGTCGTCGCCGTGGCGCTGCGCAACACGCTCACCCACGACGAGGTCGACCTCGCGGAGGGGCTGCGCCACCTCGCCCGCATGGTGCGGCTCACCACGTTCAGCGGCTTCGAGAACAACGACGGCGGTGACCCCTACCTGTGGCGCGCGCTCGGGCCCGACCTCAAGATGGGCGGCGACAACCCGCAGGGCCTCTACATCTCGGCCCCGATCAACGGCATCGACACCTTCCGCCTGTCGGGCACGCGGGGGAGCGCGATCTGGGTGTCGGTGATCATCGGCCGCGGCGCCTCGGCCCGTGCCGCGGGCCTGGCGCCATTCGGTGAAGCGGTGTTCTCCACCGAGCTCGAGATCGCCGACGACGGCACCTTCGAGTTGTACGCGCCACGCGAGCGCCCGAGGGTGTCGCCAACTGGGTGCCCACCGACGAGCACAGCAACCGTCTGCTCGTGCGCCAGTTCTTCGGCACCTACGAGACGGTCACCCCGATGGACCTGCGCATCGAGAACGTGAACCACCCGCGACACCCGCGGCCCTCGCTCAACGTCGCCGACGCGGTCACGTCGCTGCGGGTCGCCGGCGGCAGCTTCGCGGCGATGCTGCCGATGTTCCAGGGCGAGCTGCTCGGCAAGGGCGGCGACAACATCAACACGTTCGCGACGGACATCGGCGACCCCACGTCCACGAGCGGCGGTGTGCCCGGCGGCAATGCGGTCACGGCGCGCTGGCACCTCGAGCCCGACGAGGCGTTGCTCGTGCACGTGACCCCGCCCGACCCGTGCCCGTACTGGGACGTGCAGGTGGGCAACGGCTGGTACGAGTCGTTCGACTACCGGTGGTTCTTCTCCGGGCTCACGTGCGCGCAGGCGGCCTACGCCGACGACGGTTCGTTCACCCTCGTGCTGTCGGAGCGCGACCCCGGCGTCGACAACTGGTTGGAGACCGCGCACCACCGTGACGGGCACATCGCCATCCGCTGGCAGCTCACCGACACGCTGCCGATCCCGGAGTGCACGGTGGTGAAGGTCGGCGAGGTCGCGGCCCGCACAGGACTGCCGCCGGTCTCGGCCGACGAACGTGACCTGCGTCGCCGCGCACTCCGTGACGCCTTCGACCGGCGGTTCCGCCCGTAGGCTTCCCGTCATGTTCCGACTCCGGTCCCAGGCGCGACGGCAGGCGCGTGGTCGAACCCTTCTCGCAGTCGGCGCGATCGCCCTCGGCGCCGTCGCGCTCACCGCGTGCAAACCGCCGGTGCTGCAGGCCGCGTGCGACGGTCGCCTCGTCGCCACCAGCGCGGGGCCCGTCGCGAACGCGAGCATCGACGAGGCGTCGGGCATCGCCGCGAGCCGCCTCGTCGATGACGTGTACTGGGTGCACAACGACTCGGGGAACCCCGCCGAGGTGTACGCCGTCGGCGCCAACGGCGCGAACCTCGGCACCGATGCCGTGAGCGGTGCGAACAACGTCGACTGGGAGGACATCGCGGTCGGCCCCGGCCCCACGCCGAATGTCCCGTTCCTGTACCTGGCCGACATCGGCGACAACACCAAGACGCGCGCGACGGTCGACGTGTACCGGATGCTCGAGCCGACGGTGAACCCGGCCGCGCCCACCGGCGGCACGCTCACCGCGGAGAAGCTCACGTTCACCTACCCGGACGGTGCGCACGACGCCGAGGCGTTCATGGTCGACCCGATCTCCGGCCAGCTCTACATCGTGACCAAGGCGCCCAGCAGCGCACAGGTGTTCCGGGCGCCGGTCAACCTCCCCGCCGGCTCGACCACCGTGCTCACTCAGGTGGCCACGATCGGCTTCGGCTTCCTGCCCGGCCTGGTCACCGGCGCCGACATCACGCCGCAGGGTGACACCGTCGCGCTGCGCACGTACACCCACGTGCTGATGTACCAGCGCCCGAAGGACCAGCCGCTCGAGGCCGCGTTCTCGCAGCAGGTGTGTCTCGGTGCCACGCCGGGGCTCGGCACCGCGCCCACGCAGGAGCTCCAGGGCGAGGCGATCGGCTTCACCCGCTCCGGCAAGGGCTACGTGACCATCGCCGAGGGCACGAACCAGTACCTGCACTTCTTCAACACGCCCTGACGGGCGGGCCGCTCCTCGCTCGAGATCAACCCGGCGCGCCGTCGAGCAGTTCGGAGAAGCCGAATTGCGAGTGCGGGCCGTAGAGGATCTGCTCGAACAGGCCCACGCCCTCGCGCGTTCCCGACTCGTCGTGGATGCGCGCCCGCACGATGTGGTGCAGGTGCTGGTGGAACGGGTCGAGCGGGTCCAGCTCCGAGAAGCGCCAGTGTTCACCCGCGGTGGCGAGCTCGCCGTGCCAGCGGCCGTGGCCCCACTCGGGGCTCGTGTAGCCGATGCCCACCATGTCGAAGCGTCGGAGCGACTCCAGCTCGAGCACGTACTCCGCGCCGTCGCCGGTGCGCACGTCGAACTCCGCGTGGTGGATGAAGCGGCTGCCGGGGTTGAAGTCGAAGCGCTGCCCGAGCGGGTCGAGGCGGACGACGCCGGGATGTGATGCGTCGATGGTGGGCGGCACCGGGTCGAGCACGGGGATCGTGTGACCGTCGGGACGCCAGATCTGCCCGCCGGGCTTCTGGAAGTACCCGATGACGCGGCACTCGTCGTCGAAGTGGCACGGCGCCCAGAACCACGCGTTCCCGCCGCCGAGGCTCACCGGCCGCCCACCGGCGGGCTCGCCGACGGGGCGGATGCCCCACGAACGGTCGCGCACGCCGACGGTCGCGTCGCGCAGCAGTGTTGTCGTGACCCCGCCCGCGGTGACGGTGCCCTCCCAACTGCCGAACTGGAGGAACCGCAGCATGTCGACGATGACGCGAGGGCCGTCGGTCATGACCGTGTGGTCCTCCTCGAGCGCGCCGGTGCGGGCGTGCCAGGTGAGATCCGCGGTGATGCCGGTGTCGTTGTCGGCGACGGTGACGCGCAGTTCGAGCATCGGGCGCACGATCTCGAGCCGGAACGGCCCGACCGTCAGGTCGGTCGGATCGATCGGAGCCTCACGCGACGCGTGGAACGAGTGCTGCTCGTCACCGGCGGAGATCGACAGGTGCGCGTCGGTCACCCCGAGGTTCGGGTAGCGACCGAACGCCATCTCCACGTGGTGGCGGCCCTGGCGGTCGAGCGCACCGAACCAGTAGCGGCCGTAGACGTGGCGGTCGGTCGACGCCGGTGTGGTGATCGGCTTGGGGACCTGGTGGACGGGGAAGTCGTCGAGCGGCGAGAGCATCGCCGGAGACTAGGACGCGGGGGAGGGCCAGGCGAGGGGGCAGGCGACCGGGTCGAGCGGGTCGCCGTCGCGCATCGTGTCGTGGTGCGCCTTGGCGCCGCCGGGCGCGGGTGCGTACGTGGTGCCGTCGCCCGCGTACCGCACCGAGATCGCGCGCCGACGCGTGGACGCACTCGCGTTGCCGCCCGCGCCGTGGATGGTGCGCGCGTGGTGCACGATCACGTCGCCGGGCTCCGTGTCGAAGCTCACGATGCGTGCGCCGCCTGCGAAGCGCTCGTCGTCGTAGTCGGGCACGTCGACCGCGTCGTCGGCGCCGAACGACACGTCGGTGACGAACGTGTTGGGCCGGAAGCGCGTGCGGTCGCGGTGCGAGCCGGCGACGTAGCGCACCGCGCCGGTCTCGGCCGTCACGCGGTCGAGCGGCACCCAGGTGGTGGCGACGAGATCGCCGGCGAGCGAGAAGTAGGCCATGTCCTGATGCCAGGCGGTCTTCTCCTGGGAACCGGGTTCCTTCACCAGCACGCTGTCCTCGTAGAGCCACACCTGTTCGCTGCCGAGCAGCGCAGCCACGATCGCCGGCAGCGGCGAGTGCAACGCGAAGTCGAGGAACTCCGGCTGCTCCCGCCAGTGGTCGGTCCCGGCGAGGAAGTGCCCGCGCGGTGTGCCCGCGGCGGCGACCCGTTCGTCGACCAACCGGGTGGCCCCGGCGCCGGCACTGAGGTCGTCGGCCATCTGCGACAGGTCGGCGGTGGCGCTGCTGGTGAGCGCGGCGTCCAGCGGGCCGGTCATGCGGTCGAGCCACTCCGGCGGCATCACACCGCGCAGGCACACCACCCCGTTGCGGCGGAAGGTCTCGATGTCTTCGTGGGATATCAGGGTCACGGGCCTATCCTCGCAGGGTTCCCATTGGCGTGAAGCGGAGAAGGCGGGGAGGGCACACGCAGTGATCGCGATCGACGGGCTGCTCGGGATCCTGATCCTGGGCTTCTGGCTCTGGGCGTTGCTCGACTGCATCTTCACGCCACGCGAGAGCGTGCGGAACCTGCCGAAGCTCCTGTGGGTCGCGCTGATCGTCCTGCTCTGGGTGTTCGGCGCACTGGGTTGGGTGCTCTTCGGCCGCACGCCGCGCGACCGCCGCACGGCACGCGGCGAGCGCGGTGAGATGGCGATCGAACCGGCCCGCCGCCCGTCCCGCCTCGACGACCTTCCCGTGGAGTCGGCGCCCGCCGCGCCGCAGCACATCACCGATGCCCGCAGTGCCGAGCTCGACGCGCAGATCGCGGCCTGGGAGGCCGAGCAGGCCCGCAAGGGCGACGCCGCGCCCGAGTGACCGACGGTCGTCGGGCGCGCTACCGCTGCGACGAGATGTTGCCGCCGTCGACCACGATCTCCGCCGCGGTGACGTAGCTCGCCTCGTCCGACAGCAGGAAGCGCACGACCCGACCGATCTCCGCCGGCTCGCCGAGGCGCGCCAGCAGGATGCGGTTGCGGAACTTGTCCTCGCCGACCGCGTCGAGCGTGGGCTGCATCATCGGTGTGCGGATCTGGCCGGGTGACACCGCGTTGATGCGGATGCCGTCACGCCCGAGCCGGTCCGCGAGCGACCGCACCAGCGACAGCACTCCGCCCTTGCCTGCGGTGTAGATCGGGTTCGCCGCGTTGCCGAGAGTCGCGTTGATCGACGACGTCGCGACGATCGCCGAGCCGGGCTGCGCCTTCAGGTCGTCGAGGAACGCCTGCACGAGGAACGGGATCGGCCGCAGGTGCACGTTGATGCCGGAGTCCCACGTGTCGGCGGTGATGCCCTCGAGCGATCCGGTGTCGACGGTGCCCGCGCAGTGCACGAGGCCGCCGATCGACGGCAACGCCTCGCGCGTGCGCGCCGCGCCCGCGACGATCGCGTCGACGTCGCGCACGTCGACCCCGAAGCCCGCCGTGGTCACGCCGTACTCGTCGGCGAGCGACGCGGCGCGCTCGCCGGCCTTCTCCTCCGAGAGGTCCCACAACGCCACCGGTCGGCCCACCGCGGCGAGCGCCGCGGCCGACGCGAAGCCGAGCCCGGACGCGCCGCCGGTGATCACCACCCCGGTGGCGGGGGAGTGGAGGATGGGGGTCATCGGGGTGGCAGCCATGTGGGGAAGCTAGCGAGACGTTGCGTCGCGCGCGCCGGGTGCGAGAAGGTGCGGGGATGACGCAGACGACCGGGCGGCCCGACCTCACCCCGCAGCGGCTGCTCGATCCCGCCGTCATCGCCGACCCGTACCCCTTCTACCGGGACCTCCGGGAGCACGCGCCAGTGTGGAACGTGCCCGGCACCGAGGTCTTCACCGTCGCGACGTTCGAAGCGCTGGCCGAGGCGGTGTCGCGCACCGACGTGCTCTCGTCGAACATCGAGGCCGTGCTCTACCGCGGCGACGACGGCGCGCCCGCACGGATCGCCTTCGGCGGCGTCGAGGGCATCACGACCCTCGCCACCGCCGACCCGCCCGTGCACGCCGTCCACCGGGCGGCCGTGTTCCCCGAGCTCGTGGCGAAGCGCATGCTGCTGCTCGAGCCCGAGATCGACGGCCTCGCCCGGGGTCTGCTGCGCGACGCACTCGCCGGGTCGTCGGCGTCCTCGCCGACGTTCGACTTCATGACCGCGGTCGGATCGCTGGTCCCGATCAACGTGGTGAGTTGGCTGGTCGGCTTCACCGACGCCGACGCCCAGATGCTGCTCCAAGCCGCGCTCGACTCCACCGAGATGCTCGCCGCCACCATGTCGCTCGCCGAGCTCGAGGCCATGTTCCTGCGCACCGACCAGATCGGCCGCTGGCTCGCCGAGCAGATGCAGGCGGCGATGGCCGATCCCCGTGCCGACCTGCTCGGGGCGGTCGCGCGCGGCATCGAGTCGGGTGCGTTCACCTTCGACTCCGCAGTGGTCGTGCTGCACACGCTGCTGAGCGCGGGTGGCGAGTCGACGAGCAGCCTGCTCGGCAACGCGGTGCGCATCCTCGCCGACGACCCCGACCTGCAGCAGCGGCTCCGCGCGGACCGCACGCTGATCCCGGCCTTCGTGGAGGAGGCGCTCCGGCTGGAGTCGCCCTTCCGCTTCCACATGCGGGCCGCGCACGCCGACCTCGAGCTCGCCGGCACCGAGATCCCGAAGGGCTCGACGGTCCTGATGCTCTGGGGTGCGGCCAACCGCGATCCCGACGAGCACGAACGGCCCGACGAAGTGGTGCTCGACCGCCCGACGCCGCGCCATCACGTCGCCTTCGGCCGCGGCATCCACCATTGCGTGGGCGCGCCGCTCGCCCGGATCGAGGCGCGGGTCGTGCTCGAGACGTTGTTCGACGAGACGGAGCACTTCGAGCTCGGCGGGGAGCCGCGGTGGGCGAACAGCCTGATGGTGCGACGCCACGAGGCGCTCCCGCTCCGCTACACCCCGCGCTGACGGGCGCCGACCGGCGCTGACCGGCGTTGCCGCGCCGAGCCGCGCCATGCCGGGCCCGGAACGAGCAACGCCGGCCCGAGGGCCGGCGCATGGAACGACGAGTGGAAACGAGTGGAGCTGAGGGGAATCGAACCCCTGACCCCTTCCATGCCATGGAAGTGCTCTACCAACTGAGCTACAGCCCCTCGGGACGAGACAACATACCAGCGCCGGGCCCGGGATCCCCGCTCGGACGGCCGGTTCCGGGCGGGATCCGGGTGGGATCCGGGCGGAATCGGGCGCAGGTTCGCCGGGGTGCGACCGGTAGCCTCGCCGCCATGAGTGACGCCCGTTCCGCCCCCGACGCGCCCGCGTTCCGGTACAACGCCCGCCTCGCCAACGAGATCGAGGCCAAGTGGCAGGACCGCTGGGAGCAGGAGCGCACCTTCTGGGCCCCCAACCCCTCCGGTGAGCTGTCCGACGGGTTCGCCGCGGTCGCCGACCGCACCAAGCTCTACGTGCTCGACATGTTCCCCTACCCGAGTGGCGCCGGCCTCCACGTGGGCCACCCGCTCGGCTACATCGGCACCGACGTCTACGCCCGCTACAAGCGGATGACCGGCCACAACGTGCTCCACGCGATGGGCTACGACGCGTTCGGCCTCCCCGCCGAGCAGTACGCGGTGCAGACGGGCCAGCACCCCCGCATCACCACCGAGGCGAACATCGCCAACATGCGCCGTCAGCTGCGGGCGCTCGGCCTCGGCCACGACCCGCGCCGCGGCGTCGCCACCACCGACGTCGACTACTACCGCTGGACGCAGTGGATCTTCCTGCAGATCTTCGACTCCTGGTACGACGACACCGCCGGGAAGGCGCGCCCGATCGCCGACCTGGTCGCCGAGTTCGCGGCGGGCACGCGTGCGCCCGAGAGCGACGCCGGCTCGAACGGGGACGGCCCCGACGCGAAGGCGTGGGCCGACCTGAGCGCCGACGAGCAGCGCGCCGTCGTCGACTCGTACCGCCTCGCCTACCTCGACGAGGCGCCGGTGAACTGGTGTCCCGCGCTGGGCACGGTGCTCGCCAACGAAGAGGTCACCGCCGACGGCCGCAGCGAGCGCGGCAACCACCCGGTGTTCCGCCGTCCGCTGAAGCAGTGGATGCTGCGCATCACCGCGTACGCAGATCGCCTGCTCGACGACCTCGGCCTGCTCGACTGGCCCGAGTCGATCAAGCTGATGCAGCGCAACTGGATCGGCCGCAGCACGGGGGCCGAGGTCGCGTTCCCGGTGGAGGAGCACGACGACGTCGAGATCGACGTGTTCACCACGCGCCCCGACACGCTGTTCGGCGCGACCTACATGGTGCTCGCGCCCGAGCACCCGCTCGTCGACGTCATCACCCCCGACCAGTGGCCCCAGGACTCGCCGTTCGAGTGGCGCGGCACGTTCGGCCTCGACAAGTCGCCCGCCGAGGCGGTGCGCTCGTACCGCGAGTTCGCCGCGCAGAAGTCGGAGCTCGAGCGCCAGGCCGAGGGTCGCCAGAAGACCGGCGTGTTCACCGGTGCGTTCGCCAAGAACCCCACCAACGGCTGGAACATCCCGGTGTTCATCGCCGACTACGTGCTCATGGGCTACGGCACCGGCGCCATCATGGCGGTGCCCGCGCACGACCAGCGCGACTTCGAGTTCGCCGACGAGTTCACGCTGCCCGTCACCGCGGTGGTGCAGCCGTCGGAGGCGTGGCTCACCGAGCGCGGCCTCGCCGGCGACGCCCCCGCGTCGGAGTGGCCCGAGGCCTACACGGGCGACGGCGTCGCGGTGAACTCCGCCAACGACGAGGTGTCGCTCGACGGTCTCAACGTCGCCGACGCGAAGGCGCGCATCACCGAGTGGCTCGCCGCGCAGGAACTCGGCGCGGCTGCCATCACCTACAAGCTGCGCGACTGGCTGTTCTCGCGGCAGCGCTACTGGGGCGAGCCGTTCCCGATCGTCTACGACGACGAAGGCCGCGCGGTCGCCCTGCCCGCCTCGATGCTGCCGGTGGAGCTGCCGGAGATCGACGACTTCGAGCCGCGCATCCTCGCCGACGACGACACCGCGCTCCCCGAGCCGCCGCTCGCCCGTGCCGAGGAGTGGGTGACCGTCGAGCTTGACCTCGGCGACGGCCCGCGCACCTACCGGCGCGAGACGAACACGATGCCGCAGTGGGCCGGCTCGTGCTGGTACTACCTGCGCTACCTCGACCCCACCAACGCCGACGCGCTGGTCGCGCCCGAGAACGAGCAGTACTGGATGGTGGGGAAGGGCACGCCCGGCGAGGGCGGCGTGGATCTGTACGTCGGTGGTGCCGAGCACGCGGTGCTGCACCTCCTCTACGCGCGCTTCTGGCACAAGGTGCTCTTCGACCTCGGGCACGTGTCCACTCCGGAGCCGTTCCACCGTCTCTTCAACCAGGGCACCATCACCGCGGCGGCCTACACCGACGCGCGTGGTGCCTACGTCGACGCGACCACGGTGTCGGAGCGCGAGGGCTCGTGGTTCGACGCGAACGGCGACGAGGTCGTGCGCCACGACGGCAAGATGGGCAAGAGCCTGAAGAACGCGGTCGCGCCCGACGACATCTACCGCGACTACGGCGCCGACACGCTGCGGCTCTACGAGATGTTCATGGGCCCGCTCGACGCGAGCCGCCCGTGGAGCACCAACGACATCGTCGGCGTGCACAAGTTCCTGCAGCGCTTCTGGCGCAACGTGGTCGACGAGGACACCGGCGCGCTGCGCGTGTCCGACGCGCCCGCGAGCGACGCGCTCCGTCGCCAGTTGCACAAGACGATCGCCAAGGTCGGCGCCGACATGGCGTCGCTCGAGTACAACACCGCGATCGCCGCGCTGATGGAGCTCAACAACGCGCTCACCAAGGTGGTGCAGGAGCAGGGGAGCGCGCCGCGCGAGGTGGTCGACGCGATGGTGCTGATGCTGTCGCCGCTCACGCCGCACGTGTCGGAGGAGCTCTACGAGAAGCTCGGCGGCGCGGGTGAGCTCGCGTTCGTCGACTTCCCGACGCCCGACCCCGCGCTGCTGGTCGAGGACACCGTCGAGATCCCGGTGCAGGTCAACGGCAAGGTGCGCGGGCGCATCTCGGTGGCGGCCGACGCGTCGCAGGACGACCTCGAGGCCGCCGCCCGTGCCGACGCCAAGGTGGCCGAGGCGCTCGCCGGTGCGACCGTGCGCAAGGTCGTGGTCGTGCCCGGCCGCATGGTCAACTTCGTCGTCGGCTGAGGTCGAGGCCTTCCCAACGCCGGCGCCCGCCGGTACCATCACCGCTGCTTCCCCGGCACTTCCTCCTGTCGCCCTGACGCGCCCGCTCCTCCTCGGAGCCCGGCGTGCACCAGGAGGTCGTCCCGTGCCCGAGCCCCTCGCACCCTTTCCGGGGTCCCCACACGCGAACGGCGCGCAGCGAGATGCGCACCGAGAGGTCGCGCCCGATCCCGCGCCGGATCCCGCGCCGCCCGCCGAGCCGTCCCCGTCGCCGCCGACGTCCGACCCGTCGCAGGGTGACCCGCTGTTCTGGGAGCGTCGTTTCGACGACCTGGCCCGGCCCGCGACGCGCCGCCGGGAGCCCAACCCGGGCGCAGTGCCGAGGCGCGCCCGCCTCGTCGACCGTGCGCGCGACCTGCTGGCCGACACGCGTGCCGGGGTGGTCGCGCTGGTGCTGGTCGCGGTGGTCGCGGGCTTCGTCTGGTACCGGATGGGCGCGGGTGGCGAGGCGCACGGCTCGAGCCCGAGCGCAACGAGGTCGCCCGTCACGACGGTCGCGCAATCCTCGACGCCGGTGGCGACCGATGGCGGCCCGCCGGCCACCTCCGCGACGGGCCGCATCGTGGTGCACGTCGCGGGCGCGGTGACGAAGCCGGGCGTGGTGGAGCTCACCAACGGGGCGCGGGTGATCGACGCCATCGAGGCGGTCGGTGGGGCGCTCCCCGACGGCGACCTCGACCGTTTGAACCTCGCGGCGAAGGTCACCGACGGCGAGCGGGTCTACGTCGGCAGGCCCGGCGTCGCCGACCCGGGTGCCGGGGTCGCGGGCACCGGCGGCACGGTCGACGGCGCGGCGGCGGGATCCCCCGGCGCCAAGGTGAACCTCAACACCGCCACCCAGGCACAGCTCGAGGAGCTCCCCGGCGTCGGGCCCGCGTTCGCGCAGGCGATCCTGGCCGAACGCGAGCGGCGCGGCGGGTTCGCCGGTGAACGACCTCCGCAGCGTGCGCGGCATCGGCGACAAGCGCTTCGCCGATCTCCTCGCCCCTCGTCACCGTGTGACCCCGTTCCCATGGGGGCCTGCCGCGGCGCTGCTCGCAGTCGTCGCCGGAATCTTCGGCGGGCAGGCGGCCGGGGCCGGCGCCGCGGTCGGGGTGCTCCTCCTCGCCGCGGCGGTGGTGGCGGCGGGCGCGCTGGCGACGCGCGCACCCGCGGTCCGCGCCGCGCTCCTCGTGGCCTCGCTCGGCCTGCTCGGGGTCGCGGTCATGCAACGCGCGCTCCAGGGACTCGAGCACTCGCCCCTCACCGCAGCCGTCACCCGCGAGGAGGACGCGACGGTCACCGTCGCGTTGCTCGACGACCCCGACGCGTCACGCTTCGCGACGCGCGTCCTCGTCCGCGTCGACTCGCGCGACGGGCACGACGCCGGGAGCCGCCGGGTGCTCGTGCGCGCCTCGGGCGACGTGGCGGCACGACTGCGCATCCTCGCGGCGGGGGAGCAGGCAACCCTGCGCGGTTGGTTCGGCCCTCTCGACGGCTTCGACGCGAGTTGGCGGTGGAAGCACGCGGTCGGTGCCTTCCATGCGACGGCGTTGTCGAGTGCGGCGCGCACGTCCACGCCGGTGATGCGCGCCGCGAATGCCGTGCGCGACTTCGTGCTGCGTGGCACCCGCGGGTTGAGTCCGGTCGACCGCGCCCTGCTCGCGGGGTTCCTGCTCGGGGACACCCGCGGTGTGCCGCCGTCACTCACCGACGACTTCCGCGCCTCCGGTCTGAGTCATCTCACGGCGGTGAGCGGGGAGAACGTCGCGTTCGTGCTCGCGCTGGTGGCGCCGGTGCTGCGTCGGCTGTCGCTCCGCGGTCGCCTGGCCGGCGCGCTCGCGGTGCTGGCGCTCTTCGGCACGATGACGCGGTGGGAGCCGTCGGTGCTCCGCGCCGTGGTCATGGCCGCGATGGCGCTGGTCGCAGGCTTCCTCGGCCGCCCGCAACACGGGGTGCGCATCCTCGTGCTCGCCGCCACCGTGCTCCTCCTCGTCGACCCCTTCCTCGTGCACTCGGTGGGCTTCGTGCTCTCGTGCGCGGCGAGCCTCGGCATCACCCTGCTCGCCCGGCCGATCGCGGCCCGACTCCCCGGCCCGGCGTGGTTCCGCGAGGTGCTCGGGGTCACCGCGGCTGCCCAGCTCGCGGTCGCGCCGGTGATCATCCCGGTGTTCGGCGCGATGCCGCTCGTCGCCCTGCCCGCCAACCTCGTCGCGGTCCCCCTCGCCGCGCCGCTCACCGGGTGGGGATTGTTCGCGGGACTGGTCGGTGGTGTCGCCGGCCGGTGGGCGCCCGGCGTCCCGGCCGTGCTCGCGGTGCCGACGACCGCACTGCTGCACGGCCTGGTGACGGTGGCCGAGGTCGCGGCCGGGGTCCCGCTCGCGATCGACGGCCGCGCCGCGTGGGGCATCGTCGCCGCCGGCGCCGCCATCGCCGCGATGGCACGGCTCCGGCGGGCACGCGCCATCTAGTGTCGGGCGATGCCCCCGCTGCCGCCGTTCCACTACCGCCTCGGTGACCGCGTCGTCGACTGCACCCGGCGCACGCTCGTGATGGGCATCCTCAACCGCACCCCCGACTCCTTCTTCGACCGGGGCGCCACCTACGAGCTCGACAACCTCCTGCAGAAGGCCGAGCTCCTCGTCGAGCAGGGCGCCGACATCCTCGACGTCGGGGGCGTGAAGGCGGGCCCGGGCGACGAGGTGGGCGAGGCCGAGGAGCTCGACCGCGTCGTCGGCCCCATCGAGGCGCTGGCGAAGCGCTTCGACGTCGCGATCTCGTGCGACACCTGGCGGGCCTCCGTGCTCGACGCCGCGTGCGAGGTCGGCGCGGTGATCGGCAACGACATCTCCGGCTTCGGCGACCCCGACTACCTCACTATCGCGGCGAAGCACGACGTCTCGGTGGTGGCCACGCACATCCGGCTCAAGCCGCGCGTCCCCGACCCCGACCCGCACTACGACGACCTGCTCGGCGACGTCACCGCGTTCCTGCTCGACCGCGCCCGGCAGGCCGAGGCGGCCGGTCTGAAGCGCGAGCAGATCTCGATCGATGCCGGGCTCGACCTCGGCAAGTCGGAGCCACAGAGCGCGGTGCTGCTGCGCGAGAGCGACGCGCTCGCCTCCCACGGGTACACGCTGCTGCTGAGCGCGTCGAACAAGCGGTTCTTCGGGGTGGTCCTCGGCCTCGAGCTCGAGGAGCGCCGCGCCGCGTCACTCGCCTCGGTTGCGTACGGCGTGGCGCACGGGTGTCGCATCGTGCGCGTGCACGACGTCGCCGGCACCGTGCAGGTGTGCCGCACCGTCGAGGCCATCCTCGAGGCGTACGAGTCGGCATGAGTGGTCCGCCGGTCTGGCTGGTGAAGGGCACCGACGCGCTCCGGCGCGAGCGGGTACTCGACGAGCTCGTCGCCGAGTTGCTCGGCGACGACGACCGGTCGTTCGCGCTCGAGGAGATCGTCGTCCCCGGCCGCACCAGTGACGATCCCGACGCGCCAGGTGGTGCTGAAGGCCGCGAGCTCGCGGTCGCGTCGGTGCTCAACGCGGCGGGCAGCCCGCCGTTCATGACGAACCGTCGCGTCGTCGTGGTGCGCGACGCCGGCGCGCTCACCGCGGCCGACGCCGAACCGATCGTCCGCTACCTCGACGACCCGCTCGACACCACGGTGCTCGTGCTCGTCGCGGGTGGCGGCACGATGGCGCCCGGCATCACCAAGAAGCTCAAGGAGCTGAAGGCACCCGAGCGCGCCCCCGAGAGCGAGGCCACCGACAAGGTCCTCATCGGGCAGGCCCACGAGCAGGGTGTCCTCCTGTCGAAGGAAGCGGCCGACCTGATCACGAAGCACCTCGGCGACGACGCCGGTCGCGTGGTCGCGCTGGTCGAGGTGTTGAGCGCCGCGTTCGGCCCCGACGAGCGACTGTCCGCCGACGACGTGCGTCCCTACCTCGGTGAGGAGGGCACCGTTGCGCCCTATCTCCTCACCAATGCGATCGAGGAGGGCGACACCGCCCGCGCGCTCGAGCTCCTGCACCGCCTCCTCACCGTGACGAGTGCGAAGCAGCCGAAGCCCATGCACCCGCTCCAGGTGATGGGCGTGCTCACCGGGCACTACCGCCGGGTCCTGCGCCTCGACGACCCGAACATCCGCAGCGAGAACGACGCGGTGGCCGCGCTCGGCGGCAAGGTGAAGCCGTTCCCGGCCAAGAAGGCACTGGCCCAGGCCCGGGCGCTCGGCACCGACGGCATCCGCCAGGCCTTCGACGCCCTGGCCCAGGCCGACCTCGACCTCAAGGGCGCCCGGGGCATCCCGGAGGACGCCGTCATGGAGGTGCTCGTCGTGCGCCTCGCCCGCCTGGCGGGCGGCCGCGGCGGTCGGCCCGGGGGCCGGCCGGCCGGTCGTCAACCGGCCCGGGGCGGCGCCCGCCGCTGAGCCGGTCACCCGGCAGCCCGCAACCGGATCGCACCCCGGAATTGGTCAGTCGGGCCCCTCCTCCGGCCGATGATCCGAGTGGAGCGCAACGATGCTCGCGGATGTCGCCGCGGGTGTTGCCGCGTGATCCACGAGGACGTGAGCGCGATGGCCGGACGAGCGGATCGCTGGAAGTGGTGCCTGGCGGCCTGGGTGGCGCTCGGCCTGCTCGTCGCCGGTCTCTCCCTGGCGGGCGCCGGCTCCATGGACCACATCCGCGGACTGCTCGGGTTGGCGGCCGCGATCGTCGTCGCCCTCGGGATCCGGCGTCGGCGGCCCCACTCGCCCCGCGCCTGGTGGTTGCTGGCGGCCGCGGTGGCTGCGAACGCATTGGGTGATCTCCTCACGAGCGTCGGCGGCGACGCGGGGCCCGTCACCTGGATCGGTACCGTCGCCTACCTCGCCGCCTACCCCCTGTGCCTCGCCAGCCTGTGGTCGCTGCTCGGGCAGGACGCGCGGAAGCGGGACGCCGCGGTGTTGATCGACGGGGTCGTCGCGGCGATGGCGCTCTGGTCGATCGTGTGGCTGACCGTCGCCTGGCCGGCGCTGGAGGGCTCGTCGGTCGGTGTCGCCGCGTGGCTCCCGACGGTCCTCTACCCGCCGCTCGACGTGCTGCTCCTGATGGTGCTGGCGCGCCTCGGGCGCGGCGACCAGCGGACCAACCGGACGTGGCGCCTACTGATGACCGGCCTCGCGGCGATGACCCTCGCCGACCTGGTCGCGACCTCGACCCTGGTGCCGGGCGTCGAGTGGTTGGATCGCCTGGGCGCAGTGGGGTTCGTCGTCGCGTTCGTCGCGATCGGCGCCGCCGCGATCGTCCCCGACTTCGCCAGCTTCCGGCGCGACCCCCAACCCGACTGGCGCATGGTGCACCCGCACCTGCGCTTCGTCGCGCTGGGAATCGCGCTCGGCGTGCCGTCGGTCCTGATGGTCACCACGGCCGACTCGACGGCGGAGGTGCGCGTCCTGGTGGCCGTGCAACTGCTCATGATCGCGGCGGTGGTGTTCCGCGCGTGGCTCACGGTCGACGTCGCGACCGCCGCCAACGACCGGCTCGGTTGGCGGGCCACCCACGATCCGCTCACGGGGCTGCTCAACCGCGACGCCTTCATCGTCGAGCTCGAGTCGGCGCGCCACCGTGTCGTGCGCGGGATGACGTCGGCGTCGCTCCTCTTCCTCGACCTCGACGGCTTCAAGGCGGTGAACGACCACCTCGGCCACGAGGCGGGTGACGAGATCCTGGTGGAGGTGGCGCGGCGCATCGAGGCCGTCCTGCGCCGGTCCGACGCGGCCGCGCGCTTCGGTGGCGACGAGTTCGTGGTGCTGTGCGAGGACCGGCCCGGGACCGACAACGGTGTCGTCGCCGCCGTGCGCCTCGGCGAGTCGCTCGGGGACCCGTACGTCGCCGGCGGTCAGGTGGTGCTGCTCGGGGCGAGCATCGGTTGCACCGACGCCTTCGTCGACGCGCTCGACGCCGACGACCTGCTGCGCCGCGCCGACCTCGAGATGTACCGGGTCAAGACGCAGCGACGGCGCCCGAAGGGCGCCGTCGACGGAGAGATGGAGAGTGGTTCGCCTACTCGGCCGCAGCCGCCGCGTTCGCTCGCTTCATGAGGCGCGAGGTGCGCCGGGCGGCGGCGTTCTTGTGGATGCGCCCCTTCGCCGCGGCCTTGTTGATGCGCTTCTGCGCGACGACGACCTTCTCGGCGGCGTCGTCGGCGCCCTCGGCGATGGCAGTGTGGGCCGACTTTGTGCGGGTCTTCAGCTCCGAGCGGACGGCCTGGTTGCGCAGCCGCGCACGCTCGTTCGAACGGTTCCGCTTGATCTGGCTCTTGATGTTCGCCATGACGCTCTGAAGTTCTCCGACACGAGTCCTGAATGGGCCGGATCAGGCTAGCAGCCCCGCCCCCGGGGCGGTGATCCGGGGCAAAGGTTCGTCGTCGGGGCCCCCTGGCGGGGAGAATGGGGCAGTGGTGGCCCTCGACCAGATCCGGAATTTCAGCATCGTGGCCCACGTCGACCACGGCAAGTCGACGCTGGCCGACCGCATCCTGGAGCTCACCGGGGCCGTCGACGCCCGCGACATGCGGGCCCAGTACCTCGACTCCATGGACCTGGAGCGGGAGCGGGGCATCACCATCAAGGCCCAGAACGTCCGCCTCACCTGGGCCGGCCACACGCTCCACCTCATCGACACCCCCGGCCACGTCGACTTCGGCTACGAGGTCTCCCGCAGCCTGGCCGCCTGTGAGGGCGCGCTGCTCCTCGTCGACGCGTCGCAGGGCATCGAGGCCCAGACCCTCGCCAACTGCTACCTGGCGATGGAGCACGACCTCACGATCGTGGCCGCGCTCAACAAGATCGACCTGCCGGCGGCCGAGCCCGACCGCGTCGCGGGCGAGATCGAGAAGGTGCTCGGCATCCCCGCGGAGGAGATCCTGAAGATCTCGGCGAAGACGGGCGAGGGCGTGCCCGCCCTGCTCGACAAGCTGGTTGCCGACATCCCGCCGCCGACCGGCGACCCCGACGCGCCGCTCCAGGCGCTCATCTTCGACTCCTACTACGACGCGTACCGCGGCGTGGTCAGCGCGATCCGCGTGTTCAACGGCACGATGGGCAGCGGCGCCCGGCTCCGCTACGTGAACGCGAAGGCCACCCACGACGCCGAGGAGATCGGTGTGCGCCTCCCCGCGCAGACCCCCGTCGGCGCGCTCGGGCCCGGCGAGGTGGGGTACCTCATCTCCGGCATCAAGGACGTCGGCCAGGCCCGCGTCGGTGAGACCGTCACCACGCTCGCCAACCCGGCCGACGCCCTGTCGGGCTACCTCGACCCCAAGCCGATGGTGTTCTGCGGCCTCTACCCGGTCGACGGCGACGAGTACGCCAGCCTGCGCGAGGCGCTCGAGAAGCTGCGGCTGAACGACTCGTCGTTCACCTACGAGCCCGAGACGTCGGGCGCGCTCGGCTTCGGCTTCCGCTGCGGCTTCCTGGGCCTGCTGCACATGGAGATCGTGCGCGAGCGACTCGAGCGGGAGTACAACCTCTCGCTCGTCGCCACCGCGCCCAACGTCGAGTACCAGGTGGAGCTGGTCACCGGCGAGGTCGACATCGTCGACAACCCCTCGGCGATGCCCACGCCCAACGAGATCGCGAGCATCGAGGAGCCCTACGTCAAGGTCACCGTGCTCACGCCCACCGAGTACATCGGCCCGATCATGGAGCTGTGCCAGCAGCGGCGCGGCGAGATGGGGCGCATGGAGTACCTCTCCGAGGAGCGCGTCGAGCTGGTGTACATGCTCCCGCTCGCCGAGATCGTGATGGACTTCTTCGACCAGCTGAAGTCGCGCACGAAGGGCTACGCGAGCCTCGACTACGAGCCCGCGGGCTATCGGCCGTCGAAGCTGGCGAAGGTCGACGTGCTGCTCAACAACATCCCGGTCGACGCGTTCTCCACGATCGTGCACCGCGACAAGGCCTACGACTACGGCCGCCGCATGACGGAGAAGCTGCGCGAGCTCATCCCGCGTCAGTTGTTCGACGTGCCGATCCAGGCCGCGGTCAGCGGGCGCATCATCGCCCGCGAGACGGTGAAGGCGAAGCGCAAGGACGTCATCGCGAAGTGCTACGGCGGTGACATCACGCGC
Source organism: Acidimicrobiia bacterium (assembly GCA_046331125.1). GTDB lineage: Bacteria > Actinomycetota > Acidimicrobiia > IMCC26256 > DASPTH01 > CAVRGQ01. Next base: position 52,295 of record JAXLRL010000018.1, read on the forward strand.
AAGCGCAAGCTGCTCGAGAAACAGAAGGAGGGCAAGAAGCGCATGAAGAACATCGGGCGCGTCGAGGTCCCCCAAGAGGCGTTCGTCGCCGCGCTGAAGCTCGACGAGTAGGGCTCCGATGGCTGCTTCGCTCGCCGGGTTGCTGGAGGCGGAGCTCGCGTACGACCCCGTCACCGTCCAGGACTTCAGTGACCACCTGCCGATGGCGCTCGTCGCGCTCGACCGTCTGGGCGCCGACGACTCGCGGCTCGCGGAGTTCTCGGCGCGCTACGCCCGGAGTCTCCTGCCGGTGCGCGCCGACGTGCAGGCGGTGCGCGACCGCTACGCCGCCGACGTCGCCACGCTCGGTATCGACGGCGCCGTGCGCGCGCACCTCCCGCAGTTCCTGCCCGGCATCGGCAGCGCGGCCTTCCACTGCGTCATCCGGCTGGCGTACGCGGTCGAGGCCCGCCACGAGGGCCAGGTGGCCGCTGCGCCTGCGCACTGGCAGGAGGCCGACGAACCGCTGAGCGCGCCGCCGCCGCCAGAGCGGGCTGACGATCCCGTCGCTGCTCGACGCGCTGCGTGCGAGTGACGCCTTCGCCGGCCACAAGTTCGTCGCACCGAGCATCAGCGACCGCATGGTGCAGGTCGCGGCCATGCCCGAATTCGGCGGCGGCCGGTGTCACGATCCGCGACGACTCGCTCGCGCATCGCCGCGGCGGCGCGTGCGTTGCACGCGCCGACCGGCGACTTCACCGCGCTCCACGCGGTCACCGGCACCCACGCGCTGCGCGTCGTGTTGCGGTTCCTCGACGAGGAGCAGCAGACGCTCGCGCTTGCGCCACCACTTCCAGGCGGTCGCCGCGGCCTACATCACCATCGGGATGCCCGAGATCGTCGCGGTCGACGTGGCGCGAGCGCCGGCGTGGGACGACATCGTCACCGTCGCGCTCGCGAGCGACGACGAGCACGTGGTGAAACTGGCGTCCACCGCACGCGAAGAAGCTGCGGTGCACGGCGACGACGCGACCTACCGCTGGTGCGCCGCACTCGAAGCGGGGCTGGTGTGAGCGAGCGCCACGAGTTCGGCGTGTACGTGCACGTGCCGTTCTGCTCGGTGCGGTGCGACTACTGCGACTTCGCGACGTGGACCGACCGCGCGACCTGGTCGACGAGTACGTCGACGCGCATCGAGCACGCGCGGCGCTGCGCCGCCGGGCGCCTGCCCGACGCCGAGCGTGTTCTTCGGCGGCGGCATCGCCGTCGTTGCTGCCGGGCCCCACGCTGGCCCGCCTGCTCGACGCCATCCCGCGTGCCGACGGCGCCGAGGTCACGGTGGAGTGCAACCCGACTCCGTCGACGTCGACAAGCTGCGCACCTACGCTGCCGCGGGCGTGAACCGCGTCGTTCGGTGTGCAGTCGATGAACACCCACGTGCTCCTCGGTGCTCGGCCGCACCCACGACCCCGACAACGTCACCCGCGCAGTCCACCGGCGCCAGGGCATCACCCGCGTGAACCTCGACCTCATCTACGGCACACCGGGGGAGTCGGTCGCCGACTGGGAGGTCACCCCGCCGCCGCGCTTCGCGCTCGACCCCGAGCACGTGAGCGCCTACGCCCTCACGGTCGAGCCGGGCACGCCGCTCGGCAAGGCCGTCGCCGCCGGCAACCGCCCCGCCCCCGACGACGACGACCAGGCCGAGAAGTACGAGTTGGCCGACGACGTGCTCACCGCCTCGGGCCGCCCCTGGTACGAGATCTCGAACTGGGCGCGCCTGGGGAGGAGTGCCGTCACAACCTCCTCTACTGGCGCCAGGGCGACTACGCCGCGACGGCTGCGCCGCCCACGGGCACGACTCCGGGCGGTTCCCGCCGCTTCTGGAACCTCCGCACCCCGGAGCGCTACGTGGAGGCCGTGCGCACCGGGCGCCCGGTCGACTCGGCCCCGGAGGCGCGGAGGAGGTGCTCGACGCCGCCGAGCAGGCGGCGGAGGCCGTGACCCTCGCCCTCCGCACCCGTGACGGGTTCAAGCTCACGGCGGTGGGTGCCGACGACGGTCCGGTGGTCGCGCAGTGTGGACGAGTTGGCCGGGTTCGGCCTGGTCACCCGGGATGGTGACCGGGTGGTCCTCACGCCTGGGACGCCTCGTCGCCAACGACGTGTCGGCGCTGCTCCTCGCAGTGCTCGACGACCCTTCTCATTGGGCTGCCCCGCCGGCTGGCACTCGGTAGAATCGACTGCCAATGGAGCTCGACGAGCGCAAGGCCGCGATCCTCCAGGCCATCGTGGAGGAGCACGTCACCACCGCCCAGCCGGTGGGGTCGCAGACCATCGCGCGCTCGCGCAAGCTCGGCGTGTCGAGTGCCACGGTGCGCAACGAGATGACGATCCTCGAGCGCGAGGGCTACATCGTCCAGCCCCACACCTCGGCCGGCCGCCCCCACCGATCGCGGCTACCGCTACTTCGTCGACCACGTCGAGCGCTCGCCCGCCCTCCCGCCGGCGCAGCGCAAGGTCGTCACCGACTTCTTCAACGTGTTCGCCTCCGCCCACCGGGTGCTCGAGGACCTCCTCCACGAGACGAGCCAGCTCCTCGCCCGGGTGAGCACCCACACCGCAGTGGTGGTCGGTCCCGGCGTGTCGGAGACGGTCACGATGCGCAGTGTCCAGCTGGTCGGGCTCCAGCCCACCATGGTGCTCGTGCTCGTCGTGCTGTCGAACGGCAACGTCGAGAAGTGCATGCTGCACCTCGCGGCCGAGCTCGACGACCCCACCATCGCCACCGCGGCCGCCGTGCTCGACACCAAGCTGCGCGGCGTGCGCTGGAGCCCCAACCTGCCGGAGCTCGACACCACCGGTGTCGTCGCGGCCGACAACCTCGCCGCCGACGCCTGGGAGGCCGTGCGTTCCCGCGCCTCGCACCAGACCGGCGAGCCGCTCTACGTCGGTGGCGTCGCCCGCCTCGCGGCGGAGCAGGAGGCGTTCGGCACCAGCTCGAGCGCGGCGAGCCTGCTCGAGCTGCTCGAGCACCAGGTCGAGGTGGTCTCGCTCGTGCGCGACCTGCTCGAGCCCGGGCCCACGGTGCGCATCGGTTCGGAGAACCCGATCCACGAGCTCCAGGACTGCTCGATCGTCGTCGCGCCCTACACGGTCGACGGCGAGATCGCCGGCACCGTCGGCGTGCTCGGCCCCACCCGCATGGACTACCGCCAGGCCCTCGCCGCCGTGGAGGCCATCAGCCGACAGCTCGGAGAGACGCTCTCGTGACCGACTACTACGAGCTGCTCGGCGTCGCCCGGAACGCGACGGAAGACGAGATCAAGCGCGCCTATCGCGCGATGGCGCGGCAGTACCACCCCGACTCCAACCCCGACGACCCCGGTGCGGAGGAGAAGTTCAAGGAGGTCGGGATCGCGTACGAGACGCTGCGCGACCCCGAGAAGCGCCGGCGCTACGACATGTTCGGCGAGGAGGGCGCCCGCGGCGGTGCAGGCGGTCCGGGTGGCCCCGGCGACGCCTTCGGGTTCGGCGACCTCTTCGACGCGCTTCTTCGGCGGGAGCCCGTTCGGCAACGCGCGGGCAGGCCGGCCCGCCGCGCCGCCTGACGCCGAGGCCATGGTGCACCTCGACCTCAAGCAGGCGGCGTTCGGTGCCACCGCCACGGTGGAGGTCCGCCTGCCGGTCGCCTGCGAGAGCGGTGCGCGGCAACGGCTGCGAGCCCGGCACCCACCCGGCGCGCTGCGACGTGCGGCGGCGCGGGCGAGGTGCGCGAGGTGCGCCGGTCGATCCTCGGTCAGATCGTCACCGCCGCGCCGCGTGTCGCAGCGCGACCGGCAGCCGCATCCCGTCGCCGTGCAAGGACTGCTGCGGCGACGGTCGCGCCCGCTCCTCGAAGTCGATCGACGTCGAGGTGCCCGCCGGTGTCGACGACGGCCAGCGTCTGCGGCTCGCCGGCCGCGTCCCGCAGGCCGCGCGGCGGGGTCCCCGGCGACCTCTACGTCACCGTGCGCGCCGTTTCCGACGAGCGCTTCGAGCGCCACGGCGACGACCTCCTCCACGTGCGCAGCATCGCGCTCACCCAGGCCGCGCTCGGCTGCCGCCTCGACATCCAGACGCTCGACGGCGACGAGGAGCTCACATCGTCCCGCCGGGCACGCAGCCCGGCCACCTGTTCCGGCTCAAGGGCGCGGCGTCCTGCGCTGGTGGGCCGCGGCCGGGGCGATCTCCTGGTGCGCGCCGACGTCGAGGTGCCCGGCCGCCTCTCCTCCGAGGAGGAGGAGCTGCTGCGCCAGCAGGCTGCTGCGGGGTGACGAAGTCGCCGGCGCAGCCGCAGCACAAGCGGCGTTCGCGCGTGAAGTCGGCGTTCCAGTAGCCCCGACCCGGATCGGCACCCCGTCGATGTCCCGGCTCCCGCCTCCGCCCGCTGTCACCGGCGCTGATCGCCGCGACCGCCCACACCTACCTCGACCGGCTCGACGACCGTGTCGTGCTCGTCGGCGACGAGGGCCACCACCTCCAGCGCGCATGGCGGATCAAGGCCGGCGAGCGCTCGTCACCGGCGCCGATGGCTGGAGCCGCTGGCGGGTGTACGCAAGGTCGCGGCGTCGCAGGCCGCGAGCTTCAGCTCTTCGAGGCCTGCACCGAGCTCGCCCACGAGCTGCGGCAGGTGCCCGCGCTCACGGTGGCGGTCTCGCTCACGAAGGGCGAGAAGCCGGAGCTCGCGGTGCAGAAGCTCACCGAGCTCGGCGTCGACCGGGTGATGCCTCCTCGCCGCCGCCGCGGCGCTCGGTCGTGAAGTGGGACGACGCGAAGGCGGCCGCCAACGTCGAACGGCTGCGAAGGTGGCGCGCGGCGTGGGCCAGCAGTGCCGCCGCTTCCGCATCCCGGAGGTCGACGGCCCGGTGGCGCCCACCGAGCTGATCGGCCACCCCGGCCTGGTGGTCGCCGGCCCCACCGGCGTCACCGCCGCCGAACTGCCCTACCCACCCGGTGGGGAGCGGCTGGTGGCCGTCGGACCGAGGGCGGGTTCCACCCCGACGAGCTCGCCCGCTTCGGGCCCGTCCCCGAGCTGGCGGTGGGGCGGTTGGTGCTCAGGGCCGAGACGGCCGCGATCGCGGTGGCCGCCGCCCTTACCTCCCGGCGCGACCGAACCGATTCCAGGCCGGATTCTTCGGCAGCGTTTGACCGCGGCGAGTGGTCGTTTCCGTCACTCTTCTGGATACCTTGGGGGACGGGGCAGTCACCATTTTGGTCCGAGCCGGGGCTGGGAGCTGGGCATGGAGATCGACGAACAAGGCGACGGCCGACAGGTCGGCGAGCGGCTGCGTGCCATCCGCGCCGAAGGGCCTTTCCTCCACGACGTCGAGGCCCGCTCCGGTCAGAATTCAAGGCATCGGTGCTCGGCGCCTACGAGCGTGGCGAGCGCCATTCGGTGCTGCGCCTACAGGGCTGCCCGCCTCGCCGAGCTGTACTGGGTCCCGCCCGACCAGCTCCTCCCGTGCTCAAGGCCGGGGGCAGCACCAACGGCTCCGACGTCGAGATCGACTCACCGACTCGTCGGCCGCCTGCTCCACCGCCGACGGCTTCACCATCGACCTCGTCCGTCTGCACGAGACCGAGGACGACGACGCCGCCGTGGTCGCGCTACGCCGCACCATCCAGCTGCAGCGCCAGGACTTCAACGGCCAGATGCTCACGATCCGCCACGACGACCTCCGGGTCCTCGCCGCGGTGATGGGTCGCAGCCCCGACGAGCTCGGCGGCCGGCCCGATGTGGGCCTGCGCGCGCCGCTCTAGCCGTCTCGCCAGCCGTCTTTCCGGCCTCGCTGCCGCCCGGCTTCCCGCGACAAGTCGACACCGACGCCGACACGCCACGGCTACCATTTCCCGTCGTGCCAACTTCGTCGACCCAGGTCAAGATCCTCGTACCGGGCAACCACCTCATGGTGGGCCTGTTGGGTCAGCGCGACGAATTGCTGCGCATCGTGCAGGACGCGTTCCCCGTCACCATCCACGTGCGGGGCAACGAGATCACCGTCACCGGTGACGAGGCGGAGGCCGAGCGGGTCGGTCGCCTCTTCGAGGAGATGGTCACCCTGCTCGAGGCGGGCCACGTGCTCGATTCCGAAGGCGTCGGCCGGAGCATCCAGATGTTGAAAGCCGACCAACGGCCCACCGAGATCGTCACCACCGAGGTGCTGCGCGGCCGCAAGCCGGTGCGCCCCAAGACCGCGGGTCAGAAGCGGTACGTGGACGCCGTGCGCAGCCACACCGTCACCTTCGGGATCGGTCCCGCCGGCACGGGCAAGAGCTACCTCGCGGTCGCGCTTCGCGGCAGGCGCTGCAGGCGAAGCAGATCCACCGCATCATCCTCACCCGGCCCGCGGTGGAGGCCGGGGAGCGGCTCGGTTTCCCTTCCCGGCGACATCCTCGCCAAGGTCGACCCCTACCTGCGCCCGCTCTACGACGCGCTCTACGACATGCCTGAACCCGAGTCGTGAGCCGCCTCATGGAGCGCGGCACCATCGAGGTCGCGCCGCTCGTGCTCATGCGCGGGCGCACGCTCAACGACGCTCATCACCCTCGACGAGGCGCAGAACACCACGGCCGAGCAGATGAAGATGTTCCTCACCCGCCTCGGCTTCGGCTCGAAGATCGTGGTCACCGGCGACGTCACGCAGATCGACCTGCCCGACGGTCGCGGCCGCAGCGGGCCTGCCTGCGGTGCGCGATATCCTCGAGGGCATCCCCGACCCTCGCGCTCGTGGAGCTCCACAGTGACGACGTCGTGCGCCACAAGATCGTGCAGGACATCGTCAACGCCTACGCCTGGAACGAGCAGTAGGGCACCGGCGTGATTGCCCAACTGACCCACTCGCAAGTGAGCGAAGCGCAGCGCAGTCGAGCACGCATCGCGAGCGAAAGGTCCGCGAGCCGGGCATCCCGGCGAGCAGCGAGCGGAGCAATTGATGTCAGTGTTTGCGAGTGACGAGCAGAGCGACGTCGAGATCGATCCCGAGCGCTGGCTGCGCCTCGTGCGGCTGGTCCTCGCCGACGAGCGCGCGCCTGACGACGCCGAGGTGTCGCTGATCTTCGTCGACGAGGCCGCCATCGACCTCAACGTCAAGTTCCTCGGCGGCACGGGCCCCACCGACGTGCTGGCCTTCCCCATCGACGACGACCACATTCCCGCCGGGCGTCAGCCCGACGCCGGTGGTCGTGGTCCCGGCGCACCGGCTGAGCCCACCGATCCGCCGGTGGTGCTCGGCGACGTCGTGCTGTGCCCGCTCGTCGCACAACGGCAGGCGCCCGAGCACGCAGGCACGCTCGACGACGAGCTCGCGCTGCTCACCGTGCACGGCGTGCTGCACCTCCTCAACTACGACCACGCGGAACCGGAGGAGACTGCCGTCATGCAACGCCGGGAACGCGAGCTCCTCGCACTGTTCCGCGAGCAGGAGGGCTGACCGCGATGAGCGGTGCCGACTGGGGCCTGCTCGCCGCGGTCGTCGTGTTGTTCCTCGTCTCCGCCGTCCTCGCGATGTCGGAGACCGCCTTCACCAAGATGAGCCGCATCCGCGCCATCCAGATGGAGGAGGAGGGCAAGCGCGGCGCGTCGCGGCTCGTGCGCATGCTCGAGGAGCCGGCCCGCACCCTGAACGCGGTCCTCCTCGTGGTGTTGGTGTCGCAGTTCACCGCGGCCACCCTCGTGGGTGTGCTCGTCGAGCAGCTCGGGCCGCTCGCGGTGCTCGCCGGCACCGTCGCCGAGGTCGTGCTCTTCTTCGTGGTGGCCGAGGTCGCGCCGAAGACCTACGCGATCCAGCACACCGACCGCGCCGTGCTGCGCGTCACGCCGCTCTTGTGGTTCCTCACCACGTTCTGGCCGATCCGCATCCTGTCGCGCGGGCTCATCGGCGCGGCCAACGTGATCCTCCCGGGCAAGGGCCTCAAGCAGGGCCCCTTCGTCACGGAGGAGGAGATCCGCACGATGGCCGACGTCGCGGCCGACGAGGACGTGATCGAGGGCGACGAGCGCGCGCTCATCCACTCGATCTTCGAGTTCGGCGACACCGTCGTGCGCGAGGTGATGCAGCCGCGTCCCGACATGACCGTCGTCGACGCCGACGACACCATCGAGAGCGGGATCGCCGCCGCCATCGACGGCGGGTTCTCGCGGCTCCCCGCGTGCGAGGGCACGAGCGACCACATCCTCGGGCTCGTGTACCTCAAGGACCTCGTGCGCCGCGCGCGCGACGGCGAGGGCAAGCAGCCGTTGCGCACCGCGGTGCGTCCCGCGATCTTCGTGCCCGAGCAGAAGCGCGTCGCGGAGCTCCTGCGCGAGATGCGCACGCAGCAGTTCCACATGGCGATCGTGATCGACGAGTACGGCGACACCGCCGGGCTCGTCACGCTCGAGGACCTGCTCGAGGAGATCGTGGGCGAGATCGCCGACGAGTACGACGTCGAGAAGCCCGACCTCGAACGACTCGACGACGGCTCGCTGCGCGTCGCGGGGCGGGCCTCGATCGACGACGTCAGCGAGGAGCTCGGCACCGAGCTGCCCGACACCGAGTGGGACACCGTGGGTGGTCTGGTGCTCAACCTCCTCGGCCACGTGCCCGAGGAGGGCGAGTCGGTGCGCTACGACGATCTCGAGCTCACGGCGGAAGCGGTGCAGGACCGTCGCATCGCCACCGTGCTCATCCGGAGAGTGGAGGAACCCGCCGTGGCCGACTCGTCGCCGCCGGTCACCGAGTCGCAGGCCACATGAGCTTCCGTTCCGGGTTCGTGTCGCTCGTCGGGCGACCGAACGTCGGCAAGTCCACCCTCGTGAACCAGCTCGTGGGCACGAAGGTCGCGATCGTGTCCGACCGTCCCCAGACCACGCGCACGCAGATCCGCGGCGTGCGCACCACCGCGTCGTCCCAGATCGTGCTGCTCGACACGCCCGGCATCCACAAGCCGCGCACCCTCCTCGGCGAGCGCACCAACGAGCGTGCCCGCTCCACGTTCGACGAGGTCGACGTCGTCTGCATGCTGGTGGAGGCCAACGCCCGGATCGGCCCCGGCGACCGCTTCATCGCCGGCCTGCTCGCCGGCATCGAGACACCGAAGATCCTCGTCGTGAGCAAGGTCGACATCACCGAGCGCCGCGCGGTGGGGGAGCAGCTCGCCGCCGCGGCCGCGGAGCTGGGCGACTTCGACGCCTACGTGCCGCTGTCGGGCCTCACCGGCGAGGGGGTCGACGCCCTGGTCGGCGAGCTCGAGGCCCGCCTGCCCGAAGGGCCCGAGTACTACCCGGGCGGGGTCGTCACCGATCAGCCCGAGACCTTCCTCGTGGCGAGCTGGTGCGGGAGAAGCTGCTCCACGTGGCCCGGGAGGAGCTCCCGCACTCGATCACGGTGCTGGCCGAGGAGGAGCCCCGACGACGAGCTGGGCCGCGACGACCGTGACGACGAGGGGACGGGCGGGCCGGGAGAGGGCGCCGACGACGTCCTCCGGTACCGGGTGCGGATCCTGGTGGAGCGGGAGTCCCAGAAGGGATGGTCATCGGGAAGGGCGGCTCCGTGCTCAAGGAGGCGGGCACCCAGGCCCGCCGGGAACTCGAGGCGCTGTTCGGCGCCCGGGTCCACCTGGCCACCCAGGTGAAGGTCGAGAAGGACTGGCAGCGGCGCTCCCACGCCCTCGACCGCCTCGGATTCTGAGGCCCTCGGAACGGCCCGCGGAGGGGCACTCGGATCGAGTTGTCCGGGTCGGGACCAAATCCCCTGTGGCCCTTGGGATCGTTGGGAACCACATCGACGAAATTTCGGTCAGCAGAAGTTGCTGTTCCCGAACGGCGTCACGGTAGAGTCACGCCCGTTGGGGATACGGACGTCGAGGGGCCGTAGCGGGCAGGAACCGTGCTCGCCGGCTCATTGGAAGGGGACATGACGCCACGCCGCTCTCGGGGACGCCGGCTCGTCCTGGTCGCCGCACTGCTGGCACTCGTGCTCGCGGTTGTTCGACGAGATCAAGAACAACAAGTAGAACTCGCTCCAGCCCAAGGGTCTCTCAGGCCAACATGATCGCCGATCTGTTCAACCCGATCGTGCTGGTCGCGCATCATCGTCGGCATCGCCGTGCTCATCGCGACGGTCGTCATCGCGATCCGGTTCCGCTATCGCCCCGGCAAGAACGAGAACCCGAGGCAGGTGCACGGCAACACGAAGCTCGAGATCGGCTGGACGATCGTCCCGGCGCTGATCCTCGCGACGACGGTGCCGACCGTGAGCACCATCTTCGACCTCGCCAAGGACCTGGGACCCGACGCGCCTGCAGGTCACCGTCGTCGGCAAGCAGTGGTGGTGGCAGTTCGAGTACCCGGGTCAGAAGGTCATCACCGCCGACGAGTTGGTGATCCCGGCCGGTCGGCCCGTCAAGATCCCTCCGGGCGTGCGAGGGCACCGGCACCGCGAAGACGTGCAATGTGATCCACTCCTTCTGGGTGCCCGAGCTGAACGGCAAGAAGGACGTCGTGCCCGGCCACGACAACTGGACCACGATCGAGGCCGACAAGCCGGGCACCTACCCGGCCAGTGCGCCGAGTACTGCGGCCTCTCCCACGCGAACATGCGCTTCCGCGTCATCGCGAAGACGAAGGACGAGTTCGCCCAGTGGATCAGCGAGCAGCAGGCCGGTCCGGCGGTCCCGCTCTACGAGGACGACGGCACCACCCCCGCAGGTGACGCCCAGAAGCTCGTGGCCAACACGTTCGCCTGTACCAACTGCCACGTGCTCGACGACTCCTCCAAGCCGTCGTACGGGCCGAACCTCACGCACCTCGCGCCGCGGAGCACCTTTGCCAGCGGCGCCTACCCGCTCAACCGGGAGAACCTCGTCAAGTGGGTGATGAACGCCCCCTCGATGATCCCGATGGAATCGCAGGGCTGCCGGCTGCCTCCCGGTCAGGGCATCTGCGTGGGCATGCCGTCCTTCACCGAGAACACCCCGAAGGGTCTGCCCGTCATGACCCGCACCCAGGCTGAGCAGATCGCCGATACCTCCTGGAGCTGAAGTAGTGATCACCCTCGTGCCGTCAGGAGCGAGCCGATGACCACCGTCACCCGTTCGTTGCCGAAGACCTCGGCGCCCGTGCTTCCTGCTGCGGCGCCCAAGGCCACCACCGGCTTCTGGAGCTGGTTCACCACGGTGGACCACAAGAAGATCGGCATCATGTACGGCGCGCCCTCGCTGCTGTTCTTCGTGGTGGCGGGTATCGAGGCGCTGCTGATCCGTCTGCAACTCGCGGCCCGAACGGCACGGTGCTCACCGCGTCGCAGTACAACACCATGTTCACGATGCACGGCACGACGATGATCTTCCTCGTCGGCATGCCCATGGCCGTTGCGTTCGCGCAACTACCTCGTACCGCTGCAGATCGGCGCGCGACGTCGCCTTCCCGCGCATCAACGCCTTCGGCTTCTGGTGGTGTTCGCCGGCGGCGTGTTCATGTACTCGAGCTTCGTCCTCGGCGGCGCGTCCCAGCGGTGGCTGGTTCGGCTACACGCCGCTCACCAGCACGCCGATCGCAGGGGGCACTCCCTGGCACGGTCCCGACTTCTGGGCCGTCGGAATCGTGCTCCTCGGCATCGGGTCGACGACCTCGGCGATCAACATGATCGTGACCATCCTCAACATGCGCGCACCGGATGACGCTCATGCGCATGCCGGTGTTCACGGGATGGCTCGTGACGTCCTTCCTGACGCTCTTCGCTATCCCACCCGTGACGGCGGCGCTGATCATGGTCTTCTTCGACCGCAACTTCGACACGTTGTTCTTCGTGGCGCAGAAGGGCGGCGATCCGCTGCTCTACCAGCACCTGTTCTGGATCTTCGGCCACCCGGAGGTGTACATCCTCATCCTCCCCGGCATGGGCATCGTCTCCGAGGTCCTGCCGGTGTTCTCCCGCAAGCCGCTCTTCGGCTACTCGGTCGTGATCTTCTCGGGTATCGCCATCGGCTTCCTCGGTTGGGGCGTGTGGGCGCACCACATGTTCGCCACCGGTCTCGGCCCGGTGACGATCAGCGTGCCTGGGCTGGCGACGATGCTCATCGCCATTCCGACCGGTGTGAAGATCTTCAACTGGTTGGGCACCGTCTACGGCGGTGCGGTGCGCTTCACCAGCGCAATGCTGTTCGCACTCGGCTTCGTGGCGATGTTCACCCTCGGGGGTCTGTCGGGCGTACTGCACGCGGTCGTGCCGGCCGATACGCAACAGACCGACACCTACTTCGTGGTGGCGCACTTCCACTACGTGCTCTTCGGCGGCCTGATCTTCGCGATCTTCTCGGGCTTCTACTACTGGTGGCCCAAGATCTTCGGGCACTTCCTCGACGAGCGCCTCGGCAAGATCAACTTCTGGGTGATGCTCGTCGGGTTCAACGTCACCTTCTTCCCGATGCACATCCTCGGCCTCACCGGCATGCCGCGCCGTACCTACCGGTACCCGTCGGGCTACGGCTGGGACGGCCTCAACCAGATCGTGTCGGTCGGTGGCTTCATCGTCGCCCTCGCCACGCTGATCTTCGTGGTCAACGTCATCTACTCGGCGGTCAAGCGCAAGCCGGCCGGTGGTGACCCGTGGGACGGCCGTTCGCTCGAGTGGTCGATCCCGTCGCCGCCGCCCGTCTACAACTTCGCCCAGACGCCCATCGTCGAGGCCCGTGACGACTGGTGGCACCACAAGTACACCGAGGACGCCGACGGCCGCCTCGTGCGCCTGCCCGCCGGTGGCTCCGACGACGACACGCCGTCGGCCGTCATCGCCCGGGTCAACGAGCACGAGACCGAGGCCGACGGGCACGGCATCCACCTGCCCTCGCCGTCCTTCTACCCGCTCGTGGTCGCCGCCGGCCTGCCGTTCCTGGGCTACGCCGCGGTGTACCAGGACATCTACTACCTGATCCCCGGCCTCGTGCTGCTCCTCTTCGGCATCTACGCCTGGGGGCTCGAGCCGGGCACCGAGGAGCACTGATGTCGACTGTCGACACCACCGAGGGCGCGGGCCTCACGCCGGGCGACGTCGTCCCCGTCGCGACCGGCAACGCCGAGCTCGCGCACGGCGGTCACGAGGCGCACACCGGCGTCGCCAACGCCAAGTTGGCGATGTGGCTGTTCCTCTCGTCCGACTGCCTCTTCTTCGGCGCCTTCATCGCCACCTACCTGCTCTACCGCGACCGCGGCGGGCAGACGGGGCCCACGCCGAAGGACGTCTTCAACATCCCGTTCACCTCGGTCACGTCGTTCATCCTGCTGATGAGCTCGCTGGCCATGGTGCTGGCGCTCGCCGCGGTGCAGCGCGGCGACTACCGCCGCTTCCGCATCTGGCTGCTGGCCACCGCGCTGTTCGGGGCCGTGTTCATCGGTGGGCAGATCTTCGAGTTCACCGAGTTCACCCGGCAGGGGCTCAACGTCGACACCAACCTGTTCGGCTCGAGCTTCTTCGTGCTCACCGGTCTCCACGGTGCGCACGTGACGGTCGGCATCGTGTGGCTCATGTCCCTGTGGGGCATGTCCATGCAGGGCCGGCTCACGCAGGGCGACGCCGAACGGGTCGAGATCGCCGGCCTGTACTGGCACTTCGTCGACATCGTGTGGATCGTGATCTTCACGGTCATCTACCTCCTCCCACAACCCTGAGGCAGTGATGAGCGAGCCGACCGAGACCACCACCGAAACCGCAGAGAGCACCGGCGCCGGCGTCCTGACGCAGGCCCCGGCGGGCGAGGCGGGCGTCGTCGACCTCCCGCAGGGCGACCTCGAGTACCGCATGCACCACGCCGCGCCGAACCTGCTGCCCGGCGAGGTCATCGCCCACCCCGACCCCATCCAGTACGTGATGGTGGCGGTGGTCCTCTCGATCATCACCGCGATCGAGATCGCCACCTCCTACCTCGAGGGTGACATCCCCGACGGCCTGATCGTCACGCTGCTGCTCGCGATGGGCCTCGTGAAGTTCGTGCTCGTCGCGTCGTGGTTCATGCACCTGCGCACCGACAAGCCGGTCTTCCGCCGCTTCTTCATCCTGGGAGCCTGCGCCGCGGTCGGCTTGTACGCGATCGTGCTCGCCACGCTCCACGCCATCGTCAAGTAGGAGCCTGAGGGTCAGACGTGCCCGTCGCCGTCGCGTTCCCGAGCTGGTCGGCCCATCCCGACGTCTGGCTCGTCATCGGGACGTTCGCAGCGCTCTACTACATCGCGATCGTCCGGCTCGGCCCGGTGCACGCGGTGCCCGGCCGCCCGGTCGTCACGAAGTTCCAGGTCACCTGCTTCTCCATCGGCCTGTTCGCGATGTGGCTGGCCTCCGACTGGCCGATCCACGACATCGGCGAGCGCTACAACTTCAGCGTCCACATGGCGCAGCACCTCGTGTACACCACGTCGGTGGCGCCGCTGCTCCTCATGGGCACGCCGATCTGGCTGATGCGCTGGTTGCTGCGCGACCGCCGGCTCTTCGCGGTGGTGCGGGTGCTGTGCCGGTTCGTGCCAGCCATGATCATCTTCAACGTGGTGCTGGTGCTCACGCACTGGCCGGTGGTCGTCGACGCCGCGCTGCACTCCGGCTGGGTGCACTTCGGCGTGCACAGCCTGCTGTTCCTGTCGTCGTTGATCGTGTGGATGCCAGTGGTGTCGCCGCTGCCGGAGATCCCGCGCCTCAACCCGCTGCTGCGGATGCTCTACCTGTTCACGTGGTCGATCGTGCCCACGATCCCGGCGTCGTTCCTCACCCTGGGCTCGGCACCGCTGTACAAGTTCTACGAGACGGTCCCGCACCTGTGGGGGCTGTCCACGATGGAGGACCAGCAGATCGCCGGTCTGATCATGAAAATCGGCGCCGGGCTCCTACTGTGGATGACGATCGCCGTAGTGTTCTTCAGGTGGGCCTCCGACGAGGAGCGTGCGAACGTTCCCCGTCACGGGCTCGACGAGCTTGACCGTGAGTTGACCGAGATGGGGCTCAGGAGATGACCGACACCACCACCGTCGACGACAAGCCGCAGGACGAGCAGCTCCCCGAGCTGCACGAGTCGGCCTACCTCGGTGCGGAGGGCAAGCAGCCGCACAACGAGCCGCTCAAGGACCGCGCGATCCTGCCGCTGCTGCTGCCGCTGCTCTCCATGGCCGCGGTGGCACTGCTCGCGATCAACGTGTCGCGCATCCTGCTGGCCGGCGACGAGGACTCCGCGCTCGCCATCGGCATCGCACTGCTCCTCGTGATCCTGCTCGGCGCCACCGCGATGGCGGCCATGCCCCGCGCCAAGACGTCGTCGCTCGTCGTCACCTGCGGCGTCGGCCTCTTCGTGGTCGCGATGGCCGGCCTGATCGCACTCGGCCCGTCGCTCGACGACGGCGAGGGCGGCGCGGCCGCGGGCTACGTGCAGCCCACCGGTCAGCCGCAGGCGACGGTCGACGTCACCGCCGGCCCCGGCCTCACCTTCAACGGTGTCGCCTTCACCGGCAACTACGACGCCACGCCCGGCATCGTGCAGATCAACTACGGCGGCGCATCGGGCCACACCCTGGCGATCCAGGACCCGAAGTTCACGGGCTTCGAGCTCGGCACCGACGCGGGCGCCAAGAAGACCGGCAAGGTCGAGCTGACCGCCGGCAAGTACACGATCTACTGCACCGTGCCCGGCCACGAAGCGGCCGGCATGAAGGCCACCATCACGGTCGCCGGCTGATGCGGCGGCGGATCCTGGGGGCCCTCGGGACCCTCCTGTGCGCCGGGCTGCTGTTCGCGGCCTGCGGCGGTGACAGCGGCAGCAGCTCGGGCGGTGGCTACACGCCGCCGAAGGGGCCGTCGGTGCAGACGCTCGAGATCAAGGCGAGCAACTTCCAGTTCGACCCCGACAAGATCGACGCCAAGTCCGGCATCACCACCATCAAGCTCACCGACGGCGGTGGCATCCACACGCTCGTCTTCGAGGACGCCTTCTCCGGCTTCCAGCTCGAGGTGAGCGGCGGCGGCGACTCGAGCAGCGGCAAGGTCGACCTGGCGGCGGGCAAGAAGTACGTCTTCTACTGCAACATCACCGGGCACCGGCAGCAGGGCATGGAAGGCACGATCACCGTCAAGTGATCAGGCGAACGTCGCGTCGCGGGGGACCACCACCCGCAGCGCGCCGGGAGCCGGGACGAGCGTCGCGGGGAGCGGGCCGAGGTGCTCGCCACTCGCCCACAGCTCGTCGTCACCCGTGCCGTCGACGCGCACCTCGGTGTGCGCCCGCCACGTGTGCACCTGCGGGTGGTCCACGTGCGTGCCCGAGAAGACCTTCGGGAACGTGGTGAGGAACTCGCGGCGCGGCACGGGGCCGACGACGCACACGTCGAGCGCGCCGTCGCGCACGCTGGCGCCGGGCGTGATGGCCATGCCGCTCGCGTAGGTGCGGGTGTTGCCGATCGCGACGAGCCACGCGTCGAGCTCGTGCACCTCGCCGTCGACGGTGATGCGGAAGCGCTGCGGTCGGTAGCGGGCGAGCGTGCGCAGCGTCGCCGCGACGTACAGCGGCGTGCCGCTCACCGTGTCGACGGTGTTGGCCCAGCGGTTCGCCTCCGCGTCGAAGCCGGTGTTGGCGACGGTGGTGAACCATGCGGTCGTGCCGTCGGCGGCGGTGGCGCGACCCAGGTCGACCGCGGTCACCTCGCCGGCGAGCAGCAGGGCGACTGCGGCGTCGACGTCGTCGCGCGGGATGCCCAGATGGCGGGCGAAGTCGTTGCCCGAACCCACCGGGACCACGGCGAGGGTGCCCGCAGCCTCGGCGGCGATCCCGGCGAGCGCCCCGACGGTGCCGTCGCCGCCGCATGCCACGACGCCCCGCCCGGCGGCGAAGGCCGCCGCAGCGCGCTCGAGCATGTCGGCGGGGCTCGCGCTCACCACGACGTCGACGTCGAGGCCCCGGGCGTCACGCGCGTTGCCGAGTGCCTCGGCGACCCGGGGGAGCAGGGCGCGGGCCCGACCCCGCCCGGCCGCCGGGTTGAGCAGCGCGGTCCAGGCGGTGGGGAGCGGCGTCATCGAGCGGGAGCGTAGCGGTGCGATTCGGATAGGTTGCGCGGGTGACCTCGCCGCGAGATCTCGACCAGGGCCGCATCCCGCGCCATGTCGCGCTGGTGATGGACGGTAACGGCCGGTGGGCGCAGCGCCGGGGCCTCAAGCGCACCGACGGGCACGCGGCGGGGGAGGAGGCGCTCTTCGACACCATCGAGGGCGCGCTCGAGGTCGGTCTCCGCTGGATGACCGTCTACGCGTTCTCCACCGAGAACTGGCGCCGCCCGCTCGACGAGGTGCGCTTCCTCATGCACTTCAACGAGAGCATCCTGCTGCGCCGCCGGGAGGAGCTCGACCGCATGGGCGTGCGGGTGCGCTTCATCGGCCGGCGCGGCGGACGGGTGCCCAAGCGTCTCATCGCCCGCATCGAGGAGACCGAGGCGCTCACCGCGAAGAACCGCAAGCTCACGCTCACCTTCGCGTTCAACTACGGCGGGCGGGCCGAGCTCACCGATGCCGTGCGGGCGATCGGGGCCGAGGTGAAGGCGGGGAAGCTCAACCCCGACAAGATCGACGAGAAGACGATCGCCAAGCACCTCTACGCCCCCGACATGCCCGACCCCGACCTCCTCGTGCGCACCTCGGGCGAGTACCGGATCTCCAACTACCTGCTGTGGGAGTCGGCGTACTCGGAGTTCGTGTTCACGCCCACGCTGTGGCCCGACTTCCGCCGCGCCGACCTCTTCGAGGCGATCGGCGAGTTCCAGCGCCGCAACCGTCGCTTCGGCGCCATCGACAGCCCCGGCGACGAGGAGTGACCGAATCACACGGGCGTAACTAGACTGACCCGGTGACGTTGTACCGGGACCAGGGCGTCGTGCTGCGCACGATCAAGCTCGGGGAGACCGACCGGATCGTCACGATCCTCTCGCAGGGCCACGGCAAGATCCGGGCCGTCGCCAAGGGCGTCCGCAAGCCCGGCAGCCGCTTCGGCGCCCGGCTCGAGCCGATGACCCACATCGCCTTCCAGTGCTACCGGGGCCGCAGCGACCTCGACATCGTCAACCAGGTGGAGACGATCGACGCCAACCGTGCCCTCCGGGAGCACTACGGCTGCCTCACCCACGCCGTGTCGATGCTCGAGGCCACCGACCAGGTGGCCCAGGACCGCGAGCCCAACCCGGCGCTGTACCGCATGCTGGTCCGGGCCCTGCTCACCCTCGGCGCCAACCCCAGCCCGCTCGTGAGCGGCGCCTTCTTCTGGAAGCTGCTGTCGCTGGAGGGCTTCCACCCCATGCTCGACGAGTGCGTCCGCTGCGGGGCCGGTGACGGGGGAGAAGCGGTCGAGTTCGTGGCCTTCGACCTCGACGAGGGCGGCGTGCTGTGCGGCACCTGCGGGCGCTTCGCCGGCAAGCGGATGAGCCCCGAGGCCCTCGTGCAGATGCGGCGCATCCTCGGCGGCGAGCTGCGGGCCGCCCTGGCCGAGCCGCCCGGTCCCGTCACCGTGGAGACCGAGCGCCTCGCCCTCTCCAGCCTCGAACACCACCTCGAGCGCAAACTCCGCAGCGCGGCCCTTCTCTAGCCTCTTGGCGGCTTCGCCGCCGGGCCGGCGGGCCTTCCCTCGCTGCGGGCCGGGATACCCGGCCCGCGGGCGCTCGGCTCCTGAACCCTCGGGCGACGCCGGACCGGGGAACGAAGGGGTACCGAACTAGGATCGGTCCCTCTTATGGCCAAGAACGACCTGATGGACCGCGTCGTCAATCTGTGCAAGCGCCGCGGGCTCGTCTTCCCCTCCAGTGAGGTCTACGGCGGCTTCCGTTCCACCTGGGACTACGGACCGCTCGGCGTGCTCCTCAAGCGCAACGTGAAGGACGCCTGGTGGCGTTCGATGGTGCAGCTGCGCGACGACGTCGTCGGGCTCGACAGCGCCATCCTCATGGCGCCCAGGGTGTGGGAGGCCAGTGGCCACCTCGCCACCTTCACCGACCCGCTCGTCGACTGCCGCAACTGCAAGGAGCGCTTCCGCGCCGACCAGCTGCCCGAATCGGGGGCGTGCCCCAACTGCGGGGTGAAGGACTCCTTCACCGAGGCGCGCAACTTCAACCTGATGTTCAAGACCTACGTGGGCCCGGTGGAGGACGACGCCTCCGTCGCCTACCTCCGCCCGGAGACCGCGCAGGGCATCTTCGTCAACTTCCAGAACGTGCAGACCACCACGCGCAAGAAGCCGCCGTTCGGCATCGCGCAGGTGGGCAAGTCGTTCCGCAACGAGATCACGCCGGGCAACTTCGTGTTCCGCACGCGCGAGTTCGAGCAGATGGAGATGGAGTTCTTCGTCCCGCCCGAGGAGAGCGCGCAGTGGTACGAGTACTGGTGCCAGGAGCGCTACCGCTGGTACCAGGACCTCGGCATCCCCGCCGACAAGCTCCGCCTCCGCCCGCACGAGGAGAGCGAGCTGTCGCACTACTCCACCGGCACCTCCGACGTGGAGTTCCTGTACCCGTGGGGCTGGGGTGAGCTCGAGGGCATCGCCAACCGCGGCGACTTCGACCTGTCGCAGCACAGCAAGTTCTCCGGTCAGGACCTCAGCTACTTCGACCAGGAGCACGACCGCCGCTATCTCCCGCACGTGATCGAGCCCGCGGCCGGCGCCGACCGCGCCACGCTCGCGTTCCTGCTCGCCGCGTACGAGGAGGAAGACGTCGACAACGGCAAGGGCGGCACCGAGAAGCGCACGCTGCTGCGCCTCCACCCGGCGCTCGCGCCGATCAAGGTCGCGGTGCTGCCGCTGTCGAAGAACGAGCAGCTGGTGCCGGTCGCCGACGAGGTCGCGTCGCTGCTGCGGGCCGAGATGATGATCGACGTCGACATCACCGGCTCGATCGGCAAGCGCTACCGCCGCCAGGACGAGGTCGGCACGCCGCTGTGCGTCACCGTCGACTTCGACACGCTCGACGACCGCGCCGTCACCATCCGCGACCGCGACACCATGACGCAGTCCCGCGTCCCGATCGACGGCCTCCTCTCCGAACTGAAGGGCCGTCTGGGTTCATGAGCGACCACTACGAAGAGCTGGGCGTCGAGCCCACCGCGTCGAAGGACGAGATCCGCGAGGCGCACCGCGAGCGGCTCGCCGAGCTCGAGGCGCAGCGCTCCGGCAAGAACGTCACCGAGGCGCAGCTGCAGGCCAACCGCGAGGAAGCGGCGAAGGTCCGCACCGCGTGGAACGTGCTCTCCGACCCGATGCAGCGCCAGCGCTACGACCAGCAGCTGATGGACGAGCGCGCCGGCGACGCCGCCTCCGGGTCCGACGTCGAGCTCGTCGACGACGACGCCGGCAGCGCGGCCGGTGGCGCGCCGCAGCCCACGGGCTGGCGCAAGCTGCTCGGCCCGCCGCCCGCGAAGCCCGCGGCCGCGGGTGCCGGTGGTGCCGCCGGCGCGAAGGCCGCCGCCAACCGCAAGCCGGTGCCGCCGAGCGGCAACCCCAACCGCCCCGCGCCCACCGTCGAGCTGCCCCCGGGCATGGCCATCGCCGACACGCGCTCGCGCGGCATGGCGCTGCTCTTCGACCTCGCGATCTGCATGATCATCTACACCGCGGTGCTGTGGGTGCTGCCGGGCCTGCTCCAGTCGGGCTACACCGACATCGTGAAGCAGGCCGACAAGATCGTCGCGGTCAAGGACGCCCAGCAGAGCGTGATCGACGCGCAGAAGTCGGTGAACGACGCCAAGGGCGCGTCCGATACGAAGAGCGCCCAGAAGGACCTGAAGAGCGCCCAGAAGGACCTGCAGAAGGCGGAGCAGGAGGCCAAGAAGGCCGGGGTCACCCCGGCCGAGGCCGAGACCGCCAAGAAGCGGGTGTCGAAGCTCGACGACCAGGCGCAGAAGCTCAGCGACAAGATCCGCGGCACCCAGGTGATCGTGATGATCGCGGTGATCGTCGTGGTGCTGCTGTACCTCGTGCCCACGACGGCGATCAAGGGCTGGACGCTGGGCATGCGCAACCGGCGGCTCAAGGTCGTCCGGGTCGACGGCTCACGCTGCAGCTGGTACGCCGCGTTCACGCGCTTCGCCGTGCCGGTGCTGATCGCCGTGGCCCTGAACGTCCCGATCGGCCCGGTCGTGGGCCTCGGTCTCGTCCTCTGGGGCTACCGGGACCGCAACGGCCAGGGTGTCCACGACAAGCTCGCCCGCACGCTGGTCGTCACCGCGTAGGGTTGATCCCCCACCATTTTCGAGGAGTTGCAGGCAATGGGTTACGTGTTCGCGTTCGAGCAGGGCTCCAAGGAGCAGAAGTTCCTGCTGGGCGGCAAGGGGGCCAACCTCGCCGAGATGACCAACCTCGGCCTGCCGGTACCTCCCGGTTTCACCGTCTCCACCGACGCGTGCAAGGCCTACATGGCCGCGGGCGACCAGATCCCCGACGGCCTGCTCGCCGAGGTCGACGAGGCGCTCGCCGCGCTCGAGGCCAAGATGGGCAAGAAGCTCGGTGACCCCTCCGACCCGCTGCTGGTGTCGGTGCGCTCGGGCGCCGCGTTCTCGATGCCCGGCATGATGGACACCGTCCTCAACCTCGGCATGAACGACATCTCGGTCGGCGGCCTCGCGCAGCAGACCGACAACCCGCGCTTCGCATGGGACTCCTACCGCCGCTTCGTGCAGATGTTCGGCAAGATCGTGATGGACGTCGACGGCGAGCGCTTCGACCACGCGCTGGAGAACCTGCGCGACGAGCGCGGCGTCGCCACCGACCCCGAGGCCTCACCGCCGAGGACCTGCAGGGTCTCGTCGACCGCTTCAAGGCGATCGTGTTCGCGGAGACCGGCAAGGACTTCCCGCAGGACCCGCGCGAGCAGCTCGCGCTCGCGATCGAGGCGGTCTTCCGTTCGTGGAACGGTGAGCGGGCGAAGATCTACCGCAAGATGGAGAAGATCGCCGACGACCTCGGCACCGCCGTCAACGTGCAGACGATGGTGTTCGGCAACAAGGGCGACGACTCCGGCACCGGCGTCGCGTTCACGCGCGACCCCGCCACCGGCGAGAACCGCCCCTACGGCGACTTCCTGCAGAACGCGCAGGGCGAGGACGTCGTGGCCGGCATCCGCACCACCGAGCCGCTCGACGCGATGGGCAACCAGTTCCCCGAGTGCCACGTCGAGCTGCTCGGCCTGATGTCCACGTTGCAGAACCACTACCACGACATGTGCGACATCGAGTTCACGATCGAGCAGGGTCGCCTCTTCCTGCTGCAGACGCGCGTCGGCAAGCGCACCGCCGCGGCCGCGCTGCGCATGGCGGTCGAGATGGAGGAGGAGGGCCTCATCGACAAGCAGGAGGCCATCCTGCGCGTCCAGCCCGCCCAGCTCGACCAGCTCCTCCACCCGCAGTTCGACCCGAAGGCCAGCTACGAGGCGGTCACCAAGGGTCTGAACGCGTCGCCCGGCGCGGCCGTCGGCCAGGTGTACTTCACCGCCGACCTCGCCGAGCACCACAAGAACCTCGGCGAGCGCGTGATCCTCGTGCGCCCCGAGACGTCGCCCGACGACCTCCACGGCATGATCGCCGCCGAGGGCATCCTCACCTCGCGCGGTGGTCTCGTGTCGCACGCGGCGGTCGTCGCACGCGGCATGGGCACGCCCGCGGTGTGCGGCGCGAGCGAACTCGACATCGACGTCGTCGGTGGCACCTTCACCGTCAACGGCCACACGGTGCGCCAGGGCGAGGTCATCTCGATCAACGGCACCACCGGTGAAGTGGTGATCGGCGAGGTCGCGGTGATCACCCCCGACCCGTCGGGTCCGTTCGACACGATCCTCGAGTGGGCCGACGAGGTCCGCACGATGAACGTGCGCACCAACGCCGACCTCCCGCACGACGCCGAGGTGGCCCGCCGCTTCGGCGCCGAGGGCATCGGCCTCTGCCGCACCGAGCACATGTTCCTCGGTGACCGCCTGCCGCTGGTGCAGCGCTTCATCCTCGCCGACACCCCGGTGGAGGAGGAGGAGGCGCTCGCGGAGCTCGAGAAGCTGCAGCGCGCCGACTTCGAGGGCATCTTCGAGGCGATGGACGGCCTGCCCGTCACCATCCGCCTGCTCGACCCGCCACTCCACGAGTTCCTCCCCGACATCGAGGAGCTGCTCGTGCACGAGGCCCGCGGCGACCTCACCCCCGAGGACCGTCGCCTGATGAACGCCGCGCAGCTGTGGCGTGAGGCCAACCCGATGCTCGGCACGCGTGGTTGCCGCCTCGGCATCATCAAGCCCGGTCTCTACAAGATGCAGGCCCGCGCCATCATCGAGGCGGCGATCGCCCGCAAGCAGGCCGGAGGCGACCCGCGCGTCGAGATCATGATCCCGCTCATCGTCACCGAGCCCGAGCTCGCGCTGCTCGAGGGCTGGGTGCGCGAGATCGCGGCGGCGACGATCGCGGCGAAGGGCGTGGAGGTCGACTACCTCGTCGGCACCATGATCGAGACGCCGCGAGCCGCGCTGCAGGCCGGCGAGATCGCCAACGTCGCCGAGTTCTTCTCCTTCGGCACCAACGACCTCACGCAGATGACGTTCGGGTTCTCCCGCGACGACGTCGAGGGCCGGTTCATGTCGGAGTACCTCGAGTACAAGCTGCTGCGCGCCAACCCGTTCGAGACCCTCGACCAGGACGGCGTCGGCCAGCTCGTGCGCATGGGCGTGGAGCGCGGGCGGGCCACCCGCCCGGGCATCAAGCTCGGCATCTGCGGTGAGCACGGCGGTGACCCGGCGTCGGTGGAGTTCTGCAACACGATCGGTCTCGACTACGTGTCGTGCTCGCCGTACCGTGTGCCGATCGCCCGCCTGGCCGCCGCGCACGCCGCGCTCGGCGCGAGCGGTCCCGGCACCACCGCATAGCGCTCGCAGGCACACCCGGAGGTGGGTGTGGGCAGCATCGTCGAATAGGTCAAGGTGGGCTGGCGCACGGAGATCGCCGCGCGTCCGCTCGACCCGCAGGCGCCCGTCCGCCGGGTCGTGGAGCTCGCGGCCGCCCTGGCCGCGGCCGCGGTGTTCTTCGACGTGGTGATCACGTGGGCGGCGCTCCACCACGGCCTCGGCTGGGAGCAGAACCCGTTCGTCGCGTCGGTGATGCACCGGCTGGGTGTCACTCCCACACTCCTGCTCGGCGGGATCCTGCGGGCGGGGATCGTGGCCGGTCTCGCCGCGCTCGCGCTGTGGGCGGCGCGCTCGTTGGTGCGGACGACAACGGCGCTCGTGCTCGGCGGTGGCGCTGTGGTGGGCGGCAGTGGTGTTCGCCCAGCACGGTCGTGCTCGGTCGTCTCACGTGAGCGCCACCGTGAGCAGTGCCGTGAGCAGCACCGTGAGCGTCGCACCCCTGTCGCGCGTTCGGGGCGACATGGAGACGCAGCGCAGGCGCGAATGGGTGGCCACCATGGGTGGGGCACCCGAACCCGGCGGCATCGTGCTGGCCCACAAGACGGGCCCGCCGCCGCAGGTGTCGGCGCGCTTCCTCGGCCGTGAAGGCGCGGGAGGAGCAGGAAGACCTCGAGCTCGCGCCGGGGCCACCGCGCGAGCAGGGGCCGGCGTGCGGTCGACGAGGCCCCGACGACTTCCGCACGTGCTTCGAGCGCGACCGCGACCGCATCCTGCACTGCACTGCGTTCCGCCGCCTCGCCGGCAAGACCCAGGTCTTCGTCTTCCCCGACGACCACCAGCGCACCCGGCTCACCCACGCGCTCGAGGTCGCGCAGGTGGCCACCGCGGTGAGCCGGGCGGTGGGGCTCAACGTCGCGCTCACGGAGGCGATGCGCGCTCGGCCACGACTGCGGCCACGGGCCCGGGGGCCACGCCAGCGAGGACGCCTTCGGCGCGTTCGTGCCGGGCGGTTACCACCGCGATCTGGGGCGCCGATGTGGTGCTCACGCCGCTCAACCTCTGCGTCGAGACGCTCGACGGCATCCGGAACCACTCCTGGTCGCTGCCCACACCGATGACGCCCGAGGGCGCCGTCGTGAGCTGGGCCGACCGCTGCGCCTACTCCGCCCACGACCTCGAGGACGCCATCAGCGCCGGCGTGGTGGCCGCCGCCGATCTCCCCGAGCCCGTGGTCGCACTGCTCGGCACCACCCGCCGCGAGCAGCTCGCGGTCCTCATCCGGGCGCTGATCTCGTGCATCCGCGACACCGGCACCGTCGGCATGGCGAGCGAGTACGCGCAGGCCCTCGCCGAGTTGCGGGCGTTCAACTACGAGCGCATCTACAACCGCCCGGCTTCGGTCGCGCAGGGCCAGTCGGTGGTGAAGGTCCTCACCGCGCTGGTCGAGCACTTCACCGCCCACCCCGACCTCCTCCCCGCCGAGTGGCGCGACGGCGCCGACCCCTCGCGTGCCGTCGGCTACGTCGCGGGGATGACCGACCGCTTCGCGTTCGACACCGCGGTGCACCTCCTGCACTGGCCGGTCGACCAGTTGCCCGAGGGCATCGACTCGCCCGTCATCCGGTCGCGGTTCGGGCGCTGACGTGCCCGTGAACGCACGGCCCTGCCGGCCCTAGGCTCCCCCCGTGGGCATCGTCGACGAGGACATCGCGAAGGTCCGGGACGCCACCGACCTCGTCGCGCTCGCGAGCGAGCACATCGCCCTGAAGCGGGTCGGCAACCGGATGATGGGCCTCTGCCCGTTCCACTCCGAGAAGTCGCCGTCGTTCTCCATCAACCCCGAGATGGGCGCATATTTCTGTCTCGCCGGTGAGACCCGCGTGATCACCTGGGACGGGGTGCGGGAGATCCGTGACCTCGCGGGGAAGACCGTGAAGGTGTTGACCGAGAAGGGCCACTGGGTCGAGGCCCCGTTCTCTTCGTTCGGTGTGCAGCCGCTGATGCGGATCGAGCTCTCGCGGAACCGGCAGCGGAAGGTGATTTTCGCCACGCCCGAGCATCGCTGGTTCGTGCGTCGCCGCAACGGCACGAAGATGGAAGTCACCACCGCGGACCTGAAGTCGGATCACCGCCTGTCGTGGGCCTTCCCCGCTCGGCGCATCGCTCACGGCGTTCGTCTATCCCCCTTCGGGATCGCGCACGGCATCACGTTCGGGGACGGCTCGCGACTCAACCGGGGGTCGGTGCTCGACCTGCACGGGGACAAAGACGCACAACTCCTCAAGTGGTTCCCGCACAACGAGGTTCGTACCTACGAGCGCACGAGTATCACCGGAACGAAGCACCACTACCTGAAGGTCTTCGACCTGCCGGCCTTCTTCAAGGAGCGTCCGTCGCTCGACGAGTCACCCTCGTACCTCCTGGGTTGGCTCGCCGGGTACTTCGCTGCCGATGGCTGCGTCGCGAGCGACGGCACGGTGACGCTGAATTCGGCACACCGCGAGAACCTCGAGTTCGTCCGCGACCTGTGCACCCGCGTCGGTCTGGGCACCTACGGCATCACCGAGCAACGTCGAGTCGGTCTTGGTGACGAGCCATCGAGTCTCTTCCGGGTCCACTTCATCAACGAGGACCTCACCGAGGACTTCTTCCTGTTGTCGGAGCACCGGCTCCGATTCGCCGGGAGCCAGAAGGAGTGGGTGCGGCGTGGATGGGTCGTTCGATCGGTCGAACCCACCGAGCGCGTCGAGGAGGTGTTCTGCGCGGTCGTCCCGGAGACGCACTCCTTCGTGCTCGAGGACAACATCCTCACGGGGAACTGCTTCGGTTGCGGCAAGAGTGGTGACGCGATCACGTTCGTGCGTGAGGTGGAGCACCTCGAC
>JAXLRL010000019.1:0-77861 GCA_046331125.1 Acidimicrobiia bacterium
GGCACTGGGCGGCGTTCCTCCCCGAGGTGGCCGCCGCCGACCTCGGCCCCGACGGCCATCCGCGCCGTCGCCCCGAGATGGCCGGCTTCCCCAACCGCATGTGGGTCGGTGGTCGCGTGCAGGTGCACCGGCCACTCCGACTCGAGGCCCACGCGGCGCGCGAGAGCCGCATCGTCTCTTCCGCGATGAAGGAGGGCGGCTCGGGCCGCTTCTGGCTCCTCACCGTCGGGCACACGATCACGCAGGACGGCGACGTCTGCATCGAGGAGGAGCAGGACCTCGTGCTGCGCGAGGCGTCGGGTCCAGTGCCGCCCGTCGTGCCCGCCGACGGCGCGCCCGACGCTCCCTGGGTGGAGGCCCGGGTCGCCGATCCCCCGCTGCTGTTCCGCTTCTCCGCGGCGACCGCCAACGCCCACCGCATCCACTACGACCACCCCTACGCCACCGGGGTGGAGGGCTACCCCGACCTCGTGGTGCACGGCCCGCTCACCGCGATCCTGCTGACCGAGCTGGCCCGCACCCGTTCCGGCGAGATGGCCACGGGCATCTCGTTCCGGGCCCGCGCCCCCCACTTCGCCAACCAGACCTTCTGGCTCACCGGAGGTCCGGTCGAGGGTGGGAACGGTGCCGACACCGCCGCGATCCGCGCCGACCACACGGTGTCCATGACGCTCGAGGCCCGCTGGTAGCTAGGGAGCGTGCTCGGCGCTCTCCTCCGCGAACGACGCCTGGATCTCGTCGAGGGTCTTGCCCTTCGTCTCGGGCACGAGCTTGAAGACGAACACGTAGCTCACGATGCACATGAAGGCGAAGAGGCCGAACGTGCCACTCTCGCCGAGCAGGTTGGTGAGCGTGAGAAAGAACTGCGTGACGAGCCACGCGCTCCCCCAGTTCACCGCCGTCGCCACCGCCACGCCACGACCACGGACGTGGCTCGGGTAGATCTCGTTGATCACCGTCCACACGACCGGGCCCAGCGAGAAGGCGAAGCTGGCGATGAACACCATCATCGCCAGCAGCATGATGATGCCGGTGTCGCTCGGTGAGTTCGTCGCCGACTCCGTGTGCGCGGTCACGTGGTTGAGGTCGGCGAAGCAGATCGCGATCGTGGTGAGCGACACGAACATGCCGATGAGCCCGGCGAACAGCAGGGGGCGACGGCCGAGCTTGTCGACCCAGGCCACCGCGATGAACGTCGCGAGCACGTTGACCGCGCCGATCGCCCAGGTGGTGGCCGCGGTCTGCGCGCCGGCCGAGTTGAACCCGGCCGCGGCGAAGATCTTGTCGGCGTAGTAGATGACCGCGTTGATGCCGGTGAGCTGCTGGAACACCGCGAGGCCGACCCCGATCACCAGCGGTGCGCGCCACTTACGGTCGAACACCTCACGCCACGTCGCCTGCTGCTCACCGATCGACGCCTCGATCGATGCCAGCTCCGCGTCGACGTCGTCGTCGGGCCGCACCCGCCGGATCGCGGCCGCGGCATCGTCACGCCGCCCCTTGCGCAGGTACCAGACCGGGGAGTCGGTGCACGGCCACATGGCGATCAGCAGCAGGATCCCGGGGATCACCGACATCCCGAGCATGAGGCGCCAGAGGTCACCGCTCGAGAGGAACTCGTCGACCAGGTAGGCGAGGAAGATGCCGATCGTGATCGCGAGCTGGTAGGTGGAGACGAAGCGGCCGCGCAGACGTGCTGGCGCCATCTCCGACGCGTAGAGCGGCGCGGCAACCGACGCCACGCCCACACCGAAGCCGACGATGAGCCGCCCGATCACCAGCACGGTCACACCCGGCGCCGCCGCCTCGACCACCGCGCCGATGCAGAAGAGGAACGCGGCCCACAGCACCGCCTGGCGCTGCCCCAACCGGTCGGCGAGCCCACCGGCGACCAGCGCACCGACCAGCGCGCCGAGCGTCACCCAACTGGTGATGATCTCGATCGCGAGCGTCGAGACGTTCCAGTCCTTCTCGATCCCGCTCAGCGCCCCGCTGATGACGCCCTGGTCGTATCCGAACAGCAGCCCGGACAGCATGATGACCGCGCCGACCAGCCACAACCAGCGCGACAGCCCCTTGCGCGGCTCCGCCACGACCTGTGTCGCGTCCCGCCCCTCGTCGTCCACCGCAGACCCCCGTCCCGAGACGGAGGGAACCTACATCACCTGTGTCAGTGGTCGGCGTTACCGCGCGCCGCGAACCAACGTGCCGGGACGGGCGCCGGTGTCGGCGTCGTCCTTGCGGGTGACCACGCCGCTCACGATCGTGTAGCGGTAGCCCTCGGCGCCCTGCATGAGCCGCGCCCCGCCCGCGGGCAGGTCGTGCTCCACACGCGGCTGCAACAGCTTGAGCGCGTCGAGGTCGATGATGTTGAGGTCGGCCTTCTTGCCCGGCTCGAGCGTGCCGCGGTCGCGAGGCGTAGAGCAGCGGTGTCCTGCGTCTGCATCTTCACCGCGGCCTCGGGCCGAGGCGCAGCCGCGTGCGGCCCATCACCCAGTGCGAGAGCTGGTAGGTGGGCATCGGCGTCACAGATCGTCGCGAGGTGTGCGCCGCCATCGCCGAGGCCGGGCACGGTCGCGGGTGCGTGAGCATCGCATACACGTCGTCGTGGTTGCCGTGCGCGTAGTTGAAGAACGGCAGCACGAACATGCGTACCGTCGGCGTCGAGCATCGTGTCGTAGACGAACTCCTCGACCGTCTTGCCGCGGCGTCTGCCCGTGCCTGCACCGACATCTCGGCCGGCGGCTCGTAGTCGAGGTCGTCCTCCAGCACGAAGCACGCCCGAGCGCGAGCTTCACGGGCAGCTGGCCCATCGTGTCGAGCGCGTCACCGGTGGCGACGGTGTCGTCCTCGGCGAGGATGCGGCCGCACCTCGGGCTTCGACAGCTCGGCGACCAGCTCGGCGAGCGAGTTGGTGCGCTCCTTGGCGCGACGTAGCTCGCACGCCGTAGACGGATGACGGTTGGTGAGGCCGAGCAGCATGCCGAACGGGCAGTTGGCGACCTGCGCGGTGATGTTCGCACCGTCGGCGCGCCCTTGCGACCGTGGCGTCGAGCAGCTCCTTCCAGAGGTCGGGCGCCTGCATCGCTGCTGCGGCTGCAGGTACGACACCAGCAGCCGAACTGCGCCGAGAGCCGCCGCATCCAGTCGAGGCCTTCAGCGAGGCCTCGGTGTCGCCCTGGCCGTCGGCGCCCGCCGGCGAGCTGGAACACCGCGTAGTTGCCGCCCTCCATCGCCGCCGCGATGCCGAACAGCTCGTCCTCACCGGCGAACGTGCCCGGCACCGGCACACCGTCGGACGTGGTGTGCGCGAGCACGCGACGTGGAGAAGCCGATGGCGCCCGCGTCGACCGCCTCGCGCACGATACGGCCCATCTCGTCGATGTCGGCGTTGTTGGCGTCCTCGTGCTTGATGAAGCGCGCTCACCCATCACGTAGGTGCGCATGCGATGTGGCCGATCTGCGTGGCGACGTCCATCGAGTAGTTGCGCGACTCGAGGTAGTCGAGCCACTCGGGGAAGGTCTCCCACTCCCACCCGAGGCCGGCGCGCAGCACGTCGCCGGGGATGTCCTCCACGCACTCCATCGTCTCGATGAGGCGGTCGTGGTCGGCGGGGCGGGCGGGCGCGAAGCCGAGGCCGCACGAGCCGAGCACGACGGTGGTGACGCCGTGGCTCGCGGAGGGGTCGAGCACGTCGTCGAACGACACCTGGCCGTCGAAGTGCGTGTGCACGTCGACGAATCGAGGTGACCACGAGGCCGATGCGCGTCCGATCTCCTCGCGGGCCTCGCCCGTACGGTGCCACCCACCTGCACGAGCACGCCGTCGCTGACAGCGATGTCGCCGACGAACTGCGACGAGCCGGTGCCGTCGACGATCGTGCCGTTGCGGATGACGAGGTCGTACATCGGGATCCCCCTGGGTCACTGAGTGATCCGACGAGTCTGCCACGTTGCATGCTGCACCGCAACGTATTGCATATTGCAACGCCATGTTGCAGACTGCAACGCATGCCGAGGCCCTCGCCCCAGACCGACCGCGTCGTCGCGGTGCTCAACCTGCTCGGGCACGAGACCGACGGCCTCACCGGCGCCGACATCGCCCGCCGGGTGGGCGCCAACCGGGCGTCGTGCGTGCACATGCTCGCCGCGCTCGAGGGCGCAGGGTTCGTCACCCGTGGCGCGCTCGACCGCCGCTACCGGCTCGGCCCCGCGCTCGTGGAGCTCGGTGCCGCCGCCGCGCGCTCCTACCCCGGCCTCGAGGCCGCCCGGCGCGAGCTCGACGGCTTGACCCGGGCCACCGGCCATCCGGGGTTCGTGTTCGCACGCGAAGGCGACCTGGCGCGACTGCTCGGGTTCACCTGGGACCTGCGACGCGCCGCGCCGGTGATGCGCACCGGTGACACGCTCGTCCTCGCGCCGCCCCTCGGTGCCGTGTTCTACGCGTGGGCGTCGGCCGCCGATGTCGACGCATGGCTCGGGCGAGCGCCGAGCGGTGCCGACGCGGCGGAACTGCGCGACCTGCTCGGCGCGGTGCGCCGCCTGGGCTTCGCGGTGGAGCTGCTCCCGGAGCAGTTGGCGAATCTGGCCGTCGGCGGAGCTGCGCCCGACCCGTCGGGCTTCGTGGCACGCGACATCGTCGACGACGAGCCCTACACCGTGAGCTCCGTGAGCGTGCCCGTGTTCGCCACCGATGGCACCGTCGCCCTCGCACTCAACCTCGCAGGCTTCGCGGCTCCGTTGCTCGGCCGGGAGATCCGCGCACTCGCCGACGACCTCCTGGCCGCCGCGGCGCGCTGCGCAGGCTGACGCCCGCCGGTCAGCGCTCGGGCAGGCCCTCGTCGCGGAGCGCGGACCGGACCTCGTCGGCGTGCGGGCCGGCGAGCAACCGTGCGATCACACGGCGGTAGGCGTCGAGCTCGGTGACGATCTCGTACTCGGCATCGCTCATGCGCGCACCGTACGCGCGATCAGAGGACGCCGGGCAGACCGTCGACCGATGTCACGTTCTTCTGCGTCCAGTACTCCTCGACGCCGTCGCGGCCCTTGCGGTCGGCCCACTTGACGAGCTGGTCGCGGTGGCCCTGCATCTCCATGAGCGGCACCGCGTACCCACAGGAGTCGCCGACGCGATCGACGTCGACGACCACGATCGAACGCACGCCGACTCGGAGGTGCTCGGTGTCGGGGAACTGCGCGAGGAGCGCGTCGAAGCCGGCGTCGTCGGGCATGACCGCGCGTCCCGTGCCCTGCACGCGCACGATCCGTGGCGGCCCGTCGAACGCGCACCACATGAGCGTGATGCGCCCGTTCTCGCGCAGATGGGCGATCGTCTCCACGCCGCTGCCCGTGAGGTCGAGGTACGCGACCTCGAGTGGCCCGAGGATCGCGAAGGTGCCGGCCAGGCCCTTCGGCGACACGTTGACGTGCCCGTCTCCGGCGAGCGGCGCGGTGCCCACGAAGAACATCGGCTGCGCCGAGATCCACTCGGCGATCGAGTCGTCGATCTGCGCGTGCGTGCGTCCCATGCGCCGAGGCTACGACCGCCGGGCTGGCCGTCCCCCGCGGTTTTCGGCCGGGAAATCGCCCTTGCAGGTGTGTCCGGTTTGTTCTACAATCGAACACATGTTCGTCTCTGACTTCTTCGACCAGGTTGCCGCCGGTGTGGCCGGTCTCCTGACGGAGGACTGGACCGAGCACGACGAAGGCGCGCTCAACGAGCACATGGAGGCGATGGCCGAGCAGTTCGAGCGATTCCACGCCGCCTACCTCGGTCTGGCCGCCGCGTGGGACGGCCGCAAGGCGTGGGCGCTCGACGCGTCACTCAGCGCGCCGGGCTGGCTGGTCGACCACTCCCCCGTCACCCGCCCGGTCGCGGCGCGGCTGGTCCGCACGGCGCGTCACCTGCGAGGCAACGAGCGCACCGCGAAGGCGCTCGCGGCGGGCGATGTGAAGGCCGAGCACGTCGAGATCATCGCCAAGGCCGCACACGGGCGCGAAGAGCTCGCCCGCAAGCACGAGGACGTGCTGCTCAGTGCCGCGCAGCGTGTGAACCCCGACGACTTCACGAAGGTCGTGCGGCGATGGGCCGAACTCGCCGACGACGAGCTCTCGAAGGCGAAGGACCAGCGCAACTGGCAGCGCCGCCACCTCCATGTCTCCCCCACCACCGGCGGCGGCCACATCACCGGCTTCGTCGACCCCGAGGCCACGGCCGTCATCACCGCCGCGCTCGACGCCCTGATGCCGCCGGACCCGCTCGACAGCCCCGAGGGCCCGCGCACGCTCGGCCAGCGCCGAGCCGATGCGCTCGTCGAGTTGAGCCAGCGCTCGCTCGGCGCGACGTCACCTTCGTCGCGGGCGAAGAGCAACGTCGACATCCTCATCGACGCCGACACCGCCGCCGGGCGCACACCCACCGACCTGCTCCACGTCCGGTGCGACATCGTCGGCGGCGGCGTGCTGTCGAAGGCCGCGGTCGAGCGCATCCTGTGCGACTCCGCGGCCGGGTATGCAGTCATCCGCCGACCGTTCGCTCGCGACATGGCCCGCCAGGCCTCCGAAGTGCTCGACCTCGGCCGTCGCACACGCGAACCGAGTGCCGCGCAACGCCGCGCCGTGATGCTGCGCGACGAACACTGCCAGTACCCGGGCTGCCGTGCACCCATCTCCTGGTGCGACATCCACCACCTCGACCCGTGGGAGCGCGGCGGCGCCACCGATCTCACCAATCTCGCCGCCCTGTGCCGAAGACATCACGTTGCAGTGCACGAGGGCGGCAAGCGCGTCATCCGGGGTCCCGACGGTGTCGTGTGGCTCGCGTGACGCAACCGCATCGAGGTGGAACACTCCGCCGATGGTCGAACTGCGAACCGAAGCCGGCGTCGTCCTCACCGATCCCGACGCGATCGACGAACTGATCTCGCCGTGCCGCGTCGAGACCGTGGCTCCTGCCGACTGGGGCCTCTGCGCGGATTGCGCCGCCGCGGGCTGGGCCGCGCCGCTGGTCCAGGTCTTCTGGCCGGGGATGCCCGACTCGCTCGAGCAGATGGTCGCGAGCTTCGCGCCACCGCACACCAACCCGGCCGACGAGGTGCATCAGGTCGTCGCCGGGGCGGTGCAGTTCGGGATCGTCCGCGCCGACGGCAAGCAAGTGCTCCTCACCCTCGGCCCCGGCGATGCCTTCCGCCTGCGGGCGGGCACCGAGCACTGGTCGGTGCTCAGCCCCGAGCGGCGGCTCACCGCCATCGTCCATCTGTCGCTCCCGCCCGGGTTTGCCCACCGCTACACCGACACCGAGGTGCGGATCACCTGACGCGCTTGACTTCCTATCGCTGATAGGTAAACTGCCTATCAATGATAGGAACCCCGGAGACCACTGCCGCGCCGACCGCCCCGCAGACGAAGGTCCAGCTGCGGCGCGAGGAGCGCACGGCGGAGATCGTCTCCGCCGCGTGGAAGCTCGCACGCGAGGAGGGCGTGGCGGGGATCTCGCTGCACGGCGTCGCCCGTGAAGTGGGGATGCGCCAGCCGTCGCTCTACTCCTACTTCGACTCGAAGCACGCGCTCTACGACGCGATGTTTGCCGACGGCAACCGCCGCCTGTTGGCGCGCATCGAGGCCCTCGATCTCCCCGACGACCCGCGGGAAGCCCTGAAGGTCCACACGCGGGAGTTCGTGCAGTTCTCGCTCGACCACCCCGAGGTGAACCCGCTGCTCTTCCAGCGCACGATCCCCGGGTTCGAGCCGTCGGCATCGTCCTACGCCCTCGCGCAGCAGGTGCTCGACGGTTCGATCGCCCTCATGCGCGCCGCGGGCATCACCGACCCCGGCGACATCGACTGCTCGATCGCCATGATCGGCGGTCTCCTCGCCGCGCAGCTGTCGAACGAACCGGGCGGTGACCGCTGGGTCCGCCACCTCGACCGTCTCGTCGACCTCTTCGTCGACGACGCCCACAGCAGGAGCGCCGCATGACCACCGCAACCCGACCCACCCGCATCGGTCGCGACGAGGCCAAGGTCATCGCGCTGGAGGAGTTCCGCCGCTACGCCGCGCTGTGCGCGTCGCTCACCGACGACGAGTGGGCGGCGCCGACCGACTACACCTGGTGGGACGTCCGCAAGGTGTCCCTGCACGTGCTCGGCGCCGGCGACGCGCAGGCCTCGGTGAAGGAATTCCTCCACCAGTTCATCAAGGGCATCCGGCTCAACAAGGAGCTTCCCGAGCACCACCACTGGGTCGACGGCATCAACGAGCTGCAGATCCGCGAACGCGAGCACCTGTCGAACGCCGAGCTGGTGGCGCAGCTCGAGACCGTCGGACCGAAGGCGGTGAAGGGGCGCTGGGGCACTCCCCTGCCAATGCGTCACCTGCCCGTCGACTTCGGCCCGCCCGTCGGCTGGAAGCCGTTGAAGTACCTGCTCGACGTCGGCTTCACCCGCGACGTGTTCGCGCACCGCGTCGACATCTGCGCGGCACTCGGCCGCGAGATGGAGGCGACCGCCGAGCACGACGGCCGCCTCGTCGCCGACATGGTCGGCGAGTGGGGCGACCTGCACTACCTCGCCTACGACCTCGTGCTCACCGGTCCCGCCGGCGGCACCTTCCGCCGCGGCGAGGACCAGCGTGAGCACGTCGAGATGGACGCCTTCGAATTCGTGCGCGTGATCTCCGGTCGCCTTCCCGACCACGGCATCGTGCGCTCGATGTCACTCCCCCTCTGAACCGTTCGGGCACCACACCAAGGAGCATCACCATGGACACTCGCGTCGACGAGATCAGCGACGGCATCTTCCGCCTCTCCACCCTCGTGCCCGACATCGGGCCCGACGGCTTCACGTTCAACCAGTTCGTCGTGCGCGGCGAGCAGGAGTCGCTGTTGTTCCACACCGGACCGAAGGCGATGTTCCCGCTCGTGAGCGCGGCGGTGGAGAAGGTCACCCCCCTCGACTCGCTGCGCTGGATCACGTTCGGCCACTTCGAGGCCGACGAGTGCGGCGCGATGAACGACTTCCTCGCCGTCGCGCCCAACGCTCAGGTCGCGCACACCGGCATCGGCGTGATGACGAGCGTGAACGACCAGGCGTCGCGTGAGGCGCTGCCCATGGCGCCCGACACCGTGTTCGACCTCGGCGGGAAGCGCGTGCGCGGCATCGACACGCCGCACGTGCCCCACGGCTGGGACGCGCACGTGCTGTTCGAGGAGACCACCGGCACCCTGCTGTGCGGCGACCTGTTCACGCACCTGGGTGACGGTCCTGCGCTCACCAGCAACAACGTGCTCGACGCCGCGGCCATGGCCGAGGACATCTTCGGCGCCACCGCGCTCACGCCCAACACCGCACCCACGATCCGCGCGCTCGCCGACCTGCAACCAACGACGCTGGCGATCATGCACGGCTCGTCCTACACCGGCGGCACGCCCCGGGGCGCTCCTCGCCCTCGCCGACCTCTACGAGCAGCGCCTCCTCTCCCCCGTCACCTGACGAGGGACGCGCGCAGCTACTTCTCGGCGGTCGCCTTGAAGCGCGGCGAGGGTGGCGTCGATGCCGTCGCGGGTGTTGTCGACGGTGCCGTCGAGGTAGGCGACGACGTCCATGTCGGGCGCGACGGAGTGCATGAACTCGCCGTAGCCGGGGAGCACCTGCCACGACTCGGTGATCTTGCAGCCGTCACCTTCCGCCGCGAACGTGTAGCTCCAGCGCACGAGCTCGTGCTGGCCGTCGGTGCCGCAGTTGATGAAGGTGAACTCCTCGCCGGGGATGTCGGCGACGACACGGCAGTGCGTGCTCCAGCTCATCTCGGGCGTCACGTTGTCGCCGATGAACGTGGTGCGGTCGTCGTCGGTCCAGTGCGCCGACTTCACGATGGGGCTGAACTCGCCGACGCGAGTCACGTCGGCGACGAGCTCGTACACCGCGTCGGGCGAGGCGTTGATCGAGATCGAGCCGGAGTGGTTGAACTTCGAGAGATCCATGGGCGGGGACCCTAGATCAAACGCGCGTGTCAACGGCGGGGTCGCTCACCACCGATGGTCCCCCGATGCAGCGTGCGGGGCTCGCCGGGTGCGGCGTCGCCGACGGCGCAGTGCTGCGTCGCGATGTTGTCCCAGATGAGGAGGTCACCGACGGTCCAGTTGTGGCGCCACGTGATCTCGGGGCGGGAGGCCCGCGCGAACAGGTACTGCAGCAGCGGCGCGCTCTCCTCCTCGGTCCACCCCACGAAGCGAGTGGTGTAGTTGGCGTTCACGAAGAGCGCCTTGCGGCCGGTGCGGTGGTGCGTGACGACGACCGGGTGCTCGGTGGTGACCTGCTCGTGAGTGAGGCCCTGGCTGCTCGCGAGGGTGGTGCCCTCGTGCACCGCGTCGAGCGGGTCGAGCGTGGCCTTCAGCCCCTCGGACAGCCGCTCGTACGCCTCGTACTCGTTGGCCCACATCGTGTCGCCGCCGCGTGACGGGATCTCGCGGGCGAGCAGGATCGAGGCGAGGGGCGGGTCGGCCATGTGGGTGGTGTCCTCGTGCCACACGGTCGTGAGCTCGTTGGGGTCGTAGATGCGCATGATCCCCGGGTGCCCCTCGATCGACGGCACGTACGGGTGCACCCGGATCTCGCCCCACAGGCCCGCGAGCTCGAGCTGCTGCGCCGAGGTGAGGTCCTGCTGCCCGGGCAGGAAGATCACGAGGTGCTCGTCGAGCGCCTCCTTGAGCCGGTCGACCAGCGCCTGGTCGAAGCCGTCGGCGAGGCGGACCCCGTCGATGCGGGCGCCGAGGGTGCCGCCCAGCGGCGTGACCGTGAAACCGGTGGTCGTGGTCGTCATGGGCGCCAGCCTCGCCGGGAGGCGCACATGACGGCCAGGGACCTAGGTCACTTCGTATACAAAATCAGCTGAGTTCAGCCGGGCAGCGGGAGGTTCTCCGCCCCGCCGACGATCATCGCCGCGAACTCGGTGAAGTCGGGGCCGGCGCGGAGGCTGTGGCCGCCGTCGACGTTGATGATCTGGCCGGTGATCCAGCGCGACTCGGCGCCGAGCAGGAAGCGCACGAGATCCGCGACATCCTCGGGCTCCCCCACGCCGTTCATGGGCGTGTTGCGGATGTAGCTGTTGTAGACGGAGCCGTCGCGCGGGACGTTCTCCATGATCTCGGTGGTGATGAAGCCGGGGCGCACCGCGTTGAAGCGCACACCGACCGCGCCGTACTCGTCGGCCGCGTTGCGGATGATCTGCTCGAGCGCACCCTTGCCCGCGGTGTAGGCGCCGAACCAGCGGTGGGTCTGGTGGCCGGCGATCGACGACATGCCGACGAACGAGCCCTTCGACGCCTGCAGACCTGTAGCGCGATAGCCACGCACAGGAAGGTGTGCCGGCTCGGCGTTGAGCTCGAGCACGACGAGACTCGTCGGTGTCGGAAAGGGCGTAGGGCGCCATGCCGCCGCCACCGTTCGCGACCACACCGTCGAGCGTGCCGGTGGGCTCGGTGGCCGCGGCGACGGCGCGACGTCGTCCTCCTTCGTGACGTCGCCGACGACGTAGCGGATGCTGCCGCCGTTGCCGCGAGCTTCTCGATCTTCTCCGCCGGCACGGCGAGGATGGCCTCGGTGCGGCCGCAGATCGTGACCGCAGCGCCGTCGGCCGCGGCCTGGGCCGCGCAGGCGGCGCCGATGCCCATACCGCCGCCGGTGACGAGCACCCCGGTCCCCTTGAGTCCGCCGGAGGCTTTCCTGGTCGCGGGCATCTTGCCTTCTCCTCTTCGATGTGCGTGGACGGGCAGTCCTGGCCATGTCGCGCGCCGTCGATCTTGAGCTGGAGGATCTGCTCCGCCGTGTAGCCGAACTCGGCGAGCACCTCGTCGGTGTGCTCCGAGAACTGCGGGGCCCGCGTGGTGGTGGCCGGGAGGTCTCGTCGAACTGCCGGATTTGGTGAGCAGCCCGCGGGATGCCGTCGGCGTCGGTCTCCAGGGCGAAGTAGCCCATCTCCCGCAGCTGCGGGTCGTGAGCCACCTGCCGCTGTCCTGGATGACGGTCCGCTTGCCCTCGAAGGCGTCTGGAAGCAGTCGATCCACTCCTGGAGGGTCCGCTTGCGCATCTCGTCGGCGACGATGAGCGCGCCTTCCTGCGCGTTGGCGATGAGCTTCTCGGTGGTGTCGAAGCGCGGTCGTCGATCAGGTCCTCGCGACCGAGGTGGCGGCAGAGGTCGGCCCAGTAGCGACCGGGCTGCAACATCGCCAGGTAGATCCACTGCTGTGCGTCCGGACGTCTCGAACGGGCCGACGACCGGGTTCACCAGCGCCGGGCAGCTCGTTAGGCGGCCACACCCAGGGCTCGCCGCTCATCAACGAGATGTCGACCGACAGCTTGCCGCAGTAGGCGCCGACGCTCAGCAACGACACGTCGACGACCGACGCCTCGCCCGTCATCGCGCGCTTGAACAGCGCCGCGGCGATGCCACCCACCGTGGTGAGGCCTCCGAGGGTGTCGCCGTGCTCGGCGCGGGCATGTTGAGCGGCTTGCCCAACTCGGCGGCGCGTGACGCCGAGCGCCCCACCGCGGCACCAGTACGGCACCCGGAGTCGAAGCCGCCTTGCGCTTCATCGCCCTTGAAGCCGATGGCGCTCCCCGCGCGTAGATGATCGACGGGTTGACCGCACGGATGTGGTCGACGTCGATGCGCAGGCGTTCGCGCGTCGGGGAGGAAGTTGGTGAGGAACACGTCGCCTCCTCCACCATCCGGTACAGCACGTCGAGTCCGCCAGGGTCGATGTCGAGCCCGATACCGCGCTTGCCGCGGTTGGCGTGTCCATGATCGGCGAGAACGAGCCCTCCGCGTAGCCCGCCGGGCCCACACCGACCATGCCCCGCTGGGCGTCGCCCATCGTGGAGTGCTCGATCTTGAAGACGGTGGCGCCCCAGTCGGCGAGGGTGGCCCCCGCTGACGGCACGTAGGTGAACTGGGCGACCTCGACGACCTTGACGCCGGCCATGGGGAGAGACATCCGGCGGAAGGTAGCGTGCCCGCGGCCCGCACACCAGGTACGCACCAGGGACGAGGAGCGCTCGTGTCCGAAGAAGTCACCCGCCAGCTGCCCGCTCTCGACGACCAGAACACCTTCTTCTGGACGTCGGGCGCCGACGGCAAGCTCCGCATCCAGCGATGCTCCGACTGCGGCGAGCTGCGCCACACGCCGGCGCCGGTGTGCCCCTACTGCCGGTCGTTCGAGTGGGCGCCGGCCGAGGTGGCGGGGACGGGCACCATCGTCGGCTTCACGGTCAACTACCACCAGTGGATGCCCGGCTTCCCGCCGCCGTTCGTGCTGGGCCTCGTCGCGCTCGACGAGGACGACCGGGTGCGCCTCACCACCAACATCGTGAACGTGCCGCTCGACGACGTGTTCGTGGGCCAGCGCGTGCAGGTGCTGTTCGAACAGCAGGAGGACGTGTACTTCCCCGTCTTCGAGCCGACCGGCGAGACGGACTCGGCGGGGAAGGCGGTGGAGGGTCCGATCCCGCACGAGGACCCGCTCGTGCGCCAGGTGCGCGCCATGCCCAAGGCGGGCGACAAGTTCGAGGACAAGGTCGCGATCACCGGCATCGGGATCTCGGAGACCGGCCGGCGTCTCATGCGCGAGCCGATCACGTTGACGGTCGAGGCCGCGCTGCGGGCGATCGAGGACGCCGGGCTCACCATCGACGACATCGACGGCCTCGCCACCTACCCGGGCGGGCTGTCCGCGGCGAGCGGCATGTCGGAGGGTGGCGTGCAGGCGCTCGAGGAGGCGCTGCGCATCCGCCCCTCGTGGCACCACAGCGGCATGGAGACGCCGGGCCAGACCGGCTCGGTGGTTGCCGGAATGCTCGCGGTCGCGGGTGGCCTGTGCAACCACGTGCTGTGCTTCCGCACCGTCACCGAGGCCACCGCGTTGGCCAAGGCGCGCGCGCAGGCGCCCGGCACCGGAAGCGCGGCGGCTGCGATGTACACGAGCAAGCGCATCGAGGGCGACATGGCGTGGCGCCTCGTGTACGGCGCCGGTTCGGCCGCGAACTGGATCGGCATGATGGCCAACACGCACTTCAAGCTCTACGGCACCACGCGCGAGACGCTGGGGTGGATCGCGCTCAACGCCCGCAAGAACGCGGCGCTGAACCCGCTCGCCATCTACACCGACCCGCTCACGATGGACGACTACCTGAGCGCGCGCATGATCAGCACGCCGTTCGGTCTCTACGACTGCGACGTGCCGATGGACGGCGCGGTCGCGGTGATCGTGTCGCGCAAGGACATCGCCGGCGACCTGCGCCAGCCGCCGGTGCACGTCGAAGCCGTCGGCGCAGGTGACCGAGCGCATCTCCTGGGACCAGGGTGTGGTCGACCACGAACCGCTGGTGATCAGCAGCGCGCCACGTGTGGACCTGCGACCTACCCCGACGACATGCAGTTAAAACCGCGGCTACCACGACGGCTTCTCGTTCAACTGCCTCACCTGGCTCGAGGAGGCCTCGGGTTCTGCGGCACCGGTAGGGCGAGGACTTCCTCGAGGGCGGGAAGAACATCGCGCTCGACGGGAAGATCCCGCTCAACACCCACGGCGGCCAGCTGTCGGCCGGGCGTCTCCACGGCTACGGCTTCCTGCACGAGGCCGTGCTGGCCCGGCGATCCAGGCCAGCCGCGGCAGATCCGGCGCAGGTCGGCGTCGTGAGCAACGGCGGCGGCGCACGCCCGGCAGGGCGATGATCCTGAAGGCGGCGCGCTAGCGCGTCAAGGGCGCCAGTCCACCGGCGAAGAACGCCGACGAGAACTCGGCGAGCGGGTGGCGCGGCTGAAGCGGTGTCGTAGCCAGGCGCGTGGGTGGTCGTCGGCGGTGATGCCGACGGGAACGAGATGCGAACACCTTGTCGTCACCCGCCGAGCGATGCGTTGAGCGCGAGGCGGCCAGTTCCCCGTGCCGCGCAGCTGCGACGCCACGCCGACCTTGCCGTTGGCGCCCACGCAGCAACTGGTCGGCGCCCCGGAGCAGGTACAGGTCATGCAGGCGCGCGCCACCACCGCGCCGCCGAGCGCACCGTCACCGGGTTGCAGCAGCACGATCCACCGGGTCGCCCTGCGCCGCGACGTCGACCCGGACCGCACGGGTGGTCGTGACCACCCACAACGAAGCGGCCGTCGGCGGCGAGGTCGGTGAAGCTGTTCGGGTCGCCCGTGCCGAACGACGGCGCCGCGACCTTCCCCGTGGCCGGGTCGACGACGTGCACCTGGATCACTCGGCCGCTGGCTGCCACGACCACACGACCACCGGCAACGACGACCATGTCGGCGACGTCGGGGTTGCTCGAGGTCGCTGTCGGTGTCGATGCGCCGCACCACGCGCTGCGAGCCCGGGTCGTACTGCACGAGCGTTCCCGGCGACGGGACCAGCCACAGGTCCCGCGCCAGGCGCCAGGAAGCAGGCGCTGCGTGGTCTGCGTGGTTGGAGCCACCGGGGCGCCGCGGAGGCGCACCACCTTGCTCGTCGCGGTGTCGTAGTACCCGACCTGGCGGGTGCCGGGCTCGTACATCCACACCTTGCCGGGCGCCCCGACGACGGAGCCGAAGGCCGTGCCCGCGACGGCGCGTGCCGACGAGCGACAGGGAAGCGGCGACGGTCTTCGAGCCGAAGACCACA
Organism: Acidimicrobiia bacterium; assembly: GCA_046331125.1. Classification (GTDB taxonomy): domain Bacteria; phylum Actinomycetota; class Acidimicrobiia; order IMCC26256; family DASPTH01; genus CAVRGQ01. The sequence goes on from JAXLRL010000019.1 coordinate 15,656, forward strand.
CCTCATCACGGGCGACCGGTTCGTCGCCGCCCGAGCCGCCGAGGTTCACGGCGACGATCAACGCCCCCACGAGGGCTGCACCAGCTTGGCGCGAGGATCGTCTGGCGACGGTCGAGTCCCCACAGGCGGTGGGTGAAGCGGCGGGCACCGGTCCAGTGTGCTCGCGGCGAGCGGCACCTCCCGGGCAACGGGCGTGCGTTGATCCGCCGATGAGTGAACGGTTCGCAGGAAGGTCGTGATCGTCACCGGCGGGCACCGGCACTCGGTCTCGCCTACGCCGAGGGCTTCGCCGCGCGAGGGGCGTGAGCGTGGTGCTCGCCGACATCGACGGCGACGCCGCGCAGGCCGCGGCCGAGCGCATCGCGGCGACGGGTGCACGGGCGATCGGCACGGCCACCGACGTCGCCGACGAGGACTCCGTGCGCGCCATGATGCGCGGCGGCGGTCGGCGCGTTCGGCGTGGACGTCCTCGTGAACAGCGCGGGGCTCCACCTCGGCAAGTACAACTCGACGACTCGACCTGCCGATCGCCGACTGGCGCCGCATCTTCGACGTGAACGTGCTGAAGCGGTGATCTGCTCGCGCGAGGCGCGCGTCGATGGCGGCGCGGTGGCGGCGTGATCCTCAACCAGGCGTCGGTCGCGGCCTGGGTGCGCGGCCGGCTCGTACAGCGACGAAGCCGGCGCTCACGAAGGCGTGACGATGTCGCTCGCGAGCGAGCTCGCCGGCGACGGCATCCGGGTGCTGGCGGTGGCGCCGGAAGCGTTCATGTCGACGGTGCAGGCCGGCCTCGAGCCGCACAACAAGGAGCTGGTGCTCACCGGGTCAGCTCACGCAAGGAGTTGGGGACCCCCGACGACCTGTGCCGCGTTCGTGCTCTTCCTCTGCTCCGACGAGGGTCCTTCGCCGCGCGACCACCTGCGCGTTCGGCGCGGGCTTCTCGAAGCGCATCTAGTCTCCTCGCCGATGCCCGAGCTGAACTACACCTACGAGCCCGAGGACAGCGAGTTCGCCTTCATGGAGGGCGGCCGGGCCGAGGCGCGCTGGACGCCGTCGGCGAAGTGGGGCAACCCGGTGGGGAACGTGCACGGCGGCTACGTCGGCGTGATCGTACGACGTGGCCGAACCCAACGCTCTACTCGCTCGTCAACGTCGTCCCCGACGGTGTCGCTCCAGATCGACTACGCCTGCGCATGATGCCGCTCGGCGTCACCTACACCGTGCGTGGTGGTGGTGCGCGGGCAAGGCCACCGCCATCGTCGACGTCGACGTGTTCGATCCCGACGACGTGCTGGTCGCCGCAGGAAGGCGTACTTCCAACTCCCCAGTTCGTGGCGCGAGAGGAACGAGAAGAAGGAGAGCCAGCGATGACCGACCCGAACCAGGAGCTCCTGGACCACATCGGCGTGACCCGCCTGCAGCAGGCCTACGCCGACCTGGCCAGCCGACGGGCGTGGGACGAGCTCGACCAGCTCTTCCTCCCCGACGCCGAGATCGTGATCGCGGTCGGTGGCGGCGACACCATCGAGTGCACCGGGCCCGAGCCGTTCGGCGCGTTCGTCGGCCCGTCGGTCGACCAGTTCGACTTCTTCGAGTTCGTGATCCTCAACACGCGCATCGAGATCGTTCGGCGGCGATCCCGACGCCCGCCGCCGCGCATGTGGTGTGCGAGCTGCGCCAGTGGGCCGACTCCGGCCGTTGGAGCGTCGCCTACGGCCTGTACCAGGACGCCTACCGCCGGGTCGACGGCCGTTGGTGGTTCGCGCGCCGCGACTACCAGTCGCTCGCCCGCACGTCGCTCGACGGGCCGCGGTCGCTCGAGAACTTCCCGTTCCGCAGCAGTACAAGTTCTAGGAGCAGTCACGTGGAGGACTTCACCGGCAAGGTCGCGATCGCCGGCACGCCAACCGCGCGCGGCATCGGCCTCGCCGTTGCCGCCGCCTGGCCCGGGAGGCGAGCGTGGTGCTCACCGACCTCGACGGCGACGGTGCCTTGCGGAGGATGCGCGGGCGAGCTGCGTGCCGAGGCTACGACGCCGCCGCGTTCCAGGCCGACTTCGGCGACTACGCGTCGGTCCCGCTGCGCTCGCCGGCGGTGTACGCCCGCTACGGCAAGGTGCACGTGATCCACGTGGTCCCCATGGCGCCCACGGGCCTGCCGGGTCACGGCCTGCTCAACGCCCGCCGATCCCGGCGCAGTCGGGACGTCACGATCCGGGTGAACCTGCTCGCGGTCTACGGCATCAAGGCGTTCGTGCCCCTTGATCGCGGGCGGTGAGCACGGGCACGTAGTCGTCGTCGATAGACGACACCGGCACGATGTACGGCAACGCCCCATGCCGTCAGCAAGTGCGCGCAGGTGAGCCTGATGGAGTCCTGCACGGCCAGTTGCGCGACGCCAACGCCGACCTCGTCGCCACTGTCGTGTTCCCCAGCATCGGCCGCCAGCAATGCCACCGACGAATTCGCATAGGGCACCGAGTCCCTGATCCGCGCCACCGCCTTCGCCGGTGCCGTGTTGATGACGCCGCGGAACGTACTTCGTTGCACCACGGGCGATCCGCGGCGCGACGCTCGTTCTGCAGGCGCATCCGACGCTCGAGGACGACGAGCGGCTCACCGGCGCAGGCGCACCGCTCAGTGAACGCGACATCTGGCGCACCCGTCTCGGCGCGATGGTCGCCCGCTCGGCCGTCGGCGTACTTGTGGGGCCCGCCGAGCAGCGTCCTGGGTCCGTCCTGACAGGGTGCTCTGGCCTCGCCGGCATGACTCAGGCTGGCGATCTCCTCATCCAGGGCGGCACCGTCGTCGACGGCGCCGGTGCCCCCGCCGCGCGGCCGACGTGCGCGTGCGCACCGGCAAGATCGTGGAGGTCGGCCCCGGCCTCACCCCCGACGGCGAGGAGGTGCTCGGCGTCAGGCGCGCTCGTCACCCCCGGCGGCTTCATCGACCAGCACACCTCGACCCATGCGCGTTCTTCGACCCGCGTGCGACCCGCGGCCCCCAGCACGGCGTGACCACCGCGATGGTGGGCAACTGCTCGCTGTCGCTGTTCCCCGTGAACGACAGGCAGCGACGACATCGCCGACGTGACCCGCGTTCGTGGAGGACGTCCACCGAGATCCTCACGGGATCCGTGCCGTGGACGTGGACCGACTGCGCGGGGTACCAGCGCGCTGCTCGACGGTGGACTCGGCCTCACTTCGCGCGCTCATGGGCCACTCGCCGCTGCGCGTCGTGGTGATGGGTGACGCCGCGTGGGAAGGCGCGCCCATAGCGCGGAGGAAGCGCCGCCGAGATGGCGGCGATCTCGCGGAGAGCGATGCGCCAGGGAGGCGTTCGGGCTGTCGACGTCGTTCTTCAGCAGGACGCCAGGGGCGGCCGGTGCCGTCGCGCAACGCCGATGTCGCGAGGAGTTCGCCGCGCTGTTCGACGTGATCCAGGCCGGCCGCGGCTTCGTGGAGTTCGTGCCCAGCCTCACGGGCGAGGGACCCGCAGGTCGCCATGCGCATGCTCGCCGAGCTGGCGAGCGAACAGGGCATCCCGATCCCGCGTGGACCGGCCGCGGTGACCGCGGCCCGCCCACCGCCACCGACCGCTGGCTCGAGTTCCGCGAGCTCAGGCCGAGGGCATCGAGATGATCCGCAGCTCTCGCCGCACCGTCGACTTCCGCATCAACTGGGACAGCTCGATGATGTTCATGCCCTTCGTGCAGGGGTGGGCCAAAAGCTCATCCAGGCGCAGGGCGCCGGCGCGAAGCTCAACCCTGGTGAAGGACCCCGAGTGGCGCACGGCAGCCGCGAGGAGTGGGACCGTGTCGACAAGGCGATGTTCCCGAACTGCGCGTCTCGACGTCGTGAAGATCGTCGAGATCAGCAATCCGCCGACGAGCAGTGAGCAGGCCAGAGCCTCGCCGACGTCGTCGCCGCGCGGCGGTCACCGTCCGACGTGCTCGCCGACCTCGTGCGCGACAACGGCGGCTACCCGGGCGTGGTCGTGCAGGGCATCGCCAACAGCCCGAGCATGCGCCGACAAGGTCGCCGCGGTGCTCGCCGATCCGACGTGATCGTGCGTCTCGGCGCAGGCTTGCACGTGCAGATGCTGTGCGTCGGGCGACGCACGCTCGTGCTCACGCGCCACGTGCCGAAGCGCGGCGACTTCACACTCGAGCGTGCGATCCACGAGCTCACCGGTCGCCAGGCCGACACGTTCGGGTTCCGCGACCGCGGCGCACGATCACCGAGGGCCTCGCCGCCGACCTCGTGGTGTTCGACCTCGACGAGCTGCACTGGGACGTCGAGGAGTTCGTCGCCGACCTCCCCGGCGCGCGCTGCGCTTCCGCCGCCCCGAGGGCGGCCTGCTGGCGGTGGTGACGGCGAAGTTCGTGCAGCGCGGTAGCCAGCTGCAGGCGTGCTGCCGGGCACCGTGTCGGCATCAACGTGGGGTGAAGCGGGACCAGTGCCGCTGGTGCCGCGGATGAGCAGAGCATCGTGGTGTCGCAGCACGCTTCGTAGGCCGCAACTCTTGCAGAAGGAGTCGCAGGTGACGGACGACACTCCGCCGGGTCATCGCCAGGCCGATCAGCACAGCTGACGCCCACGAACCCTCGACCATGACGCGGCAACGCCACTGCGGCAGGCCGCGAAGAACGAGTTCACGGTGCGCCCCCGTTGGTCGGTGTGCACGCAGGAACATCCGAATCACCAGCGCGCGACGCCCCGGAGGGTCCGGGGCGTCATCGCGTCCGGGTCTGCTCCATGAGGGCGACGCCGAAGCCGACGAGCCACAGCACCGGATAGACGGCCAACGCTCGACGCCCCCCACGCCGAGCGCCGCGGGGCCGAAGTCGAAGACGTCGGTGCCGAGCACCATCGCGACGACGAGACCGCGCCGAGGACGACGCCGAACCACCGGTAGGGCCGCGGACGACTTCAGGCGGAGATCGCCGCCACGCGCGGCCACGAGGCCGTAGGCGCAGAGGTGGTGCCCTGGCAGCACGTCACCCGGGAAGATCCCCATGCCCACCAGCCCGATCGCGGCGACCGCCAGCGCGGCGACCACGGTCCGGTGGCCCACCGCGAGCGCGAGGTGCGCGGCCCCGACCAGCAGGAGCAACCCGGCGCCGATGGTGAGGACCACGAACAGGGCCCGTGAGTCGGCGAAGACGACACTGTGGGGCGGACGCGTGCCGCCCAGGTCGCTGATGGTGTTCTGCGCCGTCGTGAAGCGCCGGGGGTAGAGCGCCTCACCGGTGATGATGCCCATGAAGGTGGCGATGCCGGTGACGGTGAAGACGGCGCCGGCCACCCGTCTCGCCCGGGCCTTCCGGGTGACCGTGGTGACCGTGGTCATCGTGCCCACCTTCTCCGGCGGGCCACCCTCGGCGCTCTCCTCCCAGTGTGTGACCAACCGGGCAATCCGGCCAGGGCCGATCAGCCCTTCGCGTACTGCTCCACGATCGGGGCGAGCTCGGTGGGGTTGGCGCCGTGCATGATCACACCGTCGCAGCCCAGGGCGAACTGGTTGCGGATCGCGGCGACGCACTGCTCGGGTGAGCCGGCGGCCATCGGCGCGAGCCACTCGTCGGGCACCAGCGTCTGGAAGTGCTCGAGCTGCTCCACCGTGGCCTTGCCGTCGATCGCCCCCTGGAAGTTGGCGAAGGTCTCGTCGGTGCGGAGCTTGTTCAGGTCGTCCATGCTCCAGCCGTTCACCTCGACGAGCAGTTGGCCGTAGCCCTGCATGTAGGTGACGAGGCGACCGACCGTCTTGTTGATGCGCAGCTCGTAGGGGATGTGGTCGCCCACGGTCGCGAAGCACGACCACACCTTCACCGCGTCGGGGTCGCGGCCGGCCTGCTCGGCCGAGTCCTTCACGATCTTCACCGCCTTGGCGGTGTACTCGTCGCTGAAGAACGTGTGCAGCACGACCTGGTCGAACACCTTGCCGCCGAGCGCCAGCGACTTCGGGCCGATGGCGACGAAGCCCAGGTCGATCTCGGTGGGCGTGATGCCGCTCAGGCCGAGGTACGGGTACTTCCCCGCCGGGCCGTCGTGACCGAAGATCATCTCCCCCGCCCACAGGCGGCGCATGATGCCGGCGAAGTCCTCGAGCTGCGCGTTGGTGATGTGCGGCAGGCCCATACCGTCGAACATGCGGTCGAAGCCGCGACCGAGCCCGAGAGTGAAGCGACCCTGGGTGAGGCTGTCCATGGTGGTGGCGTAGGCGGCGGTGATCTGCGGGTGGCGCGTGTTGTGGTTGGTGGCGGCGGTGGCGATGCGGATGTTCTCGCTCACCGCACCGGCGGCGCCCGACACCGTGGCCGCCTCCTTGTAGGCGAGGCGCTCGGAGATGAAGGCGAACCCGAGGCCCATCGCGTCTGCGGCCTTGACCTCGTCGATCACCGCGCGGGTCGACGGCGGCGCCCCCGCGAGGGTGTAGAAGGCGAGCTCGGGGAAGCGAGGTTCGGTCACGGGTGTGCTCCTGCGTCGGCGGTCGCCCGAGGCTAGGCGGTCGCCGGACGCGGTACGTTCCTCCCGTCGAAGGGGGAACGACGATGACCGACGCGACCGATACCGCCGTGGAGTTGGACGAGGCCGCCCGCTACGAGCAGCAGGCCGCCGTGGTGCGGGCCTGGTTGGAGAGCAAGTTGGGCGAGGTCGTCGCCCTCGAGCGCCAGGCCCGGTGGCGGCCGGCGTGGTTCGCCACCGTGAAGCAGCCCGACGGCACCGAGCGGCAGCTCTACGTGCGCGGCGCGCGTGAGGGACTGAGCAACATGTCGACCCTCGACGAGGAGGCCGGGATGCTCCAGGTGCTCGAGCAGCACGGCATCCCCGTCCCCCACGTCTACGGGATGATCGACGAGCTCCCCGCGTTCGTGATGGACGCGCTCCCCGGCCGGGCGAACCTCGGCACCGCGGAGAGCGAGGCCGAGCAGCGCGCCGTGCTCGACCACTACATCGAGATCCTCACGCAGGTGCACGCCATCGATCCCGAGGAGTTCACCGGAATCGGATTGCGCGTGCCCGAGGGCGCGGTCGACGTCGCGCTCAACATGTTCGACCGTTTCGAGCAGACCTACCGCAGTGAGAAGCAGCGGCCCGACCCCGCGATGGAGTTCGGCATCAAGTGGGTGCGCCGCAACGTGCTCACGCACCGCAACGAGCCCCGCTTCGTCACCTGCGACTCCGCGCAGTTCATGTTCGACGACGGGCGCGTCACCGGACTGATCGACCTCGAGCTCGGCTACGTCGGCGACCCGATGCAGGACCTCGCCAGCTTCCGCATGCGCGACATGACCGAGCCGCTCGGCGACATCATCGCCGGCATGCTCCGCTACGAGGAGCTCACCGGCGAGCCGCTCGACATCGGCGCGATCGACTACCACCTCGTGGAGTGGTCGTTGTGCACGCCGCTCACCTTGTGTGGCGCGGTGCAGGCCACGCCGCCGCTCCCCGAACTGATGCAGTACTTCGAGTGGTACCACCAGTACACGCTCACCGCGTTCGAGGCGCTCGCGCACATCATCGGCGCCGAGGTCCCGTCGGTCACGCTGTCCGCACCGGTTGTCACGCGCGACTCCACGTTGCACGCGGCGCTCGCCGACACGATCCGCTCGCTGACCGCCGACGACCCCGTCGACCAGTTCCGGCGCGACTCCACCGCGGCAACCGCGCAGTACCTGCACATGGTCGACCTCCACGGGCCGGGGGTCGAGGCCGCCGACCTCGACGACATCGCCGCGGTCATCGGCACTCGGCCCGCGAACTGGGCCGACGGCGACGCGGCGCTCGAGGAGTTCGTACTCGCGGCCGGCCCCGAGCACGACGTCGCGCTCACCCAGCTGTTCATCCGCCGCAGCCTGCGTCAGCGGCTGCTGATGGAGCCCGTCCTCACGATGGGGAAGATCTCACGCATCGAGCCGCTGGCCGACCTCATCGGCGCCCGGCGCGGCTGACGGCGGGACCGTCAGGCGTACTCGCCGCCCCACGCGGGGCCACCGGGGATGTACTCGCACATCTCGATGCCCTGACCGTCGGGGTCGATGGCGAAGAACATCTTCACGCCGTGCACCTCGACCGGTGCACCCGACACGGGCACCCCGTGGGCGACGAGCGCGGCGTGGGCCGCGACCGCGTCCTCGACCTCCATCGAGAGCACGCGCAGGCCGAGACCGGTGCCGGGCGGGCCGTCGGGCAGGAAGTTGAAGTGCATGAGCTCCACGCGCAGGGAACCGATGCGCCCACCGCAGGCCTGGCCCGCGGCGCCGGGCGCGCCGGTGAGGCGCTCGAAGTTCTCGCCGCCCATCTGCTCGTCGAACACCTGCGTCCAGCCGAACACGTCGCGGTAGAAGGCGATCGAGCGCTCCATGTCGCTCACCGCGATCGACACGTGCGACACGTCCTTCAGCGCGACACCCACCGGCGTCGTCGTCCCCGGCACGCTCATCGGATCCTCCTCTACGATCCCGGCCATGACCGATGCTCCCACATATCGATTCGACCCGGAGGTGGCCGAGATGGCCGCCCTGGTCGCCGGCCGCGGCGCGCCCACCGATGCGGTGCTGGCCCGCGAGGAGTCGGCCGCGATGTTCGCGGCGATCCCCCAGCCCGACGAGAGCGGGGTCGACATCGAGAACCGGGAGATCCCCGGGCGCGCCGGCGACCCCGACGTGACCGTGCGGATCTACGTGCCGCAGCAGCGGGCCGCGACGCCCACGCCCGCCATCCTCTACATCCACGGCGGCGGGTTCTTCGTGGGGTCGATCGACACCGAGCACGGCGGCGCCGTCACCCTGGCGAAGGAGCTCGGGGTCGTGGTGGTCTCGGTCGAGTATCGGCTCGCACCCGAGCACCCGTATCCCGCGGGGCTCGAGGACTGCTACGCGGCACTGCAGTGGTTGCACGGCGCAGCCGACGAGCTCGGCGTCGACACCTCCCGCATCGCGATCAACGGCGGCAGTGCGGGCGGCGGGCTGTCGGCCGCACTCGCGTTGCTCGCGAAGGATCGCGGCGGTCCCGCGATCTGCTTCCAGTACCTCGGCATCCCCGAGCTCGACGACCGCCTCGACACGCCGTCGATGCGGGCGTTCGTCGACACGCCGATGTGGTCGCGGCCCGCAGCCGAGAAGAGCTGGGAGTGGTACCTCGGCGACCTCTGGGGCTCGGCCGACGTGCCCTACACCGCATCGCCGTCGCGTGCGCGCGACGAGGACCTCGTGGGCCTGCCGCCCGCGTACGTCTCGGTGATGGAGTTCGACCCGCTGCGCGACGAAGGTCTCGACTACGCGGTGCGCATGATCCGCGCCGGCGTGCCCGTCGAGCTGCACCACTTCCCCGGCACCTTCCACGGTTCGGCGATGGTGCAGACCGCGACGATCCACCGGCGCGAAGGCGTCGAGCGCCTCGCCGTGTGGCGCAAGGCGTTCGGGATCTGACTCACTCGGGGAGCAGCAACGGCTTCCCGGCGTACTTCCGGTCGATCACGTAGCTGTCGGAGAATCGGTCACCCAGTCGTTGATGACCATTCGTGCTGTTCGACAGCATCGCCCCGCAGATGAACGCGGTGAACGGTCCGTCGAGGAACAACAGCAGCCATCGCGTCGAGGCGCGTCCGATGCTGATGCGCCGGCCCTGGAGGTCGGTGACCCGCAAGCCCGTGACCCACTTGCCGAGCGTCGTCCCGAGCGTTCCCTCGGCAACCGCCCAGTACGCGAACGTGAATGCGAGGAACGGCAGGCCCGGGTCCCACCAGGTCACCTCGTAGTTCGTGTCACCGATCCCGACGACGGCGCGGGCTGGCTGCACGCTTCGTCGTTGCACCCGGGACCGAAATCGTCGGACGACGGCGCGAGCGTCGTGATCATGAGCACCAGCACTGCGAGGCAGACCGCCGAGTCGATGACGAACGCGACGACGCGGCGCGGCATGACGTCGGTGGGATCGGGGTCGACCTCGCGCGGCCAGCGCCGCATCGCAACGGGCTCGACGATGGGTTCGGGAGCGGCGAGCGTCGGTTGCGACACCGTCGTGGTCCACGTCGCCGGGCGCACCACCTGCGGCGGTGGGTCGGGGGCATCGACCGGGTCGACGGCACCGACACCGTTGTTCGCAACGTGATCGGTCCACGCGGTGCCGTCCCAGTAGCGGAACTGGTGACGCCCGCTCAGCGCGCGGGCGGCACCATCACCTGGTGGCCGAAGTTGTCCTTGCCGACGACGTAGCTGTCGGCGGCCATGTCACCGAGGCGACGGTGTCCGCGCGACACCGACGACGTGATGATCCCGCAGAGGAACAGCGTGATCGGTCCGTCGACCCAGAAGAGCAGCCAACGCAGCATCGATCGACCGATGCCGATGCGGCTGCCGTCGGGTCGTACGACGGTACGCCCGTCATCAGCTTGCCGAGGGACGCGCCCGGCGAGCGCCTCGGGCAACATGAAGATGAGCAGGGTGAACAGCAGGAACCCGCCAAAGGTCGCGCCCATGCTGCCCTCGTAGACGGTGTCGTTGATGCGGAACACCGCGCGGTTGTCGCACTCGATCTGGCGGTTGGAGTCGGACGCCGAGCTGTTCGACGCGAGTGGCAACCGGGGAGCGCCAGCGTCTCGGCGACCGTGCGCTGCGTCGCGAATGCCGTGAACAGGATGCCGAACGCCACGAGGCAGATCACGAGGTCGATGAAGAAACGCGCCGTAGCGGCGCCCGAGCACGGAGGTGGAGTCCTGGTTCGGCATCCAGAAGCCGGCCGGGGCGGTCGGGCTGGGCTGGAACTGCGGGACGGCCGCCGCCGCGCATGGGCCGCGTAGCCGGGCGCGCTCTCGCCGGGGGGGGCCCAGGTGGCAGGGGCCGGGGGCTCGGACCCGGGCGGCGGAGTGGGCGCGGCCGCCGCGGCCGGCGGGACCACGAGCCCGCCCGGGAAGGCCGGCGGCGTCTCGGGCGCAGGTGTCTGGGGCGCAGGTGTCTGGGGCGCCTGCGGGACCTGGGGTGACGCAACCGGCGGGTCGGTGGAGACCGCACCGTTGTCGGACACCTGGTCGGTCCAGGCCTGGCCGTCCCAGTAGCGGTACTGGTGGCGGCCGGTCGGGTCGGCCGCCCAGCGCGGCGGGTTGTTCGGGTCCATGGCACGCTCCCTCGGGGTGACGAGGGGTAGCGTTGCAGGTCGCGGCGACCGGCGGGTGGATCCGCCGGCCGACGGATCTAGCGGCGGACGAGGCTGCCGGGCCGGGCGCCGGTGTCGATGCCCTCACGCAGGGTCACCTGGCCGCCCACGATCGTCGCGACGTAGCCGTCGGCCCGCTGGATCACCCGGGGCGCACCGGTCGGCAGGTCGTGCACGACTTCGGGGAGTCGGAGGTGCAGGCGGGCCGGGTCGACGACGTTGAGGTCGGCCCGCTTGCCCACCGCGACGACACCACGGTCGTGGAAGCCGTAGAGCGCGGCGGGGCGACCCGTCATCTTGGCGACCGCGACCTCCAGCGGGACGCGCGGCCGCGGGTGCGCTCGTGCACGAACCAACCGAGCATCGACGTGTACACCGACGCGTCGCAGATGAGCGCGACGTGCGCGCCGCCGTCGGCCAGTCCGATGACGGTGTCGGGGTGCAGCACCATGTCGTGCACGTGGTCGAGGTTGCGGTTGGCGTAGCCGCCGAGCGTGAACAGCAGGAGCTGCTTGCCGTCACGTGCGAGCAGCTGGTCGTAGAACACGTCGCCGATCGACGCACCGCTCGCCGCGGCGATGGCGGCGACGCTCGTGGACGGATCGGGCTCGTAGTCGGGCGTGTCACCCATCACGAACGCCTTGTCGGGCATGCGGAACGCGAGGTAGCCCACGCCGGCCATCGTCGGGTCGTCGAGGATGCGACGACGGCGCTCGGGGTCGGCCATCGCGGCGACCTTCTCGGCGAGCGGGAGGTGGTCGATCTCGTCGTACGCGGCGCGGCCCTGGAACACGTGCTTGGTGGTGAGGCCGAGCAGGATGCCGAGCGGACGACCGCGACCTGCGCGGAGACGTCGGCGCCGGCGGCGGTGTTCCTCGATCCAGCCGAGCACGTCGCGCCAGAGGTCGGGCGCGGTGTCGACCTGGCTGAGGCACAGGGACACGGGGAGACCGTGTGCGAGGAGAAGCGGGCGGCGAGGTCGACGTCGGCGTGGTAGCCGCCGGGCACCATGCCCATGCCCTCCGACGACACGATCTCGAGCACACCACCACCGGCGCGCGCCATCGCCGCGCCGAGCGCGTCGAGCTCCGCGTCGTTGGCGAAGGTGCCGGGCACCGGACGACCGTCCTTCGCCGTGTGCGACGCGAGCCGGTTGGTGGAGAGGCCCACCGCGCCGGCCCGCACCGACTCCTCGACGATCGCGGCCATGCGCGCGAGCTCGTCGTCGGACGGCGGCACGTCCTCCGCGCCGCGCTCGTCCATCACGTAGGTGCGCAGCGCGCCGTGCGGCACCTGCGCGGCAATGTCGAGCGACCGGGGCATGCGGGCGAGCGCGTCGAGGTACTCGGGGAAGGTCTCCCACTCCCACGTGATGCCCTCGTGCAGCGCGGTGCCGGGGATGTCCTCGACGCCCTCCATGAGCTGCACCAGGTACTCGTGCCGGTCGCCCCGCACCGGCGCGAAACCCACGCCGCAATTGCCGAGCACCGCCGTGGTCACGCCGTGCCACGACGACGGCGTGAGCGTCTCGTCCCAGCTGGCCTGACCGTCGTAGTGCGTGTGCACGTCGACGAAGCCGGGCGTGACGAGAGCGCCGTCGGCGGCGATCTCCTCGCGGCCACGGCCGGCGACCTCGCCCACTTCGACGATCACGCCGTCGGCGATGGCGACGTCGGCGGCGAAGGCCGCGGCGCCGGTGCCGTCGACGACGGTGCCGCCCCGGATCACGAGATCAGGCTGGCTCATCACTCCCCCTCGGAGATTTCCCTCACCGTTTGCCTGACTAGTCAGCCGTACGGAGCAGGGCGCCCTGGCTGTTGAAGAAGAAGCCGCCCGGTGTGGCGAGGGCGGTCTTCGCGCCGGGGACCTGGCGCTCCCCGGCCTCGCCCCGCAACTGTACGACCGCTTCGCGGATGTGGCCGGTGCCCCGGGTGGCGCCCTCGCTGAGACCGCCGCCGTGCGGGTTCATCGGCACCTTGCCGTCGATCATCACGCGGTTCTCCGCGTCCACCCAGTGCTCGCGAGGAAGTCGCCGGCCGTACCGGGACGCGCAGTACCCGGTGTTCTCGATCCAGCCGGTCGTGATGATCGTGAAGCCGTCGTAGGGCAGGAACACGTCGACCTCGTCGATCCAGAAGTCGCCCTTGGCCTTGAGCTGGTCGACCACGACGTGCTGACCGTGGTGCTGCAGCGACACGAGCTGGTCCTCGGTGTTCTCCCCCACCATGCCGGTGGCGGTCGCGTGCACCAGCACCGGCGTGTGCGGCAGCGACTTCGCCCGCTCCGCGGTGGTGAGCACGAACGCGTCGGCGCCGTCGGCGGGGAGGTCCATGTCGAGCATGCAGAGCGGGTCGCGGATCATCCGCGCCTCGTAGTAGTCGTCGATGGTGAGGGGCTTGTCGATCGCGGCGAGCGGGTTGCGCAGCGCGTTGGTGCGCCCGTTCACCGCGATGCGGGCCCACGCCTCGCGGGTCGCCCCGTACTCGTGGAGGTAGCGGCTGGCCCACGCGGTGTACCCGGTGGCCATGGCGACGCTCTCGGGCTGTGTGGGCGTTCCCGACGGGACGCGGCGGCGGAACGGGTCGTTGGCCGCGCTGCGCGAGTTCCACGGGAGGCGGATCATCGCGGAGACGACGAGCACCGTGTCGGCCGAGCCGGAGTAGATGGCGTTCACCGCGTCGACCAGCGAGAACATCACCACGGGCGTGGGCTTGGTCCAGTGCGTCACGGTGTCGAGGCCGAGCGCGGACGCGAACTGGTGCGGGCCGGGCGCGCCGGGCTCGCCGATGGCGACGACACCGTCGATGTCCTTCGCGGTGAGGCCGGCATCGCGGATCGCGAGCGTGGCGGCCTCGAGCCCGAGAGCCAGCGGCGTGCGGGTGTCGGTGCGGGAGAAGCCGGTGCAGCCGACACCGACGATCGCGACCTGGTCCTTCACGGGGTTGCGCGCTCATCGGTTCCCTCCCGCCGCCGGGCGGAACACCGGGAACAGGGCACCCGAGCGTTCGATCCACGCGAGCTCCACCGGCATGCCGATGTGGATGTCGTCGAGCGGGCAGTCGATCACCGTCGACGTGAACCGCAGCGCGGGCTGCTCGACCAGTTCGACAGTGACGACCGGGTGCGGACCGGCCGAGTAGTCGACGCCGTCGGCGGGCGGGCCCTGGTGCAGCGCGATGAACAGGTGCACGGTGCCGGTGCCACTCACCGCGGTGGGCGTGACGTTCCACGACCAGCACGACGGGCACATCGGGCGCATGGGCTGCATGTACCGGCCGCAGTCGTCGCAGCGGTTCATGACGAGCTCACGGCGCAGGTAGCCGCGGTAGTGCTCGGCGGTGTCGCGGTCGACCGGCAGGTGCGCGAGGCGCTCCACCAGCTCCGCGTCGGTCAGGGTCTCGGTCACGGGTTCCCTTTCGATCACTTCTTGCGCGGCGGCAACCACGAGTCGCCGATGATCTCGGACTCCCACAGCGCGGCGACCTCGTCGTCGGTGAGGCCGACGACGTCACGCAGCACCTCGTCGTTGTGCTGGCCGAGTGTGGGCGCGGGGCGCTGCACCCACTCCCAGTCGGGGCGGGTCAGCGGCTTCACCGGCATCCCCCAGAGGTTCACTTCACCTACGACCGGGTGCTCGACCACCTGGAAGAAGCCCCGGTCGTTCGGTTGCGGGAGCGTGTCGTTGTTGCGCCCGGCGAACACCGGCGCCGCGGGAACGCCCGCGTCCCAGAGCATCGCGACCGCGTCGTCGAGGTGCTTCGACGCGGCCCAGCCCGAGAGCTCGGCGTCGATGGCATCGTGGGCCGCGCGCCGACCGGCCGCGGTCGCGAGCGCCGGGTCGGCAGCCCACGCAGGCTCGCCGAGCGCGCCGCGCAGCGCGGACCACTGCTCGTCGGTCGCCACCGCGACGCACAGCCACCGCTCCCCCTGGTCGGGGGCGTCGAGGCCGTGCACGTCGTCGAGGCAGCGGTACACGCCCTGCGGCGCGGCCACGGGACCGCGGTTGCCGTCGCGTTCGAGCGCCACGCCGTAGGCCTGCTGCTCGAGCACCACCTCCGACGCGATGTTCAACGCCGCCTTCACCATCGCCACCTCGACGAGCTGCCCCTCGCCGGTGCGGCGCCGGTGCTCGAGCGCGGTCATCAGCCCGATCATGGCGTGCATGCCGGCGAGCGGGTCGCACGGCCCACGCGGGATGATCGGTGCGTCGGTGAAGCCGGTCATCCAGGCCATGCCCGACACCTGCTCCATGGTCTGCGCGAAGCCCACCCGGTCGCGCCACGGGCCGTCGAGCCCGAAGGCGGGCATGCGCACCATCACGAGCGACGGGTTCACTGCGCGCAGCTCGTCCCAGCCGAGGCCGAACTGCTCCATGACGCGCGGCGAGAAGTTCTCGATGACGACGTCGCACTCCGCGACGAGTCGCTTCGCCAGCGCCCGACCCTCGTCACGCGTGAGGTCGAGGGTGACACCACGCTTGTTGGAGTTGGCGCCGTGGAACACCGAGCCCCACTCGTACCACTGGTCGCTGCCCGGCGGCTTCACCGACGCGGTGCGCATGCCGTCGGGCCGCTGCGCGGACTCGACGTGGATCACGTCGGCGCCCATCAGCGCGCACCAGTGCGCCGCGAACGGGCCCGCCCACCACGCGGTGAAGTCGGCGACGCGCAGACCGGCGAGCGGCTTCGCGGCGTCGGCGGACGCCCGCGCCCACGCGGCGGTGCCGGGGGCCACCGCGGGCGCCGCGGCCTCGACGGTGCCGGTGTGCTCGCCGAGCGTGGGCGCGGGGTCGAACGCGCGGGTGGTCGCGCCGTGCAGCCGGTAGGGCACGGTCGGCTGGAGGAATCCACCGCGCGGGTTGGGCACGTACGTGTCGGTGGCGACGAAGTGGTCGAAGAACGGGATGGTCGCACCCCGCCCGATCAGGGCGACGGGGATGCGCAGCTCGGCGCCGAGCTGGAGGATCTCCTCCACGGTGCGCGACGACGTCCACTCCGCGACCGCGGCGCGGAACTCGGCGCGCCGCTCCTGACGGCCGACCTGGCTCGTCCAGTCGGCGCTCTCCATCCACTCGAAGTGCTCGACCAGCACGCAGAAGTCGAGGAACTGCTGACCCGCGACCGTGCAGAAGCCGACCCAGCCGTCCTTGGCCGGCTCGATCGACGGCAGCTCGATGGTGCGCATGCCGGGGATGCCGCGGCGGCCGTCGAGCCAGCCGCCGATCGCGCCGTACGTGGTGTGGGTGACCATGATCGCCTCGAGCGCGGAGACGTCGAGGTGGTCGCCCCGCCCGGCGAGCACGGACTGCTGCAGGAAGGTGAGGGCGGAGAGGGCGGCGGCGGTGCCGGTGATCCACTCCCCTGTGCGGCCCCCGGCCTGGAGCGGTGCCCGCTCGATCGTGCCGCGGGTGGACATCGAGCCCGACCAGCCCTGCAACGTGAACTCGGTGGCGGCCCGCTCGCTCCAGGGACCACCGCGGCCGAAGTCGGAGAGGGACAGCAACGTGACGCCGGGGGCGACGGCGCGCAGGTCGTCGATACCGAACCCGTGGGCCTCGGCGACGCCGGGCGCCCAGTTCTCCACCACGACTGCGGCCCCGCGCACGAGATCGAGGACGGTCGCCCGGCCTTCGGGGTGAACGGGTCGGCGACGACCGAGCGCTTCGAGGTGTGGAGGAAGCGGAACAGCGCGCCGTCGGGGTCGCCGTCGACGCCGACCGAGCCCGACGCCGACCACCGGCGGAGCGGGTCGCCCTCGGGCGATTCCACCTTCACGACGTCGCAGCCGGCGTCGGCGAGGAGTTTGGTGCAGTAGCCGCCGGCGATGCCGGTGGACAGATCGACCACACGGGTGCCGGTGAACGGGGGTTGAACGGTCATCGACCGGAGGCTGGCACTTTCACTGGTAGCTCGGCCAACTGGGCACGTGCACGTAGGAGTGGTCGAGGTCGTGCACGGACGGGCACCCCAGGAGCGCGAGGGTGCCGTCGATGCCGCGGCGCAACGACTGCAGCACGTCGTACACGCCCTCCTCCCCGGCGGCGGCGAGGCCCCATACGTAGGCCCGCCCGACGAGCACGGCGCGGGCGCCGAGCGCCATCGCCTTCACGACGTCACCGCCGCGACGGATGCCGCTGTCGAAGAGCACCTCGGTGCGGTCGCCCACGGCGTCGACCACCGACGGCAACACGCGCAGCGCTGCTGGTGAGCTGTCGAGCGCGTTGCCGCCGTGGTTCGACACCACGATGGCGTCGGCACCGTGGTCGAGCGCGCGACGCGCGTCCTCCACCGACAGGATCCCCTTCACGATCAGGGGTCCGCCGAACCGCTCCTTGATCCAGGCGCAGTCGTCCCAGGTGGGCGTGGCCTTGCGCATCGTGGCCGACGACTCGGCGGCGCTGAGGGGCGGACCGCCGCGCTGCGTCTGCACGTTGGGCGTGGCGAGGTCGAGACCGCCGCGCAGGAAGTCGAGGACCCACGCGGGCTTGGTGACCATCTCGGGTGCGTACTGCAGCGCGGTGCGGAGGTCGACCTGCCGAGGGATGCCGCCACCGCGCAAGGTCTCCTCGCGTCCGGCGGCCGCGGCGGTGTCGACGGTGACGATCACCGCGCGACAGCCCGCATCCCGCGCGCGGTCGATTGCGAGCTCGGCGCCGGTGCGCCCGCCCGCGAAGTACACCTGGTAGAAGACGGGGCCGTCGGTGGCCGCCGCGATGTCCTCGATCGGGTAGCTCGACAGGGTGGAGATGCCGATCGCGGTGCCGGCGCGGCCCGCGGCGCGCGCCGCGCCGACCTCACCGTCGGGGTGGACGATGCGGATCATCCCGGTGGGCGCCACGATGACGGGCGTCGACAGCTCGCAACCGACGACGGTGACCGTCTGCACGCGGTCGCGCGTCTCCACCGCGGCGTGGGGGCGGAACGCCACCTCGGCGAACGCCGCGAGGTTGTCGTGTGCGGTGAGCTCGCCCTCGGTGCCACCGCGCACGAAGTCGTACACTCTGCGCGGCAGGCGTCGCTTCGCGAGTTGCTCCGCCAGGGCCACGTTGCGGACGCGTCGATGCCTCGGTCCCAGTCGCACGGCGGCGAGCCTAGGGTGCGCGCCATGACCAGCAGAATTGCGAGCGGGGGTCGTCGGACTGGGCCGCATGGGGCTGCCCATGACCCGCGGCATCGCCGAGGCCGGCATCCCGGTGACCGTCTTCGACCTGAAGCCGGAAGCCGTCGCCGCGGCCGTGGCGGTCGGCGGGGTGGGGGCGGAGTCGCCCGCGGCGGTGGCGGCGGCGTCCGACGTGGTGTGCATCGTGGTGCTCGACCTCGCCCAGGTGGAGGACGTGCTCTTGGCCCCGACGGGATCGTCGCGGGCGCGCACGACGGGCTGGTCGTGTGCATCTGCAGCACGATCCCCGACGACGCGGTGGCCGAGCTCGCGCCGCGTGGCGCCCCACGGTGTGGCGCTGCTCGACGCCGGGGTCGCGGTGGCCCGATCAACGCCGAGACCGCGAGTCTGGTGACGATGGTGGGGGCCGACGACGAGGTCCTCGCGCGCGCCCGCCCCGTCGTCGACGTTCTCGGCCGAGATCGTGCACGCCGGGCCACTCGGCGCGGGCATGCAGCTGAAGTTGGTCAAGAACCTCGGCAGCTACCTCGTGCTGTGCGCGGCCAACGAGGTGATGCGCCTCACCGAGACCCTCGGCATCCCCGTCGCCACGGTGAACCACGTCAACGACGTCAGCAACATGTTGGGGCAGTTCTGGACGCTCACCGTCGAACGCCCGGGGAACCACCCGTTGCCGGCGGACGCACCCGAGGCCGACCTCGTGTTCGCGACCGAGCTCGCCGCGCTCTGCCGCAAGGACCTCGACGCGATCCTGGCCCTCGCCGCGCGGGTGGGCGAGGACCTGCCCGCATCCCGCACTGCGCACGAGCTGGCGCCGCGCTTCTTCCGCGTGCCGGACGCCCGCCCGTCGTAGCCCGTCGTAGCCCGTCGCGTCAGGGGCGGCCGGCGTGCGGCACGTCGACGCACGCTGACGATCGCGCCGCGACCCTTCGCCGACGCCGTGGGCGTGGCACCGGGGCGGTCGCGACGAAGAGGGTGCGGCCGTCGTCACCGCCGAGAGCGCACGCGCAGGCCCGCTGCGGCACCGCGACGCGGTGCGTGATCTCGCCGCCCTCGGCACGCGGAGCACGGCACCCCGCCGGAGCACCGGGTTCCAGCGGTGGCGACGCCGGATCGAGCCGTGCCCGCGTCGGCCACCCAGATGGCACCGTCGGCGTCGAGTGTGCAGCCGTCGGGCTTCGACGCGCCGAGCTCGGCCCACACCCGACGGTCGTGCAGGGTGCCGTCGTCGGCGATCGTGAGCACGCTGAAGCGACCGGCCATGGTCTCCCCGACGACCAGGGTCCGGCCGTCGGCCGTGATCACCGAACCGTTCGGGAAGTGCAGCCCGTCGGCCGCGGCGTACGCGGTGCCGTCGGGTGCGACCCGGGCGAGCGTCGCGGTGAGGTGCTCGTCGCGGCCCCACACCTCGAAGCCGAAGTTGCCCACGTGCGCGGTGCCGTCGACGGCGACGACCATGTCGTTGACGAACCCGCCCGCGATCTCGGAGAGATCGGCGTGGGTGACGAGCGTGCCGTCGGGCTCGCGCCGCAGCACCCGCCGGCCCTCCATCGACACGACGAGGAGCCGTCCGTCGGGCAACCAGCCCAACCCGCTCGGCTGGGTCTCGAGGGTGAGGACCCGCTCCTCCGCCCGCCCCGGCACGACGGCGAACACGCCGTGCCGGTAGAAGTCGGAGTACCAGAGGCGGCCGTCGTGCCACCGCAGTCCCTCGGCGAAGTCCAGCCCCCGCACCACCGTCGTCACGGCCTTCACGGCGGCCGACGCTAGCTCTCCTCCCTCGCTCGCTCCGCTCGCTCCGTCCCTGCCGTAGAGTGCGCGCCATGCGTGCTGCAGTGCTCACCGACACCCACGGCTTCGAGGTCGCGGAGGTGCCCGACCCGTCACCCGGCGCCGGCGAGCTCGTCCTGCGCGTCGGCGCGTGCGGGATCTGCGGTTCCGACATCAAGGCCCGCCACCACATGCCCGGCGGCCTGGTGATGGGCCACGAGTTCGCCGGCGAGATCGTCGCGTGCGGCGCCGACACCGGTTCCTGGCGCGAGGGCCAGCAGGTGTCGGCACTGCCGATCATCGGGTGCGGGGTGTGCCCGCCGTGCGTCAACGGGGAGCCCGCACACTGCGTGCAGGCCGACCTCGTCGGTGTCGGCGGGAGCAGCGGCGGCTACGCCGAGTACGTGAAGGTCAGCGCGCGCGAGACGTTCGCGCTGCCCGAGGGCTTCGACTCCACGATGGGCGCACTCACCGAGCCGCTCGCGGTCGGGTTGCACGCGCTGGCGCGGGCGAAGATCGCCCCGGGGGCGCGCGTGCTCGTGGTGGGCGGCGGTCCCGTCGGCCTCGCGGTCACGGTGTGGGCGCGGCAGTTCGGGGCGAGCGAGCTCGTGGTCTCCGACCCGTCGAGCGAACGGCGCGAAGCAGCCGGCACGTTCGGCGCCACGCGCGTGGTCGACCCGACGGCCGAGGAGGTCGGCACCGGGTACGACGTCGTGTTCGAGTGCGTCGGCATCCCCGGCATGGTCGACGTCGCGGTCGGCGCCGCCGGCCTGCACGGCCGCGTCGTGATCGTGGGCGTGTGCGTGCAGCCCGACCCGTTCGTGCCGATCCGCGGGATCCTCACCGAGATCACGATGGACTTCGTGATCTACTACACGCGCCGCGAGTTCGCGTACGTGATCGACGCGTTCGGCCACGGGGTGATCGACCCCCGCCCGTTCGTCACCGACCGCATCGGCCTCGAGGGTGTCGACGGCGCGTTCAAGGAGCTCGACGGCTCCCGCTCGCAGGTGAAGATCCTGGTCCTGCCCGGCACCTAGGCGAGCGAGACCGTCGCCTTCCCGGGCGCCAGCACGGTGTCCGGGTGGTCGCGGTCGACCACGACCACGTCGAGCTCCACGATCGTCGCACCGCTCTCCTCGCGCACCCCGGTGACGGTGCCGCGAGCGGCGACCGTCTGCCCGCGCAGGTTCGGTGAACGGAACGACAGGTCCATCGACGCGATGCGCCCGTTGCCGTCGAACTCCGCCTCGATCCAGTCGCGCAGCATGTTGTGCAGGTACGACCACAGCAGGTTGCCCATGCCGAACGCGCCGGGGAAGCCCACGGCGCGCCCGGCCTCGTCGTCCATGTGGATGGGCACGAACTCGTCGTTCACCGCGGCGTAGCGGTTCCAGTTCGCGAGGTCGGTGGTGCGCACGTACTCGGGCACCTCGGTGCCGACGGTGGCGGTGGCGGTCATCGCAGTCCCCTTCAGTACCGGATCAACGTGGTGACCTCGGTGCGCACCGTGTCGCCCCGCTGGTTGGTCCACGTGTCCGTGGTCAGCGTGAAGAGCATCAGACCCAGGCGGCCCTCCCGCTCGAAGTACTCGGTGAGGCGGTTGACCGACGTGACCACGTCGCCCGGGCGCAGCGGCTCGCCGTAGATGGCGACCCGCCCGCCGTTGATGATCGACGTCGTCCCCGGGCGCGGCAGGCCGAGGGTGGCCTCGGGACCGGCGAAGCCACCCCGTCCGAGGAAGGGATCCTCGCCGGGCGCCGGGACCGTCATCCACGCGAACGGGTTGAACTCCTCCGGTGCGCGCAGGTCGGCGTCGGGCCCGTCCCAGAAGCGTCGGGGAGGGGTCTCCGGGTACCAGGTCGCGATGGCCCAGCGCCGGATGTCGGACGCGCTCACGGGGAACGAGACCTTGCGGCCCAGCTCGCTCCCCAGTGCGGCGCGCATGTCGTCGGTGACCCAGCTTGCGCTCACGGGGGCTGACAATAGGCTCCCCCGCCATGGACCAGTCCCTGATCGACCTCTTCAGCCTCGACGGCCGCGTCGCGATCGTCACCGGATCCACCAAGGGCCTCGGCTACGACATGGCCCTCGGCCTCGCGCAGGCCGGCGCCAACGTGGTGGTGTCGAGTCGCAACCAGGACGCGTGCGAGGCGGTGGCCGCCGAGATCACCGAGCGCACCGGCAACGAGGCGTTCGCCGCCGCGCTGCACATGGGTGACTGGGACGCCGCCGAGCCCTTCGTCGAGAAGGTGATGGACCGCTTCGGACGCATCGACGTGCTCGTGAACAACGCAGGGATCCACCCGGGCCCGATGCCGGTCATCGGGATCCAGCAGGGCTACTTCGACAAGCTCTACGAGGTGAACCTGCGCGGGCCGGTGCGCCTCGCCGGCCTGGTCGCGCCGCACATGGCGGAGCTGGGCAAGGGCTCGATCGTGAACATCGCGACGGTCGGCGCCTTCCAGAGCGGCGTCGGCGTGGGGGTGTACACGTCACTCAAGGCCGCCCTCATCACGTTCACCCGTTCGATGGCTTCGCGAGTTCGCGCCGATGAACATCCGGGTGAACGCCATCTGCCCCGGTCCGTTCGACTCCGAGATGATGCGCGGCGCCGATCGCATGGACGACGGGTTCGCCGACCGTTCCGCGGCGGCCACCATGCTCAAGCGGGTGGCCGACTGCCCGAGATCGTCGGCGCCACGCTCTACCTGGCGTCCGGCGCGTCGTCCTACACCACCGGCGAGGACCACATCGTCAGCGGCGGCATGGTCCGCTGACCGTCGAGTACCGAACTTGCGTCGCTCGTCCCGGGTCTATCGGGACTGACGACGCAAGTTCGGTCGCGTCAAAGGCGGTAGCCGCCGTCGACGGCGATGGACTGACCGGTGATGCCGCGGCCGTCGGCGGCGGCGAGCAACGTGGCCATCCCGCTGAGCTCCTCGGCCTCGAGGATGCGGTGCTGCGCGGAGTCGGCGAATGCGGACTCCTGCGCCTCCGCGACGGAGACGCCCCGGCGCTTCGCGATGTTGTCCCAGTCGACGAGCGAGGTGTTGGTCCACCCCGGGCAGAGCAGGTTCACGGTGATGCCGTAGGGCGCCGCGGCGGCCGCGAGCTGCTTGGTGAGCCCGACCAGCCCGTGCTTCGCCGCGGTGTAGGCGACCGTGCCGCTCGCGTGACGCGACGCGCCCGACCCGATGCTGATCACGCTGCCACTCCCCTGCTCGCGCATCGCGGGGAACGCGGCCTGGGTGGTCCAGTAGATCGAGGTGAGGCAGAACTGCAGCGTGCGCTCGAACGAGCCGTCGGGGTCGTCGGCGAACGGGTCGTGGTGACGGCCGATGGTGCCGCCCACGTTGTTCACCAGCACGTCGACCCGGCCGAAGCGCTCGAGCGCCACCCGCACCGGCTCCTGCGCGCTCTCCTTCACGGTCGCGTCGGCGACCACGGCGACGCCCGTGCGCCCGAGCGCCGCCATCGACTCCACCACCGCGTCGAGGTCGGACTGCGTGCGCGACGAGATCACGACGTCGGCGCCCTCCTCGGCGTAGCGCTTCGCGATGGCCCGGCCGATGCCGCGCCCGCCGCCCGTGACGACCGCGATCTTCCCTTCGAGTTGACCCATTGCAGACTCCCTGCACGTCGACCGGTCGCCGGATGGTGACGACCGGGCGGACCCTATAGCGTTCGCCGCCATGGCAGAGCAGACCAACCCCGTCGACGTCGAGGAAGCCGTCCCCTCCGGCCCGCTCGGCGCGTGGATCGCCGCCAACGTGGCGAGCGCGCAGGGCCCGGTGCAGGTCACGCAGCTCGCGGGCGGGTCGTCGAACCTCACCTTCCGGGTGCGCGACGACGCCAACGACTGGGTGCTGCGCCGCCCACCGCTGCGTCACGTGCTGGCCACCGCACACGACATGACGCGGGAGCACACGGTGCAGGCCGCGCTGCAGGGCACCGACGTGCCCGTCGCGCCGCAGGTCGGGATCTGCGAGGACGAGTCGGTGATCGGCGCGCCCTTCTACCTGATGCAGCGGCTCGACGGCGTGGTGTACGACGACGTCGATGCCGTCGCCGGCATCACCGAGGCGCAGGCGCTCGGCGCCACCCACGAGCTCGCCGACGTGCTCGCCCACCTGCACACCACCGACTACGAGAAGGTCGGCCTCGGCGAGTTCGGCCGACCCGCCGGCTTCATGGAACGGCAGCTTCGCCGCTGGAAGAAGCAATGGGACGCCTCGGTGCTCGAGCCGATCGCCGAGATCGACGCGGTCGCCACCCGCCTCGAGGCGATGCTCCCGCCCGACGGCCGCCACGGCATCGTGCACGGCGACTACAGCTTCAACAACACGATGTTCCGCGCCGACGACCCCACGAAGATGCTCGCCCTCCTCGACTGGGAGATGTCGACGCTCGGCGACCCGCTCTCCGACGTCGGCACGCTGCTCGTCTACTGGGGCGAGGTCGGCGAGCGCATGTGGCGCAGCCGGCAGCCGCAGGCCCACCGGGCGAACGCCGGCTTCCCCGACGCCGACACGCTCCTCGCCCGCTACCAGGACACGAGCGGCATCGACGTCGGCCACATCGACTTCTACAAGTCGTTCGCGGTGTACAAGCTCGCGGTGATCTCGCAGGGCGCGGCCAAGCGCATCTCGCTCACCGATCCCGAGCGCGCCGCGGGCACGGTCGAGTCGGTGCGCTGGCTCGCCGAGACCGCGCTCCGTTACGCCGGCGGCTGATCGCGCAACGACAACTGTTCGGCGCGCACCGCGTCGATGCGCTCACCGAGGTGCGGCTGGTGGGCGTCGAGCCCGCCGTTGCAGCCGATGTACTGCCCGGTCACGTAGGCCGACTCGTCGGACGCGAAGTACAGCACCAGGTGCGCGATGTCGTCGGGCTCCCCGAGGCGCGGCGTCAGCACGTTGCGCGAGATCACGTTGGCGACGTCGGGCGGGATGTTGTCGCGCAGCGCCGGCGTGAAGATCGGCCCGGGCGAGATCGTGTTGCAGCGGATGCCGTCGAGGCCGTACTGCGTGGCCACGTAGTTGGTGAGCGCGTTCACCGCCGCCTTCGACACGCCGTACGCGGTGCGCGTGTGGTCGCCGAGGCGCGACGACGTGGACGACATGTTCACGATCGAACCGCCACCGCGCTCGATCATCCGCGGCACCGCGTGCTTGCAGCCGAGCATCGGGCCGCGCACGTTCACCGCCATGGTGAGGTCCCACGTGTCGACCGGCATCTCGGTGACGCGCTGGTCGGGCGCGAAGAGCACCGGGTCGGTGAGGGCCGCGTTGTTGTGCAGGAAGTCGAGGCCACCGAACGCGTCGACCGCCGCCGCGACCATCGCGATCACGTCGGCCTCGTCGCTCACGTCGGCGGCGACACCGATGGCGCGCCCACCCGCGGCGGCGATCTCCGCCGCGACCGCCTCGGCCCGCTCGCCGATCAGGTCGGCGACGCACACCGCCGCACCCTCCGACGCGAGGAGCCGGCTCGTGGCGGCGCCGATGCCCGAGCCGCCGCCCGTGACCAGCGCGACCTTGCCCTCCACGCGCCCCGGTCGCGGCCCGGTCATCAGAGCCCGACGCCCATGGCGTGGATCGCGCCGGTGACCCCGCCGTCGACCCGCAGGTCGCAGCCGCTGACGAACGACGCCTCCGGGCCGCAGAGCCACTGCACCGCGGCGCCGATGTCCTCGGCGGTCCCGATGCGCGGCACCGGCGACAGGTCGAGCATGCCCTGCATCTGCTCGCCCGAGCCCTCGGTGATCTCCTTCTGACCCATGGGCGTGGAGATGATGCCGGGGCTGATGCTCACGACGCGACCGCCCTTCGGGCCCCAGATGCCGGCGAAGCGCTCGACCCGCAGGTGGTTCACCCGCTTGGCGATGCTGTAGGTCGCGCCGAAGTCCATGCCGTCGACCGGGCCGATGATGCCCAGCAGGTCGTCGGTCTCCGCGGTGATGAGCGCGGCCTGCTGCTCCGAGGTGAGGGTGGCCATGTAGCCCGCCATCGACGCGATGCACACGGCGACGGTGCCCTCGGTGACGATCTCGGTGAACGCCTCGAGCACGTACTCCGTGCCGAGCAGGTCGACCTGCAGCACGCGCTCGCCGCTCGCCATCGTGGGCGACAGGCCCGCGGTGTGCACGAGCGCGCGCAGCGTGCCGAGCGCGGCGGCCGCGTCGACGAGTCGCTTCACCGAACCGCGGTCCGACACGTCGACCTCGACGGTGGTGACCGCGAATCCGTCGGCCCGCAGCTTGTCACCCTCGGCGGCGAGCTTGGCGCCGTCGAAGTCGGCGATGACGAGCTGACGCCCGTTGCCGAGGCGACGCGCCGCCACCACTCCCATGCCCCCGATACCGGTGACGACGACGACTTCGCTCATGGTGGTGCTCCTGTTCAGTCGAAATTCGGGCTGCGCGGCACGCGGCGCGCGACGAGGTCCTCGGCGCGGCCCTCGAGCTGCTCGGCGTAGCTGTCACGGGTGGGCACCAGGAAGTCGCCGCCGCGGATCGCGTCGACGACCAGGCCGGCGACCTCGTCGGGATGACGGCCGTGCGCGGCCGCCGAGTCGCGCAGCGCCTGCTCGACGAAGCCGCCCGCCGCGGTCTGTTCCGACGCGAGGCCGTCGGGCCGGTTCCGGCGCGAGTGGGCGATGCCGGTGGCGACGAGGCCGGGGCAGAGCGCCGAGACCCCGATGCGGGCGCCGGTGGCGGCGAGGTCGTGGGCGAGGCACTCGGTGGCGGCCATCGCCGCGAACTTCGAGACGTTGTAGGGACCGCTGTAGGGCGTCGTCGCGATGCCCGCCATCGACACCGTGTTCACCACGTGACCGTCGGTGCCCTGGGCCACCATGCGCGGCACGAACGCGGCGACGCCGTGGAGGATGCCCCACAGGTTCACGCCGAGCGTCCACTCGAAGTCGGCCGGCGTGCACTCCCAGAGCAGGCCGCCCTGGAACACGCCGGCGTTGTTGCACAGCACGTCGACCGCGCCGCACTCCCCGAAGGCGACGTCGGCCAGCGCGAACACGTCGTCGCGGTTCGCCACGTCGGTCACACACGTGACCGCGTCGGCGGGCAGCAGCGCGGCCGTCTCCGCGAGTGCGACTGCCTCGACGTCGGCGGCGACGACGCGCATGCCCTCGGCCGCGAAGCGCGTCGCGAGCGAACGCCCGATGCCACTTCCCGCGCCGGTGACCACGGCGACGTGTCCGGCGAGACTCTCCAGTGCCATGGCGCGGGAGCCTACGCCGGGGGGAGCACGGAGATGCGGTGCATCACCCGGCGCTCGGTGAAGTCGAACGCCGCGTGGTGCATCACCGAGCGGTTGTCCCAGATCAGGAGGTCGCCCGGCTCCCACCGGTGCCGGTACCCGAATTCGGGGCGCTGCAGGTGTCCGGTGAGGTACTCGAGGATGGCCCGGCTCTCGGTCAGCGCCACGCCCTCGAGGAAGCGGGTGTACGTGGGCGACACGTACAGGGCCCGCCGCCCGCTCACCGGGTGCACGAGCACCACCGGGTGCGACGCGCACTTGCCCTTCTGCAACTCGGCGATCAGGAGGTCGGGCCCGGCCGAGCCGCCCTGCCAGCGCATCTCGGCGATCAGCGCGAGGTCGTGCACGGCGGTGAGGCCGTCGAGGTATGCCTGCATGCGCGCCGACAGGCCGTCGTACGCGGCGTGCAACGAGATGAACGACGTGTCGCCACCGAACGACGGCAGCTGGATCGCATGGGTCATGGTGACCATCGGCGGGCGTTCGAGGAACTGCTCGTCGACGTGCCACATGCTCGCCCGGTCGCCGCGGGCGGAGTCGAGCACGGTGATGTGCTCGAGCCCCTCGCCCTGGTTCTCGAAGAACTCGTGGTGCTCGAGCTCGCCGAAGTGGCGGGCGAGCTGCACGTGCTGCTCCGGGCGCATCCCGGCGGCCGCGACTGCGAGCACCCCGAACTCCGTGAGCGCCTTCTCGATCCCCGCGAGGTCTCCCTCGGTGAGGCCGCCGTCCCAATCGATGCCGGCCACCCGCGCGCCGAGTGCGCCGTTCAGTCGTGCGATGTCCATCGCGCAACTCTGCCAGACTCCGGCCCATGACGGGACTGACGCTCACGGGACTCGAGGGCAAGGTGGCGGTGGTGACGGGCGCCGGGCGCATGCGCTCCATCGGCCGCCCCATCGCCGTGGAGCTGGCGCGCGCCGGGTGCGACATCGTGCTCACCGGCACCGGCCGTGCACCGGAGCGGTATCCCGACGACGAGAAGGAGGCGGGCTGGCGCGACATCGAATCCGTCGCCGACGAGGTCCGGGCCCTCGGCCGGCGGGCGCTCCCCGTCGTGAGCAACGTGGCCGACGCCGACGCGGTCGACGCGCTGGTCACACGCACGCTCGACGAGTTCGGCCGCGTCGACATCGTCGTGAACAACGCAGGTGCGGCGCGCGGCGAGGACCGCGTGCCGGTGGTCGACCTCGCGCTCGACGCGTGGCGCACCGTGATCGACGTGAACCTCAATGGCACCTTCTACATGAGCCGCGCGTTCGGGCGCGCGCTCGTGGAGCAGGGCCAGGGTGGATCCATCGTGAACATCTCGTCGATCGGCGGGAAGATGATGGCAGCGAACACCGCGGCGTACGCGGCGTCGAAGGCCGGCATCCACGCGCTCACCTCCGCGATGTCGGGTGAGATGGGCCGTCACCGCGTGCGGGTGAACGCGGTGTGCCCCGGCATCATCGACACCTACCGCATGGACGACGTGCCGCGTGGCGAGGTGTGGGACGCGCTCATCGCCAAGCAGGTGCCGCTCGGGCGCCACGGCACCGGCGAGGACATCGCCTACATGGTGGTGTACCTGTGCTCCGACCAGGGCTCCTGGATCACCGGCCAGCTCTACACGGTCGACGGCGGCACCGTCCCCAACCGCTGATCCCTACATGCGTCGATCGTGCGCCCATATCCGCGCCGATTGACGCACGAACAGGAGAGTCAGCGCGCGTTGGCGCGGATGATCTCGGCGTAGTGGTCGAACGACGGTTTGGGCGTGCGGGCGAACGTGGCGCGGTCGACGGCGACGAGGCCGAACTTCGGGCGGTACCCGAACGCCCACTCGAAGTTGTCGAGCAGCGACCAGTACGTGTAGCCGCGCACGTCGATGCCCTCGTCGAGGCAGTCGAGCACGCCGTCGAGCGCGGCGTCGACGTAGGCGATGCGTTGTGCGTCGTCGTCGGTGCCGATGCCGTTCTCGGTCACGTACAACGGCACCTTCCCACCGGTGACCTCCCACGCCCGCCGGATCGTGTTGCCGAGTGACGCCGGGTAGTACTCGTAGCCCATCGCCAGCACCGGCACGCCGTCCTCGGGGCCGTCGAGACCGTTCGCGTCCACCCGGAAGCGTGAGTAGGTCTGCACACCGAAGAAGTCGTCGTCGGGCTGCACGCAGGCGAAGAACGCGTCCTCCGACATGGCCCGCATCTCGTCACGCGCCGCCTCACCACCGGGAAGCGCCTGGTAGTCGGTCATGGACAACGTGAGGCCCACGGGCACACCGGGGGCGTTCGCCCGGATGGCCGCGACCGCCTTGCGGTGCGCGTCGTTGAACACCTCGGTGACGCGCGTGAACTCGTCGGGGTCGGCGTGACCGGGGGGAAACACCCCGAGCAGGTGACCCATCAGGGCGACGATGTTGGGCTCGTTGATCGTGCAGGCCCGCCGGACGAACGGCCCGAGCTCGGCGGCCGCGCGCGCACAGAACGCGCCGAACGCATCGGCGGTCGCGGGATCGAGCCAGCCTCCGCGGGCCGCGATCCAGCGCGGCGACGAGAAGTGGTGGAACGTCACCACGGGGTCGATGCCGCGCGCGAGCAGCGCCGCGCACTGACGGCGGTAGTGGTCGACGGCCGCGTGCGACCACACTCCCGGCTCCGGCTCGATGCGGCTCCACTCGATCGAGAAGCGATAGCTCGTGAGACCGAGGCGCGCACACAGGTCGACGTCGTCGGCCCAGCGGTTCCACGAGTCGCACGCGTCGCCGCTCGGGTCCTCGGTGCGCGCGCTCCCGTCGTCCCGGGGAGTGTGCTCGAACGCCCACCAGTCGTTGTTGGTGTTGCCACCCTCGATCTGGTGCGCGGCGGTGGCACTGCCCCAGTCGAAGCCGTCGGGGAAGGAACGGGTCATGGCGGCATTCATCCGGCTGGTCTCCAGTCCATGAGATCGGGAGTGAGTGACGCGAGGTCGGGTGCACCGAGCAGCGCCATGACCCGGCGCATGTCGGCGAGGAAGAGGTCGAGCACGAAGTCGACGCCGCGCTCCCCCGCCGCGCCGAGCCCGTAGAGGTACGCGCGCCCGGCCATGCACGCGTTCGCACCGAGGGCGACGGCCTTCACGATGTCGCTGCCGCGCCGCACCCCGCCGTCGCAGATGATCTCGACGCGCCCACCCACCGCGTCGGCGACCGGCGGCACGAGGTCGAGGATCGCGGGCGCGCCGTCGAGCTGACGGCCGCCGTGGTTGGAGAGTGCGACCGCCTCGATGCCGGCGTCGGCGGCGAGCACCGCGTCGGCGACCGTCTGCACGCCCTTCATGACGATCGGGCCGTCCCACACGGACCGGATCCACTCGACGTCGGCCCACGAGAGCCCGCCGTCGAGCGCGTGGTGCATGTAGTCGGCGAGGTCGATCGGGGTGCTGCCGTCGCCCACGTGGCTGCCGGCGACGTTGGCGAAGCGGATCGGCTCGGCGCGGGCGAACGCCCAGGTCCAGGAGGGGTGGAGCGCGCCGTCGAGCAGCGTGCCGGGACCGAGCGCCGGCGGCAGGGTGAAGCCGTTGCGCACGTCGCGCTCGCGGCGCCCGTGCACCACGAGGTCGACGGTGAACACCAGCGCCTCGAACCCCGAGGCCTTCGCGCGCGCCAGCATGTCGACGACGAGGCCGCGGTCCTTGAACATGTAGAGCTGGAACCACTTGCGGCCGTCGCTGACCGCGGCGACCTCTTCCATCGAACGGGTGCCCAGGGTGGAGAGCGCGTACGGCAGGCCGGCGCGCGCCGCGGCGCGGGCGACGGCCAACTCGCCCTGCGGGTCGGCGATGCGGGTGAACCCGGTGGGCGCGAGCACCAGCGGGTACGCAAGCGGCCGCCCGAGCAGGGTGGTCGCGGTGTCGATGCTCCCCACACCGCGCAGGACCCGCGGGCGGTAGGTCACCCGGGCGAAGGCGTCGGCGTTGGCCGCCAGGGTGCGCTCGTCCTCCGCAGCGCAGTCGATGTAGTCGAACACCCCGCGCGGGAGGCGCCGCCGGGCGATGGCCCGCAGGTCGGCCACGCTCGCCACCCGCTCCAGGCGCCGGGCCACCGGGTCGGCCTCGAAGCGGCGGAACCGCATCACGGAGCGGAGCGTCTCGAGCACGGCCGCACGCTACCGCCGCCCGGGTTCTAGGCTCCCCGCCCCATGGAACGCTTTGCATCTCGTCGCATCATCGTCACCGGCGCCGCCTCGGGCATCGGCCGCGCCACCGTGCTCCGCCTGCTCGAGGAGGGTGGAACCGTCCACGGCGTCGACGTCGTCGCCGACGGCCTCGCCGAGACCGCGTCGCTCGCGGCCGACGCAGGCGGCAGCGGCACCTTCACCTCGGGCGTGGTCGACGTATCCGACGAGCAGTCCGTGCGCGACGGCATCGGCGGGGCGATCGGCGAGCTCGGCGGCCTCGACGTGCTCGTCAACGCGGCCGGCATCCTGCGCGCCGCGCACACCCACGAGTGCACGCTCGACATGTGGAAGCAGGTGATCGACATCAACCTCACCGGCACCTTCCTCGTGACGCGTGAGGCGATCCCCGCACTGCTCGAGAGCGACAAGGCCGTCATCGTGAACTTCTCGTCCACGTCGGCCGCGTTCGGCCACCCGTACATGGGCGCCTACTCCGCGAGCAAGGGTGGCATCGACGCGTTCACCCACGCGCTCGCGCTCGAGTACGGCAAGCGCGGCATCCGCGCCGTCGCCGTCGCGCCGGGCGGCATCGAGAGCGGCATCACCTTCTCCACGCCGGGCATGCTCCCCGCCGACGCCGACTGGGGCCTCTTCACCGGTCTCCAGCCGCAACTGCAGCCGAACGAGTCGGGCTTCGCCGGTTCCGAGGTGATCGCCGACGCGATCGCGATGCTCGCGTCCGACGACGGCAAGTGGGTCACCGGCACCACGCTGCGGATCGACGGCGGCGCGCACTGCTGACGTGCGCATGACCGAGCGCTTGCCGGAGGGGTACTCGATCGGGGCGATGCGCGCCGACGAGATCCCCACGCTGTGGCACTGGGTCGAGGCCGAGGGGTGGAACCCCGGGCGGCACGACCTCCGGGCCGCGTTCGCGGTCGATCCCGACGCGTTCATCGCGTTGCGGTACGGGGACGAGCTAGTCGGCACCGGCACGGTGATGTC
Organism: Acidimicrobiia bacterium; assembly: GCA_046331125.1. Classification (GTDB taxonomy): domain Bacteria; phylum Actinomycetota; class Acidimicrobiia; order IMCC26256; family DASPTH01; genus CAVRGQ01. Next base: position 48,121 of record JAXLRL010000019.1, read on the forward strand.
GTACGACGGTGCCTTCGGGTTCATGGGGTGCTTCGTCGTGGTGCCCGAGCACCGTGGCAACGGCGTGGGCGGCATCCTCTGGCGCCACCGTCACCGCCTCGTGCACCACCGGGTGCAGCCCGGCGCGACCGTCGGGATGGACGGCGTGCTCCCGATGGTCCCCTTCTACGCGAAGGGCGGCTTCGTCACCGAGTACGAGGACGTCCGCTGGTCGGGCATCGCCCAGGCCCGCGCCGGGCGAGGCCGACGGCCGTCGTCGATCTCGCGAGCGTGCCGTTCGACCAGGTCGTGGCCTACGACGACGCGGTCGCCCGCGCCGCGGGCGGCCTTCCTCCGGGACTGGCTGGCCATCGAGGGCTGCCACGGCGCCGCACCGTCGACGACGGCAAGCTGCGCGGCTACGCCCTGCTGCGCCCGGCGGCCGACGGCTGGCGCTTCGGCCCCTTCCACGCCGACGACCCCGCCACCGCCGAGCGCATCGCTGCCGCCCTCCTCGGCCGGATCGCCGGCGACCCGGTGGCGCTCGACGTGCCCACGCCCAACAGCGCGGCGGTCGCCCTGGCCGAGCGCCACGGCCTCACGCCGGGCTTCGTGTGCGCCCGCATGTACGACGGGCCGCCGCCCGCCGTCGACGTCGGCCGCTGCTACGGCGTCACCTCCCTCGAATTCGGCTGAGCGGCGAGTTCCCCTCCCCGCCTCGGATCTGCCACGATGGCGGCTCCATTCAGAGGTCCAGGAGAACCACGCATGAGCAACCCGTTCAGCTACGCAGGCAAGAAGGTCGTCGTCACCGGTGCCGCCACCGGTGTGGGGGCGGGTCTCCTCGACGTGCTCGCCGAAGCCGGCGCCACCGACGTGACCGTGCTCGACATCAAGGCCCCCACCGGCCCGCACGCCACCTACCTCGAGACCAACCTCTCGGAGGAGGCCGCGGTCGACGCCGCCATCGCCGCCATCGACGGCAAGGTCGACGTGCTGTTCAACAACGCGGGTGTCGCCGACACGATGCCTCCCCGCACCGTGATCGCGGTGAACTGGCTCGCGCTGCGCAAGCTCTCCGAGGGCCTGCTCCCCAAGATCGCGGTGGGCGGCGCCATCGCCAACACCGCGTCGACCGCGGGTGGCATGTGGAGCTCGCACGTCCCGCAGATCACCGAGATGCTCGGTGTGGCGGGCTGGGACGAGTCGCTCGACAAGTACGAGTCGCTCGACCTCGAGGGTGTCGCGCCGTACTTCTTCTCGAAGGAGCTCGTGCAGTACTACACGATGCAGTCGGCGAAGACGACGATGGCGTCGGGTGTGCGCACCAACTCGGTGTGCCCCTCGCCGATCGACACGCCGCTGCTCAAGGACTTCCGCGAGACGATGAGCGACAAGCTCATCGACTGGAACATCGAGCAGGGCATGGGCCGCCCGGTCACCGGTCGTGAGGTGGGCATGGTGCTCGCGTTCCTGGGCAGCGACGCCGCCGCCTACGTGAACGGCGTGAACATGCTCGTCGACGGTGGGTTCACCGCGGCCATGACCACCGGTCAGGTCGACTTCGCGGCCATCAGCTGATGGCCGGCACGGTGCTGCTGGAGGACGCGGGCGAGCACGTCCGCGTCCTTCGGCTCAACCGGCCCGAGCAGCTCAACGCGATCAGCTTCGAGCTGGTCTCGGATCTGCACGACGCCCTCGACGAGCTCGGGTCGGACGCCGACGCCAAGGTCGCGATCCTCACCGGCACCGGCCGCGGCTTCTGCGCGGGCCTCGACCTCGCCAACTTCGGGCAGCCGCCCGCGCCCGGCGGCCACCGGTACCTCAACGCGAACCAGAGTGGCCAGTCGTTCCTCGCCGATCTCACGCAGCACATCCGTGCGACGCCGCAGATCATGGTGGCGGCGGTGAACGGTCCCGCCTTCGGCGGTGGCCTGTCGCTCTCGCTGGCGTGCGACCTCCGCGTTGCGGCGCGCAGCGCGAGCTTCTGCTCGGCGTTCATCCGCACCGGACTCACCGGCACCGACGCGGGCGTGAGCTACCTGCTCCCCCGCCTCATCGGCGTGTCGCGCGGCTTCGACATGATCGTCACCGGGCGCAAGATCGACGCCGAGCAGGCCGAGCGGTGGGGCCTGGTCACGCAGTTGTTCGACGACGACGGCTTCTTCGACGCCGCACTCGGGGTCGCCCGCGGCATCGCGGAGTACACCGGCGTGGGCCTGCGATGGACCAAGGAAGCCATGTGGCTCAACATCGACAACGACGACATGGCCGGCTGCATCGCGATCGAGAACCGCAACCAGATGATGGCGGGCGCCACCGACGAGGTGCGCGACTACATGGCCGCCTACTCGCAGCGCATCACGAAGAAGTAGGGAACCTCGGATGGGTGACGTCCGGGTCAGCAGCTTCGGCCTCGAGGTGAGCGACCAGTGCCTGGCGCCTTCTACACGGAGGCGGCCGGGCTCACCGTCGTCTTCACGATCGACAACGACCACCTCGAGGAGATCGCGGTCGGCGACGGCGAGGGCGGCGGCGCAGATCCTCCTCATGCGCATGAAGGTCACCCGGCCCCTGGCCCGGAGCCGAAGACCGGCAAGGTCGTGCTCATCGCCGGCGATGTCGTCGCGCCAGACGCCGCGGCGCGGCAGCCGGCGCCACCGAACGGGAACCCACGCAGTACCTGGGCACGAGCTACACCATCGGCATGGTGCGCGACGACGGCAACCTTCGTGGAGATGATCCAGACGAGCTGAGTTCGTCTTCAGGCCGGCGGTTCGTGGGCGAGCAGGCGCGAGCCGCGGCGTCGATCAGCGACAGGTGCGTGAACGCCTGCGGGAAGTTGCCCAGGTGGTAGCCGGTTGTGGACGTCGATCTCCTCGGCGTAGAGGAGCAGCGGGCCGGCGAACGAGAGCAGCTTCTCGAACAGCGCCCGCGCTCGGTGCACCTCGCCGATCATCGCCAGCGCCGACACCAGCCAGAACGAGCAGATGGTGAACGTGCCCTCCTCGCCGGAGAGCCCGTCGTCGGTGGTCGCGACCTTGTAGCGGAGCATGCAGGCCGTCCTGGGTGAGCCTCGTCGGCGATGGCGAGCACGGTGGTGCGCACCCGTTCGTCGTCGGGCGGCAGGAACCCCATGATCGATGAGCAGCAGCGACGCGCCGAGCGCGCCGGTGCCGTAGTACTGCGTGAACGAACCGCGGGCGTCGAGCCCTTCGCGATGATCTCGTCCTTCAGCGCGCCGGCGGCCTGCTGCCAGCGAGTCGCGCGCTCGACGTCGTCGCGGCCCTGCGCCAGCCGGATGCCGCGGTCGATCGCCACCCAGCACATCACCTTCGACGCGACGAAGGCCAGGAGGCGGCCGCGCATCTCCCAGATGCCCTGTCCGGTTCGGGTGCACGGGAGATCGCGCAGGTGTCGACCATGCGGCGATGACCTCCCACATGTCGTGGGGCACCTCATCGCCGCGGCGTTGGTGGCACAACGAAGTCGAGGAGCATCCCCCACACGTCGTGCTGGTGCTGGTCGAACGCACCGTTGCCGATGCGCACCGGCTTCGAGTGGAGGTAGCCCGACAGGTGGTCGAGGGTGTGCTCGGTGAGGTCGGTCTCGCCCTGGATCCCGTACATGATCTGCAGTTGCAGTCGTCACCTGCGAGCACGTCGCCGCCGACCGCGCCGACAGAACGCGGCACTCTCGTAGGCCTCCCAGTCGAAGCCGAGGTCGTGCAGGGCGCAGCATGAACGCGCTGTCGCGGATCCACGTGTAGCGGTAGTCCCAGTTGCGCTCACCGGGCGTCTCGGGGAGCGACGGTGGCTGCGGCCATGATCGCCCCGGTGGGCGGCGCAGCTCAGCCCCTTGAGCGCGTAGGCGCGCTGCGCTCGATGTAGGGGCGCCAGCGGTGGTCGGCGACCGGCCAGGCTGAGCCGAACAAAGCCAGAACTTCTCGGTGGAGGTAGCTGGTCCATCGCCTCGCCGAGGTCGGCGGGCAACTGCCACGACAACGCACACCACGCGCTCGCCATGCTCCAGCGTGGTGCGGCCGTAGGGTGCGCGCCCACGAAGCCGAGCCGCATGCTGCTCGCCATCGTGGTTCGAGCCCCGTGCTGCACCCGCACGCAGCCGCCGCCGTCGCCGTACTCCCACTTCGACGCGCCCGTAGTCGAACTGCGGGAGGCACCTCGACCTGCAGCTCGACGCGTCGGGTTGAAGCACTCGGCGATGCGCAGCGTGCCCTGCGGCGACGTCGTCACCTGGCGCACGGCGGTACTCGGGCCGCCGTTCGTCGGTCGGCGCGGGCCCGATCACCAGCACGTCGTAGACGGTCATCCAGCCGGTGGGCGTGCGCCACGTGGTCTCGAGCACGTTGGTGCCTGGCACGTAGCGGCGCTGGTCGGGCACCTCCGGGCTCGACGGCCCGAAGCGGAAGTGGCCGGCGCCGTAGTCGAGCAGCGCACCGAAGACGCTCGGCGAGTCGGGGCGGGGCAGGCACAGCCACCCACCGAGCCGTCGGGCGCGATCAGCGTGCTGGCCTCGCAGTCGGACACGAACCGTAGTGCGCGACGGCGGAAACCGTCCCGCGTGCCGAACAGTCTGGACACTTCTCCGGCGGTCCCGATAGTCTGCGCGCCGATCCGGTCCGTGGAGCAGCGAGAGAGGCGAGAGGCGACACATGGCGAACCTGTTCAGCTACGAGGGCAAGCGAGTGGTGGTCAGCGGTGGCGGCGGTGCCGGCATGGGCGCGGCGTGTCGCCGAGGGCCTGCCGGTTCCTCGGCGCCGAGATCCACGTGATCGACCTGAAGGAGCCGCCGGTGCCGGTGGCCAGCCACCAGGTGGTCGACCTCCGCGACTTCGCCGCGGCCACCGCCGCGATCGACAACATCGGCGGCACGATCAACTCGCTGTTCAACTGCGCGGGCCTGCCCGGGCCACCGAAGACCGATGACGTCAACACCTTCCTCGTGAATTGCAAGCTGCGCCACTCGCCGTTGCGCAGTGGCGATGCTGGCGGTGCTCTTCTTCTTCTTCTTCCTCTCGGCGCGATCGCGAGCATCTCGTCGACTGCGGCGCGTCGTACCCCGCAACATCGCGGCGGATGCCGCTCGTGACCACCCCGACTTCGGTGCCGGCGAAGGAGTGATCGAGTCGCACCCCGCCGAGATCGAGGGCGGCACAGCCGTCGAAGGAGGCGCTCATCGTGTGGACGATGTGGGCGGCGAAGGCGTACGCCGAGCGCGGCATCCGCCTCAACCGCATCTCCCCGGCCCCACCGACACGCCGATGATGTCCGACTTCGAGCGTGCACGAGACCATGCCCGGCATGGAGGGGACTGGGACGCGATGGCGCAGGGTCTCGGGCGGCCACCCACTCCTGCCGAGCAGGGCTGGCCGCTGATCTTCCTCAACAGCGACGCTGCGCCCTACATCTCGGGCGAGAACGTCAACACCGACGGCGGCACCATGTCGGGGATCATGACCGGCACGATCACCGTCGAGATGCCGGAGATGTAGCTCCGGTCGCTCGCGGATCCGCGTTGGTCAGCGGACGATGCTGAATCGGGCCCGGTGCGCGGCCACCGGCCCGGACCACCCCACGCGCCCTTGCGCAGCGCGCCGGTGGCGGCGGTCATCGGTTCGAGCGCATGAACGGCTTGCCCGGCGGCACCCACACCTGCGCGTAGTGGTAGCCACCGTCGGGACGCACCTCCACCGCGCGGCCGTCGGGCGTCCTCGAGCGCGAGCACGCCGAGTGCCCAGCGCGTAGAGGTGCGTCGTCGTAGGCGACGCGCGATCGGCGCCGAGTGTGCGGTCTCGACGCGCCGCCCGTGGGGATGCCGTGCGCGCCGAGGAGCAGGTGCTCACGCCGGGCAGGCGCAGGTTCCAGGTGTGGCGCCGATCCCGGCAGGCAGGTAGCACCTGAACGCGGCATCGGCACCGAGCGCCGCCCGGTCGCCACGTGACCGTGGTGGACACGTGAGCCGGTCCTCGTGCACGCGGGCGTCGACCTCGATGCGGTGCCGGAACGGGAACGCGGGCTCGTCGACGTCGAGGGTGGCGAGCACCGACGAGGTACCGCGCCGGCGCAGCTCGCGCACCCCACCCCGGGCGCCCGACCAGGAGCCCGTGGATCGGCAACCCGTTGCCGTCGGCGTGCACGCCCATGCCGGTGAGGTCGACGGCGTGCGAGCCGACCTTGTAGTGCATGGCACCCAGGCGGCTAGCCCACGGCGCGAGCAGCGGAGCCCACCCGCAGGTACCCCTTGCGGATGGCATCGAGCCCACCGGGGAGCGCGAGGTACTCACCGCGCCGGTAGCGCAGCGACACGCCGGTCATGCCGAGACCGGGAGGAACACCGCGCGCAGGTCGCCGTTGGTGAGCACCACCGCGGGCTCACCGCGAAGCGCCTCCTCCTCGGCACGGAGGATCGGGAGCGGCATCCTGGGCCTACGAACCCGTGGGGCGCTGACGGCGACCTGGCCATGTCGCGCGTCTCCGGCAGGTAGTCGGCCACCGCGAAGTGCTGCGTGGCCCACTCGTCCCAGATCGCGAAATCGCCGACCTTCCACGAGTGCCGAGCTGGAGGTTGGGGTGTTCGGCGTGCGCAGAGCAGGTCGAGGAGCATCTCGGCTCTCGTCGGCGTGCAGCTCCACGACGTGGCTGGTGAACTCGCGGTTCACGTTGAGGTAGCGACGGCCGGTGCGCGGGTGCACGCCCACGACGGGGTGCTCCGTACCGGGAACGCTCAGGGTGCGGGCGACCACCTCGGCGCCGGCCTTGTCGACGAACGACTGCATGCTGCCCATGGTGTGCACGGCGACGAGGCCGTCGAGCCGGTCGCGCAGCGTGGGCGAGAGCGACTCGTAGGCGGCGTACATGCTCGCCCAGATGGTGTCGCCACCGCGCGACGGCGTCGCGCAGGCCCGCAGCGTGCCGTAGGTGGGATGGTCGGGATCCCAGCTTGACGTCGGTGTGCCACTTGTCCTGGTAGGGCGGGTGCTCGACGGAGTCGATGATGTGCTCGACCCGCACGTCGGCGGCGGTGCGGCCGTGCATGCGCCCGATCGGGTGGGCGTAGGGCTGCCGAAGCGGGAGGCGAAGGCGTGCTGCTGCTCGTCGGTCACGCCGTCGGTACCGGGCGGCGGAGCGAAGAACAGGACCAGGTACCTGTCGAGGAGGGCGTGGAGCTCGGCGACGGTCTCGTCGGAGAGATCCCGGGTGAGGTCGACCCCGTCGACCGCGGCCCCGAGTGCCCCCGCGAGCGGTCGCACGGCCAGGCTGGAACCGATGTGCGTGCTCATGGCGCGGGATCGTATCGCCGTCGTACCCTGCCGGGATGCGTTGCTGGGACGAAGAGGTCGTACCCCGGATGACCGATAAGCTCCTCGGCAACGCCGAGGTGCAGGCCCACCGGGCCCGGGTCATGGGCGGGCTCCCCCACGGCACCGTCGTGGAGATCGGCTTCGGTTCTGGCCTGGAACGTGCCCGTGTACCTGCCGGAGATCGACACTGTGCTCGCGATCGAGCCGTCGGAGGTGGCGCGGCGCCTCGCCCAGCCGCGGTGGCCAAGTCGCCCGTGCACGTGGAGTACTGCGGCCTCGACGGTCAACGCCTGCCCCTCGCCGACTCCTCCGTCGACGGCGCGCCTTCAGCACCTTCACGCTGTGCACCATCCCGACGCGGCGCTCGCCCTGCAGGTGGTTCGCCATGCGGGTGCTGAAGCCGGGCGCGACAACCACTTCCTCGAGCACGGCCTCTCCCCGAGACCTGAAGGTCGAACGCTGGCAGCACCGCCTCAACGGCATGCAGCGCGCGCGGGCGGTTGCAACTCGACTGGCCATCGACCTGCTGATCCTCGACGCCGGCTTCGCCTCCCGAACTGCACCACGACGCGATGAAGGGCCCGAAGTTCATGGCGCCGTGGAGCCACCTCTACACGGCCAGATCGCCGGCCGCGGAACTGGCTGGGGGGCCACCGGAGCCTCATCCCCTACTGCATCGTGTCGGGCGTGATGTCGCTCGGCTACGGCTCGGTGTACACGCTGCTCGCCGACCTGCGCGACGAGTACGGCTTCACCGGCACCCAGCTCGGCCTATCGTCGGCCGCCGGCTTCTTCGCCGGCTTCGGCGCGCAACTCGGTCTGGCCCGGCCTTCGCCGACCAGGGCCACATCTCCTGGCTCGTGCGCGGCGGCGCGATCGCCGCCACCGGCGCGATGATCGGCGCGGCCATCGGCGGCACGTTCTGGGTGTTCCTTGATCGCACGTGTGCTGCTCGGCATGGGCAGCGGCGCCGCGAGTCCTATGATCCGCCGAATCGTGATCGTGCGCGATCCTTGAGCAGGTCGGTCACAACCTCGGTCGGTTGTCGTCGTTCGAGTTCGCCGGCTTCGTGCTCGGCCTGCTCATCGCCGCTGCGGCGGCCGAGGCGTTCGGCATCCACGCCGTTCGTGCTGCTCAAGGTGCTGATGTTCGCGGGCGTGTTCGTGCTCACCCTGCGCCTCGACCTGAGCGCGGCCGCCGAGAAGCAGCACCGGGTGCTGCGACCTTCGTTGCGCTCGCGCCCGATCGTGTCGACGCTCGTCATCTGCGTCGGCTTCACGTCACCATCGGCATGTTCGAGGCGGTCTGCGCAGCTGCTGCTGCGCGACGAGGGCGCGGAGACGTGGCTCATCGGCCTCACGCTCCGCTCTTCACGGTGCCGATGATCTTCCTCGCCCCGATCGGCGGCCGCACCGGCAGCAGCGCGGCTGCCAGGCGTGGTGACGGTCAGCTCGCGGTCGCGCGGCGTGCACCTTCTCCTACGGCTTCCTGCCGAAGCCTGTGGCTGCTGCCGGGTGTCGGTGATCCACGCCTGTGCCGACTCCTTCACCATGCCGGGCAACCAGGTGTCGATCGCATGGCGGCTCGCCGTCGCACCTCTCGTCGGCGCAGGGCCTCCCTCGGCGCCACCGGGCTCGCGACCGCCGGGCTCACCGGACTGCTCGCCGGCGCGGCCTACGAGGCGAGCGGCCGTTTTCTCGTGTGCACCACCACGGCGGTCGTGATGGTGGTGTCGATCGTGGTCGCCCGGAGCCTGGCCGGCGCCCGCCCGGAACCCGGGTCTGCCGACGAGCAGTTGACCGGGTCAAGCACCTGACAGAGTCCAGATGAGAGGGCACCGAGCGCCGACCCGGAGAGTGTGATAACACCACCGGACCACAAACGTTCAGGATTCTGGGGGGAAACCTGTGAGACGTCTCGGTTCACTGACAGCCGTCGTGCTCGTCACACTCGGCCTCGTGGTCGCCGGCGGCATCGCCGGCGCGTCCACCCGGGCCGCGTCGGGCGAGAAGCCGACCGCCACTGAGATCGGGGTCAGCGACTCCGAGATCCGCATCGCCGTCATCGCCGACGTCGACAACCCGTTCGCACCGGGTCTGTTCCAGGGCTCGGTCGACGCGGTGAACGGCGCGGCGAAGACGATCAACCAGCAGGGCGGCATCGGTGGCCGCAAGGTCGTGGTCGACTTCATCGACTCGAAGCTCAACCCGAACGAGTCGCGCAATGCGGTCAGCGAGGCGTGCCAGAACGACTTCGCCATGGTCGGCGGCGCGTCACTCTTCCTCAGCAGCGTCGACGACGAGATCAACTGCAAGGACAAGGCCGGCAACACCACCGGTCTGCCCGACATCGGCGGCATCGTCACCGGTGTGCCGCAGCAGTGCTCGCCGGTGTCGTTCCCTGCGAACCCACCGCAACTCCTCTGTGACACGAAGGACAGCAACCCGCAGACCTACCAGGGCCAGCAGGGTGCGGCGAAGTGGTTCCTGAAGAACATCAACAAGAACCTGAAGGGGCCGTCGATCCAGCCGAACGACACCAAGGACGCCTACCGGGGCGACAAGGTGCAGGCGCTGATCAACGTGCAGGCCGGCATCAAGGAGACCCAGGAGGTCACGCACTCGGGCCGTGACCCGCAGAGCGCGTACACCGCAGTCGTGCAGCAGATGAAGAACGACGGCGCCAACTACGTGTTCGACGGTCTCGCCTACCCGAACATGATCCTCGTGCAGAAGGAGGCGGAGCTCCAGAGCGTCGACATGAAGTCCGTCACCTGGCAGTGCACCACCGCGTGCTACGACCCGAAGTACATCTCCGAAGGCGGTTCGACCGTCGAGGGCACCTACATGTGGGCCGCGTTCCTGCCGTTCCAGGAGGCCAAGTACAACAAGGCCCTGGCCACGATGGTGAAGAACATCGGGTCGACGAAGACGACCGGTCTCGGCGTGTACTCGTACGTCGCCGGCATGGCCTTCCAGCAGGTGATGAACGACGTGGTCAAGGAGCAGGGCGTGAACGCGGTCACCCGCGCCAACCTGCTCGCCGGCCTCAAGAAGCTCACGAGCTTCGACGCCGGCGGCATCATCGGCACCGTCGACACGGCGAACAAGGTGGCGTCGCCGTGCTTCGTGCTCCTGCAGGTGAAGAACGCGAAGTTCGTGCGGGCGTGGCCGAAGAAGCCCGGCACCTTCGACTGCACCAAGTCGAACTACGCCACGGTGAAGGACAACCTGATCGGCTGATCCGCATCCGCCGATCAACGGGCCGGGTTCCCCCCGGACGACCGTGACCGGTGCCCGTCACCCGACAGGGTGGCGGGCGCCGGCGCGGCAACCCGTTCAGACGCCGAAGGCCTCGTCGTGCCCGTCGGTGCGCGGCACCACGTGGTACTCCTCGCGGATCTCCACGAGCGGTCGGTGCGCGATCGCCAGATGGTCGATCTGGCTGAAGTCGCCCCGCACCTGACCACCCCGCACGAGCGCCTCGGCGAGCTCGTCGGCGGCGCCGGGCAGGTGGAGCGCACCCTCGCCGTCGGCGTCGGCGTAGATCGCCGCCCCGTTGGGCACGAACTGCGCGTGCTCGTCGTGGCCGTGCTTGATCATCCCGGCCTCGTGGATCATCAGGTTCGCCATGAACGCCATCCAGTTGGCGTCGGTGTCGCCCATCGCGAGCTTGAACGCACCGAGTGCGATCTCGCCGGGACCGGTGGGTTCGTAGCCCGCGATCACGTGGTTCATGTCGTGGCTCACGTAGTACGCAGGCTCGGGCGTGTGGCGGCCGGGCAGCGGGAAGCCGTGCCGCGCGTAGAACTGCAGGTACGACCAGCCGAGCGTGCCCTCGGGGAGGTCGGCGAGCGCGGCCACCTGCGGGAGCACCTCGCCCCACGACGGGTCGTCACGCGGCGGGATCGGTGACGTCGGGGTCGGAGGCCGGGCAGGAACGTCTGGTAGTGGCGCACGAAGTCGGCGGATGCGTGCTGCGCGTCCTCGCTCACCCACGCGCGGATCGCGTCGAGCTGCGGGCCGTCGATCCCGAGCGCGGCGGCGTGACCCGTCGAGCTGTTGCACCTGCGCGGCCGACGCGGGATGGCGGCACACCTCGAGCACGAGCGCGACCTGCACGAAGCGACGCCGCGTCGCGTCGTCGGCGAGCGCCGCCGCGACCGCATCAGGTGCACACGGCGCAGGGCGTCCCAGCCGGCGTCGTCGAGGCCCCAGAGGTGGGTGGCGATCGCGCGCGGCCACTCGTCTGCTCCACGGTGGCGCCGTCGTCGACGCTGCACACGCCCCGCAGCCCACCGACGAAGGCCGGGACGTGTTCGGGGTCGAGGTGCAGGGTCATCAGTTGTCCCAGTCGCCGCGCACCTCGCGCAGGAGCGCGAAGCGGCCGGCCGCGTCGGCGGATTCGTAGCGTTCGAGGCGGTCGACCATACGCCGCACCATCTCGAAGGTGGAGTCGATGGTGACGTACTTGTACATCCCGAGCCGACCGAGCGGGATGATGCCGGCCCGTCGGGTGGCGAGCTCCAGATAGCGCAGGAACTTCTCGTCCTCCCACCACACCGGGTACATGCGCACCGAGTCGTCGACGATCTCGCGCACCACCACCGACGGTTGACGACCCGCGGCCTCGGGTCCGTGGTGGATGACCCCGAAGTCGGTGGTGCGGTTGACGGGCGTCTGCGGCCACGGCGTGTACACCCACGCGAACGGCACGCCGTCGGGGGCCCGGCCGAGCCGTTCGGGATCGGAGCCGTCGACCACCTCGGTCTCGATCCGGTAGCCGCGCCACTCGAGCGGCCCGAACGCGAAGTCGAGCATCTCGTCGATGGGCCCGGTCGCGAGCACGAGGTCGCCGCGGAACGCGCCACGCTCGGTGTGCACGACCGGCCCGTCGTCGTCACGCTCGATCCGTTGTGCGGCGACCCCGGTGTGCACCTCGGCCCCCTCGAGCAGCGCCGCAAGCAAGGGGTTGAACCCGCCGACCGGGTAGTGGTGGGGCGCGACGCTCGGCAGGCGGAAGTCGCCGTGCTCGGCGACCCGCTCGAGCCGCCGCAGCTTGCCCCATTCGGCGGGCATGTCCTCCAGGCGCCGACCCCAGAACTTCTCGTTGAACCCGGCGAACGCGAGCTCCGTGAGCGTGGGCCCGACGCTCGTGACCAGGTAGTCACGGAGGCTGCCCTCCGCGGGTGGGCGACCGGCGGCGCGGATCGCCTCGAGCTCGGCGCGCACCTGCGGACCGCACGGCAGGCGATCGACGCTCTCGAGGTCGACGGGGAACGGCACGACCGGGTAGTCGGGCAGCAGGCGCGTGCCCTGGTAGACGGTGCGTTCCTCCAACGTGACGAACCGGCGGACGAAGTCGAGCGCGTCGGGCGTGCCGCGGAACACGCTCACGATGCGCGGGCCGTACTCGTAGGGCACGCCATCGGGCGTGTACATCGTGCGCAACATGCCGCCCGTGGACTCGCTCGCCTCGAGCACGACCACTTCGGCGTCGAGGCGGTCGCGCAGCATCCACGCAGCACACGCACCGGCGAAGCCCGCGCCGACGATCACCACCCGCATCGATCACGCTCCCCTCGGGAGCCACCTAGGCTACGGGCCTTGCGAGCCGTGCGGCGGGAACTCGATCGATGAGGATCGCCGTCATCGAACGCTTCACCGGACTGTCGCGTCGGTGCACGGTCGAGAAGATCACCGGGCCCGATGACGACACGGTCGTCTGGCAGCTCGACGGTCCGGCTGCGTTGTCGCCGGCGGTCGCGTGGCGCGCGGTGGTGGCGTGGTGCGTCGTCCCGGTCGGGCTGCGGCGGCGGTGGTCGCTGCTGCGCGCCTGCCTCGCCATGCGGAACTGGCGCCGCAACGCGTTGCTGCGAGTCCCCGCGTGGGCGACCGAGATCGCGAAGGGCCGGATCGACGAGGTCGTGTGCTTCTCGGACGCGCAGTTCCCGGTCGCGGTGCTGCTCGCGTCGTGGACCGGTCGCCCGCTGCGCCGGCAACTCGACGTGGCGACGAAGTACCTCGGCGAGTTCGCGTTCGAGCACCTCGCGGTGATCCCGTACGCCTACTGGCTGCACACGCAGGGAAGGCTGCAGTTCACCGAAGCGAGCGCCGACACCCGCTGCTTCTACCCCTTCTCCCCCGACCACACCGAGCACCCCGGCGCGCGGCACTACATCGGGATCACCGAGTACCCCGTCGCCGTCCGCAGTCCCCGCGAGTTCGACGTCCCGCACTTCCCGCGCACCCTCGACGTCTCACAGTGGGTCCCTCCCCCCTACCGCGAGCTGTACGGCGACGACGCGCGCTTCGTGTGGCCGAAGCCGGCGATCGTCGTGTGCAACAAGACGAACGAGGAGCCCTTCCTCGACGACTTGACGAAGCCGAACACCATCGACTTGCCCACGCTGCTCGAGCTGGTGAGACGACTGCGCGGCCGGTACACGGTGATCTACAACCGCCCCACGGCGCACGACATCGTGCCCGACCACGCGGCGATCGCCGAGCCCGGCGATCTCGAGGCCCTGCGCGCCCACTTCCCCGACGTGCACCTGATCCAGGACCTGCACGCCGCGCACCCCGAGCTCACGTTCAACGAGCTGCAGCTGCGCGTGTTCGCGTCGGCGACGCGGTTCGTGTCGGTCCTCGGCGGATCGTCGTACCTCGCCAGCTACTTCGGCGGCACGAACGTCGTGCTCGCCAAAGAAGGCTGGGAAGTTCGCTGCGGCGCCTACGACGGCTGGTTCCGGCTGTTCTCCGGCGCCCGGCTGGTGCGCGTCGCCGACGAGGCGGAGCTGCTCCGCACCGTCGCCGACGAATGGCTCACGCCGGAGCCGTGACCGTGGGGGTCGGCGTGGGGAACGTGTAGGTGATCTTCACCGGCACGCTCTGCCCGTTCACCTTCGTTGCGTAGCTCAGCTGGGTGATGCGGCCGTTGGCGATCTTGGCGCGGCCCTTGACCTTGCCGGTGGCCTGGGCGCCCACCAACGACGCGGCGGCCTTCGGTGCCAGCGTGAAGGTGACGACCTTGCCCGACTGCTTCACCCCGCTCGCCTGCTGCAACGCGGCGAAGGTGGTGCGGAGGTCCGACGTGGTGGTGCCCGTGGGCTGCGCCTTCTGCCAGGCCCCCGCGGCGTTCTTCGCGTACACGTCGGTGCCGACCATCACGACCTCCGACGGCGCCTGGGTGCCGATCTGCACGGTCTCGTGGATCCGGTCGGGCGCCTGGTACTCGCCGGTGATCTTCACCTTGCCGGCGCCGTTCCCCACCGCGGCGGTGAACGTGTAGCCGGGGACCTGTTGCATCGCGGCAACTGCCGTCTGCAATTGCGACTTGGCCGAGCCGCCGGCAGCCCCGGCCGGCGCGAAGGAGGCGGTGAGGGCCATGCCGACGGTCGCGGCCACGGAGGCCACGACCATCGACAGAGCGCGGACGCGGGGACGCCGGTGGCTGGATGCCACCGGCGCGATCCCCTTGGTGCTGCGTTCAGTCATCGCTGCCGTGACCACCGGAGTTGCCGCCACCCGAGTTGCTGCCACCCGAGTTCCCGGAGTTGCCACCCGAGTTGTCGGAGCCGGAGTCGTCACTGCCGGAGTTGCCCGAGTTGTCGTCACCGTTCGGGTGCTCGACCTCGCTCTCGCCGCTGTGCTCCGACTCGTTCTCGTTCTCGACCTCGGTGCCGTGCTCGACCTCGGCCTCGACCTCGGTGCCACCGTCTTCCGCGTGGCTCGTGACGTTGACCTGCTGCTCGGTGCCGTCGGCCAGGGTCACCGTGAGGTGGGCGCCGGTTGCGTCAACCACCACTGCGCCGGGGGTGACACCGTCGAGAGCGTCGAGGCTCAGGCCGGTGATCGCACCGGTGTCGTCGAGGGTCACCGTCACGTCACCGATGCCGGCGAGGGTCAGGGTGACCGAGCCGGCGCCGGCCGGCGCGGTGGCCTCGGTCTCGGTCTCCGTGGCCGGGCTGGCCATGGCCGGGGCCGCGAGACCGGCGACGGTGCCGAATCCGAGGGCTGCCCCGAAGGCCAGTGCTGCGATCTTGGTCCGCTTCATGGGTGTGGTCCTCCTGAAGGGCGTGACTATGGTCCGAATCGCTTCCGAGACCCGGGTGTCACACCCGCCTTCGTGCTCAGTGCCCGTGGGGACCGGTCGGGTATGGCACGCCCGGCCGGGGCAGTTGGTTTGGCGAACGAGGAGATTTCGTCGTGGACGGGCAGGAGATCGAGGCGAATTCTGGGGATCGGCCCCTCCACGTCGACGTGTGGTCGGACCTGGCGTGCCCCTGGTGCTACGTGGGCCGGCGCCGCTTCGCCGAGGGCCTCGAGCGCTACCGGGCCGCCGGTGGCACCCGCCCGGTGGAGGTCGAGTACCACTCGTTCGAGCTCGCCCCCGACACCCCGGTCGACTTCGACGGCACGGAGGTCGACTTCCTCGTCGGCTTCAAGGGGCTGCCCGAGGCGCAGGCCCGCCAGATGCTCGACCGCATGACCGAGACCGCGGCGGCCGAGGGCCTCGCGTTCGACTTCGGGTCGCTCCAGCACACCAACACGCTGCTCGCCCACGAGGTGCTGCACCTCGCGAAGGCGCACGGCGTGCAGGAGGAGATGAAGGAGCGGCTGCAGTCGGCGTACTTCGTGGAGGGTCGCCACACCGGTCGTGTCGAGGACCTCGCCGACCTCGCCGTCGACGTGGGACTCGACCGCGACGAAGTGGTCGCCGCGCTCACCGACCACCGCTATGCCGATGCGGTGCGCGCCGACATCGAGCAGGCGCACGAGTACCAGATCCGCGGTGTGCCCTTCTTCGTGTTCGACGGTCAGCTCGGTGTGTCCGGCGCCGCCGACCCCACGACCTTCGCGCAAGCGCTCACCGAAGTGAGTTGATCAACCCGTCACGGCAGGCCGCTACCGTCGTGCGACACGCCGGGACATCACTGCGGAGGTCACGATGGGGCGGGTCATCGACGAGGTACACGTCGAACTGACGGTGCAGGCGTTGCTCGGCGCGATCGACACCGGTGACGGCGGCACCGACGAGCAGCGCGCCGTGCTGCGGGCGCTCGTCGACGGCTACTGGCAACGCCCCGAGCTCGACCTCGGCGCGTTGGCGGCGTTGCGCCGGAGGCCGCGGCCACCGCGATCACCGACCCGACGAGTGCGCGTCCGCGTGCGCGAGCTCATGGTCGTCCTCGAACTGGCCGCCACCCGTTGACTGCCGAGCAGGTGAAGCAGGTCGGCAAGTGCGACGGCGCTGGACGAGGACGGGTGCCGGCCTCCACCGCGCGTGACCTGGTGCGCGAGACGATGGCGCAAACCGCCCTCGGCTTCGACGCGCAACGAAGTGCGCATCGAATGGTCCGGAGCGTCGCTCGTGGAGCAGTACCTCACCACGTTGCCCGCCTGACGCCGCGCTACAGCACCGGCTCCTGCGCCTTCTGGGACCTCCCCGAGGGCACGCTCGGGCGAGTACGTCGAGTTCTACGACGCAACGGGTTCCCGAGCTGCCGGGCGAGCGTCGCCAACCCCGCGTTCTTCGTCGCGCACGACATGACGCACGTGATCGCCGGCTACGGCACCACCGGTCCGGAGGAAGATGCGCGCTGTCCGCGCTGATCCTCACGATGCACGACACGCCGGCGCACTGGGTGCTCCTGCTGGCCAGCCTCGCGTCGTACGAGGCGGGCGTGCCGACCGGCAGCGGGTTCGAGGAGAAGACCGGGGTGTTCGCCCGGCCCGGCGCGGCCGACCTCTTCGCCGAGGCACTCGCTCGCGGCGCGGCATGCACCGGCGACTTCGCGTCGATGGACCACCTCGCCGCGGCGGCGCGGCCAGTCGCCGAGATCCGCGAGGAGTTCGGGGTACCGCCGCGAGGGTGACGCGCTATTGCTTGTCGACGGCCCCACGTTCCAGCGCGGCGATGCGGTTCGAGAACTCGGCGGGATCCTGACCGGGGTACTCGAGCCACAACGGCGCGTCGTCGGCGCACAACGTGGCCGGAACGCCGGTGTCGTCGGCCACCGCGCGCAACGCCGCCGCGAGCGACTGCGGATCGCGCGTCATGCTCAACGCCGCGACGTCGCGGCGGCGGGCGAACCCGGCCAGCGCCCAGCTGCGCAGCCAGCGACCGACACGCCCCGTCCCCGCGGCCGACGTCACCGAGTCGTTCGCCACGTCGCCCTTGGTGCCCTCGGCGCCCGTGAGCGCGAGCACCCAGGTGACGAGCGACACCTCACCGCGGGCCATCAACGTCATCTCGTACGCGATGATCGCCTCCACGGGGCGGCGGCCCGTCGCCAGCAACCCGCGCGTGAGCACGAGCGTGGCCTCACCGCGCGCCTGCGACACGGCCATCGCGTTGCACGCCGGCGAGTCGATCACGCGCACGACCGGTGACGTGATCCCGGCCGCGATGCCGAGTGCCGAACAGATCCCGTCGAGGTACTCGCGCTCCTCGGCGGTCGTGGCGTCGTCACCCGAGCGGGCGATCGCGGCCGCTGCGTAGGAGCGACGCCGACGCGGGAGCCGGCGCATCGCGATCAACGAACCGATGACCGCCGCGATCGCCAGCACGACACCGAAGCCCTCGAACACCCACCCCGGTGAGTCGGTGATCCCGAAGTCGGCCTCCCCCAGCACCCGGAGCCCCACGAGGAAGGTGACGAACACCGCCGAGAGCATGGCGAGGAGGATGAAGCGGAGCCCGGCGACGATCCCGACGAACCACAGCTGCACGAGGCGGGCGGCGCGCTCCGTGCGGCTCGGGAGGTACGACTCCGAGATCGCGGCCGTCTCCGTCATGCGGTGAACGTAGCTGCATCCGAATCCCGTCGTGAGGGCGAAGAGACGGCAACGGGCAGGACCACACCGACACGATCAGGAGGCCCTGAATGAAGATCCGCAAGCAACTCGCAGTCGTCGCCGCCGGAGCGGTTGCCGCCGTCGCGCTCGCCGCCGGTCCGGCCGCGGCCGCCGGGAACGGCAACGGCGTCGTCGCGAAGGATTGCTTCGGCGCCCCGTATGGCAAGACCGGACTGCAGTACGGCCAGTTCAAGGCCAGCGGCCACCCGGGCGGCCCCTACGGCCTCCCGCAGGTGCTCGCCGCCCACGGTCCCGACGGCGCCATCCCACTCTGCGCCGCCGGCTGACCGGTCGATCCGCCCTCTCGACCGGTCACCGCACGGTGGCCCCGGCACCCCCACGCTGGTGTCGGGGCCACCGCAGCGTCAGGGGCCGCACTCATCGCGGCGACCGTAACCGGGCATGCACCAACACTCCGCTCCCGATCCCCGCGGCGAACGCGAGCAGCAACCCGAGGGTGTCGAGCGACTCGGCGGCTATCCCGACGAGGGTGAACACCACCAGGCCGACGAACACACCGAGGACGGCACTCACGGTGCCCCGACGGAACGTCCGCACGCCGGCGCGCCGGTTGCGGACCATCACGTAGGCCACCCGGCCGGCCAGCATCGCCACCGCGAGGCCGATCGCGCACCAGCCGGCGGCGATCTCCCAGTAGCTCGGCTCGGGGTACCGGTAGGCGTTGCCGATCGCAACCATGCCGGTGCCGATCAGCAGCAGGACCGCCGCGAGCGCGGCCACGAGTGCGCTCGCATTGCCGGAGACCAGTGGCCGCTGCCCCGCACGGGACGTCATGTGGACATCGTGGGCGGTTCGGGCTCCGCCGACGAGGGGCCGACGTCATGAACCGGTGCACCGGATCCGCTTCCACGCGTCCGGCCCGGAGAATTGGAGAGCACTTAGCGAGTTGAGCGGACTGCTTCAGGCACAAGGCATGCAGGGACCCGGAGCGGTGGCAGTGCGACGCAGATTCCCACGGATTCTGAGCTCTTTTCCCACGCCTCCGCCCAGGCTTTCCCACGACCAGACCGCCGTGCGGTCTGGGGCGCACGGACCGTCAGCACGGCCTCGTTGGGCGGTGAGGAACCAGGCTTGCCCCTGACCTGCGGGCGCTTGGTCGCCGATACGCTTCGTTCATGACATTGCGACAGGGTCATGGCCCGTACACGCGCCCAATGCGGTGTGAGGCGTGCGATGAACGCTTCTCGGCACCGGGCGACGGGGCCGGCGCAGCGTACGACGAGGTCCATTGCCCGGCGTGCGGATCGGCACAGTGCGTCTGGATCTGGGAGAACGAGGACCGTTAGCACAATCCCATTAGCTCGCAATGCCCAGGAGCAGCGAAACCCTCGCCGGCAATCGGACGCGTGTCCCTACCCTGAGAGGCGGACGAGGAGGCGAGGGTGGAAGCGGAACGGGCAGCTGAAGTCGCACGGCTCTTGGACGAAGCCGCACTTCAGGAATGGGACGACAACGTCGCCGTGGCAATCGAACGATTGCTTCCCGATGATGACGGCGCCGCGCTCGGACTGGCCTTCCGCTTCTACGTCTCGCAGGAGGACGGCAGCCGCCATCGCTGGCGTCCGCTCTTGCGCGTTGACCCGAACGGCAATCAGGTCGAGACCGGTCTGGCCGACCTCGACGAACCCGTCATCCGCACTTGGGAAGCGGTCGTCAGTCTCGCCGTGCACCCGCGCGTCCGCGCACGCCTTCATGATCTTCTGTTCGAACGACGCTCTGGTGACGTCGGGGCGCACGCACGCGAGGCGATCAACAGCTATCTCACGGTCGCTCTCACGCCGAGCTCGACCGTCGCGGAAGTAGACGCGATCACGCGAGCCTTCGACTTGATCGCACTCACCCGCCAGCCGGACTTCCTTCCCGAGGCCACCAACGCTGCCATCACAGCCGTCGATGGCGCCTTGGCGTCCACGGACGCCAAGCCGGGCGTGTCCTTACGAATCCTGGAAGTCCTCGTCGATGCCCGCATCGCGGACGGGCGTGTCGACGACCGACTCCTGCGCTGTCGCACCGCTTATCCCGACCAGTGGAACACCGAGCACACGATCGGCCTACAGCTCCGCAGAGAAAGCGACGAGGGCGCTCGAGCGGAGCTGCAACGAGAACGGGTGCTGGCTCTATTCACCGAAGCCGACGCTTCAGAGCCCATGGTTGCCGTGTCTCATCTCGCGCGCGCCGCGGCGTTGGCGAGAGAGCTCGCAATCTCGGACCTGCACGAGGAAGCGGTCAGGAGATTGCAGGGCGTCGATCCGACCAGCCTTTCCATGCACCGCATCGAAACGCCGATCGAGATCCCGCGAGCCGAAATCGAGGCCTACCTCGACCAGTTGCTTGCAGCACCAACCTGGCTCGAGGCGGTCGTCAGCCATGTCCTCGCGGGACCACCAAGCGGCAACGTGCACCGCAACCGTGCCACCGTTCAGGAGCTCACGTCCGAGTTCCCCTTGCAGAACTTGTTCCCCACCGTGCGAGTCGGCGCTGATGGGCTGCCCCGATCCACCGCCGAAACTCCGGAGGAGCGCGCCGAAGCGAGTCTCGCTAACCATGAGGTAATGGCGATGCAACTCAGCGCGATGGTGCTCGTCGAACTGCTCGAGCGCGCAGGGGTGAAGTTCGGAGAACCGCGGCCCGAAGATCTCGCCCCAATGACAGAGCACGCAAGCCACGTCGACCAGGCGACTGGCGATGCCATCGCTCGGGTGATCCGACGCTTCTACCAAGCCGATCCCGAGGCTGCGGCGTACACGGGCATCCCGCTCATCGAGCGACTCACCCGCAACCTCCTGCTCCAGCTGCGGGTCCCCTTGTTCCGTGTCGAGCGGGACAACAAGCCCGGCCAGTACCCCGGGATGGGTGCGCTGCTCCACGAGCTCGGCCGTTCCGGTCTGGATCCCTCCTGGCATCGGTACCTGTACGTGCTCCTGGTGGCACCGCACGGCTTGAATCTCCGCAATGAAGCGATGCACGGCTTCGCTCCCGAGCTTGGCGCTGGCCATGCGGCGCTGGTGATCGCCGGGTTGCTGTACCTCGCAGTCCAGACCGTTGGCCCGGTAGGTCACGATGGGTGACGCCCCGGAGCTGCCCTGGATCTGTGCGCTTCCGTACTTGCCGGTTCGCGAGCCGGTGGAGTTCGCGGGCTGGTGGCTTGGGCCGGTCACAGCATTCGCAGGACCGTGGCGTGACCCACAGTTTCACGATGCCGTTGGCGAGTTCCTCGACAGCTTCCGCACCGCCAGCGGCCAACCGGTCAAGAAGCCTGCGTTGCTCGTTCGCCGAGAGACGGGGGCGAATGGCGTTGCGCCGACCCTCGCAGAGTTCCACGCGCTCGAGCTTGCGATCGGCTTGGCCACCATCGACGCGAATGCGTTCTGGAGCCCCGAGAACGAGCAGGACGGCTACCGCATCGCGACCGCCGATAACGCGGACCTGTGGGTGCAAAGCATCGACGTGGAACACCGGCGCATCACGCTCGAGCGGGGACTTCGGGTTCGAACCATTGCGGGCGGCCACCGGATCGGGACCGACGACTTCTTCATCCCTGCACCGCTCGAGTTGCACCTGCCATCCGGTGTTGGACTGGATGCCGACGTCCTCGAAGCCGTCTACCGCACCGCACTCGAGCAGGGAGACGAGCCTCGTGCCGAGGCTGTTCTGGTCGCCATCCGCTGGTTGTTGAAGACGTGGCTCAACTCGACGAGCGTGTCGATCGAGGATCGCATCGTGCTGCTGAAGATCGCGTCCGAAGCGCTCACCGGCAAGGACAAGACCCATGAAGGTGGCGCGCAGCTGGTCGCACTGTTCGCCTCAGCTGGGGAGCAACCGGGTGAGGGCATCGGCACCGACGGGCTGCTGTGGCAACCGGACGAGCGGCGGCTCAAGCGGGTCTGGTCCAATCGCAGCGGCGAGAAGAGTCACTCCGAGCTCACGCTGCTCGAACACTGGTACGGCGCACTGGGAGATGCCCGCAACAAGATCGTGCACGAAGGCGGAGCCTCGTCACTCGTCTACGAGGAAGACTCGCCGTACGCGGGGCCGTTCGTCGAGATCGGTGATCGCGTCATCCGGGAAGCGATCACCGTGGAGCTCGGGAACTTGGGCTACCCCGCCGTCTGGCGGCGTGGACTGACGCGGGCGTCGTTCCGCATGTGGGAGCGGCTCTCTGCAGGAGACGTCGAGTAGCCCATCATGGGGTGGTCACAGTGCGCGCGCAACGTGCAGCCCACCCGGACTTGACGAAAGATCCATTCGCGGCACGCCCGCTCCCCCGCTGCCGTGCCGGCCACGCTGCGTGAGCAGCAGCGCCCGGCGGGCCGTGTCGACCGTGGCGGGACGGTGGCCAGGGTGAGGCTGTCGCAGCCCTGTCGTAATGTCCAGTCGTGGCCGCTATGGGAACGTTACGCATCGCTACCTGGAACCTCAGATGGAGTGGCGGCGCTGCGACCGTGGAGCGAGAGGCCGACTTGCTCGCGTCGAGCGACTGGGATGTCGCGCTGCTCCAGGAAGTGAATTCGAAGGCGTGGGCTGCTGTGTCCAACCTCGAGCGCGTCAGTGGAGCAGTCAGTGCCTTTGACGACGGGTTCCCAACGTTGGACGGAAAACGGCCTCATGGCGTCGCCCTGCTCGTCCGCGATGGACTCGCCCTGACCGATCCCGAACCGCTCACGGGCTTGCCGCGCCCTGGCCGTGGCATGGGTGCGACCGTCGAGGGCTGGGATGTGCCGATCAGCGTCTGCAGTTGGCATGCACCGAACGCCGCGGCCAGCGGACCAGCGATCAAGATGCAGGGCTACCTCGCCTTCCTCGGCTGGATTGCCCGTCAACGAGCGGCGACCGTTGTCGGGTTCGATTCGAATCACTGGGAGACGAGCACCGAACTCGACCTGACCTGGCCGAGCGATCCAGCCCACGGCTGGTATCTCGAGCAGCGATTCTTCGGCGCCACTCCGCCTCACGGTCTCCGCGACGCGTACCGCGATTACTTGCGATCGAACGACGCCGAGTACCGACGGCTTCGTGAGACGCTGCCTCCAAACGGTCCCCTCGCGATCACCTACACCCGAGGGTCGAAACAGCGACCGACACCAGACCGTTTTGACTACGTGTTCATCTCCGAGGATTTCAAGTGCGCTGGCGTCGATCATCGATACGACGCATCTCTCGACGCGGGAAGTGACCATGCACTCGTGATCGCCGAGCTGGCCCTCGCCGGGTCCAAGTGATCGCTGCCGCATGCGCACCGACGAGTCCTCACAGCACGGTTAGGGTCCCGACGTGATCGAGTACACGGAAGGGATGGCCGTCGACGATCAGTTCGAGCTCGTGGACCGGCTTGGAGCTGGTGGCTTCGGCACCGTCTTCCGAGCTCGGAACCGCCTCGACGGACGCGACTACGCGATCAAGTTCGTCAAGAGCGACGATCCAGATGCAGTGCGACGAGAGTTCGCACCGCTGCGAGCGATCGATCATCCGAACATCGTCAAGGCGCACTGGGCAGCTCGCACGAAGGACGGCGTGTGGTACATCGCCTTCGACCTGGTCGAAGGCACGCGGCTGCGCGAAGAGATCGAGGTTGCGGGGCCGATGCCGACTCTGAGGGTCGCCGAAATCGGCGATCAGCTGCTCGATGCGTTGGCGGCGCTGCACCCTGACGAGGAGCGACTTGCCGCACTTCACAAAGGCACCATGACCGATGGCGAGTACGAGGAGCGTCAACGCATTGAAGCAGCGGGTCTCGTCCACCGCGATTTGAAGCCCGAGAACCTCATCCTCTGCGAGGACAACACCCTCGTACTCGTTGACTTCGGCATCGCGTCACGCGCCGGCACACGTCGCGTCACGTTCACGTGGACTCGTGGCTATCTTCCGCCGGATCTGGCAGTGAGTGCGCTCGACACGTGGGACCCTGACGTCGACCGCTATGCCGCCGGAGTCGTGCTCTTCGAATGCGCGACTGGAGTTCATCCGGAGCGGCTCCTCGAGACCGGAGAGACGATCGACGCAGCGATTGGACGCGTCCCGTCACTCGACGCTGGCCTGGCAGCGTTCCTCCGACGGGCGTGCGCCGAGCAACGCGCCGACCGTTTCGCAAGCACCGCCGAGATGGCCGCAGCGTGGGCAGCATGGGATCGGCCGGAGCGTTTCGACCCGGCAGCGACAGACGAGGACGCGCTGGTTGCTCTGATCGCGGATCGAGACGCGCGACTGGAGCCCTGCTACGTGTGGGAACCGCTCGAGATGCTCCGTGCTGCCGAACTCACCGACGGCGAACTGGGCGAAGTCCTCGTCGACATCGTGGTCACTGATGGGCCGGTGCTCTGCTGGGACCTCTATGACACGTTCACGGGTGTGGCTGGACCAACTCCCGTGAGCCGCCTCAACCGGATCGTCTACCGCGCGGTGACGAGCGGCAAACTGCGCCAAATCGAGGCCCCCGGCGGCGGGCAGCAAGACAAGACGGTCTACGCACCGTCGACGGATCCCTACGCACTTCGAGCGATCGGGCCCCGGCGACCTGCCCAGATCCCGAATGTGGAACTCGACGCATGGATCAACTGGTACACGTCAGTTGCTCCCACGCCGCTGAGAGGGCGCGAGGCCCTCGCGAAATGGCTCCCCGCGATCTACGGCGCAACCGCTGACGACACGACATCGCCCGAGCTCGACACCCTCGTCTACCGCATCGAGCTCCGCCTCCGCGATCGGAATTGAGCGGACTGCGCGACCGACAACTCGACGGCAAGAACAATGGAGAGGTCATGGGAGAACCGACGCCGCAACAAGTTGCCCGTACCCAAGATCGAATCCTGAAGCACTTCACCGGCGAAGAACGCGACCGAGCGGTCCGGTCCCTTGATGTGTACCTCCGCACCTACACCGGCGGTGCATTCGAACACTTGGCCGGCCATGACCCGAACACGATTTCCGCCGACGACCTGGTTGCCGTCTCGACCCTCAGCGTCAACGTGCCGGCCTCGGCGGCCATCACGATTCTCAGCCCGGGCATGCAGCACAAGATCACGGCCTTGCTTCGCGCTATCCCCGACGTAGCAATTTGGGATGACGCGGCCGAGCTCAACCGGTCGGGCCGTGCATGGGAACTCTGGCAACTCCTTCGCAGTCTCGAAGGAATGGGCCCAGTCACAACCAGCAAGTTGATGGCCGCCAAACGTCCGGCTGAATCGCCCTGGGTTGATTGGAGGCTCCTGACCTTGGAAACGAGGATGGAGTCATGCCTACACAGGGACGGTCGGGGAAGCCGACCACGCGGCGTTACAGCGATGAGGAGAAGGCCCAGGCGGTGCGGCTGGTTCGTCAGCTGCGCAAGGAGTTGGGGACCGAGCACGGGACGGTGAAGCGGGTCGCGGAGCAGCTCGGCTATGGGGTCGAGTCGGTGCGGTCGTGGGTGAAGCAGGCCGACATCGATGCTGGTGCGAAGCCGGGGGTCACGACGGCGGAGGCGGAGCGGATCAAGAAGCTCGAGCAAGAGGTCAAGGAGCTGCGTCGCACGAACGAGATCTTGCGCAAGGCGTCCGCGTATTTCGCCCAGGCGGAGCTCGACCGCCCATGGAAGTGATCGTCGGGTTCATCGACGAGCATCGCGATGACCTCGGAGTCGAGCCGATCTGCAGCGCGTTGCAGGTCGCTCCGAGCAGCTACTACGCAGCGAAGCGTCGAGTGATCGAGCCATCGGCTCGTGCTGTCCGCGACGCGATGCTCCTGCCGATCTTGTTGGCGTTGTGGGTCGCGAACCGCAAGGTCTACGGCGCGCAGAAGCTCTGGAAGGCCGCCAAGCGTGCGGGGCATGACATCGGTCGGGATCAGGTCGTGCGCTTGATGCGCGAGCTTGGCATCGAGGGCGTGTCCCGGCGACGGAAGAAGGTGTTCACCACACGGTCGGATCCGGACGCGTGGCGGGCACCGGACCTTGTGGACCGGAACTTCACCGCGGCCGCACCGAACCGGCTCTGGGTCACCGACCTGACCTACGTGCCGACAAGGTCCGGGATGGCGTATGTGTGTTTCATCGTCGACGCGTTCTCGCGGATGATCGTCGGGTGGCGGGTCGCGTCGAACATGAAGACCGAGATGGTCCTCGACGCGCTCGAGATGGCCCGTCGTTCACGCGGCAGCCGGCGACTCGTCGGCCTCGTGGCACATTCCGATGCCGGCAGCCAGTTCACGAGCGTGCGCTTCACCGAACGACTCGACGAGATCGGCGCCCGACCCTCGATCGGCACGATCGCCGATTCGTATGACAACGCGCTGGCCGAGACAACCAACGGGCTCTACAAGACCGAGCTCGTCTACGGGCCCGACGCCGCCGGCTGGGACGACGTCGACGAACTCGAACTCGCGACCCTCGCATGGGTGCACTGGTTCAACGAGGACCGGCTGCATGAGCACTGCGGTCACGTGCCCCCAGCCGAGTTCGAAGCCGCGTTCTACGCTGCGGCCGCGTCACCCAGCGGAGTGTTCTGAAACCAAACCACCGAGCCTCCAAGAAACCCAGGGTGATTCACAGTACCTCGCCGAGCTCACCACCGCGGTGAAGTACGGCATGGACGTCACGCACGTGCTGCTCAACAACTCGATGCTCGGCAAGATCACCAAGGAGCAGCGGGCCGGCATGTTCGACGTGTGGCAGACGTCGCTGCACAACCCGAACTTCGCCGAGTACGCACAGCTGTGCGGCGCGCACGGCGTGCGGGTCACCGACGCCGCCGGACTGGTCCCGGCCCTCGAAGCCGCGCTCGCCCACCGGGGCCCCGCACTCGTGGAGGTCGTCACCGACCCCGAGCTGGTCTGAGGCGCTCGTCACACCGCCCCTCGACAACCGGCCGGCGGGTCCCTATCGTCACGGTGCGCGGGAGGGCGCTCGAGTCGCACCACCCATGGAGGGCCGGCCATGAGACTCACTTCGTCACGCGCTGCGCTCGGCGGCGCCGTGCTCGCCGTCGCACTGCTCACCACCGCCTGCTGGCGCGCCGCACCGATCGACGGGCCGTCGGCGCCGGCCGGGGTGAACACGACCACCGACCGGGTGAGCGACGACAAGGCCGCCACGCCGATCTCGTGGAACGTGTACCCGAACCTCATGGCGCTGGTGACGACCGACTCGAACACCCACACCGTCCGTCTCGGCATCTACGACCACGACCAGCAGTGGAAGTGGCAGCGCATCGACGGACCGGGCGCGGTCGGCAGCGGGGTCAGCGGCGACCAGATGGGCGGCGGTGCCGCGATCGTCCAGTCCGCACCCGGGAACGTCGGGCCGCACCTCGACGCCTTCTACTACGACATCACCGCGGGCACGCTTCGCCACTCGAGCATCTACGGCCTGAGTGTCACCGACGAGACCGTCGACGGTCCGGGTGTCACCACGGCGGGCCACACCGACGACGTGTCCGGGCAGTTCACCAACGCGACGTGGATGAGCGGCACCGTGATCCACGTGGTCTACGGCTCGGTGCACCCCACCAGCCCCGGCGCCACGCTGCGGCTCCGCCACGCGTGGAAGGACACCGCGAACGGCAGCGACACCTGGCACTACGAGGACGTCGACGGCACCGCGTTCGTGAACTGGCCGGGTCACACCACCGACAACGTCGGCCAGGAGCTCTCCGTCGCCGCGTTCGGCGGCAACGAGCACGTGTTCTACCGCGACGACACCACCCACCGACTGCGCCACGCGGTGTACAACGGCACCGGTTGGACGATGGAGGACGTCGACGGCCCGGGCGTCCCGGGCGGCGGGGGCCGCACCACGAACGTGATCAGTGCCATCGGCGCGCTCGCCGGCAACGACGGCTTCCTGCACGCCTTCTACACCGACGGCACGGGTCAGCTGCACCACGCGTTCGGCAACGGCTCCTCGTGGTCGTTCCAGGCGCTCGACGGCCCCGGCACGGGAACCGCGGCGGGCCGCACCGGCGACCACCTCTTCGGCACGGTCCGGGCGGTGCAGAACTCCCCCGGGCCGCTGATCGACGTGCTGTACACCGACTTCACGAACTACGCCCTGCGACATGCACAGTGGACCGGAGGCGGGTGGCGCTTCGAGGTCATCGACGGTCACGGCGGACTGGTTGCCGGCGGCACCGGCGACCAGGTCGGGTTCCCGTCGATCACGGGCGCAGTGTCACAGCAGATGAACGCCGGTGTGTACGGCGGCGTCACCAGCTCCATCCTGCACACGTTCACCGGTGACCTCACCACCGGCGATCTGCGTGAGGAGTGCACGCTCGGGGCGGGCATCGCCGCACCTCCGAACTGCAACAACTGACGCATCACTCCGAAACCTGTTGAACCGCGGCCAGGACCGGCTCGGCGCGACCCCCTCTGGGAGCCACCTAAGATTGGGGTCCGGGCTCGGGGCGGGCCGACCAATCGACGAGGACCGGAGACCATGGGCAGGGCTCCCGGCGAGGACGACGCGAAGCCGCGTGTGCAGTACTGCACCGTCGCCGACGCGCGCTACTTCCCTGGTCTCGTCGCACTGGTGAACTCGTTGCGGCTCACCGGGCACCACGAACCGGTCCACGTCCTCGACCTCGGGCTCACCGGCGCGCAGCGTGCCACCCTCGCCCGCGAGTGCACGTTCGCCGATCCACCCGACGGACCGCCTCGCCACCCGTGGTTGTTCGAGCCCTACGCGTGTGCGGGTGTCGACGCCGAAGTCGTGGTCTACGTCGACGCCGACGTCATCGTCGTCCGCCCACTCGACGACCTCGTCGCGCTCGCGGCCGACGGCGGGGTCGTCGCCTTCCCCGACGAGCAGGAAGACCGTTGGTTCGCGGAATGGGACGCGGTCTTCGAGCTGCTCGGTCCGGTGCACCACCAGCCGTACGTGAACGCCGGGTTCCTCGCCGTGTCGCCCGTGCACTTCCCCCACTTGCTCGACGAGTGGGCGCGCTGCTGCGACCACATCGTCGGCAGCGTCAACAAGCGCGACGATCCCGCGGCCGCGCGGTCACCGGTCGGGCTCTCGAGCCAGGACGCGCTCAACGCGGTGTTGATGACGTCGGTACCAGTCGCCGCACTCGCAGTCCAGCCCGACCACGAGGCCGTCGACCGGCGCGACATGCACGCCGTCGAGGTCGTCGACGCACAGACGCTCGAGTGCTCGCTCGCCGGCCGGCGCCCCGCGCTCCTCCACTACTGGGGGATCCACAAGCCGTGGGAGCTCACCTCACGCGGCTACACCGCGAACGCGTACAACCAACTGCTGCGGCGCCTGCTCGTCGCCGACGACGTCGCCGTGCGCATCGACCCGCACGAGGTGCCGCGCTGGTTGCGCCCCGGACCGCTCGGCAACGCCACCTTCGGGGTCCTCGAACACGTCGTTCCGGCCGTGCGCGCAGTGATCCAACCGCTACGGCGGCGTCAGCCTCGGCCGGTGGTCGCGACCGCGAACAGGTAGGCGCGCATCTCGTCCTGCTCGGGCGCGCCCACCACGTGCGGGCGGTAGCCGAGCACGAACTCCCGCTCGTGCTCCAGACCGCGGCCGGCGGCGACCTGCAGGAGCTCACCGCGGTTGAGCACCCATCCGAGATAGTCGGTGT
>JAXLRL010000020.1:0-76809 GCA_046331125.1 Acidimicrobiia bacterium
GTGCGAGTTGCCCGAGAGCTTCACGCGCGAGACGTCGACGCCCTTGGCCGCGAGCGTGTCGAGCTCGTCGATGAGGACGGCCGGGTCGACCACCACGCCGTTGCCGATGACCGGCGTGACGTGGGGGAAGAGCACCCCGCTCGGCACGAGCTGGAGGGCGAACACGTCGTCGCCGACCACGATCCGGTGCCCGGCGTTGTGCCCGCCCTGGTAGCGGACGACGTAGTCGGAGTCCTGCGCGAGGTAGTCGGTGAACCGACCCTTGCCCTCGTCACCCCACTGGGTGCCGACGATCACCGTGCCCGGCATCAGACACTCACCTGGTGAGTGGGCCGGGAAGGCGCGAACTGGGCCGCGGGAAACGCAACAAAAGGTGTCACGTTGGGGAGATCCTAGCCGGGCTCCAGGCGGTACCTGGAGCCCGGTTCCGGACCTATTCGATGGTCACCGGCCGCTGCGCCGAGAACCGCAGCTCGCCGTCGGGAGAGGCGTCGACCACCACCACGTCGCCGTCGTGGTACTCGCCCTGGAGCAGGGCCAGGGCCACGTGGTCGCTGATCTCCCGCTGGATCACCCGCTTGAGCGGACGGGCCCCGAAGTCGGGGTCGTAGCCCACCTTGGCGACGTGGGCCAGCGCCGCGGGCGTGAGCTCGAGGCCGAGGCCCCGCTCCGCGAGCCGGTGGCGCAGCAGATCCACCTGGAGCTCCACGATGCGCTCGATGTGCGCCTCGCCGAGCCGGTGGAACACCACGATCTCGTCGATGCGGTTGAGGAACTCGGGCTTGAAGTGGTTGCGCACCACCTCCATCACCACGGACTCCTCCGCCCCGCCACCCAGGTTGCTCGTCATGATCAGCACGGTGTTGGTGAAGTCGACCGTGCGCCCCTGGCCGTCGGTGAGGCGGCCGTCGTCGAGCAGCTGCAGCAGCACGTTGAAGACGTCGGGGTGGGCCTTCTCCATCTCGTCGAGCAGCACCACGGCGTAGGGCCGGCGCCGCACCGCCTCGGTGAGCTGACCGCCCTCCTCGTAGCCGACATAGCCGGGAGGCGCACCGACGAGGCGCGACACCGAGTGCTTCTCCATGTACTCCGACATGTCGATGCGCACCATGGCGCGCTCGTCGTCGAAGAGGAAGTCGGCGAGCGACCGCGCGAGCTCCGTCTTGCCGACGCCGGTGGGACCGAGGAACAGGAACGAGCCGATCGGCCGGTTGGGGTCGGAGAGGCCGGCACGCGACCGGCGGATCGCGTTGGCAACCGCGGCCACGGCGTTCTCCTGGCCGATGACGCGGTCGTGGAGGACCTCCTCCATGCGCACCAGCTTGCTCATCTCGCCCTCCATGAGCCGGCTCACGGGGATGCCGGTCCACTTGGCGACGATCTCGGCGACGTCCTCCTCGTCGACCTCCTCCTTCAGCATCTGCTGCTCGGACTGGAGCTCGTCGAGCCGGGCCGTCTTCTGCTCGATGGTGGCCTCGAGCTCGCGCATCGTGCCGTAGCGCAGCTGCGCGGCGGCCTCGAGGTTGCCCTCACGTTCGGCCTTCTCGGCCTCGGTGCGCGCGTTCTCGAGCTGCTCCTTGAGCTCGCGGATCTCGGTGATGGCGTCCTTCTCGTTCTGCCAGTGCGCCACCATCGCGCTGCGCTCCTCGGTGAGCGCGGCGAGCTCCTCGTCGAGCGTGGCCAGGCGCTGCTTGGAGCCCTCGTCGGTCTCCTTGGCCAGCGCGGCCTTCTCGATCTCGAGCCGCCGGATCTGGCGTTCCACGACGTCGATCTCGAACGGCATGGAGTCGATCTCGATGCGCAGGCGCGACGCGGCCTCGTCGATGAGGTCGATCGCCTTGTCGGGGAGCTGCCGGGCAGTGATGTAGCGGTCGGACAACACCGACGCGGCCACCAGCGCGGCGTCCTGGATGCGGACACCGTGGTGCACCTCGTAGCGCTCCTTCAGCCCGCGCAGGATCGCGATGGTGTCGTCGACCGACGGCTCCCCCACGTAGACCTGCTGGAAGCGACGCTCGAGCGCGGGGTCCTTCTCGACGTACTTGCGGAACTCGTCGAGCGTGGTCGCGCCGATCATGCGCAGCTCGCCGCGCGCCAGCATCGGCTTGATCATGTTGCCGGCGTCGACCGCGCCCTCGGCCGCGCCCGCGCCGACGATCGTGTGCAGCTCGTCGACGAAGGTGATGACCTCGCCGTCGCTGTCGACGATCTCCTTGAGGACGGCCTTGAGCCGGTCCTCGAACTCGCCGCGGTACTTGGCGCCCGCGATCATCGCTCCGATGTCGAGGGAGATGAGGCGCTTGTTGCGCAGGCCCTCGGGCACGTCGCCCTCGATGATGCGCCGGGCGAGGCCCTCGGCGATGGCCGTCTTGCCCACGCCGGGCTCGCCGATGAGGACCGGGTTGTTCTTCGTGCGGCGCGAGAGCACCTGGATGACGCGCCGGATCTCCTCGTCGCGCCCGATGACGGGGTCGAGCTTGCCCTTGCGCGCGTCCTCGGTGAGGTCACGGCCGTAGCGCTCGAGCGCCTGGTACTGCTCCTCGGGGTTCTCGCTGGTGACGCGGTGGCTGCCGCGCACCTGCTGCAGCGCGCCGAGCACCGCCTCGTGGGTGACGCCGAGGCCGCGCAGCAGGTCGCCCACGCCACCGGCCACCTGGCTCATCGCGAGGAGGAGGTGCTCGGTGGAGAGGTAGTCGTCGCCGAGGTCGGCGCGCTGCTCGTCGGCCGCCTCGAGCACCTTGTACGACTCGGGGCTGAGCTGCGCGTTCTGCGCGGTCTGGCCGTACACCTTGGGGTGGCGGGCCAGGGCCTCGTCGACCCGGTCGCGCACGATCTTCGCGGCGACGCCGATCCGTTGGAGGACCGGCAGCACCACGCTCTCGGGCTGGCTCAGGAGCGCCGCCAGCAGGTGCTCCGGGGCGACCTGTGAGTGGTTCTCGTCACGCGCCAGGGCCTGCGCGGCGGCGAGGGCCTCTCCGGTCTTGCGGGTCAGCTTGTTGGGGTCGAGCGGCATGCAGTCACCTTCGGAGTGAAAAGGGGTGATCCGAGGCCTTCCCCGGATCCGTGTTCCCCAAAGTTGACAATCCTGCTGTCAACTTTATTCCCCCGAGGCGCCGGACGCGAACAGGCCCGGCCGTTGCGGCCGGGCCTGTTCATCGGAAGGTGGGTGGGCCTCAGCCGGTGAACTTCGGGGTCACGACCAGCGCCTCGACCTGGTAGTCCTCCAGGGTCACCTCGACCGCACCGATCTCACAACCGTTCATCGACGGGCGAGCCGCCCCCCGCTGGTCGGTGGTGATCCCCGCCGCGACACCCGTCTGGCACGCCGCCGCCGGGATCGCATCGATCACCGGGCTGATCGCCCCACCGAACTTCGGCGTGACCGGCAACATCGTGGGCGTCGGACCACCCCAGTCACCCAACGCGTTCAACTGCGGGTCGTTCGGCGTCGCCACCAGGTCGGTCGCGTTCGTGAACCCACACGACGTGTCGTCGGACCAGTTGTAGCCCTGCGACGTGATCCCACCGTCGGACCAGATGTCGCAGTTCGGGCCGCCGACCGGGAGAGCCACGATGGTGCCGAACACCGTCAGCTGCGCGCCGGAGACGTTGGCGGGCCGGATCTCCGGCCCGGGCGGTGCTGCCGCCGCGACACCGCCCCAACGGCCGCTCGCCGCCGAATTGACGTTCCCCTCGGGCGGGAGCGCGCCGACGATGTTGCCCACGATCGTGTCGTAGGCGAGGGAGGCGTCGGAGCCCTCCAGATCGATCGCGCCGTCCCACACCGACGTGTTGCCGGTGATGGTGGAGTTGGTGACGGTGGCCGGTGCGCCTTCGCTGAACACCGCGAAGGCACCGCCGTACTGGGCCTCGTTGCCCGAGAACGTGGAAGCGTCGACCGTGAGCGAGTTCGGCTCGTAGGCCAACAGGCCACCACCGGACACCCCGCAGTAGTCGTCGTCGCACGACGCCACGTTGTCGGAGACGTTCGACTGGACGATGGAGACGTCGCCCGGCTGGTCGACAGCGGCGCGGAAGCCGCCGGCCGCCCACGACGCCACGCTCGCGCCGGTGGGCTGGATGCCGGCCCGGGTCCCCGAGGCGATGCCGCCGCCGTAGGAGGCACAGTTGGTGTCACAGGCCGCCGAGTTGCCCGTGACCGTGGAACCGGTGAGCTGCAGGGCGGGGGAGATGATCGCGCCGCCTTCGTTCCAGCACCCGGTGTTGATGCAGCCGGACGCGTCGGCGTGGTTGTCGGTGAACGAGGAACCGGAGATCGACGCGATCTCCGACGACACCGCGCCGCCGACGTTGTAACAGGTGTTGTCGCTCTCGTCGTCACCGCAGTCGGTGACGTTGGTCGTGTTTCCCGTGAAGGTCGAACCCGTGATCGTGGCGGTCCAGTAGCTGGCCACCGCCCCGCCCTGCGCGTAGCAGTAGAAGGCGCAGTCGGCGTGGTTGTCGGTGAGCGTCGAGTTGGTGATCGTGACGTCGAACGGGATCGGCACCGCGCTGGCGACGCCGAAGTAGCCGTTCGCGATGGCACCGCCGACCGGAGCACACACGGCGCAGGGGTTGCCCTGCTGGTCGCCGAGCCAGTTGCCGGTGAGTGCACTGCCGTCGACGCTGATGCTGCCGTTGGCGGCGATCGCGCCACCGGCGATGGTGGCCTCGAGCGGGCCGCTCTGGCCCGCGCTGTTCTCCGTGAACGTGGAGTTCGTCACCGTGGCATCGCCGCTGGCGAAGACCGCCCCGCCGGCGTAGTCGGCGTGGTTGCCGCTGAAGGTCGAGTCCTCGATGACGAGGTTGCTGTCGGAGTAGATCGCGCCGCCGAGCCATCCGATGTCTGCCGAGTGGAGGCCCGACGACTGACCGCACGTCACTGCGCTGTCGCTCACACCACAGGGGCAGGAGTCACCGGCAGCGAAGTTGTCGCTGAACGACGAGTTCGAGACGTTCACGTCGCCGCCGGCGGCGAGTCCGCCACCGACGTCGCAGATCGCACCGCCGTCGAAGTGGGTGAGGCCGGTGAGGGTGACCGTCTCGGAGCTGTCGTCGAGGAGGATGCGGCCGAACGGGCACTGGCTCACGATGCCGAACGTGCCCTGGCCGTCGACCGTGATGCCGCCGCCGCCGGTCCGCACGTAGCCCTCGTCGGCGCAGTCACCGCCGGTGATGGTGATGTTCGCGGTGAGGGTGATCGTGGTGGTCGACGAGTCGGTCCACGCCGACTCCAGCGCAGCCGCGTTCCCGGCGGTCGCGGGACCCGCCGCGCCGGCCGGCGCCGACCACGACACGACGGCCACCGGCACGACCGCCAGCGCCATGACAGCGAACGCGCCCAGTGCGCGTCGAGTGATTCGCAGTCCCACGATGCGACCCTCTCGTCGTCTCCGCCCGCGATGCCCCGGGCGATCGAATGCCGGCTCCTGCCGGAAACGCGGCAAGTTACTCAGATTTTGTCACCCGGGCAAGCCCGGAGCGCGGACCCCGTGCGAGGGGCTCAGCCGGTGAACTTCGGTGTCACGACCAGCGCCTCGACCTGGTAGTCCTCCAGCGTCACCTCGACCGCACCGATCTCACAACCGTTCATCGACGGGCGAGTCGCCCCCCGCTGGTCGGTGGTGATCCCCGCCGCAATGCCCGTCTGGCACGCCGCCACCGGGATCGCATCGATCACCGGGCTGATCGCACCACCGAACTTCGGCGTGACCGGCAACATCGTGGGCGTCGGACCACCCCAGTCGCCCAACGCGTTCAACTGCGGATCGTTCGGCATCGCCACCAGGTCGGTCGCGTTCGTGAACTGGCACGACGTGTCGTCGGACCAGTTGTAGCCCTGCGAGGTCGGTGGGGCGGACGTGTTGAGGATGTCGCAGTTCACGCCACCCTGGGGAAGCGCCACGATCGTCCCGAAGGTCGTGACCGGGCCGTCTTGCGCAGTCAGGTTGGCGGCGAGCGGGGCCTCGACCGCCGCGCCGTGGAGCGACAGGCCCGCCTGCTCGGCGAGCGCACGGACCGACGAGCTCGACGTGCCCTGGACGGGCGTGACGATGTTCCCGACGATCGTGTCGTAGGCGAGGCTGACCGGACCGGCGTCGAGCGCGAGGGCACCGCTGTAGTTGCCCTCGTTGCCGGTGACGGTGGAATTGACGATGGTGACCGGGACGTCGCTGTCGGCCGATGCGTACATCGCCGCGCCGAAGGGTGCGACGTTGCCGCTCAGCGTGGACGCAGTGATCGTGTACGAGGACGCGTCGATGGCGAACACGCCGCCGCCGCCAGCTTCGCAGCTGTCGGTGTCGCAGCCAACCGTGTTGTCGCTGATGTTCGACTGCGAGATCGACACCGAGTCGTCGGGCGTCACGCTGGCCTGCGCCTGGCTGCCGAGCAACGGCCCGGCGCCGTCCGCAGCCGCGCCGGCGCTGCCCAGGGCACCGACGGCCACGCCGCCGCCGACGGCCAGGCACGAGCCGTGGCATTGCGCGTGGTTGCCGGTGATCGACGAGTTGCTCAGCGTCGCGCCGACCTCCGACGCGATCGCACCACCCTCGAGGAAGCAGTTCGCGTTCACGCACGACCCACCGTCGGCGTGGTTCCCCGAGAACGTCGAGCCGGCGTCCTCCACGAACAGGCCGACGACGGCACCGCCGAGCGCCTGGCAATTCAGGTTGCCCTCCGAGAGCGCGGAGTCGCAGTCGAGGATGTCGGCCGAGTTGCCGGTGAACGACGACGCCGACAGGTCGACCATGTAGGCGCCCACCGCGCCCGCCTCCGCGATGCACTGGGTGACGCAGTCGGCGTGGTTGCCGGTGAACGTCGAGCCCGAGATCGTGGCCACCGGGGGCGCCGACGCGCTCGACACCTGGTTGACCTGTACGCCGGCCGCCACCGCCCCGCCGGCGATCAGGCAACCCACGCACTCGTCGCCGTCGGCGGTGCCGAGCCAGTTCCCGGTGAAGGTGCTCCCGGTGACGTCGACCGATCCGTCGGCCCCGGCCGCGCCGGCCCAGAACTGGCCGTTGCCGGTCGTGCCGGCGCTGTTGCCGGTGAAGGAACTGCCCGAGACCTGCAGGGTGCCGAGTGCGTACACGGCGCCACCGGCCTCGTCGGCGTGGTTGCCCGAGAAGGTCGAACCGGTGATGGTGAGATCGGACCCGCTGAAGATCGCGCCACCCGCGACCGGGATCACGAACTGCCCGTGCACGTCGCCGGTCACGCACGCGGCCACCGCGTCCTGCACACTGCACGCGCAGTCGGAGGTGATGTCGTTCGAGAACGAGGAGTCGACGACGTCGACGTTGCCGTCGGCGAACAGGCCGCCACCCGCGCCGCACGCGTCGCCACCGTCGAAGTGGGTGAGGCCGGTGAGCGTGACGGACTCGTCGGAGTCGTCGATGAGGATCCGTCCACCGCCGCATCCGTTCGTGACACCGAACTGACCCTGGCCGTCGACCACGATCCCGGAACCCGACGAGCGCACGTAACCGCCGCTGCAGTCACCGCCCGAGATGGTGATGTTGGCGGTGAGGGTGATCGCCGTGGTCGACGAGTCGATCCACGCCGCCTTCAGCGCCGCGGCACTCCCTGCGGTCGTTGCACCCGCGGCGCCCGCAGGTGCCGAGAACGACACCACGGCGACCGGCACGACGGCCATGGCCACGACGGCGAGAGCGCTGAGCGCGCGCCGGCTGATTCGCAGTCCCACGATGCGACCCTCTCGTCGGTTCAGCCCGCGATGCCCCGGGCGTGTCACGTCCCGGCTCCCGCCGGAAACGCGGCAAACTACCCAGATCTTGGCACCCGGGCAAGCCCGGCACGGGGACCCCGTGCCAGGGGGCTCAGCCGGTGAACTTCGGCTGGATCACCGCCGCCGCCTCGACCTGGTAGTCCTCCTGGGTGACCTCGACGGACCCGATGTCGCAGCCCACGAGTTGGGGACGGAGGACCCGCCGCTGGTCGTTGGCGATCCCCGCCGCGATGCCCGTCTGACAGGCCGCCACCGGGATCGCGTCGATCACCGGGCTGATCGCCCCGCCGTTCTTCGGCGTGAGCGGCAGCATCGTCGGCGTGGGTCCGCCGTAGAAGCCCAGCGGGTTCAGCAGGGGGTCGTTCGGCGCGGCCACCTCGTCGGTCGCGTTCGTGAGCCCGCACGACGTGTCGTCGGACCAGTTGTAGCCCTGCGACGTGGGGTCCTCGAAGGTGAGGCAGTTGGGGGTCCCGGTGGCGGGCAGGGCGATGATGTTGCCGAAGAACGTGGCGCTGTTCACCGACAGGTTCGACGGCGGCGTGACGAAGGCGGCGCGGGCGTCGGCGCCGACCGCCTCGATGGCCACCTCGTGGACCGTGTTGGCCACGATCGTGTTGTACGCGAGCTCGGCGGTGAGCCCTTCGCTCGAGAGGTCAAGGGCGCCGTTGAAGCCGCTGTCGTTCGCGGTGACGGTGGAGTTGTGGATCGTCACCGTCGGCTCGCCGCGGACGCTGAGCGCGCCGCCGTCGAAGAGCGCGGTGTTGTCCGCGAAGGTCGACGAGTCGATCGTGACGGTGGAGTCGGAGAACGCGTACACGGCACCGCCGTTGCAGTCGCAGAGCGGAGCGTTGTCGGTGGCGGTCGCGGTGTTCCCGGTGAACGTGGAGGTGAGGATCTCCACCTCGTCGCCGAGCGGCTTGCCCGCCGCGTGCACCGAATCGGGGGCGAACTCGGACTTGGCGGAGAAGAAGGCGCCGGCCGCGATCGCGCCACCGCTGGCGTCACACGCGGACTGGCAGCTGGTGTCGTTGTTCGTGAACGTGGAGCCCTCGACGGTCGTGTCACCGGACGCCAGTGCGCCACCGACGTTGCCGCAGCTACCGATCGCACACGACGCCGAGTTGCCGGTGAACGTGGAGCTGATGATGTTGCTCTCCGGCGTCGACACGGCTCCGCCCCAGACGCTGCAGTTCCCGAGGCACTGGGCGGTGTTGTCGGTGAAGGTGCTCGCCTGGACCTGCGCGATCGTCGACTCCACGTAGATCGCACCGCCGGACGCACCACAAGAATCGACGCAGGTCGCGGCGTTCTCGGTGAACGTGCTCGTGTCGACGATCGCGCCGAAGGCCGCCCACAGCGCGCCGCCCTCGACGGAGCAGTTCTCGCACTCGTCGCCGCCCTGGCCGGCGAAATGGTTGCCGGTGAAGGTGGACCCGGACACACCCGCGGTCCCGTCGACGTACAGCGCACCGCCGGCGAGGTCGTTGTCGGGACCCGGGTCGCCGGCGACACCCACGGTGTTGTCGGAGAAGGTGGTGCCGGTGACGGTGGCGTTGCCGTTCAGCACCGCGACCGCGCCGCCGGCGACGTCGGCGTGGTTGTTACTGAAGCTGGAACCGGTGACGGTGAGGTTGCCGGCCCCGGAGTAGAGGGCGCCGCCGCGTGCGATCGAGTTGAGCGACTGGGAGTCGACACCCTGGCTCAACGGGCAGGTCTGGCCCAGCGCCGCGTTGTCGGACGCGTGGACGTTCGTGATCGTGGCCGACCCGTTGGTGTAGAGACCACCGCCGGCGCCACATGACGTGCCGCCGTCGAAGTGCGTCAGACCGGTGAGGGTCACCGCCTCGGCCCCGTCGTCGACGAGGAGCCGGCCGAGCTCGCAGGTGCTCGTGATGCCGTAGAGGCCCTGGCCGTCGACGGTGATGCCGGAGCCACCCGCGGCCCGGAACGGGTTCTCGCCGAAACAGGTGCCGCTCGCGTCGCTCAGCTGGATGTCGGCCGTGAGCACGATGCGGGTGTTGCTCGTGTCGGCCCAGGCGGTGGCGAGCTGGCCGGCCGTCGCGACGTTGACCGTGCCGGCCGCACCGACGGGCGCGGCGAACGCGCCGTACGCGATCGGCACCAACGCCATGGCGACGACGGCGAGTGCACCGGCGGCGCGCCGAACGAGACGGGATCCCACGATTGCTGCCCTCCTGAGGTGACGACCGGTCCGCTCCGGGCGTCGCTCCGGCTCCCGCCGGAAAGGCGCGAACCTATCCACAGTTTGCCATCTCGGCAAACAGTCGTTGGGGACCCGGTCAGGGTCCGGTC
Organism: Acidimicrobiia bacterium; assembly: GCA_046331125.1. Taxonomy (GTDB): domain Bacteria; phylum Actinomycetota; class Acidimicrobiia; order IMCC26256; family DASPTH01; genus CAVRGQ01. The sequence continues at coordinate 10,064 of JAXLRL010000020.1, forward strand.
AGGGCCCGGGCGCGGACGACCCCGGGGCGGGCCCCGGGGTCGTCGTCGTGCTGTGGGCGGAGGCGGGGCTCAGCCGGTGAACTTGGGCGCGATCTCGACGGCCTCCACGACCACCTCGACGGCGCCGACGTCGCAACCCGAGCCCTGGGGCCGGGTGATACCACGCTGGTCGTCGGTCACCACGGCGTTGCAGGCGGCCGGCGGCACGACGTCGAGCAGCGGGCTCCCCGTGCCGGGGAGGCGGGTGAGCGTGGGCCCACCGTTGTTCGCGAGTGCACCGAGACCCGGGTCGCCGGCATTCTGCTGGTCACCCGTGCCGACGAGGTTGCAGGACGCGTCGTCGGAGAAGTTGTAGCCGTTCGACGTGACCGTGCCGCCGACGGTCGGCGAGCAGTTCGCCACGCCGTTGGGCTGCGCGAGCACCGTGCCGGTCAGCGTGATCGCGTCGGCGACCAGACCCGAGGCGGGGTCGTTGCCCTCGACCTGCACTGACGCACGACTGTGGCCGTCGGCACTCGTGCCACTGGCCTTCCCCCGGAGCTGATCGGCGTCGTTCGCGTTGTCGGTGACCGTGGAGTAGGAGACCGTCAGTGCGCCGGAGACGTTGACGGCGCCGTCGTACGCCTGGTGGTTGCCGGTGATCGTGGAGTCGACGATCGTGGTGGACGTGCCGCTCGCCGCCGCGCTGAGCGACTCGGCACCGCAGCAGTTGTAGATCGCCCCGCCCGCCATGTGGGACGTGTTGTTGCTCAGCGTCGAGTGGCTGACGGAGACGATGCTGTTGTCGTTGAAGGTGCCGATACCGCCGCCCTGACCGCCCTCGTTGCTGTCGAGCGTGCTGTCGGTGACCGTGATGGTGGCCGGGTCCTCGGTGTCGAGCGCGCCACCGCCGTCACCCTCGGCCGTGTTGCCGGTGAACGTGGACCCCGAGACGTTCAGCACGAAGTTGCCGACCGCGGCTGCACCGGGGTCGAAGGATTCCTGCTCGAAGGCGCCGCCCCATCCATTCGTGCTGTTGCCGGAGAACGCGGAACCGATGATGTCGACGTTGGCGTCGGCCGACAGCACCTGGATGCCGCCGCCGTCGCCGTCGGACGACACGTTGTTCGTGAACGTGGAGTCGGTGATCGAGAGGTCGCCGAACGTGCCGATCCCGCCGCCGCTGTCGGACTCGTTGTCGACGAAGGTCACGCCGTCGATGGTGGCGAGCACGTTGTCGTCGACCTCGAGGCCGCCACCGAAGAAGTTGCTGTTCCCGCCCGTGATGGTGACGTCCCGGAGCGTGATCGCGTCCTGGGTCTGGAGGACGCGGTCCTGGCAGGTCTGGTCGATGGTGGCGCCGTTGCCCTCGATCGTGACCGCGGCCGCGACCGAGATGTCACCGACGCCGGTGAACGCCGCGGGCGGCGGGAGCTCGCAGAAGTCGAGCGTGTAGGTCGCGCCCGCCTGGAGCACGACGGTGTCGCCGCTGCTGATCTGGTTCTCGAGCACGTCGCGCAGGGAGTTCGAGCCGCCATCGGGGATCGACGGGTCGACCGGTCCGATGGTGGTCGCGGCGCCGGCCGGCGAGCTGGTCGCGGCGAACGTCGCAAAGGTTGCGACGGTGGTGCCGCATGCCAGCACGAGCGACGCAGCCACGCCCACTGCGCGGCGGGGAAGACGGATCATTGACATCGAACGGCCTTTCTGCCCACGAAGCGCCGAACGCTACTGCAGATCGGTCATGGCAACCCGGATCGGGAAGCGGACGCGAACGACCCCGGAGCAGGGCCCCGGGGTCGTCGTCGCACTGATGGGCGGAGGCGGGGCTCAGCCGGTGAAGCGGGGCGTGACCACCGCCGCCTCGACCTGGTACTCGGCGCCGGTCACCTCGACCGCACCGATGTCACAGCCCACGAGCTGCGGACGGGTGACACCACGCTGGTCGGTGGTCACCCCGGTGGCGATACCGGTCTGGCACGCCGCCGCCGGGATGGCGTCGATCAGCGGGCTGGTGACACCGCCGTGGAGCGGGGTGAACGGCAGCATCGTGTCGGTCGGACCACCCCACGGACCCAGCGCGTTGAGCTGCGGGTCGTTCGGCGTCGCCACCTTGTCCGTCGCGTTCGTGAGGTCGCACGAGCTGTCGTCGGAGAAGTTGTAGCCCTGCGACGTGAGGTTCGAGCCCTCCTCGACGAAGCAGTTCGGGCCACCGACCGGACCGGCGATCACGTTGCCGAAGAGCGTGACGTCGTTGATCACGACCAGGTTGACACCGTCTTCGAACCCGGCCCGGGCGTGCACCGTGCCCGCGGCACCGGCCTTGGCACTGCGGTGCTCGGCGGCAGCGGCTCCGGACTCGAGGGCAGGCAGGCCGCAGTCGCTGCTGTCGTCGTTGATGTTGCCGACGATCGTGGAGTACGCGATCTCGGTGGTCGCACCGAAGGCGCCGATCGCCGAGTCACCGGAGTTCTGGGTGTTTGCCGTGATCGTGGAGTTGACGATCGAGAGCGCGGTGGTGCCTTCCTCCGGCTGGTCGTTGCCTTCCGGGGCGGGTCCGATGTTGTGCTCGATCGCGCCGCCGTACGCCGCGCAGTTCCCGGTGAATGTGGAGCGGGCGATCGTCGTGTCGTCGGCACCGTAGAGCGCGCCGCCGACGAGGTTCGCCGCGTTGCCGGTGAAGGTGGAGTCGGAGACGTCGAGCGTGCCGATCGCCTCGACGGCACCGCCGCCGGCGTCCTGCTCGCTCGTGGTGAAGTTCCCGCTGAAGGTGGACCCGGCGACGATCATGCGGTTGAACGAGAACGCAGCACCGCCGTCGCCGTACCCGCCGAGGTTCGCGTCGGCCTGGTTGTTCGTGAACGTGGAACCGGAGATGTCGACAAGACCTGCTTCGGAGTAGACCGCACCACCGTCGCTCTCGGCGGCGTTGCCGGTGAACGAGCTCCCGTTCTTGACCGTGACGTCCTCTCCCGCCGCGATGGCACCGCCGCTGTCGTAGCTCGTGTTGTTGTCGAAGGTCGACCCATCGGAGGTCACGTTGGTCTCAGAGACGATGGCGCCGCCGTAGCCGTCGGTGGCGTGGTTGTCGGTGAACGTCGCGTTGGAGACGATGACGTCGCCACGAGCGGCGACCGCACCGCCGTCGGAATCGATGACGCCACCGGTGAGCGTGATGTTCTGCAGCTCGAGGCGGCCCGTGCCGCGGTCTTCGAAGATCCGGTCGGAGCCGTCGGAGGTGATGGTGAAGCCGGCGCCTTCGATGACGACGTCGCCGTTGTGCGTGTTGTCGCGGAGGATCCGCGTCGTGACCGAGATGTCGTTGGCCAGGATGATGACCGTCTCGTCGCTGTTGAACGCAGCTTGGAGCTCGGCGGCGTCGTGCACCGTGGTGGTCGCGCCGGCCGGGGAGCCGGTACCGACGACCGCGAACGCCGCGCCGCCCAGCGCGAGCAGCGCGGCAGCCGGTGCGCCGACGGCGCGCTTCCAGGAGAACGACCTCATCGCCCAGGCCTTCCGAGAGGAGAGTGAGAAGCGGGAACCATAGCCCCGTTCGGGGTATCGGTCCCGAATCCCCGTGCGAGGTGTCGAACCCGGTTCAGTGACGGCGGACGTGGACGACGGCCCGGCTCACCGGCACGAGGTCGCGCCGGTAGCTGCGGTGGACGTCGTTGACCGCCGACTGCAGTTCGTGGCGGGCCTGCGCGAGCTCGGCGTGGAGGGTGGCGATCTCGGCGCGGGCGCGCTCGAGCTTGGCCTCGAGCTCGAGCACCTTGTGCACCCCGGCGAGGCTCACGCCGTCGTTGGTGAGGTCCTGGATGCGGCGCAGCTGCGCGATGTCGCGGTCGGAGTAGCGGCGGCTGCGGCCCTGCGTGCGGCTCGGCTCGATGAGCCCCTTGCGCTCGTAGATGCGCAGCGTCTGCGGGTGCACCCCGGCGAGCTCGGCTGCGACCGAGATGATGTAGAGCGCGCGGTCGCGTGACTCGGGGCCCGGGACCGGCTCGTTGCGTTCCGCCATCGTCTGCACCTCCTACCTAGACGCCCAGGTGCTCGCGCACCCCGCTGGAGAGCTTGTCACCCAATTGTTCGACGAGCGCGCGTTCGTCGTCGTCGAGGTGCGAGGGCACCACGACGTCGAAGGTCACGAGCAGCGCGCCGTCGTCGCCGTTGGCGCGGGGGATGCCCTTGCCCCGCACGCGCACCGTCTTGCCGCTCTGCGTGCCCGGCGCCACCTTCACGGTGACGGGCGCATCGAGCGTTGGCACCTTCACCTGCGCGCCGAGCGCGGCCTCCGGGAAGGTGATCGGCACCTTCACCGTGAGGTCCCACTTGCCGCTGCGCGCGAACACCGCGTGCGGCTGCACGTGCACGATCACGTAGAGGTCGCCGGCCGGACCGCCGTTGGTCCCAGGCGTGCCGCGACCCTTCACGCGGATGCGCTGGCCGTCGTCGACGCCGGCGGGGATGCGCACCTTGACCGTGCGCGGCCGCACCTCGACACCACGACCCTTGCAGTGCTTGCACTTGTCCTTGACGATCGCGCCACGCCCACCACAGGTGGGGCACACCTGCGAGAACGAGAACGGGCCCTGGTCGACCGCGACGGAACCGGCACCGTTGCAGGTGGCGCACGTGTCGGGCACGGTGCCCGGCTTCGCGCCGCTGCCGTTGCACACGGAGCACGGCGCCTCCGACGTGATGCCCACGCCGGTGGTCACGCCGTGCACCGCCTCGAGGAAGTCGAGGTAGAGCTCGGTCTCGATGTCGTGGCCGCGCTGCGGACCGACTGGCCCACCGCGCCGGCCACGCCGACCGCCGAAGCCGCCGCCACCACCGCCGCCGCCCCCGAAGAGGTTGCCGAAGATGCCGCCGAGATCGCCGAGGTCGCCGAGGTCCTCGAAGCGCACGTTGCCGCCGCCCGGGAACCCACCACCGAAGCCGCCCGGTCCGCCGGGACCCATGCCCGACGCGACCATCTTGCGGACGTCGTCGTACTCCTTGCGCTTCTCGGCGTCGCCGAGGACGTCGTGCGCGGCGGAGATCTCCTTGAACTTCTCCTCCGCCGCCTTGTCACCCGGGTTGGCATCGGGGTGGTACTGCTTGGCGAGCTTGCGGTACGCGCGCGTGACGTCCTTCTGCGACGCGTCCGACGCGACGCCGAGGACCTCGTAGTAGTCCTTCTCGAACCACTCCCGCTGGGGTGCCATACCGCTTGCTCGCCTCCTTCCTGCTCTAGTTCCTGGTCACGCTGACCATGGCGGGACGCAGCACGCGTCCCTTCATGCGGTAACCGGTGCGCATGACCTGCGCGACGTGCGGTTCGCCGTCGCCGTCGTCCTGCATCACGGCTTCGTGCTCGTTCGGGTCGAACGGCGCGCCGGCCGCCTCGATGCGCTCGAGTCCGTTCTTCTGCACCACCGCGACGAGCTGGGTGTGGATGCCCAGCACGCCGTTGCGGAGCTTCTCGACGTCGACCTCGCCTCCCGCGGGATTCGCGAGCGACGAGACCGCGCCGTCGAACGAGTCGAGCACCGGCAGCAACTCCTCGAGCAACCGCTCGTTGGCCCGCTCGACGAGCACTGCCTGCTCGCGCTGCGCGCGCTTGCGGTAGTTCTCGAAGTCGGCCTGGAGCCGTCGCACCATGTCGAGCAGCTCGGCGCGCTCACCCTCGAGCTGGGCGAGGTCGGACTCGACGATCTCGGCCGCGGCCTCCTCGTCGAGTACGACATCCTCGCTTGCGTCGGGGATCGGCGCTTCGTCGCCCGTCACTGGGCTTCGCCCTCGCCCTCGTCGACGATCTCGGCGTCGGCCACCTCGTCGTCGTTCGGGGCGCTCGCACCCGCACCAGCACCGCCGGGCGCCTGCTGGTTGGCCTGCGCCTGCTGGTACAGACGCTGCGCGAAGTCCTGGCTGACGGTCACGAGGTTCTCGTGGCCGCGCTTGACCGCCTCGATGTCGGTGCCGGCGAGCGCGTCCTTCAGCTCCTTGAGCGCCGACTCCATCTTCTCCTTGTCGTCGGGCTGGACCTTGTCGGCCTGGTCGCGGAGGAGCTTCTCGGTCTGGAAGACGAGCGAGTCGGCGTTGTTGCGGACCTCCGCCTCCTCACGGCGCTTCTTGTCCTCCTCGGCGTGCGCCTCGGCGTCCTTCATCATCCGCTCGATCTCGTCCTTGTTCAGGGCGGTCCCGCCGGTGATGGTCATCGCCTGCTCGGCGCCGGTGCCGAGGTCCTTCGCGCTCACGTGCACGATGCCGTTCGCGTCGATGTCGAAGGTGACCTCGATCTGCGGCACGCCACGCGGTGCCGGCGGGATGCCGACGAGCTGGAACGTGCCGAGCAGCTTGTTGCGGTACGCCATGTCGCTCTCGCCCTGGAGCACCTTGATCTCCACCGACGGCTGGTTGTCGTCGGCGGTGGTGAACACCTCGGACCGCTTCGTGGGGATCGTGGTGTTGCGCTCGATGAGCTTGGTCATGATCTGGCCCTTGGTCTCGATGCCGAGGGACAGCGGCGTGACGTCGAGCAGGAGGATGTCCTTGACGTCGCCCTTGAGCACGCCGGCCTGCGCGGCCGCGCCGACCGCGACGGCCTCGTCGGGGTTCACGCCCTTGTCGGGGTCCTTGCCCGTGAGCTCGCGCACGAGGTCGCTCACCGCGGGCATGCGGGTGGAGCCACCCACCAGGATCACGCGGTCGATGTCGCTCTTGGACATGCCGGCGTCGCGGATGGCCTGCTCGAACGGCCCGCGGCACGACTCGAGGAGGTCGGCCGTGAGCTCCTGGAACTTCGCGCGGGAAAGCGTGAGGTCGAGGTGGAGCGGGCCCTCCGCCGTCGCGGTGATGAACGGCAGGTTGATGTTGGTCTCCTGCAGCGACGAGAGCTCGATCTTCGCCTTCTCCGCCGCCTCCTTGAGGCGCTGCACGGCCATCTTGTCGGCCGCGAGGTCGACGCCGTGCGCGTTCTTGAACTCGGAGACGAGCCAGTCGATGACGCGCTGGTCCCAGTCGTCACCGCCGAGGTGGGTGTTGCCGGCGGTGGACTTGACCTCGAACACGCCCTCGCCGAGGTCGAGGATCGACACGTCGAAGGTGCCGCCACCGAGGTCGAAGACGAGGACGGTCTGGTCGTGGTCCTTGTCGAGGCCGTAGGCGAGCGCGGCCGCGGTGGGCTCGTTGATGATGCGCAGCACCTCGAGGCCCGCGATCTCGCCGGCCTCCTTGGTGGCCTGGCGCTCGGCGTCGCCGAAGTAGGCGGGCACGGTGATGACGGCCTGGGTGACGCTGTCGCCCAGGTAGGCCTCGGCGTCGCGCTTCAGCTTCTGCAGGGTGCGGGCGCTGATCTCCTGCGAGTTGTAGGCCTTGCCGTCGATGTCGATCGTCCAGTTGGTGCCCATGTGGCGCTTCACGGACCGGATCGTGCGATCGGGGTTGGTGATCGCCTGGCGCTTGGCGACCTCGCCGACGAGGACCTCGCCGGTCTTCGAGAACGCGACCACCGACGGGGTGGTGCGGGCGCCCTCGGAGTTGGGGATGACGACCGGCTCGCCGGCCTCGAGGACCGCGACGACGGAGTTGGTGGTGCCGAGGTCGATGCCGACGGCCTTGGGCATGGGATGCCTCCTGCTTCCTTTGCTGATGACAGAACGACTGATTGAGGGGGAGAAATGGTCTCGGCCCCGCTGTGGGGGACCTTGAGATCCCCACACGCTAGAACCTTGAGTGCTCCGCTATCAACTTTGGGCGGGGGAATCTCATTCCCGCCCGGTCGGAATTCCTGTACATTCCCCGTCGATGGCCCGCTCCGACCCCTTCGTCGACACCCTCGCCACCGTGCCGCTCTTCTCGGCGTGCTCCAAGAAGGAGCTCCAATTGGTGGCGCGCGGCGCCGAGCGCCTCACCGTGGACGCCGGCAAGGTGATCGTCGTCGAGGGCTCCGCGGGCAGCGAGTTCTTCGTGATCATCTCCGGTGCCGCCCGCGTGGAGCGCTCCGGCCGCAAGGTGGCGAGCCTCGGCCCCGGCAACTTCTTCGGCGACCTCGCCCTGCTCGACCGCGCCCCGCGCAACGCGAGCGTGATCGCCGAGTCGCCGATGGAGCTCGCCCGCGTCGGGCAGAAGGCGTTCGACGAACTGCTCGACGTCCCCGGCTTCTCCAAGAAGCTGCTCGCCGGCCTCGCGCGCCGCTTGCGCCAGGAAGACGCGAAGACTCGCTAGTACTCGTCACTCGCTGCGGCGCGGGATACCCGCACCGCGGCCGCTCGCTCCTGGCGAGCGACCTCCGCTCGTCCCTCGCTCCGGTCGCCGCATCCGCCTCGGACCGCGGTAGGTTTCGCGGGTTCTCGGCTCTGTCGTGGAAAGGGCGCACGTGCGTCGTCTGAAGCTGCCCAAGCCGCACCAGCTCGTGCTCATCGTCGGCGTGCTCGTCGCGCTGGGCACCGTGGTGTCGGGAATCATGCCCAAGATCACGGAGTGGGCCGACGAGTCCCGCGTCACGCGTGAGACCTTCGTCGACATCCCCACGCCGCTCTACTGGGGCTTCTACTTCACCGCCGCCACCATGCTCGTGGTGTGCGCCTGGCTCGTGAGCCAGCGGGTGCGCAACTACGAGCGCGGCGCGCCCGACGACCGTCGCACCACCAAGAAGAACCTCCACCGCCGCATGAAGGACTTCCGCGCCGGCGTGTGGATGCAGACGCTGATGCGCGACCCGGCCGCCGGCCTCATGCACTCGTGCATCTACTTCGGCTTCCTCGGCCTGTTCGCCGCGACGATCATCCTCGAGCTCGACCACCAGCTCCCCGACAACCTGAAGTTCCTGCACGGCGGCGTGTACCAGGGCTACTCGTTCGCGGCCGACCTCGCGGGTGTGGTGTTCGTGGTGGGGATCGTGTGGGCGATCGTGCGCCGCTACGTGGAGCGCCCCTACCGCATCCGCATCAAGACCAAGCCCGAGGACGCGGTCATCCTCGGCACCTTCCTCGTGATCGGCATCGCAGCTTCCTCACCGAGGCGATGCGCATCGCGCTCATCGGCCGGCCCGACTTCGAGAAGTGGTCGTTCATCGGGTACCCGCTCTCGGGCCTGTTCGACTCGTGGTCGATCGGCGGCCTGCAGGACGGCCACCGCTGGATGTGGGGGATCCACTTCGCCGCGTTCGTGTGCTTTCTCATCGTGCTGCCCACCACCAAGCTGCAGCACATGGTCACGTCGCCCATGAACATGTACATGAAGGACAAGGACCGGCCCAAGGGCGCGATGAAGCCCATGCCGAACCTCATGGAGACCGAGCTCGAGACGTTCGGTGTCGCCACCATCGAGGAGTTCACCTGGAAGCAGCTCTTCGACACCGACGCCTGCACGGTGTGCGGCCGCTGCACCTCCGTGTGCCCCGCGCACGCCACCGGCAAGCCGCTCGACCCGCGCGAGATCGTGCTGAAGGTCGGCGAGGTGATGACCGCGACCGGCGACCCCCGCGTGTCGCCGCCCGTCGGCGTGGCGAAGGGCATCACCGTGTCCGCCGACTCCGTGTTCGAGCGCATCACGTCGGAGGAGCTCTGGGCCTGCACCTCGTGCAAGGCCTGTGACGAGAACTGCCCGGTGAACATCGAGATCCTCGACAAGATCCTCGACATGCGCCGCTACCTGTCGCTCATGGAGAGCGACTTCCCCGCGGAGCTCGGCAACACGTACCGCGCCATGGAGAACAGCGGCAACGTGTACGGCATGAACCAGGGCGAGCGCGGCGACTGGGCCGCGGAGCTCGAGGGCGTCGACATCGTCGAGCCCGGTTCCGGCCCGCTCGGCCACGAGTACCTCTACTGGGTCGGCTGCGCCGGCTCGTTCGACGACCCGCAACAAGAAGACGAGCCGCGCCGTCGCGAAGCTGCTGCAGCGCGCCGGGCTCGACTTCGCGATCCTCGGCCCGAGCGAGATGTGCACCGGCGACAGCGCGCGTCGCTCCGGCAACGAGTACATCTTCCAGATGCTGGCGATGCAGAACATCGAGTCGTTCGACAGCCTCGGTGTCACGAAGATCATCACGCAGTGCCCGCACTGCTTCAACACGCTGGCCAACGAGTACCCGCAGCTCGGTGGCACCTACGAGGTGGTCCACCACTCGCAGCTGCTCGCGCAGCTCGTCGCCGACGGCACGCTCTCGCTCGCGGGTGCGTCGCTCGACGAGAAGGTCACCTACCACGACAGCTGCTACCTCGGCCGTCACAACGACATCTACCTCGCGCCCCGCAACGTCATCGGGCAGCTCGGCGGGATCGACATCGTCGAGATGCCGCGCAACGGCACCAAGGGCATGTGCTGCGGTGCCGGTGGCGCGCGCATGTGGATGGAGGAGAACACGGGCAAGAAGGTGAACATGGAGCGCTCGGAGGAGGCCGTCGCCACCGGCGCCGACCGCATCGCCGTCGCCTGTCCCTTCTGCTACGTGATGATGGACGACGGCGTGAAGGCCCAGGGCAAGGAAGAGGCCGTGAAGGTGCAGGACATCGCCGAGATCCTCATCGAGGCGATCGAACATGGGAGCGAGCGGGCACCGTGCCGCGAACGACTTCAAGCCCGGGCTCTAGCTAGCCTGGACGGCTCCATGCACTGCTGTGGTCGTCCCCTCTCCGTCGGCATTCCTGACGGCCGCCGCCGCCGGCGCGGGTCACCTTCGTGGCCGGCGCCTCGCGCGCCCTGCGCAGCCACGGCCCGCGCCGCACCAGCCGCGCGTGCCGGTGAACACGATCCTGCCGCTGGCCGCGAGCAGATGACGTCGTTGATGCCGCCGCTGCCGAAATTCATCCGTTCGGGGCCGGCCACCCGGCGCTTGTCCGCGATCGCGGTCGACGACCTGTTCGGCCAACGTCGACGACATAGACGGGCTCATGGACGTTGCAAGAAGACCGCGGGATCAAGCTGACGTTCTTCCCGGCCGGCGGCGATCCAGACCCTGCTGGAAGGCCGACGTGTAGGCGCGTGGTCGCCGAGGCCCGCAGATCAGCAGCACACCTGCTCGCACACCAGCCTCACGACGCTCAGCGGCGCGCAGGTGCGCGACGAGCTCGCCGCACCCGCGACACACTGCGCCAAAGGCGCCTCGGCGGCCTATGAATGCGTATGATGCGCCCGCCCGGTGGCGCAGGTGGCTACGTCGACGGCGGCGACCGCGCATCAGAAGATCAACGCCGAGTTCGAGTACTCGATGGCGATGCTGGACCATCGACTCGAACAACACCGCCGGCAATCGGTGGCCTCGCCGACAAGGTGGTGAACACGACGGCAGCAGCGGCGCCGCGCTGTTCCACTTCGTGACGTTCGGCGAGCAGTTCTTCGCGCCCATGCTCGACCGCCTCCGCAACGATCGAATGGGCCAGCGAACATCCGCTGGGCTGTTCAGTTCGTGACCTGCTTGAGGGCGAGCAGCACCGTGGTGGTGTCGGTGCGGAGCTTGTCGACGGCGGCGTCCACCTGCTCGGCGCCAGCACGTTCCGCTGCCGACCCGCCTCGTTGTAGGCCGGCACGTCGCCCTTCTTCCCGGCGTCGGCGCAGCCTGCACCAGTGCGGCGTCCTGCTGCTGGAGGTCGGTGACCTGTTACGCTCGGCGAGGATGGCGTCGATCTGCGGCTTCACCGCGGCGATCGCCGCCTTCGTGGCCTCGAGCCGGTCGGGGTGTTGGCGTCGCGCTGCACCGCGAGCTCGGTGCGGAGGCGCTGCTGCTCCTGCTGGGCGGCGTCGCGCTCGCCCTGCGCCCAGACCACGGCGGCGGCCACCCGCGCCCACCAGCAACAGCGAGAGCACGAAACGCGGCGACGATCCAACCGGAGACGCGCGCGCGGCCGGAAGCGACGGGTGCCGCCACCGGCGCGGTGGGCGCAGTCACCCCGAGCTCCCCGTGCCGAGCGCAGCGAGGCGCAGCCTGCGCTGATCCGCGGCGGTCTTCACCGCAGTGGTTGCCTGGCTGAAGCTTGGCCACCGCCTCGGTGGCCTCGGCACCGGCGCGTCAGCGTGTAGCCTCGGCCGTGTTGTACTGCTGGCAGCCTTGTTGGTGGCGGCGACGCCCGCGGCGGTGGCGTCGTTCTGGGCGCGATCCGCATTGAACAGGGCCGAGAGGTCGTCGATGGCGGTGTCGGACGACGACAGGTCGGCGCCTGGGCTTCATCACCCGCGCCCGCAGCGGCGCGTTCGCGTCACAGGTGTCCTGCGCGTCCTGCCGCGATGAAGAGCGAGCGCGCCGAGGCCGGCCGCCGCCAGCACCGGCACCACCGTCGCGATCCGCGAGGAACACGTTGGCGCAGCTCCGCCGCCGCGGCCGCTGGGCCCCCCGGTTCGACGGGGCTCAATGCGCGCGGCGGCGTGGCGATTGCGCGCCGCTGCGCCTGGATCTCCGCGCGGGTGGGCCCGCTCGTCGACTCGGCCGGCGCCGCTTGCTATCCAGCGCAGGGGCGGCGGCGGGGCCGTGCCGGGCAGGGCGACGAGGGTCATGACGTGCGGCGGAAGCAGTCGGCGACGTGGTCATCGACGAGGCCGGCAACTGCAGATACGTACACCGTGGTGGGCCCGACGAAGCAGAAACCCCGGCGCGCTTGAGGTCCTTGCTCGGCGCCGTCGCCTCCGGCGTCGACGACGGGACGTCGCCGAGCGTCCTCGGTCCCCACGATCGGCCTGCCTCCACGGACTCCCGCACGTACTCGTCGAACGATCGAACTCGCAGCCACGGCAAGCAGGGCCCCGGCTTTGTTCGTGATCGGCTCGCGACTCGATCTACCACCCGGTGGCGCACGATCGAGGATCATCAACAGGCGTTGGACATCCCGACCTCGGAGAAGCCGGCGACCTGCGGGTCGAAGCCGGCGGGGAAGCACCGGCCGGTAGCCCTCCCGCTTGCGCAGGATGGTGGTCCAGCGCCGGGCCGGCCTGGGCACCCTCGAGTGAGCATCTCGAAGTGGCGGCGGTCGTCGTGGACGAAGACGCCCATTCGTCGTCGTGGTAGGCGACCATGGCCGGATCGGTGTTTGCCCACCCACTCGCAGCGGACAGGCCACGTCCCCGGTGTCCCCACCTGCCCGTCTCCCGTCCCCACGACCTCGGCAGCCTATGACCAGCTTGTGTCGCGAGCCCCCGCCCGAGTGTGCCGATCAGTCGATCGCGGCCATCGATGACAGCTGTCAGCAGCCGCCGACTCGGGGCCGCCCTGCGCGGGGCGCGCACGAGTGCAGGCCTCAGCCGGCGGGTGACCGCCTCCGCGCCGGGTGCTCCGCTGGCAGGTCCGGAATGGGAGCGAGGTGATGCGCTCCCCGACGACCACCAGCTCGAGCGCCTCGCGCTGGCCTGTTCGCACCAGACCGGGAGCTCCCTTGCCGACCAGGACATCGCGCCAGTGACGGTGGCCGACAGCCACCTGACCGTCAGTGGCACGACCACCCGCTGCCCTCGGACGAGCCCCTGACCGACGAGGGTGCTCCGCGGCTACCTCGACATGGTCTACGACGCGAGGGGGGGGGGGGGGGGGGGGGGGGGGGGGGGGGGGGGGGGGACCAAGCCGGGCGATCGCATCCCCTTGCGTGACGACGACGTCGACATCCTCGCCGCCGCCTCGCTCAGGAGCGACCCCGACCCTGGTGGGGACCCGCCTCGTCGAGCTCATGGACGTGGCGCGGGAGGGGCGCGTCCGCTGCGCCGCCGCGCTGCTCCGCCGTCGCGTGCTCGTCCCTGCGGCCGGCATCGCGCTCGGCGCGACGATGGTGATGGGCGGTACCAAGCTCGTGAGCAGCAATGCAGACGGCACCGCGTGGCGGTGGACGGGGCGGCCGGCGAAGCAGGACGGCAGCAACCGCATCGTCATCGGCACCCGACGAACGTGACCGCGCCCGAGATCGGCGACGCCGCGGTCGTGACCGCCGACGTGTACAGGCCGCGCCTGAAGCGTCCGTACCAGTCGGGAGTGGACGCCGCGCCCGGCGACCCGCGTACGTGGAGCACGACCCCGCCGCCGCAGCGATCCCCGTCGTCATCGGCGCGGCACCCGGTGACCCGGCGTACGTGAGCGCGCCGCCACCCCGCCGACGATCCCGGTGATCGTGGGCGCGGAGCCGGGCGACCTGCCTCCGTGGAGCGCGACGTCTGATCCGGCCGGCGGCCGGCGTCCAGCCGTCGCGCGGAAGTTGAGGCCGTGGCGCGACGGCGTGGGGCCGCGCTGGCCTTGGTACTTGGAGCCGGTCTCGGTGCTGCCGTACGGGTGCTCGGCCGCGGTCGTCATCTTCAGGAACGAGATCTGGCCGATCTTCATCCCAGGTAGAGCTTGATCAGCGGGTGGCCACGTTGAGGAGCTCGAGGTGAGGTGACCGTCCCAACCGGCGTCGACGAAGCCCGCGGTGCTGGATCAGGAGGCCGAGCCGACCGAGGCTCGACTTGCCCTGAGCCGGGCCACGAGGTCGCTGGGGAGGCGACTCGCTCGAGCGTGGACCCCAGCACGAACTCGCCAGGTGGAGGATGAACGCTCCGTCATCAGGGCCACCTCGACCAGTTCGGTGAGGTCTTCCTGCGGCCTTCGGGTCGATGTAGGGCGTGGTGTCGTTGCAGGAACACCCGGAAGAAGCGGTCGACGTGGAGGTCGACCGACGACGGCTGGATCACCAGTCGTCCCGAGCGGGTCGATCACGATGCGCCCGGCGGCGAGCTCCTCGCGGATGGTCCCCGTCGGAGAGGATCACGGGCCGGAGCACCTCGCGCCTCCTGCCAGGAAGTCGCCCCCGGGCGTCAGACGGGGACGGGGCCGTCGGCGGTGCAGCGGCGCATGCGGCGGTGCTGCGGGTAGTGGTCGCCAGCGCCGGTGGTTGGTGCTGGCCTCGTCCCACATGGCGACGTCGCCCGCCGTCCAGCGCCACCACCGCCTGGAAGTTCGGGTCGGCCGCGTGGAAGCGGAGAGTCGGGCAGGGTGTCGCTCTCGTCGCGGTGCATGCCGACGACCTGGTCCGTAGGCGCGTTCGTCACGAACAGCGCCCGGCAGCCCGTCACCGGGTGTCGCCGGATCAGCGGAGGTGCTCGACCGGCGGGAGCGCGGCCACCAGCTGGTCGGCGAGCCCTGCGCGACCGGCGTTGATCGGGTCTGCTCGTGGAAGTCAGGACCAGGTAGTGACCCTTGCGCGCAGGCCGTCGAGCATGTCCACTGCATGGTGGGCGAGAAGCGCGTCAGCACAGCGAAGAGGCTGCTCCACATCGTGTCGCCGCCGTAGTCGAGGATGTCGATGGCCGCGAGCACCGCGTACGCCGGCAGTTGCGCGTCCACGTGACGTCGGTGTGCCAATTGTCGGCGGCGGGCGGCTTCTCCTCGGTGTCCTCGATGAACGCGGCCTGGTCGGTGCCTCCATCATCTGCGTCATCGGGTAGAACGACACGGGTGCCGAAGCGCTCCGCGAGCGCGGCCGCTGCTCCTCGGTCGTGAGGTGCTGCGCGGGGAAGAACAGCACGCAGCGCTCGTGCAACGGCTCTCGCGCACCTGCTCGAACTGCGCGTCGGAGAGGTCGGCGAGCTTCACGTCGGTGACGACGCTGCCGAGATCGCGCGAGAGACGGAGATGAAGGTAGGATCAGAGGCCATAGAGCCGCTCCGGGTTGTCACGCCGGCCTTGCGCAGCACGACGTCGGTCAGACCGGCGCCGCGATCGCGTCCGCTGTGCGGGAATTACCCAGTCGAAGTGCGGGTAGTCGGACGAACACGGCGCGGTCCTCGCCCACCGACGCCACGAGGTGCAGGAGGTCGGGCTCGTCGGGTTCGCAGGAGAAGAAGCAGTTGCCGCCGAAGAGGTACTCGGTGGGTAGCGGCTCGGTGCGATCGCCGTCGCCGTGCAGGAGCCAGGACCGTTGCTCACCGACTCCACGCCTCGTCGAGGCGGTCGGCGTACCAACGCAGCCGATGCCGACTCGAGGAACACCACGGACAAGGTGGCGCAAGGCACGCCGCCGATCGCGAGGTCGCCACTGGCCTGCATCTGGCCGAACAGGTGCGCCATCCGCGTAGTAGCGCTTCTGGTCGCGGAAGCTCTCCTGTGGGGCAACGAGCAGTGGTACCGCGCCCGCCGTGGATGCCGACCGCGACGTCGAAGGCTCCTCGGCAAGGCGACCACAACGGCTCGAGCGCAGGGTCGTCGAGGTGACGGTGCCCGTGGACCGGGCGACCGCGATGCCCGGCGCCGCCCGGCTCCGTGACCTGCGCATCCGCGCCTCGCGCACCGCGGCGTCGGCATCGGCAACGACCAGCGCCATCGTGCGCCCCGCGGTTACCCGTGGGCCCGGTGAGCAAGCGGGCTGCGCCCACGTGTTGGCTACGTGGTACTCGCCTCTCCGCCGCGACCCGGCGTCTGAGCTGGTTGAGCAGCAGCAACATTGGGGGTAGTTCACCGAGACCTCGATGCCCTCGGCATCCGCGCCGCGCACGCGCGTGGATCACCAGCGCGCCGCCGCGCCGCAGGCCACCGGCCGTAGAGCAGGCGGAGCGGAACGGCTTGTCCATGTCGACGAACACGTTGCCGCCTTGTCCTTGCGCTCCACCCGGCGAACTCCGCGAAGCTCGCCGCCGCTCACCACGACGTGCCGTCGGCGTCGATCTGCTCCCCGAGGCGCGCCACTGCAGCTCTCCTGGTACTCGGTGGGCTCAGCCGCCGAGGTCGATGCTGAGCACGCCCTTGTTGTCGCCGTCGCTCTGCGGCATGTACGGCGCAGTGCGGCCGCGAGGTTCGGCAGCGGCATCGTCTGCAGCCACACCTGCCCAGGCCGGTGAGCTTGGCGAGGAACAGGCCCTCGTTGCCGAGATGTTCTTCGCCCTTCACGGTCGAGCTCGAGCGCGACGGTCGACTCGAACATGCCGACGTGGCCGGGGTGCACCCGGATGTTCTCGCCGGGCTGGAGGTCGTAGGTGACGATCTCACCGTCGAGCTCGATCCACGCGTCGCCGCTGCCGGACACCTTCTGCAGGATGAAGCCCGCGCCGCCGAAGAGGCCCGCGCTGAACTTCTGCTGGAAGCCGATCTCGAGGCTCACGCCGGTCTGGCCGGCGAGGTAGCCACCGCGGTGGACCATGTACTGGTTGGAGCCGTCGAGGTGGATGGGCAGGATCTGGCCCGGCACCTTGGTGGCGAACGCGACCATGCCGGCGTCGCCCTGCGCGGTGTACTCCGTCATGAAGAGGGTGCCGCCGGCGACGGCGCGCTTCACCGCACCGAACACGCCCTTGGCGCCGGCCTTGCCGCTCGCCGCGGTCTCCATCTCGATGCTGTGCGTCATCCACGAGAGCTGACCGCCCTCGGAGACGATCGACTCGCCCGACTGGAGCGCGATCTCGAGTACCGGCATCACGGTGCCGATCACCTTGTGGTCCATGTCCCGCCTCTTTCTCCGAGTGCTGTGGGTGTCTGGTGTGTCAGGAGGGCCGGGGCCAGTCGACGGGACGCTTCTCCACGAAGGCACCCATGCCCTCGCGCATCTCGTCGGTGAGTCCCGGCACCTTGAACAGGGACAGATCGGCAGGTCGCAGCGCCGAGTTGATGTCGTGCTTGATCGCGGCGCGCGACAACGGGCCGGTGCTGCGCACCTGCTCGAGCAGCGCGTCGGTGCGGGCGTCGAGGTCGGCGTGGGGCACGACCTCGCCGATGATGCCCATGGCCAGTGCCCGCTCGGCGTCGAAGCGCTCGGCGTTGAATAAGAGATGCCGCGCCCGCACGAGGCCCACGACGTCGACGAGGCGCGCGGCCATGTAGGGGTCGGGGATGCCGCGCAGGAGCTCGGGGACGCGGAACGTGGCGCGATCGGAGGCGACACTCACGTCGCAGTGGATGGCGATGCCGAGTCCGCCGGCGATGCACGCGCCGTTGATCTTCGCCACCCAGATCTTGCGGCAGCGCTCGATGTGACGGAAGGGGTGGTGGTCGGTGCCGTCCCACTCGACCGCGAGGCCTTCGGGGTCCTCCTGGCGGCTGGCGAGGTCGCCGCCGGCACCGAACCAGTCGCCGGTGCCGGTGATGCACACCGCGTCGAGCTCGGGTTGCGCGTCGGCCCAGATCGCGGCGCGCTTGATGCCGCGGTACATGTCCTGGGTGAACGCGTTGCGCTGGTCGACGCGGTCGATGCGCACGTGGAGCACGCGGTCGTCGACGTGCGTGACGAGGTGCTTCGTCCCGAGATCGGGCCCGTCTGCCATCCGGGTCACGCTACGCCGTAGAGCGCCGCCGCGTTGTCGTGCAGCACCTTGCGGGTGACGTCGTCACTCAGCGACGCGAGCGTGCGCGACGCGTAGTCGCGCGGGCGCTGCGCCGGTGTGCGCGGCCCGGGGTGTTGACAGGTGGGGTGCGGGTAGTCGCTCTCGAACAGGATGTTGTCGGGGTACTTCGCGATCGCGTCGAGCGCGGTCTGCTCCTCGAACCAGAAGCAGCCGTAGATCTGGCGGCGGAAGTACTCGCTCGGCAGCAGGTCGTACTCGGGGTGCTCGTCGACGACGCCGCCGTTGCGCCACTGCCAGTCGAACGTCTCGAGCGCGGACGGGATCCAGCCCACGCCCGACTCCACCGACACGAACTTCAGGTCGGGGAAGCGGTGGCACACGCCGCCGAAGATCAGGTCGCCGATGCTGCGCATGTTGTCCATGAAGATGAACGACGACGTCTTGGCGAAGTTGGTCATCCATCCCATGTCGGCGCGGTCGTCGAACTGCGTGCCCATGAGGCCGCCGCCGACGTGGAAGCTGATCGGGATGCCCGCCTCCTGCGCGGCGGCCCACACCGGGTCCCAGTGCTTGTGCGCGAGCGGCGGCTGGCCGTACGCGTCGGGCTGGTTGCAGAAGTTCACCGCGCGGTGGCCGTTGGCGAGGTTGCGCTGCATCTCGGTGATCGCCTGGTCGACGTCCCAGAACGGCAGCGCGGTGATCGGCAGCAGGCGGTCGGGCGCGACGCTGCACCAGTCGGTGAGGAAGTCGTTGTACGCGCGCACGCAGTCCATGACGAACTCGCGGTCGCCGAGGTTGAGGAAGTAGCCGTTGCCGAACCCGCCGACGTTGGGGTACAGCACCTCGGCCTGGATGCCCTCGCGGTCGAGGAAGGCGACGCGCGCGTTCGCGTCGTACATCTCCGGCGCGATGTCGTCGAAGGTGTTCGGCACGGACAGCGGCATGACGCCGTCGTGGCCGGCCATGGAGTAGTAGCCAGGCGCGCCGATGCGCTGGCCGTCGGCCATCCACACGTCGCGCCCGTCGATGCGCTCGATGTGCGGCACCTTGTCGTGCACCTTGGCCGGCATGCGCGCCGTCCACACGTCGGGCGGTTCGGTGAGGTGGGTGTCGACGTCGATGACGGGGAACCGGTCGAAGAGGTCGGTGGCCACGGCGCGCTCCTGAGTGGGCCGGCGGAAGGACTTGAGACGCTACGTCGGTTCACCCTACGATGCAACGCTGGTTCGTTGCACGGACCGAACTGGATCGGATGGAGGTCACGATGAGGTCGGTCCGCACCGCGCTGCAGGTGTTCGAGGGGGTGGCCGCCCGCCAACCCGTGGGCCTCAGCCAGCTCGCCCGCGAGCTCGAGCTCCCCAAGGCCACCGTGCAGCGGTCCCTCGCGGCCCTCGCCGACTCCGGGTGGCTGGTGCAGGACCTCCTCGACCCGGGGCGCTGGAGCGTGTCCACCCGGGTCGCGCTGCTCGCCGAGGCGGCCCCGCCGGCGCAGGCGGTCCGCAGCGCGGTCCGCCCCCACGTCGCCGGCCTCCGCGACGACACCGGCGAGACCATCGGGCTGTTCACCATCGACGGCAACCACATGGTGATCCTCGAGGTGCTCGAGAGCACCCACGTGGTGCGCGCGGTCGAGACCGACCCGAGCGACCTGCCGGTCCACGTGAGCGCGGCGGGCCGGGCGATGCTGGGTGCCCTCGAACCCCGGGAACGACAGCTCGCGATCGACCGGCTCGCGAGCGGTGGGCTGACCCGCTACACCGAACGGTCGATCACCGACGCCGACGAATTGCGGGCGCGCGTCGACGAGGCCGCACTCGCCGGGTACGCGGTGGTCGACGGCGAGTTCATCGACGACGTGTGCGGCATCGGCGCCGCCGTGGTGACGGCCGACGGTCGTCCGGTCGCCGGGATCGCCGTGCTCGCACCGGCCTACCGGGTGCGCGACCGGATCGACGAGCTCGGTGCCCGCGTGGCAACCGCGGCGCGCGCCGCGAGCGCGGCGATCAGCTGACGAGCGCGGGCTACAGGCCGAGCGGCCGGTCGCCCACCACGTTCGCCGCTTCGAGCGCGGCGATCTCGTCGGGCGTGAGCCCGATCTCGGCGAGCACCTCGTGGTTGTGCTGGCCGAGGGTGGGCGCGGGCGTGCGGATCCAGTGGTCGACGCCGGAGAAGCGGAACGGCGGACCGGGGATCGATGTCGCGGGCCCACCACCGGGTGGTCGATCGGCTCGTGGAAGCGGCGGGCCTGCAGCTGCGGGTGCCCCGACACGAGCCGCGGGTCGATCGCCGCGCCGGCGGGCACCCCCGCGGCCAGCAGCTGGTTCACGGCATCGTCCAACGGCGTGGCCGCCGCCCATGCGGCGAGGTGCGCGTCGATCAGGTCGTGCTGCGCGCGACGACCGGCGAACGTGGCGAGCGCGGGGTCGAGCGCCCACTCCGGCTTGCCCAACACGTCGACGAGCGCGAGCCACTGGTCGTCGTCGAGCACCGAGAGGGTGAGCCACTGCTCCCGGCCGGGACACGCGTACTGCCCCTGCGGCGCGGCCCACGGGCTGCGGGCGCCGTCGCGCATGAGGCGCGTGCCGTAGGCCGTCCACTCGATCACGAGCTCGGCCGACACCTGGAGCGCGGCCTCGAACATCGGCGCCTCCACGAAGCAGCCGACGCCGGTGCGGTCGCGCCGCGCGAGCGCGACGAGCGCGGCGAACGCCGCGTGCATGCCGCCGTTGGGGTCGCACGGGCCGCGCTGGATGCGCGGCTGGTCGTCGGCAAAGCCCGTGAGCCACGCGAGGCCGGTGACCTGCTCCATCGTCTGCGCGAAGCCCTGGCGGTCGCGCCACGGACCGGTGAGCCCGAACGCGGGCATGCGCACCATCACCGCGCGGGGGTTCACCGCGTGGATGGTGTCCCAACCGAGGTCGAACCCCTCGAGCACGCGCGGCGTGAAGTTCTCGATGACGAGGTCGGCCTGCTCGATGAGCTTCAGCAGCGTCTCCCGACCGCGGGGGTCGTCGAGCGCGAGCGTGAGGTCGCGCTTGTTGGTGTTGGCCGCCATGAACATGGCGCTGTACTCCCACCACTGGTCGAGGTGGGCGAAGTTGAACGCCGACAGGCGCATGCCGTCGGGGCGGCCGATCGACTCGATGTGCACGACGTCGGCGCCGAGCATCGCGAACATGCCGGTGGACGACGGGCCCGCCCACCACGCGGTGAGGTCGACGACCTTCACGCCCTCGAGGGGCAGGTGGGTGCCGGTGCCCGCGGTCTTCGCGGGGCGCGGCTCGACGGTCGCGGTGTGCTCGCCGAGGCGCGGCGCGGGCTGCGGCGGCTCCGGCAGCTCGCCGTCGATCCACCACGACCGGCGCGGCACCTTGTAGGTGCCGGTGGGGTCGTCGACGAAGCAGCCGCGCGCCTCGACGTGGTCGAGCGCGATCAGCTGCTCGCCGTCGCACACCGGCGCGACCGGGATGCGGAGCTCCACCGCCTTCTGCACGATGTCGGCGGTGGTGTGCTTCGTCGTGTACTCGTGGATGATCGCGTTCCACTCCTCCCAGTCGGCCTGCCGCTTCTGCATCGACTCGTAACCCGCGTCGAGCAGGTCGGGCCGCTCGATGAGCAGCAGGAACGACTCGAACATCACGCGCGTGTTCGTGTTGAAGCCGACGTAGCCGTCGAGGGTGGGCTCGATCGACGGCGTCTCGAGCGTGCGCCCGGGCGGAGCCTGGTCGAGCGGATAGCTGCCCATGAGCGAGTACATGAGGTCGCTGTAGAGCGACCCGGTGACCGCGCCCACCTCGAGCGCCGACATGTCGACGAGCCGGCCGACGCCGCCCTTCCACACACCGTGCAGCGCGCCGAGGGTGGCCACGCCCGCGTAGAGGCCGGTGACCCACTCGGTGATGCGGCCACCCTCCTGGATGGGCGGCTGCGCAGGATGGCCGCGCACCGCGAGCGCGCCGCTCTCGGCCTGCACGGTGAGGTCGCTCGCGGGACGCCCGGCGTACGGACCCTCGAGCCCGAAGGGCGTGAACGACACGACCACGAGGTGCGGGAAGCGCTCGAACAGGCCCGCGGGGCCGCCGGGAAGGTCGGCGGCGAGCCCGGTGCCGTCGACGAGCACGACGTCGGCGCCCGCGAGCAGCGCGTCGATCTCGTCGGGGGTGGAGGCCACGAGGGAGCGGTGGCCGAAGTGCAGGTAGCGGAAGAGCGCACCGTCGTCGTCGCCGAGGTCGCGCAGGTCGGAGACCCAGCGCCGGAGCGGGTCACCGTCGGGCAGCTCGACCTTCACCACGTCGGCCCCGGCGCCGCCGAGCAGGCGCGCGCAGTAGCCACCGGGGATTCCCGTCGTGAGGTCGAGCACCTGCACGTGGCCGAGTTCGCCCATTGCTTCCCCCTGTGGCCCCTGTCGCTCCGAGCGGGTCACGGTACCCGAGCACCGGGCGGCGCCGCATCGCTACCTTGCTCCGGATGAACCCGCCGCTCCAGAACCGTGTCACCGAGATCCTCGGCGTCGACTACCCGATCGTCCAGGCGCCGATGGGCTACATCGCCCGCGCCCAACTCGCCTCGGCCGTGTCCGAGGCGGGTGCGCTCGGGATCATCGAGACGTCGTCGGGCCAGCTCGACGACGTGCGGCTCGAGATCACCAAGATGCGGGACCTCACCGACAAGCCGTTCGGGGTGAACATCGCGCAGATGCTCGTGCGCGACCTGTCGATCGTCGACTTCGTGCACGACAACGGCGTGCGCTTCGTCACCACGTCAGCGGGTGACCCCTCCCGCTACACCGACGCGCTCCACGCGGCGGGCATCACCGTGTTCCACGTGGTGCCGAACCTGCGCGCCGCGCTCAAGGCGGTGGCCGCGGGGGTCGACGGTATCGTCGCCGAGGGAGGAGAGGGCGGTGGATTCAAGAACTCGCGCGACGTCGCGTCGATGGTGCTGCTGCCGCTCGTCTGCTCGAAGGTCGACGTGCCGGTGATCGCCGCGGGTGGCATCACCGACGGCCGGTCGATGGCCGCCGCGTTCGCGCTCGGCGCCGAAGGTGTGCAGATGGGCACGCGCATGGTGTCGGCTGCGGAGTCGCCCGTGCACGAGCACTACAAGCAGCTGATCGTGGACAGCGCCGAGACCGGCACCGTGATGCTCAACCGCTTCCACAAGCCCGGGTTCCGTGTGCTCGCCACCGACTTCTCCGAGGCGCGCGAGCAGTCGGGCGAGCAGGTGGCGATGCCCGGCCTCGACGGCCTGCTCCGCCTCTACTTCGAGGGCGACCTCGACGCCGCGTTCGCGTTCGGCGGTCAGGTGGCCGGCCGCATCGAGGGCGTGGTCCCCGTCGCGCAGATCGTCGACGAGACGATCGCCGAGTTCCGCGAAACGATTGCCGAGCTGGCGGATCGCTACGCATGACGCGCGGTCGACTCGGTGTCGGTGTCCTCGTGTTCGCGCTCGCGCTCGGCGCGCTCGGCGGCACGCTGGGCGTGGTGCTCCCGGATCCCGACGTCGCGGGTGCGTTCGGCACCATCAACGGTCTCGGGCAGCGCGGCGAGCACGAGCGCATCACCCGTGTGCTGGCCTGCACGGCCGACGACCCGGTGCGCCACTGCATGGAGCCGCTCACCATCGCGGTGCTCGCGGGCAAGGCGGGCACCTTCGGCGGCGTGGGCGCGCCCGACATCCCGCCCTACCTCGTCGGCCACCCCGAGAACCACTGTGACGACGCCGACCACGACATCGTCGGTGGTGCCGGGGGCGGCGGCGACGCGTACCCGCAGAGCGCGGCGCAGGCCACGGCGCAGTTGCAGGCGTGCGTCGACCAGTACCACCAGCGCATCGACGCGGCCGTCGACGCAGCCGACGGCCTCGTGGCCGACGGTCGGGTGAACGCCGAGCAGACCGACGTCGCCAACTGCCGGCTGCCCAACGGTGCCGCCGACGCCGACATCACCGCGAAGTGCAGCGTGCTCAACCAGCTCGGGCGCGCCCTGCACACCGCCGAGGACTTCTACTCCCACAGCAACTGGGTCGACCAGGCCGACCCCTCGCGGCCGACCGGCCTCGACAACCCGCCCGGGCTCGGACGCGACGACCTGGCGCCGTGGTTCGACGTCGGGCGGCGCGGCGCCGTCGACGCGCCCGCGAACCTCGTGACCGGTTGCGACGACTCCGTCCCGGTCTTCAATCCCTGCAAGGGGCGGATCACGCACTCGACGCTCAACAAGGACAAGGCCGCGATCGACGCCGACTCCGGTCGCACCTCCGATCCGACGACGCCGCGCGGCCAGATCGGTGACAACGCGCAGGCCGCGGTGACGGCGGCTCGGCGCCAGGCGCGGCACGTGTGGAACCAGTTCGACGATGCGCTCGCCGCCGAGTACGGCACCGACCGCGCCCGGCTCATGGCGAGCGCTGGCCAAGGACACCCCGTGGACCACGTGCGTCCTCGGCGGGCTGGCGCCGCGCTCGGCGCCCCGACGGGGCCGGCGGGGACCGGCAATGTCACGGTCGAGCCGACCATCGTGAACCAGTCGGGCGAGCGGCTCGGCTGCGTGCACGCCAACATCGACGACGGCGAGTGGGGGATCATGGCCCCCGACGAGGTCGGCGCCGGTCAGCAGGTGGCGTTCCGCGAGCTCAGCAACGGCGGCGGTGCGACCGGCACCGTCGTGTACGCGATCGGCGACACCGGGACGAAGGTGCAGTGGACCTGGCGGAACCCACTCGTGGGGTTCAACGACTACACGTGCGAGGTGCTCGGCGACCGCGCCGCCTACGAGTGCTCCGTCGGCGGCACGAAGCGCGTGTACCACGCCACACCCACCTTCGTGATCTCACGTCGGTGACGCGCCGGCTCGGGCCCCGCCTCGCGGGCGCGCTCGTCGTCGTACTCGTCCTGGGCGGCGCGCTCGCGTCGGTTGCCATGGCGGCGGCACCCACCGCTTCCGAGCTGCTCGCCACCCTGAAGGTGAAGGGACGCGCCCCGAAGACGGGCTACTCGCGCGAGCTGTTCGGGTCCGCGTGGTCCGACGTCGACCACAACGGCTGCGACACCCGCAACGACATCCTCAACCGCGACCTCGCGAACAAGGAGTGGCGGCCCGGCACGCACGACTGCGTCGTCGTCGCGGGCACCATCACCGACCCGTACACGGGGAAGGCGCTCACGTTCGCGAAGGCGCGTGCCGCCGACGTGCAGATCGACCACGTGGTCGCGCTGTCGGACGCCTGGCAGAAGGGCGCGCAGCAGTGGGACGCGACGACGCGCAAGGCGTTCGCCAACGACCCGCTCGAACTGCTCGCCGTCGACGGCCCGACCAACATGCGCAAGGGCGACGGCGACACCGCCACGTGGCTGCCGCCGAACAAGAAGTTCCGCTGCGCCTACGTCGCCCGGCAGATCGCGGTGAAGGCCAAGTACGGGTTGTGGGTCACGCCGGCCGAGCACGACGCGATGGCGCGGGTGCTGGCGAAGTGCCCCGGCCACGGCGTCCCGACCGGTTGAGCGGCCGTCCGCCCGCTTCCGAACCTGTTCTGGCGCTGGTTCCGCGTGATAATCACGCGGAAGTGGCGCAAGAACGAGCGGTGGTGCAGGTGGAGCGGTTGGTGCCTGGCGGTGTCGCGCTCGCGCGCCAGGACGACGGGCGGATCGTGCTCGTGGAGGGTGCGGTGCCGGGCGACACCGTCGCGGTCGAGCTCTCGACGCGACGGGGCACGCTCCACGGCACCGTCACGGAGGTCCTCACCCCGTCGCCCGGTCGCGTCGAACCGCGCTGCCCGCACGCTCGCCAGGGCTGCGGCGGGTGTGACCTCGCCGCGCTCGACCACGCGGCCCAGCTCGACGCCAAGCTCGACCTCGTGCGCGACGCGCTGCGCCGCACGGGCAAGTGGTCCGAGCCCAACGTGGTGGCGGGGCCCGCCCTCGATCCGTGGGGGTTCCGCACGTCGCTGCGCGTCGCCGTGCGTGACGGCCGGGCCGCGCTGCGCATGCGGCGGTCACACGACCTGGTCGGGCTCGACCACTGCCTCGTGACCCATCCGCTCCTCGACGAGCTGGTGCACGAGGGCCGGTTCGGCAACGCCGAGGAGGTCACCCTTCGCGTGGGCGCCAACACCGGCGAGCGCCTTGCGCTGGTCGCGCCCACCGCCGACGGCGTGCTCCTGCCCGACGACGTGCGCGTGGTCGGCGCCGACGAGCTCGCGGCGGGCAAGCGCGCGTGGATCCACGAGGAGCTGGGCGGCCGCCGGTGGCGCGTCTCCGCCAACTCGTTCTTCCAGACCCGGCCCGACGGCGCCGTTGCGCTGATCGACACGGTGCGCGACCTCGCCGGGCGCGCACTGCAGCGCGACCGCGGCACCCTCGTCGACGCCTACGGCGGGGTCGGGTTGTTCGCCGGCGCTCTGCTGCACGACCGCCCGGGCTGGAAGGCCCTCGTCGCCGAGCAGTCGCCGTCGTCCACCGCTGATGCCCGCGTGAACCTCGCCGACCTCGACGCCAAGGTCGTGACCACCGACGTCGAGCGGCTGCGCGTCCCGAGCGCCGACGTGGTCGTGGCCGATCCGTCGCGCGACGGCCTCGGCCGGAAGGCGGCCCAGGCGCTCGTCGGCGCACTCGCCGACCGGCTGATCCTCGTGAGCTGCGACGCGGGGGCGGCCGGACGCGACGTCGCCCTCCTCACCAGCCTCGGCTACCGCGCGAAGGTGTCGGTGGTCGTCGACCTGTTCCCACACACCCACCACGTCGAAGTCGTCACCAGCTTCCACCGGGAGGACCAGTGAGCCAGCCCCAGCCGTTCCGCTTCGAGTGGAGCGAGGATGCCATCGCCGACCTGCGCCAGCGGCTCGCCCGCACCCGGTGGCCCGAGCCGGAGACGGTCGACGACTGGTCGCAGGGCGTGCCGCTCGCGTACCAGCAGGAGATCTGCGACTACTGGGCCGACGGCTACGACTTCGCCGCCGCGCAGCAGCGCCTCCAGCGCTTCCCGCAGTTCAAGCACGACGTCGACGGTCTCGGGATCCACTTCCTGCACGTGCCGTCGCCCCATGCCGACGCCATGCCGCTCGTGCTCACCCACGGCTGGCCCGGCACCTACGTGGAGTTCCTCGATGTGATCGACGCACTCGTCGATCCGGGCGACCCTGCCGACGCGTTCCACGTGGTCGTGCCCTCGCTGCCGGGGTACGCGTACAGCGACAAGCCCACCGAGGCGGGCTGGAACATCCCGCGCATCGCACGCGCCTGGGACACGCTCATGCGCGACCTCGGCTACGACCGTTACGGCGCGCAGGGCGGCGACTGGGGCGCGATGGTCACGACGAGCATCGGGCAGCAGTGCGCGGACAACGTCACGGGCATCCACACGAACATGCCGCTGGTGAACTTCGCCGAGTGCGACATGACCGACCTCACCGAGCGCGAGGCCACGGCGCTCGCGCGCGTCGGTGAGCACGCGGAGTGGGGCATGGGTTACTCGGCCGAGCAGTCGACCCGGCCGCAGACGCTCGGGTACGGCCTCACCGACTCCGCGGCCGGGCAGTGCGCGTGGATCCTCGAGAAGTTCTGGGCGTGGACCGACTGCGACGGTCACCCGGAGCAGGCACTCTCACGCGACCACATGCTCGACAACATCTCGCTGTACTGGTTCACCGCGAGTGCTGCGTCGTCGGCCCGCCTCTACTGGGAGAGCTTCAAGACGGTGAACATGGAGCCGGTGACGTGCCCGTCCGGCGCCTCCTCGTTCCCGAAGGAGATCCTCGGAGTGTCGGAGCGGTGGGCCCGCACGCGCTTCACCGACCTGCGCTGGTTCGGCACGCCCGACAAGGGTGGGCACTTCGCCGCGTTCGAGCAGCCCGAGATCTTCGTCGACGAGGTGCGCGGCTTCTTCCGCACCGTCCGGTGAGCCCGCGAACCGGCCATCAGGCCGTCCGGTGAGCCCGCGAACCCTTCATCAGGCCGTCCGGTGAGCACGGGGCGGGAGCGGGCGCTCGACGCCGTGCGCCGCGGCACGGCGCGCGTCGCCGGCCCGCTGCTGACGCGGCACGAGGGCCGGGTGTGGCTCGCGCGCCGCGCGATCACGACGGTGGCCACCGAGCTGGCGAAGGCCGGGAAGCCACCCGCGGAGGTGCGCGCGGTGACGATCGCCGAGGCGCTCACCGCCACCGGCGTCGAGGTGCTCCGGCCCGAACCCGGATATCCGGTGCTCGAGATCGCGCGCGGCACGGTGCTGGGGCCGTGGGGCCACACCGCGATCGCGCCCGGCGTCGTGGTCGCCGATCTCTCGTGCGGGGAGCGGCGGCCCGACAAGCGGCGAACCCGACGCGAGAGCGCCAACGCGTTCGGGGGTCCGCTGGTGGAGATCCCCGGCACGACGGCGAACGTCGCCCAGAACCACTTCGGCAACTACGCGAACTGGCTGCTGCGCGGCGCGGTGCGCTGCGAGGGCGTCGACGCCACGATCGGGTTCGCCGCGTGCGACCACGTGATCACCGGCCCGTTGCCGGGGTTCGCGCACGAGCTCCTCGCCGCGTACGGCGTGCAGCCGACCCAGGTCGTGGAGATGGGACGTGAGCCCGCGCACTACCGATGCGAACGGCTCGTCGCGCCCGGCGAGCCCCAGGACGGCCGGTTCGTCCCGCGGTGGGCGATCGAGCGGTTCCGCGACCGGTTCGGGGCGCCGGCCACGAGTGACGCGCCGCGCCGCGTGTACCTCGGGCGCGGCGACGTGCACCGCCGACGGGTGCTCAACGACGACGCCGTGCGCGAAGTCCTCGACGCGCGCGGCTTCGTGTCGGTGGCGATGGACGGCCTCACCGTGCGCGAGCAGGCGGCGATGTTCGCGGGCGCCGAGTGCGTGGTGGCGGCGCACGGCGCCGCCATGGCCAACCTGGTGTTCGCACCGGACGACGCAATGGTGGTGGAGCTCGTGTACCGCAACTGGCCGGTCACGATCTACCGCGACGTCTGCGCGACGATCGGCCAGCGCTACGTCGCGCTGCCGGGTCGGGAACCGGAGCTGTGGGGCATCTTCGGAGAACCCAACTTGATCGACGCCGACACCGTGGCCGACGTCGACGCGCTCGTGGCGACACTCGACGCCGCGGGCGTGCACTGACCCGCGCGAGGGACAGATGAGTTCGGCGCGGTCCGCCGGTCTCCACCCACACGACGGGCCACGACCACGACGAAGGAGCCGGCGATGGGACAGCTGACCGTGATCGAGTTCACGACCCTCGACGGGGTGGCCCAGGGTCCTGGCGCGCCCGACGAGGACCCCGAGGGCGGCTTCCCCCACGGCGGTTGGCAGGCGCCGTTCGACGACGAGGCAGCCGCGGCGGTGATGTTCGAACGGGCGCAACGGATGGACGCGCTGCTCCTCGGTCGCAAGACCTTCGACCTCTTCGCCGGCTACTGGCCACAGGCGCCAGCGGAGGCGCCGTTCACCCGCCTCCTGAACGAGACGCCGAAGTACGTCGCCACGCACACCTTGCACGCTCCGCCCGCATGGTCGGGTGCGACGGTGCTCGAGGGGCCGCTCCGCGAAGGCGTCGAGGCCTTGCGGTCCCGCTACGACGAGGTCCACGTGATCGGCAGCCTCGACCTCGTGCAGTCGCTGTTGCGCGAAGGCCTCGTCGACCGGCTCGAGCTGTGGGTGTACCCCCTTGTCCTCGGCACGGGGAAGCGGGTCTTCGCCGAGGGTGCACCGCCCCTCTCGCTGCGCCTCACCGAGACGGTCGAGCACCGCGGCGGGGTGCTGCACCTCTCCTTCGAGACCGCGGGCGTGCCGACGTACGGCACGATGGGTCCCTGACGCGGATCAGGTGCGGGGCCGGCCGGGGCGGCGGCGCCCGATCCCGTGCACGACCTTGCGCGGGATCGCGGCGGGCCCGGGAAGGTGCCAGTAGTCGGCGAGCCACCCCGGGAACTCGCGCACCGCGCGTGACCGCGGCCACGTGATCGACTGCGTGGCCCAGTAGTGGTACGTCTCGCCGAAGGGGCCCAGCACCCGCGGCATCCAGTCGGGGGGCTTGGTGCCACGGCCGGCGCCGATCTCGGCATAGAGCCGGCGCTGGCGCAGCGTGAGCGCACCGGGGAGGGCGCGCTCCACGTCGACCGTCGCCCCGTGCGCGTCGACGAAGCGCGGCACGCGGCCGAACCGGGTGCGCAGCGCCGTCAGGCTCGCCCGGATGGGCACCGTCATACCGTGGTCGCGCGCCAGCGCGGTGAAGCGATCGCCGTCGAACGTGTCGACGTGATCCACGAGCATGGCGGCGTCGGCCACCCACAACGGGTGCGCGGGCCAGCCGTTGGTGCTGCCGTGGAGGAGCACGTGGAACAACTGGTCGGTGGGTTCGAGCATCCGCGCGCCCGGCCCCGCCGCCGGGAACGGCAGGGACCGGGCGAAGAACTCCTCGTCGCTCGTCGACTCTTCGCCCGGCACCACCACGGCCGGATGGAGATGCCAGTGCAGGTCGAGCTTCTCCCCCGCCGGCCCCCGCAGGTCGACCTCCTGGCCCCGCCGCACGTGGTGCTGCGGCAGTTCCCCCTGCAGTGTCCAGCCGGCGGCGACGAGCACCCCGATCGCGTCGCGCACCCGCGCCGTCGGCACGAGCACGTCGACGTCGACCATCGGCCGCAGCTCGGGCTCGGGGTACACCGTCTCCGCGAGGGCCGCGCCCTTGAGCACGACGATCTCGACGCCCGCGCCGTGGAGCACACCGGCGACGCCGGCGAGCCAGCCCTGCCGGAATGCGTGCTCCTCGCGGGCCCGTTCGGTGGCGGCCCGGAGCACGTCCTGGTCGGTGGGCGACACCAATGCGTCGGGCGCGCCGCGCAGGGCCGCCCCGGCGAGCGGCAGCAGGCGCCGCACCTTCCCCTGCTGCAGGTCGGCCATGGGCGTGTGCACGCGCAGCGCGCCCCAGCGCGTGGCGGCCGATCCGTCGCGCGCGAGCGCGACCCCCAACACGGCCTCGTGCACGGGATCGAGCCGGAACGCGCGCGAACGCGGCATCGACGTCATCCGCCGGGCTCGCGCCACTCGGGGGCCCACGGTTCCTCGCCGCGCACCAAACGGTCGAGCAGTTCGACGGTGACGAACGCGCCGTCGGTGCGCGGAGGTTCCACCGCGCCGGCTGCCGACGAATGCAGTGCCGCGGCCATCGCCGCCGCGAGCGCGCCGTCGACGGTCGCCGCCGACGACGGCACGGCAACCGCCGCGCCTGCACGCGCGAAGAGCTCCGCACGCGGCGGCTGGTCGGAGAGCTGCGGGTCGGGCACGAGCACCGTCGCGGCTGCTTTCCGCAACGACGCGGCGCAGGTGTTGTAGCCCGCTCGGCTCACCGAGAGCGCAGCTGCGTCGAGCCACACCCCGAAGCGCTCGTCGAACGGATGGATCACCACGTCGTCCGCGCGGGCGTGCTCCTGCGCCACCGCGCGCAGGCGGGCGAGCACGTCGTCGCCGGCGCCCGCGGGCGAACACGTGGAGGCGGGCCGGTGCACCGGGCACGGTCGCCACCAGACGTGCGTGGGCGGCGACGACCGCGCCGAGGAACTCGGTGGCCTCGAGCCCACCCGCGCTGGCGACCGCGTACGGCTCGTCGGGCAGCTCGCCGGGTCGCGGGGTCAACGCCGGCTCCACGACGTAGCCGGTGGCGCGCACCGGCGGCTCCACTTCACCGGCGGCGGGAAAGGTGTCGCCGAGGCCCGACCACGTGGGCTCGGCGTGCACCAGCACCGCGTCGAAGTCGTCGCGCAGCCGACGGAGGACCTCGGCGTCGTACGCCGATCGCCCGACCGCCTCGTAGCGGGTCTGCGGCACGAGGTCGCGCAACGAACACACCACGCGCGTGCCCGGGTTCGCGGCGCGGGCCGCCGCCGTCAGCGCGCCGATCTCCTCGGTGAGCTCCCACTTCGAGAACGGGTAGTGGTCGATCAGCACCACGTCGGGGCGGATCACGGCGACCGCGTCGGCGAGCACCCGCCGCCGCTCGGCGAGCACCGCCGCGCCGGGTTCGCCGCCCGCGCCCACGAGCTCCCCGGAGTCGTCGCGGAGGAGCACCGGCACGACGAGCCGCTCCGGTTCGGCGGCGAGGCGCGGCCGCGGCACCGATCGACCACCCTCGACGAGGTGCACCTCGTGCCCGGTCGCCAACGCCGAGGCGATGCAGTGCATGCGCACGTGGTGACCGATGCCGGTCAGGTGTTGGGAGTGACAGACGACGCGCACGGCGGCGGGGGTCAGCGCGCCGGCTCGGCGAGGAGCGCCACGATCTCGTCACGCAGCGGACTGTGGCGCACGTGGTTCGCCTGGATCGCGTCGGCGAGGAAGGCCGGGCCGTCGCCGTACTTGTCGCGCTCCTGCGGCAGGACGATCTCGTCGTCGGTGTGGACCGTGCCGAGCGGCTCCTCGCCGCGCGCGACCGCCTCGGCCTGCTCGAGCAGCATGCGGCGGTAGAGGACGATGCCGCGGTCGGTGTCGACGAGCAGCTCGCGGGTGCGATCGGCGATCGGGCCCTGCGTGACCCAGGCCATGATGTCGCCGCCGTCGACGAAGTCGACGACGAACTCACCGCGCTCGTCGAGGAAGGGCACGTCGTACACAGGGATCTCCGCCTGCTCCACCGGCGGCGCACCCGGCGCGGGGAAGTACGCGGAGTACCACCAGTGCAGCGTGTGCGTGTCGTCGACCGGCACCCGGATCTGGAAGCGGTGCTGACGGTGCGCGCCCACCCGCACCATGTTGGGGAACACCAGCGGGTGGCCCACGGCCCAGTCGTCGTCGGCGCGACTGCCACCCTCGGTGACGCGCCGCTTCACGATGCCGTGCTCGAACTCGTCGAAGCCGATCTCCACGTGACGGCGCGAGTAGCGCGTGGGCACCGGCGCGCCGGCGGCCGACCGCACGCGGCCGAGGTGCCGACCGTGCAGCCACTCGAGGTGCACCGGGTCGACGCTGTTCTCCATGATCTGCAGCCAGTTGCACGGCACCACCGCGCGCCCGATGTCGCGCAGGGTGCCGTCGGCGACGAAGAGGTCGTAGCGCGGGAGCACCGGCGCGGGCGCGGGGCCGAGGTACGCGAACACGAGACCGCCGAGCTCCTGCACCGCGAACGCATCCACTGCGGCGCGCTCACGCAACCCCGGCCGGTCCTCCAGCGCGGGGAGCTCGGTGCAGGCGCCGTCGCCGGCGAAGGCCCAACCGTGGTAGGGGCACCGCAGCCCGCAGTCGTCGACGAACCCCTGGGCGAGCGACGCGCCCCGATGGGGACAGCGGGCGTCGACCAGGCCCAGCGCACCGTCGTCGGTGCGGAAGAGCGCGAGGGTCCTCGCCGAGCAACCGCACCTGGCGCACCGCCGGGCGCGAGCTCGCAACGACGCGCTCACCGGCATCCAGTAGCGCCGGAACAGCTCGCCCATCGGGGTGCCGCGTGATCGACGCGGGTGAGGCGTTCGTTCTGCTCGCGGTTCACGTGGGGTCCTCGCCGTAGACGGCCTGCGGGTGGGTGAAGAAGGCAGCGTCCCGCGACGCCGCTCCGGCGGACCGAGGCCGGAGGCCTTCCAGCCGCCAGCGTCGGCGTGCACCGGCACCGGCCCGGGCCCGACCTGCACGATGCCGGCCTGCAGGCCGTCGACCAGGCGACGTCGCGGGCGAGGATCGGCCAGCACACCGCGGCGACGAGGCCCTGCTCCACGTCGTTGGCCACCCCGCAGCGCGCCGTCGACACGTTGCACGTAGAGCACGGTGACGGGACCGAAGGTCCCTTCGCCGCGCAACCGCGCCTCGCCGGGTCGACGTCGGCGAGCAGCGTGGGCGCGTACTTCACGCGCCAACGCGGCCCGCGGATCCGCCCGCCACACACGACGCGCAAGCCCGCCGCACCGCGCCGCGGACGACGCGGCGACGCGGAAACGCGCCAGGCCGGCCGAGATCAACGGTCCGACGACCACGTCCGGATCGGTGGGGTCACTGACTGGGAGCGCGCCGATCGCGGCGCGCGCCAGATCCTCGAAGCGATCGGCGACCCCGTCGTCGATCACGACGAAGCGGCGGAGCGCGGTGCAGCGCTGCCCGGCGTACGAGTACGCGCCGGCGATCAGCGGCCCGACGATGGCATCGAGGTCGGCGTCGGCGAGCACCACCACGGCGTTGTTGCCGCCGAGCTCGGCCTGCAACGGCACACCCCGGCGGGCGCAGCGGGCCGCGACGGCCCGGCCGGTCGCGATCGAGCCGGTGACCGCCACCGCACCCACCAGCGGCTCGTCGACGAGGACCTCGGCGGTGTCGGCGCCACCGGTGACCAGACCGACGAGACCGCGGCATGCCCGCCTCGGCGAGCGTGGCGAGCATCGCGGTCGCGGTGAGGCTGCCCTTCGGGTGCGGGCTTGCACACCACACCGTTGCCGAAGCCGATGGCGGGGGCGATCTTGCCGACGGGGAGTGCGAGCGGGTTGTTCCACGGCATCACCACGCCCACCACGCCGAGCGGGTGGTGTCGCACCGCGACTTCGGCCCGGAGCGCCCGGGGTGGCCGCGACGTCGCCGCGCACCAGCGTGCACTCGCACGCACGTGACCGACTGCCGCACCTCGTCGGCCGCGGGGCACCTGGCTTCTGCGACCTCGGCACGATCACGTCGGTGAGCTCGTCGGCCTTCGCCTCGAGCACGAGGGCCCAGGCATCGAGCAGCGCAGGCGCACTTCGGCGACTGCGCCGCCCATCATTGCCGGGCGTCGTGCGCTTGCCTGCGCCGCAGCACGCACTGGCCGCGCCGTGGACCGGCACCTCGGCAAGGATGCGAGCGGTGTCGCAAGGGTCGCGGTGCGCGAACGACGCAACGTGCCGCGCCGGCCGTCGAGCGCGCCGACGATCTCCGTTGCTCACGAACGGCGCGGCACGCCGCGAGCCACTCGCGCGTGAGGAGCCCGTGCACGGTTCGGGGGTGGCGACGGCATCGGCCGCCACCGACAATTCGAACCCGGCCTCGTACGCGCCGAGCACTGTCTCGCGCATCGGCGTGCGTGTAGAGGCCGCACACGACCACGCTCGTGACCCCGCGTTCGCGCAGCGCGGGGACGATCTCGGGATCGACGAAGCCTCGGTAGTGCTGCTTGCGGGCGATCAGCTCGCCGGGCTCGGGCGCGATCCCCGCCGGCGACTGGGCACCCGGCGTGCCCTCGACACACGCGGCGACTCCGCGGTCGCGCCAGTGCGGCATCGCGTCGGTGCCGTCGACGCGTGTGCACGTCTGTACATGGACGACCGGTGCGCCGCGGGCGCGGAAGGCGGCCACCAGACCGGCGACCCGCTCGACGAGGACCTCCGCCGCGGGCACGAGGCCGGGGCGCGCCAGGAAGTCGTGCTGCACGTCGACGACCACGAGCGCGGTCGTGCCGTTCACCGAACCTGGCCCACGTCCGCCCGTTGCGCCGCCACCGGCACCGCTTCCGCGACCAGGGTCGCCAGGGCGCGCGTCCCCACGACGGTGGAGCCGGGGCCGGCGATGTCGGGAGTGCGGAACCCGGCCGCCAACACGTCGGTGACCGCCGCCTCCACCACGTCGGCCGCGTCGACGAGGTCGAAGCTCTCGCGCAGCATCATCGCCGCGCTCTCGATCTGCGCGACGGGGTTGGCGCAGTCGCGACCGGCCAGATCGCGCGCGGCGCCATGACCCGTCTGGTACACGGCGTGGCCCGGCGCGCCGAAGTTGGCCGACAGCGCGAGACCGCGTGAACCGAGCACCAGGGCCGCGGTGTCGGCCACGACGTCGCCGAGCAGGTTGGGTGTGGCCACGACGTCGAAGCGAGCGGGGTCGGCGACGAGCTGGTAGCACGCGTTGTCGACCTCGACCTCCTCCACCGCGACGCCGGAGTCGGCCGACACCACGGCCGCCCGCTCACGCCAGAGCGCGCTCACCTCCGGGATGCCCCCGCTCTTGGTGACGACGGCGAGCCGTCCGTCGCGCGCCGAGGCTGCGCGCACTGCGACCTCCAGGAGGCGGTCGACACCGCCCACGTCGTAGACGGCTTCCTGGTACGCCACCCGGCCACCGTCGCGGCGCCCGTACGCGCCCTGGTAGATCCCGCCGACGTTGTCGCGCACCACGAGGACGTCGACACCGTGCACGCGCTCGGACCGCAGGATGGACGCGTCGGCCAGCTCCGGGCGTGGCCGCACCGGGACGAACTTGCAGAACAGGTCGAAGCGGGCGCGCACGTCGTACACGAAGCGGCCGCCGACCGCGCCGCACAGCACGGGGGCGCCGGTGCCGAGGCACGCCTCGAAGAACTCGGCGACGGGCGGTTGCAGCACGGGGCCGAAGGGGCCCGGCGCACCCAGGTCGTCGGCGACCTCGAGCCGGAACTCGAGCCCGAACGTCTCGGCCACCGCGTCGAGCACCGTGAGGGCAGCCCCCACGACCTCCGGTCCCGCTCCTTCACCGGGCAGCACACCCACCGTGAACGGCGACGCCGCGTGCGCGAGGTCGTCCCATCCGGGCACGGTCGACCGCACGAGCGGCGGGGCGGCGGGACGGGCGGCGTGCGTCATGGAGGTGCGGACGTCAGGCCGGGCGCGCCGTGGTGTCGACGAACGCCGCGACCGGCTCGCGCTCGGTGAGCCACGCCTGTGCCTTCGCGGGGTAGAACGCGAGGGTCAGGAGGTCGTAGACGAGCTTCCCCCGGTCGCTCAGCTCGACCACCTCCCCGTCGTCGACGAGCAGGCCGCCGCCCACCAGGCGCCCGAGCACGGGGCCCCAGTCGGCGTCGAAGGTGCGCCCGAAGGTGGCCTCGTAGTCGGCCCGCATCAGCGGGTGCCCGTCGCCGAGGCTGCGCGCGACGAACTGCGTCATCCGGTCGTCGTCGTCGAAGCGGAAGATCTCCTGCACGGGGCTCTCACCGCGCTCGATGCGCTCGATGTAGGAGTCGTGCGCAGTGTGGTTGCGGTACACCGCGTGCCCCAGGTGCGACCGCGCGCTCATCCCCACCCCGAGTTGGAAGCCGTGCAGGGTGTCGTCGAAGCACGGCATCCGCTCGTGGGTCGCCGCGACGGTGTCGAGGCGCTTGAAGGTGTGCCAACGCGTCTGCGAGTAGCCGTGCTCGGCGGCGACCTCGGCGACGAACGCGCGCCAGGCCATGAGCCGCCCGAGGTCGAAGCGGTCGTCGCCGATCACGCGCGCCACAGGTGTGCGCTCGGTGACCCGCAGGCTGTAGAGCGTGAGCGCGGTGACGCCGAGGTCGGCGAGGGTGGCGACGTCGTGGGCGAAGCTCTCCGGCGACTGACCGGGGAGCCCGTAGATCAGGTCGACGTTGACGACGAGGCCCGAGTCGACGAGGAGACGCACCGCGTCGAGCGTCTGGTCGATCTCCTGACGACGGTTCACCGTGTCGAGCACGTCGGCCTGCAGGCTCTGCACCCCCATGCTCACCCGGCCGATGCCGTGTGCGCGGAGGACCGCGAGCTGCTCGTCGGAGATCGTCTCGGGTGACGTCTCGACCGTGTGGACCTGCTGGCCCTCGGGCGACACGCGGTCGAACACCGATCCGAGCACGGCGTCGAGGAGGTCGGGCGGCAGCGCGGTGGGCGTGCCCCCGCCGACGAACAGCTGGGTGAGGCGCACACCGTCGGGGACCCAGTCGAGCTCGCGCTGGACGGCGCGCACGTAGCGCTCCATCGCGTCGCGCTCCGCGCCGACCCGCACCGCGAAGTAGCAGAAGGTGCAGCGGTACCGGCAGTAGGGCAGGTGCACGTACAGGCGCAGGTCGGGACGATCGGCGGCCGGACGCTCGAGCCCGGGTGCGGGGTCGTAGGCCGGCGCGGCGGACGGGTACACGTGCGGGACCGAATAGGCCGCCCGCGGAACCCCGCGCAACGCCTCACCCACCTCCGCGACGACGTCAGGACCGGAGCACGAGACCGCTCCACTCGTGCAAGGACGTCATCGTACAATTGCCGTCTCGGACGGCTCCGAGCCGGTGGCACGCGCGAGGATCGGTCGCAATGGAAGCAGAAGGTCCAGACCGCAGGGGCCGCGCAGACGCTCTCCTCCCGCACCTACGCCACCGGCACCGGTCTGCCTCGCGCGGCCGTGAGGGTCCGGACCGCGCCCGACGCCGGGATGCTCGCAGCATGGCTCGACAACTTCTCTGCCCCGGTCTCCTCGCAGTCCGCCGACGACGACACGCGATCCGGTGGTCACGGTAGTGCCCGTGGACGAAGAGCCCACGTGGCACGCGGCCGGCGGCCCGCAGCCGGTCCCCTGCTTCGCCCTCGACCAGTTCGGTCGTCCGACACCGTCCCGCCCGGACCGCCGACGGCGTGTTGGTCGTGGACGACGAGTCCTACAGCGCGGAGCTTCCTCGGGCCCGCCGGAGTGACCGTGGTGCGCCGCGACCCCTCGCACTCCCGCCGGTCATGCGGATCGTCCGGGGAGATGGTGACGGCCCGAGCCGTCGCCGCAGGTGCCCTGCAGCTGCCGCGAAACGCTCGAGCGCGGTGGTCGCGTGGTGCTGCTCGCGGGCCCGAAGGAGGCGGGCAAGACCACCCTCGTCGCGCGGCTCGCGCAGCGGGGATGGCGCGATCGCGGCCAGCGACCCGCGTCCTCGTCGACAACGGCGGGCAGCGCCTGGACCGCCTGCCCCATCGGCACCGTGGTGAGCGTGCGCGGCGGCACGCGGGAGCGGGTGCCCGCACTCGCCGGACCGTTCCCCGACGTCCGCTCGCCGGCCCACCTCACGGTCGCGGAGCTCGCCGCGCTGCCTCCGGCCGCGCCCACCGACGATCCCGCCGGGCGCATCACGCTCTCCCCCGCGCAGTTCGCGCACGCACTCGGCGCGGCCCGCAGTGGCGGCGGAACAGTCGCGGCCTTGGTGCTCCTCGCCGTCGACCCCACGGTCGACGGCTACGCGATCGCGCGGCTCGACGCATCCGCAGCGGCGCTGCGGCTCGCCGCGGTCGAGTACGGCGACCGCCCCGAAGGACTGCCCCGCACCGTGTACGAGGAGTGGCTCGGCGTCGCACACCCGCGCCCGATGTCGCGGGACGGCGGGCCGCGCGCTCGCCACCGAGTCCCGGTGCTCACCCTGACCACGGGTCCCACGTCCTCCCACGACAGCGCGTGCCGCCCGCCCTGGCCGACGAGGTCTTCGGTGCCTGAGCCCGCAGCCGACGTGCTGCAGGTGCTCGCCGACCTCGGGCTCGAGGCCCGTCTCGTTCACACCCATCGGCGGCTTCCGCCGCTGGGCTTCCAGGTCGAGCCTACCGCGTCGACCTGGCCGACGGCAGCGTCGTGAAGGTCAAGCGGCTGGTCAAGACCGCGCCTCGGCCGCCGCGGCGATCGTGCGTGCCCTCGACGACCCGCGCCTCCCACCGCCGATCGACTTCACCGGGCGAGTGATGGTGGAGCGCTGGGTCGACGGCCAACCGCTCGACACCGGCGATCACGACCGCGCACCTGCGCGCGGCCGCCGACCTCCTGGCCGATCTCCACGAAGCGCGCCACGATCCCCGGCCGCACCTTCCGGCGGACCGGATCGATTGCACCCGTGCGCGCGAACGCGCGCCGTCGCCTCGACGACCTCCACGCCGCGGGCCTGCTCGACGAACCCGAGCGCGCCGAATTCGCCCGGCGCATCGAAGTTGACCTCCCCGACCGCGCGGCGCGTGGCATCGTGCACGGCGACCTGTGCCCGGCCAACCTCGTCGCGGTCGACCCCGGAGGGCTCGTGAGCATCGACAATGAACGGGTGCGCATCCACTTCGTCGACCACGACCTCGCCCGCACCTGGACGCGTTGGGCGATGACGCCCGACGAGGAGCGCGAGTTCGCGCAGCGCTACCACGCGCACGGTCGCACTCCACTCGAGCGCCGCACCGCCGACGCGTGGCGGGTGTGCACCGTCGTGAAGAGCGCGTCCACACTGCGGCACACGCCCGACAGCCAGGACTGCCCTGCGCGGCCTGCTCGGACGGCTCTCCGCCCATCTCGACACCCCGGCAGTGGCCACGTGAGCCTCGCCCGCGCCCAGGCGGTCGACCGCGCCCGCAAGGCCGTGGGCCGGGCGGCCGGACCGCTGTTCGCGGCCCGTCACGGCCACTTCTTCGTCGCCCGCCGATCGGTGGTCACCCTGGTGCAGCGCTCCGCCCGGGCGGGCGCGCAGCCCGCGGGCTTCCACGACATCTCCTTCCCCGAGGCCGCGGCGCGTGTCGGGCGCCCGCTCGTCGAACCGGAGCCCGGGTACCCCGTCCTCGACCTCCCCGGCGGCGTGGTGGTGACGCCGTGGGGCCACGCCGGCCCCGACGACCGCCACTTCGTCCAGGAGCTCACGTTCGCGGCTGATCCGCAGAGCAACCGGATGTACCTGGGCGGTGAGCAGGCGGCCGCCCGCAACCACACCGAGATGCCCGGGCACTCCGTCAGCCTGCTGCAGAACTACTACAAGAACTACCTGCTGTCCTGCAAGGAGCTGGTCCGCTTCGACGTGCTCTCGCGCCGGGGGCTTCGACCGCTACGACCACATCCTGCTGTCCCCCCAGACCCCGCCGCTGGTCTACGAGGCCGCACGCAGGTTCGTACGGCATCGATCGCCACCGGATGGTCGAGCTCCCGCTCCAGGCCCCGGGGTGATCCGCTGAGCAGGCTCACCAGCGAGCGGGCTGCCGCAGAGCCGGCCACATCCCGTCGTGGGTCATCGACATGCTGCACGGTACTTCGGCCGGTTCGGCGCACCCGGCGCGCCCCGCCGCGTGCACCTCCGCGCGGCGGCGCGCCGCGCGGAGCGTCGTGAACGGTGCGGAGCTCAACGCGATGCTCGCACGGCGCGGGTTCGTCGACGTCGGGATGGACGGTCTCACGATCGTGCAGCAGGCCAGCTCGCTGACAGCACGGGTGCGTGGTCGCGCCGCACGGCGCGGCGATGGCCAACATCGTGTTCATGCCGCGCGACTCCCTGGTGGTCGAGCTGCGGTACCGCAACTGGCCGTCCGACATGTACTCACACGTCGCCGCCACGACCGGACTCCGCTACCGCTCGTTGTTCGGCACCGAGCCGGCGACGCCGCGGTGGCTCGGTTCGCCGACGCAGATCGACGCCGACACCGTCGCCGACGTGCGGGGCCTCGCCGAGCTGCTTGACCGCGAGGGCATCAAGTGATCACTCCGGGGAGCTACACCGACTGGTTCGGGGATGGCACGGCGTCTACGAGACCGACCCGCGCT
The DNA here is from genome assembly GCA_046331125.1 of Acidimicrobiia bacterium. Classification (GTDB taxonomy): domain Bacteria; phylum Actinomycetota; class Acidimicrobiia; order IMCC26256; family DASPTH01; genus CAVRGQ01. The sequence goes on from JAXLRL010000020.1 coordinate 51,451, forward strand.
TCGCGGCCCGGCTCGTGCAGGTGCAGGAGGGTGTGCGTCGCTTCGTCGACGAGGCCGCTCCCGGGCGGATCGTCGTGACCGACGTTGCCGGCGGCCAAGGGCGCTGTGTCCTCCCCGTGCTCGACGGCCATCGCCGAGCCGGCGACGTGACCTACCAGTTGGTGGAGCTCGACCCTCGCAATGTCGCTGCCGCCCGCGAAGCGCTGCTCGGATCGGGTGCGACTTCGTCGCTCGGACGGACGACGCCGGATGGTCCGACACATACGTCGGCCTCGAGCGAGCCGACCTGATCGTCATGTCCGGGCTGCTGATGCACATGACCGCGACGGAACGTCGGCGCGACCGTGCGTCGCGTGCCCGAGATGCGCGGCGCCGAATGCGGTCCTCTGAGCCTCCGCGTCGGCCGACCCGCTCGCAAGCTGGCCGGGGCCGTGCACCGGGCCGGCTTCCTGGGCGTCACCACGGCGTCGTTCCGCGGTGCGCGACCAGCTCGGCGAGGCGACCCTCGATCGCGAACCCCCGGCGCTCGAGCCCGGCGTGCGCTGGTTCACCTTCATCCCGATCCGCCAGACCCGGCGCAACAAGGCCCGCGTCACGCTCGGCCGCTGGCGGCCTGGCTTCCTCGACAGCCGCTGCCCGAGTAGCCCGTGACCGAGCCGCTCGTGTCGGTCGTCGCCGCGACCTTCGACCTCGCGCCGTACCTCTTCGACGTTGGCGAGCGTGTTCGCGCAGACGCACCCGAACGTGGAGGTCATCGTCGTCGACGACGGCTCCCTCCGACGACACCCTCGCCGTGCTGCGCGGCTACGGATCGGCGATCACGGTCGTCGCGCTGCGCGCCCGCGAGGGGCTCGGACCGACCCGTGACGCCGGGTTGCAGCTCGCCGCGGGCGAGTACGTGGTGTTCCTCGACGCCGACGACCTGCTCGAGCCGGACGGGATCGCGATCCAGGTCGAGTACGCGCGCCGCAACCCCGAATCGGGGCTGGTGTTCGGCGACGGCACGGTGTTCGAGGACCCGACGCAGGCCGGGAACCGGCTGTACCCCGAGCGCATCGAGGGGCTCCTGGCCGATGCCGGGGGGACGTACACGGCGACCTGTACGGACTGCTCATCACCGAGTGCAGCACGACCCGGCGCAGGCGCTGCTGTCGCGCGCGGTCGACCGCGTCGGGCCGGTGTGCACCACGCCCAACGGGGCACAGGACTACGACTACTACCTGCAGGTGGCACAGCAGTTCCCCGTGACCGCGCACACGGAGCGGGTCGTGCAGTACTGCGTGCCGAGGAGAGCATGTCCCGGATTCATGCGCCGGGCGAACGCTGCTCTTCAGCGCGCGAGCGATCGAGCTCCTCGAGCGCAGGCGCAGGCCTGCGGGCAGGAGTGGGTCGCGGCGTTGGACGACGAGATGCAGCGGCGGAAGCTTGAGTCGGGCTGCGGGCCGGTGCGCTGCGGTTGGCCGACACCGGTCAGCACGGCCGGACCCGCACCGGCTGCGGGACGCTGCGACGCCACCTGTCGCCCGCCGGTCGCGGCGCGGCGATCGCCCTCGCGTCGGTACCGCCGCGGCTCGGGCGGGCCGTGCTCGGCACCGCGCGCCGCGTCCGGCCCCGCTGAGCGAACGACGCTCAGGCCGAATCAGTCGGGCAACGGGCGAGGGCGCATCGCGTCGGCGGCGTCGGCCTGCAGGACGCTCACCATCTCGTCGAACAGCTCGCGCGCCTGCTCGTGGGAGTCACCGATGGCGGTGAGGCCCAGGTGCCCCTCCGCGGTGAGCGCCGAGAGCATGTGGAACACCACGCCGGTCTCGGTGAGCGCGTTGTAGTGCAGGCGGTGGCGCACCGCGAGGTCGAACACGTCGTCGACGGTCAGCCCGCGGTAGTCGGGATGGTCCACGTGATCGCTCGCGACGAGGAACTTCTGCTGCCCCGACGGCACCGTGAACGTCGCGGCGGCGGGGTCGTACACACCGTCGGTGAGGTACTGCAGCGTGAGGAACGGGTGGGTGGTGCCACCCTTGCGCAGGTTGATCTCGATCGCGTACGCCTGCCACTCGTCGTGTTCGTCCTTCACCGCCACGAAGTCGAGCGCGAAGCGGCCGAGCACCCCTTCCTTCACGAGCCGGCGGCCGATCTTCGCGGCCTCCCCGGTGATCAACGCGGCGTACTCGGTGTTCGCGGGGAACACGCAGCCGAGGTAGGCCTGCCCGCTCTTGCCGCCGAGCAACTGGTCGTGGGTCGACAGCAGCTCGAGCTCCCCGAGCGGCGACGCGCGCATCTGCACGCTCGGGCTCGTGAACTCGCGGCCCCGGATGCGCTCCTCCACCACGCCGCCCCCCGTGAGGAGGGCAGCCTCGTACGTGGCGAACGCGGTGCTCGCGGCCTCGAGCTGCATCGCGCGCACGGCCCGCTCCACCGCGACGCGCTCGCCGTCGCCGCCCGGCGCGGGCACGTCGGCCAGGTCGACGAGCGCGTTGCCGTCGCCCGACACCCCTTCGTTCAGCTTCACCAGCACCTGCGTGATCGACGGCTTGCGCGCGCGCATCGCCACCACCGCCTCGACGATGTCGTCGACGGAGTGCAGGTCCTCCCGACCGAGGGGATGCGAGACGCCCTCCTCCTCGAACAGCTTGCGGCCACCGCTCTTGGTGCCGAAGTCGAAGAACTTCGGGTCCGCGCCGTACATCGGGATGCCGAGGTGCACCGCGAGGTCGCGCTCGAGGTCGGTGGTGAGGAACGGCACGAGGTGCGCGCGGCGCGGGTCGGGGATGAGGTCGCGGATGCGTTCGAGCAGCCGCGGACGTTCGAGCAGCTTCGCGGACAGCGGCCGCGACGAACCGTCACCCACCGCCACTGTGGAGAGACGGCGGCGTGCGTGCGACTGCGGCACGTCGGGCACGAGGCTGAGGTAGTAGTCGACGACGCTCGGGTGGATCGGCTCCGACGTCACGTACACCATGCGCGCGAGCGGTTGGCGCAGCAGGAAGAGCAGGAACAGGTAGCGCTCCTCGTAGGGCTGCACGATGATCTCGGAGCCCTCGAGCAACTCGATCGAGAGCGACGGCACCACCACGATCGTCTGCGGATCGGGCGACATCTCGTGCATCGACGACCACAGGTCGACGAGTCGGGTCTGCAGCCGTTCGAAGCGCGCCTGCATGTCGTCGGGGGTGGGCACTCTCGTCGCTCCTCGATCTCCTAGGGCGTACGCGGCCGCGGGGTCACCCGTCGGCCGTGCACGACCACTCCTTCGGCACGAAGCCGTTCCGCCTGCCGGCGTGCGACCGGTGGCGCGAGCACGCCGTCGGCCCGGGTGACCCGCCACCACGGCCACGGCGCCGGGCTGGTCGACAACAGCTTGCCCACGGCGCGCGCCCGCCCCGGGTACCCCGCCTCCGCCGCGACCCACCCGTAGCTCACGACGACGCCCTTCGGGATGTCCTGCACCACCGCGGCGACGGCATGCTCGAAGTCGGGGTCGGCCACGCCAGGATCATGCCGCGCCTAGCGCTGGTCGCGACCGATCACCTTCTCGACCGTCGGCACCGTGGTGCTCGCGAGGCGATCGAGCAACGACGCGGCATCGGGATCGACGACGATCAGGTCGCGGTGCTGCGGCCGGATGAAGCCCTCGGCCGTCGCGTGGTCGAGGAAGGCGAGCAGCAGGTCGAAGAAGCCGCCGACGTCGAGGATGCCCGCCGGCTTCGCGTGCACGCCGAGCTGCGACCACGTGACCACCTCGAAGAACTCGTCGAGGGTGCCGAAGCCACCGGGCAGCATGACGAACGCGTCGGAGCGGTCGGCCATGGCGAACTTCCGCTCGTGCATGGTCTCGACGATCGCCAGGCTGGTGAGGCCGATGTGCTCGACCTCGCGCGCCTGCAGCGCGTGCGTGATCACACCGTGCACCCGGCCACCCGCGGCGAGCGCGGCGTCGGCTGCGATGCCCATGAGCCCCACGTGGCCGCCGCCGTACACCATGTCGATGCCGCGCCGGCCGAGCTCCGTGCCGATCGCGACGGCCGCCTCGGCGTAGGCGGGGTCGGTGCCCGGGTTCGACCCGCAGTAGACGCTCACCGCGCCAAGGGAACCGCTCACTTCGTCCGTACTCCTCACGCGCAACGGCCCCCCGTCGACGGTGACAGTTCACCATCCCCGGAGGGCCGTGCGGGAAGAGATTGCGGTGCGGGGTCAGACGCCCATCAGGTCGAACATGTTCTCGCCCATGACCTTGGCGACGGTCGCGTCGTCGAAGCCGGTCTCGTGGCAGTGCTCGATGTAGCTGTTGGGGTCGGCGAGGCCCTCGGGGTGCGGCCAGTCGGAGTTGAAGATCACGTGGTCGATGCCGACCGCGTCGATCACCGGCTGGAGGTCGTCCTCCCAGAACGGCGCCACGTACACCTGACGCTGCAGCACGTCGAGCGGGTGCTCCAGGAACTGCTGCGGGAGGCGGCCGTAGGCGTCGAGCAGGCGCTCCTGGGTCTGCGGCAGCCAGCTGCTGCCGCACTCGATGGTCGCCAGCTTCACGCCGGGGAAGCGCGAGAGCATGCCGTGGCCGATTGCCGACCAGATCGTGTCGGTGATCGGGCGGTCGTGGGTGACCATGACCGAGAAGATGTCGGGCTCGAACGGGAGGAGCTCGTCCTCGGTGCGACCGAGCCACTCGTTCGCGTAGCGCTGGTAGCCGCAGTCGGAGATGTGCATCATCACCGGCACGTTCGCCTCCTGCACCCGGGCCCAGAACGGGTCGAACTCGGGGAGAAACGGCGACTTGGTGGCGAGCCAGCCCGCCACCGGCGCGGGCCGCACGAGGATCGCCTTCGCGTCACGCTCGAGCGCCCACTCCAGCTCGCTGATCGCGCCCTCGACGATCGAGAGGTTCATCACCGGCGTGGTGAAGATGCGGTCGTGGTGGTTGAAGCCCCAGTCGTCGAACAGCCACTGGTTATGCGCGTGGATGAGCGCCTGGCTGGTGACCGGGTCGTTCATGAAGTTGACCTCGACCACCGACGCGAGCGTGGGGAAGTTCACGACCGCGTCGACGTGCATGCGGTCCATGAGGTCGAGGCGCGCGGTCGGGTCGTTGAACGCGGGGACCGACTTCATCGGCGTGACGATCTCGCGGAACGACTTGCCCTCGGGGTTCTTGCCGGAGAAGTACTCCATGCCCGAGCCGGGCGCCGCGACCACCTCGAACGTGGGGTTCGGGATGTAGGCGGAGATCCGCCCCTTCCACGACCTTCTTGCGCCCGTCGATCTCGACGATCTTGATCGCGTTGGCGTACTCCTTCGGCACGTACCGCTGGAACGCCTCCGCCGTCTCGTAGAGGTGCTGGTCGCAGTCGAAGACCCGGTTCGGGACCTCGGTGTACGACATGTCGGGGCTGTGGTGGATGAAGTCCATCGTGGGTCTCCGGGTGAAGGGCCTCGGGGCCTGAGGGCTCGTATTTGTACCGAGTACGAAACTAAGGATCCGCCCGTCGGCCCGACAGGGCCCAAAGTCCCGGTTGCGGGCTCCTCGGCCGCGCGGCCAGGATCTCGCCGTGGCCGCAGCGGAGCGCAACCTGGAGCAGACCCTCGCCGACGTGCCGCTGTTCGCCTCGCTGACGCCGGAGCAGCTCGCCGCTCGTCACCCACCTGGCGACCCGGCTCGAGTTCCGGCGGCGAGCCTGCTCGTGGCCGAGGGCCAGATCGGGCGGGAGTTCCTCGTGGTGCTCGAGGGCGAGGTGGAGGTGTGCCACGACGGCGAGGTGGTCGTCACCCGCGGGCCGGGCTCCTACGTCGGCGAGATCGCCCTCCTCGACCACCGGCCCCGCACGGCGAGCGTGATCGCGGTGACGTACGTCGTCGCGGCGGTGATCGACGCCCGTGAGTTCGCGACCCTGCTCGCCGACGTGCCCGAGCTGCGCCGGGAGATCACGTCGACGGTCGCGCAACGCCTCGCCGACCTCGCGGGCCACGAGGGCCTCTGTCGCCTGTCAGATTTTCGTCAGTCTCTGGGCGGGCGGCGTGCGGTCCCCGCCCATGTCCCGCCTCCTGCAACTCCTCGGCATCGAGCTCGACGAGGTCTCCTGGCGCGAGAAGGCTGCGTCGCTCGCCGGCGGCGTCGTCGCGATCCTGGCCCTGATCGGGTTCACCGAGCACGCCCTCGGCCTCACCGGCGCGAGCGCCCTGATCGCCTCGATGGGCGCGAGCACGGTGCTGCTCTTCGGCGTGCCGCGCGGCGCGCTTTCCCAGCCGTGGCCGGTGTTCGGTGGTCACCTGTGCGCGGCGGTGATCGGCGTCGCGTGCGCGAAGGCGATCGGCACCACCGAGCTCGCGGCGGCGCTCGCGGTCGGGCTGTCGATCCTCGCCATGCACCAGCTGCGTTGCGTGCACCCGCCGGGTGGGGCGACCGCACTGGTCGCGGTGCTCGGCGGCCCCGCGGTCACGTCACTCGGGTGGGGGTTCGTGTGGCACCCGGTGCTGCTCGACGCGCTGATCCTGCTCGCGGTCGCGGTGGCGTTCAACGGGCTGTTCCCGTGGCGCCGCTACCCCGCGGGGCTGCGCCACCGCGCGATCGCGGCGTCGGACACCGCGCAGGTGGTCACGCACGAGCGCGTCGTCGCCGCGTTCCGCGAGATCGACTCGTTCGTCGACGTGACCGAGGACGACCTCGTGCGCCTCGTCGAGCTGCTGAACCAACCGGTCGGGCCAAAGCCCTGAGCCGCGCGCGCCGCGAGGGCGCGCCGCTAACCACGAGGTGGTCGCCGGGCGCGAAGCGCACCGCGTCGTCCTTGCCCGGGTTCACCACGGGCACGCCGTCACCGGTCGACGCGCACAGGTACCCGATCGCGACGTCACCGCGCGCGGCGGCGGTCTCGACCACGTCACCCCACGGGTGCTCACCGTCGGGAGTGAGGTAGCGCTCGCAGCGCCGCACCACGAGCGCGGAGCCCTCCACGTCGAAGAGGTCGTCGAACACCGCGTCGAGCTCCGCGTTCTCCGCGAGCTGGGCGAGCATCAGGCCCGACAGCGCGTCGCTGACGACGAAGTCGTCGGCGCCGGTCACCTGCGCGAGCTCCACGTCGCGGGAGTCGAGGATCTCCGCGACCACCCGCCCCACGCCCACGCCCGCGCCGGACTGCTGCAGCAGGAGCATGGTGAGCAACGTGCGGGCGTCGGCCTCCGCCGGGCTCAACGTATGGCGGTAGCCGAGCACGATGATGTGGTCGTAGCGGGTGGTGCCGACACGCTGGCCCAGGGCGTCGAGGTCGACCTTGGCGATCGCCACGTCGACCTGCAGGTGCTCGAGGCCGAGCTTGTCGATGGTGGCCGCGACGGCGAGGTCGCCGACGAGGTCCTCGTCCACCAGCACCTCGACGGTGGTGCCGGCGACCGGGTGAACTGGTCGAGCTCGGTGAGGATCACCGGTCGAGCGGATTCCATCCCGTGACGAGGATGCGTTCCGCCACCGGCACGGGCTCGCCTTGCTTGCCACGAGCGGCGGCCGGTGCTCTTCGCGCCAACCGCTGAACAGCACCTTGTCGTCGTCCTCGCAGATCGCGCATCACCTGGTCGCCGTCCGCGAACGCACGGTCCATCGGCGGGTTCACGAGCACCGTCCCTGCGGCCGAACGAACCCTGATCACGCTGGCCTGGTCGAATGCCGTGAGTGCCTCGCCGAACGTGTGACCGGTGAGCTCGGGCACCGGCGAAGTAGACTCGTCGCCGTCGAAGTCGAGCAGCTCGTGGCACACGATGCTCAGCCCCGCCCGGCGGCACGCTCGCGGTGACGCGCGATCACGTCGGAGGATCGCACGCACTTCACGCGCTCCACCACCGGCATGGCGCAGAAAGGCGCCCGCGATCTCCGCGCCGGCCACCTCCGCGACGACCGTGTCGACCTCGGCCTCACGCGTGACCGCGAGCACCGCGAGCACGGTCTTCACCACTTCGGCGTCGTCGGCACCGTCGTCGACGGACTCGCCCGCGCCGCCGAGCACCACGATCGAGCGCGCGGTCGCGGCGCGCGAGATCCCCAGGTCGCCGAGGTTGGCGGGATCGCCGCGCCGGCACACGATGCGCGTCCCGCGGCGCTCCGGCACCCGCACGCGGAGCTCCTCCTCCATCTCGGGCTTGTCGCGGTCGGCCATCACCACGATGCACGGCTTGTGCTGGTTCTCGTTGGCCACGCACAGCTCCTCGAGCACCGTGAACACGCGCGGCGACCAGCCGAGCACCAGCGTGCCCGTGCTCCACCACCTCGCGGCCGCGGCGCAGGTCCTCGATCCGGCGGTCGATGCCCAGGCGGGCTGATCAGCGTTGGCCAGGAAGATGCCGGCGATGGTGATGAGTACCGCGGTGACGCGCGGCCAGCCGTTGTCGCCACTCATCGTGCCCGGGTCGACGACGCGCAGCATCGACTGCCAGATGCCCTCGAGCAGGCCGACCCGGTGGTCACCGATGCGGACACCGATCACCGCGAGCACCACGGCCGACACGAGGATGACCGCCGCAGTCACGGCGGCGATCCATGCGACCACCATGAACGGACCGCGGAGAGCGTTGTCGAGGCGGTAGCGGTGGCCCCACCACGTGTCCTTGCGGGCGCTGGCCGCGGTCGCCCGCGCCGACGTCGCCCCACCTCCGTCTTCGCCATGCCCAAGTGGTGCACCGCTTCATGTCGTGGTCCTCCGCCCGTGGCCCCGGGCACGGAGGTAGGTATCGGCGGGGAATCCGCGCTTCTCGAACGGTCAGACCGTTCGCGGCGTCATCCTCGGTGAACTGGGGCTCACCAGGACGCCCAGCACTTCCACCGGGCCGATGCTGTAGCCCCGGCCCTGCGGACGGGTGATCCCCCGCTGGTCGGTCGCCACGCAGCCGGTGCACGACCCGTTCGGGATCGCGCCCCACCAGGTCACGGGCTGCCGGGGAGCGGGTGCATGGTGGGCGTCCCCCCACCGTTGTCACCGACTGGCCTGAGCTGCGGGTCCGGGCCCGGACACGTCGTGGCGGGCCGTGAACCCGCACGAGCCGTCGTCGTCGTAGGAGTAGCCCGCCGACGAGGTCGAGCCGACGGCACAGTTCCCGCCACCACCCGCGTACGCCACCACGGTCGCGGCCGAGTCGAGGCTCGTGGCACTCACGTTGGCGCCGCTCGCGGCCTGGTTGTCGGCAATGGTCGAGAACTGGGCCGTGACCACATCCCGCGGCGACGCCACCACCGGTCCCGGTCGGCGGGAACTGGTTCGGGTCGTTGGTCGCGAGGTTCCCGGCGACGGTCGTGTTGGTCAGCGCCACTGAGCCCGTGGAGTACACCCCACCACCGGTGCCGTCGGGTCCGGCGGTGTTGAACGTGACGGCCGAGTCGGTCAGCGCGACGGCAGCCGACCAGATACCGCCCCCCTGGCCCTGGAAGCCGTTGCCGCCGATGGCGTGGTTGCCGCGACCCAGAGGTCGGTGCCGGCCAGACTCCCTGCGGTGTAGGCACCGCCGCCCCACTGCGAGGTGTTCAGTGCGATCGTCGCCCTGGAGGGTCGCGCCCTCCGCGCACAGACCACCACCCAGTCCGCCCGCGGTGTTGCCGACCAGGAGCGATCCCTCGATCGTCGCGGTGCCACCGACCCAGAGCGCACCGCCGTCGTCCACCGCCTGACTGCTCCTGGATCGTGACGTCGGTGAGATCGGCCGACTCGGACGCGCAGGATCGCGCCCACCCCACCTGATGGTCCCGCTGAAGGCGACGTTGTCCGGTCCTTCCGCGGTGTTGCCGGCGAAGCCGCGGAGGCCGTCACCACCACGCGAGGTCCGGCGAGCGCGCCTCCGAGCATCGCCAGGTTGCCCGTGAACTGCGATCCGACCACGGTCACCGTGTTGTCGGAGGAGATCCCCCGCCGATGTACTTCGGTCCCCCGAATCCTGACGGGGTCTCCGCGACGGACACCGGGGCGCCGCCCGCATCGTGGCCCCGGCGACCGCCGTCGCCGTGGTCCCGGGGAGGCAGTTGCAGACGTTGTTGCCCGACACGACGACCCGATCACCGAGACCGTGCCGACGGCGTGCACGCCGCTCCCCGTAGCCGCCCTCGGTCGAGTTCATAGATCGCGACCCGGCTGTCGGTGCAGCGTGGCGCCGTCGAGGGTGACCGGACCCCAGCGCGTAGATGCCGCCTCCGCCGATCGTTCCTCCCCCCCCCCCCCCCCCCCCCCCCCCCCCCCCCCCCCCCCCCCCCCCCCCCCCCCCCCCCCCCCCCCCCCCCCCCCCCCCCCCCCCCCCCCCCCCCCCGATGTTGTTGTTGTTGTACGGTCGTCACGTTGTCCGACACGGTCGAGTCGCTCACCGTCACGTCGCTCCCGGCGGTAGACGCCGTGCCCCCCGAAGGCATCGCTCTGCCAGAAGACCGTGTTGCCGGAGACGGCGCTGCCGCTCGTGATCGTCACGGTCGACTCGGACTTCGAGGCCCCCACCCTGACGCCCGGAGTTGCCGGCCACCGTCGAGGCCATGCCGTACGAGCGGATCGGACCGGCGGCGTACACGCCACCGCCGGTGATCGCCACGCCTCCCGCTCTGGTCCACCGTGGAGGACGTCATCGACACCGCGCCTCCGGCGTAGATCGCACCGCCGAACCCGTCGCCGCTCGCGGTGATCGCGCACGGTGCTCCCGGTGAGCGTCACCGCGCCGGTGGCGACCGCGCTCGCCCCACGTTGCCGAGGCCGGAGGTGATCTGGATCGCGTTGGATGTCGGAGTCGGCCAGTGCACGTCACCCAGCAAGGTAGATGGCCCCGCCCCGCGGTTGCGGTGTCGCTCTTCAGATCTGCTCGCCCTGGATCTGCGCGGACGTCAGCACGACGTCGCCGCCCGCCTCGATCGCACCGCCGTTCTCGTCGATCAGCGACTGCGCGTGCGTGCCCGTGATCAGCAGATCCGTGATCGAGAACGTCCCGGTGCCCTGCACGAACGCCCGCGACGAGCCGCCCGCGTCGACGACGGAACCGTTGCCCTCGATGGTCACCGACGTGTCGCCGTGGTCGAGCTGGCCGTGGGCGAGGGTGTACGTGACGCCGATCTGCAACTGCACGGTGTCGCCGTCGGACAGGCGGCGGCCAGCGCCTCGCGCGACGGAACACGCCACGCCGGGCTGAAGCACGGTGCGAGTCGCTCGCGGACCCGTTCTCGTCGGCCGTCGTGGTGACCACCAGCGTCGACGCGGCCTGCACCGGCGCCTGCCACTTGGCCAGGATCCCGAACGACAGCAGCGTTGACCCGCTGCCCGCGATGAGCTTCTTCACGACCGTTCCTCTCCGTGCAACCGTGCGGCGCCAGCCGGTGAACCGCGGGCTCACCACGACGCCGATCACTTCGACTGCCCCGATGTCGTAGCCGCGACCCCGGTGGTCGGGTGATCCCGCTGGTCGGTCGCCACGCCGGTGCACGACCCGTTCGGGATCGCGCCGACGAGCGGCCCCCGGGCAGCGGGTGCATCGTCGGTGTGGGTCCGCCGTTGTCGGCGAGCGGCCCGAGCATCGGGTCGGCACCGCCCGACACGTCGGCGCTGAAGCCGCACGAACCGTCGTCGTCGGCCGAGTACTCCTGGCCGACGACGTGGACGCCACCGCGCAGTCCGCGCCTGGACTGGTGGTTCGCCACCACCGGTCGCCGACTGCAGCGACTGCGCCGACACGCTGGCGCCGTGCGCCGCGGTGTTGCCCGCCACGGTCACGAACCGCAGCGCGACCGACGGTGCCGCGATCCCGCCGCCGTCGCTCGGAGGGACGACGTTCGGGTCGATCGCCGCCACGTTGTTCACGATCGTCGAGTTGGTGGCGTCGACGGCGACCAGCGCGAATAGGCCGCCGCCGTGAGCCGCCGTACTCGCGCAGGGTGTTGCTGTCGACCACTGTCCTGTCGAGGGTGATCGTCTGCGCCGAGTACACGCCGCCACCCTCCGCGCACACACGGCGCGCAGTCGCGCTCGGCGTCACGATCTGCGCCACGTTCCCGGTGACGGTCGCGGCCCTGCAGGCTCACGTCAATTTCGCCTGCTCCAGACACCGCCACCCTGCGCGAGGGTGCGGGAGTACGCCACGTTGTCGACGACCACGGTCGACGTCAGGCTGGCCGTTTCCCGGCCCACACCCCGCCACCACGGTCGACTCGTTGAACGGGGCATTCGTCGACGTAGGCGATCGTGACGGTGTCGCCTTGACCGCGCCACCGGCGCCGCCTCCCTTGTTGGCGACCAGCTGCGAGCCGGTGATCGAGATCGTCGGCATGCTCATCGCCGGTGCCGTCGCCGAGACCGGCGACGTTCCTGTTGATCTGCGAACCGCTGATGGTCAGCTCGATGCCCGAGACCCCACCGACGATGCCGTCGACGCTGTTGTCCGACACGACGGAATCGGGATGATGTCGACCGCACCATCGGTCTCGATGCCGCCCTCGTCCATCGACGTTGCTGTTCGCCGTGGTGGAGTCGACGACCGCCACGAGTCCCTGACCGAAGATCCCGCCACCGATGCCGCGGTCGTCGCCGTTGCCGGGTGATCAGGTTGGAATGGTCACCGTGGCACCGGTGACCGTCATCGTGCCCTTCGCCGCGATCCTGGCCGTACGGCTGCCTTCTCGGTACTCGTCGGTCTCGGCCGTGTTGCCGGTGAAGGCCCCGTCGTTGATCGTGAGGTCCTGCCGCCGTAGACGCCGCCGCCGCTGAGCTTGTTGAGCACCATGGATCTTGCCGTTGGTGACGGACACGTTGTCGAGGGTGGTGCTGCCACCGGCGTACAGGCCCCCGCCGTATTGCCGCCGGGGTACTGTCGGTAGCCGTTCGTGATCGTGAGGTCGTTCACCGTCAGCGCTCGAGCCGTTGCGCAGCGCCTGCGTGTTCACCTGGCCGTCGACTGCTCAAAGCTGTTCCCCTCGATCGTGCAGATCGTGGTCGTCGTGCTGCAGCTCGCCGTACACGAGGAGGTAGTCGCGCTCGGCTCAGCTGCACGATGTCTCCGTCGGTCGTCGCGGCCGTCAGCGCCTGGCGGAACGAGCACAGAGTGCTCGGGTCGTTGTCGGTGCACGAGGACCAGCGACGTCGTTACGGTGGTGTTCACCACGACTCGTCGACGACGCGCGGCAAGGTCGTCGGGAACACCGTGGCGATCCCGGCGAGCAGCGCCGCCGACGTCGACAGCGCGACCGTTTCCACGACAGCGGCGAATCTCCTCATCCCCTGACCTCTCAGCTGGTGAACTGCGGGTTGACCGCGACCGCGATCATCACCGCACCGATGTCGTAGGCGCTGCCCAGGCCGGGCCACGCCCCGCTGATCGGTGGCGGTCACAGCCCGTGCACGAACCGCTCGGGATCGCGCTCACGAGCGGGCTGCCCGCCTCCGGGTGCATCGTTCGCGTCGGACCGCCGTTGTCGGCCAGCGCACCGAGCATCGGGTCGGAACCGCTCGACGCGGTCGTGCGCGGCGGCGGGAAGCCGCACGAACCGTCGTCGTCGTACGAGTAGCCGACCGAGGTCGTCGATCCACTGTCCACGCCGAGCCACCGGACGCGTACGCCAACACCGACGCCGACGACTGCAACGACTGCGCCGCGGATGGCGGCCCCGGTCGGCGCGGCATTGGCTGCCACCGGGAGAACTGCACCGATGCACGCCCGGCGCAGCGAGGCCGCCCCACTGCTGCCTGCTTCCGTGCCCTCGTTCGGATCGTTCTGCGCCGTGTTGCCGGTGACGGTCGACTCGCCCGCCTGATCGCGGCCTCGAGTACACCCCGGCCGCCGACGCCGTCGTAGGAGGCGATGTTCTGCGACACTTCTTGTCGTTCCGTCGAGGATCACCAGCGATGCCGCAGATCCTGCCGCTGGCCGGGAACGACTTTGGCGTCGCCGTGGAACTCGTCGAACGCCCGGCTTGCCGTTCACCGTCGACGGCGAGTTCGGCGTGACGGTGCTCGGCCGAGTACAGACCTCGCCGCCGCTCGCACCGCTGCCGAGCGCCTGGCTGCTGCGGCCGTCATCGTGGCGCTGCCGAGCTCTGGTCCGGCAGACCGCGCCGTCGAAGACGGCGGTGTTCCCCGTGTACGATGAGCTCGTCGTGGAGAAGGCGCCGCCGGTGTACACGGCACCCCCCGTGGCGGACGAGCCGGACGCCAGGTTGTCCACGAAGGTGGAGTCGTCGGCGTTGGCGAAGCCGTCGGTGCCGATCGCGCCGGCGCGCTCGTCGGACAGGTTGCTCGTGAAGGTCGCCTCCGACACGCTGGAACTGCTCGGCGCCCACGAATTGCCGCCGAGGCCCGCGGTGTTGTCGTGGAAGTCCGTGCCGTTGGTGATGTTCACCACGTCGTCGCCGTACAGGGCGCCCGTAGGCATGTCCGAGGCCGCCCTTCGTGGCGGTGTTGCCCCAGTACGCCCCACCGGAGACCTGCAGGAGGCCGGTGGCGTGATCAGCGCCGCCGGCGGCTTGTAGACGTAGTAGCTCGACCTCGCTGCCGAACGCCTGCACCTGCTCGAGCACCACCGGGCCGGCGGCCTGGACTGCTCGCCCGTCTCGGCGGCGCGATGCTGCTGGCCTTCCCGCCCGTGAGGGTGAGGTTCTGGAGGGTGAGTGCGCCCGACCCCGCTTCGATGCGCGGTCTCTGGCCGTCGATCGTCGACCCGTTGCCGACGATGGTGGCGCAGCGTTCCTGCTCGAGTGGTCGAGCTCACCGTCGGTCAGCGAGTAGGTGACCCCGTTCTTGAGCTCGATGGTGGCCACCGTCGACGGAGGTCGCGGTCAGCATCGCGCCACGCAGCGAGCAGGCCGTCGCGGCGCTGGCGTCGGTGCAGTTCGTCGAGTGGCCGACCCGTCTGCGGTGGTCGTGACAACGAGGGTCGCCGCCGCCACTGCGGGGCTTCCCGACGAAACCGAACGCGGCGATGGAACGACCGCCGCGAGGATCCGCAGTCTGCGCACCATGCGCCCCTTGTGTCTTCGTGCCCTCGAGTGCCCGGCGGACACTATCCGGGCGGGTTCCGGACCGCATCCGCGACACTCGTCAACGCACGAAGGCGCCGTTCACGCCCTCGACGTACACCGAGCCTGCGCCGCACGTCGCCGACGCTCTAGACGATCCACCTGCGGTATCGCGGGCCCTCGAACGTCGAGGCGGGGCCACAGACGCGGGAGGTCCTCGGACACCAGCACCATCACGTCGACCGCCGGTGCGAGCGGATCGGGCCGGAGGATCGGGTAGCCGCGCCAGTCACCCACCACGCCGCGCACGGTCGCCGCGGTCCAGGTACCGATCGCATCGGTGAGCACGTGCTCGTTCGCCTCGCCCGGTCGCAGCGTGCCGTAGGCCACGAGCCGGCCGTCGGGATCGCCGAGGGCGAGCACGAGCCCGGGATCGACCTCCTCCCGGCGCGCCAAGCCGAGTTCGCGACGGCCACCATCTGCTCGAGCTGCTCGCGGCGGCCGGTCACGCCGGGCATCGTCGCACGCGGTTGCCGGGAACTCGCGCCCGGGGCACCATGCCCGCATGAGGAACCCGCACGCCGGCCACCTCGTCACGGCCGCCGACGCCGACGACGCCGCGTGCCGCCGCGCTCGCCGACGCCAACATCCCCGTTGCTCTGCCTGCTCGTGCACATGACCGGCGACGGGTCGTGGATACGCGAGCACCCGCTGCCCACCATCCCTTCGACCATCGACTACCAGGCCGGCCTCACCGCGGAGCAGCAGGACGCGATCCGCGCCGCGGCGCTGCCCGCGGTGCTCGCGTACCGCGACGGCGGCTGCGAGCCGGTCGAGCTCGGCGACGACGTGCTCGCCGAGATGATGGGCTACCTCGCGGGCCGGCCGCTCGAGGGACGCCTGCGCAAGATGTTCTTCGAGGACATGCAGTTCGCCGGCGGCGACAACCGCGCGATCACCTGGGGCGACGACATCCCCGCCGACGTGAAGGCCGCGTCGCCGGTGCTGGTGATCGGCGCCGGCCTGTCGGGCATCCTCGCCGGCATCCGCCTCACCCAGGCGGGCCTGCCGTTCACCATCGTGGAGAAGAACCCCGCGCCCGGCGGCACCTGGTACGAGAACCACTACCCGGGCGCGCGGGTCGACGTCGGCAGCCACCAGTACTGCTACTCGTTCGTGCCGAGCGACCACTGGAGCGAGTACTACTGCCAGTGGCCCGAGCTGCGCGACTACTTCGCGCGCGTCCTCGACGACTTCGGCCTGCGCCCCCATTGCCGGTTCGACACCGCGGTGAAGTCACTGACCTGGGACGAGGAGAAGAGCGTCTGGCGAGTGAAGACGGAGCGAGCGGACGCGAGCGAGGGAGGAGAGGAGGTCGAGGAGGACTACCGCTTCGTCGTGAGCGCGGTGGGATCGCTGAACCTCCCGAAGCTCCCGAGCATCGAGGGCATGGACACCTTCGCGGGGCAGTCGTTCCACTCGGCGCGCTGGCCTGTCGACCTCGATCTCCACGGCAAGAAGTTCGCGCTCGTCGGCGCGGGCGCGAGCGGCTTCCAGATCGCGCCGTCGATCGCCGACGACGTGGAGCAGCTCACGATCTACCAGCGCACCGCGCAGTGGATGATCCGCAACCCGATCTACCGCCAGCACGTGCCGCCGGGTGACCGCTGGGCGCTGCGCCACCTGCCGTTCTACGCGCGTTGGTTCCGCTTCATGATGACGTACCCCGGCATCGCGACGGGGACCGACGTGTACCGCATCAACCCCGAGTACACCGACGACGACGCACGCTGGATCAACGAGTCGAAAGCGCAGCGCGGCGAGGCGATGGAGCAGTGGATCCGATCCCAGCTCGACGGCCGCGACGACCTGATCGAGAAGTCGATCCCCGACTACCCGTCGTCGGGCAAGCGCCTCCTGCAGGACGACGGCTACTGGCTGCAGGCATTGTGCAAGCCGAACGTGGAGCTGGTGCGTACGGAGATCGCGCGCATCGCCCGACGGCATCGTCACCACCGACGGCGTGAAGCGGGAGGCCGACGTCATCTGCTTCGCCACCGGCTTCCAGCACAACGACTTCCTCGCGCCCATGGAGGTGAGCGGGCGCGGCGGCGTGTCACTGCGCGAGCAGTGGGGCGACGAACCGACTGCGTACCTCGGGGTGTACGCGCGCCGCACTTCCCCAACCTGTTCTGCCTCTACGGGCCGGGGACGAACCTCGCGCACAGCTCCAGCCTGTTCTTCCACTCCGAGTTCCAGATGAGCCACGCGATGGAGGCGATCCGCCTCGTGCTCACCTCGGGCGCCCGCAGCATCGAGGTCGACGAGAAGGTGCACGACGAGTACGCCGAGTGGCACCAGCATGAGATCAGCCAGCTCGTGTGGGCGCACCCCTCGATCCGCCACAGCCACTACAAGAACCCGCAGGGCAAGGTGTTCACCCTGTCGCCGTGGCCGATCGACCAGTACTGGGAGCTCACCCGCACGATCGATGCGGCAGACTTCCAGATCGCCTGACGCCCGAGGAGCCCCCGTGATCTTCATCACCGCCAAGTTCCGCGTGAAGCCGGAGCACGCCGAGGAGTGGCCCGAGATCGTGCGCGCGTTCACCGACGCCACGCGCGCGGAGCCCGGCTGCCTCTGGTTCCAGTGGTCGCGCAGCCTCGACGACCCCAACGAGTACGTGCTGGTCGAGGCGTTCGCCGACGACGACGCCGGCGCCGCGCACGTGCAGTCGGAGCACTTCGGCGCCGCGCGCGCACCTGCTGCGCCACCTCGTGGAGACGCCCGCGATCGTCAACGTGTCGGTGCCGGGCACCGGGTGGTCGGAGCTGGGCGAGCTGGCCGTCGACTGACGACTAGCCCATGTGGCCGCCGCCGTTGGGCCGCATCACCTGGCCGGTCACGAACTTGGCCGCGTCGCTCACCAGGTAGAGCACGGCGAGCGCCTGGTCGGCGGGCTCGCCGATCACCGCCATCGGGTTGAGTGCCTTCATCGCGCCCCACACCTGGTCGCGCGCCGCCTCGTCGACCACGCCGTCGTCGCCCGTGTAGTGCCGGCTCGTCATCGGCGTCTCGGTGAAGCCGGGGGCCACCGCGTTCACCCGGATGCCGCTCGTGGCCAGCTCGAACGCGAGCGTGCGGGTGAGCTGCACGACCGCTGCCTTGGACACCGCGTACGAGACGATGCCCGCCGCCGGCGTGTCGGCCCCCTGCGACGCGATGTTCACGATCGCGCCCTTGCCCGCGGGGAGCATGGCCTTCGCCGCGGCCTGGCAGCCGAACAACGTGCCCTTGAGGTTCACGCCCAGCACGCGGTCGAACTCGTCCTCCGGCGTGTCGAGCACCGAGTTGTTGACGATGATCGCCGCGTTGTTCACGTAGATGTCGAGGCGCCCGTGCTCGGCGACCACGTCGGCCACGAGCGCGTCGACCTGCTCCTTCGACGACACGTCACACGGCACGATTCCCTCGCCCGCGACGTCGGCGCGCACCACCGTGGCGCCCGCGCCCTCGAGCGTGCGCGCGATCTCCGCCCCGATGCCGCGCGCGCCACCGGTGACGATCGCGACGCGACCGTCGAGCGAGAACAGCTCGGTCAGCTCCTCGGAGAGCGCCATGTGCCTAGTAGGGCGTGCGCGTGGTGCCGCGGAACTTGCCGTCGCGCCACTTCTCGAGCTCGCCCTTGAAGTCGACCGCGCTGCCCATGTAGCAGGCACTGCGGCTCATGCTCTCGTCGGCTTCCTTGCGCTCGTTGCTCAGGTAGCCCGGCGTGCAGTTGGCGAAGTAGGCGAAGTACGGCAGCGCGGACTGGATGATGTAGTTGAACCAGTCCTCCTCCGCCGGGCGGTCGGCCTCGATGCACATGCCGTCCTCGAGGCAGCGTGCGATCACCCACGCGAGGTGCTCCGACGTCTTCGTCGACGCGTACGCGATGTTGATGTGCTGGCCGCCCTGGAGCGCCTGGTTCATGCACATGTTCGGGAAGCCGTCGGCGAGCGCACCGTGCAGCGAGTACATGCCCTTGGCCCATGCCTCCGACAGCGACACACCGTCCTTGCCGATCGGGTCGAAGCCGAGTCGGTGGCTGTAGAACGACGTGTTGTCGAAGCCCGTCGAGTAGATCAGCACGTCGACGGGGTACTCGGTGTCACCGACGACCACACCCTTCGGCGTGATGCGGTCGACGCCCATGCCGTCGGTGTCGACGAGCTTCACGTTGTCGCGGTTGAACGCGGGCAGGTACTCGTCGTGGAAGCACGGCCGCTTGCAGCTGATCTTGTACCAGGGCATCAGCTTCTCGGCCGTCTCCGGGTCCTTCACCGTGTCGGCGATGCGCTGACGCACCTTCTGCATCTGCTGGTTGTCCCAGTCCTCGAGGAACTTCGCCTCTTCGTCGTTGCGCGGCGGGTTCTTCGGGTCGTACCAGAACATCTCCGTCCAGCCGTCCTTGATCAGGTCGACCTCGGGCTGGGCGCCGATCGTGCCGGCGATGAAGTTCTCCATGCGGCGCTCGTGCCAGCCGGGCTCGGCGGTGATCTCGGCCCACTCCTCGGGCGTGGTGGGACGCTGGTTGCGCGGGCTGACCGACGACGGCGTGCGCTGGAACACGATCAGTTCCTTCGCGGCCTCCGCGAGCTTCGGCACGGCCTGCACCGCGGTGGCGCCGGTGCCGATGATGCCGACGACCTTGTCGCCGAGCTTGTCCATGAACTCCTCGGGACCACCACCGGTGACGTCGTAGTTCCACCGCGCGGTGTGGAACGCGGGACCCTCGAAGTCGTACACGCCGGGGATGCCGGGGAGCTTGGCGACGTGCAGCACGCCACCGCAGATCACGACGAAGCGCGCGTCGATGACGTCGTCGCGCGTGGTGGTAACGCGCCAACGCTTGGTGTCCTCGTTCCACACCATGCCGGTGACGCTGGTCTGGAAGAGCGCGTGCGGGTAGACGTCCCACTGACGGCCGAGCAGCTGCGCGTAGGCGAAGATCTCGGGCGCGGTCGCGTACTTCTGCTTCGGCATGTAGCCGGTCTGCTCGAGCAGGGGAAGGTAGGTGTAGGCCTCGACGTCGCACTGGCAGCCCGGGTAGCGGTTCCAGTACCAGGTGCCGCCGAAGTCGCCGGCCTTGTCGATGATCCGGTAGTTGTCGACGCCCTGCTCGTGGAGGTAGCAGGCGGCGGTGAGGCCCGACCAGCCTGCGCCCACGATGACGACGTCGGTCTCCTCGACGATCGCGTCACGCTCGAGCGGTTCCGCATACGGGTCACGGTCGAACTCGCTGTCGGCGATGTCGACCATGTCGATGTAGTCGCGCACACCGTGCTGGATGCGCTTCTCGGCCTCTTCCTCGTACCGACGGCGCAGTTCGTCGGTGGAGATGTTGAGCGAGTCGACCACGGTTCCTCCAGTATCCGGATACCTTCACCTGATTGGCGGCACGTTAGCGTCACCCGCCGACCCGGCGCCTCCGGGCGCCCGATCTGGAAGAATCACCCGTCCACACCACACCGCAGCGGGAAAGAGGCACGACATGGCGACCGACCAGAAGGTGGAGCAGGCCTGGGACACCCCCTCGCACGAGGAGATCCCGAACATCACCAAGATGCACGTCGAGTACCTCGAGCAGACGAACGACGACGCGGTCTGGGTCCAGGCGGGCATGCACCACGTGATGATCCGCACCATCGGCCGGAAGTCGGGCAACGTCCACAAGATCGCGCTGCCGTTCTGGCGCGACCCCGAGGGTGTGCGCGTGGTGGTGGCCAGCTTCGCCGGTCACGAGAAGCACCCCGCGTGGTTCGTCAACCTGCGCGACCGCGACGCCAACCCCGAGGTGCTGGTCCGCGTGCAGGACGGCATCTTCTGGTCGACGCCCGACATCCTCGAGGAGGGTGAGGAGCACGACCGCCTCTACGCGCTGCTCGTGGAGGACCGCGCCTGGTACGCCGACTACCAGAAGCGCACCGACCGCACCATCCCGCTCGTGCGCCTCGTCGAGTCGCGCCCCGCGGAGATGTCCGACTGGGAGTGACCGCCTCGTTCGGGCGCGTGCCCGAGCCGGAGCTCATGGAGGACCCGGCCCAGGCACGCGCCTACAGCGACGCCGACTTCGCCGCCCCGCACGACGCGGTGGTCGCCGATCTCCTGGCGCGCCACCCGTCGCTGCGCGCGGGCGCGCCACGCGTCGTCGACCTCGGCTGCGGTCCGGCCGACGTGTTGTCGCGCTACGCGGCCGCGCTGCCGGCTGCGACGTTCGTGGGGGTCGACGCGGGTCCGGTGATGCTGGGGTTCGGACGCGAACGGGTGGCCCGGCTCGGGCTGACCGACCGCGTGGAGCTCGTCGAGCTCCACCTGCCCGCGAGCGACGACGAGCGCGCCCGCCTCGGCCGCTTCGACGGTGGTGTCGACCTGCTGCTGCACCACCTCGACGACCCGGCCGTGCTGTGGTCGACCGTCCGCGCTCGCCGCCTGCGCAGTGGTGCACGCGCCTCGACCTGCGCCGCCCCGCCGACGACACAACCGTGGATGCCCTCGTCGCGCAGTACGCCGCGGGCGAGCCCGACGTGCTGGTGGAGGACTTCCGCGCGTCGCTGCGCGCCGCCTACCGCCCCGACGAGGTGGAAGAGCAGCTCGCGGGCGCGGGCCTCGCCCACAACCTCGCCGTCGAGGCGATCGGCGACCGCCACCTCGTGGTGAGCGGCGTGCTCGCCTGATCAGCGGGCCGACGGCACCCAGAGCATCCGCACCGACCGCGTCCCGACGCGGTTCGTGATCTCGTCGAGTCGCGTGAACCCGTGGCGTTCGTAGAGCCGGATCGCGGGATTGTCAGCCCGCGCGTTGAGCGTGACCCGCGGGTAGCGGGACGCGGCGGCCTCGAGCAGCCGGGTGAGCATCGCCGAGCCGACGGCACGACCGCGCGCCTCCGGGGCCACGGCGATCACCAGCTCCGGGGTGGCCTCGTCGACGAACGCCGGCGTGGCCTGCTCGTCACCCACCAGCAGCCGCAACCATGCCGCGCCCACCGGCTCGCCGCCGAGCTCCGCGACGACCCCGAGGTCTCCGTCGCGGCCCCAGTCGCGCACGTGCCGCTCGAGCACCGGGTTGCCGCGCGCACCCTGATCCGCGTGCGCCGCGTACGCGAGCATCTCCCACAACAGGTCCTCGTCGGCGCTGACGGCAGGCCTGACGACGACGTCGACGGGTGGGGCTGCCGCACTCATCGCCCAATTGTCGGGACCGCCGGACGCGCGCGCCCACCGATTTCCGGCCGGACCCGCAATCGGCGCGTCAGCTCGGGCTCATCAGCTCCAGCGCGTTGTCACGCATGATGAGGCGCGAGTCGTCGGGGCCGAGCTTCTCCACGTAGCGGGCGTAGTCGGCGGGCAGCTCCGTGCCCTCGGCGTGCGGCCAGTCGGAGCCGAACAGCACGCGGTCGGCGCCGATCGCACCCACCAGCCGCTCGATGTCCTCCTCGGGGAAGGGCGACACCCACACGTGACGCTTGAACACCTCGGAGGGCCGCTCCTCCACCGTCTCGCCGAACGCCTCGATGTAGCGGTTGGTGATCGACACGCCGGCGTGGTCGAGCACGTGCATGAGGTACTCCACCCACGCGCAGCCGAGCTCCACCGTCGCGACGCGCAACTTCGGGAAGCGCCCGAACACGTTGCCGAGCACGAGCGAGATCATCGTGTCGAGAATCGACCGGTCACCGAAGAACATCGCGCTCTTCATGTTCTGGTGGTACAGCGGATCGGTCACGCCGTAGCGCTGGAACAGCAGCTTGAACGCGGCGTCGTACTGATCGGCGCCGCCGTGGATGTGGTAGGCGACGGGAACGTCGGCCTCCTGGAGGCGCGCCCAGAACGGGTCCCACTCCCGCTCACCGGGTGAGCGGCCGTTCGCCGGCCCCGGTCGCAACGTGACGAGGCGCGCACCGCGCCCGAGCACGAAGTCGAGCTCCTCCACCGCGCGCTGCGGGTCGAGCACGGGGATCGCGGCGGCGCTGTAGATGCGGTCTCGGTACGCCCAACCCCAGTCGTCCTCGAGCCACTGGTTGAAGGCGTGGAACGTCTTGTAGGTGAGGTCGATGTTGTCGGGGTTGAGGCCTTCCACGCCGACCGCGAGGGTGGGGAACATCCACACCTTGTCGAGGTTCTGCTCGTCCATCACCATGATGCGTGCGTCGCGGTCCTGGTAGTGCGCGGGCAGGCGCTCCAGCACGAAGCGGGTGCTGTCCATGCCGTGGTAGTTCTTCCGATCCCCGCCCTCGGCGAGCTCCTTGAGCCGCTGGTGCAGGATGCCGGGCTTGGTGATCGGGTCGAAGGTCGGGTTGGCGACCATCGTCTGCATCACGTTGCCGAACAGCAGGAACTTGCGCTTCCCCTGCTGCACCCACTTCACGAACTTCTGGACGTCCTCGTCGCCGTAGCGGGTGAAGCAGTCCTCGGACTCGTAGTAGTGGTTGTCCGCGTCGACGAAGGCGTAGTCGTTCCCGCTGGTCATGGCGCTTCCCCCTGGTGTCGCACCGCTCGTCCGCTCAAATTGTCGGACGATTGGGGGCGCCGTCAAACACGCTCAGGCGCGCAGTCCGATCGCCGCGTCGGCCACGCCGTCCCAGAGGGCCCGTTCCACACCGCAGGGGTCGAACTCGAGCTCGGGCTCCACGTCGATGCGCATGGTCGCCCGCAGGTCGGTGTCGTAGGCGGGCCACATCGGCGTGCCGAGGTGGCCGGGCCGCCCGTCTCGCGCGAGCGACACCAGTGCGCCGCTCATCGCCTGCACGAGCGGTGCCGCGTGCGGGCCGTCGAACGCGGTCGCGACCGCGAGGTTGTCGAAGCAGAACGGCATGTCGGAGCCGTGGCCTGATCGTACGATGCCGTCGGGGCCCAGCCCGCCCCACGCGAAGCGGTACATGAAGGCACGCCCGTTGCCAGCCGCCACCGCCTCGGCGAGACGGACGTGCGGGATGCGCATCGCCCAGTCGCTGACGATCTGCACGTAGCGCGAGGTGGGCGACTCGTCGGGCCGCGTCGCGCGGTAGCCGGCGTCGATGCGGTCGGCGTGCTCAGGCAGCAGTTCACGGAGACGCGCCCGCACGGTGTCGTCGTCGAGCGACCAGAGATCGGGGGCATCGAGGAACGGCAACATCTCGTGGGTGGTGCAACCGGCGACCACGCGCACACCCTGCGCGGATCCGCCGCGGATCGCGTCGACGGGATGCTGCGGCATCGCTGCGCCGATGACCGGCCCGAAGCGCGGCCCGGCCTGGATCACCGGGTGCGGACCGCCGCGCACGGTGAGCTCCGCGGCGACGAGCGCGGCCGCGTCGAGGTCGTGCAGACGACGGGGCTCGCGCGTGCACCCCGTCTCGTCGAGGAGCAGCAGCGCGTTGTGCTGGGCCTCCTCGCGCTCCTGCACCACGAGCGCGGCGCCGCTCATCACGAACGCGCGGTGGAACAGGTCCTCCGCCGCGGGCATCCCGAGCAGCAGGTTGGTCTTGAAGCCGCCGCCCGACTCACCGAACACGGTCACGTTGCCGGGATCGCCACCGAAGCCCTCCGCGTGGTCGCGCACCCACTCGAGCGCGGCGACGATGTCGAGCACCCCCGCATTGCCGGTGTCGACGAAGTCGCCACCGAGCCAAGACAGGTCGAGGAAGCCGAGCACGCCGAGGCGGTGGTTCACACTCACGACCACGACGTCGTTGTTGTGCGCGAGGTTGGCGAAGTCGTAGAGCGGCCACGACGCCGAGCCGGTGTTGAGCCCGCCGCCGTGCAGCCACACGAGGACCGGCCGCTGCACGGCGGGGTCGCACGAGGGCGTCCACACGTTGACGACGAGGCAGTCCTCACTCGTCACGCGCTCGGTGTTCCACACGCCCATCATCGACTCGGCGAGGTCGGGCAACGTCTGGCCGGTGAACTCGGCGACACTCATCTGCGGGCACGACGGCCCGTACTCCACGCAGTCGCGCACACCGGCCCACGGCTCGGGCGGGCGGGGAGCGTGGAAGCGGTTCGCGCCGCCGGTGTCGCCCCCGTAGGGGATGCCCTTGAACGACCAGACCGCGTGCCCGTCGTCGTACGCGCCGCGCACCCTCCCGTGCCTGGTCTCGACGACGTCGGTCACCGCGCTCCTCTCGCTCGTGCCGCGGTGTCGCTTCCTATCACGACCCGCGTGGCCGAGTCACGGGTCCGACGACCCACGGCGGGGGGACGAACGTCCCTGGCGGCGCGGCCACCCGGAAGCGCAGGATCGCGGTGCAGGTCGGGATGTGTTCGCCGGATCGAAGGATTCGATGTTGCCCATCCCGACCTGCCGTTGCGCCATCTCGGGGGAATCACTCCGATTGCGACCGCGCCGGCCGATGAAGCCGATGTGGCTCCGGTTCCCGACGATCGGTCCGACGAGCAGTC